>JBGAHG010000048.1:0-46490 GCA_044226325.1 Aggregatilineales bacterium
GCGGCCAATTCTTTCCAGCGTTTTCGTCAGAATGCGTGGGATGCGCTCAATCTGTGGGATGAACATACATGGGGTGCGGATATTTCCCTGCGGGCGACCAACAGTGACGATACCGCCAGCCAGTGGAATCACAAAGCGCAGTATGCCTATGAAGCCCGCAGCCTGAGTCTGATGCTGCAACGTGATGCGGTGGCTGAACTGGCACAGCATGTCACCCGCACTGCCGCCGATGATATTCTGGTCTTTAATAACCTGCCGTGGGCGCGCAAACTGGGCGGTACTATTCCGCATTTCACCCTGTTTCCGCGCGGCGTTCCGCAAGACACCACCGCCGGACGACATCATCAAGATCGCGATGACCGTGGACGCTGGATGCAGGACGATGCCCATCTGATTCTGCCGCCCACCGAAGTACCGGCTTACGGTTATAAAGTGGTTCCCCGCGCCTCCTTGGTGAAAAATCAGGTCAAAGAAAGCGAAGATGCTATCGTTGAAAATGACTTTTTCCGGCTGGAATTTGAACGCGAAAAAGGTGGACTACTCTCCTTTTACGATAAGCAGCAGCACTACGAATGGGTCGAAAAAGGCGCAAATACTTTTAACGGCTATGTCCATGAAGAAGTGGCTGATAAAAACAGCCCTTGGGCGCGTAATCTGCTGGCCTTTCAGGATTGGAGCATCCCCGAAGCAGAAATCCCCCGTGGTTGGAAATCCGGTTGGCGGGCAAAACGCTCCAAGCCCGAAAATGTCGTGGCGCATACCGTTTACAAAACAGCCAGCGGTTACGAGATCGTGCAGAAGTTAGATGCACCGGGCATCGACGGTAAATTGACTCAGCGGGTCAGCCTGCCCGATGGCGCGAACTATATCGAATGTGCGGCGGAATGGGAAATGACTTCGACCACCCACCCCGAAGCAAGCTATATCGCCTTTCCCTTCAATTTGCCTGATGCCACCGCCCGCTTTGATCTCGGTGGTCAGCCCGTCATCCCCGAAAAAGATCAACTGCCCGGTTCCTGCCGTGATTATTTTACGGTACAGGGTTGGGTCGATTTTGCCGGAAAGGGACGCGGTGTCACCATTGCCGTACCAGAAAATCCAATGGTGCAGTTAGGCAATTTTCACTTCGGGCATAATCAATCCAAATTCCAGTTAGAGCGGGCGCTGCTGCTCGGCTGGGTCACCAATAATTATTGGGAAACCAATTTTCGCGCCAATCAACCAGGACGGGTAACGGCTCGTTACCGCATCCTGCCTTATCAAGGTGCTTTTGATGAATCACGGGCGCATCGTTTCGCTTTGGAAGCGGCTTATAACACGGCCATTTATCAGCACATGGGTGAACCGAAACTGGCGACATCACTGCTGCCCGAAACCGGTTCGCTGCTGCAACTGCCCGAACTGCCGGTGATGACCCTGCATGTCAAAGCCGCGCCGGATAACAATGGCATACTGGTACGCCTGCTGAATGCCAGCGAAAAATCACAGAAAGCCAAAATCGGCTCCGACCTGCTGAAGATCACCAACGCAGCAATTTGTGATTTGCTGGAAAAACCCGGCGAAGCCCTCAAAGTGATCAAAGGTGCGTTGACGGTCGATATTCCAGCACGACGTTTTGTGACACTTCACTTCAAAACAACCCTCTCATAAACAAGTCTGTAGTTAATAAGCGACATGAGGGAGAAAATATTTTTCATTTCTCCCTCAGAAATTTTGCTCTTAACGACTTAAGCGATGGTGTCAATGAAGCGCTCGAAGATGCTGGTCGTGTTGGACGCGCCAGAGGTCCACACATTGTCCACTTGCAGTGAATTCAACACATCAACCAACCCACAAACCTGATCGGCATGAGAATGCATCAGAATGACCGCATCGAGGTGGGTGACACTGATGCCGCGGAGGTAAGCCAGCGCCAGTCCATTTGGATTGCCACCGTCGATCAGCGCCATACTACCATGCGCTGTCCGAAGAAAGATGATTTCACCTTGACCCACGTCAATGAAATGCACTTTCAGCAACCCATCGACGGACTGAACAGCCGCAAACGGGATGGTTACACTTGTGTCGGTCATAGCCAGTACAGGTTGCTTAGTTTCGGGAGTAGCTAGGGTAATCTGAAATACCCAGCAGATTGCCATCGTATAAAGTGCCTTATACGATGGCAATCAAGAATGCCGAACTTGATCTGAAGCGTGACATCCTCTGAGCTTAGCAGCACTTCAAAAACCGCAGCAACGCCCATCTCTATCCTATTCTCTTCGGTAAGGTACAACGTGAATGTGGGAAGATCATTAACCATAACCACATTTCCTAGATCAGCTGCTGGCGCTGAAAACAGGTGACGAATTTCATAGCGAAACCCACCCTTTTGTGTTTTGATGGACTTCCGAATACGCCATAATCTTAAATTAGAGGCCATTTACAGTGATGCATTACGCCAATCGGTAACCGTGCCTTCTCGCATAAAGGATGTTCTTATGACAACTCATGGGTTTCAGACCAAAGATCAACCTTACGAACCGATGGGCAAACGTGAGTTAGAAATCCTCTCCCTCATGGCACAAGATCTTCCAGACCGCGTGATTGCTGAACGCCTGGTTGTAGCCTACACTACCGTCAAATGGTACAATCGCCAGATCTTCAACAAGCTGGGTGTTAACAATCGTCACGAGGCGATTGAAGCGGTTAGAGCCTTAAACCTGCTCACCGCACAAGAGCCTGTAGTCATACCTCACCACAACCTCCCGTCACAAATGACACCATTTGTCGGACGGGAAAACGAACTGCACGAGCTTGTTCATTTACTGCGCGATCAGTCAACACGTCTCATAACCGTACTTGCACCCGGTGGCATGGGCAAAACACGACTGGGGTTGGCAGTCGCTGAAAAATCACTCACCGCATTTCCGGATGGGGTAACCTTGGTTTCGCTCGCCCCGCTGGAATCATCGGCAGACCTCATCCCAACCATTGCCACTCAGGCTGGTTACCAATTTCAACGGAATAACCAAACGCCAGCCCAGCAGCTCATTGAATTCTTCAGCAGCAAAAGAGCGTTGCTGGTACTGGATAATTTTGAACATCTCTTGGACAGCGCTCCTGTGGTGGTGGATCTGCTGCAAAGTGCGCCGGACCTTCGGGTTCTGGTCACATCGCGGGAAAAACTTAACCTGAGTGGAGAAACCGTTTACACCCTTGATGGCCTCAATTACCCAACCCTACTTGACGAGGACATTCTAGGGTACAGCGCCATTCAGCTGTTCCTCCAATGTGCCTACCGCGTCCGACCGGATTTCAAACCCGATGGCAAATTCGCCGACATCATCCAGATTTGTACACTGGTAAGTGGGCTGCCACTGGCTATCGAACTGGCCGCAGCTTGGGTAGAGGTTCTATCACCCGCCGAAATTGTTGATGAAATTGCCGCCAGCCTTGACTTCCTTAGTTCATCATTGCGCGATTTACCGGAACGTCAGCGCAGCGTGCGTGCGGTCTTTGAGTCGACCTGGAAACGGCTCACAGAGGAAGAACGCAGCGCTTTCATGAAACTCTCGGTTTTTCGCGGTGGCTGCACACGTCGAGCCGCTCAATCAATAGTGGCTGTCGGACTGCGGACACTCACGGCACTGGCTGATAAAGCGCTGGTAAGCTGGTCAGCCGATACTGAGCGCTATAACATACACGAGCTGCTGCGTCAGTATGCCGCCGATGCCCTTGAGCAAGCTGATATGGCGACCGCCGTCCGCACGGCTCACAGCCTGTATTATGGTGCCGCGATGGCTGAACGAGAACCATATCTGAAAGGGGGACGTCAGCTCGAAGCACTGACCGACATCAGCGTCGATCTCGATAATGTCACAGCGGGTTTATTCTGGTCGCTTCAGCAGGGCAATGATGCTGTTAGCCTGCAATATATCAAGACACTTGGCCTTTTTTATCACATTCGCAGTCGCTACCAGGAAGCCGCCGATGTGCTGAGCGAATCGCTGTCGATTCTCGAACACCGCTCACAACCTGTTGATCCCTTACTGCTGGGTTGGGTTCTGGCATGGCAGGCGCATTATCTCAATCTTGTATGGCACAGCAATGTTGGTGGGGAAGCATTGAAACGCAGCCTCGCCATTGCCCGCGAACAGCATGATCGCCCTCTTGAGGCTTTTTGTCTACATCGTTACGGTTTTACAATTGTCACCGTCGGAACCGAGCCATTAACGCGGGAAGCGTTGGCAATCAGCCGTGATCTTGATGACCGTTACATGATAGCCTATTGCCTCAACACGTTAGCTGTTTGCCTCTACTATCTCTACAAAAATGCTGATGAGTATCTTCGCATGACTACCGAAGCCAGTATTATTCGCCGCGAAATAGGCGATTACTTCGGCCTGGGTGTCTCGCTCAATAACCTTGCTGATTATCATCAGCGCGTCGGCAATTGGGAAGAAGCGGAGCGTTGTATAACAGAATGTCTGGCACTGCATCGTAGATCGGGCAACACACTCGGGATTGGGTTGGGTTTTCGCAACCACACAGCCCAGTTGTTTTTTCGTCATGATTTGGAAAATGCTAAAAATGAGATCCGTGAAGGATTAGCTCTCGCTCGGGAGACGGGCCATCGTAGCAACGCCATCGCCATTCTGTATGAAGCCAGCCTGCTGCGGCTTCTACAGGGCCATTATGAGGAAGCCCGCGCTTTTGCCGAAGAGTCGCTTGGAGAAGGCCTACGATTGGTCGCTGCCGATCAATTTGAAGCCCTTTATCCGCGTATCGCACTCGGTTGTGCCTTATGCGGCCTGCGCGAATATAATGCCGCAATACCACATCTGTACGCAGGGCTTTCACACGCCGAGGATGCTCCCGCTGATAACGTGTCCCAGCGTTATGTACTCACAGGTATCGCTCACTATTACAATTACGCCGGAGAACCTGAACAGGCACTCGAGTTGATGTCAACCATTATTCATGATCCACTCTCTCCGCAGTGGTGGGCAAGCGAGGAACCCTTGACCATCCGTTTGCTGGAAGATTTGAAAGCCGCTGTCTCCGCATCAGCCTATGAACACTCTTGGCAGCAGGGTCAGCAAGTGGATTTGAATTTAGCCCTTAAGGATTTGATAGCCCATCCACCACAATAAAAGAGCGGCAAAGAGGGTGTCACACTCTGCCGCTTTATTGCTTTGCCATGAATTTAGGATTCTAGGGGTTTCATAGTGACGTTACCGGTCGCGATATTGGCTTGAAGTGCCTGAACAAAACTGATTTCCACGTCATTAACCTGATCGCCTGCCAATTTCAGATAATACTGATAACTTCCCAGTGCCGCGTCTGGTTGTTCTAACTTCAACTGAGCATCACCGCGATACCAATACAGGTCACGGAAGCAGCTCATTCGGATCATCACGACTTCCGGTATCCCTGCAATCGCCTGATTGTAGTAGTCGACAGCGCGTTCGTACTCGCCTGTTACATAGTAGTAATACCCTAAGCGGTAGGCTACCATCTCATCATAAAAAGCATCCGCTTCACCCGCATCGAACTTATCACTGGCGCTGATTTTCTGTGGTGCTAAGAGCAGGAAAAGAATTACTAAGACTGCTAGCGCGATTGTAAGAGTTAGCTTGTGCCCGATGTGAAGGGTATTGGTCGATATTGTTTTCTGATTTCCCTGTAGATTGTCGGCAAAATTTATTTGTTGAACTTCTTGCTGTATGCGCGCCCGGCGATTTGTGTCTTTTGAATATTGGTTGAGGTTGTACATGATGTTCTCCCTTAAGTTGCTGTTTTCTCTTTACACCCTTACTGTATGTCGGGAGACAAACAGGGTCACCGTACCGTTAGGAGAGAAAAAAGGACTGTTAGAGGAGGGACATAGGAGGGCAGCTTGATTTGGTTGAGATTAAGTAAACGTTGAAATCAACTCCGGTTTTGATGATTTGGAAAGTGCGGTTTCTTTTCCAACTCTAGCTACTCAAACTACAAAGCGCACTCAAAAAGCATCGAATTTCGTCTTAAAATAGCCGACTAAAATCAGAATATTAGTCGGCTATTAAATGATCACCCAACCCAATATGATCCAAGCGTGTTTTCGGGGTAAGCACAGTCCAGTTGCCCAAGGAACTAAAAGCATTGCGACAACCTGGTTTAGAAACGTAACAGTGTGGTCAATTCTTGATCCCGATATAATGTTGCTCAATTTAATCACGAATATTCCGGACCGAAATTAACGGCAAGATGCTTATATCACCCTACCGTTATACAACGCCGAACCTAATAGCTAATTAAGCTTCCAACGGCTCCATGACAAGATTGCCCGTTGCTATATTTGCTTCAAGCGTCTGAACAAAATTGATCTCCGCTCCCTTGGCCTGATCCCCCGCCAATTGAAGATAGTATTGGTAACTTTCGAGTGCGGCGTCCGGTAATCCTGCTTTCAACTGAGCATCACCTTTATACCAATAAAGGTCGAGGAAACTGCTTATTTGGGCCAAGATGAGTTCAGGTATCCCTGCAATAGCCTGATCGTAGTAATACACAGCCCGTTCGTACTCACCTGTTACATAATAGTAATGCCCCAGCCGGTAAGCGATCATCTGATCATAAAAAGCATCTGCTCCACCGGGATCTAACTTGTCATCTGCATAAATGGTTTGTGGCACCAGCAACAAGAAAAGTACAAAAAACGTCACAAGTGAAACCGTGATGGTAAGCTTGCGTCCAGTAAGAAATGCGCTGGATGACATCGGCGTGTGGTTTTCACGCACCGCTTCAGCCAGTTGTAACTGCTGCGCTTTGTGTAGTTTCTCCGCACGGTATAACTTGTCTTTTGCATATTGGTTCATGTCGTACATGATGTTCTCCTCAGGTTGTGTTTTCCGTTCACATCCTGACTCTATGTGGAGATGGTGTCTTTGGGAGGATGGGAGAAGGTAAGAAAGTAGGTGTGGGGAAAGTAGGGTGGTCAATTTTGAGGGAGAAAATCGTTTCATAGGCCGATAATGTTTTGACCAAATTGAGTCTCGAAGCCTGCTCACGACACAAAAAAAACCTCTGCATGAGAGGTTTTTTATCTATGATAGAAGTAATCCAGGATGCAATCTATCTGTTGATCACCCTAAGTATCAAATAGATGTTTCTGCGATCTAGCCAGTCTTAGTACCAGTTTGACTCCCCGTTGTCGCGAACTGCGGACAGGTTTGTTGGGCAGGTGGAATATCATAGGCTTGGCGTTCCTCTGGAGTAAAATCAGTCGGAAGTTCCGCGCACATGGCGTTCACAATATCACTGTAGTCGCGCTGCCATATGACAAGGTCACCACCGCCGACCGCCAGAATTTGTTTTTCGTCAGGTGAAAATGTAGCCCAATGTATCCCACCCGTATGACCTGAATAAACCCGTACTAACTCACCTGTTTGAGTGTCCCACAAGCGTACGTCACGATTCATATCAGATCCTAATAGATAACGTCCATCATGTGAAAACATAACGCCCCATGTCATACCGGAATAGCCTGATAAATTGTGAATCACTTTACCAGATTCAACATCCCAGATGCGGAAGGTACCATCAAAATGATTGGATGCAATACGTTTATCATCTGGCGAAAAAGCCAGATTCATGTCTCCAGCAGCATGATCTTCAAATGTCTTCAGCAGTTCTCCTGTCGCGATGTCCCATAAACGAAGTGTTCCATCCGTACAACCTGTTAAAAGGCGCTGACTATCTGATGAAAAAATAGAATGTCCTAATGCGGCGGCATGCCCTTCAAAACGTCGTACTATTTTTCCAGTTTGAATATCCCAGACAATTGCTGTGTTATCGAAGCTGCTAGTAGAACCATATTTTCCATCAGGCGAATAATCGACTTCATTGATTTCTGCAGTATGTCCCACGAAAGTCTGAATCGTTTTGCCGGTGGCTACTTCATAAAGATAGGTGTTGGTATCAGGTCCGTTAGTACTTGCAAACAAATACTTGCCATCTGGGGACAAGACAGCATCTCGAATTGAGGTCGTAGGTCGTAGCTCATAGAGCTTCTTCATATTTTTAGCATCCCATATCTGCGCGGAAGTCGGACCGGCTGTCAACAAGTAACGCTGATCAGCTGAGTATTTGATACGCCATGGTCCTTCATCTTGAGTGGGATCAACCACCTGTATAACCTCAGGTTCTGACTTGAACTGGGCATCCCATAGATATGCTGATGGTTGACCATTGGTCAATACATATTTCCCGTCCGGTGAAAGATCGAGACTTGCAGGGGTATCGCGGCTGTAAAACTGCTTCAATTCATTGCCACTCTGCACATCCCAAAAGCGAATTGTATTGTCACCACCCCCTGAAATAAGCGTGTCTCCATCTTGTGAAAAATCAATTGGCCCCACCCAACTTGTATGCCCTGTAAACTTACGTATTTCGGAACCGGTCTGGATATCCCATAGTCGAAGTGTTTTGTCATCGCTGGAGATCACAAGTGCTTTGCTATCCGGTGAAAATAAAAGACTGTTTATAAGACCAACATGAGCATCGAAATGGCGTATTTCTTTCCACGTCTGCATATCCCATAGTGTAATTTTCTCTTCCCCGCCAGTAGCAACATACTGTCCATCAGGAGAAAAGGCTGCGGTAGCATTAAGCGAAATCTCGTGTACTTCTTTCCCGCTTTGTGCATCCCAAAAACGGATCGTCTTATCTCCTCCACAGGTCAGGATATATTGGCTGTTTGGTGAAATTGCAATATTCCAAATCTGGTCTGTATGGCCTGTTAATTGGCGTAATTGTTTCCCTGATTGTGCATCCCATAGCCAGGCTATTTTCTCATAACCCGCTGCTACAATGTATTGACCATTAGGCGCATAGGCTACAGTATTCAGCAAATCAGTTGGACCGGTCAATTTCATGATCTCTGCGCCAGACTTTATGTCCCAGACCCTGCCCAAATGGTCGGTACCAATGGTTACGGCTCGTTTTCCATCCGGTGAAAAAACACCCCCGTTCGATATACTGGTACTTGGAAAAAGTCTTTTGATGATACCGAGAGAAGACGCCTTTAATAACGCAGCGTCAGCCTGTTCTGAATAACCAAAACGTAAGCTTGCTAAGGCGAGCAAAGCCGGTAAATTGCCGGGTGAGCCATCATTCATCAGGTTTTGCGCCTGCGCAGCCAAACGGATCTGCTCGGCATGTCGGAAGTTGGCATCGCTGGTCGCCAGAGCCTGCTGGGTCAGGCTGCTTTGGTTGACTGCCGCACCCGTTAGCCCAAATGCCCCCAGTACAGCGAGTAACAGGACCGCTACTAATATGCGTAAAAATCGTATCGAACGCTGTTCCAGGGCTTTAACACGTGCCTGTCGTTCGATTTCTTTCGCCAATTGCTGATGCTGTTCATCGAGGCTTTCCTGCAAATAGTGATGTTCTTTGTCGGTTAGAGCGAGTTTGGTATCGGCTGACCATTTTGCAAGGGCTGTCAGTCGTGAGCCACGGAGTAAAAAGCTCGGTTCCCTTCCAGAGTGTTCCCATTCATGGGCCGTGCTGGCAAGCTGGCGCTGAAGCTTAATATCCTCACGGCTGTCGTTTAGCCAACCGCGCAACCGTTCCCATTCCCGTAGGATCGCTTCATGAGCGACTTCGATAGTCGGGGTGCGGGTATTGGGATCATTATCAAGGGACAACAGACGGTATTCAGCAAAGGTATCGATAACTTCATCCATAATCTCAGGATCAGCAGTTATTGCTAGTAACTCTGAACGTGCCACCCGACGGCGGGTATCTTCGACCCCTTCACCTAAAGTGACCAATCGCATAAACATCTGCTTGGCGGCTTCCTGCCCGGCAGCGCTCATACTCAGGTAGAGTTCATCGACCCGTTTCGCCAGTGCGCCGACCGAGCCACCGATGGCTTGATAAGCTTCAAGGGTGAGCAGTCGACCTTTTCGAAGCTCAAATAATTCGGTCAAAGCATATTGGAGAAGGGGCAGGGCACCGGGTTGGTAATTGACTTCGCTGATGATTTTGGCGACCAGTCCGGGTTCGAAACGAACACCGACTCGTTCGGCAGGTTGGCTGATGGCACGTTCCAGTCCGTCTGCTGTAAGAGGCAGTATGGTTTCAATCCGGCTGCGGAACAATTCACCAATGCCCGCATAGTGTAGTGGCCGGTCATAAAAATCAGCACGCAGAGTGACCACAACTCGTATGTGGCTTCGAAGGTCACTGACTGCGTTTTGAATGAGCTTGAGAAATTGGACTCGTTCGTGTTCATCTGTGACCAGCGTAAAAACCTCTTCGAATTGATCGATGACGATAACCAATTCAGTGCCATCATTTGGCAGTATCAACTGTGCGGCCCGTACAAGACCACGTTCGTCGCGTTCAAGCTGCTCACGGAGGTTACTGGCCTGGTTGGCTGCTACACGCGTAAGGGCAACTTCCAGTTCATCAATCGGATGCGTACCTGGAAGCATCTCGACCACAAACCACTTTTCAGAGCCAGGAATATCGCCACGCCACAATGCGGCTATCAGCCCCGCTTTTACGAGGCTGGACTTACCACTACCACTGGGACCGACCACCGCTAAAAAGCGCCCCATTTCACTTTCCGGTAATGTGGAAGTGGTGAGGCGCTGTGGGCTGACCTCACTCATTCGCTTGATTAATTTCTCAATCAATTTTTCGCGCCCAAAAAACTCCTGGTTATCAGCAGCTTGAAATGATCGAAGGCCTTTGTAAGGATTTAGGGGGTGGAATTCATCTGTGGGAATAACCGTTTTTAAGTCGATCGCGATATTTTCGCCTGCGGAAACACCACCAATCAAATGGAGTTCACGCGCGCGTACAATAGCTTGCACACGCGTCCGAACACCCAATTTTTGATAGATTTGCGTTACATACCATTTGACTGTATTCAATGCGAGGAACAACGCTTCTGCGACTTGTTTGTTTGAGTGCCCATTAATGATGAGGCGAAGAATTTCCTGTTCACGCAGTGTCAGTGTTTCAACGATGTTATCCGGGGTTCGTGTACGGGCGGCTGTACGAAAGGCGGTTGCCATATCCAGCACATCATCGTAGCGATCGATCGGATTTTTGGCGGTCGCTTTTTGAATGACATCGTTCACTGCCGAACGAATATCCTCTGGCAGATTAGAAATAAGCGGTATAGGCTCGTTCAGATGTTTATAGAGGCGCTCGACTGAATTAAGATTGGGAAATGGGTGTTCTCCGATAAGCATTTCGTACAGCACCACACCGAGGCTGTAAACATCGGTGGCGGGTGTCACAATCTCGCCACGAGCTTGCTCTGGAGCAAGATAGTCCGGTGAACCGATAATGGCATCCGGTTCCGTCACACCCGCGCTGAGACTTAGATCCTTTGCAATTCCAAAATCTGCCAGATAGGCATTGCCATCTTCGTCCAACAAGATATTACCGGGCTTAAGATCGCGGTGAATGACATGGCTGCGATGTGCGGCGGATAGGGCTGCGCTAAGCTGATCCATCAGTGAAGCGGCTTGTTCGGCTGTGAATGGCCCTTTTTGAAGCGCATCTCTCAGACTACCACCGCGTAACCAGCGCATAACCAGATATGCACCGTCCGGATCACGCCAATAATCGTACAAAGGGACAATATGCAGATGTTCAAGCCGCGCAACGAGTTGGGCTTCATTTTCAAACCGGCGAATGAAATCAGGATGGTTTGAGAAATGGGGTAGGATGATTTTGATGGCAACTTCACGATTAACCGTGGATTGCTGCGCCTTATAGACTGCGCCAAATCCACCTGTTCCAATACGTTCGCGCAGTTCATAGCCCTTGATCTGTTGCCCACTCAGGTTATCCATACACGACCTCTGTATTTTCGCAACTGATAATAAGTGAGATTATAGAGGTAATTAATCGCACTGCGTAAATTTCCACACCTTTTCCACACCTAAGAGAAAGAACATTTTTAGACGAACCCTTATGAACAAGTGAAATACAAGCATATCGAATGCAATATCATGTTCGAGCTTATCAGTGGTCAATCTACTCAATTGATAACAACAGGGTGTATCACTAAACCGACATGACTTGAGTTAGGATAAAACCATTCCCGAAAAGGAGATTAATTGGCTGCACAATAGGTGACAAAAATACAGTTTTTAGTCAACTATTACATTTCGTGTTCGGGATAACACGAAGCTTAACCGCTTCTTGTAAGTTGTCGTACGTACTCGAAACTCAGGTTATGATATGGCGTGGCTCGAACAGGTGCATCCATGATGAGGCTTAACTAGCTCACCTGACCGGTTGCCAACCATCTCACAAAACTTCAGATGAGACGAGAGCAACAGGAATGAAAGGGCTAATCGTCGTTCGAAAAAGATGCAAAAAGGTTATTGTGGAGAGTGTGAAGATGCGTTTCCTGATGCTGCTAATTATGCTGTTTTGTTTTACTGTAGCCAGAGCAGAGTCAGCATGGAATACACGGGAAACAGCGGTGACTCCACGCTCAGAATATCCACGACCGGATTTCCAACGCGATAACTGGTTGAATTTGAATGGGACATGGGCTTTCGCATTTGATCCGGATCAGTTGGGACTCGGACAGCAATGGTTCGAGCCTAATAGTGAGGCATTGCAAGAGTCGATTCTCGTTCCGTTTGCATGGCAAAGTACTCTTTCAGGGATTGCAGATCCATCTCAGCACAGTGTGGCGTGGTATCGTCGAGCATTTACTGTTCCAGAGACATGGGCGGATCAGCGTGTTGTGCTGCACTTTGGCGCTGTTGATTATCAGGCACAGGTTTGGGTGAATGGTCAGCTAACTGGTCAACATGAGGGCGGGTATACCCCTTTTGAGTTCGACATTACAGAGATGTTGATTACGGGCGAAAATCAGGTTGTGGTCAGAGTTGAAGACCCTGCTGATCTTTCGGAAATTCCGCACGGGAAACAAAGCAGTAACCCACCTAATCCTTGGGATGATGTAGATTTCACGACGGTAAGTGGGATATGGCAGACGGTGTGGTTAGAAGCACGACCCGCCGTTTATATCACACAGGTACACATTACTCCAGATGTACCGAACGCAAGAGCGATGATTGCAGTCACCGTTGAATCGCCACTGTCCGAAAACGCAGAACTTCAAATCACTGTTCAGTCCCCTGATGAACGCACTGTGTTACAGAGTCAACAGCTTGTCCTTGACAAAACGAATACGCAGCAAACCTTTACCATACCTATCGATCTCAGTGTCCCTTTAATATGGGAACCTGAAACCCCATATCTCTATGATGTTGATTTGAAGTTGAGCGCACCCGGTCAATCCCCTGATGCCCTACATACCTATTTCGGTATGCGTAGTATTGAAGTGAGTGGCAAAAATGTGCTACTCAATGGTCATCCAATCTATTTCAGGTCAGCACTGGTGCAGGGATATTGGCCAGATGGTTTCTACACCGCACCCAGCGATGAAGCCCTAAAGGCTGACATCACATTAGCCAAGCAAATGGGTTTTAACGGCCTGCGTATGCATCTTAAGATTGAAGACCCACGCTGGGCTTATTGGGCTGATCAGGCCGGTATGCTCCTATGGAACGATGTTCCCTGCCCGGTGAAATTTACGGTTCTCGCCCGCGAACGCTTGATCCGTGACATGCAAGCCATGATTGAGCGTGACTACAATCACCCTTCGATTGTGATCTGGAGTCCCTATAACGAATCGTGGGGACTGGAATTTCGCAGTGATCCTGACGTACAGCTATACCTGAGTGATCTCTATAATCAGATCAAAGACTGGGATTCCACACGCTTGATTGTGGACAATTCCGGGTGGCGACATGTGACAACCGACATCGCGGATTCTCATAAGTATTCCGACAATACTTATGAGTGGAGCGATTACCTATCACAGTTGGAAACCACACCCATGGATGTGATTGTATTGGGTCATCCCTTCTTCGCCCAAGGGCAGCAGTATAGCGGGCAGCCGCTCATGGTGAGCGAATATGGCACAGGCTGGGGTGAAGAACGTCCAACTGGCTATCAGTGGCAGACGACGGAAATCCGCCGTCATGGGGGATTAATCGGATACACTTATACAGAGCTTTATGATGTTGAACACGAATTGGCTGGCCTAGCCCGCTATGATCGCACAGTCAAACAGACTGCTTATGACTTCGCAGCCGTCAACACCCCCGATTTTATTGGCTTAGATTATCAGGGTAAGCTGTTTGTAAAAAGCGGACAGGTCATCGATGTGCCTATTTTCATCAGCGCGTATGGTCAGCCTGCGTTATCAACAGCCAGAGTCGATTGGCGGTTGGAGCGTGTCACTGGCGAGCCAAAGATGCTGCTCAATGGCAGTTATGGTGCGCTTACATTAACACCTTATAGCGTGACAAATCTAACTCCACTCTCATTCACAATGCCGGATTATCGGGGGTCGGTTCGCTTGACAGTTGAGGTTCGAGAACCGGATGGCACCCTGAGGGCTTCAAACTCCCTAAGTTTGAGAGCGTCCTAGATATTTGACAAGCCTATAAGTAGCTTATTGGGACGGACGAAAAAACATCTATTTCTCAACCAAATAAGTCGTGTAAATAGCTCTTTTCAATAGTGATATGTGATATAATAGAGGCACAGTGATAGGCCGTTATCAGACCATGCGATTGGCAGCAATGCATGAAGCAGGGATACACTGGCACTTAGCGTGCGCGACATCCCGTCGCATCCGGACTGCACGTCATTAGGAGTAACCCTATGGAAGTCTTTGAAGCGGTGCGAACGGTTCTGGCAAGTCGTGCCTTTCAACAAAAAGCGGTTCCAACGGTCGTCAAGAACCGCATTCTGGAAGCCGCCCGTTTGACCGGCAGCGGCAGCAACCACCAACCCTGGCACTTTATCCTGGTCGAGGATCATACCGAACTGCAGCAGTTAGGCGCACTTGCCAAATCCGGCCCGTATACCGCCCAGGCAGACTTTGCGGTGGTTGTGGTGGTTGAACCCGGCAGCATGGGCCTCTCCGATGGCAGCCGTGCTATCCAGTCGATGGTGCTCACCGCCTGGGCTGAAGGCGTGGGTTCGAATTGGGTCGGGTTTGCGCCCATGCCGCAAATCAACAAACTGCTCGACATCCCTGAACCCTATGATGTTCTGGCTATCCTGCCCTTCGGCTATCCGGTGAAAGAAACGGTTCAGGGCAAAAAGAAACGCAAAGCCCCTGAAGAAATCTTTCACAGCGGCAAGTTCGGACGCCCCTACTCGCCCAAACCATCATCCTAGTCCTTTGCCCCTCTTTCCGTCATCTGAAAAGAGGGGATCATTCCCATCCATTTATCTGTACTGAATACCTTCCCATAGCGCTATGAAAATCACACCTGTAAGCCTGACCACCAGCCCTACCCTCTCGGCCTATGCCGCCATGATCGATGTGCTCCTGAGCGGCATGTCCACTTCCAGCCGCCGCCAGTATGAACATACTTTCAACGATTGGCGAGTATGGTGTGCTGATAGCGGCATCCATCCCAACGAACTGTCTGCACCCCATGTCATGCGCTATTTGCAGAGCCGCAATCTGTCACGTTCGACCAAGCAGGCACGGCTGACCCATCTGCGCCGTTTGGTGCAAACGCTGTACAGTGCCGATACGTCGAATGTCGTTCTCGAAACCTACTATGCCCAACTCAAGCTGCTGCGGCTGTCGTTGGATGATGTCCAGACAGTTCCGAACCCTAAAGGCAAGAAGCGTCCGGGCAAGCGGTTGGATGGCAGTCAGGTTCATGAACTCATCGCCGCCTATCCGGTGGCAGTGAACGGCCAGCCTTCATTGCGCGGCTTACGCAACCGGGCACTGCTGGCTGTGCTATTTTATGCTGGACTACGGCGCTTCGAGGCCGTGAAACTCAAATGGTCAGACATCGATTTCGAGCAGGAACACATCAAGGTCATGGGTGGAAAAGGCCGCCAGCGCGATGCGGTCGAGTACGTGCCGTTCTTAGGGAGTTTGGCGCGCCATTTGAGCGCATGGCAGGCTCATGTTTCAGATCGGGTTTACGTCTTCCCACGTGTCTTGAAAGGCGATCACCTCGGTGAAGACAAACCGATAACCGATGATGGCCTCTACAAGCAGTTTTACAAGGATTTTGCCCCACATGATGCGCGTCGAACGCTTATCAGTGATCTCTTAGAGTCCGGCACCTACATCGGCGATGTCAAAGTGATTGCCCGCCATGCCAGCGAGAGCACCACCCTGCGCTATGCCAAAGCCCATGACACCAAGGTGATTAAGAGCCGCGCCAAGCTGGGGTATTAAATATTACATCTTCACTTCTGAAAAGTTTATCCCTCACGATACGTAAAGTTAGTTGCCTTTCGGTCCTCTGCCGGATCACCTATCCAACCGAAGCTAATGGAAGAACCAATTACCAGATTATCAACATTAAATGCCAAGAACCGGTAAACATTTTTCTCGATTTCTTGAGACTCAATTACCATTGTGTCCCCAATGAAGAGAGCTGGGCCCATTGCTCGAACTGGAACTGGTGCACTCGTTCGCACAATGAATTCTACGGCCTCGCTATATTCTGCTAAGACTGACCTAAAATTACGCAATTTAGGAGGCTCGTATGGAATACGCCTAATTTGAATATCAAGTATGTCCGGTAAATCCCAAGTTGGCTTAGGACCTGAAGCTATGGGTTCAGAAACATCTGTAGGCATGGTTACAACTCCCATCGCACTAGCTTCGAATGATTTGAAGGTCATCAAAAGCAATAGCGCGTTCATCTGAACGATTGCAGCGAATAAGAATAGCTTGGACCGCGCTGAGATCAATTTTTTCTACTTCCTGAAAACATGCAGTGTCAAAACGTAGCGTTTTGAGCATCGTTTTAATCATTCCGGCATTTCTGAGATACGGTCTAGGAAGACCACCAATATCATCCGAATCAATCCATGATTGAGTACCGTTCTGATCTTCTAATCCTAACTCAAATCCAGTTGCACCAGCAGGAACCGTAAAGCTGTCAGTAACTTCCGCCGCGCGAATCCAAATTTCACTCTTGTTTATATCTATAGGAGAACCCAACGACGAATAGAATATCCGCCCCGGTTTCCCTGCCCTTACAACCATACCCGTAGTTTGTCCATGAAAAGAGCTATTGAAAGTACCAACTGCACCCTCTACAAAGCGAAATTCATCCGCGCTCATACCTGCTAACTGCTGAGTAGGTTGTCCAAGGGAATTGAAATTAATCGTATTCCCATCTTCGTGATTATCGACAGTAATCACTTCTGCCTGCTCAAAGGCAAGATGGATGTTTGATGTCAAGACGCCAGAGGGAATTTTATGGTTCGTGAGATAGCTTTTTGTATCATGCCCAAGTAAAGTGAATCTGTATAAAGCACACCCATAAGCACTTAGAACATGCTCGTGATCAAAGCGTGCCATAACTGGTGGCTGTGGAAATGCTAAGCTATCATCGTTTAACCACTGCCTATTAAAGAAGTTGTGATTCGCAAAATGCGTATACACTTGTGATTTAAACGGGCCGGGTATTGCCTGATCGTAAAACTGCGCCCCATTGTTATCTCTTACATCTCCATCACCCGCCGGTAGAATTGTCATAAATGTGTAGTCTTTAGGTTGAATGGTAGACAACCCAAACCAGAAGCGGAAATTAGTTGGAGCAAGAGCTAGTACTGAGCGAATATAAACACCAACTAATGCGATAACAGTGGGTACAGTAACTACTGCATCTCCTCCTCTCGAATGCCCCATTAGTCCAACACGACTAAAATCGACACTTCCAAAAAACGTAGAGGCAGGATCAGCATCTAGACCTTGGAAAAAGGCGATATGATCAATTATTAAATCAGCTCGATCCTCAATATTTTGTACGCCGCTAGCTGCACCATTAAGCGCATTGCAATCAATTGAAACCGCAATAACACCCATCTTCGCTAAGTCTTGCTGAAAGTAATCGTAGCCTAAATAGCTCGGATCGCTCGGATTATGGTTACCATGTGCCATGAAAACTATTGGCACTCGTCCCAAGTCGTGAAGGCGTTTATAGAATGGCTGGCCTTCACCATCATCTTCAGCAGGATAATAAACAGTTCCGTTAATGGGGCCTTTATTGTAATGTTGCCATCCAATAGGAAAGAGATTAAGTCCAGCGGGATTTGGAGCAACAGGTGGATCAATGCAAACGACATTAATTTCTAGAGCGTAATTACTTTCGCAACCATTCAAATCCTGAATTACATCAACAACATCACCTCTTGAAATCTCCTTACTCAAAACGACGATTGGCCCTCCACTAGCTCCAACCATTATGCCGTTAAGATAAACTTTAATAACAGCATCAGGTACAAATTGAGTGAGTACCACTCGATTATCGCCAGCTTGCAACGGACCAATTTGGGGAGCAGGAAGGCTTGAGCAGGGTTGTACTGTGCCGCTACCCGGTGGGCTTGATGGATTGCCAGGGCACATTGTCTGGGATGCTGTGAAAGTTTCACCAGAGACAATCGGGCTGATACCATTAACTGTAAAAGACCCACCCCAACAAGGCCAAGTACCGAGATTAGCGCCTCCACGATAAAAGGTTATAAGTGCGCCGTTGACTATATTCTGCACCGTTATTTGTTGACTACCTTCATACATCGGATCAAATGTTGGTGTCGGTAAAGGGCTTGGTGGAACTTGGGTTAGATACTCGATAGACGGAGGACTGGGGTCCTTACACAGTTCATACCAAGCACGCACTTTCTGACTGAGGCTATATGCCGGATTAACATTAACTCCCTGCTGAGGACTGCAACCATTGACACGGCCCACTTCTACCATATCAGCCGTAATCCAAACGTTGCCACCGCCAAGCAAATTACCGACTCCAGTTCGCACCCCACATTCATAAATGGGCGCTGGATTAATTACTGGACGTGGGGGACCAGCGGGAAACTCCTTTGTATGATCACGCACTACTGCTGGATCAGACCAATCGCTTTTAGCTGTTGCCGTCTTTTGCATAGCACGGACCACTTGACCAGCAATAAGCTCATTAGGCAAAAGAACTGTGATACCTTGCGGCCAAGGATAACCACCCGCTACAGATACAACGACTACTCCGTCTACTTCTACATCAATATCGGCATTCGGAACGTAAGAAATGATCGTAACCGAAATGGCGCACTGATACAGTGGCTCAACTATGACTGGCGGTGATAGGAATTCAGGGTTTTCCTTAAAGTCTCTTTCACGGCGACTGACAATTTTTGAACTCATAGTATTTCTCTTATGACTATCTGAAGCATTGAAACCGCTGTTATATAAAAACAAACGATGCGACTTCTTAAACTTCCTCTCAAACATCCAAGACCAGTACTGGATACATTTTATTATACTTTAATTATTTTGTAAACAATTAAAATATTGATCAAATTAGGAGAGCAATTTATTGCCTACTAACCCCTACTAGCAGAGTATGGACTTTTACCCTTATCGAGGTATTCAGAAAAATGTTATATCTTGTGAGGAATTAAACTCGCAGGTGCTACAATCTTCAATAACTAAGTACGAGCTCAATCACATATACGAGAGAAAATCATGTCGAGCGTCAAGCTTGTATTACGTGAATGGCATGGGTTTAGCCACCAGTAATCTATACTGTGAAGCAACTTGCTCGACGCCGCAGAGACAAAATCCATCAAGTTTATTGGCTTACGAAGATACGTCCCTAAGATAATGCCATGATAGAAACACACCCGATGAAGAAATGGGGAATTATTAAATATGGTCGCTTAATCGGGCTTGTGGATACGGGAAGCTGGCGGCAGGACATCGAACTCAATCCCGATGAGTACGTCGTGCTGAGCATGGTGTGAAATACACAAATTAAATGCTGGCCCAAATAGGGTTAGTTACTCCCCGGTGATCGCAAGGATATACAACGATGCTATAATGCAGCAAAAGTAGGAGGCAGTCGTATGGTACTCCAAACACGACAGATCACCGATGCAGAATTTGACCGCTTCGTCATGCTGCCGGAAAACGCGGATCGCAACTTTGAATTCATTGCCGGGGAGATTGTTGAAGTGGTATCCAGCAGCAAGTCATCACGCGAGGCCATGAAAATTATGGGACGCGTCAGCGTCCACGTTGAGGATCATCATCTAGGTCGTGTCACCGGAGCCGATGGCGGTTATGTGGTTCACGGCGAGAAATACATTCCCGATGGCGCGTTTGTTTCATACGCTCGGCAACCGGAAGCGCCAGATGTTCCCTACAATCCGATTGCGCCAGATTTAGCCATTGAAGTGCTTTCCCCCGGCAATACTGAAATCGAGATGACGCGCAAAATTGGCAACTATTTGACCGCTGGAACAGTGGTCTGGGTCGCTGATCCGAAGTTTAAAACCATCGATGTCTACACGCCAAATCAGCCGCGCAAGACGCTGCGTATCGGCGACTTTCTGGAAGGTGGCGATGTGCTGCCGGGTTTCAGCTTAGCCCTCGCCAATATTTTCAGCGACTAATCACCCTCATCTTCGCCATAGCGCTATGGTGAAGCTACCTGATAAATATGTTGGCATCTTCTTTAACGAAGAGCTGCTAATAGCAAACAAGGTTCAACCGCTGAGATATTCCAGGTTTTAAGATCAGGTGGGCTTTTTCGGTTTGCCAAAAATGTGTTCTCTGCCGTCAAGTTGCGGCAGAACACGACCATTGCCGAGTGTGGCCGCACAACGATCAGCACAGATGCAGTAGGATTTGAGAAACTCATAAAAGCTCACGGTATTATCGTGCAAACCCTGATTGCGAGTGAAAACAATGAGGTAACTGAATTCATCAGGCGCGTGTTCGCCGACAGTCTTATAGACGATTTGATAATCCGCATATTGTCCGTTTGGATATTTTGTGAAGTAGTCCTGCATCACTGGTTCAAGCTCAAAGTCAGTAGTTATAGCTGTATAGGAATGTGGAAAACCGATAAACACCTCAGTTGATAGTCATCACACTCCTATCTTATCGCTGAAGTTTCTTGGTGAATGTGAAAACGGTGTAGATATGATAGCGTGAGCAAGATTATCCCCTGCCCTGCGTCACACCCATCACACTTAGTCTCAAAGCTTTTCAAGATGCTGGGATGTTGATACGCGATCCGCTTTCTAACCAGTCTTATTCCGCTCCAAGAACTCATCTGCCTTACCCTAACCACCGACTTTCAAGGTTCAAGTTCGATGCATAGGCGCGATTCAATTTGCACAAAATTTCACTTCGTAAACGGTCGTGTCAGATGTGCAGATGGCGTCATAGCGTACCTCTGTAGTCGATGATTGTGATGTTCGTAACCAAAGTTGTATGACCCATTCATTTCAGTACCAAAATACGATATTAAATGAAAGCAGAACTCAATGATCCGACCTCTTTGGGTAGCGGTTATGAAGGAGTTGCTATCATGTCCGAAAAGTTCCAAGAAAAACCAAAGCACGATATTCTGGAAAACCCGACGTCACGCCTAATTGGTGCTGTCGCACTCATCGCACTCGGGATACTCTTTTTACTATCAGAGAATAAACTTCTCGTCTTAACCGGCAATTGGTGGGCGCTCTTCATCGCAGTACCGGCACTGCTCATGCTGTACAACGCCTATTCCGCCTATATCCGGGATGGGCATGTTACAGCCGATGTGCGTAAGAGCTTGTCAGGCGGGGTCATCCTGACCCTGGTTACCATCATGGCAGCAACTGATCGGTGGGGTAGCCTGTGGCCGCTGTTCTTAATCGCCTTGGGCGTTTTGGTTATGTTTGGCTTCACCCGACAAGGCGATTAAATCGCCTGTCAATCACGCAGGGATTGAGGCAAGACATCTGTTTGATCTGATCAACAGCTTCCCTTTGGCTGCAAATCATCAATCAAGGCTTGTTAGTTGACACGCCTTGTCTGTCACTTCTTGGCCTCAGATGCTGTCAAGGTTTCGAGGCCAATGAACGACCATCGTTCCTCTACCCTGTGGCCTTTAGCAAGCCCTCAAAATAAGTAACCTCGTCTGAATTGAGAAACCAGGTTTCTATTTCTTGAAAGCTTCTTTCGCGTGGCTCAACGACTCGAAATTGCGCTGCCCGCCACTCACGATTCGGCCACGGGCTGTAAACGGTCGTGAATTCAGTGCCAACAGCGAGACTGGTTAGCGTGCTTGGTTCCACATCAAAATAAAAAATGGTGCATAAAAGCGTGTGACACACTTTGCGAGGAATGGTGTCCATTAAGTCGTTCATAGAGTGTCCTTTGAAGGTCAGCTATGAAGTTGGGAACTTTGACCTAATTTTGTTACCAAGAGTATATGGCAATTGATGCAGCCTTTAACAGAGCCTGAAGACCTATTATTTGGCTCTAAACTACTATGAAGAGTGGGGAAGGTATAAGACCCTTATTTCCGCCCCAAAAACTCATCTACCCTACCCCAACCACCTGATTTTAAGCGCCGGTTTTCAGCATAGGCTTTTAAGGTGTCCAGTTCGATGAACTGGCGCGATTCAATCCGAACAACTGGAAGCTTACCCGACATGATATGATCCAACACGGTCAAATGATTTAAGCCCAAATACCGCGCAGCTTCTTTAGGTGTGACGTAGTTTTGTCCGTTAATCTGCCATGTTTCGAGTTCCATGCTGCACCTACCATGTAATAGAACGTGTGTACTCAGGATAGCAATGGTGTTGAGTGAATTGGTGACTTTTCGGTAGGAAGATTCTAACCGACAGGTGCCATGGCCGATACAACGGTACTGATCCACCTGTATCGCCGTGCCACCTCGATTTGGGTTAGGACGTTTTCACCCAACTTCGACATCATCTAAGATCAGCATCTGTCTCACTCACCCGCTGAAGGCCGTTGTCATTGGTCAGGAAAATCTCACAGCCCGACTCTAACGCTGTCGCTACATGAATCGCGTCTGGTGTTCGCAGGTTATAGGCTGCCCGCAAATCCGTTGCCCGTTCTGCGATCTCAACACTCACCGCCACCAATTGGAATTGTCGGCTGTTAAACAGAATGTCACGGTAAGCCTAAACCAGTTGAGTTTTCCCCAGCCGCGTCGGGTGCATCAAGACTTCCGGCAGCAAAATCACCGAACTGAAGGCATCAATCGCAGCCCGTTCAATCTGCTCGATGATCGCGTCCATCTGCTTCACATAAGTCGGATTTTCTTCCACGTAATATACCAACGGAGCCGCGTCAAAATAAACCTTACGTACACCCGACAGCGCGTCACTCACCTTCATCGAGGCTTATCCCATTCGTCGCGTTGCTGGTTAATGTAATCTTGTGCGTCTATGCCTTCCCAGATTTCCTTCCCTAAACCACGCAACTCCCGCAGGCTGTGCGCCTTATCGGGTTGGGCACTCGAACTGGGCAAAATACGGTCCAACAACAGTTTAATAAGCTGGCTTTGTTCTTCCCGTGAAAGGCTCTCAGCCTCCCGTAGTACCTCTTGTAAAGACATTACCTACTCCTTGTCTCGTATGCCCTAAGCGCAGTGTTTTGGTCTGCCAAAATACGGACACTGCTATCGTAGCATATTCCCAATGCAGCGTGGTAATCGAATGACTACAATCCATCTACCCCCTCAACCTTAAAGATCTGACTCCCCTACTTGGCAAGCTGGCCGTTAAGCCCTATCGGTGATAAATGCGCTAACTTTTGTTCTCACCTCTTCAATATGTTGACGAAAATCTTTTTCCCAGATAACAAGACACTCAAAGCCTTTATTGTTTAACCTCTCAATTCTATGATTTGGATTTTGACCTCTGTGCCAGTAGTTGCCCCATACTTCAATAATTTTATTGGTATAAGGCACTGTAAAATCGGGACACATTGGGCCTTTATCATCGTTGATCCAGAATTTCCCATCACCGGTATATCGAAGCTCTGGAAATTCATAAAGAAAATCTTTCTCGAGCCCATTTATACCCTTCTTTAGAAGTCTATAAGCCGTAGAGTGAGCGCGGCAACAGAAATAAACCCCATTCACGTTGTGCCACCTAAGCTCTGAAGGTCTTCTTTTAAACGCCTTACCACAAACCGCGCAGTGTTGGTCTATTCGTTTTTGTCGCCCTAATCCTGTACACACCTTACTACAATAAATATGCTTTCCTTGCCTCCTCATTTGATAGTCATGGCGCTGAAAAGCCTTGCCACACTGTTCACATACCAGTATTTGACGGCGATGTTGACTGGTGTAATAGCATTCTCGTGAACAATATTTGCGATTAATAGCCGTAGGGCGAAAACTTTTGCCGCATACCTCACAGTTTATATCTCCCCGGATGCGCGGACGGCCATCTGCATAGCCCAGTGCTTTACGACATTCGATGCTGCAGGTCGATCTCTCACCAGCAGCAAGTCGTTTAGGTGATTTGTACATCGGTTTCCCACAATTTTGACATTGAGTGTTTAGCTTTAGTGGCATAATTTTGTACTCCAAAAATGTTTAGATAATCGGTTAAACGACAAACGCGTTTTAAGCAAATAAAAAGCTCCTAGCCGACTCCTCTGCGATTGACATCACAGGTGGCTGTAGGAGCTTAATAGTTCACTTAGTTCGCGTTCGGGTTGGAGACTATCTCGATTTCTGGCGAGCAACAAATCGATTTTCGATAGAATGGCACATCGTCATATAAACCCCATGACAATCAAGGAATAGACTAATTTCCATCAACCGCTTCAGGCGAAAGAATAAAGTCACTAGCCTCAAACTTGATCAATCGGATTTGCTCTTTTCGCACACCAATCTCATGCTCCATAAGCAGATCAATCAATTTATTACCGTCGATCAGCGTGATTGGCGCAGCGCCCTTTTCAAAAGCGGCTTCTTTTGTTCCACTGGAGAACTTCCCAGTCGAAATGATCGTTCCCCGCATGGCATCAAACCGGTGTAGTGACCCGCGAAGTTGGTCGAGAACCGGGCGGCTAATTGAACCTTGATAGCGCTTAACCTGCACAACCTCAATTACCGTTGTGATACCAACCTCGATCTTCGCCTTTACATCTACCCCTCCGTCATGAGATGCAGCCGTAACCTCAACATTCTCATAACCCATCGCTTCCAATAATCGTTTGATAAGTTCCTCAAACAAATATGGATTGATCGTGCTTAATGTCTCCCGAATTTGTTCACGTACAGCATCTTCTTGCTCACGTAGCAAACGCCGGATGTCACGAAGCGGTTCAAGTACAGTTGGTGCAACAGTTTCAGGTGTTTCAATTGCAGGAACAGTTTCCAAGTAACTCAGCCCTGCCCCACTGATCTGATAAATCATCCCCGAACGCTCAACCAATCCTCGCGCCACCAAATTTTGCATCCGTGCGTACCAATAGGACTGGACGACGTTTGTCGATTTAATATCTGTATACTGCGTAATGAATGTTTCGAACTGCCCTAAAAAGTCAGACCGTTTTCCCGGCCCATTTTCAGAAACGACTCCGAGCAGATATAAAAGCCCTTCAGCAAAATCAAGCAGCTTCTCCGTCTCGCCAAACGGATGCGCGATAAAATCATGACCAGCCTCAGTAATCCGCAAATAATCATTTGCATCTGTGCCGAGCAAACCATACCGATCATCTACGGACAGCATCCATATCTCGTTGATATAGCGTGGATTAACCACATGGTTTGAACCTTGCCATATACGCAAAGCCAACATGCTTTCTTCGCCTACTAACAATTCAGGAATCCAAACGTCAGGCTCAGTCCAGTTATGATTTTCCTGCGGAGTACCACGCTGTTCATAGATAATTTTCCACATCGACCGGAGCAACTTACGACTATAACCATCCATAAGTTGGAGGAACGCCCGCACTTCTGCATAGTCTGGGTAATGAGGAATGTGAGGAAAAGGTGTCGCGTTCATGGTGGATTAGTTGGCTTTCCACGTTGATCACGCAAATGATTTGTAACAGCGTTAGTCAGTTGAGCGATGGCATTTTCCATGCTCTTTGTTGCATCAATGCGCTGAACCCCATTAATCGACATTGGGACAGAAGTTGCTTCGTCGCCTTCTAGGAGCACTGGAAATATTCTTTTCTCGTGAGTCTTAGCTTTTCTGATTTCATTATTAACCCACTCAGATTGTTCTGCACGCGGCGAAAGCAGCACAATAAGGCCACTGCACTCTCGAATATTATTCGCAATCTCGCGTTCCCATTCAGCTGTTCCCGGAATGAGATTCTCATCCGTCCAAACTTTTACACCAATGCTCCGAAGTGCATCTCGTACGGTAAGCATCTTATCAGTATTAGTTCGACTGTAGCTAAGGAAAACAAAACCCGGCAAATATTCCTTTATCAACTGCGGTAGTATTGCATAAAGCTGTTCTTTAGCATTAGGAACTTTAGTAATATAGCTATAAAATTCTGTGCCCGTCATAAAATGCAGCTTTGCAAGTGGATTCTCTCGTTTTATATAGTCAGGAACCTCGACCGCATCTACAAAAACAAGAATATAAGAGGCCGAATTAAATCGCGTCAGAAAATCAGATATATTTTTCAAGCGATCGTCTAGCATACCAATTGGCCAAACACTCTTGCCAAAAACAAATTGAGCAAAAGTCTCATCACCATAAACATCTGCGGGATGTTCTCCACGGCGCCTTGCTCGTCGCCAGCCAGTAAATGACGCAACAATTTGCCTATGTAAATCTCCTGCCAAAAAAGAGATACGTGTACGATGACCACTATCTTGGAAATCGGATATCTTGCCTAGAAAAGCTTTATCTAAGACATCGACAATTCCTTCCCGATTTAACAGATCCTGCTCTTGACGACTTTCTTCCAATCCTTTAATAAACTTTGAAGAAATCTCATCCACAATAGCCAATAATTTCTCGTCATCAATCCACGAGAGATAATTTCGCGTCATAACGCATACACCTTCAACACCTCATCCCCATAATGATTAATCACTTTCACCGCCACGGTCCCGCTCTCAGGCTTCTCAAACGGCATACTCCGTGCGCTGTAAAGCATCTGCCACGCCGACTCGTCGATTTCGGCCTTCAGCGCCCGCTTCAAATTATCGTAAGCATCATCCTTGCCGAGGAAATACGCGTGACGTACGAAAAAACTCTCTTCGTTATAGGCCGTATCGAGGAACCAGCAGGCAATATCATCAATCGAACTGTTGCGGATTTGCCCGGTCGTCGGGTCATAAATATCCAACCCGCGCACCTCCACCACATATTTCCCATCAGCGGTCTGCTCGATAACAATATCCGGCTCACCGAAAATCGTGAACAGATTCGCCCTGTCCGTTTGTTTCAGCACATCCCCCATCATCAAATCAGGATTCATACGCACGATCTGCACATCCAGCGTGTCGCCATAGCGCTTCACCTCGATACTCGCGTGGGCATCAAAAGCAAACCCGCACACCAGCAGCAAATGATAACCAATGCCCTTCACCGCTTCTTTCGCCGCCTGCTTGATCTGCCGCGCCGTGACCGTCCCATGTTCACTGCCGATGCTCACCGCGACTCGCCGTTCCTCGTCATTTTGGGTATACGTGCCTGCCGCCTGTAACCACGGATTTGCCAGCGGTTCCAATGTATCGAATTTCAACCGTTCTTCCACCCGCGTATTTTGCACACCCGCCACCCGCAGGTTATCAATCACCGTCTGCTCATAGCTGCTGTTGTTCTCCACAGGCCGGTGGGCTGCCGCCTCCGCCGCGCCCGGATCAAGGATGCGATGTGGCGACAAACTTTCCACGGTGAACGGCCCCGTCACCCGGATGCGCTTCTTATCCTCATACGGACGGTCATATAAAATTTCACGCTCACTGTTGCGTTGAATCGACTCATCAATCTGCTGCTGTCGTTCCCGCCGAGCCTGCCAATATTCCGCCAGAATCGTTTGCAAATCCTCTGCCGCATCAGGCAGTTCACGCGGCACTTCCCATTCTTCCCATGCCATTCCCAGAGTCGCATTCAGCCATTCACGCCGCTCTTCCAGATACGGTTGCCACCGCTCATGAATAACATCGACTTCCTCATTCCGGGCAATATCGCTCAGCATAATATGTGGCACACGTTCATAAACAAACCCTTGCTTCACATCTTGCCCATAGCGCCGGGGCTGCTGTATTACACCGCTGATTTTCGTTTCCTGCTCTGCACCTTCCGGCGAGTCTGCCAGCACATAAAACGGATAGCGCGCACTCATTAGCCGTGTCCGTGCCAATGCCAGCGCCACCCGTGAGGTATCAATAGTAATCCAACGCCTCCCCCACTGCTCTGCCACATAGGCTGTAGTACCGCTGCCCATTGTTGGATCAAGTACCAAATCACCGGGGTCAGTTGTCATCAACATACAGCGTTCTATCGTTCTTGTGGCAGTTTGAACAACATATATTTTGGGATCAGCGCGACTTTGAATTCCTCCTACATCTGACCAAAGATTATTAAGGGCATATGCAGGAAAATCATCCATGAAACGAACATAAGCTATCGAATTACTTGTGAGCTCAACACGATCCGCACGAATTAGACGTGTCATACCATCTTGGTTAGTTTTCCAACGATTTTGGAGAGGTGGGCGAATTTCTTTCCCCTTAATTGAGACAGGAAACCAAGAAGCAGCACCCTCGCCCTTTTCTCTACCTTGGCTCTGACTTGTTAAATTATCCAATCTGTAAATATAAACATCTTGAGGAATTGATATTATTCCTTGCTTTTCATCTCTAGTTAGCGCTCGCCGTATTCCACTAGCTTCTTCCAATTGATCATATTTTGACGCGCCATCTAAACCTTGTAACTTTTGCATATAAAGTGGGTGATATTTTGTAACAGTCTTATTTTTGCTATACCAAATAATGTAATCACTTACGCCAGAAAGCATTACAGGTGTTGCACTAGAGGTCTTTGCATATGTAATTAAAGAGATGAAATTTTCATTCCCAAATATTTCATCCAATAAACTCCGCACCAGATGCACATTCTCGTCACCTATCTGCACAAAAATACTGCCGCTTTCAGTCATAAGTTCTCGAGCTACAACAAGTCGATCCCGAAGGTAGCTCAAATAACTGTGAATGCCCTTTTCCCATGTATCGCGGAACGCTCGTACTTGTTCGGGTTGTCTTATCAAATCTTGCTCACGCCCATCCGTTACATCCCGCTTGCGCGTACTCACCTGCCAGTTTGAGCCAAACTTGATTCCGTAAGGGGGGTCAAGATAGATCATCTGCACCTTACCCTTTAATCCCTCTTTCTCCGCCAGCGAAGTCATTACCCGCAGCGAGTCGCCCAGAATCATCCGGTTCGACCAATGCTGTTCATGTTGGTAAAACTCAATCATCTGCTCAAATTCAATCCCGTTGAAATCGCTGAAGAGTTCCATCTGCTGTGGCGCAGCCGTCGCGCTTTCGCTGGCCGCAGCCTGCTTCCGCACTTCTTCAATAATCGCCTGTGGCTGAATCTTCTCTTGGATGTAGATTGGTGAAGCCGCTACCATCAGGTCTTCGCCGTCCTGCCCATCTTTCCCGTTCCATACCAACTGTGGATCAAGCGACGGATCGCGTGGGTAGCGGATAGTCGTCGGATTCAGCTCATCATCCCCTGCAAAATCCCGCAGTTCATTCGTCGGGATATTCTTCCGCATATCTTGGTGGCGCAGCGCATCCACCTCAACCTTGCCTGCCTTTTTACCAGCCATGTTGTCTACTCCGTCATTTTGATCTGGTTTAACTGCCGCCGAATAGCGTTCTGCGCATCCCAGGGATCACGAATTTCAATGTATTCCCATCGCCCAAACTGCCCTGTAGCATTCACACCTGGTATCCACAAAGATCGCATCGTATCGGCTTTCGCTTCCTTGCCCATATCATGGATACCCGTCACTTCCACAATCAAGGTCAGTGGTTCTTCCCATCCCATGTTTACCCGAACCAAAAAATCAGGGATATAGGTTCGCTCGTTACCTTCAAGCGTGTAAGGAATGGTTAAGCCCATACCGTCGTTCTTCACGTAGGCCAGCACTTCATCCATATATTCCAAAACCTGCGCCATCTTGCTTTCCCAACCGCTGTCCACGCTCACATAGTTGACGTGGCACTTCTTGGGATTGGTGTAATAAACATTGCGCGTGGTTTCAAAGTCAATAGTGGCGCTGCTTCCTGTTGGTGCTCCGGGATTCAAAACCAGTTTGACCGCTGGATGATCTTCGTCCCGTGTTCCAGCAATAATCGCCCGTCCGATTTTCTCGGCTGCGGTATGGGCATATTCGGTCAGGAGCAAAAGCTGCTGTTTACAGCCATCTTTGGTCTGCAAGTAACCTTCGTCCAGCCAGCGCTGCACGATCACCAGCACCTGCGGGAAATACCAGACTTTCGGCTCATGGGTATTATCTTCATTCGGTAGGTAGCGTTCCAGCACCAGCTTCGCCAGCAGGAAGCTCACTTCCTTCTCTCGCCGTGCATACAGTTCGTCAAGCGTATGCACAACGCTCTCACCCAATATCGGCGCACTCTCCGTAAAAGTCGGAACACTCGCACTGGAAAGAACCATGCCCGAATCAGTGCCAAAGTTGACTTGTAGTGGGCCATCTTTAACTTCATAGCGATAACCAATCACATTCGGGAATATAAACCCGCTGGCTTCTCGCTCAGGTATTGCTTGAATACGTGTCGGCACTTTTGGTAAACGGGGTGCTGAATGCGTTCCAGCCGTCGGCAAAAATGAAAATGGTACACCGTAGACTTCAGCGTATTCCGGATCAAGCATTCCCTTTTCGTCTGGCGCATAGCTAATGCGTCGCAGTGCCCTACCCACCACCTGCTCACAAATCAACTGGGTACTGAACGCTCTGACGCCCAAGATATGGGTGACCGAATTTGCGTCCCATCCTTCAGTCAGCATCGATACCGAGACAACACACTTCACCTGTTCGCCTAATCGTCCAATCTTCCCTACAGTGTTCAACACCTCACGTAACAGGTCTTCTTCGGTAATGCTTTCTACATCGCGGTCGGGATAGCGCTGACGAAATTCAGCCTTAAAGGTGTCAATCTCACGGCTGGCGGCTCTCTTAAAATCATCGCTCATGTTCTCGCCGCTCTCTAACTGTTCGCTATCTACGAGAATGGTATTCGGACGCGGCAGCCAACGTTCACCATCTTCATTCCTAAAAATATCGAGGTTGCCCGGCACAACGATTTTAGTCTCACCAGATCCAATTTCCTTCTCATATCCGCTAATCCAATCGTAAACCATCTTTGAAACCAGTGTGTTATTGCAGACCACGATTAGCACTGGAGGAGGCAAGGCTCCCCTACCCGCTTCGCCACTCGCCAGCTTTTCTTGCTCTGTTTGCCACAGGTCGTAGTATTTTCGGTAGCTGCTATAAAGGCTAATTAATGCTGCTTCTAACTGTTTCGGCAGCTCAGTTTTGATATTTTCGTCGTTGTTTTTACGCTTGGGCAAACTTGGGCCGATATACTCCCACAAGTTACGGTTAATTGGCGCGTCCCCTACCATCGCATCATCTGCCACTGGCAACCGTGGGATTTTGACGATCCCGCTCTCAATAGCATCAATCAGGGCAAAGTCAGAAACGACCCAGGGAAATAATTTTCCTTCCTGATAACCGGACCCGCGCAGAAAAAAAGGCGTGGCAGACAGGTCATAAACAGCTTTTACACCTATTTTCTGTGCCACAGCCCGAATACCATTGACCCACACCCGGCGTTCTTCGACTTCTTTCTTTTCGTCCGTTTTGAGCTTGTCCGCTGCATCCACTTTTCGGTCGTAACAGTGATGCGCCTCATCATTGATGACGATGATGTTCTTTACCTCACCGAGTCCTCGGCAGACACGACGAACAACTTGCTCAGGTTTCTCAATAAACGGATTGGCATTGTTGTTCATTAGTATTTTCTTGGTCAGCGATGCGGCATCAACAGTCTCACGCGGCAAAAACGCGTGATAATTTGTAATGACTATTCGCGCTCTGTGAAGCTGGTCAAATAAATGCGCCGGAACTATATCGCGCTGCTGATAATAATTACCGGGATCACCGGGCATCAGAACTCGGAGCCGATCTCGTATCGTGATCCCTGGCGTAACAATCAAAAACGCATCACTGAAGCGTTTATCTTCAGGACTTGTGAGTTTGTTTAATGCCTGCCATGCAATCAGCATTGCCATCACAACTGTTTTGCCGCTGCCAGTCGCCATTTTGAAGGCCATACGATATAGACCAGGATTGGCATCATTGTTAGCCGCTTGCAGTTTGTCTTGAAGCTCGCTGTCAGCAGTTCCTCGACGAATAACTTCGGTCAAGTAAATGACGGTTTCCAATGCCTCAATCTGGCAAAAGAACAGCGGACGCTGACGGTCAGCATTCGTCCAGTATTCAAGTAGTTGGCGTGTTACACGGGTAATATGTGGGTAGTTGCTGCCCCGCCATGCTTTCACACGTGCCCGAATCTGATTGATGAGCTCATTGTCCTTCACATCTTGCATCTGCCACAGCATTGGCTGGACATTGCTCGATTTTCGAGGTTGGGCAACAGGTGTCAGATAAGTGCTTATGCGGCGCTTTTCTTCAATCCGTCCTGTCGGATTGCCTCTGTCATCTAAAACATGGTAGCGATTGGGTTCTGCAAAAGGAGAATTAAGTATGGGGTTTTCAATAACGGTCACAAATCATCTCTTTGGTTAAGGTAATTGTCTCCCTGTTAGTAAATTATTATACGTGCATACTTGTAAACATGCGACTGAACTTGTATGTTCCATAGCGCTATGGCCTCTAGTCGTTACCTGCTTCTAAATGACCAATCTCACGGTTGAGGATTTTGATTTCCGCTTGGGCTTCGGCCAACTGACGTTCCAAGAGTTCGATCTTACCGGCTTGGTTGGCATTTGTCGCTAACAACTCTGCACGCTCTGCTGCTAAGGTTGCAACCTGTTGCTGCAAGGTTGTAGCCCTTGTGGTGGCTGTAAGCTCAACCTGGGCAGCAGGTTTGTCCGGTGGCTCGGCGCGTTGACCGTTTCTAAGGGCGGCATGTATATCGGCATAGCGCTTGCCCTCATCCTTCATGTTGGAAACAAGCGCCAAAACACGAAGGTCATCGTCAGTGAACAGGCGAGGGAGTCTGTCGCCTGGATTTGCACCTGGAGAAAGATGCTCAGCGAATTCGGCAGACCACTGTCTAACAGTTTCGCGCGATATATCAAAAAGTTCGAGTACGTAGGATGCTGTTATCATACTGAAATCATATCACGCCCCGCCTTACCCTGCTAGATAGGCCATACAATGTAAATACATCCTGATCAGCATGGATACCATATGTAGCATTTTTACAAACGCAATGCTACAATGTGCATCACAGAGTGCAGATTGCACTATAGTGCAAGGTACAAACTATGGCAAGAAAACGATTTGAGTTTTGGCTCAACGATCAACGACAAGAAGATTGGCTGGTGTATGAACTTATTGGCAAGCTCAAAAAACCAACCAAGGGGCAGGGGCAGTTTACGCGTGCCATTCGCGAAGGGATAAGACTCTGGACTTCGCTTCGAGATGGACAGGTGGATGTCCTCTTGGAACTTTTTCCCTGGGTACGGGAAGCCCTTACAAAGTCTGCACCCGTAGCTTCGGTCGGTGGGGCAGGGGGCAGTGACCTCGCAAAAGAGATCGCCGCACAAATTATCCTACAAGGTGGGACACCCGGCTTGCTGATGGGGGCAGGGCAGGGGCCTAAGCCGCTAAAAGCGCCCAATTTTGATCTTCCCAGTTTTGAAGATGATGACGAACCGACAGTTCTTATCCGCGCCAGTACCAGTACAGATAGCTCAATGAACTTTGTCACTGCTCTGAGAAGTATGCAATAATTGACCTTAGAGTAGATTGGAGCGCGACATGCTAAATACGTTACCTGTCACCAAAGAACAATTCTATGAATTTATCATGCGTCCTGAAAATCAGGATCGCAACTTTGAATACATTGCAGGGGAGATCGTTGAAGTGGTTTCCAACGGAAAATCGTCGCGTAAGGGGTTGGCCTTGGTTGCTGAAGTACAGGTGTACGTGAAGCATAACAAGCTGGGACGCTGCACTGGGGCAGATGGCGGTTATGTGATTTCTGGTGAGAACTACATACCAGATGGGGCCTTTATGTCCTTTGCGCGGCAGCCAGAAGCAAATGATGAAGCCTATAATCCACTAGCCCCTAATTTGGCAATTGAAATGTTGTCACCCGGCAACACCAAGGAAGAAATTAGCCACAAGGTCGGCAATTACATGGCCGCGAAAACAATACTGTGGCTTGGCAATCCTGAAACCAAGATCATTGACATATATATTCCTGATCAGCCGGTTAAGCGTTTACGACTAGGGGATATTTTAGAAGGCGGAGATGTACTGCCTGGTTTCCGGCTGGCGATTGCAGATATTTTTGAGGATCAATAAAAATTCTTGCCCCTGTAAACAAAACATCTGTTATTTCTGATTTTGATTACGTGATTCAGTTGCGCGAGTCGTACGGCAGGGCTATACTCACATTTAACAGTTCTATAAAACAAAAAGACGAGTTACGAGCTCATCTTTTTGCCGAAGCCGTTTAGGTTTCAAATGGACTGCCGGAACTCATCTAGAGGAGTCCGACGATGTACCTGATTATAACACAAATCCGGTACAACCACCTGAGTTTTTTACACAGGAGCGTCACTCTCAAATGAGTTGGCGCTCTTTTTAATTGTCTTGCTGGAGTGATTATGGAATAACAGGGGATTGTGTCCTGAACAGAAGAGGGACACCACAGGTGTGAAAGCACCATCACTTACACTATAAACAGCAATGCCTTCTGAAATTGTGGTGTGGAACCTCCAGAAGGCATTCAACATTAGCCGCCGGGGCGACTTTATTGAATGCGCCCGGACGTGTCCGCTTTCATTTCACATGATAGCGAATATACTTCTTAGGTGCAAGTCAAACCCGGCAGGAATAGGTTTGATTTGCCAATTTCTAACGTTTCACCAACTTTATTGACCGCAGCCGAAGCCTATACCGCCCTCGGCTGGTCGGTAATTCCACTCCTCGGCGACCTCGATCCGGCGCGTCCTAAAGTGCCAAGCGTTCCCTGGTCAGAATTCCAACGCCGTCATGCGTCACTTGAAGAGCAGTGCCAGTGGTCACAAATGGGGGGTCTGGGCATCGTCACCGGCCAGGTCAGCGGTTTGGTGGTGCTCGACTTCGACTCAAATAGCGCTATGGACAAGTTTAAAGTCTGGTTTCCCGATCTGCTCGAAACGCGCACGGTACTGTCTGCGGGCCGCCAGCTTCCGCATCTCTATTTTCATCTGCCATCGCATTTACACCTTGCCAGTCGGAAAGGGCAGGGCGTGGATCTGCTCTCGGATGGCTGCTACGTGGTCGCGCCACCCACGTCAATCAATGGACAAGCCTACAAAATCATTCGCGGTGGAATGCCCAAAACCCTTACAGATCTAGGCCGTTTACAGGCCTTCTGCGATAGCCTCAGCATGGAGGGTAGCTGCACATCGAGAAACACCCTTAAAAACCCCTTTAGAACCGTTTTAAGCTACAAAGAACCGCATAAGCCTAGCCTTGTTGATCTGGTCAGCCTGTATCATCACCACTGCCAGACCATAGGCCGCAATCAAGCGCTGTTCAAGACTAGCCTTTATGCCCGTGATACCGGCTGGCTGCTCAAAGACGCGCAGCAAATCCTCGTCGCCCTCCACAGCCAGCAGCTGGCTCGTAGCACACACCATAAAGAAACCACGGCTCAACGTCTGCGTGAGGCCGTTGCGACCATTCTCAGCGCTTTTTCCAAACCGGCACGACCGCTACAAGCAGCTCGTCAACAGGGGTATGTATCCAACAGCGTCCGTGAAGTGCTCATGCAGCACAAGATGACCTATGTGATCCGTACTTATGAAGGATTACTGCTGGCCGGTATCAAGCCGGGGCAGCTGATAAGCGTCAAAGCAGCCCTCGAAAAACTTAAAGGGGTGGTCGGACGGGGTTCGGTGCTCAAAGCACTCAAGGCAGGGCAGGGCCAGCAACGGTTTTTCTCCCCCGTTAACCCCCATCACGCTGTTGCTACTGACAATTCCTTAACTGAATCAAAAAAATGCTTTTTTGAAGGGAGCAAAAACCGACAAAAAGTCAAAATGGGGCGTCCAGAGCAGGTCTATAGAATGCCCACCAACGACGAACTCTGCGCTGTGCTAGGGGTAAAAGCCACCGGCAGTGATGTGCTCGAGCAAGCTGACCTCGCCAGCGCTCCCAAAACCCGCATGGCATTGCACCGTGAGCTGATCAAGCGTCGTCCCGGTTCCTATCCACGGCGCTGGCTGGCACAGCGTTTAGGCGTCAATACACGCACGATTGCAGCCTATAATCGGCTCATTCCGATCCACAGCCGCCTTATGTTCACTGAGACACCAATCACCTGGAAGAACATTGAACGCCTGCCATTCGACGAACCGATTCAGGGAGCTGTACTGGTGACTTTCAAAGGAAAACGGTACCCGGCGCTGCGAACCATCGCCTCACGCTTACTGGCAAGAGGGGAGGGCATTAGACTCAAGCAGCAAACGGCCAATTTCTACTGGTACGGCGAGACTGAGCCGCTGCTCACCCGGCTGGAAATCCAGCAAGCCGTTGAAATCGAACAGGAGCGTATCGAGGCCTTTGTGACGCAGCAGCCAACAATTCATAGCGCTATGGAATTTAGGCCACCAGCCCTCAAAGCAGTGACAAAAAAGAAAACACTACCCAAAAATCTGCATAGACCGCTCAAAAACGCAGCCCACGAAGCCCAGGCGCAGCATTTGTATCAAACCATGAGCCAGATCAGCCCGAAACGTCTCAGTTTAGCCAATGCACGGCGATTAGTGGCTAATTACGAAGTACAGGCCGTTACGGATGTGCTTACCCTCTTGAAATCCCGTCAGACGGTCACAAATCCGGTTGGATTTTTAGTTACACTTTTGCGTCTTGCAGGAACAAGCCTACATACCACTTGACAGGGTTTATGATTCAGATTATTATTACGTCTAATCCGGTTTATTAGGACTTATAACCATGGCAATATGGATCGATCTAAAAAACTATCTGCCCGTAGACACTGATCGGAAGTCAAAAGACTTACGCAATCGCATGTATCAATTCATTGAGTGGGCAATTGCCAAAGGACTGACACTTGAACAGGCAAGCCTGGCTGCTTATCGGCTTTTTCTGATCCATAAAGGCTACTCGCCGAGCAGCGTCAAAGCGCATATCTCGTCTGTTCGGGGTTGGATCAACGGTCTTATCAAAAATGGGCAGCTTCAACACTATTGGCTCAAAAGGCTGGATGAAAATTTGAGCCAAGAAGAAAAAGATAAGTATGTTTCTAACATGATAGGGCAGGTTCTTCAGTCTCTTGTAACCGAATCCGAGTCCAGAAAAGGTCTAGAACCAGGTATCCGAAACCTTAATCTTGAAGATGAAGCTGTGAATGAGTTCATCGGAGCGCAGCGCCTTAATAGTCTTCGCGACAAACGAGACGCAGCCGTTAATGTCACACTTTTAGCCACCGGCATCCGTAAAGAGGAATTGATTAATCTCGAAGTGCAGGATTTCAATCACTTCTTGGATGAAAAACCGGCAGTCCGTATAGCGGCAGACGGACGATTGGTTCCATTTCTAGATGATGCTCTATGGGCTCTGGACATCGTTCGAGACTATCTCAATGCCGCCGGAATTACCAAAGGGCCGGTGTTCAAAGGCATCTTCAAATCGGGAAATATGCTGCGGAGCGGGAAACTTTCAGCCAGTGCCGTAGAACGCATTTTGGCAACTTACCCGATTCATCATAGGGATGAGTTAATCACCTTAAAACCACTTGATTTACGCCATGCCTACGCCAGCCATACGTTTCGTTCAGGACGCATGAACTTTGAGCAGCTTAAGCGCTACTTGGGTGTCAAAACCAACGAAACAGTCGTGGAATATCTTGGCAGGGCTATTAATCCTGACCTGATGCCCTACACACCTTACACATTCGACTTAAGCAAGCTGGGCAAATAAGTTACCGAGAGGATGGAATGAAACGAAAACGAGCGCCGCCCACTTTTAAGTGTGGTTATGGAATAAAAAAGCCCGTCCAGCCTGGAAGCTTTTTACGGGCAGTTTCCTATCTAAACACGCAACGAGTTTGTGAGAAACTTTTTACGTATTTTCTTACGTAATTATACCTCACAAGCTGTCCAAAATCAATCTTCAACCTTCGAATGACATCATAATTTGAGCGATAAATGCTCAAGAAAGAGTTGATCTATGGAAAGCTACCCAACCATCCGTCTAGGACTCTCAGAAGCCTTCATGAATAAGGAAAATATCCGAGGTAACAAAAATGCCTTTGGCGATTCCTTCCAGACAACTGAAGTCTCCCGCAAAAACTTCATCACTCACATCCAAGCAGGTAAAGCTTGGACCGTGAGCGCTTACAAAGAAGGTCGCAAAAAAGAGAGCTTCATTTCATCACAGATCTTAGCGCTAGACTGTGATGACAATGTGAGCGTTCAGAGTGCACTCGCACATCCTTTTGTCGGCCAGTATGCCTTTTACGTGTATCCTAGCGCGAGCAGTACACCAGAAGATCCTCGAACTCGTATTGTATTCATCTTGTCTGCGCCTGTCGCCGATTGGCACCGATGGGAGGCACTTCAACTAGGGCTGATGGCTCATTTGGTCGATTTAAAACCCGATCCAAGCTGTAAAGATTCCTCGCGGATGTTTTACGGCAGTACTGTACCGGGCGCTTACGTCAACTACAATGCAACACTACCAATTGAAATCGCAGGTGGGCTGACACAACGTCAAGCTAAAGATGACATGCAACTCGATATGAAAGCAAAAACGGTTCAACATTTCTCTAAACAGAAAACCGCTACAGGTGGCAAGCTTTCTCAGAAGCTGGCCGAAGATGTAGAGACACGCTTAGGTGTTGCCAATGAAGCGTATGCTGCAAACGGTTTTACGCGGCTACCTATTCCGTGTCCTATAAAAGCCCATGAACATGACCATGAGCGACCTGCGACTTATTGGAATCGGGAGAAGAAGTTCGCCTATTGTTTCAAATGTGGAGCGACATATCTTACACATCCAGTCGCTGCCGAGCTAGGACTGGACATAGCCAGCTACTACCGGCACGATCAGATTGAAGATGATCCATCAATCATTAAAGTCTCGCACCGATACATTACTGAGTGTGATATTTCTAAACTGATTGGACAAGGCCATTCGACTCTGCTCGTCAAATCGCCGACGGGTACTGGCAAAACGGAGATGATCAAGCAATTTAGCAAACAACCGGACACTCGAATTCTGGTCATTGCCCATCGCCGCAAGCTAATTGCTTCACAGACAGCCCGTTTGAACGCTGATCCCGATTGCCAGACACCATTTGTTTCTTATGATGGGCTCTCCGCACAAGAAGTTCGCCTAGCGCAACGTCTCTGTATCTGCACAAACTCGCTTCCCAAACTGATCGCAATGGATCAACTCGCACCCACCTTCGACGTGATTATCATTGATGAGATTGAGCAGCAGCTTAAACATCTTGTCGGCGACACATTTGATGGTAGTGAAGCGGTCGAAGCATTACAGACTCTGAATACATTAATGAAGCCTGATTGCATTGTTGTGGGGCTAGATGCCTATGCTTCTGAACTAAGCCTCAACTGGATGAAAGACGCGTGTCAGGTAGATACTTTCCGCATGATTGTCAACACTTATCCTGTCCAAAAAGGCAACATGCACCTGTTAAGCACACTCCCTGAACTTCTAGAAAAGGCTCACGAAGCTATCGAAGACTTTAGGGATGAACGAACCATTGTTTTTGCGGTGTCCAGCAAAACGGTGGCTAAGCAACTGTACAGCTATTTCACCGGCGCCCCCATTTTAACGCTGGAGGAGCAGCTTGAACTGGGCAAAGAGCTACCTGCAAACGTCGTTGCAGCGCTTGAGGCAGGTCATCACAAAATTGATACCGGCAAGGTTGTCTTGGTCTATGGGGATAATACCGATACGACTGCGACACGGGATTTCATTGACCATATCAATGAGCGAATGCCCGGGGTGAAAATACTCATTTACACCAGTGCTATGGGTACTGGTATCGATATTCAAGCGCCGGTAAAGGCTGTATTCGGTATTTTTAGCAGCGGCATCTTACCAGCTGATGAAGCTATGCAGATGTTGGCACGCTGCCGCAAGGCTCAAGAATTCTATGTTTGCCTGCAAGGTGGGGCAGGGTATCGAGAGACTGATTACGAGCAGCTCTATCAATCTCAAATCGATAACATCAACCACACTGGAACCCTTTTGGGATCGGCATATCGGGTTGGGTGGAAGACTGATAGCGAAGGTATAATCCGTATCGACGATAACAATATGGTTTACCTACAGTTTTGGAGCCGCGTGACGAGTGTCATTAACATGGCACATAATCAATTCTACAGGCAGTTCTATGCGATGGCTTCAAAAGAATTCGAGATTATCGATTTACGCCATCCGCAGCTTCTTGCAGAAGATATTGACGAAGACCATCTGGAAATTGCCGATACATTAGATCGCATCAAAACTGGCGTCCAAGGTGTCGATAAGCATCTTACACTAACCAGCACCCCTATCACACGCTGTAACTATCAGTACCTGCAAAACAGCTATCAGATTTCACCGATCATAAATGCCGGTTACATTCGCTGGAATATTGAGCGTGGCTATCGGCAGCCAATTACACCTGATATTTACGATCATTGGTTCAAAGGTGGTCTGCATCATCTGAACCAGTTCATTAGCCTTTACAGCCTCGACTCTGATCTTCAGTTTCGTGACTTGCAACAGAGTATTGCCGGTTACGCCATTCCAGTACGTGACCACATTACAGCTCGAACCAAGTTCATTCGTGAAGCGCTGACGTGTGTCTTCGGCAGCTATGCCAACCTTGATAAATCGGGATATGTGAGCAAAGTAGAGATCAATGAACGACTGCAGTCGTTTATCGATCAACATTCCATATCGCTATGGAAAATCTTCGGCTGGCGCAAAGCTCATGATGCTCAACCCAAGAACGTTTTCAACCGATTACTGGGGGAGTTAGGGCTAGATCTAAAACGGGAAAACACGGGAATCAATCAGAAAAAGTACTACATTACCCCTCAGAGCCTCGCTAAAATGAGCAGCTACTATGAAGCATATCATGCTGCACGATGTGCTGAAGCTCCTGCCAGTGTAATTGCACTTGCCGCATAACATTCATAAAAATCTGCTTGGTATATATATACATTAGCAGATTTTTACAACATTCCTCGGAGCGTGTTTCACGCTGATGCACGCTCCATATCTTCCTCATCCGATCTACCTCGCAAGGATAATCCCCTCATGAAATCGACCGCACATCATAGCGCTATGGCGACCCCATTCCAAGAGTCTCGCAAATGCCTCAATTGCGGCAAGCGCTTTGTTGCCGTTAAGAGCCGTTATGTCTGCTGTAGCTGGCAATGCTCACATGAGCGCAAAAAAGACTCACGCAATACATCCTCTCAGTATCCGTTTTAACCGCGCACATCTCCTCGTTCAATCTATTCCCCGTAAAGGCAATCCCCTCATGAAGACGATTCACCTCACTAAAGGCTATTCAGCCGTTATCGATGATGCTGACTATGATGCCGTTATAGCGGTCGGCTCCTGGTCCTACGAAGCAAGCTACGCTGTTCACTATTTTGCCGATGAAGAGGGCAGGCGTAAGCGCTTGTGGCTTCACAGGCTGATTATGCTCCGCAGCCTCGGTCATCCCATACCGACTGGTATACAGGTCGACCATATCAACGCCAACCGGCTCGACAATCAGCACTCGAACCTGCGTCTGGCAACCCGCAGTGAAAATCAGGCGGCTAAAGGGCTCCAGAAGAATTCATCATCCGGCTGCAAAGGCGTTCATTATCGTAAAGGCAAGTTCGAAGTTCGCTTGCGACACTATCATCGGCGTCTCTATTTAGGCCGTTTCGAGAGCCTTGAACTGGCTCACGCCGTGTATGCCTATGCCCACCTAGCGCTATGGGGCGAGTTTAGCAGCGAGTACGATCCAGCGCGGCTGTCAGCCGATACAAAGGCTGAGCTGTTTGCAAAGCTGGAAGCATGGCAAAGGCACAAGTACGACCCCTCATAGGATAGGGTATATTTTGCGGCCTCTCATAGTGATCCTTAAAAGTGTTTTAATATTCATAAAAGACTATTAAGGGTTAACTTCAGTCTGTTAGGACTATCATTACGCATAGGTTCGCTGAGTGTCCCGCCAGGGATATAAAGCTGTCTCTCCAGGGGCTCGATAAAGCGTCGTGGTTGTCGCTGAGTCCCTACACCAAACACAAAGGCTGCCAATCGGCGGCCTTTTTTTACATAGCGCTATGCGTTGTGCCAATTGCTGTAGCCCATGTATCAAAGAGCATCCTACCGGCTTTCCGCGCCTTAGTCACTTCGGCAGGAGTCGTTTCGATTGTCCAGAACTCTCTATCAGCCTTTATCAGTTCATTAATCGTACTGACAGGACGCTCTCTGTCCAGTGGATGTGCGTCACGCTTAGGGGCAATGATGAAGATCGTGCCGCCGTTTTTGGTGACACGATGCCACTCCAAGAGTGCCCTTATGGGGTTAGGGAAGTGCTCAAACACATGCGAGCTAATCACGTAATCCTGGCTCTGGTCGGCTACCGGAATATCGTCGCCGCTGGCAACAATGTCAACCGCGGCATAATAGCCGCACAGCCGGATTTCAGCGTCGTGAAACTCAAACGTATGGCTGTCATCTGGGCTCACATTGAGCGAGTCGAGCCCAAATGGGTTATGGGCTCCGCTGCCGATTTCTAAGCCCTTTTTACCATCCAGATACTTATGCGCCAGCTTGCTCTCGGGGAAATAGAAGGCCGCTTTGCCCAGGTCTTTCACGAGAACCTTTGTAATCGTCATAGCGCTATGCGCCTTTCACATAGCGGCAGACGATCAGCGGGGCGGCCTAGACAATTTCTACCAGATCGCCCGCAGCAATCCCTTCATTAACGGCTTGATTGACACCTATATAGGCTGTGTGCCACCTACGACATTTTCAGCACATAGCGCTATGGAAATGATACCAGCCTCTATCCAATAAAGGCTGCCTGCTGTCAAGGGCTTACAAAGGATCATTTCTAAGCCAAATTGAGCTGAAAGTGAAAGGGGGAGAGGGCGGATATATCCTTTTCTCGGTGAAGCCTTCAATTTTACGGCTAGCAGTGTCCAGTTTTGTACAGTCCTACGGGACACTACTGTACACCGACGCTACACTTTCTGTGCACGGACTGGGCACTAACTGCACACTTATGTACATCGCCTGTACACTGAAAATACGTCATTTCTGCCTATTCAAAGCGCCTCGAACATAAATAATTTTATGTGCCCCTCGAGATCAAACGCCACCCACAATTGCAAGCTGAAGGGTCAAAGTGAACCTAGGGGGTTGCCGTTATGAAAGACTCATAGCGCTATGGAAACCACTACGATGTGATACTGTCCATCACTATGGGCACTGACAGAGGACCATTTTTGGACAAAATGGGCTAAAAGTGAAAGGGAGAGAAGGCGGATATATCCATTTTTCGGTGAAATCTTCTATTTTACGGCTAACAGTGTCTACTTTTGGACACCGCTGTCGCTCATTTGTGAACACAAAGTGCACATTCAGTATACACATTTCTACACTCAGTATACACATTCGCTACACTTAGTATACATAAATTCGCCCCTACTTCTGGCGGTTCAGGCTCTCCCGTACTAAGCTCTTTTTGGTTACCTTCGAGGTCGATGACTGGTCGAAATTGCAGGTTGAAAGTGAAAAGTGAACCTAGGGGGTGTTGCTGATGTTGCCTGTATCAAGAATGCATAGCGCTATGCGGCTTTTGGATGCATTCATCCCACTCCTTGCCGTCGCCGATTGAAGCAGGATCGGCTTGCCGGTAGAGTAGGGCGGTTAGCGCGCCCATCATATCGGCTGATATAGGGCTTCTACGCCATAGCGCTATGGAAATATGCTTTTCGACACTGGAAGTCATAGGTGCTTTTGGCATAGTCTGATGATAGGGCAGGGCGCATTCAGGAGTGCCGCTATATGGAAATCTTTCTGAGCTTCATATTCGATGTCCTAGTGGGTCGTCATGCCGGTCTGAAACAATATGCCGCCGCTATCGGCTTTATCGGCCTAACCTTTCTAGCTTTTGCCACCTTCTTTGGCTACGGTGCGTCGCCGCATCCCGACAACTTCTACCTGGCGCTGACCATTGTTTCGGCTATTGCCGCTATCGCTTTATTCGTGCAGCTTATTATCTGGCGTGTTGGTGAAAGATCGTCGCGTTCTCAATCGCAGAATGCATATGCCACCATCAAAGCGCTCCGTGCCAGTGGCAAACTGACACAAGACAGCAGCCCATTGATTATGGCCGATTGGGCAGGTGTCAAATTAAAAAACGCCGATTTGCACGACGCCAACTTCAACAAAACAGGACTCGAAGGTGCTGACCTGAGTCATGCTAACTTATGTGGAGCGAACCTGCGCAGCGCCCGGCTCAACGGTGCCAATCTGCGTGAAGCCGATTTGGCTACTGCCAATCTCGCTTATGCCCGACTTCAAAATGCGGATCTGCGAAATGCTCAGCTGGCACACGCGGATCTCACCGCTGCCAACTTATCCGGCGCACAGCTTAAGGGCGCCCATCTGGAAGGCGCGCGTTGTGATCAGCACACGACGCTGCCAGATGGCACAAAGTGGACACGCAAGACCGACTGGAAACAGTTTGAAGCGTAATCCGACCTCACACATAGCGCTATGCGGCGATGTGATCGTACAAGAATGCTTTTAACTTACTAAAGGCTGTTTTGCATATCGGCAAAAAGCAAATATAGAGGTGAATCCCATAGCGCTATGAGGGCTACTATGCACCATGCGGTGTCCAGTGCATTAGTAAAGACCGGTATATGCAGCGACACCAATAGATGAAGAGAGTGGGCATAAATGATTCTGTAAATATGGCTAACAATGACTCAGCAATACAAAAGATTATAGCTTACGAGCTTTGCAAAATTCCGGGCAATTCTCGCCTGTAAGTGCTATAGGGTTTCCAGTCCACATCAGCCAATTGTCCATTTTTACCTCGTAATTTAACCACCGAGGCTCTCCATAGCCACTGTATCGGTGCTTTCCGTTCTGATATTTGTACGAAGCCTGTAGAAAACGTTATCATTCGTCGTGGCATTATTTGAAACTACATAAGGCACCAAATGAGTAAAATAGAAACAATTTACCTAATTCATCACAGCCATACGGATGTGGGCTATACCCACGACCAGCCCATCGTGTGGGATTTACACACGCGGTTCATCGATACGGCCATTGACCTCGCCGAACGCTCTGCGGATTCAGACAGTGACGGTGCGTTTCGCTGGACAGTCGAAACCACGGCTGTTTTAAATCGCTGGCTTAAAAATGCCACCGACCGCGATATTGAACGCTTTATAGCGATGGAAGGCGCCGGACGCATCGAAGTGACCGGCATGTTTGCCAACCTCACGCCCCTTTTGGATACCGACCAATTAATAGAATCCTTTTTGACTTTGCGAAAACTGCGTGAAGATTATGGTTTTAATATTTCCTCCGCTATGAACTGCGATGTCAACGGCGAAAGCTGGTCACTGGTCGATGTGCTGCTTGATCTGGGCATTCGCGGCTTCACGATGGCGATCAATACCCATTTTGGCGGAGCCGTTTCGCCTCGCCCATTCCCCTTCAATTGGGAGGCTCCATCCGGACGCAAAATGCTGACCTACAACGGCTGGACCTATGACAAAGGGCTTCACTTTGGCATCGGACGAAGCGCCGATGATTTCAAAAATGTCTGGCTTCCCCGCGCCCAGTCGTATCTGGATCGCATTAACTATCCACTGCCGATTTTGATGCTGCAAACCTATCACCCCTATGGTGATAATGGTTCCGCTTATGACAATTTCACACCCTTTATCAACGATTGGAACGCTGCCGGAAATACGCCGCGTATCGTGTTTGCCACACCGCGTATGTGGTGGGATGCGGTCGAAAAACACAGCAAATTACTAACCACCTATCGCGGTGACTGGACGGATTACTGGAATTTCGGCAGTATCAGCAGCGCCCGCGAACAGGCCATCAATCGGGTCAGTCGTGGTCGTTTACGCGCCGCCGACGCTGCCTTTGCAGCCCTCACCAGCTTACCGGATGGAAAAATCGACGGACGGAAATGGGCGGCCAATTCTTTCCAGCGTTTTCGTCAGAATGCGTGGGATGCGCTCAATCTGTGGGATGAACATACATGGGGTGCGGATATTTCCCTGCGGGCGACCAACAGTGACGATACCGCCAGCCAGTGGAATCACAAAGCGCA
>JBGAHG010000049.1:0-46237 GCA_044226325.1 Aggregatilineales bacterium
GATGTGTTCCATTTGATTGGATAGCATTTTCTGGTTGGTGACTTGCGACTGATAATCGGGAGCTAAATAAACCGATTACTGCTAATCCCAACCCGATGACGCCGCTGTAAGCGATATACTCACCAAACAGCAGACCATCGTAGCTCGGTAGCAAACCGCGTCCCATCAACAAGGGTGTGAATGAAAAAGCCAGCACTTTTTGCGGATCGAGGCCACTTCCGCGATTGCCCAACCCTGCCAGTTCCAGCATAGGAATAAGCTGCGGCGCGGCCAAAATTAAACCGAGTATGCCACCGAACGCGATCAACAAAATGAACCGGATAAGGTAGGGAGCATTAAATGTGAAACGCCACCGCGCTCGACTGCCAGCGGCTCTACCGATCCCGTAAACACCCAGCCCCACCAGGGTGATAAAAACAGTCTGTGGATGTCCGGCCAGCAGTTGCAACGCCACACATACACCGAACAAAAGTACGTTTGGCAGCACGATTCTGTAGCGTGCCCACCCACCGTCTTGCATTACCAGTGTCGATTGATAATTGACCACTAAAAACAACCAAGGCATCCACGACAACGCCTGTAACTGGTTGATATGTTCGCTCTGCCCGCCGAGATAACCGCCTAAACCGAACAGCGCACCCGCTAACAACGCTGGAACCCGATCCAGTGCCAGTGTACGCCGCGTCAACAAATAGACCCCCAGCATGGCCCAAAACGTATGCGCCAGCATACTTACCGTGATCGCAGTTGGCGCAGCAAAGGGTGTAACCAACCAGTTCGGCGGATAAAACGTGCCGAGTTGGCTGTTTGCGAGCAGCGGCACACCCATAAATATGTCCGGCGACCACAACGGAATATGCCCCGCGCGGAATGCCGCACTGCGAGCATCCCACAACGGATAGAAATAACTATAGACATCACCCCGTGCCAGAATCATGCCGCTAAAAGTGATGCGCCAGAAGTACAGCAGCGTTACGGCGATCAGCAGCGTAATAGTCAGAACGGTGTAGCGATAAGGCGATTTGAAAAAGCGGGACAAGTGTTGTTTGCTCCGGTGCTTGGCGAAACGTTGATTAGTGTAACGGGGCAGCTTGAGGGTAGCAACCACCACTCAAAGATTCATAAAGATTTCCCAAATCTTTATGCTTCCTCAACCCATTAACCTATACAGTAAAAGTATTGTATGGTCGATAAATCCTCAGAGGTTGTGTATATGTCTTTCTTACAACGTCGTAACGAACAGGCTCGGCAAAATGGTAATGGCAACAGCGGGGCGGAGGCGGTCGCCGAACGTCCAGTCATAATTCCACCACCGATGCCCATCAAAGCTGAGGTTAAGGAAGAAAAACCCCGTGATGGTGAATATGTTATTCCCACCAAAATCCACACATCGCCCAAAGTGGCTCAACTTCGCAAGCAGTTCCGCACGAAATTACTGGCTGCGCCCGACGAAGCGGATGAATGGGTTCGTGGTGATGTCGAAAAAGAACAAATCATTATCGGTCGTTTGAAAACCGTCATTCAAAAGGCCGGTGTGCAGCTTTCCGCCAGCGAGATTGAAGAACTCAAAGAGGGTCTTCTCAATGACTTGATGGGCTTCGGTGCCATCGAGCCGCTGGTGCGTAATAAGAGCGTTTCAGAAGTCATGGTCACTGGTGCCGACATGATTTTTGCCGAACAAAAAGGTAAGCTTCTGGAAAGCGAATATGTCTTCGATGACGAAGACCATGTGCAATTCACCGCGCAGCGCATCATCCGTCCCTTAGGACGCACTTTTGACCGTGCTCAACCGATGGTTGATGGTCGTCTGCCGGATGGTTCGCGTGTCCATTTGGTGATGCCGCCCTCGGCGCTCAAGGGCACGACCATGACCATCCGTAAATTCCCTTCCAAGCCCCTGACGGTCGATGATCTCATTCGTTTTGGCTCGATCACCAAAGATGTCGCCCTGTTCCTCGAAGCCTGCATCGTAGGACGGCTCAACATTGTCGTCTCCGGTGGTACAGGTTCTGGTAAAACCACCTTGCTCAACGTCTTAAGTTCCTTCATTCCCGAAGATGAACGCATTGTCACCATCGAAGACGCCGCCGAAATTCAATTGACACAGCGTCACGTCGTCAGTCTGGAAACCACACCGCCCATGCCCGGTACGTCTGATGTGGGACGCTTGCTCATCCGTGATCTGGTTAAAGGCGCGCTGCGTATGCGCCCGGACCGTATCGTCGTCGGTGAAGTACGCGGTGGCGAAGCGCTCGATATGCTCCAGGCCATGAACACCGGTCATGATGGCTCACTAACCACCGTCCACTCCAACAGTTCACGTGATGCGATTGCCCGTCTCGAAACACTATGCTTGATGGCTGGTATGGACTTGCCCATTATGGTCGTTCGCAGCCAGATCGCCGCAGCCGTGGATATGTTTGTGCAGCAGTCACGCCTCAAGGATGGCAGCCGTAAGGTCGTTCAGATCAGCGAAATTCAGGGTATGGAAGGCGAGAACATCACCCTTCAGGATATATTCCTGTATCGTACCCCCGGCCAACAGGGTCAGGGTTACTCTCACGCCGGTGGTGGCACGTTGGAAGGCACAGGCTTCCGCCCCAACTTTGAAGATCGCTTGAAGGAAGCTGGCTTCAAACTTCCCGCCAATATCTTCGGCGGTGCCAACAAGTTTGGCAAGGGCGCGTAGACCTTCACCTGACGCTTCGTTCAATACGTTTAAGAGGCGAAGTGGACTTAAACAGCTGCTTTGCCTCTTTTCATTTATGCTTTATGGTTAGTGGGTGGCTAAATCAGATTGAGGATAGGCTTATGCGAATCGTCGTCTTTTCCGATATGCATGGTCACTGCTTCGCTCTAGACGCTGTACTCAACGATCTTCATAACGAGTCTTATGACGGCATGGTGTGTTTAGGTGATGCCATTCAAGGTGGCCCACAACCTGTCGAAACAGTATCACGGCTGCGTGAACTAGGCTGTCCGGTGGTACTGGGCAATGCTGATGATTGGCTGCTGACTGGACAAGACAGCGGCGCAGAAAAAATCACAGAAGAACGCCAGCGTAAACTGGAAACTGTTCGCGAATGGCAGCTATCCAAATTATCAACGGATGATCTGGCTTTCATCCGCAGATTTCAACCGACCATCCGACTGCCCCTGGAGGATGACCGAACGTTACTCGGTTATCACGGTTCACCCAAATCCTTCGATGATGTCATTAGGCCGCTCACACCGGATGAAGAAGTTCGAAAATTCCTTGACCCGCAGCCCAATATTATTTACTGTGGTGGGCATACCCATATCCAATTCCTCCGTCACTTCGGGCAAACCTTCCATTTCAACCCCGGCAGCATCGGTGTCGCGTATCGCCACAACCAACCTGAAGGCAGTTTCCAAGTTGATCCTTGGGCAGAATATGCCGTTTTGACCGTGACCCAATCGCGCTTGAGCCTAGAGTTCCGGCGCGTGCCCTATCCCGTCGGTTTGGCGAGAGACATCTACCGCGCCAGTGGCCGCCCTTTCGCTGATGAAGCCGCACAGCAGTATCACGAATAATGCAGGCCTGTTTGTTTACCGACCGCATAATAGCTAGGCTGCGCTGACACAACAGCGCATCCTCATGATTGACTCACGTGATAAATGAAGATTTGAAACATCTTTGTGCTAGTTCCGCGTTTTCATGTTATTGTGGCTCTATCGGGTCTGAAAAGTTCTATCTCGGAGTTTGAGGCATGGATTACAATACGTTAGTCTACAAATTAGGTTCCCTACACAGCCTGCTGCGTGAAATAGAAGCAGCAGGGATGTTTCAAGGTGAACACACCATTGCATATTCCGGCGCCGATGGTACCCGGCATACCCTGCATGTCTACATAGACGGGACTGAATTCCAGATGGGTCCGACAGCCGGTAATCAAACTGGCTTGAGTTTTTCGAGCTCTGTATTCCCCAGCGAAGACTAATATCCTGTAACTAACAATTCAGTGTGCTTTCGATGAAATCTGGCTCGCGCGAGCGAGAATCTGTTGCATTTTATCGCTTAGGCCGCTTGGAAGCGGTGGATTCGCAATCCGTTCAAACGCTGGAACAATCACATTTGGCGAAATTGAGGGCAGCAGTGGTGCCCCTGATATCTGTGCGGCCTTTGCTAACACACGTTGGAGCTTGTCACTAAACGGCCCTGTATAAGTTGGCATTTCTGGGCGCAATTCTGCTTCAAGTGGAAGATTCGCAGTAGACTCTAACACTGGAACAACCACATTTGGCGAAATTGGAGGTGGTAATGGTGACTCTGATACCTGTGCAGCTTGTACCAACACACTTTGGAGCTTGTCATTAAACGGCGCTGTATAAGTCGGCACCTCCGAACGTAATTCAACTTCAAGTGATTGTTTAATATCAGCCGTTTCAACCTGAATACCAGCCTCGGCTAACATCCAACGCATTGAATCTTGCTGCTCTATACCTGACCAAAGATGGTTCTTATCTGTCTCAATGTGATGAACAGTTGTGCGCTGCTGGCACGTTCCATCCTCTTTTTCAAGCATTTGAAATTCAATTACAAACGACGCAAACGGTTGCCAACGAGGTAACTCAACAGCCACTTGGCGATTTGCGGTTTGTTCCTGTTCATCACCCGTTTCGGCCAATACTTTCGCCTGTGCAATCCACGCAGCAATCACGTTCCGAGAAGGAAATTGTTTCTCGGCCTTTAGTCCAGACTCAATCTGATCGACCGAAAGAGCGGCTAAGTCTTGATAGGTTCGCACTTTCATGGTGTCACGAAACCATTGTTGACGCGCCTCTCGAATACCCTTGATAGCTGTTAGGTCATCATATGTTTCGACCCCATCAACTTTGTTTCGTTTAGTAGATTTTGCCATGATGCATTTCCTTTGGAAATAAATCACACCGGAATTCAAATAACATCCCGGCAGCACAGATGAGCGCTGCCGGAGTGCTACAGTGAAATTACCATTTAGAGGAACTAGTAGAATTGTACAACCTGACCTTCGCCGAAAGCTGCGATCGCAAGAGGCACGGGTGGTGCAGCACCGTCATCAATTGTGATGACAGTCACAATCTGATACACGCCCGGAAGCAAGATGTTAGGCCCAATGAACAAGGTTTTATCATATGAACGTGTATTCACGACCAGAGGTGCATCAGTCACCAACGGATCTAGCATTGTCACTTGGCTACCTAACCCCGGTCCAACTGGATTGGCATAAACCCTGACATGCCATTTTCCGGATGGGGGTGGCAGGACTGTCGGATAGAGGCTGGTCACACTCCAGGTCACGTGAACCTGCCAAGCATCCGTTACCCGTATAATATTGGCCGGATTCGGAATCGGCCCAGCGTCAAGCACATCGGTGGCGATTGAACCACTAAGCTGAGGTGTTTGCGGTTCGAATGTTCCAGGGATCATCATTTTCATACTCCTTACCAACAATTTCGGACAAGAGGTTGAACGTTCATCCACATTTAACCGCTAACCACTTAATCCACACTTAAGTAATGATATATTTTTTAATACGTTTAATTTAAGTTTCAAAACCGTTTCATTTCAGTTTAGATCGCCTCGCCCGCACGAATATGGTCATGAAGTGCTTTAATCTCAGCACTGGGTGCCATATCCAATTCGGTTTCGAGAATTTTGACATAACGGTCGTACTGGCGCAACGCCAAATGCACTTGTCCCTGCCGACGGTAACAGCACATCAAACGAGCATGGGCTTCTTCCGAACACGTTTCGACCGCCAGAATTTTCTGACACATACTGGCACATGCTGCATATTCATTGGTATCAAGGTAATGACGACTCAGGTAATTCAATGTATTCAAATAGGCCAGTTGCAATTCTTGTCGTACAATGTCCGTCCAATCCTCATAAAGATCTTCTGGCAAAAAGCAGCCATCATACAGTGTCTCGGCAGCAGCATATTCAGCCATAGCACCTGCGACCTTCCCCTGCAGTTCTAGAGATTGTGCCGCCTCATAATGCGATTTGAACGCATCCGCATCCACCCAAACATCTAGCTCAGGGTTTAAAAAGTAGCAGTCGTTTTGGAACAATACATGCGAAAATTCGCTGTCCACATCACGCAGGTTTTGTCGCAGTCCGTAGACGGCAACGTTCAAATTATTACGCTGGGATTCAGCATCGGACTCCGGCCAAAATTGCTCCATCAAAACTTCTTTATGGATAGGATGCTCACGGTTGAGGAGCAGGTACTTGAAGATATGTGTTCCTTTACGGCTCGACCAATTTTCAACCAGCACCTCATTGTGATACACCTGAAATGTACCTAGCGTATAAACCTCAAGTCGGTAATCTGCTTGATGCAAGGGTTCTACAGTCGCCAATACCGTTTGCAAATCATCTGACATTTTTCCCATGAGGAAATTAACAATCGAATTCCACCTCCCGATGGGCGAAGTAGTTTTTGCGTGATGACTATTTGAAGACTTTGCGATGGCTGTAGGCCACGATACACTTCTTTCATACGTTAAGAGAAGATCCAGCGTTTCAACGACAGATTGAATCTCCTTATCAAATTCAATTTGTCGTAATTCGGATGCCTTCAACGACTCCTTGTTGTGCTCGATATCATCTTGAGTTTGCAGCGCGGCACAACAAAGCTGCTGAGTGACTTGCACCAAACAAGTAATCAGGACATTTTGCGATACTGAGTTATGATGTTCAGTCTGTCGCAGAAGTTCAATCACATCCTGATAGTGTCTGTTTGCGGCATAATCACTCAGTTGTTGCGTGAGGGGAGCTTCGGGAGAAATAGCATTCGGTGACGAACGTTGCTTAATCACCATATTGTATCTCGTAAGTTGCTAGTTTGCTTTGTTATAAATTACGCTATGCACATGCCAAGTGCCTTGAGTAAGAAATCAAAAAATGAGGTATAAACGAAAAAAGTAAATTCCCTAAAAACAATATTACCACATGCTATAATGAAAAGTCCATCTATCAAAATGCAACAAAAAGTATCATCTTTGTTTTCCATGAAAGGATTTCATCGTGAACGATCAGCAGCAAATACAATTTTTTAATCAGGCGCTCGAACAGGGCAAAGGCGTTGTCCGTTTGGCCCCAACATGGGTTCCGCGCCAGTTTTGTGTGCCGGGTCGGCGCATGCGGCTGCATCCGAATGATCTTTACGCGCTCGGGGCACATCGCGGCGGCATCGACGAGCGCTGGTTCTCATCCACCACGGCTGCTGATAATGGCCCCGGCACACCGCCGGACGAAGGCTTGAGCTACGTCGTCAACGGCGATCAACGCGCCACCCTGCGCGATGCTATGAACTTAATGGGCGAAACCATCCTCGGCAAAGATGTCATCACGCAGTACGGCGGTTGGGTCATGTATAGCAAATTCTTCGACAACATGTACCCGCTGCCGCATCACCTTCACCAGAGTGATGAAATCGCTGCCAATGTCGGCAAGCTCGGCAAACCAGAAGCCTACTTCTATCCGCCGCAGTACAACTTCGCGCTGGATACCTACCCCTACACCTTCTTTGGCTTCGAACCCGGCACCACCAAAGATCAAGTCGCGGACTGCCTCAAGCGTTGGAGCCAGGGGGATAACCACATTCTCGCCCTCTCCAAAGCCTACCGACTGACACCCGGTACGGGTTGGGACGTACCCCCCGGCATCCTGCACGCGCCGGGAACGCTTTGCACGTACGAACCGCAGCGTGCCAGCGATGTATTCTCAATGTGGCAGTCGTTAATCGCCGATTATCAGGTTGTGCCTTGGGATATGGTCGTGAAGGATGTGCCTGCCGACAAACATCAGGACTTCGATTATCTGCTCTCGATGATGGATTGGGATGCCAACCTTGACCCTGAATTTGCCAATCATCATTTTACCGCGCCCCGCTCCGCAGGCGACAAAGCGGCGATGCACGAGGCCGGCTATCACGAAAATTGGATCACCTATGGCAGTGAGTGGTTCAGCGCCAAAGAACTGACTGTCTACCCTGGGCGCACAGTTACCATCACCGATCCAGTGGCTTACGGTCTCATCTGCGTGCAGGGTTATGGACGTTTTGGCGCGCACGCCATTTCCGCGCCATCCCTCATCCGTTATGGCGAACTCACCGAAGACGAACTCTTTGTCACGCGAGATGCAGCCACATCCGGCATAAAAATTACAAACAGCAGTTCAACCGAACCACTGGTTATCCTCAAACACTTCAACCCCGGCAACCCGCAGATGCCACAGCGAAATTAATATCGCCTTATGTAAGGGAGGGTCTTTGATCCTCCCGATTATGTCATCTGTCACTTCACCAAACTTTGATGCCGCAATAACACGCCTACAATCGCCGCAACCGCTATCAATACCGCTGCAGTCACTGCAACCGGCGCAAACCGACGTGCTGGCACAATGGCCTTTGGTTCATCATCGGCCTGTTCGGCCAATGCCTTGATCTGCGCGATCATCCCATCAAAAATAACTTTGTGGAAGATAAACAACAGTTGCCAGTACCCCCAGCCCCCGAACCCGCGCGGTGCGAAATAGGCCGTCTGTTTAAGCTGGGTTTTGCCGTTAGCTTGCGGCTCCAAATCAAAACGCAGCCAACCTTCACCCGGCAGTTTCATTTCCGCCCGCAGCAAAATCATTCTCGCTGGAACAATATTTTCCACCCGCCAGAAATCCAGCGTGTCACCAACCCGCAAATGCAGCGCATCACGCCGTGTACGCCGGTTACCGACCCCACCCATCAGCCGGTCAGCGATCCCCCGCACATTCCACAGTTGATTCAGCACGAACCAGCCGTTTTGCCCGCCAATCGTATTCAGCTTATCGAAGATCACTTCAGGCGCGGCATCCACCTCCACCGTCCGCTGTTCGATGTTCATGCCCCTTTTCTCGACAAACGTATAGGGTTCGTCTGATTCCCATATATCCGCTGTCGAATCAAGCCATGTAGTCTCGACCTTTTTAGCATCCAACTCTTTCAGCGCCGAGCGCACACTCTCGTCATAACCCATCGGCTCAATCTCAGGGAATAATCGCCTCGCCTTGTCATTAGTCACTACCACCTCATGTTCCAAACTTTCAATCAGGGGTTGGGCAATATCCCACGAGATCGGCGTGACTAGGTGCACCCAATAACTGCTGAGTTTGGGAGCCAGTAGCGGCACTGGAATCGCCCAACGGTGCAGATTCACACTCTTGGCGTAACGCATCATCATGTCGATGTACGGCATCGCATCCTTGCCGCCGATTTCAACCACTTGATTAAGGCTTTCCGGCTTATCGAGCGCATTCACCAGATACGCCAACACATCATCAATCGCAATCGGCTGCGTGCGCGTATACAACCATTGGGGCGTAATCATCACCGGCAGTCGTTCTGTCAGATACCGCACCATCTCGAACGATACACTCCCCGCCCCCACGATCACCGCCGCCCGAAACTCCGTCACCGGTGTGGCATACGCCCGTAGAATTTCGCCCACCTCGTGCCGTGACTCCAGATGCTCGGATAATTCCTCCGAATTGTCTCCCAAACCACCCAGATAAATAATCTGCTCCAGCTTATGGGTTTGCGCTGCTTGAGCAAAGTTATGCGCTGCCTTCGCATCCCGTTCAGCGAAATTCGACCGTGCCGAAATGCTGTGTACCAGATAATAAGCCACATCACCGCCCTGCAATGCAGCGTTCAGGCTTTGGGTTTTCATCACATCGGCTTGCACAACCTCGACCTGATCCAACCACGACCGTCCGCTGACATGCCGTGCATCCCGCGTAATCACCCGCACTTTATGCCCCGCTTCTAACAAGCGTGGAATCAAGCGTCCACCCACATATCCAGTCGCACCGGTCACGAGAATTAGTTTTTGTTCGTCCATATTGTCTTTCCAATAAATAGGGTTCCTTATTCAATAGGCTACCAAATCTCGTTATTCAAGGGATCACCATAGTGGTGGATAAGCCTCTAGGACAGATCATTACTAGAGCAATTTCCCGCCACCTCTTGACTCTCAACCTGCTTGAGGGTTGTAGAGTGTGTGAAATAAGGCACAGGCAAACGCTTTTGGTGCATAATGGAAATACTGTATTCCAGTCTTGCCGGAGGGAATAATGTTCAGGATTGGGTTGTTCGCCAAACTCTGTCAGGTATCCGTATCTGCACTGCGTTATTACGACGAAATTGGCCTGCTCAGTCCCTCTGAGGTCGATCCCTATACCGGCTACCGTTATTACCTCGCGGAACAAGCGCCCCGTCTCAACCGCATCAACAGCCTCAAGGAATTGGGTTTGTCGCTGGAGGACATCACCAAACTGCTGGATGATGATTTGCCCTTCGCACAGTTTCAAACCATGCTGCGGGCCAAAGAGCAGGAGTTGGAAACCGCCATCACCGCGCACGAGGAGCAGCTTCAGCGGGTGCGTACACGCCTGAGCCAACTTGAATGGGAAAACCGGACAGATCAACTGTCCACAGTTATCGCCAGGTTGCAATCAGGAGGCAGCTCGAACATGAACGGAATGCAGGGCAAGATCACACAGATTATGGGCGCAGTCATCGATGTTGAGTTTCCAGTAGGCCACTTACCGGGTATCTTCGACGCGCTGCGACTGGAACAGGAAGACGGCACAGAACTCATCCTCGAAATACAGCTGCACCTCGGCAATCGCGCAGTACGGACGGTTGCGATGGGCACAAGCGAAGGACTCAGACGCGGTATGACCGTTTACGCCACCGGCGGTCCTATTCAAGTACCGGTTGGGGATGCCGCCCTCGGTCGTGTATTCAACGTGTTAGGCAAACCGATTGATGGCAAACCTACCCCTCCCGCTGGCACTCCACTGCGTTCAATCCATGCCCTGCCGCCTGAATTTGACGAGCAGTACAAACACTTGGAAGTCTTTGAAACGGGCATCAAAGTCATCGACCTCATTGCCCCCATCACGCGCGGTGGCAAAACGGGCATCTTCGGTGGCGCAGGTACAGGCAAAACCACCATCATCACCGAACTGATCAACTCCATTGCCATTCAGCACAACGGCCTCTCCGTTTTCGCAGGCGTGGGCGAGCGCACCCGCGAAGGCACTCAGCTCTACGGCGAGATGCAGGAAGCCGGTGTCATGGATAAACTGGCAATGGTCTTCGGGCAGATGAACGAGCCGCCCGGTGTCCGTCTGCGTGTCGCCCTTTCCGGTGTGACGATGGCCGAACATTTTCGTGATGAAGGCCGCGATGTGCTGCTGTTTATCGACAATATCTACCGCTACTCGCTAGCCGGTTCGGAAGTCTCCGCACTCTTAGGCCGTATGCCTTCCGCCGTTGGTTACCAGCCCACCCTTGCCGACGAGATGGGACAGCTTCAGGAACGCTTGATTTCCACTAACAAAGGCTCGATTACCTCACTCCAGGCGGTCTTCGTCCCCGCTGATGATTATTCCGACCCCGCGCCGGTAGCCGTTTTCACCCATCTTGACGGCACGATCGCTCTTAGTCGTTCTATTTTCGCGAAAGCCCTGTATCCGGCGGTTGATCCACTGGAAAGCAGCAGCCGCATTCTCGCACCGGATATTGTAGGAGAACTGCACTATCACACCGCCCGTGAAGTCCAAAAAGTCTTGCAGCGCTATGTCGAACTCAAGGACATCATCGCCATTCTAGGCATCGACGAGTTATCAGAAGATGATCGTTTGCTGGTCACTCGCGCCCGTAAGCTCGAAAACTTCCTCACACAGCCCATGTTTGTAACCGAACGCTTTACTAATCGCGAAGGGCGCTACGTTACTCTCAAAGACACAGTCGAAGGCTTCCGCCGCATTCTGGATGGCGAATTCGACTACATTCCAGAACAGCACTTCTATATGGCTGGCCCGATCAGCGATGTCCTCGCACGCTTCGACCAATCTAGCTAAAGATCGTCTTCCACAAGCACTTGTACGGGCTTGCCGATGGCAGGCCCTCACCACACAAAACATGATGTCTGACATATGAGAAACAAGCAGAGTATCGGTCTTATAAAGCCTCTGTAGCGCGTACAATAACCATGAAAGAAAGATCAGTTGTAGGTGGAGTGTTTATCTGCTCACCCCAATTTTGAGGCCGATTTCATAACTGCCTATAACAACTGTTCAGATGAAATATGGTTCACATCGATAAAATCGAAAAACGGGCACCATTTGCTTCGGCTTTATACATCCACGCCAGCCTGTATGATGTGCATTTGAATGACATGGGTGCCCGAACTCGTATTGAAAAAAACTACCTTGCCTGGGAAACTGTTCGCAAAAAGACCAATCCCTATTTTGTCGAAGGAACCGGCTTCGAAGGGTATATAGTCGGCACCTGCCCGACCCCCATCATGGCACTGGAAGCCATTGTAGAAGTCAACCAGCATTTACTGGACGCTATCGGACGTCTTTACCGCTTCCAAATTGGTTTTCAGTCTCGTTTAATGAAAACCCTTGTCGGGGAAAGTGACGATCCCGAGTCAATCCATATTTGGTCAGCCTATCTCGGGGCAGAGCTTGGTCGCCTGCGTACCCATGTACCCCGCAATAAATCCGCCATCCTCTTTCAAAATCAGACCTATGCTATTGTCGCCGTGCTGCCGCCGATGGTCTACCGTACACAGAACAACACCATTATCCAAAATTATGGTATTGGTTATCTCGACAATCCGGTGGCAGTCATCGAGCCAAATCTCGCCAAAATGGACATCAAAGTAAACATGTTAAATCCAAGCCAGCAAACGGCCTGGCTCGTCGCGACCAACATTGGCCGCTTCGGACATCCGCTCGTCAGAAGCTTTTTGGATAAAGGCTGGTGATGCTGCCTTAATAATTAACTCAGCATTATTCGCGCCTTTGTGTTAAAAATGCTTTCCCCCAACGACACCCATGACACCCCGTAGGATCAACTCCTGTGTCATAGCCGCCATAGCTTCAATCGAATACGGCTGATCACTTTCCAGCCACCAATATCATCATGAACATGCAGGAGCGTGTCGGCCATTAGTCAGGACGCGAGCAGCTATTCCTTTTTGCAAATCACTCTATACTTCCAATAGGGGAGTAACGGATAATTCGATGAAAGGATAACACTATGCAGCACCTAATGGTTCGAGTCGTTTCACCCAACTTTGACGGTTGGCGCAAGGCGTTCGACTACGCTTCTCCCGACATGGGCGGGTTCGGTATCACCGGCTGGCGCATCTATCAGGAAACGGATAACCCCAATGCCGCTATGGTACATTTCATGGTCGATGACCTCGGCAAAGCCATGGAGTTTTTCCGGTCACCAAAGTTCCAGGAAGCCAACAAAATGGGCAACGTGACGGACCGCGAATTCTACATTGCCGAGAAAAAATAACCGTATCCAATGACAGGGAGGACGCGTGCGTCCTCCACAGCCCCAAATGGCTGTATCAGTCGTGATTACCCTTTCCGCGCAATCTCCCACGCCAGATGATTGATCTCAGGAATGATCAATTTCTCCAGCGCGACCTGCACGGCGTTCGGACTTCCCGGCATCGAAAAGATCAGCTTATTGTGATAAACCCCTGCGGTGGCGCGGCTGAACATGGCGGCTGCCCCAACTTCTTGGAAGCTCAACATCCGAAAAAGTTCACCGAAACCCGGTAGCGACTTTTCCAAATATTTGCTTACCACATCGTAAGTCGTGTCACGCGGGCTAATACCTGTGCCACCGTTGAACAATATAAGTTGCACCTCTGGCATAGACGTCAATTCTTGGATAACCGCCGCAACTTGGTCTGGCTCATCTTTAATCAGCCGATAGGCTGCCACCTGGTGATTAAGTTCAGCCATCCGCTTTTCAATATACTGGCGATTCTGATCTGATTCAGGGGTACGGGTGTCACTGACTGTGACAATTGCTACGGTTACCGGTCCCTTACCTGCCCTTTGACGATGATCTTCTGCACCCATTTTTCCTCACTTTTGTCAGCATTCCTGTTAAGGCTTGTCAGATTAATTGACAATACCCTTGATGTAGCTTAAACTCTACATAATATTGGCAAAAAAGACAGAGGTTTTCAGCCTATGAGTGTTTCAGAGCCAATAATTGAGTCTTTAATCCTTTTGGACGCACAGCGCGCTCTTCGGTTCCCACCGACTTGCGCGCTTTTTATTTATCCTCAAGTTAGTCTAGCTTAAATTAAGAGGAGACAGCTATGGATTACGGAATGATTGGTAAGATTGAAAAAGCTCGACGCTACGCCGAAGAACCTGAGCGTATCACCTTCAAAGCCTTTAACGCCCACTTCAGGGGGAGCAATAGTGACTATGCCATCACTTTAGGTGAACACGGCTGGTCGTGTACCTGTGCCGGATTTCATTCGCAGCATATATGCCCGCATGTCATGGCCCTGGAAAAACTCTTCAAACCCATGCTCAAGCGCGACCCGCTGCCCTACGCACCCGGTCAAAATGTTGTTAGCGATGTGGAAAAAGCCAACCGCTATGTCCACGAAAAGGATCGTATCCAATTTCTGAACTTTGAAGCCGTCTTTCATGGTGAAAATAGTGAGCATCACTTCGGCTTTAACGAGCAAAAGTGGCACTGTGATTGCGATTTCTTCAAGAGTCGCGGTGTTTGCAGCCACACAATGGCTATGGAGCGTTTATTGACAGGCATGTTGAATGCCGCGCCGCAGGTAGCTGTACAATAAACAGCTCACAGACTACAAAACGGTCATCTTCCCGTGTATATTCAAAGGGCGGAGTGTTTTCCGCCCTTTTGATTCTGAACTTTTTGCTTTGGTTAAAAGTAACAATTGCGCGAGCAAACCATTGGCGGTTAGAAATTTTGCATTTTCGTAAGACTTGCGGAAGAATAATAAGCCATTCGTTATATGTAAAAAACCTTTACTGGTTGTAATTGCAGGAGGGCTAGACTTTGGCACAACCCGTCATGATGGAGGTTAAAAACCTCGTCACACGATTTCATACTCAGGAGGGCATCGTATACGCTGTCAACGGCGTATCGTATAAACTCCATGAAGGCGAAACACTGGGCGTTGTAGGCGAATCAGGCAGCGGCAAGAGCGTCCACGTTTTGTCGATTATGGGGTTGATTCCCAGCCCACCCGGCAGAATTGAAAGTGGAGAGGTGTTGTTTCGCGGGCGCGACCTGTTGAAACTCACCAACGAAGAAATGCGTGCGGTACGCGGTGCGGAAATCGCAATGGTCTTTCAGGACCCCATGACCTCACTCAACCCCGTCCTCACTATCGGTACGCAGATTACCGAGGCGCTCAAGCTGCACCTCGGCATGAGTGACAAAGAAGCCAATGAGCGTGCTGCCAGCTTACTGACGATGGTTGGTATTCCGGATGCGGCCAAGCGTCTGAATAACTATCCGCATCAGTTTTCGGGCGGTATGCGCCAGCGTGCCATGATCGCAATGGCCTTATCCTGCAACCCCAAGTTGCTGATCGCTGACGAACCCACTACCGCGCTTGATGTGACCATTCAGGCACAAATCCTTGATCTGGTACGCCGTCTGCGCGACGAAATCGGTATGGCAATGATCTGGATTACACATGACCTGGGCATCGTAGCTGGTTTGGCCGACACAGTACAGGTTATGTACGGTGGCCGCATCGTCGAGCGTGGTCCATCCAAAGAAGTATTTAAAGATACGCGTCATCCCTATACACTCGGCTTGCTCAAATCCCTGCCGCGACATGACAAGCGCTCTGGCGGTGAAAGACTTACCCAGATCGAAGGCTCACCGCCTGACATGCGTAAAGAACCCAAGGGCTGCCCCTTTGCGGCACGCTGCACTTACCGCATTGACCGCTGCACAGAGGAAATGCCACCTTTGGAACCCGGTCTCGAAAGCACATCCGATCATTTGAAAGCCTGCTGGGTTGATGTTCGCACCGCTATACCGCAAGGAGTCGCTGCTCATGGTTAGTACATTCGCGCAAACACAAACGAAGTCCGCTAGTGACAGCCGTGAGGTATTACTCAGCGTCAAGAATCTCAAGAAGCACTTTCCCATCACATCGGGAATCATTTTCCAACGTCAGGTTGGAGCCGTCAAAGCGGTCGATGACGTCAGCTTTGATGTCTATCGTGGTGAAACACTCGGTGTCGTAGGCGAGTCCGGCTGCGGTAAAAGTACCACAGGCCGCACCGTTCTTCAGTTGTATAAGCCAACTTCCGGTTCGGTGGTGTTCGAGGGTAAAGAACTGAGCACCCTGCCAGCCGAAGAACTGCGTAAGATGCGTCGTCGTATGCAGATGATTTTCCAGGATCCGTTTGCCTCGCTCAATCCGCGTATGTCAGTAGGGCGCATCGTCTCTGAACCGCTGCGTATCCACAACATCATCCCCAACAAAAAAGAAGAACAGGAATATGTGGAAGCGCTGCTGGAACGTGTAGGTTTGAACCCCTATTACGTCAACCGCTATCCTCACGAGTTCTCGGGTGGTCAGCGTCAGCGTATTGGTATTGCCCGCGCATTGGCGCTCAAACCGAGCTTCATCGTGGCTGACGAACCAATTTCGGCGCTGGATGTGTCCATTCAAGCGCAGGTCGTCAACCTGTTGGAAGATTTGCAGGACGAACTGAACTTGACCTATCTGTTCATCGCCCATGACTTGAGCATGGTGCGTCATATCTGCGACCGTGTTGCCGTTATGTATTTGGGCAAGATTGTGGAATTGGCAACAACCGATGAGTTGTATGACAACCCGCTGCATCCCTATACACAGGCACTGCTGTCGGCTGTACCTGTGCCTGATCCTTTGGTTGAAGCCAAGCGCCAGCGTTTCATTCTGGGTGGTGACGTACCCAGTCCGGCCAATCCGCCACGCGGCTGCAACTTCAACACACGCTGCCCTGTCGAATTCGGCCTATGCCATGAAGAACCCGATCCGGTATTGGAAGAGGTCGAACCGGGACATTGGGTGGCCTGCCACCGCGTCTAGGCGAATAAACCTGTAATTACGGGATACAAAAAGGGCAACTTCCTCGCGGTTTGCCCTTTTTGTTTTCATCAGATTTTTTAGTCAATCATCATGCTTAGTCCCAGCACAGCATGACTGATTAATTAACAGACGGAGCAAAGGCATCGCGCGCCAGTTTAGTATCGATCAACTTACCAGCGTCGCCAGTTGTGGCAAATTGGTAGAGTGACGCTTGGAAGACACCATTTAGAGCACCGCTAATCAGGCTCAAAAGTATGAAGGCCAAAACAACCACAGCGACGGTAATGACGATTAGGGCAATAGACTGAGTCGCCACAGCCAGCGTAATCAGCACAAAGCCCACCACCATCAATCCCAGGGTCGCAAGACAGCCTACAGCGCTAATCGCAAAACTGCCAGTGAATTGTTCGCCCCATGTTTGCTTGAACAACCCAAGGCTGCGCTTGAGCGAGTCCATCACGCCAAGATCCTCCACCACCAACACCGGAATGGCGAAGAACACCACCAGATTCCACGACCCCTGGATGATGCCAGCAATGATGGCAGAAATAATCATGCCGACCGGATTTCGAGAATTGCGGCCTGAATCACGAATCGCGCGCGCCAGCATACCAATCGTCGCAGAGATCAGCGCATAAACGAAAATTTTGCTCATGCGTGACAAAGCAATATTGATACCATCCTGAACGGTGGCTGTTTCCCCGCGTGCCAATTTCAGAGCCGCGCCGACCAGAGCGGTATTCGAGAAGATGATCACCGTATAGGTTACAAAATAATACAGGAACATGACGATGGTGAACATCGTACTGCTGACATTGGAACTGCGACCGTTTTGTTCACTGAGGGCGCTAAAAATACCTGTGGCCGAGACGGGAATGAAGAACAGAATGGTGACGATAATCATGCCAATGAGCGAGATGACAGGGAATACGAGCAGCTGCGGGTTGGCACGCAGCGCGGCCCAACTTTGACGGGTTAATTCCACGCCATTTTGAATACGATTACCTCGGCGAAACATATGTTTTGGCCTTTCTAAAAACAGTATTCGAGAAGCAACACCTGCGACTCAGTATAGACCTATTTTGACTTAGTGACTATACACGTAATTCCACTAAAAAATTAGCATGGTTTAGGGTATAATTCATGTAGCTTAAGACTGATTTCTGCCTCCAATCTTCTCCCCTATTTTGAGACTTCACTTTCGTATGAGGCAGCCGATAAAAACGCGTTACCAGTTGACTCAGTAATGTTCGTTTAGCCCTATTTTTAGACAGACACAACAGCCGTGTCGCTACAGATTACGGTACGCTATGCACGTTGAACATCTTTCGCTCACAAACTTCCGCAATTACGCACGGCTGGAACTCAGCCTGCCCGTTAACCGCCCGATTGTGTTACACGGGGCCAACGCGCAGGGTAAAACCAGTTTGCTCGAAGCCATTTATTATCTGGCGGCTTCACACTCGCCCCACGCCACCAGCGATCGGCAGTTGATCAACTGGCGCGCCGAGGATGAACCCTTGCCCTATGCACGTTTGGCAGCCGAGGTCGAGGGACGTGGAGGCAGCTTTAACCGAGTCGAGATGGCACTGGTACTGGATCGCGCACCCGATGGCAGTCAGCGATTCAAGAAAACCATCCGTATCAACGGTGTGGAAAAACGCGTCATGGACCTGGTTGGCTTGCTGGCAGTTGTGCTTTTTCTCCCGCAAGACCTCTCATTGATTGAAGGGAGCCCATCCGAACGCCGACAGTTTATGGATAACACGCTGGCACAGGTCGACCGCGATTATGTGCAAGCACTAACCGTCTACGAGAAAGCCCTGCCACAGCGCAATGCCCTGCTCAAGCGCATCAGCGATGGACATGCCAGCCCCGATGAACTCCCCTATTGGAACGACCAACTGGTAAACGCAGGCAGTATCATCATAGCCAACCGCCAGCGCTTCTTACGGGAACTGGAGATGAGTGCCCAACAAGCCCATCTTGATTTGACGGGCAAACGCGAGACACTGACTCTGCGCTACCAGCCGAACTTTCTCCCGACAGCCGAAGGCGATGGACAAATGTCTTTCGATATGTTTGGCCTCGACCTGCACCGTGACCTCAGCGCCGAGCAAATTGCGCCTCAATTCGCTGAACAGCTTGTCAAAGAACAAACCGAGTCGATTGACCGGGGCATGACCTTGTGCGGACCACATCGCGATGAACTGCGCCTCAACATCAACGGACGTGATGCCGGCTTGTACGGCAGTCGTGGACAAGCCCGAACCGCCGTGATGGCGCTCAAGCTGGCCGAACTGACGTGGATGCGCGACCGGATTGGTGAGTGGCCGATACTCTTATTGGATGAGGTCGTGGCCGAGTTAGATGCTCACCGGCGAGCCTACTTGCTCGAACGCATTAACGGAGCGACACAAACCGTATTGACCACGACCGATATGGATGTTTTCCCATCGTCGTTCGTTGATCGGGCGACGATCTGGGAAGTGTCTGATGGACAAATTGATACCACCAGTAAAGCAAAACTCATTAACAACGGAGACACAGAAAGTTAAGAAAATACGATTTTAAGCAAAGACGGGCTTGATAATGTCAATCTTAATTAACACTCTGAGCAATTGCCTTATAATTAATTTTAGGAATTCTTCAGGAGTAGAGACAATGTCAAGTCAAGTAAGTTGGCTTCTTGAAAATCGTGTAATCCTAACGTTCAATCAGGGTGTCGTTAGTGATCAAGATATGTTCGATAATGATCAACCGATTACTGATTATTTGGATCAATGCACCGCGCCATTGATCCACATGGTGGTTGATCATCGAAACGGTATCGGGTCGCCTTCTAGCAAAGCGCTGGCACAACAGCATTGGCCCAAACACCCTAAAATGGGCTGGCTGATTATGGTGGGTATGGCAAATCCTTTCCAAAAGTTTGTGGTTGCGGTGACATCTAATTTCTTTAAGACACGTCTCCGTATGTTCAATACGATGGATGAGGCGCTCGACTTCCTAAATGAGGTTGACAGCACCTTACCACAACTTCGTAACCGACTGGATAAAGCAGGTTAAATATAAGCGGACTATTTCCTTCACGGTTTGGCGGTGGTGACGGCGGCAGATTTTGCTGCGGCACAGTTCATCGTCACAACGAAGAATAGGGATTCTTGATTCACAAATTTCTTCATACTCTTGATTTTCACTGTGCATTTTATGTCGTCGTCAGCAGTGGAAAAAGAAGTGCTGTTGCCGCTGTGGAGTTGAATAAGGTCACCTGAAGGTAGCCGGAATTTCGTGATGGCATTGGCGGCGGCAGAAATGCCACATCGGTTGTCACTGCCACACTCTACATGTGCGTTGTTAAGATGCCTAGCCCCCTATCTCCAATCCTTTCCCCATAGCGATGGAGCAAGGCAAGTTCTATAAGTATGATATTCGATGTAGGGAGGGAATGGGTTACCATTTGGAAGAACATTTGGTAACTTTTTGCCCGGGTCGGCGTTAACGGTTTTAAGAGAGCATCATGAATAACCCAGTTGGCAAATGGTTAGTGGCACAAACGGAAAGTAAACCGCAAAAATAATAGTTTCAATTTACAAGCGGCAAGCCTGAGAATAAATCATTGGGGTCTTTGCTCATCGCGTATAAAAACATGGAGAGGAATGGTCTGAGACCATTCCCTACGGCGATGCTTTGGAGTTGAGATGCGTTTCCATGCCGCTTGAAGCGACGATGAATTTCGTTATGCCTGTTGCTGACGCCAACCGTAAGCCGTCATGCCGCGCGGTTTATAGACATTCATCACTTGGACGATGATGAGCAACAGCAAGCCTACACCAGCATGAAAAAGTTCGCCTCCCAGCGACTCGCGAAGCGGAGCGATATCAAACGTGCTCATTTCAGCCGCCAAACTCGCTAAGACAGTCACCGTCTGCATATGCTGTAACAAGATGATGTTGGCAAAAAGTGTGAGCACTAACGAGAATAACACCCAATAATGCCGGAATAATCCCCACTTGGTTCCAAGCGACATCACAATTCCAGTCAATAGTGAAGCCAAACTCAAGGGGACAAGCGCCAGCCACCCCACCAACTTCATCGCAATCCAAACGGCCCGTAAAGTTGGCACATCCGGATTGGTCATGGCAGCGACAACTAAGGCTAGATAGGCGGAAACGGCACCAATCCAGCCAACCGAAATCGTAATATGTGTTGTGAGCATCAACTTACGTAAGCGAGGGTTCATGATCATGGTGTTGGGCTGCCACCGGCCATCGTCATATTTTGCTCGCCTGATACCATATGGCTGGTAGGGCCATGAGCGCCGCTGAGATGCAAAATGGCGAACAATATGATCAACACAACAACCACCACACCGGACACTTTTACCCAACGCGGTATGCCGGGTGCGGTGTCGGTTGATCTATTGTGCGGTTCGGAATGCGATTGCGACATGGTTATTTCTCTCCGTATAATTTGATGTGTTTCATGCCTAGCCTACGGCCTTACGGGGAGGTACTTCAATAATCAAGATAGGTGTTTTGTTCGTTTATGAACACAGGAAGCAAACTGTTCCGAAACCTCGCCCTCGACGCTTTGCGTATCGATGGTAGAGTATGGTTGAAATTTGAGGACACTTCATGGCAAAGGCTGACCGACGGGTACAACGTACACGTGCGTTATTGCAACAGACGCTGATCGAACTGATGCGCGAACGGGATTATGACGGGATTACCGTTCAAGAAGTTGTGGACCATGCCAATATCGGACGCACGACATTCTATCAGCACTACCGCGACAAAGACCATTTATTCTTTAGCTGCCACGAGGTCATTGTCAGCGAATTTCATTTGGGAACGCATTATCCTCTGACCCGTGAACAACTGCTCGCGACAGAAGCACCCGCCGAAATGATTTCAGCTTATCAACATCTGGGTGAGGTGCGATCACGGTTGCAACCCATCTTTCAAGGCCGGGGCAATTTGATGATTCTGCGGAATATGCTGCGTGATCGCAATGCAGGAGCCATCGAGTTCAATCTACTCAAGGTGTTTGACGAGACTGAAAGTGCTATTCCTTTCGAGGTACTTGCTAACTATCTAGCAGGTGCACATATGGCACTCCTCCAATGGTGGCTTGAAAAGCGCCGACCCTATACGCCTGAAAACTTGGCACAGGCTTTCCACCGCTTGCAACGCGCCGCTATTCGTGACGCGTTCGGATTGGCAAAGGACAGCGCGTAAATTACTTCTCGTTTAATCCGTCTACTGATTTTCATTTGGTTGATGCTTGCTACACTAATTGGAGCTGCCGTCGGCATCGGTTATATGCTGCCGCTTAGCGGTCAGATGATTTATAGCAAGCCGCTTGAGGGCGACGATACGCGCACAGTGAGCATTTTCCTGAGGGATACCAACCGGAACATTGAGCACCCACTGAATCGTGAACAGGGCGTCCATGCGCTGCCGGATTGGTCACCAGACGGCCAAGAAATTGCCTATCTCGCATTTGATTCCGATGATTTATTTCACCTATATCTTATCGATGCGCTGGGGCGCAATAAGCAGCGACTATCGCTTGAATTTGCCAATGTCGATTCGTCACCGCGTTGGTCACCTGACGGCAAATGGATTTTGATGTCGGGCAGCACACAAGGCGTCTATAAAACCGTCCTGCTCAACGTTGCGACCGAACAGAGCTATACGATCCCCAAATACGTGGCTGGCGGCATTCAATGGTCGCCGGACAGCCAATCCATCTACTATCTGGCGAACAGTGAGGATGGCCTCGCCCATCTCTTTGGTTTGAACATCGCCTGTTTATCAGAACTGGAGTCATGCCAGTTTGCCGAACTCGATCTTTTACCGAATGAGGGCGTCTACTCGGAACCGGAATGGTCGCCCGACGGCAAGTTCTTCGCCTTCAGCAAATATGAGGATGATAAAACACAAATCGCTATCGCCCGGCTGCGTTGTTCAGCGTTAACGGCCAATTGTGTCGATAGCATTCAAGTTGTTGCTGATTCACCGCTGCTTGATTCCAGCCCGATTTGGTCACCTGATGGCAAGCAGTTGGCGTATGTATCCGGTCATTATCAATTAAATTTTTACGAGATCGAATCCGGGAAAACACGATCGATAACGCTGCCAGGAATCGTTCCCTTTCTCAAAGATTGGTCGCCTGATGGGCGATTCGTGGCCTTTTTATCCGAACAGGGTGGAATGGGGAACAGTTATTTGATGGATGTCACGAGCGGCGAGTGGCATTCTCTACTACCCGATCAGTTCACATCCGAATTTCCCACATGGCGTCCCATCCCCCGTTAATGCCTAAATACTTATTACGTCCCTTAATTGTCGTATGGCTGCTGGCCGATGCGCTGATCGCCCTTGCAATCGGGGTAGGGTATCTCCTGCCTGTTCACGATCAGATGGTATATACAAAAGCATTTGATAATAATAACCAGCGTATAGCGAACCTGTTCTTGAGGGATACTGTTCGGAATATCGAGCAGCGACTCACCAACGGCTACGGAGTCAATGCGCTGCCTAAATGGTCACCGGATGGGCAGCACATTGTATATCTTTCATTAATCGATGGCATGTTCCAGCCTTATATTATTGACGCACTGGGACATTACGCTCACCCGCTCGCAGTAACGGTTACACGATTTAAGGATGACTTTGTTTGGTCGCCTGACAGTCGATGGATCTTATTCTCGGCGACGATTGAAGGTATCGAACACAGCGCGATCATCAATGTTGTGACCGGACAATTGAATATTCTCCCGCGAACAATGGGATCAGGAATGTGGTTACCGGATAGTCAAACAATCGTTTATCTTGGTACAGCTGAAGATAGCACACCGCGTCTGTACGCGCTGAATATAAACTGCTTCGATCAATCACAAGCATGTTCATTTGCTGAACTTGACCTCTTACGCAATTACCAGTTTTATGACCGTCCTACCTGGTCTCTGGACGGACACAGTTTCGTCTTCAAGTCATATTTCAACCGACAATTTAACATGATAATTGCCCATTTGCGTTGTCCCGATTTGATTGAGCAGTGTGTAGCCAACTATGAGCTGGTCGGCAAGCAACCTTATCTTGCGGGCCCCATTTGGTCAACAGATAGCAAACGATTGGTATATGCAGCCGGACAATCTGAAATTGACATCCTTCAAGTAGAAACCGGCAGCACACAAACTTTCTCGACATCCAACCTCATCTATTCACTAGAAAACTGGTCACCTGATGGACAGTTCGTTATGTATTTTGCAACACAGTCCTACAAGACCAATCTTTATATATTAGACATTATCAATGGTGAAACACGACTCTTGTTTCCAAACTCGATGGCTATTGATTCTCCAGAATGGCGACCCCGGCCACATTGACAATCGCCCGGGTGGGTGCTATCTTACAAACAGTATTCACTGGATGAAGGTGCGCCCACCGCCCGGATGCGCGGCGCATAACTGGGGGAAGCTGGTTCAAGTCCAGCGCTGTCCCGCAACGGTATGGAAGTCGTTAGTCGATAGGCTGACCACGACCAAGCCCGATTACCCGCCTTCGTCCCTCACTCGAGTACCACCTTCGAGGCAAAGGGGGGTCGGGCATGAACTGTCTTCACACATGCTCCCCGCTGACCAGCGGGTTTTTTATTCCTAAAAGACTTAACGGTCACGGGCGATTCAATCTCCAACCCTATTCTCCTCAACCCGAAGCGCGGCACTCGAGCATCATTCTTTTTATGCTTCGAGGAGGAGCGCTCATGAAGTCCCGCTTATTGTTGATTCTATTGTCCTTACTAACGGTCGTTGGGGTCGTGTTACCGGCAGCGGCACAGGCACCGGCTGCCAATCTGACGACCGAATGTGTCAAAACCTTTGACGACAAAACCGATTATTTCCCCGAAAAAGTCACCGTCGATGCCGCGTCGGGCTTCACTTTGGAGTACCACAGCAATTATAAAGTGGTGACAGTAACTACTCCGTGGCAGGGTGCCAAAGATGCGTTGGTCTATGTGCTGGTGCAGTGTGGAACTCCTGCGCCGGAACTCAAAGCTGGCGAGACTAAAATTGATGTGCCGGTCAAGAGCGTGGTTTCACTCTCTACTTCGTTTCTGCCCCATCTAACCTCACAAAACCTATTGGATAAAGTGGTGGCGGTGGATACGGCCCTGTACACCAATAATGACGTCGTTGTAACGGGTGTGAAAAACGGCAAGATTGCCGAAGTTGGCGGTGGTGGAGGCGGCACGGACATCAACATCGAAAAGTTGATCGACCTCAAACCGGAATTGGTGCTGTCCCAGCGTTTCAGCGACGAGGACAAGGCTTATCCGGCCATGCTGCAAGCCGGTTTGCCAGTGGTGATCGACGCGGATTTCCTCGACCAAACACCCCTGGGTGTGGCGGAATGGGGCAAATTTATCAGCCTGTTCTTCAACACCGAGGGCATTGCCCAAAAGACGTTTACCGACGTAAATGATCGTTATGAGAAGGTTGCGACACTGGCAAAAGGCGCTGTAACGCAACCGACCGTGTTCGTCAATACGCCTTACAGCGGCACATGGTATATGCCGGGTGGCGAAAACAACGTAGCCACTTTTCTGCGCGATGCGGGTGCGAAATATCTGTGGGCAGATGATACGACCAGTGGCAGCATTGCCCTGAGTCTTGAAGAAGTCCTGGACAAAGCAGCCGATGCGGACTATTGGGTTAATGTTTTCCCAACCACACAAGCCGATGTGCTGGCAGCGGACGAACGGCTGAACCAATTCGCGGCCTTTAAGAGCGGGCAGATTTACACCAATAATGCACGCATGAACGCCAACGGCGGCAGCGATTACTATGAAGCTGGCTATGCGAATCCTGATGTGATCCTGAGCGATCTGGTCAAGATTTTCCACCCCGATTTGCTGCCGGATTATAAGCTGTATTTCTACACACAGTTGACGAAGTAACGCCAATTCGTGGGAGGGTCAAAGACCTTCCCTACGACGGATCAGAGGATCTATGGAAACGACACAACCTGCGACAACAGCGCAGATGCCAAACAATACACAGACATTAACAGCGCTGCGGATGCGAATACAGGTGCGGCGGGGATGGCTGCTGGTCTTAGCGGGACTGCTGGTGGGTGCGTTTATCCTGAGTCTGGTGATGGGTTCAGTCACCATTCCATTGGCGGACATCCTCAAAATTATGACAGGTGGGCAGCCAGCGAGGGCAACATGGGCCACGATTGTGCTGGATTTCCGGCTGCCGAAAGCACTGACGGCACTGCTGGCGGGTGCGGCGTTGGGTGTCAGCGGCTTGCAGATGCAAACCTTATTCCGTAATCCGTTGGCTGATCCGTTTGTATTGGGCGTAAGTTCGGGGGCGAGTTTGGGTGTGGCGCTGGTGGTATTGGGGGTCGGAACAACGGGATCGCTGCTGCTGGCGGGGTTAGGCTTAACCGGAGATTTCGGATTGACGGCAGCGGCCTTTATCGGGGCAGCAATTACCCTATTTCTGGTGGTGAGCGTTGCGCCACGTGTACAAAGTGTGATGACGCTGCTGATTCTTGGCCTGATGTTTGGCTATGCGACGAGTGCGGTTGTTACCCTGCTGCTCTATTTTAGCCTGACTGAACGTATCAAGGCTTATATGAGTTGGACGTTTGGCAGTTTCGGCGGTGTGACGTGGAGCCAGATGCCGATCTTTATTCCGGTGATTTTAGTGGGGTTGGTGAGCGCGTTTCTGCTGAGCAAGCCGTTGAATGCGCTGCTGTTGGGTGAAGGTTATGCACGCAGCATGGGGATGAACGTGCGGCGGGGGCGATTGGCGATCATCACCAGTACGGCGTTGTTGGCGGGTACGGTGACCGCGTTTTGTGGACCAATTGGCTTTTTGGGGTTGGCGGTACCACATCTGTGCCGTGCCATATTGGGGACATCCGATCATAAGCTGCTGATTCCGGCGACGGTGATGCTGGGCGGTACACTGGCATTGGTGGCGGATCTGATTGCACAGCTACCGGGCAACCAGATCGTGCTGCCGTTGAATGCGGTTACAGCCTTGATTGGTGCGCCGGTAGTCATCTGGATTATTTTGCGGCGGCGAAACCTGCGGCAGACTTTTGCCGGATAAATCAATCCAGATCGTTATTTTGCGACCAGATGCAGTACCGTCAGGAACATGGCTCGTATCCAGCCAAGTGGGCGGCGTGACGGCTGCTTGTTGTTCACATTTTCATAAACCGAGGGAAGCGATTTAACCATCAGGTTGTGTTCGACTCGGGCTAACATCTGTTGACTGTAATCCATATCCAATTCCTTCTACGTTTGTTTTCCATGTTTTTGTCCATATTGACTCTATAGGACTTCAAGTTTGATCGTCACCGGACAAGATGACTAGAAAATGTTTGACAATGTTTGAAGCATGACCTGATAAACAGGCAATAACAGGTGATTATTACAAAACAACATTACGATTGTGACCTGTTATGCAGGTGCTAGCAGGTAAATTGACCTTTCCTGACCCCAATTTGTGAAGACTGCGTTTGGAAGAACAAACCAAACTCGAACGATCAAAATAGCAAAAAGCGTGATAGAATTTTTGTTCGATCTTTTGCACCGCATCGTTTTCACGTCTACAATTTTATGCTCAACTAACATCACATCGCACTCACATCGTACCCCTGAATAATGCGGATAAGGATTGTGTATGGTGGACGCACTACCCGAAGCGTTGAGTGAGCGTGAGCAGGAAATTCTCACATTTCTTGCTGATGGTCTGTCCAATCAGGAAATTGCCAACAAGCTCTTTCTGGCCGACCAGACGGTGCGCTGGTACTGCTCCCAACTCTACGGCAAGCTGGGGGTGGCTAATCGCAAAGAAGCGGTGGAACGCGCCCAAGCCCTTGGCCTATTTGCAAAAGCATCGTCCTCTTCAACTATACAGGGCAAACACAACCTTCCCGCACAGGCCACGCCCTTTGTGGGACGTGAAAATGAATTGGTGGAACTCACCACCTTACTCAAGGATGACAACTCACGCCTCGTCACCATCCTTGCGCCGGGCGGTATGGGCAAAACGCGGCTGGCACTCGAGGCCGCACGCCTCCAAATCGGACGTTTTGCCGATGGTGTGGTATTTGTACCCCTTGCGCCTTTAGGGAATGCCAGCGACATTGTGACCACAATTGCCGAAAATATTGGCTTCATCTTTCACGGTGAAAATCCACCTACTCAGCAATTAACAGATTTCCTACGCGACTGTTCCATCCTGCTGGTGCTGGATAACTTCGAACATCTCATGGATGGCGCACAATTGGTTGCTGATCTCATACAGATCGTTCCGAATGTACGCCTTATAACGACCTCCCGCGAGCGGCTTAACCTACGTGGCGAAACCGTTTATACACTGCGTGGTCTCGAATTCCCGACGTGGGAAACGCCCGCAGACGCTTTGCAATATGACGCCGTGAAGCTCTTCATGCAGAGCGCCCATCGTGTCCGTGCCGATTTCACACTTCAAGCGCACCATCTAGATTATCTGGCGCGTATCTGCCGCCTGACCGCCGGACTGCCATTAGGCATCGAACTAGCGGCGGGTTGGGTAGATGTGCTGTCACTCGAACAAATCGCGGCTGAAATCCAAAAAGGCATCGACATCCTAGAAACTGAAATGCGCGATGTGCCGGAACGCCAGCGCAGTATTCGCGCAACTTTTGAGCGCACGTGGGAGCGATTGACCACTGATGAACAAACCGTGTTTATGCGTTTATCTGAATTCCGGGGTGGATTCACAGTTGCAGCAGGGAGAGCAGTGGCGGGTGCGAGTGTTCGCAGCTTGAAGCAGTTGGTGAACAAAGCACTGCTACAGGTGTCGCCTGACGGTCGCCACGACATCCACGAACTACTGCGTCAATTCGGTGCGGAGAAATTAGCTTCATCCAATGAGCAGGCCGAAATACAAGCCAGACACGCTGCCTACTTCGCGGATTTCATGGTAGAACGCAAGCAGGACATTTGCACTAACCGCCAGCTTGAAGCATTGGAATTGATCGATCCTGAATTTGAGAATGTGCGCTCGGCATGGCTGCATGTGGTGAACCAACAGCAATGGGATCAACTATCAAAATTTTTGCACAGTTTATGGTTTTACCTTGATTTGCGAACACGCGGTCAGGATGGGGTGAGACTATTTGAACAGGCTGTAAGAATGCTGCAATCGGCCCCAGCTACCTCCAGAAGTGAATTCGCACAAGCACAGGTGCAGGCAAGATTAGGTTGGTTTTATAATGACACGGGACTCCGTGAAAAAGCTTTAAACACCTGCGACCAAGCCCTTCATATTTTGCGCCAGTACGACCCTTCAGAAGACCTCATAACTGCGCTATTTAGTTACGGATTAGTAACAACCTATCTAGGACAAAGGGATATTTTATTCAACGGCTCTCAAGAAGGTCTTCGCATTGCCAAGTCTATTGGCAACAAATATTGGGAGGGTCATCTCTTAATCTGGTTAGGGCTAATGCATCATCTTCTAGATGATCATGTATCGATATTGCCCTGCGCTGAAGGGGCATTAGCCATCTTTCAAGACATGGGAACACACTATGGGCGTATGGGCGCACAACTTCTAATGGGATACAGCAAAGAAGCTCAAGGTGACTATGTGGCGGCAAAATATTGGAATCAGCAAGCCTTAATACAGGCAGAAGCCTTTGGACATGCTCATAGCATTGGATTTCACAACACGAATCTAGGCAGAATAGCATACTGTCAGAAAAACTACTCTGTTGCACGCTTGCATCTACGAAAGGCGTTGCAAATCTTTTGGGGAGCCTACAAAAGCCTGACGTTAGCCTTGCCTTTGGTTCATATCGCTCGGCTGTTTGCCAATCAGAATGAGGTTGACAAAGCGGCAGAAATCTTAGCTATCCTTGACAAGCATTCCCTGTCGTATTTGGACACTGATGAAATTTGGTCAGCATTGCACGATGAGCTAAAGGCCAAACTCGAACCAGAGCGTTTCGCGGCGGCGTGGGCGCGTGGCGAGAAGCGAGAATTGAGCGCAGTGGTAGCTGAATTGCTGGCGGAACTTGGGGATAGTTAGCATGTCCGACTTGTTACCCGAAGCGTTGAGTGAACGTGAGCAAGAAATTCTCACATTTCTTGCTGATGGCCTGTCCAATCAGGAAATTGCCAACAAGCTCTTTCTGGCCGACCAGACGGTGCGCTGGTACTGCTCCCAACTCTACGGCAAGCTGGGGGTGGCGAATCGCAAAGAAGCGGTGGAACGCGCCCAAACCCTTGGCCTATTTGCAAAAGCAGCCCCTTCTTCAACTGTAAAGGGCAAACACAACCTTCCCGCACAGGCCACGCCCTTTGTCGGGCGGCAGCATGAGCTTGTCGAGCTAACCCATGTGCTCAACGATGAAAACACGCGCCTCATTACGATTCTCGCGCCAGGTGGGATGGGTAAAACACGCTTAGCACTGGAAGCCGCACGTATCCAAATCGGACGCTATGCCGACGGCGTGATTTTTGTACCGCTTGCCCCTTTGAGTTCCCCATCGGACATCGTGACCACTATTGCCGAAAATATCGGTTTTATCTTTCATGGTGAAAATGCACCTGCCCAACAGTTGATTGATTTCCTGCGCGACCGTTCCACGCTGCTTGTGCTAGATAACTTCGAACACCTCATGGATGGCGCACAATTGGTCGCAGATCTCATCCAAAGCGCCCCGAATATCCGCCTGTTAACCACTTCCCGCGAACGCCTCAACCTGCGCGGTGAAACCGTATACACGCTGCGCGGACTCGAATTCCCGACGTGGGAAACGCCCGAAGACGCTCTCCAATACGATGCCGTGAAGCTGTTCATGCAAAGCGCCCATCGTGTCCGTGCCGATTTCGCCCTTCAGTCGCATGATCTGGATTTTCTGGCGCGGATTTGCCGATTGACCGCCGGACTGCCGCTCGGTATTGAGTTAGCAGCCGGTTGGGTCGATGTGCTGTCATTGGAACAAATCGCCACTGAAATCCAAAAAGGCATCGACATCCTCGAAACCGAAATGCGGGATGTACCAGAGCGCCAACGGAGCATTCGCGCCACCTTAGACTATACGTGGGAGCGACTAACCGCTGACGAACAAGCGATATTTATGCGGTTGTCTGTTTTCCGGGGCGGCTTTACAGTTCAAGCAGCACAAGCAGTGGCTAGTGCGGGTGTTCGTAGCCTCCGCCAATTAGCAAACAAAGCGCTGGTGCAGGTATCGCTCGATGGTCGCCACGACATCCACGAACTGCTGCGTCAGTTTGGCGCGGAGAAGCTGGCAGCATCGGGTAAACAAGATGACATCCAAGCCAAACAAGCCGACTACTTTGCTGATTTCATGGCGGAACGCAAGCAGGACATGCGCACCGATCGCCAACTGGAAGCACTCCTCCTGATTGATCCCGACTTCGAGAATATGCGCGCGTAGCGTGGCTATTCTAATAAATGAGCAAGAATGGGATCAATTACCGGTTCATGCACAGTTTCTGGTTTTTACCTCGATGTGCGGTCACGCGGGCAAGAAGCCGTCGAATTGCTCGAACAGGCCGTAACAGTGCTGCAATCAACGCCATTTTCTCCTTAACTGAACTGGCATTGGGGCGAATACAATCACGCTTGGGCTGGGCCTTAGACGATATAGGGTTCATCGAAAGGGCATAGTAATCACGGACAGATCCATTCGCATCCTGCGGCAGCATCGACAGCCGGAAGACCTTCTATTGGCTTTGCAAAGCCGTGATGGTCATGCGAATATCCAAAATCGGCCGGATGTCGCGTTGAGCGCCTGCGAGGAAGGACTCGACATCGCCCGCTCGATTGGCGACAAGGACTGGGAGGGGTTATTTCTTAATCTTGTTAGGACATGCAGAATCGGGGATCACGATGTTGAATCGGCGCTTCAACTCGTACAAGAAGGCTTATCAATCTTAGAGGCGTTGAAATCGCTGGCGCGTTTGGTTTGGCTATGCATTATGGTACAAGATTGAATTTCATCGGGAAATTATGAGCAAGCAAGGCACTGGCTCAGAAGGCACAAATGACTATTGAGGCCTTCGGAGCGCGTTTCTCGACCGGCGATCTTAACCTAGAGTATGGCAGAATCGATCTAGTAGAGCACAATTTCACCGCCGCTCGCCTGCATTTGAGAAAAAGTCTCAAGTGTTTTAGGATGCCAGGATATAAATGGCGGCTTACCCCTTCCCCTCACCTTAATCGCGCAATTATATGCAGATCAAAATGAACCTGACTATGCTGTAGAAGTTCTGGGGGCTATTGACAAACACCCGCTATCATATAGGCAAACGGATGAGCTCGCTAAAACTTTACGTGAAAAACTCGAATCCAAACTCGAACCACAGCGTTTCGCGGCGGCGTGGGCGCGTGGCGAGAAGCGAGAATTAAGTGAGGTGGTGAACGAGCTGCTGAAAGAGATTGAGGACAGCTAATATGACGGAAGTATTACCCGAAGCGTTGAGTGAGCGTGAGCAGGAAATTCTCACGTTTCTTGCTGATGGCCTGTCCAATCAAGAAATTGCCAACAAGCTCTTTCTGGCCGACCAGACGGTGCGCTGGTACTGCTCCCAACTCTACGGCAAGCTGGGGGTGGCTAATCGCAAAGAAGCGGTGGAACGCGCCCAAACCCTTGGCCTATTTGCAAAAGCAGCCCCTTCTTCAACCGTAAAGGGCAAACACAACCTTCCCACACAGGCCACGCCCTTTGTCGGGCGGCAGCATGAACTGGTCGAGCTAACCGATTTGCTCAACGATGAAAACACGCGCCTCATCACGATTCTCGCGCCGGGTGGGATGGGCAAAACGCGGCTGGCACTGGAAGCTGCACGTCTCCAAATCGGACGATATGCCGATGGCGTGATTTTTGTACCGCTTGCCCCTTTGAGTTCCCCATCGGACATCGTGACCACTATTGCCGAGAATATCGGGTTCGTCTTTCACGGTGAAAACCCACCCGTCCAACAGTTAATTGATTTTCTGCGCGACCGTTCCACGCTGCTTGTGCTGGATAACTTCGAACATCTCTTGGATGGCGCACAATTGGTCGCTGATCTCATCCAGATCGCCCCGAATGTACGCCTGTTAACGACTTCCCGGGAACGGCTCAATCTGCGCGGGGAAACGGTTTACAGCCTGCGCGGACTCGAATTCCCGACGTGGGAAACCCCTGAAGATGCACTGCAATATGACGCCGTGAAATTATTCATGCAAAGCGCTCACCGCGTCCGATCTGATTTCACACTGCAAGCACATGATCTGGATTATCTGGCGCGGATTTGCCGCCTGACCGAAGGTTTGCCACTCGGCATCGAATTAGCCGCCGGTTGGGTTGATGTGCTGTCACTCGAACAAATCGCCGCTGAAATCCAAAAAGGCATCGACATCCTCGAAACCGAAATGCGGGATGTGCCCGAACGACAACGCAGCATTCGCGCCACTTTTAGCCAGACTTGGGAGCGCTTGACCGCTGACGAACAAGCGGTATTTATGCGGTTGTCTGTCTTCCGGGGCGGCTTTACGGTTCAAGCAGCACAAGCAGTGGCGGGTGCGAATGTTCGCAGCTTGCGCCAATTAGCCAATAAAGCGTTACTGCAAGTGTCATCAGACAATCGTCATGACATCCACGAACTTTTGCGGCAGTTCGGCGGGGAGAAGTTGTCAGCATCAGGTGAGCAAGATGATATACAAGCCAACCATGCCGCCTACTTCGCTGATTTCATGGCCGAACGCAAGCAGGACATCCGCACCAACCGCCAACTGGAAGCAGTAGAGCTAATTGACCCCGATTTCGAGAATGTACGTTCCGCGTGGCTGTATGTTGTCAATCAGCAGCAATGGGATCAATTGCCGAAGTTCCTTCACGGACTGTGGTTCTATTGCGATATGCGTACTCGCGGGCAGGAAGCTATAGAGCTACTAGAGCAGGCGGAAAAAGGCCTGCAATTGGTGCAATTCTCTCCTATAACAGAATTGGCGCAGGGACGTATACTAGCACGGTTAGGCTGGTTCTATAACGACACTGGCTTCTGGGAAATTAGCGCAGCCACCTGCGATGAAGCCATTCGCATTATGCGGCGGCACGATAGCCCAGATGATCTGATTGCGGCTCTGCACAGCCGCCAAAATTTGGCTTTTGTGCTGAACCAATCGGATATCGGGGTGAAGGTCTCACAAGAAGGTCTGAGTATCGCTCGGGAGATTGGTGACAAAAATTGGGAGGGTCATTTCTTAGTCTGGTCAGGATGGATTAGCACTTTAACTCGCGACTTCGCGTCAGCGTTCCAGTTCGTTGAAGAGGGGTTGGTAGTTCTGGAAAAATTGGGGGATCGCTGGGGTCTCCTGCGTGGATACCAACTATTAGGCCTCATCAAATTAGAACTTGAGGACTATGGGCAGGCAAAAGAATGGCTTGAGAAAGAGATCGTTCTCGCGCAAACTTTTGGACATCTTTTCTCCATAGGCATGAATTTCATGTTGCAGGGCAGGATTGCACTTGCGGAGCCAAATTACCCTATTGCGCGCCTCTATTTCACGAATGGGCTCCGCGTAAAATGGAATGCCGGATATAAATCGCGCGTAAGTTATGAATTGCTCTACATTGCGCAGATGTTTGCCGATCAGAATCAGTTTGAGTCGGCTGCGGAAATTCTGGCTACTATCCACAAACAGTTGTCTGAACGATCAGACGGGGTTGGGAAAGTTTTTCGTAACCAACTCGAAGCTAAACTTGATCCTGAAGCGTTCACGGCTGCATGGGCACGAGGCGAGAGTCGGGAATTGAGCGCGGTCGTGAATGAATTACTGGCTGAGATTAAGAACGATTAAGTGCCTTTTATTGAAGCTGGTCAATATCTGTGAAAGAAACACTCCAGACCGGACGAAATACGGAAGGATGTGAGGCAATACTGGTCAAAGCCATAGCGTTTCCCTTATTTGAAAAGAAAAACACCGTTTGAGAATACGCATGAATATGGCGAGCTTCCATGAGCAGCAAAAGGTCGCCGACCTTAAGTGAGTTTTCACGCATTGTGAAGGTAACCGCGCGAATTACATCTTGGGAAACGGCTACATTGATACCGGAAATAGTGCCTGCTGCTGGGATAAAAGTGCAGTATTTTTCTACGGGGTCATAATAAATATCAAGGATACTGTGGCATAAGAACCCTCTTGCCTGAACGGTGCTCATAGGTTGTCCGGGAAAAATATCCGTAAATACAGAAAACGGATCAAAAGCGGCAACCATAGGTTTTGATAAAACCTTTACTCCAATTACAGCCACTGCAAAACCAGATAACAAGATGAATACAAAATGTAGATAAGGCAGCCGCTTAAGAGGTTGAATAACATTTTCTGATTGTGAGCAACTCTCGTCATGTTCTTGCTCAACCGATGATTTGTGGGAATAATCGCGTGTAACCCAGTTAAGCGTATGGAGCATTTGGCCTATTGAAACACGACACGATAATCTTTGAGTCCAAAAATTGAGTTTGTTTTCCATAATTTTTCACAGTGTTATATTCCATAATTCGATTACGGTTAATCAGGCTATGGGCAGGCTTCGCAATAGTCATCTGCAAAAGTTATATTTATCGGTTAATTAGGAGTATCTGAGGCGACGAATCGACGAATAAAGGCAGTCCTATGAAGTTTGATTTGAATTCTTATTCTGATCGCTTCGACTAGCTAGATATCTCGCTGTTCGGAGATACTAGTATTGATTCAGGCGCAGTTTCAGATGGGTTCAAGCGGATTAAAAGATTTTTCAGTTTGTTCAGCCAACTGTCAGGATTTTGGGTCGAAACAATCGTTACACCTTCCCGTGACCAACGCGCTTCGGACGCTTGATAAACTTCACGTTTTCGCGCTTCCCTGATCCAATCACCGTCAGATGGTGTGTACATTATTGACAACCCTCCCATCCTTAACCAGTATGTAGTGAAATCAAATTAACAATTTCTAAAAACTCTTTATGACCAAGTTGATGATCGCTACGAGGACAGCACGAAGCGGCAAAATGACTTTGACGTTTCCCGTAGTTTTCGTTATTTTACGAGCGCGTTCATAGCGCTGAACCTGTCGGGTTATCTCCTGACAAGGTTCCCGTGCGATTCCCCCATTAAGCATTGGGTCTGATTGAAACATGACCTTATCATCCTTTGCCTAGTTGTTGAGTTATCTCGAAAGTCACGCTTGCCGAACCGATAGCGGAAATGATTGCTTCGCTCTGATCGTGCGGAAGCTGTGTTTCGTGCCCCGCCTCAAGCAGAATATCTTCTCCATTACAAGTTATCCAAGCATTGCCTGACAAAACTTGAACGATTTGACCATTCGGACGAATGCACATGTAGGTTGCCTCGTGCGTAGGCAGTTTGAAGCAAGTTGCTTTAAGAGATTGCTTCAGAAGAGTTTCTTGTAGTGCATAGAAAATGCCTGATCGGATTGCCATTGTTCCTCCTAAGAGTTCTCAAGAGATTGCTTCAGAAGAGTTTCTTGTAGTGCATAGAAAATGCCTGATCGGATTGCCATTGTTCCTCCTAAGAGTTCTCACACTAAATTACTTTGATTTGTCACCTTCATCTGGATGTCCATCGTTTTTTGGAGTTTGATCGACATCTAAATCCATTGTCCACATATCGCATCCTAAATAGATCCATATAGGTAGCTGAGCATCCTTGTTTTCGCAGCACGTCCCAAGCAGGTTATTGAGTGCTTCGTATTCGGAGTCCTTAAAAGTGAATTCAAACATATTGGCTGCTTTCACCCCTGAACTAGCCTGTTACGAGATTGATGATCGAGACAAGGATTGCACGAAGTGGCGCGATGACCTTGCTGCTTGTGGGTGTGCGCTTGACCTCACTAGCAAACTTTGCGCGCTGTGCCTGTCGGATCATCTCCTGATGGTGTTGGCGGCTGCCTGATCCATTGAGCATGTGGTCTAAGTCGTTCATGATATTTCTCTCCACCGGTATATTTTTAAGCGATGAACACACTGTAAAAGAAGGCGCGTTGAGTAGTCATCCAACAACACGTTGAATAGTTGTAGAGTAAACGTTTGAGGATGTTGAATTGACTTATGAGCAATTAGGCCAAATCACTGTGGAGGAGACTACTTATCATTACCCGTCAAGTACGGTTTTAAGTTAGGGAACTCGAACCGATTGGCATTGACTTCACAAGACCTTTTGTTCTATTCTAAGATTGTGATTTAGTTGGTATGTTTTTTGGTGAAATAGATTTTAGTAATTGGCAAAGTTGGCGTCGGACATCCCTTTGCCACTTTCGCCAACATCGCCGCGCATCCAGCCGAGTGATCCGCCAAAAAGGGTTTGTTTTTGGCAAAAAATTGTCAATAAGGCGCTTGTTTTGCCAATTTCGCCATTAATTATCCACCGCTAATCCCCACTTCCAACCGAAGTTAACCTATGCTAAAATGCCTTCCGGCTTTTAGCCAAATATCACACGCCCGGACTTGAAGGTGTTGTCCTTAACCGGATTGCTTTCGGGGTTGAACGGCGTGATTGTTAAACACCATACAGGAGAATAGTTTATGCCTTCGAACGTCACCATGAAGGCCCTGCTGGAGACAGGTGTTCACTTCGGGCATCGCACGCCCAAGTGGAACCCCCGCATGGAGCCTTACATCTTTACCGAACGCAACGGTATCCATATCATCGACCTGCAGCAAACGCTGGTCAACATCAACAATTACTACGACCAAATTCGGGATATGGTTTCAAAGGGCGGCACTGTGCTGTTCGTCGGAACCAAGCGCCAGGCGCAGGAAACGATTGCGACCGAATCCGCACGCTGCGGTATGCCGTACGTCAACCATCGCTGGCTGGGCGGTACGCTCACCAACTGGCGCACCATCCGTGACCGGATTGATACCCTCAAGAAGCTGGAAAAGCGCCGTGACGCGGGTGAATTCGACCTGCTAACCAAAAAAGAAGGTCTGGTTCTCACCCGTAAGATCGAGAAGCTCCAACTGCGTCTGGGTGGTATCCGCGACATGAAGAAGGTTCCTGACATGCTTCTGATTGTCGACACCGTTCGCGAGTCGACCGCCGTTAAGGAAGCTAATATCCTTCACGTGCCGGTACTGGCTCTGGCGGATACGAATTCCGATCCTCAGTCGATTGACTTTATTATCCCTGCCAACGACGACGCCGTTCGCGCCATCAAGCTGGTTATCAGCGCCTTCGCTGAAGCCGTGATTGAAGGTACAGCGATGCGTAAGAGTGACGACACCGACATGAACCAGGTTACGACCAAAGACGCGGCTTACTTCTACGACAAAGATGCCGAGGAAGAACCTGACGAAGCCTATTTGGGTGCATCCACCATCGCCAAGATGCGTGATGCGAAACTTTTTGACGATGAGAAAACAGCAGACGCTACCGAGACACCAGCAGAAGGTGCAAAAGAGTAAGACATGGCTATCACAGCACAAATGGTAAAAGACCTGCGGGAATCAACAGGCGCTGGCCCGCTGGATTGCAAGAAGGCGCTCGAAGCCAATAATGGTGATGTGCAGAAGGCAGCGGATTGGCTGCGCGAAAAAGGCATCGCCAAAGCCGCCAAGAAATTGGGCGCTGGTCGCACCATGAATGAAGGCTTGATCGGCAGCTACATTCACCACGACAAGCGCATGGCGGTAATTGTTGAAGTGAACTGCGAAACCGACTTCGTAGCGCGTACCGAGAAGTTCCAGGAATTCACGCGTAATTTGGCGATCCATATCGCTAACTTGACGCCGAAGTATGTGCAGCGCGAAGAAGTTCCGGCGGATCTCATCGCAGCCGAACGTGAAATTCAGAAGCATCGCGCACAGAATGAAGGCAAGAAGCCGGAAGCGGTCATCGAGAAAATCGTTGACGGACGCATGGATAAGTTCTTCGAAGAAATCGTACTGCTGGAACAGCCGTATGTGAAGGACGACAGCATCAAAATCTCGGCGATGCTGAATGAATTGGTGGCAGAACTGGGCGAAAGCATCCAGATCAGCCGTTTTGCCCGCTTTAAGGTTGGCGAAAGCGCCAGCGCAGATGCCGAGTCCCAAGAATAAGCGCAGCAGCGCCTATCCGCGACTCATTCAACTGTGTTTGTATTCAGGGATTAGCATTTGCTAGTCCCTTTTTTTTGTCGGGTGCAGGCACAACCGAGTATATTCTGGACGGGTTCATCCTGTCCTTAAACACCCAAACGATGTGGTCATAGGAAAATGGAGGAATACGCATGACCGATAACGGAAATGGAACGCAGCCTTACAAACGGATCGTCCTCAAACTCAGCGGTGAGGCACTTGCTGGTCCACAGGGAACAGGTATCGACCCATCCAGCGCCGCCTTTATTGCCGAAAAAATCAAAGTTATTCACAAGATGGGTATTCAGATCGCCATCGTGATCGGCGCGGGCAATTTGTGGCGCGGCAGCATCGGTGTTAGCCGGGGCATGGAGCAGAGTACAGCCGACCATATGGGTATGATCGGCACCGTCATGAACGGGCTGGCACTGCAAGACGCTCTGGAACGGGCCGGTGTAACCACACGTGTACAGACCGCCGTACAAATGAACGCAGTTGCAGAACCCTACATTCGCCTCCGCGCTATCCGGCATATGGAAAAAGGGCGCGTGGTCATCATCACCGGCGGCACGGGTAACCCGTACTTCACCACCGACACCGCAGCCGCATTACGCGCAATGGAGATGGACGCCAACATCGTCATCAAGGCCACCAAGGTCAACGGGGTTTATACCGCCGACCCGAAGAAAGACCCGACAGCGACCCGTTTCGCAACGCTCAAGTATCACGAAGTTCTGGCAAACAAATACGAAGTGATGGATATGACGGCTTTTACGCTGTGCCAGGAACATAACCTGCCGATATTAGTCGTCGATTTCTGGGCGGACGGTGACCTGTTCAAAGCTGTTCAGGGCAACACGGATGTGGGTACCCTTATCTCAAATTAACGGCATCTAAACGAGGGGCGTACATCGTGTGCGCCCTGCCCATTTCTAGTTTTCCTTGATGGCCTCGACAAACAAGGTATGGCTGACCGGATCGCCGGTTTGAGATACCGCGCTGATATCCAAAGTGGTCAATTCATTATCAGCCAAATCACCATTTAAAGGCAGCACACGGTAGCCGGTGATCCGTCCTTGATCGTCGCGTAAGGTCAGCACGGCTCGTAGTAAGCGCACTGAGGTTGAACTGTCATTGCGTAAGGTGGCAGAAATGATGTAGAAGCCGTTTTCGAGGCGCTGCTGCTCGCTTTCGATTTGAAGGCCGACACGGCTTCCGATAATGCTGCTAACAACATCCGCGCTTTGCAGCGTGACAACAGCGCTGCCGTATTCCAACCAATTGGCACTAAACAAAATACGATAAGGCGCACTGACTCCAGTCGGTATTACACCCTGCTCGACACCCACATCCCCTTCGGCTAAGAGACTGCCATCACGTCGTAGTAAACGCACATGCAGGGTTACCCGCTCGATAGGTTGCAAGATGTTGTTCGCAACCCAGCCCATACATAAGACGGTACCGGTCGGCGAGGCATAACAAGTTGGTGACGGTAGTTCCAATTGCGCGGGGGTGCTGGTCGGCAGTATAGGTGTGCCAGCGCTGTCAAATTGCGGATCGGGGATAATAATGGTCTGGTTGATAGGTAAGGCCAGCGGGTCTAAATCGGCATTGGCGGCTTTGAGGGCATCATAAGGTACACCGAATTGGGCAGCAATACCGAGCAGCGTATCGCCCACTTGAATGGTGTAGTGGGTGGGTGTCGAAATTGTTTGGGGGCTAGATTGGGGAATCAAAAGCGCAATCGGGGGAGGCGATGCTGTAGGCGCTCGCGCCATTAGGGTGACAGGTGGCAATTGAGTGGGGGCAAAGGTAGGAGCAGCGTCGTGGTTGGTGCTACACCCCACAACAAAGACACTCACACAGAACGTGAGCATCCGCCGCCAGCCCCAGTAACCCATCCGCGCAAATCCCTCGTTATCCCGCACAGGGGTTCTTCTTTATCCCACAGTATAGCCCCAATTGTTCATCAATACTACAGAAAATGTGGCGAATTTGCAGTCTTTGGCTAGGATATAGGTACTCGTTAACAAGGGGGAATCGATGGCAGCAGATAGTCGGGTTGAAGCAGAGGTCGGCGCACTTATGAAACGCAAAGGATGGACAATCGGTGCCGCCGAATCCTGTACAGGTGGGCTGGTCATGCACCGGCTGACGAATATCGCAGGGAGTTCGGATTACGTACTCGGCGGGGTGGTCGCATACTCCAATCAGGTCAAGCAAAGCCAACTTCAGGTCCGACAAGGGACATTAATGGCATACGGCGCGGTAAGCGAGCAAGTAGCAGGTGAAATGGCAACTGGATTACGGGCGCTGCTGCATGTGGATGTGGCGGTGAGCATCACCGGAATTGCGGGACCGGGTGGTGGCACGCCGGAAAAACCGGTTGGTCTGACCTACATTGGCGCGGCTGGGCCAAACGATGTACTGGTGATACGGCGGCATGTATGGAATGGCGACCGCGAGGCCATCAAAGCGGCTAGTGCGGAAGCAGCGTTGGCGTTGGTGCTTGAAATCTTTGGGGATTAGTAGCGGAAGGTGGTCAGAACCCCACATCAACAACGTTCGCAGGCTCACTCTGCTGATAACCGAAGCGTCAGGGAGGGGAGAAAATGCAAAATTCGAGTGCAAAAAATGTTGTTTTCGACTAGAAAATATCGCCACCGTTTCGTATGGTGCTATCACAGACCTTTAAGAGGATGGATATGAACAGCCTTATCGAAGAAGAGCTTCCGGGAAATCAAGACCTACGTGACCAACTGATGGACATGCTCTCCGACCAAGAATTGGCATACAAATTGCCCGGAAATAATCCAACTTTAGGCGAACTGTGCGAGGAAATGGGTCACATCCAGCAGGTTTACACCCATTCTTTTAAGACGTTTAAGCACGATTGGTCATACCGCGCTTCTAAGCCGGAGACGCCCAACAGTGTGGCGAGTCTCAAAGTGTGGTACAAAAAGCTGGATGCAGAACTAGTGGAGGCGTTGAGTGGATTATCGGAAGCGGATGTCCACACCAAGCAAATTGACCGAGGGCATGGGGCTACCCCTTCTCCTTACGTTCAGTTCCAGATCTATCGCGAGGCAATCCTGATCTTCTATGCCAAAGCCAGTATTTACCTGAAAGCGCTGGAAAAACCCTACTCCGACGAGTGGAAACGCTGGGTTGGATAGTGGACAGCGGAAACGCTTTTCCCCTAAATCCAAATTCCGCTGGTCACTGTTGCGTGGTCGCCATGAGTATGAGGGAGTTTCTTTAATTATAAGGACTCTGGAACACAGAAGTTAGAAAGAATTCTAAGCACCGCATTCTTTGGCTGCACGCCAGCCGGATTCAAGCGCACCATGTACGGTCTGAGGGTTGCTATCGTAAGCGGTGGCTTCTCCGGCAAAAAAGAGGATATCTTGTTCAGACTTAGCGAGCGCGGGACGGGCAGCGGCTTCACCCGGTGGCAGGTGGGCATATCCGCCACGTGCATAGGCATCAAAGGCCCATGAAACACGGCGAGAGTCGATAGCCGCTTTACGCAGGTCGCGTTCGCCTGTGCCAAGCAGCCAATTTAACTCGGTCAAACCCCAGGTAAGGGCGCGATTTTCTTCCTGCTCATCCAAAATTTGGGCTTTTTCGGCGGTGGCAAAGCAGGCAATTACGGCTGCACCATCACGCCCATAGGCAGGCGTCCACCAGCGCGAGGCCAAACCGGTGTGACACATAAAGGTTAAGTCTGCATCCCAGACCGGTTCGTGAAAACGATAAATGAGTTTAGTGGCCGGTTCGGTGCGAAAAGCTCCGATGGCCTGCTGCTTTTCGGAACTGAGCGGTGGGTTAAAACGAATTGAGCCACGGGCTAAAATGCTGACCGGAACTGTCACAATGCAGCGGTGCGCGCGATAGTCCTCGCGCGTGGTGACGACCGTTACGCCCTGGTCACCCCAAATCACATCCCGAACAGCCGTGTTAAGCAAGACAGGTAAATCGAGACTGTACCACTTCAACAATTCACCATAGCCTTCACGGATACGGAACTCTTGTTTACCAACATGGTCAGCACGCATTTCGCGAATGATGTCGGCACAGCTCAAGGTTTCGAGGGTGGCGCAGCAGGTTTGTGCCAGCAGCACATCCGCAATTTTTAAGGCTTCTTCGTTCCAGCCACGTTCGCGCAAATAATGGCCGAGTGAGACATCGGGCAAGGGGTTGTGATCGGGCAAGGCGCGATAGTGCATGAACAAGCCGGTAATGGTCGCGCGGAGATCGGTCGGGAGTTCTGAAAGCGATACAGCAGGACGGCTGTACTGTGCCCAACGCAGCTTGCCGTAACGATCAACCGGAATGGTGTGTAATCCGGCCTGCTTAACCAGTTCGTGAGTAGCGGCATCTTCGCCATGAATGAATTCCGCGCCGAGTTCAATCGGTGTGCCATCAACAAAATCGTAGCTGGTATGAATGCGCCCACCAATACGTTCACGAACTTCAATAATCAGGATCTTTTTACCAGCATCATGGAGTTTGCGTCCGGCAGCCAGGCCAGCCGCCCCCGCACCAATGATGATGACATCGTACATACTGTCGATCATGCGGTTTCCTCTTCGAGCATGATGCAAGCAGCGACTTGATGCCCGACGATACGCATTTTCCCATCCACCATTGCCATGACAGGGCCATCAAACGGATCACGAGAAAGGATCTCAACATGGGCTTGCAGTTTGAAGCCGCGTTCGAGAATGTGTTGAAGCATTTCGGGATCATCCGCTTTGATACGTGAAACTACAGCGGGTGTATTGAGCGGCCAGTCGACCAATGGTGTAATTTCGCGGTTAACCATTACACCTTCAGAGGTGGGGATGGGTTCACCGTGCGGGTCAAGTTCGGGGTCTCCTAATTTAGCAGCAAGCGCCTCGATAAAGCGATCCGAGACAGCATGTTCGAGCTTTTCGGCCTCGGCGTGAACTTCAACGAGGGTATAACCCAATTCTTTGACGAGATAAAGTTCAATGAGACGATGACGACGAATCATCTTGAGGGCGACGGATTCGCCAGTATGCGTGAGCAGCACACCTTTATAACGCTCATAATCAACAAGGCCAGCCGAAACAAGACGCTGCGCCATATCCGTTACCGAGGGCGCGGCCACGGCCAAACCTTCAGCAAGTGCATTGGTGGAGACGCGCTCCCCACCCTGTTGCAGACTATAAACGGCCTTCAGGAAATCCTGAACCGATTTTGACTGTGTAATGTCGGATTTCTCCGGCGGCATACAGAACCTTTCCTAGCGAGCAAACATCACCGTTATCATAACATAAAGCTGTTGGACTTAGTATGCGAGGGTGACATAAGTCCGCTTGAAGTCTCAGGTTAAGAGGCAAAAGTTTAAAGCAACATTCAGACTTACCGTGTCATCAGAGAAGATTTAGTGAAATGCAACATCTGTGGCAATTATGGCAGAATGGGCAAATATTGGCACTGCCTCATCGGACGTAGAAAAAGCGAAGTGGAGCTACCGAAAATACAGTATACTAGCTGACAGAACCGCACAAATGTTTTGTATTCAGTTGGAGGCTGCTCAGGTGACGCAAGAGAACCTTTCCCTATCCATATCCATTGAGTGGTGGCAACGTTATCAAGACTTGCTCAAGCAGGCTATCGCGCCGCTCTCAGCCGATCAACTGCGTTTACGCTTAGGATCACAACGATCAGCAGGTGAAATCGCAAGCCACATTGTACGGATAAGGGCGTGGTATCTGTACGGCATCATGGGCGAAGGTGGCGCGGATATGGAAGCCCTACTCAGTTGGAACGAATCGGGCGATTCACTCCCCAGCGGAGCCGAGCTGCTGGCTGGTATTGATCAAACATGGCAGTTATTGACCACCTGTTTAGCCCGCTGGACAGTCAACGATCTGCGCCAGCCCTTCTACCTGGATTGGCTGGGCCAAGATGCTTCGCGCGGTTTCGTCGTATGGCACATGTTGGAACACGAAATCCATCACGGCGGTGAACTGTCATTTACATTAGGCAGCTACGGGCTGGCCGGCGTGGACGTTTAAGTGGTATTGGGTGGATGGGGTTTCGAAAAATTCCTTATTCATCCCCACTCCACCATAAGGGGCTATAAAAACTTTCTTTCATTATTGACCGAGAGATCTATATATCAATGCTCTACGAATCCGATGTTTTGAGTGCAGTGATAACCCCAGGCATGACCAATTCCTGGAAAAATTTATTCATCCGTTCCGGCGGATAAGGCATCTTATTATCAAGCCACCATTTGAGTAAGAGCAGCAATGACTCGGCGATGGAGTATGCAAGAATGGGAAGCGGGAGGGAGGTCAGATTATTTTCTTGTGCGAGCTGCGCAACTCGTCCTTCGATTTTATCGCTTAAAGCGTGATGGCCGTTATAAGTCAGAAGATTAAAACCCGATCCCCAAATCAAGGCGCGGTATAAGTGGAAGTGTCCTTGCCCATGTTGAAACAACATGGTGACATCGAAGGCTAATTGACCAGTCGACTGATCCAGCACGATGTATTCAACCAAATCATCGAGCATGAGTTCGAATCCGCCTTCAAGTAAATGATCTTTATCCTCGAAATGGGCGTAGAAGGTGGAGCGTCCAACATTGGCCTGAACAACAATGTCCTGAACAGTAATCTGATCGTAAGGTTGGCTATTGAGCAACTCAATCAGCGCATGAATTAAGGTTGACCGTGTGCGTTGAGAACGCCGATCTTTGGTATGCGATTTCATGATTCAGGCTCATTTCAAGACATTTCCGCACTTATGTCTATTATGGAACATTTCCGCCGCAATGTAGATGGTATCGTGACGAACATCTCTTGATAATGTAAATAGATTTCAGTAATTGCTCTACCAAGAGGTAAGCAGAAAAGGGAAAATGATGAACAACATGCTCCTTACAACACTACAAGGTTACGGCACGGCATTGGCTTTTATCTTGTACCCCCTGATGGCGGGCTTTGCCTTCGCTGTCCATCCAAATTTGTTGAAGCCGCAACTCAGTCATGATATTCAGTCAAAAATCCTGGGGTTTCATGGTAATAAGCTAACGTGAGTTATGGATAAGGTGGGACACCTTTCGGAGAAGCGATATGCTTTTCCAAGCT
>JBGAHG010000050.1:0-44656 GCA_044226325.1 Aggregatilineales bacterium
CCCTCGCGCTGGAAGAAAAAGAGTCCAAAGCTAAAATCCTCGTTCAACGTAAATCTCCCGACGAACGCACCATCGTTACCCTGCCTGATGGCGTGACCAAAATCGGTGACGGTAACTTTGCCATCATCAGTGGCCCGTGCGCCGTCGAAAGCTATGAAGAGATGGATGAAACCGCGGCTGTTCTCGCAAAACGGGGTGTCAAAATTCTGCGCGGCATGGTCTTCAAACCCCGTACCTCACCCTATGATTATCAAGGGATGGGCGAACCCGGCCTCAAGATCGCACGCCAGGTTGCCAACAAATACGGTATGTTCATCACCAGCGAAATCATGGATGCCAGCCAGATCTCCATGATGTCGGATTATGTCGATATTTTCTGGGTCGGCGCACGCAATATGCAAAACAGCTTCTTGCTCAAAGCGATGGGGCAAGTTCGCCAGCCAGTATTCCTCAAGCGCGGCCTGTCGGCTACATTAGAAGAATTCCTGTATGCTGCCGAGTACATCGTGAGCAGTGGTAATCCCAATGTTATTCTCATCGAACGTGGCATCCGCACCTTCGAAAAAGCTACACGCAACACACTTGATATTGGTGGCGTCGCGGTCATGAAACTCGAAAGCCATTTACCCATCATTGTTGATATTTCACACTCTGCCGGTCGCCGGGATATTGCGATCCCATTAGCACGTGTCGCTAAGGCCAGTGGTGCGGATGGCCTGATGGTCGAAGTCCATCCAAACCCGCCGGTTGCTATGAGTGATGCCAAGCAGCAGCTCTATTTCCACCAGTTCAACGAGGTCATGGACGCGGTCGAAGGCTTGAGTGTTGAGCCTGTTCCGGTTAAATGACATCCGGCTTTTCATTGAAAAAGTTACTCGGTCGGGGTGGTTCATCCGCCCCGACGATCCCACCTGACCTGAATATCACTATTCGTCGCCAGCATCGACGCAGTTTGATGATGCGTCCCGTTCCCGGAGGCTATGAGGTTTACATACCCCGCTGGATGCGGCCCGACAACCCCAAAGTCACCGAATTCATTGAGGGTGGCCTAAAAAAGCTCGGCACTGAACCGCCCCCCATTCCCGCCGTACAAACCAGCCGCGAACAGATTATCGCGATGGTCAACATATGGGCAGCCCACATGGATTTACACCCTAAGCGCATCAGCTTCCGCAGCATGACCCGCAAGTGGGGTTCATGTTCCAGCCGCGAGAATATCACCCTCAGTACACGGCTCACATGGGTCGCGCCTCACCTTGCCGAATATGTAGTTGTGCATGAGTTGGTACACTTACGGGTGTTTAATCATGGGAAAGACTTCAAAGCCATGATGAGCCTATATTTACCCGATTGGCAAGCACGGGAAAAAGAGTTAAATGCTGTGCGGTTTTAATGGCGATCTGATCTATGGCGCTACAAGTTCAATAGTTTTTGAAGCCAATATCCGGTAATTGACCTGCCTCACATGAATTGTAAACAACCGAAATTCTTCCAGCAGCCCGTTCTTGATCATGATATCGGGTTTTGCTATGGCGGGTCCTAAAACCTGTGTCAGCAGATCCCAGCAGTTTTCTTCAGATGCCGTATGAATAGCGGCTCCCTGCCAACTTGCGGGTAAGTCTATATAGTGAACCACGCTCAAGCGAACCACGAAAGATGCGCTGAATTCATCAAGTTGGCTAAAGAATTTGAGACTCAGTTGTTGATCGACACCCGAATAGGATTCGATACGTCCTGAATACATATCAGGATGATTCAAGTTGAGTACGTTAAAGCTTGAATGCGACGCAACATCTGTCGCCATCACTCGACCTCAAAAAGCCGCAGCAACTTCAACGCAACCTGAAGGTTCATGCGCGTGAGTGGATCGCCTAAATCGACCTGACAAAGTTCTTTCAGCCGGTCTAGACGATAGTTCAATGTGCTGCGGTGGATATGCAAAATCTCGGCTGTTTGCACACCATTACCGCCCGCATCCAAATACCCTTCTAGCGTATCAAAGAGATCGGTTTCGCCCGCCTCCAATAAACGTCGTACCAGTGGCACATATAAATTGGTAGCAAGGCTGTCTTTTCCTGCCCGATATAACGCGTGGATATACCCGAGTCCATCGAAGAAGACAGCAGTGTGTGCGTCGTGTAACCGGCGTGTAATGTGCAACACCTCCCGACATTGGTGATGCGCTTTACTCACATCATCCGCGCCCTGCTGCGCTCCACTCACACCAACGCGGAAGCTCACCCCGCCATTCACTTCGGCCTGTATCTGGCTGATCATTTGCCGGGTATCCTGGTCAGCCTGCGTCAAAATAACCACTTCACCCGCGAATTGCCCGACCACAGCCCGCCAACCATGCAGCCCTGCCAAGCGATTTACCCGCCGGTAAAGCTGAAGCATCCGCTGAGTATTGCGTTCATCCGTCTCCACCAGCAGCATGACATACTTACCCGACAGATCAAGGCCATAGCGCAGCGCTTGATCAGTCAAAATGACTTCGCGGCCACTTTCACTCTGGATTAACTGTGACAGCAAATTCCCCTTCAGTGAGGTTTCAGCACTTTGCACCGACTCTTGATACAGCATCATCAGGGCGGCAACCGTCGCACCAATGTTGATGGCGATGCTGTCCAAATCGGTTAACGGGCGATCATCAGCGATAATCCACACATAACCATAAATATCGCCATGTACCACAATAGGCGCGAGAATACGCTCAAGTTCGAGTCCTACGTCCGGCATCTGAGGGATGTAAACCGGTCGCAGAGTTTGACGAATTTCCGGCAAGATATTGCGTTCTTCCAAAGCCGAAATCAAACGCGGATCAGTGCGCCCTTCGCTCACCGTGAAGCGCCGCGCCTCATCGACTGCCGCGACGTTGGCACTGGCAAGTATTTCAAAGCGTTCGTTTTCGATGCTGATCGACTGCCCCAAGAGTCCAGCCATGCGTGAGGCTAACTGCTTGAGATCACCACCATCCAATACAAGTTGAGTCAAACGCTGTTGAATATCAAGCGCACCCGTGACCATCGCCATATTTTCTTCAGCGATGCGTTCGTTGGCAGCCTTCGCCATATCGATAAAAGGCTGCTGGTAAGAAATTTCAATCAGGGGAAAATCATTCTTATCGGCTAATTCGCGTAGATCATCAGGGGCGTGGTCAATGTAGCGTCCGATGCTGAGTACCAGCCCTGCTACGCCTTTATCCGCCATTTGTTGTATATACTGGCGCTGATCCTCGGCTGACTTTGGGATATTATGGCCGGTGGTCAAAACTAACTCGCCACCATGCATCCAGCGGGGCGCGTCCGGCACACTAGCAACGTGAACCCACGCAATCGATTTGTGGATACCATTCTCGCCCGCTACCAATTTAGCCCCTGCGAACTGCTTTAGCTTTAGAACCTCAGCAACCGTTAACATGATCCCGTCTATCTTTACTTAAACAAAGGGCGAGTCTGAACTTTCAGCCCGCCCCATTAGATTTATGCTATTGTAACATGCCTCATCACCATCCCTTTAGGAAGAAGCAGATCTATCCTAATGGACTGACCTAGAAGCAATAATCCGGTATAGTCGCGCACGGATCTTGAGGTGTTTGACCGTAGCGAATTTCGAAGTGCAAGTGTGGTCCGGACGAGTTTCCGGTGCTGCCTACACCTCCGATAACTGAACCCGCTGGAACAAGCTGACCACAGCTCACCGCTCTGGAACTCAAATGACCATAGAGTGTGAGGAAGGGTCCGTGTGCCAGCACAATAGCATTCCCGTAACCCCATGAGCTCCAACCGGAGAAAATAACGGCACCGCTGTTGGCTGCACGCACTGGCGTACCAGGGGGTGCTGCGCGGTCAACGCCACTGTGGAAAGACGAGAAACCGCGCACATAAGTGCCATTTGGTAAGGGATTAACCCAGCCTGAGCCACCGCCGGGATTCGGAACATTACCGCAGCTACCGGGATCGCCCGGGGCGAAGGAAGTCACAAAACCCTGTTTGGCTTTATCACCCGAACTATCAACCGTAACACCGGGATTCCATGTAATATCCTCACCTTTACCACCGGGAATAAAGAAATAGGTACCACTGGCGGGTACGGTATCCGGTGTTGCCCCAGAAAGATCGTTATATTCCGAGTCGATAATAATATAAGGATCGCTAACCTTGTATTGATCGGCCCATTCTTTAATGGTCTTTGTACCTACAACCTGCAAGTAGACCCCATCAGTCGGCGGTATGTTGATGACATCTCCCGGGCGTAACACCAGGGCGATACTTCGTTTATTTGACCATGCAATTGTTTCAGGAGCGAGTTTAAAACGTTGGGCAATCGTATAGATCGTGTCACCTGTCACAGCGGTGTATTGAATAGTTTCACTGCGGGGACGATCTTGCTTGATGAACGTAAACGGATTGAAATTATCGCGCTGTACCAACAGTGGATTGCTCACATCCAGGTTCTGCGGCGGAGCCTGTAATAAAGCCTGAACCATATCAGGTCCTATTGTTGGCGCACCAACAGGCACAATCACCGGAACGGGAGTAGCCTGCACCAAGGTTTCTGTCGGGAATACAGTTGCGCCAATTGAATTATTTGGAGTGGGTGCTAAAGATGTCGGCAGTGGGATATTCTGGCGACCGGGCATGATAAGCAAAATGGTGGTTGCAACGGTTAATAAAGCTGCACCGACCAGACTGAGTAAGCCAACAGTACGCCGCCAATTTGCGGTATCTGCCGGTGGATCGAGCTGCACCTTTCGTATACCGATTGAGGGGTTGGTATCGGCCAACGGATCAATTGGCGGCTCGTGAATATCTCGCGGATCTACCATAACTGTACTCCAATTCAACCTAACGATAATCCCCCCACCGCGCAGAATGATAAACCCATTACCCGTTTTATAACAAGTCTACGCATGTACCTATCGCTTTTGGGGAAGCATTTATTTCCCTGTCCATTGAGGTGATTGTTTGGTCAGCATTGCCTGTATCCCCACCTCAAAATCCCGGGTACGAATAAGTTGGCTTTGCGCCCAACCTTCCAATTGTAAGCCGCGATCAACATCACCCATGCCATCAATGATGCGCTTAGCATAATTCACCGCGAGGGGTGCAGCCTGCGCCAGTTCAGCCACTAATGAATCGCCTTTTGATAACAGGTGGTCGGCTGGCACAACTGCATTCAAGATACCCCAGCGTTCGGCATCGTTAAGGTCGAAATTTTTCCCGGTCATCACATATTCTTTGGCTCTTGCAACACCTGCTAAGCGTGTAAGGCGGGTTGTGCCGCCCACATCCGGAATGATACCTAAACGCGCTTCGGGCAAACCGATTTTCGTACCGACTGCTGCTATTCGAAAGTCACAAGCCAGCGCGATCTCGAAGCCCAAGCCGAGACAATAACCATGCAAGAGTGCAATGGTCGGCAGGCTGCAACCTGCGATTTTATTGGTGACACTCTGATAGGCAGCTGTCAATGGGAAAAGATTATCACGCCAATTTTCACCAAACTGCGTGGATGACTCTGCGAAGGAGGTCACATCAATCCCAGCCGAGAAGCCAGTGCCCTCACCACGAATAACGATGGCGCGTATGCCTGAAGTTTTTTGGGCTTCACTGATAGCAGCATCCAATTCCATCATCATCGACCATGTGAGCGCATTACGCTTTTCGCGCCGATTCAGAATAATCTCAAAGATTTGTTCGCGTTGTTGGGTTTGTACTAAAGCATTCATAGTTATTCCTCACCAAAAAAATCCACATGAGCCAAGTATAGTATCGCGTACCACCGAAGACTAAGATATGTTCAACAGGAACAGCCAAATCTCAAATAGCAAATGGTTGCGGAACGAAGCGGTCTTCAACCTGCCGACTATTTGGACGGGTTTGTCTCGATCAAAGGTTACGCGTTGGAAAATGCCTGAGAGCAATTGCAAGCAGCTTTCGAGCAGTGTGAACTACAGCGCTACGACGTCAAGCGACTCATAGATTACGTCCTCGTGTTTCCAATCACGTTGAGTCCTAAGCGACTTGAAGCCCTACAAACCTATGTGGAAGCGGCAATCAGCCACAATGGTCAACTCCAGATCACCAAGGATATGGGTGTAGTGATAGCCCGTTAGGTCGCCTGGAGACAGTAGAGAACCGAGATAAAATGTAAAACGCTGCCGGTCATCACAAAGAGATGCCAGAGTTCATGATGCCCGATTAGAGGATGTGGATTGGGTTTTTCCAGTCCAAAGACCACCGCGCCTATGAAAAAGACGATCCCACTGGCAACCAAAAATAACACTGCCCGGGGCGGAATCATGCTGATGACGGCAGGCGGCGCAATGAACACGACCGAGGCCATCACCATATAATAAAGCAGCGAAAATACGCCTGGGTGTGTAAGGAACAACAACTTATAAACGACACCGATGAGCGCCATTACCCATACTAAACCCAGTAAAATCCAGCGCCATTCGCCAGTGATAACCGTCAAACAAAACGGGGTGTAGGAACCAGCAATTAAAATATAGATGGCTGCATGGTCAATACGCTCCAGCCACAGCAGGGTTCGGTCAGAGCCATGTGTGAGATGATAGGTCGCGCTAGCAGCGTAAAGGGTAATGAGACTGAAGCCATAAATGATGACCGACAAGAATTTAAGTGGATTGCCTCGTGTAAACAGCATCAACCAGAGGAGTGCAAAGGCTGATAAAACAGCACCTGTCAGATGGGTGAAGCCATTCACGGGTTGACGAAAGCGCTGCATCATAATGGATCATTCTCCATAGATTCATTATTTGGACGTGTAAGGTATTACATCTCTCCTACGCAAAAAGGATCAAATTTGTTCCAAATTGAAAGAAGCCAGACTAATCATCCGGCTTCTTTATGCTGATTTCGGGAGTGAATGGGAGTCGAACCCACCATGACCTGCAACGCAACCCATCATTGGTTTTGAAGACCAAGGCATCCACCGGGACACATTCACCCCCAAAAGAGGCAAAAGAATTATAACGACGAAGTTGATGAGAGTGATAGGCTTGATTAGCTCCAACGGACGGGATTACCTGTTTCAACAGAAACCGTCAGAATTTGAGTGAGTGGCTCAAGGATATAGGCGAAGTAATTGACATCGACCATGCGCTGCTCGACGTGCATCTGTTGTGGATATTCTTGAGTCGTGCCGAACTCGGCACGCTTGAAGATACGGACAGGTGTGGTTGAAATAAACTTCTTGCCGCTGTCCAGATCGGTGAACTCGAACTGATCGGCACGGTCTAATTCTTCACTGGCAAGCTGCTGCTGTTCAATACGCATGGCGCGGAATAGCTCACGGTTTAGATCCCATACATCGCGAATGAAAAAACCTTGTTCATCGTAGCCGAGGCGAAACCCGGTACGACCATCCCAACTAAACATGCCCTGTTCACTTTCGGAGGTGGCTAAGATTATTTCCTTAGTGGCCGTGTTTACGAGAAATGTTTTTGACACACCGTTTTGAGATTTGAAGAAGGTGAGTTCATCCAGGGCACGGGCGGCTGCATCCGCCGACAATAATCCGTGATTTTCAGCAGGAAGCTGCTGATGCAACATTGGAAAATGCTCCCAACCAATTTGTTCTAAAGCATCTACGAAGGCGCGGTAGTCATTCCAGTCGGCGATATAGGTGGTAGAAAAATCCATGTAAGGATGTGGGCAACAATCAGCCAACCACGCGTCAAACTCATCCGATTTGCTATCGAGATCGGTTGCCAAGATACGAACGGCAGGAAAGCCGTCATCATCAATATAGAAATCATCAGGAAATGGGCACGGGGTCGTCTTTCCCAGTTTGTAACAGGTACACATGACACTCGCATCAAGCCCCATAATTGACCTCATTTATTGACTGTTACACAGAGTGTAACGATGCTGATGGTAAATACCAAATTTCAAAATCGGTATACAATTGCAAGTTAGATGTAAGGTAGTCCCTACAAAATGGGGATAGCAACAAATTGTAATTCGGATATGCTATATTGTTAATGTCAGCAAAAAAGAACTCAACAGGAATTAACTATGACCAGCAACTTTCTAGAACCCGGTGAATTCCAGTACGGTTGCTACAAAGTTCAATATGTTGAATGGGGCGACGACGAATGGATGGGCACGGGTTTCTGGCTGCAAGCCACCGTCACCAATAAGCGGTTGGTGGTGTTTCCCGAACTCGGTGTTTATCCCCAGGATTACGAAACAATTCCCCCTTCAGCAATTATGAAAGTATGGAATGTTTCGCTAGCGGGGAAAGATGGCATTTTGATCCGGCTGCGCGACAATCGCTGTTTACACCTTCTGGTTGATTGGAGCCAAGGTAGCAAATTGGTTCGGGACATTGATAAGATGCTAATCACACCGGTCAAGCCCCGTATTTCACCCCGTTTAATTTAGGGCTAATGCTCGAATAAGAATTCACCCTTCGACTGATTGGTTTAGAGTGATGGGCAGCGCTATAATTCCCTGATATTCAAGTAAAACTGAAGGAATACATTGTGTGGGATGAAGACGCGCTGCTACTCGCCGGAGAATGCAAACTAGGACGCTATCACGTTGCGATATTGCGGCGCACCTCTTCTGGATGGGTTCCTACAACACCACCATTGAATGTACTGGTCACGAATTATCGGCTGTTGATGCATCCCCAAACACGCCGCCAATACCAGCCAGCGATCATCCCCAGCAGTTTTATCACGCAAGTGGGAAAAGCCGAGATGGGCTACCACAAAGGTGTGACCATAGGGCTAAAAAACGGGATGCGATTATACCTCACGATCAACTGGAGTGAGAATGAGGGGTTGACCGAGGCCGTCACCAAGATGTTGACTTCGCCATTGGGTACGTTTATTCCACATCCCGCCGAACAGGATTTGAATCGGCTGATTGAATTCATCAGCCGATTATAAGAAGTTTCCTCAAAACAGAGTGAGTTGTTTCGGTGGAGGTGGCGCAGACAGTGGTGGCTCGGTTTTGTTTTCCGATTTGGTCGTTTTAGTCCGCCGCGTTTTGACCTCGGCAATTACTTCTAATATCCGCCTAAAATCCGCTTCCATCTGTGGTTCCAAGTTCGGGTTACGCAGCACCGCAGCCGGATGAAAAAGCGGAATATAAGCGCGCCCCTCATCATATTTAGGCTGACCGTGAATCTGGGTGATTTTGCCATTGGGGAAGTAGCGCCCCATGCTAAAACGCCCTAACGTAACGATGACTAACGGATTAATGATGTCAATCTGACGGTCAAGGTAGGGTTTGCAGGCAGCCATTTCGTTCGGCAGCGGATCGCGGTTTTCGGGCGGACGGTGCTTAACCACATTGGCGATAAAGACCTGCTGACGGTCAAGATTGATGAGCTTAAGTAACTTCTCAAGATAATCACCCGAGCGCCCCACAAACGGTAAGCCTTTTTTATCTTCGTTAAAACCGGGGCCTTCGCCGATGAACATGATTTCGGCATTCGGATCGCCAGCACCGGGTACAGCATTAGTAGTGCCTTCATAGAGGCGGCAGGCTTTACAAACACGAACTTCGGCGGCGATGGCCGCCAAGGCTGCGGCTCGATCTTCTGTCATAGGGGGTTATCCTTTCGTCAGTCGGCAATCTTCATTCGTGGGATAAAGCATAACAGGATGAGACGGAAGTGCAAGATAATGATTCACTCTATCCTAAAATACAATTTGTGGCAGTTATGGCACTAATGGCACTTGTGTCCGCTGAAATAGCAGGCGGGAAAGAGCCGAGAAACTTCTGCAATCCCAATTGCACACAAACTGCCAAGCATTCTCTACTCCCATTTTGGGGCGGAAAACAAAATAACAATCACCGTACACAAAGTTTACAGAATTTATGTGACGGCGATGGTTAGGGGTCGATGAAAGCATAGGCAGTACCTTATTAAACGCATGGTGAGATACCTACGGCCATCGTAACCGATTTCCGAGCGGTTCGGGTTATATTTTGGAAGACCATTTTGTAACTCTTTCGGAGGTTTGGCACTAACTTAACAGGCGAGCGACTATCCGAGATTATTGGGGTATGGTTAGGGAATAGTTTGCCAACAAACCTAACGCAAACTTTGCAGTTCAATCAGAGCGAAGATTAAGCTTGTTTCCAAGTTCTGAAATTACCGTTATACTTCGATCATTTTACGGGAAAGATCAGAAATATGAGGTTGTTATGACAGATTCTCCTCCCGCAGCATTGGAAGTGCGTGGTCTAACCAAACGCTTCCCAGGCGTGCTGGCGAATGACCACATTGACATCAAGCTGTTAAAGGGACAGGTTCTGGGGTTACTGGGCGAAAATGGCGCGGGAAAATCCACGCTGATGAATTTAATTTACGGCCTATATGCTCCCGACGAAGGCGAAATACTGGTCAACGGGCAGGCCATAACTGTTAAGAATCCGAATGATGCGATTGCGGCAGGAATCGGCATGGTTCACCAGCACTTCCAACTGGTGCCGATACTGAGCGTGACGGATAACATCATGCTGGGAAACGAGTCGATCAGCTTCGGCGGATTTTTAAACCGGCGCGCCGCACGTCAACGGATTGTGGACATTTCAAAGCAATATGGTTTAGATGTCGACCCCGATGTGCTGGTGCAGGACTTACCAGTGGGTGTGCAGCAGCGTGTTGAGATTATCAAGGCACTATACCGCAAGTGCGACATTTTGATATTGGATGAGCCGAGTGCGGTACTGACCCCACAGGAAACTGAGGGCTTATTCGGAATTATGCGGACGCTGCTAGCGCGGGGTGTGAGTATCATTTTTATTTCGCATAAATTAAAGGAAGTGCTGGAAATATGCGACCAAATTACGGTACTGCGGCTGGGTAAGGTTGTTGGTCAGGCTGATCCAAGAAACTCGACTGAAGAGTCTTTAGCTTCGATGATGGTGGGGCGTAGTGTGCTACTGGAAGTGGACAAAGGACCAGCCAAAATTGGTGGAGAAGTTCTTTCGATCCAAGACTTGTGTGTTCGAGATGACCGTAAACTGATGGCGGTTGATCATCTTTCGCTCAACGTGCGCGCCGGCGAAATTCTGGGCGTGGCAGGCGTACAAGGTAATGGACAAACCGAATTGGTAGAAGCCATCACCGGACTGCGACGTGTGGAAAGCGGTCATGTGATCATTGACTACAAGGATGTTACCCACGCAAATCCGCGCACCATCACCGAAACGGGTGTGGCACATGTCCCCGAAGACCGGCGCAAAAACGGCATGGTGGCGACTTTCCCAATTAAAGATAATTTGGTCCTTCAAACCTATTATATTGGGCCGTTCAGCACCGGCATTCTGGCGAACGAAAAATCCAAAGATGAGAACGCGCGCAAATTGGTGAAACAATACGATGTGCGAACGCCAAGTATTTATGCCAACATCGGCACGCTTTCGGGTGGCAACCAGCAAAAGGTGATCATCGCGCGGGAATTTTCGCGGAATAATCATCTGCTGCTCGCGGCACAACCGACACGCGGGTTAGACGTCGGCTCGATTGAATTTATCCACAAGCAAATTATCGCCATGCGCGATGCGGGTATGGCGGTGCTGCTGATTTCTACTGAATTGGATGAGATATTTTCACTATCCGACCGGATTGCCGTGATGTACGCAGGCAAGGTTATTGATACGTTGAATATTGAAGACGCAACACGCGAGTCGGTTGGTTTGCTGATGGCAGGCGTGAAGCGCGAAAAAACAGAAAAGGTAGCAACACATGGCTGAAGGCACTCTACGCGGCCCCGCAGCACTTAGCCCTATCGCCAAACGTTGGGCGCGGATCTCCCCTGCACTCGTGCCGCTGTTCGCGGTCATTACGGCGCTGATCGTCAGTATGTTATTTATCTTGATAACGGAACTGCTGGTTCAAGGGCATGTCGATGTTAATCAGGTTCTCAATACGACCGGCACAGCCTATAACGGCCTTTTGGAAGGTTCGGTGGGCGTCACGATCAGTAACACTTTACATGCCGAGGACATCAGTCTGGCGAAGCAATATGCTACTGCTAACGATTTTACGCCCCGTCAACTGACGATTGCAGCACGGGTACTGGATGAAATTACGGCAGTCGGATTCGATAATGTGCTGCGTTACGGTGAGATTATGAAGCGGCACTCGTCATTGACCGATGACCAGATTAAAGAGTTAGGATCAGCCATTCCCGACATTGCAACCTTTGGCGATGAAAAGCTGTTGGCGATGCGTCCACTGCTGGAAGGTCTGGGCAAGCTGGAACGGGCAGATGCAAACGCGCTGGTCGAAAAAATGGCGGCAATGGACAGCCTGACCGCAGATGCACGTAGTGAAATTAATGACAAAGTTCGGGCCGCGAAACCTTTGAGCGATACGGATTTACTGGCACAACTCAAAGTGATTCAGACGAATGGTTTTGTAAAGATGCAGCGCTGGCTGGAACAATTGGATGTGCTATCGTCGCAAGAATTGAGCAGCACATCACCTGCCGCACAGGACATCGTTACGATTTCGACACAGGAAGATATATCCAAAGTCCATACATGGGCAACCACAGCCAATAACATCGCAACTTTAGGTATCACCAATCTACCTGAACTGGGTGACCAACTGCGTATGGTCAAATCGTTGTACGACCGCAAGTTGTTTGCGGATACGAATGTCAATAATGCGCTTACAAACGAAATCGACAGCGTGATCCAGAATAACTATATCATTCTACGTCCCAACAATCAGTTATTGATTGATCCCAAACCTGGATTCACTGGAACAATCCTTGCTGAAAATAAGACGCCCGACGATCCAAGCGACGACAACAAGATCGCTGCCATTTATATGAAGCTGGGCGAGAAAGCGCTGATTTTTTATCCAGCGACTTTGGAAAGTATGCTTGTACGCTCGATCCCGTTTGTGATTGCGGGACTAGCAGTGGCACTGGGCTTCAAGGCAGGCTTGTTTAATATCGGCGCGGAGGGTCAGCTTTATGCGGGCGGTATCCTGACCGCATGGGTGGGCTTTTCGCCGATATTCGCTTCGCTGCCAGCAGTACTGCATGTTGCGTTGTGTATCATCGTAGGCATTATGGGCGGGATGTTGTGGGGCATGATACCAGGGCTGCTTAAAGCGTATACAGGTGCGCATGAAGTCATCAATACAATTATGTTGAACTTCATCGCCATCAATCTGGTGGACTGGCTAATTAAGTCACAAAATCCGGTCATCTTGCTGGATACGACAGCCAGCGTTCCGCGTACTCCCTACCTGCCTGATGTGGCAAAACTGCCAACCTTTAACAATATCCCGCCCTTCTGGTTCGTGCTGGCGGGGGTGCTGACGCTGTTATTCGGTTTGTGGCAGAGACGCGAAGCCATCCGTGAGAAGCCAACTCTGGCAATCCGACCGATTGTGTACGGGGTGCTGGTATTTGTGCTGGGCGCACTGCTGGCATGGGTCAGCGTGAATGGGCAGCTCCACATCGGTTTGGTGTTGATGATCGGCGCAGTATGGTTTACGGAATGGTTTCTTGACCGCACGACACCAGGCTTTGAACTGCGGACGGTGGGCGCAAACCCTGATGCGGCACGTTACGCCGGTATGAATGTGCGCTGGAATACGGTGCTGGCAATGGCACTGAGCGGTGCGTTGGCGGGATTGGCTGGCGGCATCGAGATTGCAGGCGTCCACTTCAACATGACGCCGGGATATTTCGGCGGTGTCGGGTTTGACGCGATTGCTGTGGCGCTGCTGGCACGTAACAATCCACGTAACATGATTACTGCCGGTTTACTATGGGGAGCCTTAATTTCCGGCGGTGGTTTGATGCAGACCCGCGCAGAGATTTCGATTGATCTGGTTAAGATTATCCAAGCATTGATTATTATGTTTATAGCGGCTGATGCGATTATCCGCTTCCTATGGCGCGTCCCAGAAGCCAGCGCGGAAGAAAAAGAGCGCACAATGTTCGCTGCTAAAGGCTGGGGAGGCTAGGCCATGACAACACCATCACAGACTTATAATCCGCCTGTGCCTGTAACGAGCTGGCGCGAGAATTTCAAAATTACCCGCCTTGGTTTTTTCGCCGTGGTTTTCATCCTGGTCGGCCTATGGGTGCTGATTTCAGTACCGCGCAATGTTGCGCCAGGTGTCACCACTTTACTGACGGTGGATGCGACCGGATTGGTGGGTATACCTGTCCCGACATTAGGCTTCGCGATTGCGGTCGCGCTAAGCTATATCGCAGGGGGGATCTTCGCACTGCTGCCCATGCCAGTGATTAAGCGCTACAAATTCTGGTGGCTATTGGTCAATGGCCTCCTACTGATCCCACTGATGTTGGTTATTATCGCGGCGGGTAGCAAAACCAATATTACGGTTATGTTCACCGAGAGCTTCCGGCTATCTACGCCGATCATCATGGGGGCAATGGCCGGTTTGTGGGCAGAAAGTTCCGGTGTCACCAATATCGCCATTGAAGGGATGATGTTAACCGGCGCGTGTTTCGGTTTTGTGGTTTACAGCCTGCTGGTAGCAGCAGGGATGAGTCTCGGCGAAGCACAATTTTTAGGGGTAGTGGCGGCTGTAATTTCAGGCGGATTGATGTCCGCGTTACACGCCTGGTTATCGATAACTTTTAAAACGAATCAGGTTGTCAGTGGGACGGTCATCAACATTCTCGCAATTGGGCTAACCAGCTATTTGCGTCGCGAAGTGTTGATCAGCTCGGAGGCGGCCCGAAGCACTTTAGCACCGCTGCCGATACCGGGGCTCATCAATATACCGGTAGTTGGAACGGCACTATTCGATGGCAAGCCGATTTTTTACAGCATGATCATTCTGGTGATCGTGAGTCATATTGTGTTGTATTACACCCGTTGGGGTTTGCGAACCCGGGCGGTAGGTGAAAATCCACATGCGGCTGATACGCTAGGGATTGATGTCATTCGTAACCGATGGACGAATGTCGTCATCAGCGGCATGATCGCTGGCCTGGCGGGCGCATGGTTCACGCTGGAGACCACAGGCGCGTTTGATGATCAGATGACGGCGGGTAAAGGCTTCATCGCACTGGCAGCGATGATCTTCGGTAATTGGACACCTTTCGGCGCAGCGGCGGGCGGATTGTTGTTCGGCTTTTCGGAGGCACTCGGCCAACGGTTCCAATTTTTGGGCGTACCAATCCCGGCACAGTTTTTGCAGATGGTGCCTTACTTAGTGACGATAATCGTTTTGGCAGGATTGATTGGTAAAGCAACTTCGCCCAAGGCCGATGGTGTGCCATTCGAGAAAGAGTGACGACGTTTTACATGCCGATTACGTAACATATTGTTATGAGCCACCTTACGAATGAGCCGCTATAATAAGCTGTTTAGGATTTAGAATCACCACTAATAGGTTATTTTGTCTATCAAGCTTCACTTCGAAGTTCGCCGTGTCGAAGCACATGAGCGCCCGTTGGTCGCCAGTTTCTTAGAGGCCCATTGGGGTTCGGTGCAAATTGTTAGTCGTGGACACGTTCATGAGGCTGATCGTTTACCAGCTTTCATCGCCATATGGGATGAACAATTAGTGGGATTGGTGACGTATTCTATCTATGCGGGTGTATGTGAAATCGTGTCGTTGGACAGCTTGATGGTGAAAATCGGCGTCGGTTCGGCGTTGATTGCGGCAGTAATTCAAGAAGCAACACAGTTCGCGTGTAAACGGGTGTGGTTGATCACAAGCAACGACAATTTATCAGGGCTAGGGTTTTATCAACGGCGTGGATTTCGACTGGTGGCCGTCTATCAAGGCGCAATTGATACAGCGCGGGAAATTAAGCCCAATATTCCCCTGTTAGGTATGGATAACATCCCTATCCATGACGAAATTGAACTAGAGTTATGGCTGTAGACGCAAAACTTGAGTCTTGCCCAAACATAAATGCCTTTATAGTATGTCTAGGTCTTTGATAGCCACTTGCAAGGTCAATTTGATTGAATGCTGCATTATAAATGGCTGCACAGGACAGTTGAGCAATTATAAGGTAGAGGATAACACATGATTGAATTTATCATCTCTAAAGGGCCAATTATCGGCTATTTGCTGATTTTCGGCATCATCTTTGCCGAGTCGGGGTTGTTAATTGGTTTCTTTCTTCCAGGTGATAGCCTCCTGTTTACCGCAGGATTTTTGGCTTCCGACGCGGGTAAGGAACTGCTGTTAAAGTTTGGACTTCCGGCCAGCGAACCCTTTTTCTCGCTGCCACTGCTGATAATCGGCTGTTTCGCGGCGGCTGTGGTTGGTGACAGTGTGGGGTATACGTTTGGCCGGCGCGTCGGTCGGCGGTTATTTCAACGGGAAAATTCAAGGTTATTCGACAAGAAGAATCTGATCAAGGCGCAGGAATTTTACGAAAAGCATGGCGGTAAGGCCATCGTGCTGGCGCGTTTTATTCCCGTCGTCCGCACCTTTGCGCCTATCGTGGCCGGTATTGGCGACATGCAGTATGGACGTTTCGTGTTGTTTAATATTGTCGGTGGGTTTTTCTGGGCAGTCGGCGTGACCGTTGCTGGTTACTTCCTCGCTGCGATCATTGGGCCAGACAACATCGACAAGTATTTGCTGCCAATCATCGTACTGATTGTTCTGGTGTCGGTTGCGCCACCGGCATATCATCTGTGGAAAGAACGGCAAAACGGCAAGAAGGAAGCTGCAATTGCTGATGCTGCCGAAGCGAGTTAAATCAGCCACCTACTAAGACATTCCACACAAGCATGTGTATAAGAGGCCGGGATCAACCCCGGCCTTTTTGTTTTCCATAACCCATTATTTGGAGGAGGAGTTTTTAATGTCGGTTCCGTTACATAACCCGGAAAAGAGTCTCGGTGAAACCTTAGGTCAGGTGAGCCGTGCCATCACCCAGGAGCAGATCAGTTTGCGCGAATTATTAGAACTGATCGGCGAACAAGGTCTGTTGGTGTTCTGCATGTTTCTGACCATTCCGTTTTTACTACCTGTCTCGATTCCGGGGGTCAGCACAGTCTTTGGTTTGGTCATTACCTTTATCGGCATTGGTGTGGCACTCAACCGTGTGCCCTGGCTGCCGGGGCGCTTAATGAATCGCACTATTGAACGCATCCACTTGATCCCTGCATTAGAACGTGGGGCGAAATTATTCGCGCGACTGGATAAGGTGGTGCGTCCACGCTGGTTGGCGCTGACACACGGGGCTACCGTCAACCGCTTAAACGGGTTCCTACTGGTTGGATGTGCCCTACTGCTGATGGCTCCGTTTGGTTTGATCCCATTTAGCAACACCCTACCCGCCGTCGCTATTTTGTGTCTGGCAGTAGGTATGTTGCAGCGTGACGGTATTTTCGTGCTGGTGGGTTATGTGACGATGGTTGCGACGATGATTTACTTTGGCGGATTATTCGCGGCAGCCGTAGCAGCCGGTAAAGGTTTAGGTTCGCTGCTAGCTTCGTAATTTAGAGTCTCAGTCGTCCTCGCCTTTAAATCTCCTCTTCATTTCATTTGACAAGACGACAGTTTTGGTCGATTGAGGGAAAAGCGGAAGGCTCTAAGAGCCTTCCCTACGGGACAGAAACGCATAAGATTGTAAAACTGTCGTCTCCTGAATCATTTCATAGAGTGTAGATTTCAGAATAACTCACCATCGGCCTATTTCCGCAAAAGGTGAGTTTTGTTTTTCAGAGAACAGCAACCTTCCGGTCTGGGATGCGTAATGGCACAATAGCATCATCAGCACAGGATAGGACGCAGCATGACCCAAATCAACTTTTATTTGCAATATGCATTTCGCAATTTATGGCGCAGCCGCCGATGGTCGACTTTTGCGTTATTTTCAGTAGCGGCAGGCGTAGCAACGGTCGTCGCGCTCCGCAGTCTGGGGTTATCCATTGGCGATTCGCTCACAAACAATGTCCGTTCCAGTAATCACGGTGACATTTCATTAGAGATGGGTGGCAACGGTGGTTTTAACTTTGGTGACCCAAATGACAACCAGGGGTTCACAGAAGCGAATATTGAAAAGGTGCAAACATGGGCTAAAGAACATGGTGCAACCGTTTCGGCATCTACAAAGGCCAGCAATATTCAGGTTACAGCGCTGAACTTTGACACCGTTGGACGTCCACAATTCATCACCAGCTACTTTATTGACCCAAAGACCTACCCACCAACGGCTGATATTCGTGCAGTCGAACCGTCAGGCACACCCCTCGGCGAACTGTTTCAAGGCGGCAACGAAATTGTCATTAGCGACAATATGGCACAGAACCAGAATATAAAACTGGGTGATAAGGTACGTGTCAGTGGTACAGAAGAAGAATTCGTGGTACGCGGAATTGTACCCTCCAGCACGGAAGCGGGTCTACGCAACATTTTCGCGGCCTTCTTCGGTTTTGCCTATTTCGATCAATCGCTCAAAGCGAAGCTGCCTGCACCCAAAGATGCGACGACCATTTCCGTTGCGCTCCAGGATACGTCTCCAGAAGCAATTGAAACAGCGCGCGGACAACTTGACAATTTATTGCAAACGGGCAGCTACTATCAAACAAATACGGTTCCTGATCAAATCAAAGAAAACCAACAGATTGCTGATGTGTTGGGCAGTTTTATCGTGGTGTTGGGATTAGGCGCGCTGCTGATCGGCGGCGTGGGCATCATGAATACCATGTTGGTGCTGATGCGGCGGCGGACCGATGAAATTGCTGCACTCAAAACATTCGGCCTTAAGGGTCGACAGGTCGCGGCTATGTTTATGGCGGAAGCCGTACTGCTGGGTGCGGCAGGCAGCGCGTTAGGCGGGTTCTTCGGCGTGCTGCTAAGCGGTTTAGCCAATGCTTATGGTCAGGCGCTGATTCAACAGCAGTTGACGTGGCGAGTCTATCCAGAGGCGATCGGCTTCGGCGCAGCAGTCGGGATGTTGATCACAGTGGTCTTTGGCATCATTCCGGTGCTAATCGCGGTCAAAGTGCGTCCGGCGATTATTCTACGTCCGAATGAAAGCAGTGTGCCGCGATTAGGCTGCTTGCAATCTATCGGCATGATTTTACTGGTCGTGTTTGCCCTCGGTTTGATTGCTGGTCAAATGCTGAAACCGGCTTTCAGTGTCGCCAGTGGATTACCAACCAGTCCATTCACAGTGGGCATTATCGCGGTGGCAGTAACACTGCTGATTCTTGGTGTCTTGATCGGACTGCTGTGGATTTTAGTTTGGATTATTGGCAAATTACCGGCTTTCGGCAGCATCGATTTGCGACTGGCGCTGCGAAACTTAACTACCCATCGCACACGCACGGCGACTACCCTGCTGGCCCTGGGCGCGGGGATGTTCGCTCTCAGCAGTATCGCCTTCTTCGGCGCAGGCATCCGCCAGTTGGTCCAATTTACACTAAGCGAACAATTAGGTGGCAATGTGCTGGTATTCCCTGTGCTGCCTGCCAACATCGCCAATCCGTTAATCGACAATGTGCTGTCGCGGCAGGAAGGCGTTGACTCGCGCACACGTTATCTGAATGCCTTCGGAATCATCCGCACGGTTGATGGGCAAGAGGTAAAGGCTTCTGAAACGACACAAGTTCCAACACGGCCTAATCGCGGCAACCGGGGGACGGTCGAAATCGGTGATTACAGTATCCAAATTGGCGCGCGCGAAACGACTGGTACGGCGATTTCAACCGGCACATTGATCGCGGGGCGTGGTCTGACGCCAGATGATGTGGGCAAGCCGGTAGCGGTCATCGAAAATCTGACGCGATTTCAACCGCTCAATATCCATGTCGGCACACATATCGGGGTGGAAATCAATGAAAAAGTAACCGACTTCGAGGTAGTGGGATTAACACAAGCCGCGAACGAAAACTCGTTTAGTTTTGGCGGGATGATGGGCGGCGAGATGCAAATTCCGAGCGGAACAATCGGCAGCGGCAACTCATCTGTACCCTTTACTATCGTCAAGGTTGAACCGGAGTCGCTAAACAAGGCGCTGCTAGCAATCAATTCAATCCCGCTGGTGTACTCGATTGACATTACCTTCATTGATAACATCATAAGCCGATTTATTAACCAAATGAGCGCCATTCCAATTCTGGTCGGGCTGCTGTCATTGGGTGCGGCAGCAGTGATTATGGCGAACACGGTAGCACTCGCGACACTCGAACGCAGGCGTCAAATCGGCATTTTGAAGGCAGTCGGTTTGAAAGGGCGACGCGTATTGGTGGTCATGCTCCTGGAGAATACATTGGTCAGCGTGTTGGGGAGTTTGCTCGGCATCGGATTGAGTGCCCTCGGCATTGGCATCCTGACTGCGCTCGGATCAAGCATCACGCAGATCATTCCACCTGATGCCACACCAGTAGCGATTGCTTTGTTGGTAGCGGCAGTGTTGATTGGCTGGTTAGCAACCATTTTGAGCGCACGCACAGCCATCAGCGAGCATGTTACGAGTGTACTGCGTTATGAGTAACCATTTGCTGAATAAGGCATCATAAGTTCACCCAAAAACACCCTCACCACAGGGTGTTTTTATTGGGACATATTTAGAGTGACGACATTTTTGGCTTATAAGTTCAGACGCGCTTTAATCTGACGGGCCGCGCAAATGATTCAGCCAAGGACGTGTTCCTGTTGCACCCACAGAACAATTTCTGCTACATGATAATCGTCCTTCAGACCCCTGTTTGCTCCTTCGCAGCCCGCCTTTAACTTTTTCCCCAGCTTTACGACTTTCGATGTCCTAGAACGCGACAAACGCAGCACATAAGCGTCAATTTATTGCCAAGCATCTATATTCTGTATCAATGTCCAACTAGAGTCTAGTACCGTCAAAGTAGTTGACAAACCAATAAAAACGCACATAATAGACTCTAAACGAAAATAATTCGCGCAAAAAACGAACAAAGTGAACATTTTACTATCCAAACGTGAAAAGCAAATCGTCGAGATTGTCAACAAAAGCGGCGGTTACAGCGTTCGCGACCTGGCTCTTTATTTTGATGTAACTGAAGCCACTATTCGCCGTGATTTGCAGAAACTCGAAACACACAATTTACTTGAGAGGCTCCATGGTGGAGCTGTACCGGTAGAAAACGGCGAAACTAAGGCTGCACTATTTTCCTTACCTATGGACGATGCTGAGACAAACGGGGAACAGGCACTCATACTTGCACCTGTTCAAAATACTGCCTCCCATACTTTGCGTGAGCGAACGCTGCGTAATCAAATCCCATTCCTGGCCGAATCGACTCCGCAAGAGGGTGCAATATACCTCGGGCCAAATAACTTCGAAGCAGGCTACACATTGGGATGCTGGACGGGCAACTATATCCGTGAAAACTGGAGCAGCAGCAAAGCGGTTTATGTATTAGACATATCCGAATACGACCTCCCCAACACCAAAGAGCGTAGTAAAGGCTTCACCGAGGGTATCCGTTCTGTACTTGGTGAAGCGGTCGCGATTCACTCAGTCGATGGGGGCGGTCTGTATGTCGGAGCCTATCAAATAGCCGTAGATGCCCTGCGGCTAGAGCCAAAGACCAATGTCATTTTTGGCATTAACGATGACTCGGTACTCGCAGGGATTCAAGCTTACTTTGATCTCAATCTTCCGCCCGAAAATCTGATCGCGGTGAACATTGGCGCTGAGGGAGGTACGCTCCTCAAAGCGCTATCAGAATACACGCCGTTGATTGCTAGTGCCGCTTTATTCCCCGAACTTGTAGGCAGTCTGGCGATTGATGCCATCATGCGTTTGTGGGGCGGCGGCAAGATAGACAGCGAACTGATTACACCCTACAGCTTGCTGACAAAAACCAACTTGTCGCAATACTACAGAGAAACCAGCACGGGATGGGAATTTATAGGCGCGCCGACGATCACAATGCCGGGGTGGGCTAATCAAATTCCTTCCAGTTTTGAAGATAAAGAAATCACTTTCGTAATCCTACACCAGACCCACGAATGGTATCAAAACGTAGCACGGGCAATGCAGCAGCGTGCTGACGGATTCGGGATCATCTTACGAGTTAAGTACCTCAGAGATGACTTGCAGGATGAAATCAAGGAACTGCGTCGCATCATCGGCAAGTTTGCTGCATCACAGGTACATGATGGGGAAACCATTGTCCTCGATACAGGTTCGACCACCAATTACATGGCACAGTTTTTACGCCAGCGTAAGAACCTGACCGTCATCACCAACTCTCACGATATTTTCAATCAACTGCATTCCTCACCGGACATCACATTGTTACTCACGGGTGGTCAATATGATCCCACAATACGCTCATTTGTCGGGCGCGGCGCTCACTTGATGCTGCGCGATATGCGTGCCGATAAAGCTTTTATTGTTGCAGGTGGTGTGTCAGCAAATTTCGGCGTCTCGTCAGTTACTTTGCAGGAAGCGGAAGTGCGCCGTGTAATGATTGAAGCCTCCCGCGAGATTATCGTGCTCGCTGATCATACTGTGCTTCAGTGCGAATCGAATTATCACGTCACTGCTTTAGAGAATATTGACACCCTCATCACCGATGCCGGCATACGGGCATCCCAAAGCCTCGAAATGTCTCAACTTGGAATCAAGGTGGTAGTCGCAGGACGCGTCACCAATTAAGAATGAAATTACACATAAGCATTAACTGTGACAGTCAATAAGGAGTCCAGAATGCGGCTAAAGGATCGGGTTGCTGTTGTTACAGGTTCAGGTGTCGGCATCGGCAGGGCAATAGCTATGCTTTTCGCACGCGAGGGCGCGGCAGTGTCTTTGTTTGAAATTAACGAAACATCGTTACATGAAACCAAAACTTTGATCGAGAACAACGGGGGGAGTTGCCTGCCGATTCAGGGAGATGTTACGGATGCAGCAGGCATCAGCCATGCCCTTGAAAGTACCGCGCAGAAATGGGGCGGTATCGACATTCTGGTGGCGAATGCGGGTATTGCGGTTGGCGGGTCGGTCGTGGATATGTCCGAAATGGAATGGAACACGGTTCTCAACACGAATCTGGGAGGAGTCTACCGACTAAGCCATTTCGGCATTCCCTATCTTATCCAACGCGGTGGCGGTTCGATTGTCAACCTTACTTCAACACAGGCCTTACGCGGATATGCCGGATGGGCAGGTTACGCAGCATCAAAAGGAGCCATCATTGCACTCACACGGCAAGTCGCAGCAGAATACAGCGCCCATAAAATCCGCTGCAACGCCATCGCACCCGGTGCAGTTGATACCCCCATGAATGAGGCCGTCTTCGCCTCCACACCTAATCCTGACGCAGAGCGCGCCAAGTGGGCTGCCCTCACCCCTCTAAGGCGACTCGGTGTAGCCGAGGACATCGCCCGTGCAGCTCTCTACCTCGCATCAGATGATTCGGATTGGGTGACCGGAACATGTATGGTGGTTGATGGAGGTCAACTCGCCGGCTAAAGGCGAATAATCTCGCCGTCAAATTATTAGTGCAGACCGCTAATTTTATGGAGAAGGCTATCCATTTTGGCTGAACAGAGTCTTACAAATCCTCGTACACTGCTTGATGTCAAACGAGTCGCTCGACGTCAAGCGCTGCGCGAAACTCTACTGGCATATCTGTTTCTCGCGCCAGCACTCTTAGCCATTACACTGGTGCTGTTCTACCCCATACTCAACCTCCTTGTAACCAGTTTTTATAGCAGTCCGACTTTGACACGTCCGTCTCAATTCATCGGGCTTAAGAATTATCTGTCGGTGTTGAGCGATCCGATCTTCCCTACAGCGGTACGCAATACGTTTATATGGACGTTTGGCGTTACTGGTGGGCAGGTTTTATTGGGAATCTACTTTGCGCTAATCTTGCACCAACGCTTTCCGGGGCGATGGCTGGCGCGCGTCCTCGTAATTATTCCCTGGGTGCTGCCAGGAATTGTGGTCGCTGTGACCTGGCGATTCATGTACAGCCAAGATTTCGGGCTGATCAACCTTGTACTCCGAAGTATCGGCTTAAATCAATTGGCACACGCATGGCTCGGTGATACGAGTACGGCTATGATCGCTGTGATCCTAGTGGGCATCTGGAAAGGATTCGGCTTCTATACGCTGATGTTTCTGGCAGGTATGCAGACGATTCCAGTCGAGCTGTATGAGGCTGCACGGATTGATGGTGCGTCGGATCGCCATCAACTCCTCTACATTACATTGCCCCTGCTGCGCCCGATTATGATTACGTCAACTGTATTAGGACTAATCTGGACCAGCAATTATTTCGATGCCATCTTCGTTATGACGGGCGGCGGCCCTGCCCGCTCGACTGAAACGCTGCCCATGTTTATCTACAACACAGGCTTCAGCTTCTACCGGATTGAGGAGGCCATGGCAGGGTCAAATATTCTGCTGCTCATTGTGCTGGGCTTGCTCGGTCTATATCTGCTGGTGGTGAGGCGTCTCAACCGGAATGCAGACCGCATTGAGGAGGCCGCATAGCATGGCTCAAATGGTTATCCAGCGGCAACAACAACGTCCGTTACGGGAAATGTTATACCGCAATCGTGACAAAGCGCTCACAGTGGTCGCATTTGCATCCGTTCTGATTATCATCATGCCGGCGTTGTGGTTAATTCTGACCTCATTCAAGGCTAACGAGAAAATATTCATTTTCCCGCCACAGGTCATCCCGAATCCATTCATCTTGCAGAACTATATCGATGTGCTGCAGCAAGGGAACTTTCCGCGATATCTCTTCAACAGCTTATTGGTGAGCGGCGTCGCAACGGTCTTGTGCGTATTGTTCAGTGTGCTAGCGGCCTATGCACTCACCTATTTCAAGTTCGTTGGGCGGCGAGTTGTGCTGATGGTGATTGTCGGCACACAGTTCTTTCCGTCGGCGATTTTGATCCTGCCACTGTTCCGGATGTGGGCAAACCTTGGCTTGTTCAATACATACTATTCGCTGATCGCGACATATACGGCAGCATCACTTTCACTGTGTACATGGCTGCTGATCGGTTTCTATCGAGCTATCCCCGGCGAGGTGCTGGACGCAGCTACGATTGACGGATGTGGCACGTTAGGCTTGCTGTGGTGGGTAGTTATGCCGCTGGCGCTGCCGGGTCTTTTAGCGGGAAGTGCATTTGTCTTCATCGGAGTCTGGCAAGAATTTTTACTTGCTGTAACGCTTATCAGTGATCCCAAGCTGCTGACAGTAATGGTTGGATTATTCCACTTTATTGGTGAGCATAATATCGCCTGGAATCTTCTCATTGCTGCTTCGGTAGTTGTCTCCGTACCGACCATCATCATTTTCGGATTGGTACAGCGCTATATCGTTGATGGTGTCATGTCGGGCGCACTCAAATAAAAAGGAGGTGATGAAAAGTCGAAAAATAACGGCGCTGCGGAAATTTCTGAGAGTAAGTAGCGAAGTAATGTAGGAGAATGTTTATGAAAAAGTTATACCAGTTCTTAGGGTTGGCGCTGCTGATATTGGTGCCAATGATTGTGAGCGCACAGGACGCGATTACGATCACGATTATCACAACCGACTCCACGTTTGCAAAACCAGATACTCCTTCAGCAGATGGCAAACCCACCGGCTACGATATGTTGCAGGAGTACATGAAGCTTCACCCCAACGTCACCTTTGACGTGCATGGCGTTCCTTTCGCCGATCTTGACGGCACGCAACTGGCAGCGTTGGAAGCACATCAAGGGCCGGACATCCTGTTCGTCAATTCGGTGACAGTCGGTTCATTCATTGACCGGGGCTACCTCGTCCCGATGAACGATTTGATCGCCAAAAATGGGCTGGATACAAGCCAGTTCTTTCCGGGTTTGTTAGGTTCGGCGGTCTTCAACGGTCAAACCTATGGTCTACCGATCGATACCGGCACACGCGTGCTTTACTACAACAAGAAGATGTTTGCAGATGCTGGACTTGAGCCACCAACGAAATGGGATCAAATCCCTGATCTCGCCAAGAAACTCACCAATCCAGCCAAAGGCATCTACGGGTTCGTGGCGACCTCTGGCGAACGCTGGTTGTGGCTGTACGAACATGCGGGTATGTACGCGCTGGCAAATGGTTACCAGTTCGTCAATGATGACGCCACAGAATGTACCTTGAACAAAGGTGATAATGTCAAAGCGATCCAATTCTGGGTGGACATGTTCAAATCCGGTGTGCTGTCGCAGGATGTTCTGCTGACTGGCACAGGTGCGGAACGCGAACAGGCCTTTGGCAACAACCAGACCGCAATGTACCTGGGTGGCTTCTGGTCAGCCGATACGTTGAAGAATGACTACAAGATGAATTATCCCGATGACTACGGCATTGTCGCACTCGAAGGCGCGGCTGGAATGGGAAGCTCGACGGGCGGTTGGATTTTCTCGGTCACCCGCGACTCGCAGCATCCACAAGACGCGATGGATTTCATCGCATGGATTCTTGGTGATCCACAGCGTTTGGCAGACTTCACCGGATTAATGCCATCAACGGCAGGGGCTTCGGCACTTACCCTCAAGGGTGATTTTTACGAGCCATTCAAGAAATTGCTCGAAAGCCCGAATACACGTCACCCTATCCCATTGAATCCCGGCCTGCCAGAACAGGCGGAAGTGCTGCGGAACGTGACACAGTCAGCCATTCTCGGCCAGATGACGGCACAAGAGGCAGCCGATTCATTCTGTAAGCAAATCGAAGGAACATTGTTCCAGAAGTAGTGAAAACTTGGGCGAGGCTGAGACGGTAGCAGGAACTGCCGCCCCAGCCCGACAGGAAACCGGCTATCCCTCTACGTCTTTTCGAGGAGAAGATTGAGGGATAGCTCATTGTGCCTGAAATATAACTTTAGTCGGAAAAACGTAATAATTCAATCCTGGCCCAAGCCCTAAGAAAGACCACCTTACAATGACGATTTTATATGGAAAACAGTGGAGTCGAAAGGAAATTCAGCAGTACATTCCTGATATGAGCCAGCTTGCCCGTATTCAGCGGTCCACGATGCGGGAAGGTCGCGCAGAAGGCGTTGATGTTGTTGAGATAGCGACAGGAAGTGGTTTCCAATTCACGGTACTGCCGGGGCGTGGGCTGGATATTTCGCACGCCAGCTATCAGGGAATTCCGTTGTGCTGGCGAACGCCGGTTGGAGAATCCGCTGCATCGTATTATGAGCCGCAAGGTTCAGAGTGGCATCGAACGGCCTTTGGCGGCTTGATGAGTACAGGTGGTTTGTCTTCAATGGGGTCGGCTTCAGTCGATCAAGGCAAAGCATTTGGACATCATGGGCGCGCCAGCAATATTCCAGCGAGTAACGTTTGGGCGGATGCGGCATGGGAGAAGGATCAGTATCGACTGTGGGTGCGGGGAAAAGTAGCAGAAGTAGAAGCGCTTGGTACCAATCTGGTGCTGACGCGCGAAATTTCAACCGAGTTGGGTGCTTCGCATTTCATCATTCGAGATCGTGTCGAGAATCGCACTTTTGCACGTGCTGAGCATATGATGCTCTATCACTTCAATATTGGTTTTCCATTACTTTCGGCTAATGCACGTCTACTCGTCAACAGTGAACATATTGAGCCGCGTGATGCCGAGTCTATTGCCGCGCGCGAACGGTGGGATCGTTTTGAACCGCCTGCTGTGGGAAGACCCCACCAGCTTTTCTATCACAAACTCCGTCCTGACCGGGAAGGAAAAACGCATATCTTGCTAGCCGGAATGCCAGATTATGCGGAAGGACCCATTGCAGTTTATTTGTCCTATACACACGAGACGCTGCCGTGGTTTGTCAACTGGAAGTCCATGATAGCAGGCGATTATGTTACTGGAATCGAACCTGCGAACGCCTGGGTAGAAGGCCGTGCCGCCGAGCGCGAGGCAGGTCGTCTACGATTTCTTGAACCATGGGAATCGGTGGATTATGAAGTTCAATTCGGCGTACTTGCAGGCTTACAGGCAATCAACGAATTTGCAGAAACACATGGGCTGCCCCGTCTCAACCGCGATTTATCGTCAGGAAAGGTGTGATATGAGCGGTCCACTAGAAGGCGTTGTCGTACTGGATTTCACACAACTGTTACAGGGTCCCTATGCAACTCAAATGCTCGGCGATATGGGTGCCGAAATCCTCAAAGTCGAGCCACCGGGTGGGGACTGGATGCGGAAATTCGCGCTCGGGAACCTGTATCTGGCCGGTGAGAGTGTTTCTTTTTTGGCTTTCAACCGCAATAAGCGCAGCATCTGTATCAACCTGAAACATGCTGCCGGATTAGAAGCAGTCAAGCAGTTGGTGACAAAAGCTGACATTATCATCGAAAATTTCCGTCCCGGTGTCATGGATCGGCTTGGCATCGGCTATGAAACCCTATCGGCTATCAATCCGCGCCTGATTTTCTGTTCGAGCAGTGGTTGGGGAGAATCCGGCCCATATGTGAGCCGCCCCGGTCAAGACTTATTGGTGCAGGCCATGACTGGCTTACCCTACTTGAACGGCAAACATGATGACCTGCCTGTTGGGATTGGCTTAGGGATCGCGGATATCGCCTCAGCACTGCACATTGTCTATGGCGTGCTGGCCGCACTTTACAATCGCGAACGTAGTGGCAAGGGGCAAAAAGTCGAAGTTTGCCTGTTTAATTCGCTGCTCAGCTTCGTTAATCAGGAAATGTCAGCCTATCTTAATGGTGGCGGCCTGCCCCAACGCAGTCATTCCGGCAACAATCCCGCCCCTTACAATGGCGCTCCCTACGGCATGTATCCAACAGCAGACGGTTATATCGCTATTGCCATGAACCCTGTCAATAAGCTGGCTGCACTCATAGGTTTAAGTGGCTACGAAGCTCTATCATCAAACAACGTCATGGAAAACAGAGATGCCATCAATCAGGCATTCACGGCGGCGTTTCGGGAACGCACTACAACAGCATGGCTAGAACTGCTTCTGGCTGACGATATCTGGTGCGCGCCGGTTTATACCTTTGCTGACCTCGAACACGATCCACAGGTGGCTCATAATCAAATGATCGTCAATTACGAGCATCCAACAGCGGGGAACGTCCGTACGCTCGGCATCCCCATTCAGTTCAGTGCGACGCCGGGTGACATCCGCCGACCTGCACCCTTGCTCGGTGAACACACAAACGCCGTACTAGCAGAATATGGCGGTTACACCCCTGACATGCTCAAAGTGTTGCAAACTCAGGATGTGATCTGTCAGGCGTAAAAAGGAAAAATCATGCTTATACCGTTGGAAGATGATATTTACCGGTTGGATACGCCGTTCAGCGGCTTGCCACTTTCTTTATACGTCATTACCGGCGAGCAGACTGTATTGATTGATTCAGGCATCGCTTCGACACCAAATGAATTTATCTTTCCGGCATTGGAAGCGGCTGGTCTTACCCCTGATTTGCTCATCTGTACGCATGGGCATGTTGATCATTTTGGAGGTAATTCAGGATTACGAGAGCGCTATCCCAATATGAAGATAGCCCTTCAGCAAGATGACGCGCTGTGGGCGGAAGATCATAAGCGCCATCTATATGAGATGTACATGTGTATGCCGGACACGTGGCAATTTGATGATGGTGGCAAATCATTCCTCGACTTGTGTGGCGAAAACAGTGCTGTCGATCTGCATTTACACGATGGTCAACAACTCGAATTGGGCAGTTTTCACTTCCACGTTATACACACTCAAGGCCACAGCCCCGGACATGTGATGTTGCAGGATAGCGCACGGCGAATCGTTATTTGTGGTGACGTGGCGCTGGGTTGGGGTGCGCTTGCGCCGGATGTCATCAAGACTAGTCCTTACTATTACAACCCTGATCTGTACATGAGTGGAATTGAGAAAGCTCTAGCGTTAAACGGAGGGCTTTACTGTACCGAACATTTCGGCTCATTAGATCAGGTGGGAATGCAAGCGCTAGGCGAAAAATCACTGGAATTTGTCCAATCACTGGCGCGGTGGAGTCTTGAAGCGCTTGATTCAGCTGAGCCGCGTTCGCTCGGTACGGTTACAAGTACGGTTCAGGCGTCACTGCCGGATTATGAGATCGGTTTTCATTTGTACGCCTCAACACAAGCGCACCTGAGCAAACACTGCCGCGAAGGCTCCGCTCGCACCATTATGGTGAACGGACACAAACATTATCTACGGGTGAAATGAAATGTATGAGACTATTCGAATCGAACAGCGGGGCAAGATCGCGATCTTGTATTTTAACCGTCCAGATAAGCTGAATGCGATCAACGGCACGGTCTACAAAGAACTTGGTGATTATCTGCACTCGTTTGAACAGAGCGAGATGGCTAGTGTGTTGATCTTGACCGGAGAAGGTCGGGCATTCGTGGCCGGTGCAGATATTGATGATTACCTGACCATGACATTGGCGCAATTCTCGGCATTTCAACGGCTGGGACGTTCGGTAATGGCACAAATGGAACAGCTGCCACGCCCGATTATTGCGGCGGTCAATGGCTACGCGCTGGGCGGTGGCTTCGAAATCGCGCTGGCTTGTGATGTCATTATTGCAGCGGAGAATGCTAAATTTGGATTACCGGAAGCTAAGTTGGCGCTGCTGCCCGGTGGAGGCGGTACGCAGCGGTTAGCACGGTTGGTTGGCCCTTATATGGCAAAACGAATGATTTTCTCTGCCGAAACGATTGACGCGGCACGCGCCTATGAACTCAACATCGTGACGGAAATAGCAGCAAAAGGTGAAGTCTTAAATGCAGCCGTTACCCTTGCCGAGAAATTTCTTGCCAATGGTCAGCTCGCTGTGCGAATGGCGAAACGGGTGATTGATGAAGGGTTGGAAGCATCTCTGCCCACCGCTCTCAGTCTTGAGATGGATACGACTGCTCACTTATTTGTTACCGATGATAAGCGTGAAGGCATTCAAGCCTTTGTGGAAAAACGCCCTCCACATTTTAGTGGGCAATGACGTAAAGAATGGGAAAACGAAATAATCTATGATTGAACTTCGTGGAAGCACATGGGATCACACACGCGGCTACGCACCGATGGCGGCTACTGCCGAAGCCTATATGGTGACACATCCCGATATTCATATTCACTGGGAAAGACGCACATTACGCGATTTTGCCGAGATGCCACTTCCACAGTTGGCATTGCGCTATGACCTCATCGTACTCGATCATCCCTGGATTGGGGGATGCGTCGCCAATGGATCACTACTGCCGATTGATGAGTATATAAGTGCTGAATTTTTGTCCAAGATGGCACAGAACAGTGTCGGCAAGAGTCATGCCAGCTACTACTATGATCAGCATCAGTGGGCGCTTGCCATTGATGCTGCATCGCAGGTCAGTGCCTATCGCCCTGATTTGATGGCCGGGATAGACGCAGCTATTCCCCAAACATGGGACGACGTGATGGTGTTAGCACAGCGCCTCAAACATGCAGGCAGACGATATGTCTCGACACCTTTGATGCATGTTGACTGTTTTCCTTGCTTCTTTTCACTCTGTGCCAATTATGGTGAGCAGGCATTTACAGGTAAGGAGATCGCTGTCAGCCGTCCTTTAGGATTGCATGTTCTGGGCATGATGCGGTCGCTCATGGAAGTCGGACATCCGACTGCCTTGCACTCAAATCCGCCTCAAATTCTTGACCAAATGAGTACGACTAATGAGATTGTTTACTGTCCCCTGCTATTTGGTTATTCAAATTACGCTCGTGCTGGCTACCGCAACAACGTCGTCCGGTTTGCGAACATCCCATTCGATTCGAGTGGTGAACCACGCGGCGCGATCCTCGGCGGTGCCGGTTTAGGAATTTCCAGCCGCTGTACACATCCCACCATAGCCGCGGATTATGCCGAGTCTGTCGCTAAAGCTGAGGTGCAAAGCGGTATGTATTTCGACGAGGGCGGGCAGCCCGGTTATCGTGGTGCATGGCTCGATAAACACACCAATGCCGGGTCAAACAACTTCTTCGTTGATACGTTAGCGACTCTCGATAAAGCGGTGATGCGTCCGCGCTACAACGGATGGATCGCTGTTCAAGATCGCGCGTGCCAAATTCTTCATCAATTTTTGACCGAAAAGGGTGATCCTGACCGAACGCTCGATGCATTGGACGCTACTTATCGCCAGAGTCTAGCTTAACTCATAAGGCAAAACATGACAATTATTAAAGACGACCAGCAATTATTCCAATTGATGAAAGAAGAATTGTTCACCGCAGTAGTCGGTGATGTATTGGATGCGGCAGGTTATCGGCAGCAATTCTTACCGCCACAAATCAGAGCCCTTGATCCGGCCATGATGGTTGCAGGGCGAGCCATGCCCGTCCTTGAGGCTGATTGTTTTGGTGAGCAAGTCGGAGCAACCAAGCAAAGTCAGCCATTCGGATTGATGTTCGAGGCTCTTGACGCGCTTCAGCCAAATGAGGTCTATATCTGTACCGGATCATCACCGACCTATGCTTTGTGGGGTGAATTGATGTCTACGCGTGCCCTCAAACTCGGCGCGGCGGGCGCGGTTCTGGACGGTTATTCGCGTGACACGCGAGGCATTTTGCGGCTGAACTTTCCTACCTTCTCGACCGGTAGCTATGCCCAGGATCAACGGCTGCGCGGTCGCGTGATTGATTTTCGCTGCTCGATCCAATTTGCCAATAACGTGGTGGTGCGCCCCGGCGACATCGTGTTCGGTGATGTGGACGGGGTTGTAATTATCCCGCGCGAAGAAGAAACAGCGATTATTCAAGCGGCATTAACTAAAGTTCGCGGCGAAAATCGCGTGAGGACAGCCATCGAGGCAGGCATGTCTACTGTCGAGGCCTTCCGATCATTTGGAATTATGTGACATTTTTATCAAACTTAAGGATTAACCATGTCAGATAGCAATAATTGGGGTTATTTCGTCAACGGCACTGTCCATCTTATCTGTTCCAGCCACAATGACATCGCGTGGTTCGATACGCCTGCAGCAACCATTGCATGGCGTGATGAAAAGTCGATAACTCCCGCCTTGGAACGCATGAAACAAAACGACAAGACACGCTTCTCAATGGAAAATGTACTGTATCTGCTCGAATACCTGGAGAGACATCCTGAGCGCAAAGCGGAAATTCACCAACTCATGTTGGATAAGCGTTTCGACTGGGGTGCGACTTACAATCAACCCTACGAATCACTACTCTCCAGCGAACAGTTGGTGCGGCAGATGTATTTTGGTCGCAAACTGGTGAAAAAACTGCTGCCAGGAACGGACGCACATGTCTACTACAGCCCTGACATTCCGGGACGGGCCATGCAGATGCCACAAATTCTGGCGAAAGCGGGCGTTCCCTACATGTTGATTAGCCGACATAAGCCGAGCTTACAGCACTGGTACAGTCCAGATGGAAGCTGTGTATTAAGCTGGTCAATGGGACACTATGCCGAACTAAGGATGTTCGGACACGCCTTTGACAGCACATTCGATAAAGCCGTGAACCACATCCAAAAAGACCTGCAAACATGGAACGATGAATATGTACAGCGGCAGATTCCACCGCATTTCGCCTATTTATGGAGCGCTGATTACATCCCACCGAAGGATTTCGACGGGCTAATTGTTGATTGGAACGAAATGGGTCAGCACGAGAATTCTCCCAAAATCCAGTATTCCACACCGGAACAATTCCTCGACGCGGTGAATGCATCACAACCCGTATTGGAAGAAATCTACGGCGAACGTCCAAACATCTGGTTGTACATTCATGGCCCGACACACCACTACGCCATTAGTGCCAAGCGCGAAGCTGGCGTTTTGCTGCCTGCCGCCGAGATGTTCTCTACGATAGAAGCTCTGCTCAAAGGAAGTTTCGCCAAATATCCTGTTCACTTATTTAACCGTGCATGGACGAATGCTATCTACGACGATCATGGATGGGGTGGCAACAACGGACACATTACCGATGATGTCTTCCTTGAAAAATTGGAAACTGCCCGCGCATTAAGTCGCGACCTACTGACACGCGCCACTCATGCCGTTGCTCGCTATATCGAGCCGGGTCGTGGCACACCTATCACGGTCTTTAATGCCCTTTCATGGATGCGAACTGATCCGGTTCGTGCAGTCATTCCTGCGCCGAACATGCCCTTTAAAATCGTCGATGAAGATGGGGTTAATGTGCCATTCCAGCGTGTTTCGCCGACCATTGGTATTGATCTTGAGGTCACCTTCATGCCGAAGGATGTACCATCTATTGGCTACCGTACCTATTACCTTGTTGATGATCCGACTCTTTCAACTTCAACAGTACCTCCCCACGTAATAATCAGCGAGAACACGTACGAGAACGACTTTTATCGTGTGACTCTTGCACCGGGAGGAATTCACAGTTTATTCGACAAAGAACTGAGTAAGGATGTTTTACGAACCGAAAAGTATCTTGGGGCAGAGGTCATTATGCTGGATTCGGTTGGCAATGGGGCAGGTGAATTTGGCTCGGTGCAGCAGCCGTCTGCAGCCGGAGATCTCGAACGCGCCAGCACCCATAATCCCCGCTGGGAAATTAACGAGTCCGGCCCGATTTACACGACCTACACTTTCACCCGGCAAATGCAGTATGCACTCTTAGTACAGCGATTGATTTTCTACCACGATGTGAAACGGATTGATGTTGAAATTTCGCTTTACAACTGGATTGGCATGAAAAGCCGTGAATATCGCATGATGCTGCCTGTCAATTTGCCTCAGAATGCCCAGATCGCTTATGAAGTACCAATGGGTGTTGTCGAAGTTGGGAAAAGTGAGGTTGAGGGTGCTGTGACATCAGGGCCGGTTTACAAAGGCACACCCGATGACGAATCGAATATCTTCCAGCTTGGCCCTGCCTATCTGGATGTGTGTGCCACCATTCACCCGCGTGAAGTCCAGAATTTTATCAGCGCAGTGGGCGAGAATTTTGCAGTAACCATGAGTTCATCGGTCGCCGTGTGCGATTATATTGATCCCTCCCTTTCGGCAGCGCCCTATCCTATGATTCAGCCCATTCTTCTGGCTTCGCGCAAAAGCTGCCACTCGAAGGGAAACTGGTACTTACAAGGCGGAAACCATCATTACCACTTCTCGATTTTCTCGCACACACCCGATTGGCGTGATGGCAGGAAAGCGGCTGTCGCAGCGAACCACGACCTCATTACAGTTGTCGATGCTGAGCCGCTGCCCGATGCACATCTGCCGCCGACACAAAGTTTCGCCAGCATTTCAGCAGATAATGTCACGATTACTGCCATCAAAAAGAGTGAAGATGATGATAGTGTAACTGTGCGTGTGGTCGAGATGGAAGGCAATGATTCAACGGCAGACTTATATCTCAATTTCCCGATACAAAGGGCTACAGTAACCAATCTTATTGAAGAGGATCCGCAGCCGCTCGCACTTGAGGGGAATGTCCTACCGGTGATTATTGGTCATCACGCCATCGAGACATTCAAGCTTTTCCCCGACTGATATGCCAGTGATGGAATACTAAATTTCACAATCCGCTGCGTTTGTGATGGCTGAACAACGGCATAAACATGGCGAAATAAAAACAGTCTTTAGCCAGGGCTGTTTTTATTTACCTAATCCAATAAATTAACAAGAAACGGGCCCCTATAGTCCGGTTGTGGAAATCTCAGGCATTAAGGGCGGCAGCGGTCTTTTAGCTTACTGAATATTGGCAGGAATAAACCTTTAGCTATGCAGTGGCTTTGAACTGACTCATATACAGGTGATAGTAAAATCCGCGCTGCGCCAGCAGATCTATATGGGTGCCCCGTTCTACTACTTCTCCATGCCGGATAAACAGAATCAAATCAGCTTCGCGGATGGTGCTCAAACGGTGGGCAATTACAAAGCTGGTGCGCCCCTTCATCAGCCGCCGCATCGCTTCTTGTACCTGGATCTCGGTGCGCGTATCAACGCTGCTGGTCGCCTCGTCGAGAATAAGTATAGAGGGATCAGCAAGTACAGCGCGCGCAATAGCGAGGAGTTGACGCTGCCCCTGACTCAGATTCTCTGCGCGTTCTGAGAGCATTTCATTGTAGCCATGCGGTAAACGGCGGATGAAATGATCGGCATTAGCCACTTCAGCCGCTGCGATGACTTCAGTGTCGGTTGCGTTCAAGCGACCATAACGGATGTTTTCCATGACTGTTTCTGAAAATAGAAATGAATCCTGCAATACGATCCCGAGTCGGCGGCGTAGGTCATGCTTATCGAGTATTCGAATATCATGACCATCAAGGCGAATACTGCCACTATCGACGTCATAAAAACGCGAAAGCAGATTGATGATCGTTGTTTTGCCTGCGCCGGTTGGCCCGACCAATGCGATCATTTGCCCCGGTTGAACGTCAAGGCTGACGTGCTTCAAAATGGGTACATTCGGACGATAGCCGAAAGACACCTCGTCAAAAACAACACCGCCATTGGCTTGCTCCAGCGCCAATGGATTGGATATGTTATCGACATCAGTAGGTTCATCCTGAATGGTGAAGACACGTTCGGCTCCGGCCAGTGCTGACTGGATTGAATTAAACATGTTGGTCAGGTCATTCAGTGGGCGGCGAAGCTGCTGTGTATAACTCAAAAAGGTGGCGATGACCCCAATGGTGGCATGTCCGTTGAGGGCAAACCATCCACCCGTCGCCGCAATGAGCACGAAACCAAAGTTATAAATCAGGTTGCCACCGGGACCCAGCAAACCGCCATAAGTTTGGGCGTAGATCGCCGCATCGCGCAGCCGGTGGTTCTTAGTCTCAAAATCCTCGATTACGTCCTGTTCACGTCCAAAGGCACGGATCACTTTGCCACCTGTAATAGTTTCTTCGATTTGCCCGTTGAGCACGGATAATGCATCCTGCTGTTCGCGAAAACCTTGTTTGGTATGGCGTGCCACATAATTGGTGAAGTAAGCGGTCAGGGGAAGTACAACGATGCTAACAAGCGCCAATGGAATATTGATGAGCAGCATCATCGTCACCATGCCGATGATGATCATTACGCTTGATAAAAGGGTGGTTACATTCTCAGCCAGTGCCAGACTGACATTGTCCACATCGTTGGTCAAATAGCTCATCAATTCGCCATGTGGACGTTGATCAAAAAAACGCAGGGGTAGTGTTTGCAGCTTGGCAAATAAATCTGTACGTAAATCACGCACAGTATACTGCGATACACGAATCATGAGTATGGTGTACAACCACACCACTAACGCGTACACAACAGCGATGCCAACCATCAACAGGACGATTTTTGCCAAACCGTCCAAATCACCAACTTCGATATAGCGATCAATCGCTACACCCACCAAATAAGGCATCGTCAAATTAAAGGCTGTCGCCAGTGCAACCAGCAAGACCACCGCGACCAGAATCCAACGCTGACGGCGCAAATACAACCATATGCGGTTTAGAGTAGCGCGGGTGTTTTTAGGACGCACCACTTCCCCGATGGTGCGCGGTCCGGGACCGCCAAGGCGAATTTCAGGGCGTGCCTGCGACATGATCAGGTTCTCCTAGTTGCGAGTCATAGATTTGGCGGTAAATCGGGCTGGAATGAATCAATGACTGGTGTGTCCCTTCGGCAACCAAACGCCCGTCATCAAGTACGAGAATTTTGTCTGCGTTCAGCACCGTACTGATGCGCTGTGCAACTACAAAAGATGTGCGTCCATCCATCAGGGTAGCGAGTGCATCCTGAATACTCACTTCGGTTTCAACATCAACCGCACTGGTGCTGTCATCAAGGATCAAAATCGTCGGCTTGCGGATGAGCGCGCGGGCAATCGACATGCGCTGTTTTTGTCCACCGGAAAGATTCACTCCGCGCTGACCTAACTGCGTGGCGTAGGCTTCCGGTAGATTGGTGATAAATTCGTCGGCCTGGGCAGCTTGGGCGGCATCTTTTACAGTATCATCATCGGCCTTTAAATTTCCTTGACGAATATTTTCGGTGATGGTTCCCGAAAACAACACGGCTTCTTGAAGCGCAATGCCAATGTGAGCCCGCAGCGCAGAGTGAGAAATATCGCGTACATCGACGCCGTCAATAGTGACACGTCCCTCTGTTACATCGTAAAAACGTGGAATCAGGTGGATCAAGCTGGTCTTGCCAGAACCCGTAGTACCCAGAATCGCCACAGTCTGACCGGGTTCAGCAACAAAGCTGACCTCTTTCAGTACCGGTTCCCCATAGCCAAAGGTGACATTTTCAAAGGCAACCCGTCCTCGCGGATTGAACTCCTGAAGGGCGTTGGGGCGGTCTTGAATATCAGGAATACTGTTTAATATTTCGTTGACACGTTCAGTCGAGGCTTGCGCGCGCGAAAGACGGATCATCAGCATACTGACCATCAACACGCTGGAAAGCATCTGAGTCAAATAAGTGATTACAGCGATAATTTCACCAACCGTGAGTGTGCCTGTGTTCGCAGCTATACCTCCGAACCAGATAATCCCGGCAATGCAAACATTCATCAACAATAACAGCACTGGGCCTGTAATCGCTGTAAGCTGCATGGCTTGAATCGACTGGGCTGTCATGTCTACATTGGCGTCTCTAAAACGGCCTTTTTCGTGTTCTTCACGCACGAAGGCTTTGATCACACGTACACCAGCGAGGTTTTCTTGAATGACAGTGTTTAGCCTGTCCAGCGCATCCTGAACGCGGCGATAAAGTGGCGAGGCGCGACGAACCACGAACCACAACATAAGCGCCAAAGGCGGAAGCAGTGGTAGTGCCATCAGAGCCAGCCGAGGACTGGTTAAAAAGGCCATCAACAAACTACCTAACATAATCAGTGGAATACGCACGAGAATACGGAGCCCGATTAATACCACTTCCTGTATTTGGGTTACATCATTGGTTAAACGGGTGACGAGTTGTCCTGTACCCAATTGGTCAAGGTTACCGAAAGACAGCGTCTGCATTTTCCGGTATACGCTGCTGCGTAAATCAGTCCCAAAAGAGAATGCCGCGCGCACTGCAAAGACGGTGCAACCAATGCCGCCAACTGCGCCAATCAACGCGAAAATCAACATGATTAGTCCGGTTTCTAACACCAGTTTTTGGTTACCTGAGCGGATCCCATCGTCCACAATGCGCTGCATCATGCGTGGTTGCATCAAATCCATTGCGACTTCAACAATCATCAGTAGAGGCGCGATGAGTGCTTGTTTCCAGTAGGGTTTCAAATAGACGAGCAAAGATTTCATGCCAATACAAACCTATAACAGCTTCAATCTTATGTCGATAAAGTGGAGCTTATGAGAGTATAGCGCGTTTTAGAGAGGTGGATTAAACCATAGCGTACTTGCCATGTGGACTCAAGCACGGCTTGTAATCATATGGCCAGGCAAGAAAAAGCGCTCCCGAAAATCTGGAATCGCTTTTAAGATTAGTGTGTACCTGCGGAGAACCAATCCGAACCTGCCTCGGCTACGACCCAACCCCAGTTTGTCAATAATCTGAGTTTTCTTCAGCGGGCTACGCTCACCCAACTCCTACAACTTCGCTCGACTTCTTAGTTTGGCTCTTAGGTGAGCAAGGTACCGTATCGATTAAAATAAATGTCTGTTGTGAAACCAATGACGCTCATAGATACAACAATGGCAGCAACGCAACGTTGGAAAATGCGAGTGGAAATCCCACTTGTCATTGTCTGGTTAGTCCTAAGGTCAACACTTCGCTATCGCTCGTCGTCAGTTCCGGCCCGGCATGTCGTCTCAAAATTGCTGCCCCCACCGCTTTATACCAATCATCAATCCAGACATATAATGTGGTAAAGAAGCTGTCTAAGTTCATGTTCAACTCCTTTTGTGTTGTAACAAAGAGTTTACATGTTATTTTCGGATACCCTCTTCAATACCGGACAAGCCTTAAAGACGTCTAATTTCGACTAGAAATCGCCCCAATCCATAACTTAGGTAAAATAACGTCGACTTTTCAATAGGTGGCTCTGAACCTGAAAGAGCCATAATGGCTCATTAGGCTAACTGCGCTTCTCTTCTAGAGTCACGGCTTGAACTAAGCTCCCGTCTACGGCCTGTGCAATCGCATGGTTGGGCGGGACAACGAGGAATTCACTGTCTGACCAATCACCGTTTACGAGCATTCTTAACAAACGCCTATCACCTTCTTTGCGCTCAAACTGCCAACTGCGCCGTTCAGCTTGCTCACGGGCAACTTGTTCGTAAGCTGCGCCTCTATCCAGGCCCGTATCAATATAAACCGCCCGGTCATAATGTTTGCCCCATTCACCCATCGCTTCCATCAGATAATCGGCATTTTCTTGACCGTATTTCGCAACATATTCTTGATAAAGTGCTTCACTGATTTCAATACTTGCGGCACCAAGCGCGACGCTCGAATTGGGATTTCGTTCCAAATAATCTTGGCTGTACCAATAAGTACCGGGGTGCGCATCAAACTCCGCTTGATAACGCTCCTGTGATCCCAGATACAATGTGATACAGTCGTGCGCACGTGGCAAAACCAAAGGTATATGATGTGCTTTCAGCCCAACGGTCGCCAAACCACAGGTTCCATAGGCCAACAAAATCGCATCGCAGGAGCCAACCTCAATAGAATCGATCTCAGTTTGCAGCCTAGCGCGAAGATTTCTCGGCACGTTGTGCAAACCTTGGTCATACAATCGGATGCTGACAATCGGTCGTGCCAACGCAGCCTCGGCATAAACACTGCGCGCTAAGGCTGAACACGTCAGAGCAATATAATGGGTCATACGCTGTCTGTTTCGCCTAAAGCGCCTGCGATTGCGGAAACATGTTCCGGCGTGCTACCGCAGCAAGCACCTATAATCCGTGCGCCACATTCTTTGACACGTAAGGCATATTCTCCCATCACTGCCGGGGTCGCATCATACATCGCGATCTCACCGACCATACGAGGTAAACCAGCATTCGCCTTAGCTACCAAAACAACATCCGGTTCAGCCTCGTGCATCTGCCGAATTACGGATTCCAACTCATCCGGCCCTTTGCCGCAATTCGCACCCAGAGCCAGCACATCATAAGTAAGCATAGTCTTCACAGCCTGATCCGGCTTTACACCCATCATCGTGCAGCCGTGTGTATCGAACGTCATGGTAGTGATTCGTGGAACGTCGGGAGCAACCCGTCGACAGCCTTCAACTGCCGCGCGAACTTCTTCCAAATCCGACATGGTTTCAATCCAAAATACATCAACCCCGCCGTCACAGAGTGCTTTAGCTTGCTCGGCAAAGATTGTCACAGCATCTTCAAACTCGAGATCACCGAGTGGAGCCAACATCTGTCCAGTTGGACCCATCGAACCCGCAACAACAACCGGCTTTTGCGCTTTTTTCGCTTCTGTGCAAGCGAGTCGCGCTCCCTCAAGATTCAACTCACCGACACACGCCGCCAAATTGTGAATTTCCAAACGTTTGCGGTTTCCCCCAAATGTATTGGTCAGGATAATTTGTGCTCCAGCAGTGATATAACCCTCATGAACCGAGCGCACAGCATCAGTTCGTTCGACATTCCATAATTCGGGCGAACTGCCTCTTTGCAGTCCTAAAGCAAACAGCATAGTTCCCATGCCACCATCCGCCACAATGACCGGCTGAGTATCGAGTAAAGCACCTAATGTCGTACGCATTGATCAGTCTCCTTCAATCAACTGGGGCCACACCTAATCCGTGTGTAATACGTCCAAATGGGGAAACGTATCACTGGCATGTGGAAAGGTCATAGCCTCAACATAAAACTCATGAAAACGCGGATGGGCGGCTGTCTCGACATACTCCACTCGTCTTGCTAACAGTTGTGCTTCGTGACGCTGCTCTTTGTTGAGCAGTGCGATCCGCGCACCATCACCGGCTGCATTACCGATGGAAATCACCTGACTCAAATCGCAATCAGGGATTAAGCCGATCACCATGGCAAAACGCGGGTCGATATAGCTGCCGAACGCCCCAGCCAAGCGTATGTGATCAACACAAGTGACACCCACATGATCCATCAATAAACGCGCACCCGCGTAAAGTGCTGCCTTCGCCAATTGAATGGCACGGATATCCTGTTGCGTGATCACAATATCTTGACCTGTCGCATTTTCCTCTGCAGTCGCAATAACGAATTCACCCGATACACCAGCAGGTCGAACACGAGGATGTTTTGCGTCAGGCGTTAATCGTCCACTGGCTGATATCACACCTGTAGTAAACATCTCGGCTACTGCCTCGATAATACCCGAACCGCAAATCCCAGTTGGAGCAAGCGTTTCACCCTGTGATAGCGCATCACTCCAACGTGCATCCCCGATCACTTGATAACGCACCGCGCCCGTATTACGATCAATACGAAAACTCTCAATCGCGCCATGCGCGGCTCGCTGTCCATGCTTGATCTGTGCGCCTTCAAAAGCCGGGCCAGTCGGGCTAGAAGCGGCAAGTATGCGCCCGTTGGCTATGAGCAGAATTTCGGCATTAGTACCAATGTCGATAATCAATGTCACCCGCTCATCCAATGATGGGTATTCTGACAGCAGCACAGCAACCGCGTCTGCCCCAACATAACCGGCGATGCAGGGTAAAACATGCAGTTGAGCAGCAGGTGAAAGTTCCTTCAAACCCAACTCACGCGCTTTCAAGTCCAATGCTGTATTCGTGGCTAAAGTAAAAGGAACCTGTCCGAGTTCGACAGGATCAATGCCTAGCAGCAGATGATGCATGACGGTATTACCAACCACCACAATGTCAGTAATCTCGCCAGATTTGATACCCGCCTTCTTTGCAGTCGCTACTGCCATGTCATTTAGTGCTTTTATGATAGCGTGATGCATCCGCGCTACGCCGCCCGCATCGCTGGTTCCGTACGACACACGACTCATCACATCTTCACCGTAACGAACTTGGGGATTCATCACGGCTTCGGTCGCCAATACATTTCCAGTGCGCAGATCACACAAATGGGCGACAACGGTGGTCGTCCCAATATCCACTGCGAGACCAATCAGGCTTTCATTAAACCCCGGCTCAATACGGATGATTTCTCGATCCTGCCATACAGTCACGGTAACACACCACTGGCTCTTACGTAGGACAGATTGTAAGTTCTGTAGCAAAGCCAGACTGATGATTAGTTCGTCAGATCCCAATTGACCGGCAAGTGCGTATTGAAGCCGCTGCCAATCCCCAGGACTACCCAATGATGGCAGTTCAACCTCGACGTAAATCAACCGAACCGCAGGCGACACATCAATCAACAGATTGCCTGCTGCTTTGCGAATGGTTTGCTTCCGTGCAAGGCTACTTTCTGGAATGTGTATCAACACATCCCCCTCTATATGTGTCGCACAGGCCATACGCTGCTGTGTCAAATCAATGTGGTGTAATTCCGCAAAGGCCCGTTCATCCACACTTGGGACAGTTAAATGTTCTTCAGCCGAGACTATTCCATGCTTCAGGAATTCCCCTATTTCTGGCGTGACCAAGCATTTGCCACAGGTCTGCCGGGAGCCGCAAATGGCTTCCAAATCCACGCCGAGGGTGTGGGCCGCATTCAGAATTGTTGTCCCATGCGCAACATCACCCTTCCGACCAGAAGGCATCAAAATCAGGCGATGCGTGGCTTCATTCATAGTCAGCGTTTTCTACATGCCGATACATCGCGACATAATCAAGCAACCGGAAGCGGCAAATCATATTGATCCAAACGGATTTTGTGAGGATCAATCAGCTCCCGCATCTGGATGATTAAATCGTCTTCCGATTCTGGAAGACGTTCCGCTTGTGTCGATAGGCGATTGAGCCATGTCACTTCTGTTGTCGAGAGTTGGAACAGACCGGCGCTGTGTGCCTCTCGCAGACGTTCCAGTGTTGCCAGTGCCACCCGCCGAACACGCCGATAAGGAGTCGTTTCCGCAATAATCTCGGTTGCTAAATCGACCACCACATCTGGCCGAAGCACATACGCTTGCGGGTCATAGTAGCTATCCGAAACCACGAATAAATTACGCAGCGTCAGTGCTGTCTCTGTTCCGGCAGATACTGCTGTGTTCATTAAACGGGTCGCATAGACAAGCTGTTCGAGCGAAACAGTAGGTGCAGGACCTCCCAGCAGTCGAATATTTTGAACCGATTCATTGCTCCATAAATCGGCCGTAGCTTTGGCAATGTTGCCAACGGGTGACGCATGGGCGACAGCGGCCTCCGCCCCCTCCAGCGAAATTGGATAGCCAGTAATGGCCTTGATATAGGGTCCCTCATAAGCACAGTCTTTACTGGGACCGACGGCACCACGTTCAAATGCGACGAGACTGCGCACCACGCTCATCACACGAATGAGCGCTGCCCACACACGTGGGATATGTTTTGTTTCGGCAAGTACCATGGCCGTATTGGCGAACCCACAGGCGGTGTCCCCTGCTGCAATCACACCATTCTCTTTTGCGACCTTAACAATCATGTCCCACAAAAAAGCCATATCGCGTGGTCCCAATACACCGAGCGCAAATGCTACTGTAGGCAGATCAGCGTACAAAATAGCATCATCGTGAATTTCTTTGCCACCTGTACTTTCAATCGAAAGGAAATCGGCTCCGGCCTGCGCGCATAACTCAAAACAGCGCGCCATATCATCCCACAAAGCGCCACTTCGCATATGAGGCGGACGCTCGAATTCGCGGATATCGTTGGGCGTTAC
>JBGAHG010000051.1:0-41676 GCA_044226325.1 Aggregatilineales bacterium
ATGGAGAAAATCAGAAATAAACAGAGGTGAGCTTGCTGCCCACCCCTGCTGATTTGTAAAGGTTATTCGTCGTCGATTTCGCCGCGAACGGGTGCGGGTTTACGTCCGCCGCCGATGGGCTTGTAGTCCCACTCTTTACCATATTCCTTGCGCGCTTCGGTGCGCGACATCACACGTAATTCGGCGTTATCATAGTTGAAAACACCGGTATAGCCACGCCGCTTTTCCATTTCTTCCTGCGCGGCTTCGCGCGTATCGTGTTTGCTGACGGCACGCCAAACATCCTCATAATTGCGCTTAACCCAGAGGCAATAATACTCCGCCTTAGCGCGAGCCTTTGTGACTGGTTTCGCAGTGCGAGCTTTCTTTTCCACCGTCAACTCCTTATGCTGATTATGGATAATACCCTGAAACAAAACAGCGCAAGAGAGCGTAACCCCCTTGCGCTGACTTTTAGCATGTGCTGTGATTTCTAATTAGAAGCGACCGCGCCCGCCGCCGCCACCACGATTGTCACGGTTGCCACCACCACGGTTGCCGCCGCCAAATCCACCACCACCGGAACGCTCTTCACGAGGACGCGCTTCGTTGACGGTCAATGCACGGCTATCGAGGGTGAAACCGTTGAAGCGGCGAATGGCTTCCTGCGCGCCTTCTTCGGTTGCCATTTCTACAAAGCCGAAGCCCTTAGGACGACCCGTGTCACGGTCGGTAATGAGGGCAACATCAGCCACATCACCAGCCTGAGCAAACAGTTCACGAACGGCTTCCTGGGTGGTGGAGTAGGCGAGATTGCCGACATACAACTTCTTAGCCATTGTCATAGACTCCTGTCTAAACACACATAAATGAATTCATAGAGCAGGTCAACATTACGGGGCAAAACAATGCAAAGCGACTGATGTGTTGTAAAGAACAGGAGCGCAAGATGCAATTTCGACCTGAATCAGTTTCATACTCTACAAGGGATATTATGACACAGATTACGGGAATTTGCTAGGGGAAAGTTGACCTACAGGGTACTAGGAAAGTCGGCTATTTTCTCTCACAAATACTTTGTGATTATAATAACAAAATGAGAAGCCGCGATTCGCTAAAGGACCGGATATGCACGACACAATTGTCAAGAAGCTGGATGAAATGGCAGCAGCCTACACCATTCATGCGCATGAGGATTCACGGACGTTTGCGGACGCGGTGGATAAGCTGTCATTCCCGCCCGAACGTATGCTCAAGACGATTGTATTCCGGTTGAAGTCCGGCGGATGGGTGCTGGCGGCCTGTCGTGGTCAGGACGGACTCGATTACAAAAAGCTGGCGGCAGCGTTCGGCGTCAAACGGGATGAGGTGGTGCGTCCGAGTCCTGATGAATTGAAAGCCGGATTAGGTATCGAGGCAGGCGCAGTGAGTCCGGTGGCGCTGCGAGACGATGTGCAGGTGGTTTTCGACACACGGGTTAATAAAGAACAATCGTTGTTTACTGGTGCAGGTCAACCGGATCGCACATTGGAAATTACACTCGATGAGTTGGTGCGAGTGACAGGCGGACGCGTGTTGGATATTGCGAAAGACATTTAAAGCCCTATCCCCCAAAGCCAAGGGTTCACGAGACGACACTTTTACAGTCTAAGGAGTTTTTCTCCCGTAGGGAAGGCTCTGAGAGCCTTCCGCTTTTCCCTCAATCGACCAAAACTGTCGTGTCGTAAAAAGCCAAGGGACAGGGCTTTATCAGTATGAACGGTTACTTGGCTACGCCTATGCCAGCAAAATAAGCTTTGAAGGCCCAGGCTTCCATGGCGAAAGTGCCATCAACGATGTTCAGGTTGATGGGACGCCACCAGCTAATGTCGTACATCCAAATATTGTTATTGAGGGTCGCGACCGTCGCTTCGGTGTTGCCCCAGGGGTTACGGAGGACGATGTACTTGCGGTTGTTGTAGTAGGCCCAACCGAGAACCGTGTAGCAGTGCGAGGCCACGATGGTCGCACTGCTGTAATTCAAATGGCGATCGGCTGCCTCACCTGTCGAGTAGGTCCAGGCGGTCATGGGATTGAAGGTCTTATAAGACAGCGAGTTGGCGCGAACCAAATTCCAGAGGGTATCGTCACTGCGGCTGGCGGTGTCATAGTAATAACGATGCCCACCGGTCAACTGCGCTGTTGCCCATACACAGTCACCCCACGCGGTAGCGGTGATGTCCGGGTGATCGGTGGTCGTACCCGTCTTGAGTTTGGCATAGGCTTTCTCATAAACTGCCGGCCAGATTTCGTCGGTTTCACTGGAACGGGCGTAGATAAAATTGCCACCCGAGGTTTGCGGCACCGATTCGGTCACTTCAATTTGCTTGTCGAGCGCGCCACCTGAATCCGGCTTGTAGAAGCGCACCATATCTACGAAGCTCTGCTGTCCGCTGCCGATGGCGCGTGTCATCTGGGCGATCTGGAAGGGCTTCGACCATGCAACTGCTGACAAAGCGGCGATGTAATAGCAGTTGGCAACCGCACCCTGAACAGGATCAAAGAACTCGGTGCCTTCGTTGAAGAAACGTCCGAGATCAGCCCACATGGAACGCGGTGCTATCCAATCATTGATGTTTAATCGCTTGGGGTCATAGGAGATGGTGGCGACAATATCTCGCGACAAAACACGAGCCAGCTGCTGCAAGCGTTCTGCATCCGGTAAACGCAGCATCAGTTGGAGATACTGCTGGCGGATAAGCTCGGCGCTGGTGACTTCGATGCTGCCGATGTCCTTGGTATTGAAGCGCTTGCCTAGATCGGCCAGCTTTTTGATCTCGAGATTGGTGAGCGGGTTTTCCAGATCGTTGAGGTCCAGGTTGAGTTCAACATCCAGCAGAGGCGAACGTTCCGGCACCAATTCCAATTTGCTGTTGAGTTTAAGGCCAGTATACAACGGGCCACCGAAGGCCGGATCAAAGAGTTCTTCATAGGGGGTCTGCAAAATCTCTTCCAATACACGGGGCGCGTCGGGGAGATCTTTCCAAGGAATTTTACGGTCCGCGATGACTTCTGCCAGCGCATAGGGATTGATGACGCCGTTGTTCTGCGCTGCACCTATTCCTTCGACATCAACTGCCGCAGCAGCCTTAACCGTACCATTGGACTTGGTTTTCGTGGTCATTCAGCACCTCCCAAATAGGATCGAACTTTAGGATTGTCATGACACCTAATCAATGTCCGATAGATACCTGGTTTCGACAAACCCGTTCACAGGCAGTACTTCGGTACTGTATACAAACCTTGAGGAAGCCAGTGATGCAGAGATAAGAATGTTGTGTTATGCTTGCGTTAGAAAAGACAAATATCCCCACAATCCTGAAATGGAACTGCACGGATGATTGGACGCAAACTAAACGACCGCTACGAAGTACAGGAACACCTCGGCGACGGATCAACAGCGACCGTTTATAAAGCGCTGGATACCAAGCTGGGGCGACAGGTCGCGTTAAAGGTGCTGTTGCCACATGTACGCGAGACGACACGCAAGCGCTTTTTCCAAGAGGCTACGGCTGCCGCCGCGCTGAACCACCCCAACATCATGTCGATTTATGATATTGGTGAGGATGGTGATTTTCATTTTCTGGTGGTTGAATTTGTCGATGGTGATCCACTGACGAATTACATTCCTTCTTCGCCAGAAACGGTGGTCAAGCTGGGCGCACAGATGGCACGGGCGCTGGCTTATGCTCACGCACGTTACATTATCCACCGTGATGTCAAACCGGCGAACATCAAAGTCACGCCAGATGGCACGGTTAAGATCATGGATTTGGGACTGGCGCTGCCGCGTGAGGCCAAGCGAGTCACCGCGGATGGAATGGTGATCGGTACGCCTGCGTATCTTTCGCCCGAACAAGCTCAAGGGCATACCCTCGATCACCGTACCGATATTTATTCGTTGGGTGTGGTGCTGTACGAAATGGCTACCGGACATCTGCCTTTTGACGCGGATGAAATTCCGGCGTTGTTAATGCAGCAGGTCCGCCAGCCGCCTCCTCCTCCACGCTTGATTAAACCCGATTTGCCAGTGGATTTGGAACGCATTATTTTGCGGACACTGGAGAAAAATCCTGCACGCCGTTACGCTACCGGTGACGCGTTGGCGTCGGTCTTAGAGGCCGTACTGGAAGCGCCCAAACACCGTACGGATACCGGTATCGTCCCTCGCCCAAGTGAGGCGACTATTACCGATGGAAAACCGAATCGGCGCGACAAACCCACCATACGTATTTTGCTGGCAGATGACCATGTGATGATGCGGCGTATGCTGGCAACATTCCTCGAATCACGCGAAGAATTTGTCATCGTCGGTGAAGCGTCTGATGGTGATATTGCCCTGCGTGAAACTTTGGCACTGCTGCCGGATGTGCTGCTGTTGGATTTGAATATGCCGGGTAAAGGCGGTCTGGAAATCCTGCCGACCGTACGAGCCGAAGCACCAAACGTAAAAGTGTTAGTATTGACCGGACGTGACGAAGATTGGTACATCATGCGGGCGATGCGGGCGGGCGCACACGGTTATGTGCTGAAATCGGGTGACGAAGGCGAACTGATTGAAAACATCATCAAAGTGACACAGGGACAGATGGTGCTGGGGCAAGGTGTGGCAGAACGCATCGTGACCGGCATGATCGGCGTCGAGACACAAGGTCTAGGAGTCACCGAACGGCAGGTACTGTTGTACGTAGCGGCTGGCTTCGAAAATCCTGAAATCGCCCAACATTTGCAGTTGAGTTTGACGGCTGTAATCGAAACGTTGGCCCAGGCAATGAACAAACTTGGCGCAACTGATCGTCACGCGGCGGCGCTTTCGGCACTGCGGCACGGTCTCATCAACCTTGACGAGCTGCACGATTTGTAATTCAGGAACCCCTACCCCAACCCTCCCCCGTAAACGAGGGAGGGCGTAAATCCCGTATACTTATTCTTTTTCCAGTACCATCACCTAATCACAAAACTTTCACAATGGAACATAGAAACTTCGGACAAACGGCTATACAAGTACCTGTCGTCGGCATGGGAACCTGGCAAACCTTCGATGTGCGCGGTGAGGTGGGGGAAACCAACGCCCGTTCGATTGTTGACGCGGCGCTCGAAAGTGGTGCAAACTTTTTTGATTCCTCGCCGATGTATGGACAAGCCGAGCGTGTGCTGGGCAAAACGCTGGAAGGGCGGCGTGACCAAGCCTTTGTCGCCACCAAGGTTTGGGCATCAACCGCCGATGAAGGCCGCAAACAAATCGCCAATGCCCTGCGTTATTACGGCAACCGGGTTGATCTCTACCAGATTCACAACCTGCTGGCATGGCGCGATCAGCTTGCTTTGTTAGAGCTGTTGGTCGCAGAAAAACGTGTCGGAATGATCGGCGCGACGCATTACAGTCCATCGGCATTTGATGAATTGAGCCGCGTTATGAAAACCGGACGCATACAGGCGATTCAGATCCCTTATAATCCGCTGGAGCGCGAAGTCGAAAAAGATATTCTGCCGCTGGCTGCCCAACTCAATCTGGGGGTGGTGGTCATGCGTCCGTTTGGCGAAGGCCGATTGATGCGCAATCCGCCATCCGATAGTGAACTCGCGCCTCTCAAACCGTTTGGCGTCACCACATGGGCACAGGCTTTGTTGAAGTGGATTCTCAGTGATCCGCGCTGCCATGTCGCGATTCCGGCAACCTCCAAAGCCAGCCGTATGACTGAAAACGCGACCATCCAAGCCCCCTGGTTTGGCGACGAGGAACGGAAATTGGTGGCAAGATTAGCCGCACGATAATGGACTGGCTGACTGCTCAATACCTCGAACTACACGACTCGGTTATTTAGGACTATTGACCACTTAATAAAAGGATTTATTGCCATGCGACTCGGAATAATGGCGGGATACTCCGGTGCAAAGATCGAACTGCCGATGGAGTTGATCCGTGAGGCGGACAAACTCGGTGTGTATGCGGTGTGGACAGCGGAGGCTTACGGCTCGGATGCGGTGACACCGTTAGCATGGATGGGCGCACTCACCGAGCACATTCATCTCGGCACAGCCATCATGCAAATGCCCGCGCGGACACCGGCCAACACAGCGATGACTGCTATGACACTCGATCAGTTGTCGGGTGGGCGCTTCCTGCTGGGATTAGGACTTTCAGGGCCACAGGTGGTGGAAGGCTGGCATGGCGTGGCTTATGGTAAGCCATTAGCGAAATCGCGCGAATATGTGCAAATTGTGCGCGATATTCTCAAACGCGAGAAGCCGCTGGTACACGATGGTGAGTATTATCAAATCCCTTATCAGGGTACGGATGCAACTGGATTAGGGAAGCCGCTTAAGAGCATTTTGCACGGACGGGCGGATATGCCGATCTATCTAGCAGCGATTGGGCCGAAGAATGTGCAACTATGCGCGGAAATCGCGGATGGCTGGCTGCCGATTTTCTTTTCGCCGGAGCATTATGACAGCGTGTATAAAGCGCAGATCGACGCCGGATTCGCGGCAGCAGGAAACGGTAAATCACTGGCAAACTTCGATATTGCGCCAACCGTACAAGTCATGATGGATGATAATCTGGAAGTGTGCTGGAACGCGCTCAAACCCGGCTTGGCGTTATACATCGGCGGCATGGGCGCAAAGGGGCGCAATTTCTACAATGATCTGGCGGTGCGTTATGGCTTTGAGGAAGCAGCGGTTAAGATCCAAGAATTGTATCTGGCAGGGGATAAAGCCGGAGCGGTGAGCGCCATCCCCAACGAATTGATCGATGCGGTGGCGCTGTGCGGTTCAAAAGCACGTATCAAAGACCGGTTGGCGCTGTGGCGCAACAGTCCGGTGACGACGCTCAACCTCGGCTTATATGATGTGGATACGCTGCGGACGATGTGCGAATTGGTGCTATAAGCAATCAGGCAGCTAGAGTCTGATTATGCTCTTCTATCATTTGATAGGCTTCTTGAAGCGTTGCAACCGTGTAGATGGGAAAATCCTTCAAAAAGAGTTTTTGCGCAACATTCAGCATAACGTTAACAAAGGTATTTGCACCCACCACAATTGACAGTTCTGTATTCATGGATTTCCGTTTTTCGATATGGGTGCCTGTAGATAACCATTGACGGGGTGGCACACGGCTCCGGGTATAATCACTGATGAGGTAAACTTGATGGCTAACAGAACGCGCTAATGCGTATATCTCATCAATCATTTTGTGAAAATCATCGAGTGTCCACTCTTCATTGAAGTCACAGTAAATGATGGTTTGTTCGCTATTATCCCAACGTACTTGAATTCCCATGTCTCCGTCCTAGCTTATATGTGTACCTTATCCTAAGCATAGGCGAATTATTACGTTTATTAAGTTAACGTTACACTCCATAAAGTAAATTCATTGTCTTTCGATACTTATGAGGTCAGGCAGATTCAAGGGGTTCAATCTTTTAATCATATAATCTATTTGTGAGCCTGTGCGCGCACGATAGAAACTGTATGAATTGTGATAAGTGGCTGTATAATTGTTTGATAGATTTAGTGTCAAATATGGATAGCACAGTGAAATTAAAGATACAAACTCTCCTTATCTCAGCCTGTTTGGTACTTGGCGCTTGCAACCTCATTCAACAAGACACTCCCCCGCCGCAGGCCAGCGCCTCGACACCACTGGCTGACCTGCCGATTAACGTTTCATCGCACAGTTCGGTCGTACAGCAGCCTACCGCTGTGCCGCAATCCATTATTGATGCTGCCGATGCAGAATATGTGCTGCTGACGAATATCTATGAGCGCGTTGTACCGTCTGTAGTCAACGTCGAAGTGGTGATTAAATCCGCTACCGCCGGTGTGGGCGATGCCGCACGCGGTTCCGGTTTTATCTACGACACTGATGGACACATCATCACCAACGCCCATGTTGCTAACGACACCATCAGCGTAACCGTCACGTTCCATGATGGCACAGTATCCAGCGCGCAGGTGGTCGGCGTGGATCTATTCAGCGATATAGCCGTGCTGAAAGTCGATGGGGACAAATCGCGGTTACAACCGGTGACTTTCGCTGATTCAGATAAGATCAAAGTGGGCGAACGTGCAATTGCCATCGGCAATCCGTTTGGCCTGGCAAGTTCAATGACGGTGGGCATCGTCAGCGGTTTGGGTCGACAGCTGCCCTCGGCGGAAATGATCAGCAACGACGTTACACCGAACTTCAATAACCCATCTATCATTCAAGTCGATACACAAATCAACCCCGGTAACAGCGGCGGTCCACTGCTCAATTCTCACGGCGAAGTGATCGGCATCAACACCGCGATCCGCAGTGACAGCGGTGTGTTCCAGGGTGTGGGCTTTGCAGTACCCTCCAAGACGATTACCCGCATCGTACCGGAACTGATCTCTAAGGGCAAAGTGGAATACTCGTGGCTGGGTATCAGCACACGCTCGGCAGAAGATGGACTGGGTGTGGCTGCTCTGGCTGAACCACTCAAATTACCGGTCAAACAAGGGGTGTTGATTGACGAAGTCACGCCGGACTCACCGGCATCCGAGGCAGGATTGCAGGGCGGCAACCGTCCCGTGACTGTACGTGATTTAGCTGTATGTGCAGGCGGCGACATCATCATCGCAATTGACGGTAATTACATCGCGGATATGGACGCTTTGATGTCCTATCTGGTGACGAATACCCAACCGGGGGATACGATCCAGATGCGAATTGTACGCGGTGAAAAAACCTTTGACCTGCCGGTAACACTGCGGGCGCGACCTGCCGAAACAAAAGCAACAACCGCCAGTTGCGGACGCTAACTAAAGCCTGCGTTTGGGGCGGTCGTGCATCGCCCCATTATTCAACCGAGTAGATTGATTTTATGCACAGCATTCGCAAATGGCTATACATCGGTAAAGTCCGGGAAACCAGTGATCGAACAACCATGTATGCCTACCAAATCGGCGCTATTTTACAACTCGCGCATCCCGCCCAACATCCCGGTATTGAGTCGTTGTTTATCGAAGTTGATGATGGCGTTCCGCTGCCAGCAACCGCGTTGGAACAGGGCATCCGTTTTGCACGGACGCAAAAGGCGGTTGGACATCACCTGTGCATCGGCTGTGGCGCAGGTATCAGTCGTTCGGTGACTTTTACAATGGCTGTATTACATGAAGAAGAAAACATCAGCTTGCTCGATGCGTACGAACAAATTGTAGCAATCCACCCGGATGCACTCCCTCACTTCGCCCTGCTCAAATCACTCGGTGACTACTACAACGATCCAGCAGCGACCGCAGCCTTACTGGCGCGCGTCTGGATGATCGATAACCCCAATATCTAGTCCTCAAAAACAGTTCGTTAAGACTGTTATTCGTATTCTCATTTCTTTAGTCTTTATACTCGCCTCTCGGCATACAATGAATACAACGTTGAACATGACTATGGGCCGCTAGATATGGGCGGTGAGAATATGATACCCATGCCGATTCTAGAAACTGACCGCTTATTTCTGCGCCGTCCGGAGTTGAGCGATGCAGCTGACGTGCAGGATTATCTGCAAGAGCGGCAAATTGCAGCCAATACACTGCATATTCCATTTCCGTATCCGAATGGTGCAGCCGAGGCATGGGTCGCACGGACTCATAGTGCCTATGATGCCGGTGAAGCATGTAGTTTCGCCATCGTACACAAAGCTGAAGACCGAATTATCGGCGCGGTTGCCCTGCGGTTGGATCTGGAACACCGGCGGGGAGAGATGGGCTATTGGGTGGGCAAGCCTTATTGGAATAGAGGCTATGCTTCAGAAGCGGCCCAGCGTTTAGTGAGCTATGGCTTCGATGTACTCGGTCTGAACCGCATACACGCCACTTACTTCGCCGATAATCCAGCATCCGAACGCGTGATGCAAAAAATCGGTATGCGTTATGAAGGCCTGATGCGCCAGTATTATCTAAAATGGGGTGAGTTTCGCGATACGGGCCTTTATGCCATTACCCGCAGTGATTACGAAGCCGCTTTAACAGGTGGTTGGAGTTTAAATAGTTAGCGTGTAGGAATACAAGCGGCCTCCAGTAAACCGGAGGCCGTTTGTATATTCTCAGACCTAGAGGGTGGAGGTACAACTAAACGCTGTACACCCCTAGAGGTGGACTGGCTAGGTTTGCACCCTCACCATAGTCTCGTTCTTCAAATTGTCACCTCCTTGTACTCATTGGACGTTAGAAATACTATAAACATTTTTGCCGGACTTGTCAACATCAAATTGACGAAGGCGGGTCTTAATAGGCCACTCAGGGAATCCAGAGTTCATATAATGGCCGTATCCGCTGTTAAGCCAGCAAGCGCAGGTACATAAATACCTAAACTTGGTGATTATCATTACGCCAATTAACACCGTACTTACAATACTATCATTCCTAATGAACATATGCAGTAAATTTTCCAGCTTGTAATAGCCTGATATCCTAATATTTCAACATATATCATAAGTTTCTATGATTCGTGCCCGGGAAATATGGGGGCATTGTGACATAAAATCTACTGATTCAATTTGCTAAATTAGAACCTCGATAGATAGCAACCGGGATGTCGTTTAGCAACACTTACTTTGGCTGTGGACAAAATCTATTAAGGTTGACGACTTGAAATTCTCCGCTCATGACGCCCTATCAAGTGGCAAAATGGCAATAGAGTTCGTAATACCAGTTCCTAGCGAAAACATGAGATTTGTGTTATTTCTTGGGACATAAGGATATTAGTACAGAGTTCTTTGTAAACAAATTATTTTATTAAGTCTGTATCCATCCTAACTTTCCAATAGAAAGGAATGTCCGTTTAGTCAAGAGTAATATGCTAGTAGTACCAAAAGACACTAAACGCTTGAGATTCCTTTACTTTCTGAACAACCTCTGCCATGATGTGTTTACTTTTTTCAGGTCAGCGTAAGCGAGTTGGTGTCCAGCTCATACAGGATGGTAGGAGCATTTCATGCACTCAACGATGCCAAGCAAGGACGATTTCATCGCACTCACCTCTGATCATATTTATGATTTGGTTTATGAAAAACGCCTCAATATGTCGTTACTGCTCAATGGCACACGACGCTGGTACATCTCTGAATATTTTGATGGACCGCCCAAAGATAACAGCTACTTTCAACATTATCTTGAATTAACACTGATTAAGCTGAGTGAATTACTCACTATGCTGGCCGAGCATGGTGTTTACCGCGTTTTTATTCCCGTCTATTCGTGGCATCAACCACAACGTAATGCGGAAGCACACAAATTTTTATTGAAAGGTATTCAAGCTTTGCTAGGGTATCCCGCCCTGGTCGAAGCCTATAAGCGGTCAGGTTGGGAAGTGCGTTTCTACGGGGATATGAGCAATTTCCCCTGCTCATTTGTTGGTGCGCTGCAAAATCCTCCACGCTACACATCTGGTGAGCCGCAGCATATCGTATACTTTGGTGTCGACAGCGACAGTCCACACAACCATGCCTACGACATGGCCTATGAGTTCGGTCAATCACAGGGACATGCGCCGACCCGCGAAGATATGATGCAAATGTATTATGGGGATCGGGAAATTGGCCCGTTGAATATCTTAGTTGGTTTCAGCCGCATTTATTCGCGCATGGGTGTGCCGCATTTGCTCGAAGGCGAAGAGAGTATTTATGTAACAGCGGTGACACCGCTGGTTATGAACGAATACTCATTACGCTCAATCTTGCACGACTATCTATATAATCGCCACGATGTCGGGCGTGATTATCAACATGTTCATCCCAACGAGATTCAACGGCTCAAGCAGTTCTATGATGCAAACCGAAATACAGTGATGGGCCTAACGCAAAAATACGAGGACTTGGTTTATCCGACACCTGCTATTCAGTGGCCGGATAATATGGATAATCCAGCCACTGAGTCAGAAGTTGATAGTTACCCTAACGCGGCATTTGGTGACTAAACGCTCGGAATCAGGTCGGTTGAGAGCAAACCGCGGGCATCATCCAGGCTCGATGTAAAGGCATAAGAGCTTTCATCAAAGCTGTTGCGATACACCTTTTTATAAACATCAAACAAAGTGCGCACGAAACCACTCGCACCTACAATAACGCTTTTAGCTTGATTAGGATGTTTACGTAGTGATACATTCTTGCCGTGTGAGAGGACCCCGTTCGGGACGAGTTTACTGTTTTGGACATCAATTATGATGCCCACACGATGGTTGACAGTATCCATCATATCGCGTGATTCTTGCAGTGCATGGTAAAAGTTATCCAAGTTCCACTGCCCGTTGTAGATGAAACGCACAATCGTTTGTTCCGGATTATCCCATACGACATTAATGCTCATGATAAAACCCTCGGGTCCAACTCTGCAATCACAATGATAGACTTAGGCAACATCAGCAGTTTCAATGGTCCAATCGGATGCAACGTCAGATGCATCCCCGTCCAAATCCATTGTCCATATATTTTGTCCTATGTAATTCCATGAAGGAAGTCTGTTTTCTTCAACGTTTACACGGGTCGACAATAATGATTCTAACGCTTCCAGTTCGTCCTGATTGAGATTAAATTCAAACACTGGAAATGCCCTTTTTGACTAATGGTTGGTTGAATTCAGCAATGATTAACGCTTTCATTGTATTACACATATTATCAATACTGCGCTAAGCAATTGTGAAATTCATAAATTTTTCGTAAATTTCTCGGTACAAAACAGGAATATTATGTCACGCAATATTATTTTCGCAACTACTAACATCGGGAAAGCTACAGCACTCAAAACCGTGATGGCAGATTATGGTGTTGAGGTGGTTCAGGTCGAAGTTGATCTGGTCGAGCCGCAAGCCGATTCGGTCATAGAAGTCGCACAAAATAAAGCTCTGCAAGCCGTAAAGCTGCTGGGCAAACCAGTCGTCGTAGAAGACAGCGGCTTCGCCATTGACGCCCTCAACGGTTTCCCCGGTGCGTATATTAAATATGCGCTGGCGACTATTGGCGGCGAAGGATTACTCCGATTGACAAAGCCGTTTCCTTCAGCCACCTGTCGGTTTGTCAGCGCGATGTGCTACGCAGCGCCAGATGGTACACAACAGACCTTCGTGGATAATAGTGCCTCTGGACGGCTTGCCAGCGTCGTTGATCCAACACCCGCACCAAATGCCTGGTCGGAGTTATGGCGCATATTCATTCCCAGTGGTTATGATAAAACCTTGAGCGCGCTAACGGCCGATGAGCAAAAAAACCTGATGCGTGACTGGCAATCCGGATCGGTCTATGGGCAATTTGCGCGCTGGCTGGCAGGCGAGACTCAAAACAATGTCGTCTAAATAAAGGAATAGGCTGGCAGCGTCAGAAAATCCACAAATGGATCGGCCTTCGACATTTGGATAAACAATTGGCTGGCGCGGGAGAAGTGACCTTCATCAAAGCGTTTATTACCAATTTCCGAACGGATGGCGGCCATCTCTTCCTGTAACCACTGGTCGTAAAGCTTTTCGGTAAATGGGCGTCCATCAGCCAGCGTGGATTGATGCTTAAGCCACTGCCAGATTTGCGTACGCGAAATTTCAGCCGTAGCGGCATCTTCCATCAAATTGTACAGTGGCACACAACCGTTTCCGCGCAGCCATGCTTCCACATATTGGATACCCACTTTAATGTTCCAACGGACGCCCTGCTCTGTAATCGGGCCTTCCGGCACCAGCAGCAGATCAGCAGCCGTAATTTCCACATCCTCGCGCTGACGGTTAATCTGGTTGGGCTGCGGCATTACTTCATCAAATACTTCAAGGGCCACCGGAACCAAACCGGGATGTGCCACCCATGTACCATCGTGTCCATCCTGCGCTTCGCGCAGTTTATCCGCGCGGACTTTTGCGAGTGCGGCCTCGTTAGCCTCCGAATTGTTCTTGATTGGGATTTGTGCTGCCATTCCACCCATCGCATGTGCGCCACGTTTGTGGCAGTTCTTGATGACCAGCAGCGAATAATTGCGCATCATCGGTACTGTCATCGTCACCAGCGCCCGATCCGGCAGCACGAAATCCGGTCGTGTACGGAACTTCTTGATGAACGAGAAAATATAATCCCAGCGTCCGCAGTTCAATCCAGCCGAATGGTCCCGCAGTTCGTACAAGATTTCTTCCGTCTCGAAGGCAGCCAATATGGTTTCAATCAACACAGTTGCTTTGATGGTTCCTGGCGGGATGCCCAGTTCTTCCTGTGCCAGTTCAAATACATCATTCCACAGGCGTGCTTCGAGGTGACTTTCCATCTTGGGCAAATAGAAATATGGGCCGCTGCCCCGCGATAACAATTCTCGGGCATTGGTGTAGAAATACAGCCCAAAGTCGAACAATCCACCCGGAACCTGTTTGCCATCTACCAGCATGTGCTTCTCGTCCAGATGCCAACCACGTGGGCGCACCATCATGACAGCGGTCGTTTCGTTCAGTTTATAGGCTTTGCCTTCGGGGCTGGTGTAAGTGATGGTACGTCGAATGGCATCTCGCAGATTGATTTGTCCCTCAATCATGTTCTCCCATGTGGGTGCGTTCGAGTCCTCAAAGTCGGTCATAAATACTTTTGCGCCGGAGTTCAAGGCATTGATGACCATCTTGCGATCTGTAGGGCCAGTAATTTCTACGCGGCGATCCTGCAAATCCGCAGGCACAGGTGCGACCGTCCAATCACCGCTGCGGATGTGGGCTGTCTCAGGCAGAAAATGCGGTAATTCACCCGCATCGAGTTTGACCTGACGCTCGGCGCGTTTCGCCAGCAGCACATCACGCCGTTCTCTGAATGTACGCACCAATAGAGCAACAAAGGCTACGGCTTCCGGCGTGAGGATTTCCTCAAAACCGGGTTTGATCTCAGCATGAATTTCGACACCATCAGGAAATATTGCAGGCATAGTTAAGAACTCCTTTTCGAGCGAGTATACCGCTAGGGGCATAGACAGCAAATCAACCTTATACTACCGGTTGAATAGCACCTCTTTTTAAGGAAGCCTTGACATTCTCATAGTTTATTTGTACTCTTTATTTAGCCTTGTCTAAATTTAAAGTGAAAATTCACTAATACTGTTATGTGAGGTCTTTATGAATGATGGTCAGCAATCGGTTTCTCGCCGACGATTTCTCAAGTTAGGAACCATTGGCGTCACTGTTGCAGGGGTTGCCGGGGCCGGGTTGTTGCCCGGACGTTCTATGGTGAGCGGCCAGGATGAAGAACCCCATGCCGGTATGGAAATGGCGATGACCATGCCCAATATGAATGGAGACGTTAACCATGACGCTAACGGCTTTAATCCGACCGATATTTTGACCGATTTTGACGGTGGTAAGGTTAGTACATTGCCCAATGGGCAAACCTTGCGTGAATATCGGATCGTGGCAGGCGAAAAAAGTATCGAAATCGCACCGGGGTTGATGTATCCTGCCTGGACGTACAACGGGCGTATCCCCGGCCCAACTATCCGCGCACGGGAAGGCGACCACATCCGCATCGAGTTCCTGAATGGCGCGACACACGAACACAGTATGCACTTTCACGGCATCCACCCCGGCAATATGGATGGTGTATACGAACAAGTTCAACCGGGGGAAACCTTCACCTATGAATTTGACGCCGAACCTTTTGGCCTGCACCTGTATCACTGCCACAGTGCGCCTTTAGCCAAACACATTTCAAAAGGTTTATACGGCGCGTTCATCATTGAGCCAAAGGACGGTTGGCCGAAGGTTGATCACGAATTCGTCATGGTGATGAGCGGCTTTGACATCGATTTCGATATGGCAAATGACTTTTATGTGGTTAATGGAATCCCGTTTCACTACGACCGGCACCCGATTCAGATCAAGGTTGGCGAAACAGTGCGCGTTTTTCTGGTCAACATTCTCGAATTTGATCAGATTAATTCTTTCCATTTACACGCCAATTTCTTCAACTATTTCCCCACCGGAACCAGTCTGACGCCCAGCGAATACACCGATACGGTTGCCCAAATGCAGGGGCAGCGCGGCATCCTGGAATTCAGTTATAAGTATCCGGGACGCTACATGTTCCACGCGCACAAAACCGAATTCGCGGAACTGGGTTGGACGGGGTTATTCGAGGTCACGGAGGCTTAACATGACCACTGAAACAAGCACTACCTCAAATCCGTCTCCTTCAGGTCAATCGCTCGGTTTGAAAATGGTCGGGCTGATCGCGCTGCCAGTCATCATTCTCATCGCCGTCATTGCGGTTTTCGTAGCTACTAACGGCGCAGGTCTGCATGTTGATCCCGCCGCGCCAATCGAAGCTGTGACCTTCGATCAAACGATTTTGAAGCCTAACACCATCGAGTTTACCGTCGGTAACATCAGCCAACTGCCGGTCACGATTTCGGTCATTAACATTAATGATGCTATCTGGCCGTTCACTGCATCGCCAAACTCGACTATTCCGCGCCTGGGTCAAGCCACCTTTACTCTAGATTACCATTGGGTCGAAGGCGAATCCTATGAGGTGAGTCTGCTCTCGACCAATTCGATTGCTTTCAACACCAGTATTCCAGTAGCAGCAGAAACGGCGCTGCCTTCCAGTAACACCCTGCTCAGCTATGTGCTGATCGGCCTGTATGTCGGCGTCATACCGGTGTTCCTCGGCATGTTCTGGATGCCAGCGCTGCGTCGATTAGGGCCGCGTTGGATGATGTTCCTGATGGCAATCACGATTGGCCTGTTGATTTTCCTCGGCATCGACGCAACCAACGAGGGCCTGGAACTGGCCGGACAGGTTGGCGATACCTTCCAGGGTGTCGCGCTGTTTGGCATTGGTCTGGTCGTCACCATGTTACTGCTGGATGCCATCTCGCGGCGGCAAGCATCAATTGTGCGAAGCGAGGCCGACCAACGGTTATCACTGGCCTTCATGATTGCTACCGGAATCGGACTGCATAACCTCGGTGAAGGTTTAGCCATCGGCGCGTCCTACAGCCAGGGCGCGCTGGCGCTGGGCACGTTCTTGGTGATCGGTTTCATCATCCAAAATATCACCGAGGGTTTGGGCATCATTATTCCAGTTCTCAAAGATCGCCCTTCTCTGCGTAACCTTGCCCTATTGGGGCTTATGGGTGGCGCACCGGCTATCGTCGGCGGTCTGGTCGGTGGCCTGATTTACTCGAAGGTGCTGGCGGTACTGTTCCTGGCGATTGGCGCGGGGGCAGTCTTCGAAGTGGTTTATGAAATCGCCAAGCTCGTTATGAAAGATGCCATCAAACGTCCGATGCCCATGACTATCTTTTCGGGTATTACGCTGGGCATGTTAGCCCTGTATGGCATGGGTTTACTGGTTAAATAACGCAAATGGAGTGTCGAAGTGATTTCCAATACTGCTGATAACATCACCATACAAACGGAGCATCCCAAAGTGAAAGGGTTTAACTCACGCCTGGTATTAACTGGAGCGATCATCCTTATCATCATCGTGGTGGGCGGTTTCCTGCTGTTACGCACATCCAATAACCATGCGGCGACGGTGGCTAACGCCAGGGTCATCACCATAACCGCCAAGGACACCTTGTTTGATCTGGACACGATCACGGTTAAGGTTGGCGAACCGGTGACAATCCGGCTGGTGAACGACGATGATATGGATCACCAGTTCAGCGTGAACGATCTGGATGTTCACTCGGCTCAAATCGGGCCGAATGAGGTTACGGAAGTGACTTTTACGCCGCAGAAAATTGGGGATTTCCAGTTCATCTGCTCGTATTCGCATCACGCCAAATTGGGCATGGTTGGCACGTTGAAGGTCAACTCATAGTTTCCCGAACGTCCATCGAATAGGGTGAATGAGTCTTCATTGGCAGGGTATAATCGCCGTCCTACACAGGAGCGGTTCACGATATGACGGTTTCACTCTGGCAAGCGAATAATAATCAACCGACGCGCGAGGTTGATTTTCTGGTGGTGGGCGCGGGAATCGTCGGGTGTTCGGCGGCTTATTTCGCGGCACAGGCTGGACGGCAGGTGGTCATCACCGAGATGCGCGATATTGCCCTCGGCGCGAGCAGTCGCAACGCGGGAATGATCGTCGTCGGAGTCGATTCGCATTATCCCCTGCCCGTTTTCCGCGAGATGTGGGCGCTGTCGCAGCGTACCCAGGATTTTTTGTTGGATATGGCGCGGCGTGGTCATGTGCCTTTCACCCGCAGCGGTTCGATTGCGCTGGCTGAAACACCTGCCGAAGCCCGTGAGATGGAGCAGCAAGCCCGTTTATTTGATGCTGAAGGCATCGACTGCGAATACACAAGCCATGATCCATTCGGTCGCGGTTGGTGTGCTGCACTCCGCAGACCGGATGATGCGTTAGTGCAGCCCTACGAACTGGTTCAAGCGGTTTATCAACAAAGCAGCGCGGAACTGGTCGCCAATAATGAGTTATATCAGATCACTCAAGACTCGCCGGATGTCGTCACGGTTTACACGCGCCAATTCATCTTCAAAGCGCGTCATGTGCTGCTGTGTACCAACGCCTATTCGGTGCATATTGATCCGTATTTTGTGGGCAAGGTGACACCCACACGTGGTCAATGCCTTGCCACCGCACCGCTGACTCATACGCCCTTGCTCGACAATGCCGCCTGCCACAGTGATCACGGTTATTTCTACTTTCGTGACACTTTTGATGGTCGTCTGCTGATCGGTGGCGGACGTAAAACCAATAAGATACTCGAAGGCAGCACCACTGATGACCGCACGACCGAAGCGGTGCAGCGCACTCTGGAAGCGTATCTCCACAAACACTTCCCCGATATTCATGCACCAATCGAACGGCGATGGGCTGGCATTATGGGCTTCAGTGTGGATGGCCTGCCACTGGTCGGGACGCTGCCGGATAAACCGCGCGTCGGGTTCGCAGTGGGCTTCACCGGACATGGTTTAGCGCTCGGCGCTGGCACAGCCGAACGAGCCGTAGACATGCTGCTCAGCAGTGCGTCGGTCGGTGCGGTTGATGTGGCGCGGCTCGACAGATAATCAGTTTCGTTTCGGCGTGTTCAATTGAGCGCTTATTCGCTCGAATCGCCAGCTAATCAACTGCCGTGTCAAACGAAGTCTATTTTGCTTGTCAGCAATTATTCAGGCACTAACGTACGGTTCCGGTGGCATCCATTTTGTAGGAAACGCTAATGCACCCAGCCGACTTATCCTGAAGATAAAACAGGCGGAAGTAGACGAACTGCGCCCCACTAGGCAGCTGCAAATTGGGAGCATTTTTCGGGCTGACATACCACTTGGCAACATTTTGATCGTGGAAGTCCAAACGCGTCCAGCAATCTGGGCCAGATGGTTCCCACGAAACAACCGTATCGGTCTTTTGCTGCAACCCTATGGTGCTGACTACGGCACTCACTTCGGGATCGGTTAGCGGCAGCAAACACATCGCGTCAGGTCCGGGTGTAACGCCATTGCCCAACATCGAACACTTTAGATTTTCCGTCGGAAGGCCCTGTTGAGTCAGAAATCCAGTCATGTCGGTGGTGATGTCAGGTGGGCCGCTGGTCGCACAAGCGGCAAGCAGCAGACTCAGTAAAATTAGAAGTAATGTATTTCTCATATCTCATCCTGTTTCAATACTAAATTAATTATACACAGAGGAACTCGCCGATAACATTAAGAAACATTAACCTTCACAAATCTCAAGTAAATCAAATACTATATTTTAGAAAGTGAGCTAATCGGAAGGAATTTTCACCAGCTTCGAACATTTCTGCCTGTCATACGTATATAGCTTCATAACGTCCTCGCAGAAAGGTTTGAAATATCATGACTGTTTCTCAACCCGTGAACACGGCTCCGGAACTGGAACCGATGTCACCATCGCCAGAATCACCCGCCGCACAAGCTTCGCTCATGAGTGCTTTCAAAGTGCGTGACTTCCGGTTGGTCTGGGCAGGCGAAAGCATTTCGCTGCTCGGTGACCAATTTTATATGGTGGCGCTGCCCTGGCTGACGCTGCAACTCACCGGTTCTGGACTGGCACTGGGAGCCGTTGCCGCCGCAGGTGGTATCCCGCGCGCGGTCTTTATGCTGCTGGGTGGCGCGATCACTGATCGATTTTCGCCGCGTAGTGTCATGTTCGTATCCAATGCACTACGCATCGTTTTGACTGCACTCATTACCATTCTCGTTCTCACGCACAACATTCAATTCTGGATGCTGTTTCTGGCCTCACTGACATTCGGTTTGGTCGACGCCTTTTTCTTCCCTGCCAGCACCGCTATCGTGCCGATGGTCGTCGCCAAAGAGCAAATCGAGTCCGGCAACGCGCTCATGCAAATCACAGCCCAGCTTTCCAATTTTGTTGGCCCCGCTTTAGCAGGATTGGTCATCGCCAGCCTGAGCGGTGCGGCTAACTTACAGTCGTTGGAAGCCTCTAGCGCTGGCGGCGATGTGCGCGGCATCGGGTTGGCTATCGGCTTCGACACACTGACTTTTATCATCGCTGCTATCGCCTTGTGGATGATGAAAGGTGGACGCGCTGCCGCTCAACATGAAGAAAAACAAAGTGTCCTGGCGTCTATCCGCGAAGGTTTGCAACTAGTATGGGGTGATCCTATCCTTCGTACCATGATCATTCTCATTTCGGCTATCAACTTTTTCTTCACCGGGCCGATGGGCGTAGGCATTCCTGTGTTGGCTAAACATCTACCGGAAGGGGCAGCCGCATTTGGCGCGATCATCTCGGCTTTCGGCGGTGGCGCATTAGTCGGTGCAATCCTCGGTGGCACATTACCCACACCGCGCCAATTGGGTGTGATCGCAATGGTGCTGATCGCTGTGGCAGGTGCCGCGCTCGGTTTGTTCGGCATCGTCAATAATCTGCTGATTGCGATTGTTGTAGGTGTCGGCATGGGTTTGGCAGTCGGTTATACCAATGTCGTCACTATAAGCTGGCTGCAAAAGCGCATTCCTGCCGAAAAAATGGGGCGTGTCATGAGTTTGGTGATGCTGGGCTCGTTCGGCCTCGGGCCAATCTCCAACTTCATCGCCGGTACGTTGGTTGATAATCATCTTACGCTGCTGTTCGGCGCGTCCGGTTTGCTCCTGCTGCTGATGTCACTGGGTGCCCTGACCATCCGTGAGGTGCGGGCGATGACCAGCTAACGCCAACAGCCTACCTTCTCTATGCGTAGTATTAATGGGGCGTTGAGTTCAACGCTCCATTTTTCTATACTGTTTCATGGCTCATCATTCGCCCATCGAAAGGAACATCCATGAAACGCAAAGTCATACTCCTATTTACGGCGCTCTCCGCCCTGTTGGTAATGCCCACGCTGGCGCAGAACACATCCGCTGCACTGGCAACAATCAGTTACAACGGCATCAGCTTTTCCTATGATTCCTCTTTAGGTGGGGTGCTGCCCCAAACCGTAGCTGAAGTTCCGGCTTCAGCCGATGCATTACCCGGTGATTATTGGCCGACGCATACGGCCTTCAGCTTCATCACCGGCAGCGAAGGCGACACCTTGCTCAATCCAAATGATTATCCGCAGTTGATTATCTACAAAACCGATGACATTGCGGCCTATAAAGACGAACTTTATACGAAGGCACTTCAAGACCTCGGCGGCTTGATTGAAGCCGGTGGCGCTGGCGACTTCAGCCAATATGAACAGGTCGCGGCTGACGACACCAACCTCACCTTACCTCATTTGCCACCCATTCCAGCCGGTCAGGTCATGCGCGCCCAAGCCGAGTATCTGCCGATTACGGATGGCGTCGGTGTGCGCTACCTAACATCCTATTCCAGCGATGTCAGCCCCTTGACCGACGACCGCATCATGTACACTTATCAAGGGGCGACCAGCCAGTTCAAAGGCGACAAACCCGGTTTTTACATCGCTTTCACGTATCCCATCAAAACGGGTGTACTGCCCACTGAACTCCCCACCGATTTTGACTACAATACGTTCTCCGATAACTACGTTAAAGAGATGAACGCCGCCATCCAGAAGATCAACGCTGCCGATCCCAGCACCTTTAACCCGACACTGGCCGCATTGGATGAACTGGTCAAGTCCATCAAGATCGCAGGGTAGGTCTGTTCCGAAATGATCTTTTAGAGGATGATCAACACCAACGATCATCCTTTTTTATGTGAGGAGGCCGTCAAATGGATGGTGCTTCGTTTTACGACGATAATGATGTCTTTAATACCTATATGCAGAGCCGCCAACGTGCCGAAACACCCAACGACACCATTGAAAAACCAGTGATAATGGAACTCATTGGAGCGGTCAAAGGCAGGCGTATCCTTGATCTTGGCTGCGGTGATGCCGCATTTGGGCGCGAGGCGTTGATAAACGGCTGTGTGCATTACACGGGTGTCGAAGGTTCGCAAAACATGGTGGCTGTCGCCCGACAAACGCTGGCCGGAACGAAAGGCGACGTTGTCCTCAGTACCCTCGAAAACTGGGATTATCCCACTGCCGCGTTTGATCTGGTGATTTCACGTCTGGTGCTGCATTACATCGATGCCATCGACACGCTGTTTGCCAACATTCACCGTGCCCTGGTGAGTAACGGCCAATTTGTATTTTCCGCCGAGCATCCGGTTATCACCTCATCTGATAAAGGCTGGCAAGCTGGTACACAGCGGCAGGATTGGGTGGTCGATAATTATTTTGATCGAGGAGAGCGTATTACCACATGGTTGGGAGGTACCGTTCGTAAATATCACCGGACGATGGAAGATTACTTTCGAGTTTCTCAACAAGTCGGATTCACTATCGAGGATTTACGCGAAGGTCGTCCCGAACGCGAACACTTCCTCACCGATGAAACCTACCAGCGGCGCAGACGCATCCCATTATTTCTGATTATGTCGCTGCGGAAGGCGTGAAGCGATTAATCAAAGTCGGTCGGCCAGTCGGGATTGCGCTCAAATTCAAAGAATCGCTTAAGCTGCTTGAGCGTCACGCGCCCTACAGAAAGTTCCAACGCATCGAGTTCACTTTCAGCAAACCAGCCAGTTTCTTCGGTTTCGACATTCGCGACTAGATGTTGAATCTCATTAAGCAGTTCGCAGCGAAAAAAGACTTTATAAGCGTGGAAAATGTAAGGGGTGTGATCATGCTTGTTGCGGTCATACAGCGCCAGCAGTTTCACCGCCCGCGCTGTGTAGCCAGCTTCTTCTTCGATCTCGCGCTCGGCGGCTAGTGCAGGGGATTCGCCGACATCTGCCCATCCCCCCGGCAACGTCCAGCGCCCCTCATCCAGCTTCTCGCGCACCAGCAGCAGTTTAGCGTTGTGGATGACTACACCGCGCACATCAACTTTGGGGGTGGCATAGCCTTGCTGTTGGTCAAATAACTTTCGCAATCCATCCATGTCGCCCATACCACCCGCAGCCATCATTTCGGCGGCGATTGTGGCAATCTGACCATAACGATCACGGTCAAAGTCATTGACGGCGAAGGTTAAGCCGGTTTGAGCCAACGCCTGTAAACGCTGCGCCCAGTGCAACACTGAATCGGGCATAATGGATATTTTCTTTCACAAACAAGATTTAAGATTAAGTTGCCGCCTTCATAATGCTACTTTTCCGCCGATTTTGAAAGCCGATAATGCCGCTGCCCGTACTGTTCGTTTAGATTTATTACTTTTACAACCTTCTATTATGAGTATGGATTACATCTCACAAATTTCACATACAGAGAATGTGAATATTTCCTGAAAATTCTGTTCGAGAAAATATCGCCTATTTTCACAGGATTGCTAATGGGTAATTCCTCCTATAAGGAAGGCTATGTCTGAACCGCTTTCATCTAGAAAAAACACTTATGAATTCCGAGCGTCGCTGTCTACGGTATACATTCAGCCTCGTTTCTCCACAGAGCTTGAAACCTGAGCTTAGCCTACCTGTGAAAAATGTGCAGAATTGCATGGCGAACCCACGATAAGTAACACAGCCTATCGAAAGGCAAGTAACTGTAAAGTGGAGGTGTAATGTAAAGGACATATATATGGAAACCCGTTTATCCCCACCGCAATTGAATACCAAACCCCGTGATTTATTAAACACGCTGCGCGATCTGCGGCAGGAAATCTATGAGGAAGGCCATGCAACCGTCGCCGGTTGGCAGTCGTCCATCTGCCGCCATGATTTTCTAATCAGTGCCTACAATCTGGCTTATTATCTGGCCCTCCGCAAGCGCGATTTACGCCCGCTGCAAGCCGCGCTGATACCGTGGGGATTATCTTCGCTCGGTCACATCGAAGCCTGTGTTATGCCCAATTTAGATGCGGTCATGGCTACATTTGGGGCAGTTTGCGGCGAACAGCTTCTGCATCCTCGAACAAGTCTTTTTTCGCGCGGAGAACGGCTGCTGAAGAGACAAACCGCCCGTGTCTTTGGTGCAGAGCCGCCCGAACGTCGTGTCCGCATTATGGTGACTATGCCCACCGAAGCCACGCATAACTACAGCCTTATACGTGACCTGCTCATGCAAGGTGTGGACTGCATCCGCATCAACTGCGCCCATGATACACCGGTCGAGTGGGATGCCATCATCACCCAGCTGCGGCGTGCCGAAGCGGAGACGGGTCGCCACTGCAAAGTCGCCATGGATCTGGGCGGTCCCAGAATTCGCACCCAGAATGTCATCACCCCGGAAGATGCGCGGCTTAAGAAAAACGACCTTCTCCGCTTGACGTTGGACAAGCAGCAGCCATCGGATGAATTTGACTTCCAGGCACAATGTTCGCTGCCCCAAATTTTCGCGCAGGTTCGGGTTGGCGCACAGGTGTGGATGGATGAAGGAAAAACTGGTTTTGTTATCGAGTCGATGGATCGAAACGAACTCATACTGCGCGTCACTCAAGCCACGACCAAAGGTGAACGGCTCAAACCGGAAAAGGGCCTCAACTTCCCGGATACCGAATTAAGACTACCTGCATTGACCGAACAGGACCTGATGGATCTGGATTTTGTGGCCCATAATGCCGACATGATCCTTTATTCCTTCATCCAGGATGCGGCGGATGCGCGTCAACTCCAACAAGCGCTGGCCGAACGGCTGGATAATCCCCATCAAATCGCGATTGTCGCCAAAATGGAAACCCAACGTGCCATCAACAATCTGCCGGAAATCATCGTCCAGATCGCCGGACAGCAGCCTTTAGCGGTGCTGATTGCACGTGGCGATTTAGCGGTTGAAATTGGCTACGAACGCCTTGCCGAAATGCAGGAAGAAATTCTCTGGTTGTGCGAGGCCGCACATGTGCCGGTTATCTGGGCGACTCAAGTGTTGGAAACATTAGTCAAGAAAGGTCGACCCTCCCGCGCCGAAATGACGGATGCGGCCATGTCCGAGCGTTCGGAATGTGTCTTGCTCAACAAAGGGACTTATATCCGCGAGGCCGTCAGCACCTTGGATAATGTGCTACAACGCATGGCTTCGCATCAATCCAAGAAAACGCCACAGCTCCGCGCTTTGCGTTCGTGGCAAGGGGATCATTAATTCACAAGCTGCCGTTCTGCTGCGGATACTGCTCGAATACCCAGCGGAACATGGTGTAACGCGCGGCCAAGCCCGCATGTTCGCCATATTTAGCAAATGTTTCCGCCACCAATTCCGGTGGAATACGTCCGCTGCCACCCAAGAGATAGCGATTGGTCGCGGCTTGCAGAACCACATCGTTATAAGCAACCCAATCGGTATGACCGAAGGCACGCTCCAATGTGACCGCCGCCGTCCAATGCCCGATGCCTTTGATCGACAGCAGCCCCTGATAGGCTTCGTCAGGCGACGCATGACGCAGCCCTTCCAGATCAAGCTGCCCACTGACTATTTGCCCTGCTAAATCGATCATCAGCGCCATTCGCTTGAACGTGATCTTGAGCGGCTTGAGGTCATCGACACTGGCAGCCGCGATCTGTTCGGGAGTCGGGAAAGCATAATACACCTCGCCACCGTATTCCAACGTATTCCCTGCCCACTCGACCAACCACAACTGCGCTTTTTGTGCTGTCACCCAGCTAATCTGCTGCTCGATGATGGTTTGCATCAACGCCTCGAATACGCTTGCAGTCCGTAGTTCTGGCAAGCCCACCAGCGGTTCGACAACACCCCATAAGCCTACATCACCGGCAGCGCTCGCATAAAAGGCGCTCCAATCATGCTGGTCGGGTAACACATGCCTGATGTTTTCAATGAGCACCGCATCATCCACGTCGCCGCTGCTGGTCGCCACCTGCACGTCCAGGCGTGGTGCATCAACCGTTCCGCTGCCGGTCACCCGCAGGAGTGCCAAACCATCACCTGCCTTGACAACCCGCCACAGCGCGCCCTCATGGATCACATTCAGGGTGGGATGAGCAAAGCGCGTCAGAAAATCCAATAACATGGGAAAGTTATATGGCGGTGTGGGATGCAGTGTAATCAAGTGGCGCATCAGTATCGACCGGCTTTCATCTTATTACGGCATTCAACCGGGGTATTTTATGCCAATCTGAGCCTCAAAACACTCCGAAAATGGACATCATTAACCACTCATCGCTATGCCTGCTTTAAAAAAAACCTCATACTCTGGCGCGCCCAAAAGACTTTTTCTGCGGTAAAGGGCAGCTAGTATCTTCCGCATTATGCCCCTTCACATCTACAGTTTATTTTTAGAATCAATCATTGCCGTGAAAGTGAAATTTATCTCTCTGAACTATGTTACAGCTCGAGAAGCATACGCTGAATATCTCCAGCAATCCGGTTCATCTCATCTTCAGGCACACGATTTTCCACCGGAACACCAAGATATTTAAAGATATTCGGGCCTTTATAATCTTCGGGTTGATTGGACATACGGGGTATCACGTGAAAATGGACATGGGGATGATCCGCTGCCTCGGCAAACTGAACCACATAAGTTTTACGACACATCGTCACTGCTTTCAAAACCACCGAAACTTGGCGGAGTAGTCTACCCAGTTCAACAGCCTCGTTATCGTCCATCTCATCTATAGCGACGATGTGCCGTCTTGAAACCAGAACGAGCCAACCTGGCAGCGATGTATTGTAACTATGTACCAGATCCCAATATTGAGCGCGATATATGCAATCCCATAACGGGGCAATACCGGTATCACGCTTCCAGATTAAATCACATGTGTAACAAGTATCCATAGCAAAGTCTCATTTTCCCTAATAACCAGTGGTGCAAGTGTGAGTTGTGATCTTTTGTAACCCTCTCTGCACACTGTTTTTCGCCCAAAAGAGTGTCCTAAAGCCCTTCTCCCTTGCGTGCGGGGGAGAAGGGTTGGGATGAGGGGGTTAGACTTACACCATTAGTTAATACGGCCCCATCGCCCGTCCGTCAGAAAGCAGCACGAATGTCTGTCCACTGCCACCGTCCGCCAGCAGCAGCCCGTTTTGGAACTTCTGCGTCACCAGTTTTGTGTTTTGTTCCGCTGCTTTCGCAAAACCCAGCGCATCTTGCACCCCCGGCAGCCCACGCCACACCGCGCCAAAACCCAATGACGGAGCCATCATCCCTTCGGGTACGATGATGTCACCCTGCTGCACAGGCGGCGCATTTACGGCGTACCAGAAGTGGCTTTGAGCTGGTGAAATCGCCCAGATTTCACCGCTCGGCGAGTAATACATGACCCCCCGCTCGAAAATTTGCAGCGTGCCTTGAAGATTAGCCGCGCCCTCGATGGGGCATCCGAGGGCATTACTAACGTCCGTATTTTCCGACCACCGTGTTCCAAACAACACATCGGCTTGAGCAGGACAAGCGGGTCCCAGAGCCAGCGTCACCGGCACGTTGGATGTCGCCCCGGCTAGCAGCGCGGGTGCGATCACCGCGCCACCGTCTTCGCCGCTGTCCACCTCGCCCAAAAACACGCCCACGTATGGGGTGGCCGTCAGTGTCGGAAATACAAGCGGCGTCGCCGTTGGTGGATTAGCCGCTGCCAGGGCTTGCTGCTGTTCAGCATTGGGCGTCGGTGAGATAAATACCGTCACCAATATCTTGGGCTGAAGCGCAGGTGGCGTGAACGTCGCCGGACTAGCCGCGTTATTTGTACACCCTACTATGAATAGCATAACCAGCAGCAGCACGACGACCCAAAGGCTGGATTTTATGCTCCTCCAAATGACGGATAAGCCGCATTTCTTAAATTTCGAGTCTGAATTTTCAATGTGCAATTGATAACTAGCCACGCGAAAGCGTTCTGAAGCGCTATTGTTGACCGGATAATTATGACCTGACGACTGACTACTATTGCTCACACTTCACCGCCGCATTAAACGTATATTCGTTTTGGAATTCGCCGCTCGCTAACTGCCGGTACAACCCGTAAGCGATGCTGTCGGCGTCTGGCAATCGTGGCAGTGCATACACGTCATGTACGACTTCACCTGCCTGCCAACTGGTCAGCGGTCGCCACCCATAAACCGGCGCGGACTCATCGGCCTGTCCGATCATCGCACCGCCCTTGTCCAGCAAATGCACAAACACACTCAAATCGTGGTCAGGCTTATGCAATGCTAACCAATCCACCCGCAGTTCAATCCTGTTGGCGCTGCACACCACGGACTGCTGCCGCACCTTCATCATATCCCCGCCGCCGTCCGCTGCCAGTGTGGGTATCGTTCCGATCACGATCAAATGAGGTGCTACTGCCTGTAGATAAACCGGTTCGCCCAATTGATCTTCCCACCAACTGACAGGTCGATTGTAAAACGTAAAATCGGCTGTGACCAATTCACGCCCATCCACGTTGACCAACTTCTTAAAATCCGCCTTATGCGTCACCAGTGTAACCTTTGGCAGTTCGCCCAGCATGTCATGGGCAAAAGCCACCGCATAATAACGCGGCCCCCAATCCAACATGAGTACCGAACCATCTGGCGCGCCCTTCGCCAGTTCAATCGTTTCCAGGCCTGTAGGGTTCGTCGTCATCTCACGGATAAATGACCCATTCTGCCCCACCAAATACGCGGCAAAACCCACTACCACAACCATCACCGTATATCCCCTCCATTGCTTACGATCTGTCAATGAATGAGTCTGCGAGGGGGAATTAAAACGCCCTCCATCGCTTGCGGGGGAGGGACGGAGTGGGGGTTCTTCTAACGTTCCCCGTCTATTTTCCGTATTTTTTGTGACGTTGTGGTAAAGAAGGTTTTTGAATTTTTCGAGTATCCATTCCACCAGCAGCAGCCATCCAAAAGCCAACGACAGAGTCACAGGCAAGATCAGCGCCGACAGAATATCCGTGTAAAACAGGACATGGAATAGATAGGCTGTCCCACCGCTCAGCAGCATGGTAATCGCCACTTTACGCCGTGCCGGAGTCCACAGCGCCACCAGCAGTCCCGCCATTCCCAGCACGATACCTGCCAGAGTCACATCCGTCACCAGCACCGTATTCACCAGATTAAAGTTCGCCATCAATCCGGCGTTGGTGGTCGGTGTGCCGATAAACCGCGATGCTTCCCGCCCCAAAAATTGATCCCAGAAACCGTTCCATGTCCCCGGATCACCATACACCCACTTCGCTCCAGCATTCGCCCGTAGCGGCAAATAGATGTACTGCAAAAATCCCAATAACCCCAGCACCAGGCAGACACCAACACGACCCACGATAGGCCAATATCGCACCCATAGATTTTCCTTCTCCCTCCCCTGTTTACGGGGGAGGGTTGGGGTAGGGGTTCTTGTATTCACAATCTCGCCCCACACGGCAAAAATCAACGCCGGAGCCGCCATCCCAATTGCCCGATGATGAAACGCCCCGATACCACCCAGCAGCGCCAACCAGCACACCCGCCCGCGTATGGGCTTTCGCCACAGTGCAATCAGGAATAATCCTGCCAGTATCATCAATCCGAATGAATACACCTCGGCAATCGAATTGTGTACCCACACTGTCCGCGTCAATCCGAACAGCAGCACCATCCCCGCCGCCAACAATTCATGTTGATGTGCCTGAAAGAATCCCTTTTCTTTATTCCCCTCGCCCTGAGGGAGAGGGGTCAGGGGTGAGGGTGTTGCTTCTTCATAGGGGAAAGTCCGTGACCCTCCCCGTATTTCTGGACTCCCTCCCCTGTTTACGAGGGAGGGTTGGGGTGGGGGTTCCACCACATGCGCTGCCAACGCATAAATCAACCCTAGCGCGATCATGCCGTAAATCAAGGACGTGACTGCCGGTGCGGTTGCCGCGCTTACGCCCAAAACACGCAGTCCTGCCACCAGCACATTCCCCACCATCACGTACAGCGGATAGCCCGTCGCGTGAAGCGTCCCCCACTGATTGAGCACATTCTGCGTCTCGCCTACGTCAATCATGTAATAATGTTCGGAACCGTTAGGAATGGTTTGGAGCGTAGTGAAGTACATCACCAATAAGATCGCCAATGTTATGAAGCCAATTATTCGTTTCAACGTTTAGTTTCCCTAACCTGCTCTACCGAATGCCAACCATTCCCCAACCAATTTAACAATTCGACTCCCTTAAATGGGTTAGTGCCAGAGGTGCGAAAGAGTTACAAAATGTTCTTCCAAAATGTAACCCATTGCCGCCCCACATCGAATATCATATTTTTAGAACCTGTCTTGCTCCCTTCCCTGTGCGAAGCCTCCTGTGGATGTTACTACGGAGGAAGGGTTGGGGCAGTTCCCGCACACCTTAACATCTACCGATATGCGCAATTCGCACAAAAATGGATCTGTGTTTGTGCTGCTTTTGCCGCATTTGCTGCACGTTCCGCATTTTGGTACTTATGCTGTGGCAATCCTGGCAAAAAACCTCGTTTGCCATTGCCGCCATTGCTGCCAAATTTGCCACCCGAACAGCACTCAGGATTTTATATGATCAGTACTACCGAACCCTGATCGTCGCCAACCGCACCTCATCACCCACCGCCTGACCATTCGCATCCGTCACCGTCAGACGATCACCGTTTCCACAGTCGCCCACAGGTTTTGTATCACAGGTATACAACCCGATCAGCAGTTGATACTCACCAGCAGGCATATCGGCTGGCAGCTCGATCACATAATCATCATGGAGATAACCTGTTGAAGGCCATACTTTTGTTGGAATATCTGCCGGATTCAATTTATCGGCCTGTGCCAGAGGCGGCCCGCCCGTCGAGATGTGTACGAAGCTCGCATAGCCGTATTGAATGGGCGCAGTCGCATACCAGTAGGCTTTCAGTTCAACCCGATCACCCGCCCGGAACGTGTCGCCATTCACATCGTATCCGAGCAGCCGAATGTGTTCGCCCAACCGGTAATCCAATGGGTGCTGCGCCAATACCGCCTGTCCGACGGGTGACACCACCCACGCCCCACCCTCCCGCATATAGACCACCAAAAACCCAAACGCCACCACCGCGCCGATCCCCAATCCAATGAACAGAGATTGGTTTTTACTCCCTCCCCTGTTTAGGGGGTGTAGGGGTTTCTCTTCTCGCTGTGGCTCTGTGGTTAATTTTCTCGGTCTTCCTATCCCTAGCACAATCCCCACCAGCACCACGACACTCAGCAGCGAAATGGCGTTTCCAAGATCCCGCGCCGGTGTGCTTCCCAGATACACCCGTACTTTATGCTCTCCAGCAGGCACAGGCAGCGTAATCAACCCGTTCTGATCAGACGGCGTAATCGCTGCGGCCCGTCCGTCGACCTCTGCCGCCCAGCCCAGCCAGTAGTAAGTCAACACCTCGAAAGTGAAGTCACCAGGCGTGTTGACCGTCCACACATCTTCTTGCGGCGTATGGTTCAGCGGCATAACTGTTACCCCGGCTGGCAGCGTCTCGATATGTGCCTTATTGATCGGATACCCGTCCGCGAAATCGGACATCAAACGAGCGTTTGCTTCCGGCTCTACCGATACCGACTTCGGCAGATACTCATTTGAAAAAGTGGTCGCCCGCTGTAACCCTTTGACTTCCGCCTGTTGGTAGGCTGCAACCGAAGTATCCACTGTCGTATGTATCCACTCCGGCACATATAACAGCGGCGAGGCCAGCGCGACTACTGCAAGTGCCATCACCCCCACGAATACCACTCCCACCCGTTTAGGCAGCCGTTCCAACCAGCAGGCATTCATCCCGGCCAGCACTGCCAGACAAAAGGCCGCCGGACCCAGCAAGCGCCACGGAAACTGAAGGAACGCCAGCGGAGAAATCACTGCCCATAAACCGCTGGCCGCTGGCAGCATCAAAAACACAATCACCGCGCCCATCAGCCCGAAAAACACCATCTGTCCCATCGACATTTGTAGGGATGAGGCAGGCCTCATCCGCTCCTGAGACGCGTGCCTATTCCACAGCCACAACCCGATGATCCCCGTCACACCACTCAGCGCCAGCACCCACTGTGCCACACCCAGATTAAGCTGATGCTCCAGCCCATTGAACGCACCGCCATCCAATCGCGGCGAAGCATCCAGCAGATGCAGCACCGGCACAAAGAAACGCCGGTAATCCAACTGTGCTACCCCGATTAAGTTGCTCAGTTTGACCGCATCGCCTTCTTTCGCCACCGGCAGCCAAAAATAGGCCGTCAGCCCGACCCCAACCGCCAGCGCCAGTAACGCCAGCCCATACCGTCTCCGATTGTCTCCCTCCCTTGCGTGCGGGGGAGGGCGGGGGTAGGGGTAAGGGTTCACTGTTTGTATAAATCCCCACACAATCCACGCAGCCAGTATCGCGGTCAGCGCCAGTGCCATCAGATTATGGGTAATGATTAGTGCCGCGCTCCCCAGTGCAGCCAGCAGAAACACCCACCCGCCACCTGTCCGTGTTAGGCGGCTGTATGCCCACATGATCAACGGAAACAGTGCGAACGCCATGAATTCGGGATACGCCCCGCGTGAATACGGTTCCGTGAACATAATGTAAGGGCTGTATACATAACAAATGGCCGCGATGACGCCTCCGGCTTTTCCGGCATAGGCACGCACGAAGCCATACATTCCCAGCCCTCCGGCTAACATCCCCACTGCGATCAGCGTTCGCAGACTGTCAACTGCGTTCGTGCCCAACACCCGCGTCAAAATACTGGTGGTGTAATAAGTCAAGCTGGCATAGTAATGAAAGAGGGGCGCACCGTAACCCTCGTAAAAGGCCTCGGCCCAGAGCGGCACATAAACCCCATGCGCCCATGCCCTATCCATCTCGGCAGCCCGATAAACGTGGTACAGCACATCGTCGCCGTTGGGCAAACCGGGTCGATACAATAGGGGCCAAAGTGTGAACGCGCACAAAATCAGCGTCAGCAGCATGGCGGGGTCTATAGAGCGGGTCAAACGTTTGAATGCATTCATGGCGTGGCATTCTAAGCCAGCAGCTGCTAAATATCCACAACCGATTGCGTAGGTGCCGGGCGATTGCCCGTGAATCATACTTCCAAAAATAGACAGGGGTTCATAATCACACACGGTGGGCAAGTTCTCACATGACGCTTATCCAGTGCGGACTTTCACAGTCGTATAATCGTAGTTATTGGTTTAAACATTTACTGTAAGGAAAAGCATATGCCCAATATCGGTCAACAAGCGCCTGACTTTGAACTGCTCAATCAAGAAGGCAAAACCGTTCGTCTGAGTGATTATCGCGGGAAGAAAGTGATCATTTTCGCCTTCCCAAAAGCGAACACTGGCGGCTGCAATGCCCAGGCATGTGCCTTCCGTGATGAACTGCCCCGTATGGAATCCAAGAATGCGGTCGTATTCGGCGTCAGCACGGATAGTGTCGAAACGCTCAAAGACTGGAAGCAAAGCAAAAAGCTTCAGTATGATTTACTGTCCGATCCCGACCATAAATTTCTAGAAGCATGGGACGCGTGGGGTATGCCCGTCCTAAGCATCATCAAAATCCCGATGGCGATGCGCTCATACTGGGTGATCGATGAAGAAGGCAAGGTCATCGCCTCACAGGTTGGCGTCGGCCCAACTGACAGCGTTGAAAAAGCGCTTAAGGCGGTTGGCGCAACCGCAACCAGCGCATCCGTCTAAAACGACGAGATCAATTGCTATGGATAGGGCGCAGCATATTGCGCCCTTTTTATTTACTGAAGCTCTTCGACTACTGAGATCGCCTTCAGTCCATTCGACTCCATCAAGAAATCCTCGCTCAGCATAATACGTCCATCCGGCAGGAACTCCGGCGTCGAAAGCGAATTACCCCACTGCCACTCGCCTTCATCGGTCATATGCTGGAAACGCAGATTCAACACACCCTTATCGTCCACTGTCGCCATAAATTGTCCATATTTGCATCCGCCGCCTACATAGTGTCCCCACACTACATCGTTGGTTTGGTTATAGTAGAAAATTGTTCCCGTAAATTGGCCGGGGTTGCTACGATCACGCATATGAAAACGGCGGTTGTTGTAGTTGAAAGCACTCATGAATGGGATACCTTGTTATAATGACGCTGAATTAGAGTTTAGATTTCAACTAAGGATACCGTATGCCTGACATTGGCGAAACTGCCATCGATTTCGAACTTGTGAATCAAGATAGTCTGACCGTTCGCCTCAAAAAATATCGTGGTCGTAAAGTCGTCATCTTTGCCTTCCCGAAGGCTTATACCCCCGACTGTACGGCCCAGGCCTGTGGTTTCCGTGATCACTTTCCACAAATCGAAACCAGCGGCGCGGTCGTACTCGGGATCAGTCCGGATAAACCGGATACGCTCAAGCGCTGGAAAAACGACAACAAACTACAATATGACCTGCTCTCTGATCCTAATCATAACGTACTCCAAGAGTGGCAAGCGTGGGGAAAACCGGTACTGGGATTTATCAGGCTGCGCCGCGTCAATCCCTCATTTTGGGTTCTTGACGAAGAAGGCGTGGTGATCGACATGAAGTTAGGTATTAGTCCGGAACAAAGTGTCAGTCGTGCTCTCAAGGCCCTTTCAAGTACATGATGACACATGAAAGTGGTATGAACCCCTCTTTTAATCACTCCATGATCGGGGTAGCATATGCACTGGAAATTCCCTTTAGCCTAATTGAAAGGACAAACCATGCCCAACATTGGTGAAAAAGCGCCCGATTTTGAACTTCCCAATCAGGATGGCAAGCTGGTTAAGCTCAGTGATTTTCGCGGCAAGAAAGTCATCCTGTTTGCCTATCCCCGGGCCGACACCCCCGGCTGTACGACACAGGCTTGTGGCTTCCGCGATAACTTCCCCAAGATTCAGGCTGATAATGCTGTCGTACTCGGCATTAGCGCGGATGAACCGAAAGATCAGCTCAAATGGAAGCAGAAGCAAAATCTTCCCTACGACTTGCTGTCGGATGTTGATCACAAAGTCCTTGAGCAGTGGGGCGTCTGGGGCGAAAAAACCAATTACGGCAAAACCTATATGGGCATTACCCGTTCACATTGGGTGATTGATGAAAACGGCGTGATTATAGATGAACAGATCAAAATCAGCCCCGAAAACAGTATCGCGCAAGCGATCGGTGCGATTACCCTGAAGTAATCTTCTGAGCAAGGCGGAGCGCAAACTCCGCCTTTTCAGTTCCACTTCTTCATCCCTTCCGAAATCAAACACCTTTGGAAAAGATAAAATCTTATGGAAACACGTGCTATTGGATCTCTTCGTGTAACCCTTGTCGGTATTGGCACTAATAACTTCGGCAAGCGTATTGATGACAAGGCTTCGATCGCCGTCGTTCAATCTGCACTGGACATCGGCATCAACTTCTTTGATACTGCCGATATTTATGGTGGTACGAGAAGCGAGGAACTACTTGGCGAGGCACTCGGCGCACGGCGTAAGGAAGCCATTATCGCCACCAAATTTGGTATCCCGCTAGATGACCATCGCCAAGGAGCCAGCCCCGCTTATGTGCGGCAGGCAGCCGATGCCAGTCTAAAACGGCTGAAAACCGACTATATTGATCTCTATCAACTACATCGACCGGACCCCGAAACACCGATTGCTGATACTTTGGGCGCACTCAATGATCTGGTACAGGCGGGCAAAGTGCGCGAAATCGGCTGCTCGAATTTTTCCGTCGCCCAACTTCAGGAAGCCGAAGCCGCTGTAAAATCCGGTGCTGCCCGTTTCGTCAGTGTCCAGAACGAATATAGCCTGTTTCAGCGTGAAGCGGAAACCGATGTGCTGCCCGAATGTGCGCGTGCCCATCTAGGCTTTCTGCCCTATTTCCCACTCGCCAATGGTCTGCTCACCGGAAAATATCGCAAGGGGCAGCCTGTTCCGGAAGGTACACGCCTCCAAAACGCCGAAAAAGCCAAAATCCTCAGCGATGAAAATTTGAATAAGGTCGAAGCACTTATAAAATACGCCGAATCAAAAGGTCACACGTTGCTCGAATTGGCGTTCTCGTGGCTGGCAAGTAATCCAGTAATCCCATCAGTTATTGCAGGGGCAACTTCACCACAGCAGGTACAGGCCAACGCCAAAGCTGTCAACTGGCGTATGAGTGAAATGGAACGTGCCGAAATCGATGCCATTATGCGTTAAAAACGATTGAAGCAAAATATGAGGCGCATGGTTATGTGCCTCATTCATTATTTTCAACGTATTCACGCCGGGTTCGGTCAACAATATCAATCAATGTATCAATCGTATAATCGAGCTGATACAAATCGTGCCACAACGCCGCAAATGCCATCCCTGAACCATAATCAAAACGCGGGCCGGTCGGCTCATTCCCCATTACTACCATATTCAATCCAATAAGGTCCAACCCATCCTGCGCCAGCAGCACTGTCACCCCTGCCGGATAACGTGCCCAACGGGGTAAAGGTCGGCGGGTAATCGTTTGCTTGATTTTGGCACTCTGTAAGTTAAACGTTGCGCGCCCTTCCGTTTCCGGCGCGACCACCGTAATGGCTTCGTCGCCAGAATAACTGGCGGCGACCCACATTTCTCGTCCCGGAGCACGTGTCAAAAACTGCATTACATGGTCAGGAAACGCCTCGGTAAAGGCTGCTAACAGCATCACTGGCGGATTGCCAGAGTCCAACGGACTCTCCACATCACACCCCTCATCCATAAATTAAATTCTGAGTATCTGCCTAAAGTGTAACACAGCCTACGTGCGCCACGAATAATTTCTGGTAGAATAAATTGGATTCGGGCATTTTCAGGTGTAAAGATATGCGTCGCACAATATTCAGCCTTTTGGTCAGTCTAATTATTCTGCTGCTGGGTGTTGTATGGACTCTGGCACAAGATGCCCAATGTGCGCCTGCTGTGGACGCCATTTGGACTGCTGCCAGCAACGCTTGTATCAAACAAACCATCGGCTATATATGCAATGGCGGTGCGCCCCCACAGGTCGAACCATCAGGTCCTGTAAGTAACGCGTTAAACCCAATTGGCGCGTTAGTGGATGTCGGCGTCGTAACGGGTATCCACACATCACCCATCGCTGTCGAAAATAGTAATGGGGGTGTCATTTGGTTGCGTCCTAAAGCACCCATCCAATATACGGGTTTGATGGTTGGCGACATCAATATCACTAATAACACACCGGCGGATTATCCAGCCTGGCAGTCGATTGTTGTGCAAACCAGCGAACAAGCATCGTCTTGCGGCGCTGCGCCACGCAGTGCCTATGTGGTACAAAGCCCCTTCGGCACACCAACCAATATTGCTATTAACGGGGTTTCGGTTGGTTTGAACGGTACGCTCATGGTACAAACCCGTGGTAACCAGACCATATTTGCTGACATTTCGGGTCAAACCAGTTTATACAGTTCAGGCCAGGAGCAACTCCTGCGTCCCGGACAGCAAAGCACCGTCACTTTTAACCCTGCGGATTTTTCGGTTCCTTTGAGCGGCCCGGATTTTCCTGGCTTACTCGATGAAACACTCGTACAGAACTTTCCAGTTGCTCTTTTAGACCGCCCTGTCACCCTCCCGCAGCCCGGTTACGTTGCCACGGATGGTGCTGTTAATCTACGTGTGGCGCCAAACACAGATGCTGGCGTAATCCTTCAGGTTCCTGCCGGACAGATCTTGAGCGTGTTGGGTCGTGATGAGAGCAGCCAGTGGTATCATGTCCGCTTGGACAGCGGCGAAACAGGCTGGATGTTTGCTCAATTGCTTATCCAAAACGTTGGTAACATTCAAGCTGTTTATTCATCTACACCGCTCCCACCGCAGCGTTATGGCGAATTAGGACGCGCCGGTAAAGTCGTCGCTCCTGCTGGCGTAAACTTGCGTCAAGCGCCGGACATCAGCTTCGCGCTCATAACGACTGTCCCTAACGATGCCATCGTAACCTTACTGGCCCGCAGCCCTTACAGCCCCTGGGTAAAGGTTAACTTCAATAATGTTGTCGGTTGGGTAGCACTCATCGCGCTTGAAACCAATGCGGTTATTGATGCGCTGCCGATTGACTTCAATGTACCACCACAGCCTGCCCCAACACGGGTACCCGGTTCATTTGGCAACGCCTTCCCTGATCCGAATAAACCGAGCAATTAGAAACTCGTCAGAAGCAGCAGTGAATTTACTCTTTTTCGGGCACTAGAGTTCTGCTATACTGGTGAGAAGTTATTGGGGAGTCGCCAAGCGGCAAGGCTCCGGACTTTGGATCCGGCATTCGCAGGTTCGAATCCTGCCTCCCCAGAAATCAGTGAAAAGCGCTTTAAGAGCGCTTTTTTCTCGCCTAAAGAAGTTCGAATCCTGTGTCCTCTGTTCAGTGAAGCATTAAGCCAAAATTACTATTGACTTAAGTTCAAGTCCCAGCGGGGTCACCTAATGACACCTGAAGTGAACCCTTAGCGGCATTAAAACCGCTAGGGGTTTTCTTTTCTCTAGACTTATCCTCACGTGGCTGTGTTACCTTTTTCCCACCATTGCCATTCTTTAAGGAATGCAAATAAGTAAATGGCGGGTGCAGTTCCAGTCTTATGATTGATCCTGCCTCATCTATTACCACCTTACTCACGATTTGGCGCAAGATTTCTCTCTGTCTCTTGAAATCCTGCCTCTTATATCGCTTACTGATTTCAGCAATTACATTTAGAGCTGCATCAAGAGAAGCGATATATTCCCTATTTTCCTGTTTTAGCGCTTGAAGTGCAAATTCAATACGTTGGCGTTCCTCCTGATATTCTTGAGCTAGCTTCTGATACATATCGGCCTGCATTCCAAGCTCTGTAAATGCACGCCATAGGTTGAGTTCTTTTTGGTTGACACGTTCCAAAGTAGACTCGAGTTGCTTCTGTTCACCGCCTTGATCACCCGTGTAGTGCGCCACATCCGAGATATAAGCGTTTCGAATTTTTGGCAGAACTTTTGGGGCAACTTGAACCTTTTGAAGATGATGCGGAATTTGGTCGTCAATATAGGAACAGGCATAGTTTAGATTGCTACTCGATATGCAATAATATGGAGTGCCTCCGGCTGGTCGCTTTGGATTCGGCTTTGAGCAATTTAGCTTAATCAATTTGTCCTTGGTACGTTCGAGATAGACCAAGCCTTGTAATAAGTAAAAATTATGTTTTTGGGGCTGAGGCGTATAATTCCGTTGGGCTAGAATTGACAATCCCAATTCAAACTCCTCAGTCGAGACTATTGGCTCCCAAGTTCCGCGTACCGTTTTTGGTGGGATTTTCGCCCATTCATTATTGGCTACAACCCATCCGGCATAGAACCAGTTGTGAAAAATATATGAGATGTCCTTTCGTCGAAATCGCATTCGTCCAATTTTGTCGTATTTTATAAAAGGTGTTCCGTTGCGGAAACGATATCCACGAGTAAAAAGTGCCTCACAAATCTCATCTAACGTCAAAGTATCTTGTAGTAATAATTCCCACGCGTAACGCCACACCTTTGACTGTTCAGGGTCGATTTCCACCCAGCGTTTATATTTTGCATGTTGAAGATGTTCTTCACGGCTAAGTTCATTTATGCGAACTTCTTTATTGAGATACCCATCCGGCGCTTGCCAAGGCCATTCTCCCTTAAGAAGCTTTGAGAGCATCCCGCCAGTCGTGCGCTTACCCAAAACTGCCGACTCACGTTTTGCCATACCGAACAGAATATTCAAATAGAGCCGATCATCAGGATCAGCGGGATTGAGATCAGGATGCGACGCAAATCGCACATTGATGCCAAGCCGAGTCATTTCATCAATAGCTCGTAAGGCTTCCACGTCGTCACGTCCGAAGCGATCAGGAGTGGCCGTGAAAACATGTGAAAATACTCCATGTCGCGCGTCGCTCAACAGTCGTTGGTAGCTTTTACGATCCGCAGAGGTTCCCGTGAAGTTATCAATGTATTCACTAAGGTGGGATATATCATGGTATGCGATAAGACGCTGTTGAATATCTCGCCGCTGCGCAGCTTGAGAGCGTTCGGGGGCTTGAACTTCTGCATCGCTAGTGCGAAGGTAAGTTACAAACCCTGGTTGCGATTGGATGCGTTTGGTTTTCTTTGCCATGCTCTTTGATAATTAACTAACCTGTTGCTTGATGTACTAATTTACACCGGCTTATGCTCAGATAGTTTTTCTACATTTTTATCTGAATTCTCATTACCGACTATAATGGGAGGGACAACATCAAGAGACTGTCCTAACTGTTTTTCGTTTTCAGATCGTGTTTTTGCGTAGCTAAGTAGCTTGGCAACGCGAAGAATTCGGCTCAAAAGTTGTTCAGGTGGTATCGAGTTGTTCATATCTGTGGTTTCTAATCCAGCAACATCTGCCGAATATTGTCGATTTCATCGGCCAGTCCCAGTCGGTATTTCCAGACATTAAAGGTTTGTTGAGTGATACCAATAGCCTGAGATGCACCTTTTTCAGTGCCATATTGTCTAAAGGCTTCTAACATAAGTTGTTCGACTGCCTTGCCGTGATCCCGTTCGATGAGCTGCATCAAGAGAGTCTTTAGTGGTCGTTTTTTCATGTCAACCTCTATAAAACTGATTAAATACCTATAAATCTAATATAACACCTAATTTCCTGATCCGCCACAATGTTTATTAGATTGTTAGGTAAAATATCCAATTTACTACCACAATGACATTGTAGTAGATAAAATTTTGATAATTGAGCATGGAGTAATAACGATGGTCGACGAAAGTAAAAAACGCTTAGGCGAACGAATCCGCAAAGCGCGGCGGGATGCAAATATGACACAAGGGGAATTGTCAGAGCGACTCGGAATCAGTCAGGGTGTCATCTCAAATGTAGAAACCGGTGTTTCAACTATTGATGCACCTGACTTGCCACTTTGGGCCGAAATCCTTAATAAACCGATCATGTACTTTTTCGTTGAAGAGGATGTTGATCCACATGAGCGTGCTTTGGCAATTCTCAATATGTTTCCGGATGATCGCCTTGAATTTGTCCTTCAGATGCTTGAAAACATGGCACTGACAATGCATGGTCGGAGCGATAATTCAGGATGATGGGAGATATTCAACCTTTAGAGAGTTTGGGGCAATATTCATTAGGCTTTATTAGAAGTAGAGGATTCAGGTTTATCGTTTATCAATTGGGTGGAATCAACTTTAAGAATCTCACTCAATTCCGTTTCCCAACGCTGAATAAGTTGAAGCAGAACATCCTCTGGCATCTTTCCTAACAATTCAGCAATACGCGCTAGAACCTCTTGTCGACGAGAATAGTCATCCATTGTTCATCGCTTTGCTTCACTATAACCACCTATAAATAGC
>JBGAHG010000052.1:0-40544 GCA_044226325.1 Aggregatilineales bacterium
AGTGATGAAGATTAATCGCTTGCAGATGATCTCGCGTGAAGTGGTCGAAGTTGCTCGTGATGGGTTAGTCGTCGGTACGGTCTAAAGTTTGCGCCATTTAGCGTTGCTATTTTTACGCCAAATAATTTTCAAAGTGACACAAACGTACGTATGCTCGGTCAGAACACGTGTATTTTTCAGACTTGAAAAGGTCAATACTAATCCTGATCAAGGCGGAAAATGACTAAATGTGTATCAATAGAATTGTTACTCCGTTAGGGTGGTCACATAGGGTTTAAGCAAGATATAACTCGTATACTACTAGGCGTGAAAAGTACCTAATTTGGAATAGTGCTTATAATTCCAGAGGCGTGAAATAGTATAAGCGCCAAGATTGCATGGGGCTGAGATAGTCGTGTGAAGAATGCCAACGCCGCCGCTTGTAGAAAACTAGAACCTGGTCTGAGGACTTACAAAAAACACCATTTCAGTTCATAATACTTAATAGGCATATCACACTATAAAGAGCTTCAACGATGATGCGTTCGAATCGATTTCTTTGGCTTCTCTTTACACTCAGCCTGATGGCACTTTTCACTAACAATGAAACTGCCGCTCAAAGCAATATTCTGGTGGTTAACAGCACATCAAGCAGCACAACCTCCGGCGGTTGTGACGCAGATTGTTCACTTCTGGACGCCATCAATCAGTCCAATACTATGAATGGGGTACAAACCATTCAGTTCAATATGTCCGGTGATGGTCCATTCACAATTTTCACCGATATTGGCTTTCGTATTCGTCAGTCCACGATTATAGACGCGACGACACAACCAGGATATAACGGTAAACCGCTCATTCAGATACAGCCATCTGTTATAACTGCACCCTATGGCATCTATGTCGAAGATGTATCTTCCTTTGATTCAACACTGTCAGTGACCATTCGAGGAGTTGCTATCAATGGGTTCGTGAATGGGCGGGGAATTTTAATTGGCAACGGACAAAATCATCTCATTGAACAAAACTTCATCGGCGTGAATGCTGCGGGAACCCTTGCTCAGCCGAATGATACGGGCATCTATATGCGCGCTCGCAATAGTGTCATTCGTCAAAATGTCATCTCGGGCAACAACGGTGGCGGGGTTTTACTGATCAATAGTGGTGACCGTCTGAGCATTAATAACCAAATTGTGGGTAACTTCGTCGGTACTAATTTCAATGGGACGGCGCCTATTCCAAACCAGGATGGTATTCAAATACGGGAAGGTGCCAACAACAACAGTGTTGGTGGAATAATACCAGCCGATAGAAATATTATCTCCGGCAATTCACGTTGGGGTATTTTTACTGACGGCAGCGATATTTATCCTTCCCTTAGCGCTAATACTACTACCATTCAAGGCAATTATATCGGGACGGATGTAAGTGGCACCCTTGACCTCGGGAATGGCTCATACGGAATATTTATCCAGCGTAGCGACAACAATGTCATTGGTGGAACAACGGGCACGAGCCCCGGTGGAAACTGTAGCGGGGCTTGTAATCTCATTTCTGGCAATAACTTTGGAATCGGGATAAGTGGCGACGAAGCCGGAACCGCGGAAAACAATGTCGTACGAGGCAATTTTATTGGTACGACGGTAACAGGGAAAGCTGTTCTCCCAAATAGCGGTGCGGGCATCAGCATTAGTTCATCTGCTAACACTATAGGGGGTACAACACCGTCTGCACGAAACATCATCTCAGGCAACGCCACATTCGGCATCCAATTATCTGGTCAGGGCACCTTCGGGAATATTATCATAGGCAACTATATTGGGACGGATACATTGGGTTTGAATGACCTTGGTAATCAGGCTGATGGCATCTATATCAATGGGACTGCCTACGGTAATCAGATTGGGGATGGTACAGACCAGGGTGCAAATTGGATAGGGTTTAATGGAGCAGTAAATAATCATGCAGGAATCGTCATAGACGATACACCGGTGAATGGCTTTTACTCTGATCAAAACCTAATTACAGGCAATTCGATCTTTTACAACGGTGGTTTTGGAATCGATTTACTCCCTGTCGGCTTCACAGTCAATGATGCAGGCGACGTTGACACTGGTGCGAATGGCTTACAAAATACGCCGGTACTCAGCTCGATTGTTGCACGCAACACGACAACCATCGATGGCACCCTGAACAGCGCTGCCAACCGAGACTACAACATCGAATTGTTCTCTAGCACCGACTGTGATGCGACAGGGCATGGCGAGGGCGAATTCTTTTTAGGCGCGTGGCCCGTCACCACCAACGGAAGCGGAAATGCAGCATTTCAAGTTGTAATTCCTTCTCTGGTTGAGCCGAATGGTGCCATCACGGCGACAGCGATTGACCAGGACGTGACTCTTAATTCACCCTTCTTAGGAAACACGTCTGAATTCTCGTCTTGCATTGCCGCGCAAGCCGATCTTTCGATCACAAATGTTGACTCCGCTGATCCGGTACTCCCCGGTGATAGCCTTACTTATACGCTGAGCGTATCTAATCCGGCAAATGCGTCCTACGCGGATAATGTGATTGTAACCGATACGCTGCCTGTTGGACTAACATTCGTTTCCGCTACGGCCTCACAAGGCACCTGTGCCTTCAACACGCCTTTTCGTAAAGTCACTTGCACTATCACGCAACTCCAAAATAGTGCAGCAGTGACGGTAGCGATTGCAACAACTGTCGATACCTCAATCGCGACTACAACGTTAAGCAATACGGCTGTTGTAGCCGCTGATACCTCTGATCCGCTGCTGACAAATAACACGGCCTCACAAACGACTAGAATAGCGCGCGCCAATCTCAGCGTAACGATCAATGATACTCCAGATCCAGTACCGGCTGATACGCTGCTAACCTATACTGTGGTGGTTACCAACTTGGGTACAGATACAGCTACCAATGTTGCCCTAACCGATACATTACCTGCGAATATATCCCTAATATCAGCTGTTGCAACCCAGGGTTCCTGTACGCCTGGAGCAGGCACGATCAATTGCAGTTTGGGTACCATCATCAATAGCCAGACTGCCTCGGTCGTAATTCTCGTTCGTCCGAATTACCAAACACAAAATACGATAATCATCAATACAGCATCCGTCTCAGCGCTTCAAGTTGATACGCTGCTGACCAATAACACTTTTTCTGCCAGTACACGGGTAAACGCTTCGAGTGAAGCTCCACCCCTATATCTTTACACGATAGCAACGCCTACGCTTACATGGAACCGTATTTCATGGGCAGCCGGTTATGAAATTGAGGTTGCTGACAACAGCGGTTTCAGCAATCCCAAATTCGATAATAACAATATTTCATCAGCAGACTTATCTGCTACCACCACGCCGCTTGAAGACGGAATCTGGTATTGGCGAGTACGGGCAAAACACGCTGATGAATCGTGGGGAGAGTGGAGTGCAGCAGCTCGTTTTATGATTGATCAACCCTGATGTTGACAGAGAATCTCCTGAATGCAGTCCCATATGATGGAAATATAGGCTTGCACATTTTGCGGGCTTTTCGCACTTCATAATCTACCGGTTCTGATGTGCAGGTAGCTGGCGTTTTGTTCAGAATAACACGGTCCAAGCCCTTGATTAATTTGCGCCCGCCAGACTGGATTGTCTAGCTCAATTTCATCGTGTTAAAACAACAGCCGAAATTGCGCTGCGTGCAGCTTTTCCATCAAAGCAGCAGCGGCACAAATCCACGTTTAGAGGAGATGAAAAGGGGCACAGTCAGTCAAATCTATGCCCCTTTTGTTAATTACTGTCTGTCTATAGTTCCAGAGGTTTTGTTACCATATTCCCATTTGATAAACTTGTTTTGAGTGCCTGAACGAACTCGATTTCTTAGGTCTTGGCTTCATTATCGACCAGTTGTAGATAATACTGACCTGGTCGGATTTATCTGACCCGTTGATCACTTCGAGTATCAGCACCAAAAATGCCATGAATACTATGAAAAGTGAGAATGTAACTACCGTTCGGCGCTTGATATATAGGGTCCTAAATGATGTTTCATATAATTTTTGGGAGCGATAAAGGCTGTCTTTTGCGTGTTTGAATGCGCTTAGGAGTGAAATTGGCTGCAGAAATTATGGCAGTGGTCAGGGATTACAAACAAAAACTGGCGGATCAATTTTCGCCAGTTTTCAAGACCAATGTTCGAATTGGTTACATCTGAGCTGGGGGACCTGGATTCGAACCAAGATTAACAGGTTCAGAGCCTGCGGTTCTGCCGTTGAACTATCCCCCACTATTGAGGTGTGAACATAGTATCATGTCCGCAGCCTCATTTCAAGAGTTGACTAGGAGGCTTTCTGCTCTGAATTATCGAGACTGTTAATCGCTAACTTGATACGCACGAGAGACTCATCTTTACCGAGAATTTGCATGGTTTCGAATAACGGAGTCGATATTTGCTGGCCGGTGACTGCAACCCGCAGTGTGCCAAAGAGTTGACCATTGCTAAGACCCAATTCTTTAGCTAATTCTTCGAACGCAGCGTGCTGTGAGTCAAAGCTGAAATCACTCAGATTAGCAAGCACTTCGGCAGATTTTCTAAGCGCAGTGACTGTTTGTGCGATATCCATTTTCTTTTGCGGCAATTTATCCGGCGAAGGCGGGATAAATTGTTCGTGAAAGAAAAATCCCGCGATTTCCACGACTTCACTCAATATCTTTATGCGAGTCTGGACAAGCGGTGTAACTTGAAGCAGCACTTCTGTATTGACTTCAAGATCCGCCTCCTCAAGAAAGGGCTTTAATCGGCGTGCTAAATCTTCGGTCTGTAGGGCACGAATATGCTCGCCATTGAGCCAATCCAATTTTTCCGGCGGAAAAGCGCTATTGGCAGGATTAATACGACTTAGATCGAAGCGTTCGACAGCCTCTGACATGGAAAAGATCTCTCGCTCATCGCCGAAACTCCAACCAATATTGGTGAGGAAATTGTCCAACGCTTCCGGTAGATAGCCGAGCGCGATGTAATCATGCACCATGACTGGAATGATGTTGCCATACTTGTCTACAGGCGGGTGACGTTTGCTCATCTTACCCTTGCCATTTGGATTTAGCATCACAGGCAGGTGAGCATAAATTGGCGGTTCCCAGCCAAATGCTTCCCATAATTGCCAATGAACGGGTAGGGACGGCAGCCATTCGACTGCGCGCATGACATGCGAGATCTCCATAAAATAATCGTCAATGACGTGTGCAAGATGATACGTCGGAAAACCATCGGCTTTCAGCAGCACAGTATCCTGCTGTTTGTCGTTGTCGAAACATACTTCACCGCGTATCGCATCTTGTGCAACCGTTTCACCTTCAAGGGGCATCTTGAAGCGAACTACGTATGGGCGGCCTTCTGCTTCATATTTCGCGCGCTGCTCTGCTGTCAGATTGCGATGCTGACGGTTATAGCCCGTGTACTGTTTATCATCGCGCATTTTTGCTAATTCGTCAGGTGTTTCGTAGGCCTTATAAGCCTTGTCATTATCCAACAACCACTGTGCCCACTTCTGGTAAATAGGAAGTCGTTCCGACTGCACATACGGTCCGTGTGAACCACCCACGATTGGTCCTTCATCCCAGTCGAGGCCGGCCCATTGCAATGCTTCGGTCAGCGTTTGCAAGGCTGTAGGATCAAAGCGTGTTTGATCTGTGTCTTCTATACGCAGGATGAATGTACCCTTATTGTGACGTGCGAACAGCCAGTTAAAGAGGGCTGTCCGTAAGCCACCAATATGGAGGGAACCTGTGGGGCTGGGTGCAAAACGTACGCGCACGGGACGAGATGTTGAGTCGGTCACAAATTACTCCTGAACAGAGCGGAAGCGGCCTGATATTTTACAATAATGAAGGCGTAATTTGAAGAGTAGGGGGTCGCTTATATCTTTCGACTGCGAATGATTACGCTCTCTGCTAAGCCAATTCCCGCAAGGATGGACAGTAGTGATGTACCGCCAGAACTGATGAATGGTAAAGTTAAGCCGGTTACAGGCAGCATATTCAGGTTCATGCCTATCGAAACCACCGTCTGGAAAAAGATGATGGCTGCCACACCGTAACATATTAAACTGCCTAATGGGTCTACAGCGTTACGTGCCCCGCGTAATATCCGCAAAATGACAATACCGATCAACACCATGACCGCAATCCCGCCCACAAATCCGAACTCTTCAGCAATTACGCTAAAAATGAAGTCCGTGTGACGCACGCGCAAAAACCGAAGCTGGCTTTGCGTGCCATTTGCATAGCCTTTGCCACCAAAGCCGCCTGAACCAATGCTAATGCGCGCTTGGAGAATATTGTAGAAAGCTTCCGGATCACTTTCGGGGCTTAGAAAGGTCGTAATCCGTGATTTTTGGTAAGGCTTCATCTGTGTCCAAACGATCGGCGCAATAATGAGAATCACCGCAACGAAAAATCCGATATGACGCAGGCGTAACCCCGATGCCCAGACCATTGCGAACCAGATCACCATAAATACAATGGTTGTACCGAGATTCGGTTGAATAAAGATCAAAGCGGTGGGAATAGACATGTGGACGAGGGACATGAACACCGCACGTAGACTGCTGAGCTTCTCATAATTCTGCGTCAGATGGTGCCCAAGTGTGATGATGATAATGATTTTGCCGATTTCAGATGGTTGGATGCGGATGCCGAAATTGATCCAGCGCTGTGACCCGGCATCACCTACGACACCCAAAAACTGCACCAGAATCAACAGGGCCACCATGATGATATACAACCAGATGTGGAGACCTCCGAGTAACCGGTAATCAACCGCCGCCAGTACGAATACCAGAACAATACCGATAATCGCGTAGCGTATTTGATCTGGTACACGACTAATAATATCAGTATCAATTGCGCCGAGTGTTGCGCTGCGGATCATCAATATGCCAAAGAGGATGAGAATGAGTGTTGTGCCAAATAATACAAAGTCGAAACTACGCCAAAAATTACTGGTTCGGTTCATAACCACTTCTTGAAGGCTATTAGACTAGATTGTGATTATACAGAATGATGTGTAGAAGGTGAATGTATGACTATCCGTCGTCAATCATCTCATCATCGCGAGTCTGTGGTCGGGCAAGCCGATTGCGCGCTTCGTCCTTATCATTCACGCCGGTAAAGGGTATTTCGGCTTTAATTAGGCTGTCACGGTCACGCTGTTCCAGGAATATATCCACATCGTCACTATCAACAGATACATATTTAGAGATGACTTCAAGTATCTCAGCTTTCATTGCTTGCAAACGCTCAGGTGGCAAGTTAATACGGTCGTGAACCAAAATAAATTGGAGACGTTCTTTGGCAGTGGTACCACTGCCTTTTGAACTGGTCCGCCCGAGTAATCGCTCAAAAAATCCAGACATGAGATACGTCCTTCTCTGTTATTCGGACTGACCACCTGAAAATAAACGTGCAATTCTTTGGAAAATGCCACCAGTCTCATTTAGTTGCATGAATGGCACATCTTCACCGTTAAGTCTCCGCGCAATATTGCGGAATGCTTGCCCAGCACGCGAATTCTCATTTTGACTGATGGGGTTACCGCTGTTTGAAGAGGGAATAACACCTTCATCTTCCGGTACAATGCCAATAAGTTTAATGGCGAGAATGTCGGTGACATCATCTGCTGACATCATCTCACCTTTTTCAACCATTTTCGCTTTAACACGGTTGAGGATAAGTTTCCCGGGACCTTTATTGTTGGCTTCCAGCAAACCGATAATGCGGTCGGCGTCACGCACTGCTGATACTTCAGGATTGGTTACAATTAGGACTTCGTCTGCTGGTGCGATTGCATTGCGGAATCCACGCTCAATACCTGCTGGCGAATCTATTAATATGAAATCAAATTCGGGGCGTAGTTTATCTGCCGTTTGGATCATATCCGTTGGACTTACTGCCGTTTTATCACGGGTTTGTGCCGCGGGAATCAGAAACAAATCTGGAAACTGTTTGTGTTTAATCATGGCCTGCCGGAGTTGGCAGCGCCCTTCTATAACATCCACCATGTCATAGACAATGCGATTTTCCAACCCCATTACAATATCAAGATTTCGCAGACCAATATCTGCGTCAATTAGCACTACTTTCTTGCCCATTCGCGCCAACGCAACGCCGAGGTTAGCGGTGGTGGTCGTCTTGCCAACCCCGCCTTTACCTGACGTAACCGTTATAACTTTAGCCCCCATAAGGATTCATGTTCCTTTCAATACGTCCAAGGTTCTACAATAATCTGTTCTTTACGCACTGACGCGATTTCCGGTTTGGGTTGGCGGCGTTTATCCTGTGGTGACGTTGTAATATATCCAGCAATACGAAGTTGCATCGGATTCATATCTAACGCACATACAACCGCGTCTTCATCACCATCGGCACCTGCGTGAACAATGCCTCTCAGCCTGCCCCAAATAATTATGTCACCCGCCGCAATGATTTTTGCGCCCGGGTTAACATCCCCCAACACAACGACATGTCCCGCACTATTTACGGTGCGTCCGGAACGAAGTGTGCGTTTAATCATCACGCCGACAGTGCCATCTTCTTCGGGATCAAACTCCGATTCTTCGTCATCTTCTCTTCCCGGAATCGGTGTAGATATGGTGGTTTTTAAGTCGAGTGCCTGCGCTGCATCAATTGTGGTCGTACTCTCGCTCAAAACTGCCCATAAAGACAACCCTCGTCTTTCTAATAAGGCTTTGAGTGATCCAAGTTCATGCTTTGGAACTGGTCGTTTACCCAAATCGACAGTGATTCTTGCACCTGCAAAAAACGCACTTTGTTGATCAATACGCGCCGCAAGATCTGCTGTAATCGCCTGCCACTCTTCAGTCGGGCTGAGGGCTATTAACAACCCATCTTTAATCCCTTTAATTGCAACAGTTTGTTCTTGCATGAATGTCACCATGATAAAGGGTTAAGAAAACGCTGCGATGGATGTTAACCCCCGTTTGTAACGAATGTTGGATTGTCTTAACCATTAACTATACCTTATTTTTAATCATGCGCTATAACACGCCGGCAATACGACCTAATAGAACCAATGGAATCAACGTAAACGCTCCCGCAGCAACCCAGCTTACTCCACTGTGATTTGCTAGACTTTTCTGCAACCATTGTCCCAGCGTGTAGATACCATAGGTCATCCAAATTACATGAATGATCATCATAGGCAAGAGAAGTACAGTACTGTCTTTGCCGAAGTAAACCAGACCAAATAAGGCGTAAGAACCGTAAGCGATCAAAGAGGTCGTTCCTAATGGCGGATACCAGCGTGCCATTCGAGCGAGTCCCAATATCCCAAGAAGAATGCCGATGTCTGTAAACTGATTTCTAACTAAATTGATCAGAACAATCCAGCGAGAAGCTTCGCGCCAACCGTCGGCAACCAGGTAGGGTATTTGGATACCAGACGATTGCAATGATGCTGCCGGTCTGAGCCACCAATCTGTTGCGACGTATTGGATAATTAGTCCACGAATACCGATGACAATAACTAGGAGCAAAACACCCCAATACCAACGGGGAAAATGAATTTTTGATAAATACAATCCTACCAACAGGGCAGGGACTAGAAGTATAAACAGTGGATCATTCAATACCCCGGTTAAAAGTAATACCAATAAACCGAGTGTGTGCTGTTGCCCCGGCAGCGAGGTCATGACAACATCTGCCCGCGGATTGCTAATCATGATGACATCAATAAGAAGATAAAGTAACCATGCATTCAATAATAGGGTTACGCGTAAGCTGCGCGGCGTGCCAACAAGTATCCAAAACAGGACTGCGAAAACGATTACACCAGCCACTAAACCACGTTCTGTTACTTTGCCTATCCAGACAATCAACCCTGTGACAATGAGGGCTGTTAACAATGTTACAGCGACCAAAACGGCAAGCTTAGTATCCTCGCCTCCTGTTTGTGACCAGAAGGCGGGGCTAAAGGCTAATGCTAATCCACCAATAACGGCTAATGTCATTCCGAACCGTTCGAGAATCAGCGTTACACCACTAATTGACGCCGCCATACCTAAGGCACGGAGCATCGGTGTATGCCCTAAAACAATGAATGCAAGCAAACTGATTGAGCCAACCAGTAGCGCTAAAATCCATTGTTTCATGACTGGACTTTGCTTGGAAACTGTTTGCAAGTTAGCCTCCTGTCGGTGCCGCGGTGGGTACGGGTGTGGCTGGAAGCGGGATGGCATCTGCTGCCGGCGGCGGCGCAATCCCAGCTCGTTCATTTTTGAGGCGGTAGTAGGCCTCTAGGGTTTGGCGCACCATTGGTAAGGCCCAGAGCGAACCTTCTGTCCCGTTATAAATGAAACCTGCTACGACAATTTCGGGGTTTTTATAGGGTGCAAACGCTACAAACCATGCATGAGCGGGCCAACTACCGAATTTGCACAACCCCAAACCGTTGGCAATGTTGTCACAATACTGTGCAGTTCCCGTTTTACCTGCAACCTCAACATAGGGAAGGTTGGCTTTGGTTGCCGTACCAATTGTGACGGCAGCGCGCATCCCCTGGCGCACAATATCAATGTTGTCCGGGCTTACAAATGCAGGGCGATATTTATCGTTGAAGCGCAAATCGGTACACATTTGTGCATTAAACGTATAGTTTTGAGGCACAAAAACCTCATACTCTCTCACATCGCTTCCGTCTTGATTAACACTGAGATCCACGGTGTTACGGTACGCACCGGGATTACAGCGGATGCCGTTGTAGTATGGGCTGTCCGGTTCACATATACAATCGAGACTATCTGGCCCCTTCATAATCATGTCTTCGACGAGCAGCAGTTTAAGCGTTCCAGTGACTTCGGCTAGATTGACATTTCGTAATACATGTGGCGTGAATGGCTGTACAACTTTGCCTTCAGGATCAAGGAAGCTATCAATAATCGTTGGTTGATACAGTGTTCCACCATTTGCTACGGTGGCAGCCATACTTATGAGTTGAAGTGGGGTAACGTTTACGTAACCTTGACCGAGAGCGGCATTGTAGGTGTCGCCTGTTGACCAGTTTTCGCCCCAGACTACGCGTTTCCAAGTACGATCAGGCATACGACCGCGATTCTCCGCAGGTAATTCCACGCCGAGTTCGCTCCCGATACCGTAAGCCGTGGCGTACCTGAACAGGTCTTCAATACCTAATCCGCCGGGACGTAAGGTGACCTGGGGAACGTCCGGATTGCCGCCGCCAACCTGATAGAAATAGACATTACAACTGTTAGCAATGGCACCAATCATATTGATCAAACCGTGCCCATCGCGCTTCCAACAGACGAAGGTTTGGGACGCTGCGGGATCGTTCGGAGCATATTTGTTTTCAACCACGAGCCGACCGGGATCATCTAGAACACTGTTTGGTGAAATTACGCCTTCCTGGAGAACCCCGGACGCGGTAATGAGCTTCCATGTGGAACCCGGCGGATAAAGCGAGCGGATAGCATTATTAATCAGTGGCTTCAATGGATCGTTGGCGAGTTGTTCGTAATAGCTTACATCAATGTTGCGAGCAAATTTGCTATTGTCGTAGCCCGGATAACTGACCATCGCCAGAATCTGACCGTTCTGAGGATTCATGGCGACAATCACCCCTTGCTGGCTGACCACTTTTTTGTAAGTGGAATTCAGCAGCGTGATTTCGTTCTTGAGTGAGTCTTCAGCCGCTTTTTGTAAATCCACATCAATAGTCAAGCGGACGTTTTGCCCTGGCACAGGGTCAATTTGTTCGAGCTGCCGGATCGTCGCCCCTGCGACATCAACTTCGCGCAGTTCCGTACCACGTTTTCCCGCGAGTTCATTATTAAGAAAATATTCGATGCCATCAACACCGATACGGTCAAAAGCAGGATCGTAACCTTGTTTAATCAGTGCCTCGGCATCTTCCGACGGAATAGGGGCCATATAGCCTACGATGTGAGCTGTTAATTCGCCTGTGGGATATTCACGTACGGGTTTGGCTTCTACGTCTACCCCCGGCAAAGTTTGGCGTTCTTCGCGGATTTGCAGCGCGATATGGAAATCAACGTCCACAGCGATGGTTACTTTGCGGAAAGGGGCAATGCGTTCGCCTTCCGCGACCAGTTCTTCAATACTGCGAATTTTTTGTCCAGTTGTTTGAGCACTGGCAGCTGCAATGTCGGCGGTGGGTGGTATGCTCACGAGCGCTGATAGACGATTGAAAATTTTTAAAGCTGTGGCCCGGTCTGTGGGTAAAAGCGCAGGAATAATAGTCACATTAAAGGCAGGCACATTTCGTGCAAGCGATACACCATTTCTGTCAAAGATGACACCGCGATCTGCTGCAATTGGAAGCCGACTTAAACGATTTTCATCCGCTGCTGCTTCGTATGTTTGATAACTGGCAATTTGTAGATCGTACATGCGTAACGAGAAAAGGATAAACACGGCAAACATTACGGCCTGAAATAATGTCAGTCGCCATCCCTGAAAGGGAAGTAAACGTCTGTTCATTGTTGTGGTTCTCCTGCCTAAGATTCTTTTGCGGTTACTGGTGTTTTCAGCTTTTAGACTAGGTGTACAGGGTGGATGCTTGAAAATACCTGGAAGTAGGTTGAGTAGAAGCGCTCATCGGGTTAATCGGAGGTTGGTTCCTACGGTGCGTTGAATTGTGCGCACAATTATGTAAACGGGAATAATACCGATGAGATTATAAACGATTGTTGGCACGATGAATAATCGAAATTGGTCGATGATGACCCCATAGCCCAGTTGATTGGCAAATTCGGGTTGGAATCCGCTTAGCATTAAAACAAGGAAAATACTCATTTCCTGAATAATCGTTCCGATGAGACTTACCCATATTAAAGTGAATATTCCAACGCTGAAAAGCTGTTCTCTGACGGCATGGATAGCAAAAATAATCAAAATCAGGCCGATGATGGAGGTGCCAACTGGTGCTGCTGATAGGAGGTCTTTGCATATGCCGCCAACAAAAGCCCACAACACGGCTTGCTCAAGTGTGGAGTTGAGCGCCCATGAAGTGACGACCAATAAGACTAAATCAGGCCGACCACCCAAAAAACTAATTTGTGGCATGACCGTGACCTGTAAGGCTGCTGCCAGCATCATGATGGGCAGGCTGAGAAAGCTCCCCATAAATTAGCCGCCACTTCCCGGAGCTGTCTGAGTACTTTGACCAAATACTGAAAGATCGACAGGCTGGAAGTTGGTGATTACAAGCACTGTTTCTAACGTCGCAAAATTGTTCAGGCTGCGGACAACGGCATTTTGGAAAAGCTCAAATTCGCGCTGTTGCACACTGGTGATTTGCCCGATCACGATGCCGGCTGGTAAGTTGCCACCCAGCCCTGAGGTAATCACAATGTCGCCTTCCTGCACTTTTGCATTTAGTGGAATGAATTCCATACGTAAATCGGTGCTTGCCTGGCCCACTACGCTGCCTTCGTCGCGGGTCGTTTGCAGGCGTCCGCTAATGGCACTGGATACGTCTGTGATCAGTAATACTCGCGACGCATTGGCTGTTACATCTGAAATGCGACCAACCAAACCTAATTGTGTGATGACAGGCATTCCAATGCTGATACCATCGCGCGTTCCCTTATTTATCGAAATCGTTTGCAGTGGGGCGTTCGCATCCGCATTGCTGATGACATCGGCAGCAATGAATTCTTGATTTTGGGTTTGCGAGGTGTAATTCACAAGTTCCGAAAGTCGCTGATAATCGCTCGCCACTTCTCTTAGTTCAACCAATTCGGATTGGTAGCGGGCCAGGGCTTCTTCTAAATCTGCCACACGTTTTTGCAGCGTCGGAACGTCAGATGATATATCAGCTACTTTAACAGCGTCTTGTGTTGTCCGATTAAATAAACCAGTTACGAAGTTAAGAGGAGCAGCGACAATCCCCTTGATAGGGTCGAGGAAGCCCGCCTGGCTAGTCGCAATTAATCCTAGAGCGATTATGAGGCATACGCCAAGAAAAAGAAGACGATTTGATCGCCAGTTACGCACGAGTTGAACGCCTCAATTGGCTAACGATGGGTGCATTATAACAAACTTGTTGCACATGGTTTACTGAGAAATCGTTAACGAGGGGAAGGCGGAAGGGCAAACCCGACAATTTTCCACGGACAAGATTTGAACCTTTAATGTCGTGTGCTGCCGCGTTCCAGTCCGACTAACAAACGACGTAGATTGTTGTAATCTTCCAGTACACGACCTGCTCCACGTGCAACACAGGTCATTGGATCTTCGGCTAACCATGCACGAATATTAACTTCATCTGTGATACGATCTGTCAACCCTTTGAGTTGACTGCTTCCGCCTGCCATACAAATTCCGCTTTCCATCAAGTCCGCAACCAACTCGGGAGGGGTATCATCCAAGGCATCTTTTACAGTGTCAACGATGATGTCTACCGAGCCAGATACTGCTTCGCGGATTTCAATAGAACTGACTTCGACGGATGCAGGTAGACCTGTCATCAGGTTACGCCCTTTGACCATGAAAGTACGTTCTTGCGGTAGTGGATAGGCTGAGCCGATGTCTTCTTTTACTTTTTGAGCAGTGGGTTCACCAATGAGTAAGTTGTGTTTGGTGCGCATGTATTGGACGATATCTTCATCCATTTCGTCGCCTGCAACGCGGATAGAACGGCTAATGACGATGCCGCCCAGTGAGAAGATGGCTACTTCAGTTGTACCGCCGCCGATGTCAATCACCATGCTGCCGCGCGTCTCTTGTACTGGCAAACCAGCACCAATTGCAGCGGCTACAGGTTCTTCGATGAGATAGGCTTCACGTGCCCCGGCACTAATTGCTGCGTCGAAAACTGCACGTTTTTCAACTTCGGTGACACCGCTGGGGATACCCACCACAACACGGGGACGTGGTAAAGGAACCCACGTTTGCTCGTGTGCTTTGTTAATGAGATGGTTGAGCATTGCCTCGGTTACTTCAAACTCGCTGATCACGCCGTCACGCAATGGTCGAACAACGATAATGTCCTTGGGATTTTTATTCCACATTTCCTTGGCGCGCGCACCAACCTCAATGGGGCGGCGTGTCTTCTTGTCAAGCGCTACGAAAGACGGTTCATTGATTACAATACCCTTACCACGCACGCTGACAAGGGTGTTGGCGGTACCGAGATCTATGCCGATGTCCAGAGAAAATATGCCGAGCAAAAAATCAAACGGACTCTGCACGTAGAAGACTCCTCACGGAAAAGGAAAGCGGGCGGCATTATAACACGCGCTCTCACGAATACAAAGTTACCCTAACCCTGCGCCAACTATACTATAATGATTGACAGCATTCATCAGGTCATGCCTGATGCCTTGATTCTAAATCACTTCACTCACTGCCTTGCGTAAAGGCACATCACGACAATGACTTTCCGATTATGATTGAACACGTTCGGCAAATCATACAGAAGTTTCAGCTTATCACAGCGGGTCAAACATTGATCGTTGGGGTTTCGGGTGGAACGGATTCGGTGGCGCTTTTGCATATCCTTAATACGCTTGCTCCACACTTTGGTTTCAAGTTACATGCGGCAACGCTGGATCATCAACTAAGAGGCGAAGAAAGCGCAGGTGATGTGCGCTTCGTCGAACAAGTAAGTCGTGAATGGGGCATCCCCCTAACTGTTGGGAAAGCTGATGTCACGACCATAGCGCGCGAAAAGCAACTTGGTATCGAAGCGGCAGCGCGACTCGCTCGTTACGATTTTATAGCGCACGTGGCTTACACAAACGGAGCATCAACTATTGCGGTTGCTCACCACGCTGATGATCAAGCTGAAACCGTTCTTCTGCATTTGTTACGCGGTTCAGGGATACATGGTTTGGCGGGTATGGCGCTGCGCTCGTCGGTTCCGGGACATGTGGATTTGTCACTTATTCGTCCCCTACTCAGGGTAACCCGGGCGCAGATTGAAGCCTATTCCCAAGAACATCACCTTACAGCGCGTATCGACTCCACCAATTCAGATACCACACTACTTCGAAATGCAATTCGATTGGAAGTTTTGCCATTCTTAACACGGTACGACCAACACGTTAGCGCGGCGTTAGCGCGGCTCGCTGAAATTGCGGCGGTTGAAGATGATTACGTACAGCAGCAGGTTCTTTTGTTTACGAAATCTTCAGCAGTTACTATTTCGAGCCGCTGGATTTCGGTTGACAGGGATGCTTTTCGTGGATTGCATTCAGCTTTACAACGCAGGGTGTTGATATGGATTGCGGCACAGCTTGGGCAGACTGAAAATACCAGCGCGAACCTCATATTGGATGCGATTGAGATCGCTGTTCACGGACGGCACGGGGCTGTTGCGCTCCTTGGTGGAGGGTTCCATTTGCGCGTTGAATACCATTCGTTGGTGATCGAGACTGGCGAGAATGAAGAAATCAAACAGGATATCCCATTACTGCAAGCCAAATCCGAATTTCAAATTGAGGTTCCGTCAACAAAGTCATTAGTAGGTTGGATGCTATACACGACAATGAGTGAGCCGCAAGGAGAATTCCCTTTTTGCAGACTCGCGATTCCAAATGGTTCGCACGTGGTATTGAGAACGCGACATGTTGGGGATATATTCTCTCCATTAGGGATGAATGGTCATACACAAAAGTTAAGCAAGTGGATGGTTAATCGTAAAATTCCACTCGCTCGACGGGATTATATTCCTTTGCTGGTGGTCAATAATGTGGTCGCAGCCATCAACGTAAATGGAGCCTGGACCATTGGCGAAACGTTCGCTGTACGGAATACCTTAGAACGAATTATTTATTTTCAATTTCTGGAAAATTCATGAATTTAGTTGATTTTTAAGCAATAAACAATTATGTAAGAGCCGTTGTTGGTTGCGTAAGTAGATTAAGTTGATTATCATTAAGACAAAATATGGGAATAGTGAACACTAGATATAGGTTGGCGCTATGGATACAATGATCGATACTGCCCACGTCCTCGTCGTAGATGATGAAGGGGCAATCCGTTACTCCGTTAGTAAAACACTACAACGTATTGGCTACCAGGTTGATGAAGCGGCAAGTGGTGAAGAAGCGCTGGAAATGATTGCCCGGCACGAATACGAAGTGATTTTGACTGATATTCGTATGCCCGGTTTATCGGGCGTTGATTTGCTCAAGCGTATCAAAGACATATCTCCAGATGGCATTGTCATTTTGATGACAGGGTATGCCAGCCTGGGAACAGCAGTTGAAAGCCTACGCCTGGGCGCGCATGATTATTTGATTAAGCCGAGTTCAAGCCAAGACATTAGACAGAGTGTGGCGCGTGGTGTTGAACGGGCACGCAACCTTAAGCGTCGTCGTGCGCTGTTGGACGCTATCCGCAGCAACGTTTTTGAGCTGACCCGTGCGGATGTCGAAGCCATCGCCGCGGTTTATGAAGATGACGATGCGTCTCCCGCGATTGCGCCCGAAGCACGATATGAGAGTAGTGCTCCGGTCGAGCCCATGAACGCCAATATGACCCTTGGGCCTTTGACGATTTATCCTGGCCGTTACCAAATTTCGGTCGGTGACCAGCCAATTGATCTGACCCCAACCGAGTTCGATCTGTTGTTATATCTGGCGGCGCATCGTGGACGCGTAGTTTCGTGCCATGAATTGGTGCGTGAAGTTCGTGGATACGCCGTTGATGAGGCTGAAGCCCGTGAAGTGATCCGCCCACACGTCAGCAATTTGCGTCGTAAGCTTAAGCAAACAGGTAAAGATGCTGATTTGATCGTGAATGTGCGCGGTATTGGCTATCGCCTCAGTGAAACGGGTCAGTAAGCAGATAGGCTGAATGGCGCGCTTGAATCTTTCATCTGCCCTCATTTGGACACAGAGACGATTTCTTATTTGTCTCTGTGTTTTTGTTTTATCTGGCCTACGCGTTGACCAGTTTACGAGTGCTCAACCTGATACTTTGGCGGATATGTCTTTGGAGCAACGGGTTGCGCAGATGTTTATCGTCAATCTGTATGGCAGCCAATTGACCGAGGCTGGCCGCGATTTCCTGATGCGTCAGCAACCGGGTGGTGTTGTGCTGCTGCCCGAAAATATTACAACGCCAACTGAAGTGACTCAACTCACTAATGTTTATCAACAGACGATCACCGAACGTGGCGGACTGCCATTGTTCATTACCGTAGATCAAGAGGGGGGCATGATTTCCCATTTGCGTGATGGGTTTACGGTGTTTCCGATTATGGCGCTGCTGACCGCTACCGACGATACAGATTTGGCCGAGCGGGTAGGGAAAGCAATGGCTCAAGAGATGGTAGCTGTTGGCGTAAATATGGATCTGGCGCCGGTGGCTGATCTCGAAACTAATCCTCATAATCCGATTATTAAGCGTCGAGCATTCGGTAATGACCCGCAGATGACCGGCCCGATACTAGCGGCGTTTATCAGGGGGATGCAGGGCGGAAACGTGCTGGCGACAGCTAAACATTTCCCCGGGCATGGTGACAGCAACAGTGATTCGCATACAGGATTACCCGTAATTCCATTAAGCCGTGAACGGTTAGAAAGTGTCGAACTGGCACCTTTCAGGGCGGCGATTGAGGCGGATGTGAGTACGGTGATGGTGGCGCACATTTATTATCCGGCACTCGAACCGGAGGAAAATTTACCCGCTTCCATGTCACATAACATCGTTACAGGATTGCTGCGGGAGGAGATGGGTTATCAAGGCTTGATCGTGACCGATGCGCTGGATATGGATGCGATTGATACGGTTTACAGCTATCCGAACGCGGCGCTGACGGCCATCAAAGCAGGTGTTGATCTGGTCATTGCAGCGCATGTTAGTCTTGAGGCGCAAGCGGAAGGTATACAGGCGATAATTGACGCCGTGAAATCGGGCGAGATACCAGAAGAACGGATAAACGAGTCTGTAAGCCGGATTTTGGAAGCAAAAACGCGATATGGTCTTATGAACTGGCAGACACTTGAGCCAGCGACGACAACTGAACGGTTAGATTTGGCTGCTCACTCTCAACTAGTGGATGAAATTTTTGAGAAAGGCGTAACGGTAGCGCTCGATAAAAATCATGCTATTCCTTTCCAAGCGGGCGAGAAGATTGGGGTCATTTTCCCCGGTACGAGGCCGCAAATACAACGTGATTGTACGGGAAATGGGACGGTGGTTCAGGCGTTGGCGGTGCATACTTCTCCCTCAATTGAGGACGTTGCGAGCGCACAACGGTTAGCGGCGCAGGTGGATTCGGTGGTGGTATTTACTCAAAATGCGGATGCTGATCCACAGGAACAGGTGCTGGTGAAGGAGCTGCCAGCTGACAAAACGATTGCAGTGGCGCTGGCCTCGGTTTATGACTGGACAGTTTACCCACAGGTTTCAGGTTATGTGTTGACTTATAGTCCCCTTCCACAAGCGGTTCCAGCGGTGTGCGGTGTGCTATTTGGGAAAATCCCTGCGAACGGAAAGTTGTCGATTAAGATGCAAGGGTTGCCTTGAAAGTCTTCAGCTATTCGTCTCCAGTCGTCAGAAAAACTTAAACACAGAATATGCGGCAAATGCGGCGAAAGCAGCAATTCGGGTAGGCTACATTCGTGCCGATTTTACTATCATTCGCCTGAAGTGCTCAAAATGATGCTGTTAATGCTGCTGTTTCAACATGGTTTTGATGACAGATTTGAGTGAGCCTATTGCCGAATGTTCGCAAAATTCTGCAAATTCTTCAATTTCACAGGAGAAATTTGGGTGTGGCTGCGTGGATGAGACAGCTCTCGCCCCTACAAATAAACCCATTTTAGAACAAAAGAGCGTATGCGTCAATAGCATTTGGTTCGAGTTTACTAACTTTACTCATTGAAAACTCCGTTGTGTGTTGAACATGAAGGCGAAGAAGTTGGCCTGTTCGTCGGGTGTCATAGGACGTGGGCGGGCGAGATCGTCAATGATGCCGGTGAAGAGATCGATATTAAGCAAATGACCCTCATAAATATAGAGTTCATCCATGAAGAAGCGGCTGTTGCCCCAGAAGGGCTGATCAAAGAAGAGGTTGCCAAGGCCGTAGTGGATAAAGGATTCTTGTCCGGTACGCGCGCCATAAAAATCCAAGGTTTGAGGTTTATGGGCCTGCGTCCCGATGACGACATCTGCACCCAAATCAGCTAAGCCTTGAAAGTCGGATATTTGTTTGGCACTGGGTTTATAGTCCTCAATTTCGAGATACTGCACACTGACGACCACGATATTGTTTTCGGCTTTGAGCTGGGGAATGGTGGCGCGCAGCCAATCCCAATCACAGAAGGCCGCACCGGGGGCATTTTCACCGGCCAGGGCGTAATAAGGACCGATCCAATTGCAGGCGAGCATAGCGACTTTATTGTCGTGATGATCGAGGATAAGAGGCTGCTGAGCTGCATTTAAGTCCGCACCGCCGCCGATGGTACGGATGCCGTGATTCTGATACCACGTAAGTGTTTTGAGATAGTTATCTGTGCCAAAGTCATTGTTGTGGTTGCCTGTAAGTTCGACAATATCCAAGCCGAGTTTGGTCAGTAAATCGAAGTGGGATTCTTTGGAGCAGAATTCACCCAAGGGTGTGGTATCCGCTTTGGGGCAACCGGGCGAGAACGAAACTTCGTTACTGGTGTGGAAGAAGTCGGCATGATTGACATAATCCAAAATGCCAGACGCCGCCCAATCGACGCCTTGTTTGTCCAGAGCGGTGCGGGTAAGGCGGGTGAGGGCGGTGACACCGGACATGAGCAGCCGTGTGAGCTTTTGCGGTTGGTAGTTGGGATGGTCACTGTGAAAGGCAAAAGGATAGGTCTGCAAATCCATGTCGAGGGGATGCTGAGCGTTGATGTGTAGAACACGATAATGTGTGGACAGTCGATCAAAGCCGATAAGCGTGTAGAGCGTACGGTCGCGCCAGAGCGTATTTTGCAGCGCATCATCGGCGACCGTCACAGTGTACGGCGATAGCTTTACACCCAATGTCTGAAAGGTTTGGGCGGTTGTTTCGTCGATGACTAACTTGGAATCTGGCTGGCCGATGCTCAATGTTTGCAACTGCTCAAGGCTGATGCTTCCTACCAAGCTCGGAAAGGCTACAGCCGGTACGAATATGGTCCAGCCTTCTTCAGCGTTTGTGGGAGCAGATGTGACGACCGGAACGGCAACAGGAACGTTCGGTGTGTTGGTGGCGAAGACTACGGGCGGCGGTGTCGGAGCAATATTTATTTTCCAAGGCGCGGCATAAAAAGCGAGATACTCGGCGGCATGTAGCTGCCAATGGGCGTTATTATGCTGACCTTCGGGGTAGACGATGTAGTCATGCTGGATGCCGCGCTCATCAAGGCGCTGATGCATGAGGTCGAGGCCGGGGGCGGCATAGTCGGCGTTACCACGATCCAGTTCGATGCGTAGGGTATCGAGGTTTGACGCGTTTTTTGCTAACCTCAGTGGATCATAATCAAGTGGTGCCTGTCCTTCAGCAAAGAAGGCGCTGTGTCCGCCAACTGAACTGAACAAATCAGTGTGGCGATAGGCCATTTCAAATGCCCAGAAGCCTCCGCGCGATATGCCACCAATGGCACGGGATTCGCGGCGGGCATCGATGCGATACTGGCCTTCGACCAGCGGCATGAGTTCGTTGAGAAAGACATTTTCCCATGAAACGGTGTCAAATTGATTTTTGTTGGCAAGCCACTCACCAAAAGGCATGACGACGATCATCGGCGGGAGCGTTCCATTGGCGATACCGGTGTCGAGCGCTGATTGGATGCCCAAGCGCCCCCATTGACCATCATCATCGTTTGAGCCGTGCATGAGATATATGACGGGGTAAGTGGTTGAGGTTTGGTCATAGCAGGGTGGTGTGTAGACTGAGTAGTAGAAGGTCGTTTGTGCCGGATCACTGCGGAAACTGCTGCGGGTGATGGTTCCGACGGAAGCATTACATGATTGTGCCAATCCGGTTTGTGCAGGAACGATTACTACCAGTGTTAACAGGCTCCACATCAAGGCAACCAAAACGATGTGTCGCCTGCATTTGATAAGCATTTGTGAAGAATTTGTGGAGATTGAATAAGTTATTGATAAATAAAGCATGATAGTCGAACCGTATTTGCCTCTTGGTGGTATAGGATACTGCCATACTTGCTCAGGAGCCTAATCCGTGCAAGTTCCCCGTATCCTAACAAAGTTGTTTGAATGACTGCTTCAAAAGTCTCGATTACCTTTCCTAATATAGAAGGCAGTGTACCACATTCGATAACGCATCAGCGGTATCTGTGGATGATGATTATTCTGCTATCGGGCGCTGCCTGGTTGGGTATTAGCGGGTTGAACCAGGATGCGATGTGGTATGACGAGATTTATTCATATATCTATGCCGGTGGGCAACAGTACGGGCCAATCCCTGCTGGCGAGGTCTATACGCGGGTTGTCGCACAGCTTGAACATGAGAAGAATCCACCCGGTTATTATCTGGTGCTGCATTTCTGGCTGAGTGCCGCAGGATCGTCGGCAGTGGCAGGTCGAGCGCTGTCGCTTCTGGTCGGGATGCTGTCGGTGGCATTTACTTACCGATTGGGAAAAGATTTCGCGGCCAGCGTGAATATTCCAGCGGCTGAACTGGTCGGACTAGGGGCAGCCATCGCGGTCGGCGCATCGGCGTACTATATTTATTACCTGCATGAGCTGCGTGTTTATACGCTGATTGTGGCTGTTACCGCTTTCGAGATATGGGCGTATCTACGGTTGATCCGCAGCGGCAAGAGCCACAGCTGGCCGCTGCGGATCAGCTTTACGCTGGTTACGGCACTTTCACTTTATCTACACTATCAACTGATATTCGTGCCGGGCATTATGGGTTTGTACCATTTGCTGATGGTGCGCAAAGATAAGCAATGGTGGCGGGTAACACTTCTGCTGCTGGCGGCGGGGATGCTTTATATCCCCTGGATATGGACGATGTATCAATTCGTCGAGGTGAGTAAGGTTAATCCGGTAGTGGGGATGAGCCTCTCTAAAACGGTGACTGCACTTCTGTTGACGTTCAGTAATAACAGTGTGGCGCTGCTGTTCATGATCGTGATTTTTGCTGTTTACAGGCAAGTCTACCGTATACGATTCATCATTTTTGTTGTGGTCATTGGTGTAGCTGCCACACTGGCCGTCAATGCGATCTATCCGTTTATCAACCAGGTTCGCTACATCGTCTTTTTGTGGCCGCTGCTGGCGGTGCTGGTCGGCCTGGGTGTCGAACGATTGAGCCGGATCGAAGTCGCGCCAGTCGTGATCGTCACCATCTGGGCGCTGGCGGGATTATGGATAATCGCCAATAATGATTTTAGCTCGTATCTTTACGGGATTATTCCCTCGTGGCGAGAGTTCCGCAGCGCGCTGCAGCAACATGCTGAACCGGGTGATATGGTGGCTTACCACGCCGGAAATTATGATTGGATCCGGTCGTTAGAGCTTGACCACTATTTATATGATTTGCCGATCAGCCACCAGATGACGGAATATATTCCCGGTAAGCCGGAAGACGATGATTATTTCAACCATGCCAAAGCATTCGTTGACCAATCACGGAATATCTGGTTGGCCGTATCGCATATCGATCCGCCGAATTTTCGCCTGGCGGAATTCCAACGGGCATTGATGAGTGAGCAATTTGTCGACTGTTATACGGCGCTGGATGACCCATCTGTTACGCTTACGTTGTATACACGCCTAACAAACGCCGCTGATATGCCGCTGCAATTTGGTGATGGTATCCATATGCAGATGGTGGAAGCAGTCGATGTGAGCCAAGATGATCAAGTGACTGTGGTTTTGGGGTCGACGAAGGCTGAAAGTGTGCCGAATGATAGGTACTCGGTGGCGCTGCATGTTGAGGATGCTGCCGGTCATCTGGTGGCACAGTCTGATTACGGGCTGCCGAACGCCCAAACTGCATGTCATAAAACCACACTCAAAGTGCCATCGGGCGCATACACTTTGCGCGTGGCAGTGTATAATTGGCAAACTGGTGAACGCTTAGTGGGGGTCGATTCGGCGACAGGGGAACAGGCTGACCGTTTGAAGGCAGCAGACTTCGTGGTGCCGTAATCAATTCTGGCGTTTAGTCGATCACACTGTCTTTTGCGACAATTTTCATCTGTAATCATGTACGCTATATTTGTTTGGCCTTACTGGTTGAAACTATTTTGAGCGTAGAAAGCAAAGGCTAAATGGGAACTTTAAACCCTGATTTGCTCTCCAAAGATCTTGACGCGGTGATGAATGATGCGGTGGCATTGAAAGACCAATATCGCAAACCGACGTTGCAACCGGAACTGATTTTGTTGGCGCTGCTACGGCATCCGGATACAGCGGCGGCTCGTTTGTTGGATGTGTTCAAGAGTACACGGGCGGTAGACCTCGAAAAGCTCGACAGACAGGTTCATCTGGCGGTAGAAGGGCGCGGTGATCCTAACGGCAATTTGGATTTTGTGGCGAAGGGTAACCGCCAAGTGCCTCTTTCCAAACTGTCGATCATATTGATCGATGATGCGTTGAGCCTCGCGAATTCACAGGACGAAGTGCGGGTCGATACCGACCATATGCTGAGCATCATGGCGGAAGCGTCAATGTCTACCAGTGGTTTGCTGCGGGCGCAGGGGATTACCCCTAAAGCGATTGCCGACATCCGTATGGATAACTCTCAGGTGCGTTTGAAGCCAGATGGAACGACTCAAGACGTGGTGGCACAGGCCAAGGCCGGTAAGCTGCGCGCAGTTTACTTCCGTGAAGGACTGCTGCGGGATATCATCAACATTTTGTCGCAGTCGGTCAAACGGCATGTAATATTGGTGGGGCCAGACGGCGTGGGCAAGCGGACATTGGCTTACAGCCTCGGACTGCTGATGTCTGAAGGAAAAGGGCCGACGGGACTCAAGAATTTCGTGCAGATTGATGAAACATCCCTGCTGGATAACGACCAGAAGACTGTTCGGGCGGGTTTGAGTCAGGCTGCTAACGGGATACTGTTTATTCCTCATCTGCACCGTTTCTTTGGTGGACCGATTAAAGCCGAGTTTAGCAAGGCTACACCGCTCATACAGAAGGCGTTCCTGGCAGACGATCCGGTGATTATCGGTACGACGACCGAGATTGATTACAAGGAACGGCTGCTGTCGGTGAGCGCGATTTCGGAGAACAGCCAGATTATCCGTGTGCCGGAACCGTCACCTGAAGAAACACTCGAAATTCTCAAGATATTGAAGTCGCATCTAGAAGCGGATTACAAGCTGACGGTGACGGATGATGCGCTATCGCTGGCGGTGCGGTTGGCAAAACGTTACTTCAACTCATCACCACTGCCACGCAGTGCCGAGCAGCTGCTCCACCGGACAGCGGCGATGGTCAGCATGAGCCAGCAGAGCCAACTGCCGTTCAAGAATGACCGTACCGGCGATACGAATTTGGACGCAGAAGACATCACGCTCACGGCCAGCCAGATGACGGGCATTCCTGTTAATAAGCTGGGTGAGGATGAACGGCTGCGTTATGCCAGTATGGTCGAGCATCTGAAAGAGCGTTTGATCGGTGAAGACGAAGCGGTGTTGACGGTGAGCCGTGCCATCAAGACGGCGCGGGTGGGGTTGAAAGATCCCAAGCGTCCGATTGGGGCGTTTCTGTTCCTCGGGCCGACAGGTGTGGGTAAGACTGAGCTGGCGAAAGCGCTGGCGGAATTCATGTTCGGCAGTGAAGATGCGATGCTGCCATTGGACATGAGCGAATTCAAGGACGAGAGCAGTCTTAATCGGCTGATCGGTTCGCCGAGCGGGTATGTGGACAGCGAGGCAGGAGGACAGCTTACAGAGCGTGTGCGTCAGCAACCCTATATCATTGTCCTGTTTGATGAGGTCGAAAAAGCGCATCCACGCATTATGGATATTTTGCTCCAGGTGATCGAAGAAGGCCGGTTAACGGATGGGCGTGGCAATACGACTCAGTTTAGTGAGACGGTCATTATCCTGACGAGTAACCTCGGCTCGGAAGAGCTGGCAGTCCCGATGATCACGGACGAGGTACGGGAAAATACGATGGAGGAAGTGCGGACATGGTTCCGACCCGAATTCCTGAATCGCCTCGATGAAATCATCATGTTCCATGCGCTTGCACCCGAAGATTTGCGTAACATTCTGCTGCTGCAACTCAAAGGTGAGACTAAGATGGCGGGTGATCGCGGACTCAAGCTCGAATTTACAGATGCAGCAGTCCAGTGGATGCTGGCACAAAACGACGAACCAGAATACGGTGCCCGTCCACTTAAGCGGATTATCCGGCGGTCCGTGCGCGAACCCCTGGCTGATTTCCTGCTGAAAGTGAATCCTCCACCGGGAACACAAGTCAAGGTGGATGCGGATTCGACCAGCTTGAAGTTTGCTGCGTTGGTGGACGGCAAGGAAATGACGGTCGGGAGTTAAATCTTGCGTCGATTTGTAACGACTACTTTTGGAATATTTTCGGCTGTGGCTGGTGTTCTGTTCATCAAAAAAGATGATAATGAAGCCCTACGTTCGGTGCAGATCGTCGTCAATGAACTATCGTGGTTCGCGGCGCTGCTCGGTGCAATTGCGGTGGTTTGGTCGCTGCTGGGCAAACCCCGTTTATGGTTCGGATTGATCACTGGCGCGTTTGGTACGGCGATTGCTCTGCGACCATTCATGGAATATCGGGCGACGCTGGACGATGCGGCTTCGGGTATGCGGGTTGGACTGGGCAAAGATTATGAGGCGCGGATTCCGGCTGATATACAGAACCGACTACTGCCTGCGCCGCTGACACTGCCGAATATGTTCGGCAAACATTTGCGTGACTCGCGAGCCCGCGTATGGCGAGATATTACCTATGCACAACCGCAAGGGATTCCACTCAAACTGGATGTCTATGAGCCAATGACAAAGCCCGTATGCGGCGAGTCATATCCGGCAATCATCGTCATTCACGGTGGGGGTTGGCAAAATGGTGATAAGCAGGCGTATTTTGAGCCGACCAACCGCTACCTGGCGAACTTAGGTTTTGTGGTTTTCGATGTTCAATATCGCTTATCGACGGTCGCGAAATGGCCGGCCCAACTTGAGGACACGCAAACGGCCATCCAATGGGTGCGGGATTGCGCGAATGAATATCATGTCAACCCGCACCAAATTGCGCTGCTCGGTCGTTCGGCTGGTGGACATCTTGCGTTGATGGCGGCTATGAAAGCCGATGCGGCGACTCAAGTACAAGCCGTGATTTCATTCTACGCACCGAATGACATGAAATTTGCCAATCTGACTTCCGCCTCGTCGATCTACAATTTGATCGGCGGTCGGTTTGAGGATATGCCTGAAACGTATATAGATGCAACACCGCTTGATTGGGTACGGGATGATTTGCCGCCGTTGTTGATAATTGAAGCCAAGATGGATACTATCGTTCCTAATAAGTATCATGGCGATAAGATGATCAAGCGGTTAGCCGTGACGAACACACCTTTTATCCAAATCCGTTTGCCGTGGGCACGACATGGTTTTGACGCAGTGACATTTGGATTGGGCGCACAGTTGGCGCAGTATCATATGGATCGGTTTTTAGCCTGTACCTTCTTTTCGGAGTAAAAGTAATGCCTGCCACGCTCAGTGCCCGACCAATGCCGCAGCGGCCCGCAAATGGGTTATTGGCCTGGGAAGCGACTATTGGCTATCTGCGTGCGCAGTACCGACTGGATGCGCGATTAACGCTGCAAGCGGCAGCGGATGCTAATCTGGTGATGTGGAGCGCATATGCTGTTTGGGGGCAGAACACCGAGCACGTAACAGGGAAACTGTCGATGCAGGCTGCACTCCGTGATTTATGGTTACAGGTCGATCATAAGCATGTGATTTTTGAGTCACGGGAGGCCATGCTGCGGCGTCCGGCTAATTACAAGGAGGATGAATGGCTGGACAGTGCCACCCAAATGATCTTTAGCCAGATGCTCGAATTGTTTCAAGTGGCTTTCCTTAATGCCTGGACGCTCATCATCATTTATGAACCGGTTGAGATTGCTGATGTACGGTTTCAAGCGCGGCTTAATGCAACTAAAGATGGTCATAATTTGCTCGGTCAAGGCGCAACGCTGCAAGAAGCTTGCCGTGATTTATTGCGGGTAACTGCACAAAATCATATTCAGCAACGTTCGCGTAATGCTTCTAAAAAAGCTGGCTCAGAAGTGTAAGTTCTAGCAGTAAAATTGTTGGTGCAATTCTATTCACGATCTCATAAGGAGTAGTTTTATGTCGCAAGTTGATACCTCAATTTTCCGCAAATATGATATTCGCGGGACAGTAGCCGGAGAAAAGGCGCAGATTACTCCTGATTTGGCGCGCTTGGTCGGGAAGGCATTGGGAACTTATTTGCCCCAGCAGTTCCAAACGGACCGCGTGTTCGTGGGCTGTGATAATCGGACGACTTCGCCGGGGATTAAGCAGGCTCTGGCGGAAGGCCTGGCCTCGACCGGGATGAACGTCACCGATATTGGCGCAGTGCTGACCCCAACATTGTACTTTGCTTCGGCTAGTTATTCCGGTAAGGGCGCGGGAGTCATGATCACCGGCAGCCATCTGGATACGCGTTACAACGGTATCAAAATGGCCTACGGCGCATTGGCGCTGGCAGATGAGCAAATTCAAGCGCTGCTGAAGCTCATCCAAACTGATGCATTTGCTACTGGTCAGGGCGCAATTACGACTGATCCACAAATGATTTACAAGCACATGGATACCATCGAGTCTAAGGTTAAAATCAACCGTCCGCTCAAAGTGGTATTGGATGCTGGTAACGGTCTGAGCGGCACTTATATTCCTGCGGTATTGAAAAAGTTAGGTGTCGAGGTCGTTGGGTTGTACCTCGAATCGGACGGAACCTACCCGAATCATCTACCGAATCCGGAAGATCCTGAAACCACGAAAGATTTGGAAGCGAAAGTGGTTGAGGTTAAGGCTGATTTGGGTTTGGGCTTCGATGGTGATTCGGATCGCTGCGGCTTCATTGACGATCATGGGCATCATATCGCGGCGGATCGGTTGCTGGCTTTGCTGGCGCGTGACTTGCTCAGTCGTCAGCCCGGCGCGTCGATTGTTTTTGACGTGAAGGCCTCGCAAGCGCTGCCTGACGAAATTAAGAAATACGGTGGTGTGCCGGTAATGTGGAAGACGGGCCACAGCCTGATGAAGAAGAAGATGCACGAAATCGGTTCGCCCCTCGGTGGCGAGGTCAGCGGGCATTTGTTCGTCGGTGAGAATTATTACGGGTTTGACGATGCGCCGTTGGTGGCACTCAAGACCCTCGAAATTATCGCCAATTCGACCAAGACCATCTCGCAAATCTTCGACGAGATTCCGAAGCTGGTGGCTACACCTGAAATTATTTTGTCCGCGCCAGATGCGACGAAATTCCAGATTATTCAGGAAATTTCTGATACGCTCGCCAAGCAGTATGAAGTCATTACGCTGGATGGTGTTCGTGCAGCCTTCAAGAGTGGCTGGGGCATGGTGCGTGCCAGCAATACACAACCGGCGATAACACTGCGTTTTGAGGCCTACACCAAGCCTGAAATCGTGGAATATATGAAGATTTTCACGGCACTTTTGGATAAATATCCAGATGTTGACCAGACTAAGCTTCTGGAACAAGTCAAAGCATTCAGCTAGACAGATGTCGCGATTTTGTGGGTAGCATTTGCCTACCCACTGATCATGCTTGTTTAAGGACTTCCGTGTGCCCTTATTTAATGGCAGCGGAAGTCCTAATAAATCTTTTTATTACACCTCTCCAAAAGGATTATTTCCATGTCTACCCTTCGTTTTCGCCAAGTTCACCTTGATTTTCATACATCGGAGTGGTGCGAAAATGTGGGTGGTAGTTTCAACGCGGATGAATTCGCGGGAACGCTTGGCGATGCCCGGGTTAATTCGATTAATATCTTTGCCAAGTGTCATCACGGTTACTCGTATTATCCAACCAAGGTGGGTACGCCACATCCCAATTTGAAACGTGATTTGTTGGGTGAGCAGATTGAAGCGCTGCACAAGCATGGCATTAAATGTCCGGTCTACGTTTCAATCATGTGGGACGAACTGGCCGGTAAAACGCATCCTGAATGGGTCATGGTCGATAAAGAAGGACGGATGATTAGTCGCCCACCGTTGTCTAATGTGTGGGGTTGGACGACGATGGATGTTTCTTCGGGTTATGCCGATTACGTCCAAGCACAGGTCGAGGAACTCATCAATCTGTATCCACTGGATGGATTATGGTTTGATATTTGTTTTCCGCTTCCTAATTACTCGATGTGGGCAAAAGAACAAATGCGCCATGCAGGTATCAACGTTGAAGACGATGGTGCAGTGTGGGCGTTTTCCCGGAAAAAGCAAACTGATTTCTTTAACCGGTTGTCGACCTTCATTGATAAGCGCTTACCTGAGGCCCTTGTATTTTATAACGGCACCATGCACGCCGATATGCGCCGTGTCGCGCCTCATATGACCCATTTTGAAGTAGAAAGTTTGCCGACAACGAGCGGTTGGGGGTATTTGCATTATCCAATCGTGGCGCGGCAGGCACGCACTTTAGGGATCGATTTTTTGGGTATGAACGGTCGCTTTCACGGATCGTGGGGCGACTTTGGCGGACTCAAGACGCGTGATCAACTGAATTATGAATGCGGGACGATATTGGCGGCAGGCGGCAAGATTTGTGTAGGCGACCAGCTCCATCCTGGCGGTAAGCTCGATCCAGCCGTATATCGCCTCATCGGTAGTACCTTTCGCCGTGTCGAAGCGCTAGAACCGTGGTTGGAAGACGCCAAACCAACAGCAGAAATTGCTTTACTGGTTCCTAACGCACTAGATGTTCGTCACTCCGGAAATGCAGAGTATCCACCGGATCTCGAAGGGGCTGCACAGGTGCTGCTCGAACTCGGATACCAATTTAATATTCTTGATGCTGAGGCTGATATAACAGGGTATGAGGCTGTCATGCTGCCCGATGGAGCGGTATTGAGCGACGCGCTGATTAGCAAGGTGACGACTTACCTCGATAATGGCGGACGGTTAATCCTAAGTGGAACAGCGGCGTTTGATCCGGCTACCGGTCAATTCCAACTGGCACAAATTCCGGTGCGCTATATCGAACCCGCACCGACCGTGCCGAACTATTTACGTCCAACGGCTGCAATGGTTGGTGAGAGCGAACTGGCTGACGATTATGATTATGTATTTTATGCGCAGTCGCATGTGGTTCGAGCGGAGCAAGGCGCAACTTCACACGGTGAACTCAGTCGGGCGCTCTTTAACCGGACGTGGGAACACTTCATGGGGCATCAACATGCTCCGGTCGGCGAGTCCCTGGGTGCTCCGGTTGCGGTGAGCAACGACCAAATCTTATATTTCGCTGCACCATTATTCAGTGGTTTCCGGCAGGTTGATTATTGGGCCTATCGCGAAATGATTCGCGGCTTGCTGTCATCGTTTTTGCCTTCACCGTTAATCAAGCCAGTGGGGCCAGGGTGGGCAGAGTTTTCGCTCTCTCAACAGGCACAGACCGATAACCGGCCCACCCGGAGTATCGTACATGTTGTATGCTATCATCCACGCCGGTCAATGCAGTCCATTCCACACGTCGATCAATCAAGTCCAACATCTGGTCTTGCATTCTGGCTACGCGCGGATAGCCCACCTGACCGTGTTTATCTAGCGCCAGAAGATGAAGAGCTGCCGTATACCTTTAGCGATGGCTATATCCACGTGACTCTGCCTCCGGTTGGGGCGCACACGGTTGTGGTGATTGAATAGGAAATATGACTATGCCCGATCATTTTGAGACGATTTACGCAAGCAAAGCTGACCAATATGAGGCACTTATTCAGCGTGAAGATTTTGAAGGCAACATCCTCAAAACGCTACAACAAATTCGTCCTTTAGCAGGCATCGATGTGGTCGAGTTCGGAGCGGGAACAGGCCGTTTAACATTGATGCTGGCTCCGCTGGTTAAGCGTTTGCGCGCCTTTGAAGGTTCGCAGCATATGTTGGATGTGGCGCTTGGCAAGCTCAAAGCGACCGGACTTCATAATTGGCATGCACAGGTGGCTGATAATCGCATGATTCCGGCTGAAACTGCGTCGGCTGATCTGGCAATTCAAGGGTGGAGCTTCGGTCATTTTTGCGGTTGGTACCCTGACAGCTGGCGTGAAGAAGCGGGCAAGGCAATCAATGAAATGAAGCGCCTGCTGCGTCCCGGTGGCACAATTATCATGCTGGAGACGATGGGAACGGGCCGTGAAACACCTTTTCCACCGACACCCGGACTGGCCGATTTCTATGCCTGGCTAGAAGGCGACCATGGATTCCAGAATATCAATATCCGTACCGACTACAAATTCACCTCATTGGGTGAAGCCGAACAACTCACACGGTTCTTTTTTGGGGATGCCCTAGCAGATGAAGTTGTTCACAAGAATTGGGTAATCCTGCCGGAATGCACTGGCGTATGGTGGAAAACAGTTTAGCATCTGCTCGTTAGCTCAGTATAAAGTTCGCGAAATTGGCGCACTGTTTCCTGAACTGTAAAACGTTCCCCGACGAGTTTGTGAGCGGATTGACCGAGTGCAATCCGCTGTTTGCTGTCAGTCAATAATAGATTGATGGCGTTAGCCAGGGCGATTTCATCTCCAACGGGGATACTGATACCGAGGGCGGGATAATCTGGCAGTAAGCCGACTGCTGTGCCTACCGTCGGGATTCCGCAGGCGGCAGCTTCTAAGGTAACCATGCCTAAGCCTTCGTGACGTGAACAGAGAATATTGAGAGATGACTGTTGATAATATGCAGGTAAATCTAGATGCTTCACCGCACCCAAGAATTTTACGCGTTCGCTGATGTCCAGTTCTTCGGCAAGCATTCGTAACCGTGTCTCTTCCGGTCCTGTGCCAATGATGTCGAGCGTAACGGTCCGATCAAGCCGTGCAAGCGCGCGTAAAAGTGTCACCTGATCTTTGATGCCGACCAATGATGCGGCATGAATCAGTTTGTTTTCGGTAGGCTGCTGGTTTGTTTTCAGTAGGGTAAAAGTGTTCGCATCAACCCCGAGCGTGATCGTTCGAATCTTATCGGCTGCGATGACGTAACCGGCCTGTGCTATTAAGGCGCGGGCGTAATCACAGGCGGCAATCACACAATTAGCACCCATGAGTGCTTGTCCTACAATCCACCTGCTGAAAGCGCTGCGCTGCAAGCCATAGCCTAGATCATCGAAACCCACTAACTCGCCACCAGCGATGGAAACCACCACAGGTATACTCCACCAACGCCCCGCCCACGCCGCAATCAAACCTGTTTCATCGGCCCACATAGCGTGGAGAATATCGAAGGGTTTTTCTCGATGTAATCGCTGTAAAGTGAGCAAGGCATCCAGCCAAAGTTTGAGCCGTTGGGGTCCTCGTACTTGTCCGACACCCAATGAATAAACTGATGCGTCGTAAACCTCATATTGGTCGCGGCGATGCGGGTAGCGAAGTGCTAATACGCGGACATCATCATGCGCTGCCATTTCTCGTACCAGATTAAGCTGTACTGGAATAGCCCAATCGTTTTCGTCACTGCTGAAACCGGGGAGAATAATGCCGACGCGCATCAATGATCCCGTTGAATACTGGTCGGATAGCGGATGGTGTTCAGTACAGGGCAATTGCTTTCAACAACAGCATGAAGCTTCTCGATAGTCGCTGCATCCGCCGGACTTTCAACCTGTGCCTGGTAGTGGATGTCATAGATACAAGGACGATTTTCCGCAGGCATCCCAATGACAGGTTTGTAATCCAACGTACCGCTGATTTCGACGGTCACATCATCCAGGGGAATATTCATCAGGGTAGCATGGATAAGGTAAGTATGTACCAGACAGCTTGCTAACGCGCCGAGCAGCATTTCCGGCGAAGTCGGGCCGAGCGAATGGCCTGCTAAACCGGGTGCAGAGTCGCTGACGATGGTATGATTGCCCATTGTCGTGGGGCGTGTGCCGGTGATGCCAGCCACTTTGGACGAGGCTTTTATGGTGGCGACGGCTTTTTCAGGATTGGCTACCCAATCTTGTTTGCGGTCAGCCAGCGCTACCGCTTTACGTTCGAGATAATTATCCAGTTTTGCCATGATTACCCTTGTATTTTAAACAATGTATAATTACCGTACCTGCCGATTTGTTCCAAACCGCGTTGATCTCGCAGCCAATGATAGTCAAGCTGGGGGTCGCGGCCTACCCATTGATTTTCGATATTCCAGACGTTTAGCACCAGATATTCATCATGTCCACGCTGCCATTTTTGTGCCAGTGTTTGCGGCGTTTCATAATAAAGCTCGTAGACCTTAAGCGCGGTGTAGTGCTGAAGAGTCAGGGTGAGGCCGAAGGTGTAAACGGTTGATCCTGTAGGAAGATTCTGACCAACCCATGCTGCGGTCAGTTTATCGCGCTGCTGGTTGTTGATAAAGGTGGTGACCAAAAGGTTGGCGCTTCCCCACATTTGCCACAGGCCAACCAGTATGAATAGGATGATTGCCCACTGAGCATGGATGAGCTTAATACGCTTGAATTGAGCACTCCGAGGCCAGTTTATCAGGGCATCGATTCCAGTGCCGACCAATACAGCAACTGCTGGAAATACAACCAAGGGGAAGCGGATGTTTTGATATGGAATGCCTGCTAGAAATAGATAAGGCAGCAGCGCCCATCCGCCGAACATGATTATCAGCCACCACTTACGGCGCGCAACTGCCCACAGGCCGATTAAGACGAACAATGTGAATAATGGCGATAGATAATTCGGATCATAGTAGGGTTGGGCATAATACAGAGCGTTGATCTTCTCATAGTCAAAATGGCCGTCAATGTTGGTAAAGCTGCGTTGGAAGGCGTTGGTGGGTGACCAGCCCTGTACCCACTCATGATTCAAGGTTGGGGCAGGGTTGGTGCGGCTGTAGATGATTTGTGGTAGGAGAACTAGCATGACGCCAAGGAGCGCAATTACGGTCGTGCGCCATTTGATATGACCATGCCATTCGATCAGTATAGCTAATCCAAAGGGCACACCCAACACGAGGTAAATCCAGCGGGTGATGCCAGCGAGTGTTAGTGTGATAGCGGCGAGGATCAACCATTTTGCTCGACCGGATTTGTCGGGTATGTGGCGCGGCGAATTCGGGGTGAGGTAACGAATCAGCAGCATAGCACTGATGGTAGCCCAAAATAATGCCGGAATGTCGCTCATGACGACGATGCTGGATTGCAGTGCCTGACCACAAAAGGTCATGATTGCTGCTGCCGCGATGCTACCAAGCCGGTTTGTACCCATTTGACGGGAGAGAATATAGACCAAAGGCGTAAGTGCCACGCCCATTAAAATGCTAATGGCTTGCGCTACTGATGGTCGTGTGCCTCCAATGCTTAGGCCTGCTGCCAGCAAGGTGGGATAACCAAGCGGCCAGAAAAAAGGTTTGAGGGCTGTGGCGGTTTGGAGGCTGGTTCGCAAGTCTTGCGCATAGTCATAATAGGCATAGGCATCTTGACCGTATAAACCATCGAATTGTGTAGGCAGCACCAGAGCCAGCCGTACCAATAGGCTGAGTGCAAACAATCCACAAAGCAGCGTTAACTCAGTTCGTATGGCGCGGGCACTACTTTGAGTCATGTTTTGCTGCCCACCACAGAGGAAATAAGAGCAACAAAAAGCCCACTGTCTCACTGATGAGCACTGCTAATGCTGCGCCATAGGCTTGTTGGGCCGGAACCAGCCAAATGCTCAATCCAATCTGCACCACCAGCATGGCAACAATCACGCGATTTACGAGTTGCTCGCGCTTATGAGCATACCAGTAGAGTGTCAAACCTGCCCGCAGTAGGGAAGGAACCAGCCCCCATATCGCGGCTTGTAAGGTACTCGCTGCCGCACTGAAATCTGCGCCATAAGTCAGCCGCAGTATCAATGGCGCGAAGAGTGTGATGCCAATCGCTAATACACCACTGAAAGCACCTAATCCAAGCATAACTTTTTGGAAAGTGCGTTTCATTTCGGTGGGTTCATTTACCAGTGTTGCCAACAATGGAAATAGTGCACCAAATAAGGCGTTGGGAATAGTTCGGCCCGCTTCCACGAAGCGACTTGCGGCAGCGTAGTAACCTACACCACCTGTATCCGTGAGCTTTTCCAGCATGATAGGGGCTAAACGGGTCTGGATGGCGGCTAAGATTCCAGCAATAGCAAAAGGCCAGGCCTGTAATAAGATGGTCTGCATTTGGAGAGATACTTTTGATCTTGTTTCATCTGCCTGTGAAGTCGTAAACCAGCGCTGCCAGATCCACCACGCGGCGGCAAGCTGTCCGGTGGAGGTCAAGGTGTTGACGATCAATGCGGTTATGACCGTACCGCCGGTCGCGAACACGGCAAAGGTTAATATGACCTGCACGAGTAACATACCCAGATTCAGCCAGGGAATAGGCCACATTTGCTGCCGCGCACGGAAGACCGCCGTGTAATTGCCGAATAAAGGGGTAATCAGAATGAGGGGTGCTGAAATACGTAAGCCTTCAATCACATGGTCATCATTAGTGAGAAGCGGGGCCGCAACCATCAAAACCAGCATCAGCCCACCACCGAGCCAAATACGTGATTGGGCTGCCAACCGTATATAGTCGGATTCAAGGTTGCTATCACGGGCGATGTCGCGGGTCATTAAAGTGCTGATGCCAAAATCCGCTACCAATGACAAGGGAAAGACCCACGCTAGGGCAGCAGAGTAGATGCCAAGCCCATCTTTTCCGAGGACGCGTCCGATTAATACCGAAAGGACGAACGATAAAAGTGCGCTGCCTGCATTACTGAGGAGCAATGTACCTGTGTTGCGTGAAAGACTTCTCACAATAGTATAGGTATCTGAAAGTGTTTGGTCATCTTGACTACAAGTATTTTGGGGTAGGGTCATAACCCGCGAAGAACTCGTATTTGATTTCAAGTTCATGGGTATCGTGTTCAGCCCACTCTGCCATTTTAGATGGAGCTGATTGACTCCAGATGTTGCTTTTGCCGTAATTGATACTGAATCGTATCGTTTTGTCACAGGTTTTGCAGAATATAGTGAATTGAAGGCGCGGCCATTTGCCTGTTGGGTTTGATGGCATATATCCTCGCATCAAGCTTGAAGTTCAGGTTAACAATAATGCAATCCGGAACTGAAACAGTTACAATTCTGATTTACAGTTGATCACTTTTGAGAGTGTATTATGACAGACAGCTTGCCAGATGCCCAATCGGATTCTGTAGGTAAGTCCGCTGATGCGTTTGATCATATTGGGGCACGATATGATGAAGAATTCACCAATACCGAACTCAGTTGGTGGTTTCGGGCGCGTGTTTGGGAGCGTTTGGGCGTGTTGTTTAAGGCAGGCGATCAGGTCATCGAACTCGGCTGTGGCACCGGCGAAGATGCGGTCTGGTTAGCCAAGCGGGGCGTACGCGTGTTGGCGACTGATGGCAGCCAGGCCATGATTGATGAGACACGGCGCAAAGCTGATGCAGCTGGTGTTGGGCATTTGATCACCATCAAGCGGTTGGATTTTTCTGAGGCGGCGCAGTGGCAGCTCGACGGACAGTTTGATGGCGCGTATTCGAATTATGGTCCGCTGAACTGCGTGGGTGATTGGACGGCGATTGGAAATCAACTGACGACTCATATTCGTCCCGGCGGGAAAATCGGGCTGGGAATCATCGGACCGTGGTGTCCCTGGGAGATGTTGTGGTTCGCCATCCATGCCGATTTCAAGAATGCGACACGCCGTTTGCGAAGTGGCACGATAGCCCATCTGGATGGCAAATATTTCCCCGTTTTTTATCCGACACCGGGCCGGATGCAGCATGATATGGGAAGTGGATTCCGTCGATCTCTGCTATGGGGATTAGGCGTGTTTCTGCCGCCGAGCGATTTGTATAAGCCGGTTGGTGCGCGTCCTTGGCTGGCGCGTCCGCTGCTGGCACTCGAAAAACTGACCGCGCCCCATTGGCCGTTCAAATACCTCGGCGACCATTATTGGCTAGAGATGGAGCGGGTGTAGTTTCTCTCAGCCGCTAATGACCACATTGCTCACGCGGGTTGGCTCATGCGGCAGCTTGGCGAGTTCGTCTAACTTGGCGACTGCACCCGGCAGCGTCAGCCGATGATAAATCATGGATGCGGTTTGCTTAAGCATGGCGGGTCGCAAGTTAGCAGGATTGTGAACCAACGCTTTGATTTCACCCCAAGTTTTGCGTGAGCGATAATCCTTATGGACGACGGTGTGCAACTGGCGGTAGAATTCGGTGGCGAAGGGCCCTTTGTAGAGCATGGCGAGGTCGGCGCTGTCCAGCCAATTGACGCGTTCGCCTAACTCGTGCTTCACACTTTCGTAGAAGGGTGTTCCTGGCAGCGGATAACTGACGCTGATGCCGATGTCGTCCGGCATGAGGTCACGTACCATTTTCAAGGTCAGTTCAATATCTTCACGGGTTTCACCGGGATAACCAAATTGGAGGAAGAAAGCGACTTTGACACCATGCGCGTGAAGCTGTTTGGTGGCCTCATAAATCTGGGTGACCTGCGTACCTTTGTCCATCGCATTGAGGATTTTCTGTGAGCCGCTTTCCGCGCCAACCCACACGATCTTCGCACCCGCTCGTGCCAAAGCCGGAATCGTTTTACCACGCAGTAGTAAGTCGACTCGATTGAGACTCTTAAATGGGACGTGCAGCTTGCGTTCTTCGAGCAAGTCCGCAAACTCCTCGATCCAGCGGTCTTGAATGCCCATGATGTCATCCATGAACCAGATGTGATCAGGATTAAAATTTTCTTTCAGCCACGCCATTTCATTGACCACACTGACAGCGCTGCGGACGTTATACTTTTGTCCCCAGATTGGTTTGGCACACCAGTTGCAATGGAACGGGCAGCCGCGCGTCGTGACTAGATTCATCGAGTAGTAACCGTGATGCTCCATCCATACGCTGCGATATTTCTCGCGATCCACCAGATCCCAAGCAGGGAAGGGCAGTGCGTTCAAATCACGGATGACAGGGCGGGCGGGTGTTTTGATCATTCGACCGTCATGCATGTAGGCTATACCCTGAATTTTGTAGAGTTCGGGTTCGACTGGTGATGTGTTTTTGGCGAGATAGTCCACCAATTCGCCCAGCGTTTCATCACCTTCGCCCATCAACACGTAATCCGCGCCGTGTGCCAAATATTGCTCGGCGTGATCGGTCATATCCGCGCCGGTGACGATGACCGTACAACCCTGCGCCTTCGCCATGCCGATCATCTCGAAGGCTGCGTCGCGCATCCGCAGTAGACTCATTTTGCTCAGATAATTGAAGTTGTCCTCGAACAGCACCGCGTATTTAGGTTGAACCTGATTGAGCGACGCTGCCCATTCTTGTGTGCTTTCCGCCAGCATCGCATCGAACAAGGCTACTGAATAACCGCGTTCGCGCATGTAAGCAGCGGCATAGAGTGTCCCCTGTGGCGGATAAGGCTGCATGGCTTCCCACAACTTCGAGTCAAACCGCAGGTAGTAGGATTGTCCAAATAGGATGTCAGTCATGATAGTTGTGTCTCCTACTAAGGTTATCGTTCAAATGAATTGAAACAGTTTTCGCTTTGGCAAAGGTTCAACTGATAAACCCGGTTCTTTGAGAGCGTTAGCATGGATACGTTTGGCGAGTTCGACATGGATTGCTTTGGGCTTGCCGTCAAGTGTTGCATCAACCGTTTTTACATCCGACAAGTGCTAGGTCGGCACGGCGGGAGTCACAGAGCGCTTTTGTTGGATTTATGGTATTTGGAACAAACACGAAGTCTGCACAATCAAGAGGTCTAAATGGGACAACAGCATCTTGCAGTCTATGATGCCAACGCAATTTAGGCGTAGTTACTGTTGATACTGCGATGTCGTCACTACTTCGGTTGCCTTGTCCGGGCGCATATTGATTTCGCACAAATCGCATTTCATCGAGCAAATCTCCCTCAGCAGTCAAACGGGAATCACTCCCCAGAAATAATCCCGTATTCCATCCCATACGCTCATGACCCGTTTTACCAAGAAGGAAAATATTAGTAGTCGGACACCATACGATTGGAAGTTGAGATCCATGCCCAACATTTTCTATCCCAACTGCGTCTAATTGAGCGTTAACTACATCCTGAGCCTTCAACCCGACTCCGTGAACTATAACAGTGTTTTTCCCCACACAACCTAATTTCTTCAGCCGCTGATATTCTCCCGCAGCAATCTCATCCGTACCTTCCGCGAGATGAATGAACCACGGCCAATCTTTGGGCGTGCTGTTATAAGAGTGCTGGATTTCCTCATCGGTTGCCAGATAGAAAGAGTGCGACCAGCCATATTGTTTGAGCACGCGCACGGGGAAAG
>JBGAHG010000053.1:0-38856 GCA_044226325.1 Aggregatilineales bacterium
CGAGATGGCGAGTCAAAAGCACTGCATTTGTTGGATTTTAATTCTGGAAAAGACCGGGTTATTACATCATTGCAAGGTTCTTATATTCCATTCCTATTGCTAAATTCTTCGGCTAGTGTCATCATAGGCGTTAACGTTGCGTTAAAAGCAAGTGTCGTTGCTTGGAATACGACAACTGGTGAACGTATTGATTTGGGGGATTATCGTTCATGCAGTCGCCAACCCGATATGGTTCGTCTCAGTCAAGATGACACAACAATAATTGTGGGCTGTGACAAAGGATTGGATATTTGGCGAGTCTCCCCATGATTGGAAATATTCGAAGATTACTTTACTAATATTGGCACTTAAATGCATTGTAGTTTGTTTTGGTTGTCACAAAAAAACACACCGATACGCCTAGCACTTTTGGCTATGCTTCGGTAGGACAGTCGGCTCTGGTTTTTAGGCTGGCGAATGGGATAATCGTCCTAACAATGCCCTAATAAACTAGAACCAATAAAACTTTATGCTTTTGCAAGTCGCTGAAAACTATAATTAGGCTAATTGTCAGACTCTATTTAGAATTGAGTTATTAACTTGTCAAACTCAAAAAATACATTACCCTCTAACACACCCTCTACTCCAGAGTTGTCTTGCACTTGCCCCTATTGTCAGCGTCGATTTGGCACAATGGAACAGCTAACTTTGCATGTCGTTACCCGTCATACCTGGACAGGCAAATCAAAAGCTGAAGAACCCGCCGTTAGCGGGAAATAGCAGATTCTGTCAAAAGATTATTATATCGTCTGTCACGATCAGTCATTTGAATAAGCGTTGGGTCAAGTACACCCACTTGCTCTAGACAAAAAGATGCGGATACAGCAGCCATCGCTCCTGCTTCGAGCAAACTTTTATTTTGGATAAACCCGCCAAGTAAACCCCCACAATACGTATTTCCTGCTCCCGTTTGATCAACCATGTTATTTACGGATACCGCACCAATGCAATAATATTCGCCTTCCTGGTTCGCAACAATTGAGCCTAATCCACCCATTCGAAGTGCAACGCATCGCGCTCCATCGTTCAGCATGCCATTAACCAATTCCTTAGGCGAGCGTTCGCCATAAATCGCTCGTGCCTCAACCAGATTAGGCGAAATCACATCGATATGGCAATCATGCAAAACTGCACGGATCGAAGTGGCATTGTCGGCAGTCATAATCTGTTGCAGCGGTTCCCATAAAATAAGGCCCTTCAAAATACTGCGCCACCTTCGGATTTCCTCAGTGCCTTGTAAGAGATAAAAACCGCGACTTTGGGCATACGCTGCCGGGAAATGCTCTGGTTGAGCACCACGAATAAATGGTAGTGTTTCTTTGACGCGATATAACTCGCGCCGAGTACCATCATCTTCAAACAACTGCCATGCGCGAATTTGTGGAATGGCTAACTGCACAAGACCACGGGAATCCAGATGATCATGTAATTGTTTGGCTGATTCCTCGGGTAAGCCCTTACCAACAGTCGCGACTATACCGGGGCGTTCTTCCCATATGCTTGCCCCCATGAGCGCATGGACGACTCCACCACCTAACCTTGCCATATAGGTCTGACCGTTGGGCAACACAATGTCATCAATGAAGACTGCGCCAATTCCTACAAGACGCGGAGATTGCTTGGGCGTCATCATTAACCCAGCTTACTCAGCGCAACCGCAATCAGCCCGCCTGTCCGCGCATTATTGACTAATAAGGCGACATTGGCACGACGCGACTCGCCCTCGGTCAATTCGGAAACACGGTTCAATACAAACGGTGTTACGGCTTTACCATGTATACCTTGTGCTGCTGCTTCTTCAGTCGCTTGTTGTATGGCTTTCTCCGCGCTTGCAACTGGTAATTCGTCAATCTCTGGTACAGGCACCGTGATCAAAATACCATGCCTGGCTTCAATTTTCTGGGCAGCTGCGATAATCAGTGCTGCTTGCTCAGGCGAATCGATACAGGCATCAATCGGTAAACCACTGCTGCGGGTATAGAAAGCCGGTAAAGAATTCGTGCCAAAGCCTAAGACTGGCACGCCTTGTGTTTCAAGTACTTCAAGTGTTAGCGGTAAGTCGAGGATTGATTTAGCACCTGAGCAAACGACTGCGACCGGTGTTCGTCCCAGCTCAATTAAGTCGGCGGATACATCAAAAGGTGCGCCGCGATGAACGCCACCGATGCCACCTGTCGCAAATACACGAATGCCTGCCATATGTGCCACAATCATTGTACCGGCAACGGTAGTGGCCGCATCTTCACCCAACCCTACCGCAATCGGTAAATCACGACGGCTACATTTACGCACACTCGAATAGGGCAGCGCCCCTAAGCGCTCGACTTCGGTGGCTGAGATACCAACAGTTATCTTGCCTTTGAGGATGGCAATTGTGGCTGGAACTGCTCCGTTTTTGCGTACTGCCGCCTCCATTGCCAACGCTGTTTCGACGTTGGTTGGGTAAGGTAGGCCGTGGGTAATCAATGTGGATTCAAGCGCCACTACCGGCTTATTATCGGCTAGTGCAGCCTGAACTTCTGGAGCGATGGTAATCATATTGTTCATTGTTGAATGATCTTTCTATCGTTACCGCTTTTTATGTAGGACTAGAATCAATATGTAATTGAAAGCGATGGATACTGACGACTGTGTCTGCTAATCCAAGTTCGTTCAATATCTCGTCCGGACGCACATTTCCCTTGTCCCCCACGGTCAAATGGGCGATTAAGTCGCCACTTTCATCAATATGCAAATCATACACCAGGGGACGCACGTTGACGTTAACCGGTTTGCCTTTGACTTCCTTTGTTTTCAGCATAGTATCTGAGCCGATTAATTTGTCGATCCGTGTCTGTAAATCGGCATGATTGATGCCATCCTCAAAATGGATGCGATATTCGCTGCTGCGGACACGTGTCGGCAACGTACCACTGCGTACAGGGACTTCAGTGATTTCATAAATACGTAAACCTGCTGGACTTGTGGCTTGTATACGCTCGGCTACACCTGCCAGTTCAATCGGTTCGCGCATTGACACATCCAATATTTCACATTCGCTGGAAATGCCAAGTGGCAGCGCAGAGGCCAATATGATCCTTGGACGGGTATTAAATCCTTGCGAATACAGAATGGGAAGGTTTGCACGTCGCAGCACACGCTCCCATGTCTTCGCCACATCCAGATTGCTCGTATAAATTAATGCGCCGAATTTGCCAAACCGAATATATAGGCGTTGCTTTATAGGTAAATTGTCGTCCATAATTGTCCTGATGGCTGTTGAGGTTTTTATTACATACCGCTACAATCGCCTCACGACCTTGAATGGAGAGAGCATGATACCTTCACCCACCAAGCAGGAATATATACGTCAACATCGTCGTGAAACATTAGTGTACTTGATTGTACCGTTGCTAGTGACGATCTTCATAGTGCTGCTTGGTATCGCGACTGTCTTACTGCTCCCACGCCAATTGCAGGTTGGTTTACTTGCGGATTGGATGGCGACTGTGATGATTTTCTGCCCGTCACTCATCTGCACAACAGTGGTTTGTATTGGCCTTATGTTGGCTGTTGTATTGATGGGTCGTGCCAACAGGGCAGCACTTCGCCCTTTGCAAAAAGTGAATGAATTAGCAGAGTCGGTGGCTGACCGCACCGCTAAAGCAGCCGAATCCGTAAATAGTGCAACAGTTAATGCGGCGTCACGTTTTGCCTTCCTTGACAGGATGCTCAATATCTTCGAACTGCCAGTTGATGATAAGGATACGAAAGAAAATCACCATGACTGAACTCTCACCTATAGATGATCCTAAAGCTCGTCCGCAGCGTCTCATTATCGGTGGCATCATTGGGAGTCTTTTTGGCTTGCTAGGTGCATACTTCTACTCACGTGCTGTCGAAGATGATGTGCGTCAAAACGGAGCCCAACGTAATCCCGTTTCAACAGGTGAAATTATTGGTTTGGGACTGGCTGTTTTAGCCTTGCTCCGTCAGGTGAGTGAAATGGGACGCTCAGCACCCAAGAAGAAGTAAAGTGATGGTGTTCAAATACTATATTAGCGGTTGAATTCAGAACAAGATTTCTGTATAATTCCCATCTCTATTAATGACGACTAACGATAGGAATTTACTATGTGTGGTCGCTTTGTCCTAACTGCCAATTCCGAAGTAATCCAACAGGCCTTTAACCTTACTACTCCGCCTGCACAAATGCAGCCTCGTTATAACATCGCGCCGACTCAACCGGTCATGGTGATAACCAACGAAAACCCGACTGAGGTTACCTATCATAGATGGGGGCTAATCCCGTCCTGGGCAAAAGATATGTCCATGGCATCTAAGATGATTAACGCTCGTTCTGAAAGCGTTGCCGAGAAGCCGTCTTTTCGGTCAGCATTTCGTCGCCGCCGCTGCCTGATTCCGACCGATGGTTTCTATGAATGGCAAGAACACGGCAAAGAAAAAACGCCGATGTTTGTGCATCGTCCCAACCGCGAGTTGTATGGCATGGCAGGCCTATGGGAAATCTGGCATGATCCGGATGGTGGCGAAGTCCGTACATGTACTATTCTGACTACTGAAGCCAATGCTTTTATGCAGCAGTATCACCACCGTATGCCTGTTATCATTCATCCTGAGGATTATGGCCTTTGGCTTTCACCTGATGAAGAACCACTGCCAGTTTTGCAGGGCTTAATGAAGGCATATGACGAAAACGGTTTGGAAGCCTATCCTGTATCCAAAGCGGTCAATAAAGTGTCCAATGACTCGCCTCAGCTTATGGAGCCGTTTAATCAACAGTATTTGTTGTAAAAACCGCCCTGATAATTCAACCGTGAGTGGCTAGCAAGATGAGAAAAAGTACGACAGCAAAAGCGATGAGTCCTGCAGCCACATAAAATCGTAGATTATTTGAATTAGCTGGCGGCATTGGTTGTTCAAGGGGTTTGATTCGCGACAAAAAGCTGGCAACTGCCGTCGGGGTGATTGCTTTGTGATCGGATACTTCATCCGCCAAAGTGTGATCACGTTGATGGCCTATGCCAGTGATAACAGGAATGGGGCAGCGGCAGATCGCTTCGGCAATTAAGAGGCTGTCAAAAACAGCAAGATCGACTGATCTTCCTCCTCCGCGTGTCAGCACAATGATATCGACATCATTACTTTTGCCCAACCTCTTAATGGCGTCTGCGATCACTTGCGGCGCATGATCACCTTGTAAACGAACGTCGGTGAGCTTAACTGCCGCTGTGCCGCCTTCACTTCGATAAGTATCCTCAAAATCATGTAAAGCATCGCTTTGTTTGCTTGTGATCAGCCCAATTTTTCGGATAATACTGGGCATTGGCTTTTTGTCACGCGGCCAAAGTCCTTCCTGTGACAGTTGATTGAGAAGATTGGTATCGAGGAGTTTTTGCTGCGTTTCAATCAGCTTGACTTGCTCGACCTCGATTTGGATATCGGCCTTACGTTCATAAACCCGAATACAGCCATAAACTTCGAGATCCATATTGTTGACGATCTCAAAGTTAAGATTATTTTTTACAGATGCGCGGACTATGCAACCAATTGAATAATCCTCGTCTACAAGGTCAAAATACAAATAACCTTTGTCCGAGTTGAAGCGTCGTGTGACATATCCGCCAACCCAAAATGGGTGCCCTAAAGTTTCCTGCTCGACCAAACTTCGAATAAGCGCATTCAGACCGGGAATATTCCGTTTATTAGTTTCTGTCTGCGCGGTCATATAGTTCTTTCACAATGAAGGATTGGAACTAGCTTCGGTTTTTGGCCCGTCGTTCTAGTTCTGCTTTGAATGGGTCTTGTCCCTTTTTGATAAGGACCTTGCGTCCACGCGCACCCTGTTCAGGTTCGCCAATAATGCCTAACTCGGCCATTAGGTCAACGATACGAGCAGCGCGTGGATAGCCTAAACCGAGTTTGCGCTGTATTAGTGAAGCAGATGCTTCACCTTCATCAATTACCAACTCAATCGCTTGTTCCAACATCGGATCGGTTTCCGCCAACACCTCACGGCGCGTCATACCCTTTTCCCAGGGCCCACTGGTGATAATTTCCAGTTTTCCTTTAGCCGCTTGGTCAGCCGTCCATTTTTTCCAGTGATCAACTACTGCGCGCACTTCGTCGTCTGACACAAAGCAGCCCTGAATACGTTTTGGGCCAGCAGCATCAGACGCTAGGTACAGCATGTCACCGCGTCCGAGTAAGTTTTCTGCGCCAACCGTGTCGAGGATGACACGCGAATCAATTCCAGACGCCACTGCGAATGAAATCCGTGATGGAAAGTTGGCTTTAATCAAACCTGTGATGACGTCCACGCTGGGACGCTGCGTTGCAATTACCAGGTGCATACCTGCCGCACGGGCCTTTTGAGCCAAACGCGTAATTGTCCGTTCGGTTTCGTCCGGACGTGACAGCATTAGATCGCCGATTTCGTCGACCATGATCACCATGTACGGCATGTATTCATCTTTTTGGCGACGCCCTAAACGCGCGTTAAAAGCATCAATGTTTCGGACTGCATATTCTTCCAGTAATTTGTAACGCCTATCCATTTCACGGGTACACCACTGCAGCACTTCAATGATGCGTTCTTGATCAGTTTCTACTGGACCCAGCAGGTGGGGTAGGCCGTTAAAACGGTTCAACTCCACCATTTTTGGATCCATCATTACCAGCTTAACGTTGTCGGGTGTATTGTTGAGTACTAAAGCTGTTGCAATCGCTGCCATACACACTGATTTACCTGAACCGGTTGTCCCTGCAATCAGCACGTGCGGCATGGCAGCCAGATCAACACCGACCGGCCCACCGGATACATCGCGACCAAGTGGAATGAACAATGGTGACTTTGCTTTAGCGAGTTGCTCTTGCATCACCTTGCTTTCGACGACTGAACGCAGCGCCACGATACTCGGATTGCGATTTGGTACTTCAATACCGACGTAAGTTTCTCCCGGAACCGGTGTTTCGAGACGTAAACGTTTTGCTGAAAGTCCGAGTGCGAGGTCGCTGGAGAGCGCGGCGATTTTGTTGATCCGCGTGCGCTGCATGATCGTTTCACCTTCGGTGTTGGTTTCGCGGAAGGGTTGAACGGCAAACTGGGTAACAGTTGGTCCGACTTTTACGTCGACTACATCAACGTCGATTTCGAACTCGAGCAGCGTGTTTTCGATCAATACCACATTGTTGTTGATTTCTTGTTCGCTCGGTACTGTCAATTCGATGTCGCGTAGCATCTCAAGCGGCGGTAAAGAACTTTCGCGTTTCGGTACTTTTTTAACTTCCTTCATATCAGAAACATTAAAGTAGCGTTTGATGCGCCCATCAGGTCGCTCGACGACCTGATACCCACCTTTTTCCTTTTTGCCTTTCACAGTACCGATAGCATTAAAGTTAGCCTTCAAATTATCCAATGTAAGCAAACTGGGTTCGCTCAAACCAAGTTCTTTAGAAAGTGATTCTTTTGGGGCGGTCGCTGCCCCTGGCCTCAGTGAAGGAGGAATATTTTCCATATCAGGTCGGATGCGTAGCACATTTTGGGTCGCGCGCTTTGTCGTTCCTACGTCTGTAGGTAATCCAATTGTGGGTGGCGTGAGATTTAGAGCAGGGGCAGATTGAGGCCGGTTAGCGCGTTTTTCCAATACCTCATTGGCTTGTGTTTGCAGTTGTTGGCCAGCAGTTCCTAAAAGCTGGCTATTCTTAGCGAGCCATGCCTTCATGTTGGAAACTCGTAGTCCTAAGACGACGCCTACACTGATGACAAACGTCCCTGCATAAAAGAGAATTGCTGGAATTGTCCCAAACAAGCTGCTTATTAAGATGCTTAATCCCCAACCGACATATCCTCCACCTTCACCGGCTCTAGCTAACGCCTTCAACTCGGTGTCACCGCTCAGCAAATGCAGCAGGGCCAACGACGCTAAAAATGCCAGTTCAAGTGCGAGGATACGGCGCGTTCCTAGCTTGACCACAACCCCCATCTTGGGTAACAGCATGATGATGCCTAAACCCAAAATGCCCGCTGATACAATCACACTCCCATAGCCAAACAGTGAGCGTAACGCACTTGACCAGGCTACTGAGATGGTTGCGTCTGCAGACACATTCAATAAGGAGAGAAAAGAAACAATCCCGAAAACAACCAGTACAATCGCTGCAATTTCATCGCCCCAGGGCGGTAAACTGTTCAATAGCGATTCCCAGAATTCTTCTTTAACGGTATAACGCTCAACTGGTTTGCGAGATGGCGATGTACTAGCAGGTTTAGTCCCCCGACTGTTGGGGGCAGGTTTACTTCCAGTTGGTTTCTGTTGTGCCACTTATCGCTGAAGCCTCTTTAGATCATCAATCAATATCAATTCCCATTATAGTCTTCTTTTGATTGATCGCATATTTGATAAAAATAAAAAGCTCAGGTAGGTGCCTACCTGACCTTATTCCATGTCGGGTCGAATACCTCGCGGCTTGCCGCGTCTGGACGAATTGCGAAAGATAAAGAGATACCTCGCAACTTGCTGTGGGGAATTTCATAACTGAACGCGTAAACTTAATCCTAGACGACGGGCACGACTGTCGATACTGAGTACACGGGCGGTCACCCGTTGGCCTTCACAGACGACATTTCGAGGATGCAGGAAGTGACCTTCGGCAAGTTCGGATACGTGAATAAGACCTTCTAGGCCATCTTCAATACACGCAAATGCCCCAAAATCAACCACATTGGTGATTTCACCTTCCACCACCTGTCCGATTTGATAACGTTCGGTGACTGTTGCCCAGGGATCAGGGTGCAGGCGCTTGAGGCTCAGCGCAATACGACCTGCTTGCCGTTCAATTTCTAGTACATGGACATATACATTTTGGCCGCGTTCCAGAATATCCGCAGGATGTCCTACCCGCCCCCAACTTAATTCACTGATATGGATAAGTCCTTCCAGGCCACCAAGGTCAACGAATGCCCCAAAATCGCACAAATTGGTGATGATACCATTGACTGAATCCCCTGGTTGTAACCGTTGCAGAATACCCGCCCGTTCTCCCGCTTGCACCCGCGCAGCCCGCTCAGAGAGGATCAATCGGTTTTGTTCGCGGTTCAACTCGATCACACGCAGTTTGAGCTTCTTTCCGATCAACTCCTGTAACGAATTTCGTCGAATGGTGCTGCTAGCAGTCGCGGGAAAATCAGTCAATTGACTTGCAGGTACAAATCCGTGTAAAGAGCGCCATTCGACTAGAATACCGCCCCGGTTATAACCAATGACCTGGAGTTCAATAACCTCATCATTAAGCATGGTTTTTTCAATGTCTTGCCAGTCCTCAATAACCATATTTGATTGGGCAGTGGACTGTGGTTGCATTTCTTCAATAATATTCTGAGGCTCTACTTCCTCAACGAATTCAGGTTCTTCAGGACTAGATTCGCTGAACTCCCCCTCGTGCAATAAAGCTGACCAATAACCTTCGTCGAGTGGCGGCGGTGTTTGGTCCCAGCGTTGCATGTTAGTAGACATCCGGTTCCCTCGGCAATAAAAAACAACACATAGGTACCACATCTCCCATGTGCTAAAAACTATAAATGTGGTTTATTTGTGACCCTACTCACTTCCCAACGTTCATTATATTTCGAGAGGTTCTTACATGCAAAATCAATATCGAGGACTAAGACGAGGTTTTCTTACTGCTCTCACTCAACTCCATTTCCAAAAGGGTAGCTGCAACTGCTGTAATTGCCACATTTTGCTTACGATAAAAATCCGGTTCACTTAAAGCTAATTTGTTAGCGGCATCGCGCACTTTATGCCGCTCGATGAAGCGTTCTTCTAGGATATTGTAAACCATCCACTCAGGGCTGAGTATTTTGCGATCCCCTACCGGGCGTTGCCGCTCAATAGCTTTTTGGATGACGCTGCGTAATGCTTTCGTAGGATTGTCGCCATTTTCATGAAGTGCTTCACGCACAATTTTGAGTTCCTGCAAACCGCTATTGGAGAGTCCCGGCCCACCCCAATAATGCTTCAGAGCTGCCTTAACCTGTTCGATGAATTGTTCTTTATCAATGTGATCTGTGCTTGCGTCTTTCCCGTTGCGTCCGGGGCGATACTCGACTTCAGCCGCCCGCGTTCGAGTAATGGCAATTTGGGGTAACAATCCTTCTAGTGCCGCGTAAATTTCTGATTGCAGACGTAAATCATCCAGTGTTTCTGCAGCCCGTTTGATTTCTTTGCGGAATGTCAGCCACTCCTCTAATGTCAAATCGACCGTCATCGCTCGCGCTTGCAACCCTAAAATGCCGATCAAAATTTGGTCCCCATTGTCGTCTGTACTGCGTTTGCTGTACAAGGGCGCGACCCAATAAGAGTGCCACTGCTGAATGGTCTGTGGCTCGGTAACATCTCTTTGATTAAGCAGTTCCCTCAAAGTATTGGCTTCCTCGGTCAGCCAATTAGCCTGTGGTTGCAATGGACCAACCGCTGAAACGGTTTCAATCTCAGTAATGGTTAATGAAGCTACAAAGGCAGTATTTACCTGTAAATAATCACAGGTTGAAGACAGGATTGCATCCAATAATTGCAGTAGGTCTGACCGAGTGAGCAAACGTTCGCTTAAGGTTTGCAGCTTCTCGAGTTGATCATCATCTTCATCGGAATAGATGAGTCTTTTTTCCATAATCGGCAGTGTAAGTGCTACCGACCACTGCCAGAAAAGGACGACTGTTACAACCGCAAATTGAATGAAACTGGTTCCCGGCAGGCCGAGAATACGCGATGCGGGAGCTATTAGTAAAATAACAGCCAGGGCCAATAATGCGGTGGCAGGGCCACGCAGCATAAATCGCAATAAATCTGTTTTAACGACACGATCCGGTTGCGAACTGCCGAAAAATGATAAGGGGTAGGACAAAAAGAGTAACATCATAATCAATGCTGCATTTGCAATATTGACCAGCAATAACATTCCGACCGAACCGGTTTCACTGATCCCCAATAAAACCGCGTATGGAAAAATCCCAAACGCTGGTGTGAGCATTGCTAATTGCAGATACCCCATTCTGCGACGGGTATCCCGTGTCAGGCAACGCTGCCGGGCACGCTGGACGTTGATAAATGCTGTGGACACCGCCGCAATAAAATAGGCGAGGTACACGACAAACAAGCCACCACCTGTTACGTTAACAAGTTCTGTGCCCCGAATGGCTGGTTGGATTAAATCATTTGTAAAAGCGGCTGCGATAACGAACAATGCGCCGATGAAATACAATAACCGTGTAACTCGACGCCTACGTCCCCGCGATGGTAATCCAGTGGTTGCTAGTAACGCATCTGATAGATGAAATGTTGCTGCTGGAATGAAAGCAATGCCAATCCATTGGGCACGCACAATGTTTTCAAGAGTGGTTTTGCTCGGCCCCAATGAAATTAGGACATCACACATAGACACGATGGTGATGCACAGCAAAACAATTCCGGATGTGCGAGCAACGCGATTTCGGAGGTTTCGGCTTAGATTGTAGAGCAGCATTGAAGCCGTCAGGACAACGATAGCGGTGGTCAGCGTTTCATTGATGGAATTGAGCAGCGTTCTGAGCAAATCATCCATGTCGAATCCCTGCGCTAAGTCAGCGATTGACTGAAGAATACCGCAATGTCCTGATTAGGGAAATAATGATCGTTATAACCACAGAACTTAAATCCACTTTGTTGGGCAAATACGATGCCAGGATAATTCTGGGTGGCTGATTCGATCATAAGATTGATCAGCCTATGCTCTTTGGCCCATTGACGCGCAATGCTCAACAAGCGTGTCCCAATACGTTGTCGCCGATATGGAAGTGAAACCACAAGATCATGGATGCGTGCTATGCCATGAATAGGATCGTTTCGCATGGCAAGATAACCAAGAAGTTCGTTGTTTTCGCGGGTAACTGCTACCAGGAAACACTGATCAACAGGCAGTGCCAACCGCAACCGTGCCTCGCTTGTCCGATATTCGGTTTCAAGGGTGCGGGGCAAATGCTGATTAAGAAAACCTATCTGCCAATGTCCCGGTTTTTCATCAACCGTCATTTGCCAGACCAGGTCGGTTTCATAGTGATGATCGAGTTGTAGGCAAGCTGTAATATCGCTTTCCAAACCATCACGAATAAGGAAGCTTATCGAAGTATTCATCATTTGCTTTTCAGGTCAGGTAAGTATCACCAAAAGTGCCACTCACGAGTATTTCCACCAGTGGCGCGCCTTCATGTGGATTAAGCGCAACGAAGGTTTGGTCCTCAAACTGCTCATAACGATTTTCATCGGCATGAATACCAAAGAATCGCCCTCGCTGTACCGTAATACGTGTGCGATAACCGACCGGTGTAATGAGATGGATATTACCTAAGGTTGAGTGAATCTGGATGTTATCAAGAACCTCAGCTGGTGCAATAACGCGTATATCGCCTATGCCCGAGGCCAGGATGGCCTCTTTGACAATCACGTCTGCTAAATCGAGGTTGATTTCCCCGATGTGGGTACTAATAAACAGTTCCCACGGCAGATCACGCGCCAACCCGAGTTCCCAGTTGCTTAATGAGAACCAGGGGGTGGCCGCACGGCTCATAGCCAAATGTGTATGTGTATCACTGACGCGCATAGCGGGCCGTGAGGCCAACGCGTATTGTCCGGCAATTAATCGGCCTTCTTGTTGCAGGCCGCGTAGCTGGACGTCGATTTCACCAGCGTTAATTTCCAATGTGGCTGACTCGACACTACCACGTGTAATACCGAATGTTCGGCCTTCAGCGCTGGGCAAAATATCACCGCGCAAAAGAATCATGGCGCCAATAATCACCAGCACCAACGGCCATAAACTCAGTGCATTAAAATCACCCAGCAACAGAAAGTTGTTCAGGAGCAGGACAACGCCGAAACCAGCCAGTAACAGCGGCCAAAGCCAAGGGCCTCGTGATCCTTTAGCAGGCACAGCCTACTCCTCGTACAGATAATCACGGAGAATGACATGCGCGGATGACTGGCGCAGTCGGTTCAGAGCTTGCGCTTCCAATTGGCGCACACGTTCGCGGGTGACACCGATTGTCTGCCCGACTTCTTCTAATGTATAGACGCGGCCATCTTCCAAGCCATAGCGCAGCTTTAGAATTTGGGCTTCACGTACCGGTAGCCGTCCCAACGCCTTTTCCAACTGTTCATGTAGCAGATGTGTAGCCACTTCTTCAGTTGGGGCAGGGCTGCTAACATCTTCTACAAAATCACCAAAAGTCGAGTCGCCTTCCTCATCAATCGGGGTTTCGAGGCTCACAGGATGACGGGCGATTTCCAACAATGTTTCAATTTTATCGGGTGTTGTTTCCATACCAACAGCGAGTTCATCGATCGAAGGCTCGCGACCCAATTCCTGGATCAGATTTAATTGTACACGGCGCATCCGGTTTAACTGGTCACCCATGTGTACCGGAACACGAATAGTGCGCCCTTGGTCAGCCACAGCACGGCTTACAGCTTGACGAATCCACCACGTTGCATAGGTGCTGAACTTGTGTCCGCGTTGGTATTCGAACTTATTGGTTGCGCGGATGAGTCCGATGTTGCCTTCCTGAATTAAATCAAGGAATGGCACACCACGTCCAATATATTTCTTGGCAACACTGATGACCAGACGCGCATTCGCACGGATCAGATGTTCCTGCGCCACTTCGCCATCGGCGATCAATTCGCGCAGCGTGTAAACATCATCCATCGGCAGGTCTTCGCCCAGTTCTTCAAGCTGCTCGGTCGCCAGTTCAGCGGATTCCATACGCTTCGCCAGAGAAACTTCTTCCTCAGCTGTCAGCAACGGAACACGTCCGGCTTCTTTCAGATATAAACCAACCACATCGTCGGTATCCAGTGCTTGTTGGTAACCTGCATCAGCCGTCAGGTCGTTATCAATATCGCCCATGACGAACTCTAGGTCTTCGTCCATCTCCATCATGATTTCATCTTGAGGAGGGTGATCGAGATCTTCTGGGAGATGTACGTCAACCTGCGCGCTGGCAACTACTTCGACACCAGCATCCATCAATTGTTCCATAACTTCGTCCAGTAAGCCTATATCACGTTCAGCTTCCGGCAGCAATGCCAAAATATCGTCATAAGTGACAACACCTTGACTTTGCGACTTTTGAATCAGTTGAGTTCGAATTTGCTCTCGTTTATCTTGTGCCATTACCATCAACATACGCTGTTTAACCTAGCCTTGCTGCAAATGCAGTAAGGTTTAGATATCTCCTAGTATACCTTGTATTCAAAACGGTGACGAAAATTAGTCCGGTCGGTGGTGTGGCGAGGTCTTCAGCGGATTCTCGCGAAACGTTACTCCACAATGACTGCACTAGCGTATTTGATACATTAACGAGGTTTCATTAACTTGTCAAGTTAATTGTGGCTTATCTAACCCTTATCTGATAGTCCCCACCTAAGAATCCTCTCATGCGAAGTGAAGAATGTCCTCGTATTTCCGGGTTCGAGCTTAAGTAACTGGAGGCTTATTAAGATTAACCAGCAGAAAATCGATAGCTCGCCGCTCCATGACATATATCACCTTTTTGTCGTCTGCCAAACCGTAGTAGCTCACACCGTCCGGATTCAGATTCCCAATCACAATTGCATGGGTTATATTGGTACGCAAGATGATCTCAATTGCGAAAATCCCATCTGGCTGAAAACCAAAATCAGCAAGTGGGGTGTCTGGCTTGACCTCGATAGTTGATTCATAAGGCAACAACACGACCGTCTTGGCAATGTTGGAGGCGACTGTCAAATCGAGCTTTCCAGGACTATCCGGAGCAGTCCATGTGCCGTTGCTGTCACGGCTAATAGTGAAAGTTTTCTTGGTATCCGGATCACGAAGGCGAATAGCGCTGATATCCTCTACGGTCATGCCCAATGTTTTGCCCATCAGTGAATAGGCACTCAAAAATTGGGCGGCATTCGTAGTGGGTTGAATTGAAGGATCGAGAGTTACCTCGCTGCCAGGTGCGGACGATTTTCGTGTTTGAAACAGCGCGATAACGACCAGTGCCACAAAAGTGATAAGTAGTATAAAGAGCGTTCGTCGGTTCATGCGCGTATCCGCCGTATCCAGATTCCCACACCGATGGCAAACACCAATCCCGGCAGTAGAATGACTGTCAAGAATGAGATAACGTCAAGCGTTGCTCCATCCACAAAGATCACTGGCGCGCCAGTGCCATAGGCCTGTGGAGAAAAACTAACCTTGTCGCTGAAACCGGTTAGCCACGATAACCCATCAGTGAAAAGGATACCATTACCGCCGGTTTGTATCAGACTGTTTGTAACAAAATCACTATCACCAACCAGTAGTACCTTTGCGCCGGTTGTGCGGTTATAGGCCCATGCTACAGTCGTTAGTGGCCCCGGTATATCCTTACCCTCGTCATATTTGAATGTTTCGGTTTCACCCAAGGTTTTCAGGTCGATTTCACCATAACTCTGTGTGGACGTCATAATGACTTTACCATTGGGTACATCTTCGGCTGGTGTTGTACTAAGCTCTAACGGGCGTGCCAGCTTAAATAGAGTAGGCGCATTCTGTTCATCCAAGCGCTTAGCAATATCATTCTCGGGAAAAATGGCCGCACTCGCGATGTCGAGTTGTGTTTGACCATGCGCGGATTCATCGACCACTGCTGCGTCTAAAGCACGTAAACCGAAATGTTCCCATATATATCGGTTGAACAACCCATCGTATCGCATAAACGCATCCTGGTTGTATAACACATCTGCCATAATAAACAATGCGCCACCTTTTTGGAGGTAACGGTCTACGACTGCAATTTCGGCTTCAGTAAAATCAGTTGTGGGCCGAGCTAGGATCAGAGCAGATGCATTTTCTGGTATATTGCCACTGCTATTTGCCAAATCCATAATGCTAATTGGGTATGTAATCAGGCCGCTTGCCCGGATACCATTGTTGATACCGGACATACCTTGGGGTTCGGCGCTTAAAGGATCACGTTCGGCATGGCTCTGGTCAAAGTAAACGGTCAGTGTCCCCGAAATTAGCAATCGCGAAATGGCTTCGGTCATGTCGCGTTCTTGGCTATCAGAACGGGGTAGGATAGACACTGTGCTAAAGTCGACTGTTCCGTCTGCATTCAGATACGACAAAAATACATCACCGTCAGATGCACCGAATTTATTCGCCATCGCCGGTTGCTCATCAGGATCGATATAATCGCGCGAGATTTTCCCGTTGGTGGATTCCTCGTATAAGCGGAAAAATTGGTCATCAACTGACCGTGCCGCTAGTGCCCGTGGGCTGTAAAATCCGGTAATGCGAATGGGGCGGGATACCTGTCGTAAGATATCGCGTGTTTCATTACTAATGCTAAAGCGCTGACCTTCGGTCATATCCAGTACAATAACCGCGCGTTGTAAAACCACATACATCAGTACGATGATGCCAACCAGTAAAAGGCCGCCAAATACGGCAGATGTACTGTAGCGCGCTTGCCGCCCACTGATAAATGCCCGAAATTCTTGGGGCGTCATGGCCGCCCACAGCACGATACCAACAGCGCCAATTCCCAAGGCTGCGATAACAATTTCGGTCAGGCCACCTTGCCAGATAAGCCCAACCAATCCCGTCAACAGCGCCACGCCGCCGATGATGCTCGCCCATTGACCAATTTGGCCCCGTGTAATAGTGAGATTGTCATTTCGCATGAGTTAGCGCCACCTGTGGGATTCAACGACCCGTACCGCAACAAACAGCATAATGACAATGATGCCAGCGAAGTATGCAATATCTTCGGCACGTACAATGCCAAAAGCAAAAGAATCGGTGTAGTGCGCTGTCAACGTAATTTCCCGTATGGCGCGCGCCAAATCGAGGTTGCTTACAATCTGGCCTGCCACATTTCCAAGATAGAGAAAGGTTAGTGTTGCGATGCCCAGGAATGCCGCGACAATCTGGTTTTCAGTCAGCGCGGAAAACATCAAGCCAATCGCTAATGCCGCCCCGCCATATAGCCAGATGCCAATATATGCACAAATCGTATGTGCCATATCCGGGTTAGAAATCCGTGCCACGATAATCTGGTAGCTGAAGGTGATCGCGAGTAGCAAACTGTAAAATAGCCATGCGCTTAAAAACTTGCCGATGACAATCGCGTTGTCATTCACAGGAGCGGTCAGCAGCAGTTCCATTGTTCCTTCGCGCTGTTCTTCCGCCAGCATTCGCATGGTCAAAAGCGGCCCAAAAAAGATCAAAGCAGTCGCCATGAAGTCAGGGATTAGCGATGGGTTAATAGGTTTACGTGTCAGACTAAAAGCCACATCACCATTAAAATATAGCCCCGTCAGAATAAGCAGCGTACCCGCGATAATGTAACTTATGGGCGAGGTGAAGTATTGCCCCATCTCGCGCCTAAAAATTGTCCAGGTTCCAGTCATGTATTTTTCTCTTTGCCTACAATATCGAGGAACATATCCTCAAGTGTCATTGCCACAGGGCGCAGCTCTAGCAATCGGTAGCCGCTTTCAATTACCTTTTGCGCGACATCACCCCGCACATCTTTGCCATCTTTTACGCGGATCGTGTAACCATTTCCCTGTGGTGACACGCTTTCAATGCCGGGAATTGATCCTAGTAGTTTACTCGCCACTGCGTTGTTTGCTCCGCTAATCTGAGCAAATAAATGATCGCCATTTTGCAATTGTTTACGAAGCGTTGCAGGTGTGCCTTGAGCCATAATGCGCCCGTGATTGATGATAATTACACGGTCACAAACCTGTTCTGCTTCTGAAAGGATGTGTGTGCTAAATAAGACTGTATGCTTTTTGCCGAGTTGCCGCACACTTTCACGTACTTCGATTACTTGCTGTGGATCGATGCCAATGGTTGGTTCATCAAGAATAACGACTTCAGGATCATGTACCAGTGCCTGTGCTAATCCTAGACGCTGCCGCATACCTTTTGAAAGATTGCGTACAAGTGTGTCTTGCCGGTCAGTCAGATTCACAGTCTCCAGTACATGCGCGACTCGTTTGTTTGGATTGCGGATACCTCTTAGTCGTGCCCAGAACGCGATATAGGCTCGCACCGTCATATCGGGATAAATCGGAACCCGCTCTGGTAGATAGCCTACACGTTTGCGGACCTCCATCGAATTTTCGGTCACATCGAAATTTGCGATTTTTGCGATGCCTTCTGAGGGCGGCATAAATCCAGTAAGCATTCGCATTGTTGTGGTTTTGCCGGCGCCATTTGGTCCGAGTAATCCCACAATCTCGCCCGATTTTGCCGTAAAAGAAATCTGGTCAACAGCTAGAAAATGACCATACCGTTTAGTCAGGTTTTGGACTTCAATCATCGTAATCTTGCCTGATGAATATGCATAGCGCTCTCTTGCATCCTACTTCTGCTCTCTCAGCAGCGTCAAGCAAATGTTAAGGCATTTGCACAAGGAAAACCTTAATACTTATGTCTGGCGGTGAATACCGCCCGGTAAATAATCGTGTAAGATCGACCCGCCGATGAACTCACGCAGCAACGATGTATCAGGAATCATATCTTGCTGGGCAGGAGACAGAGGTTGTACCCATCGCAGAAATGACAGCAATCGATTTGCCTCGATGTGGGTGGGTGTTCCCGGCTCAACTTGTAACAGCAGCGGCTCGGCTAACGGCCTCAATGCTGCTAGTTCGTACACTAATGCTGAATTAAACAATGCGTGTGCGTTCTCTTGATAGGGGAATATATTCTGCTTCTCACCCCGGCGTACACTCGGCCAACGTGTTAAGGTGTCGGACGCACTGTAACCCCTGTGTTGAGAGTCTCGCACAATGCGCCGTAGCAATCGCACATCAGTTGTTGAGATTCGGTTATGGATGTCTGTGTTGAGCTGGGTCAACGCTGAGACATAAATTCGATAAATTTTCTCCGACGGAATATTCGGCACGAGGCCGGGGTTCAGACCATGAATACCCTCAACGATAATAACTTCATTTGGCTTGAGTTGTGCTTTGATTCCATCGCTGCTTTTGCCCTTGATGAAATCAAAGTGCGCCAGTTGTGTTTCTTCCCCCGCCATCAATTGGAGCAGATGATTGTTAAACATCCCTAAATTGATGGCTTGCAACGACTCGAAATCATATTCGCCCCTGGCATCACGGGGTGTCAATTCACGGTCAACAAAATACATGTCCATCTCGACTGTGAACGGTTGGATACCATGTGCCAGCAGTTGGATCGCCAATCGTTTCGAGAATGTGGTCTTGCCTGAAGATGATGGTCCAGCAATTAATATAAGTTGTACGTGCTGATTTTCGTGTTGGCTCCAAATGTCATGTGCGATGTGGGCAATCAGTTGTTCGTGGAGTGCTTCCGCTACCAGAATCAGTTCTTGTGCCCGGTTCTCGCGCGTAATCTGATTCAAACGTCCAATATCTTCAACCCCTAACCGCGCCAGCCATTGGTCTGCTTGCTGGAAGACCTGCACTAATTTGCCGACACCATCCGTTTGTGGCAGTTCGATAGGGTTTTCTTTACGTGGATATTGCAGGATAAAGCCACCGCTTGTTGGAATCAGACGGAAGATACCCAGGTAGCGTGTCGATGGCAACATATAGCCATAAAAATAATCCTCACGCCCGCGTAGATCATATAGCGTCAAATCCGTTCGGGTTCGCTGTTCTAGTAACCGAACCTTAGCATTTTCATTGCGTGCGGCAAACAATGTAGCAGCCTCATCGCGTCCGGCGATTCGCTTGGTAATCGCATCATCGCTTTTCACGATAGCACGCATTTGTTGGTCGAGTTGCTCGAGTTCGCTTTCCGTGAGCTGTGGATGATTAAGCATCTGGCAGTAAAATCCGCCTTCAGGAATGGCATAGCTAACGCTCACTTGAATACCCGGCCAGAGTTCATCGACCGCAGTTGCCAGTAACATCACCAGCGATCGCCGGTATATGCGTCCGCCATCGCTGCTTGTTAGCAGGACAGGATCAAGTACCGCGTCCCGCATAATAGGGTAGGCCAACTCGCGCAGCCTGCCATCGACAATCCCGCCCATCAGCAAGTCGGATGAAATTTCTGTGAGGGTTTTACCGGCCTCAACCAGAAATGACTCGATGGTTGTTCCGATTGGTCCTTCTAGAATAAGCTTGTTCCTGACGTTGACCTGAACCGAATTGCGCGGCTCTACGGGGTGTATGTTGATGTGCCCCGTTTCAGTTACTTGCATAACATGATCTTCCATAACTTCATTTCACTTTTTTCATTATAGAGCAGGGGGAAATCAAATGAAGCCTTAATCCCTAATGGTCTTCTATCTAATTAGAGTACTCTAATAATCAGAGGCGTGATCCATCGATTTTGAGAACCTCTCGCACTTGGTGATATAATCCCGCCATTACACCGAGAAGGAAAACTTATGCCGCCCTATGACAAGTATCTACAAGAGATATTGATTGACGAACAAACACTGCAAAAAAGAGTTGCTGAACTCGGCGCTCAAATCTCGGCTGATTACAGCGAAAATGACGACCTTGTTTTAATCTGCATTCTCAAAGGCGGCGTGATGTTTCTGGTTGATCTTTGCCGCCACATAGAACTTCCTCATGAAGTTGATTTTCTCGCAGTCTCCAGCTACGGCAAAGGCGTCCGCGAAACGACCGGTAATGTTCGCATTGATATGGATTTAGGTACAAACGTCACTAATCGCCATGTCTTAATTGTCGAAGACATTATTGACAGCGGCGAAACATTGCGTTTTGTCATGGACGTAATGTTGGCACGTCGCCCCGCTAGCCTGAAGTTATGTACGCTGCTCAACAAACCTTCACGTCGCCGGGTCGATATTCCCATCGATTATGTGGGTTTTGAGATCGAGAATAAATTCGTCTTCGGTTACGGTTTGGATTTGGACGAAAAATTCCGTAATTTGCCCTTTGTCGGGGTCGTTAATCTGGATGCCTTGCCAAAATGATGGACATCGCGCCCCGACAACCGTATCGCCCACTTATCTGGCCAGATATTTTGCTCGATATTCAGGAATTTTTGGCGGATGTTCCTGATGAAATCTATATTGTGGGTGGAGCTGTCCGTGACGCACTCTTACATCGTCCTCTCCATGATATTGATTTTGCAACATCTGGTCATGCGATACAGATTGCACGCAAAATTGCAAACCACTTCAATAGTGATTTCTTTGTACTGGATGGCGACCGCGATGTTGGGCGTGTGTTATTAAATCGGCCTGACGGTCGGTTGATGCTAGATGTTGCACGCTATCGAGGGGCGAGCCTACAAGACGATCTGGCGGATCGAGACTTTACACTTAATGCACTGGCAGTAGACGTGAAAGCCGATTTGGGCTTGTTAATCGATCCCCTACATGGTGAGGAAGACATCAAGAAGCATTTGCTGCGGCGGTGCAGCTCCCATGCGCTGTCCGACGATCCCATTCGTGCGTTAAGGGCTGTACGTCAGAGTAGCCAGCTCAATATGCGTATCGAAGCCGAAACTTTGCGTGATATTAAAGCCTCGGTGAATTTGCTCAGGGAGTCGTCACCCGAGCGTATCCGTGATGAATGGTTTAAATTGCTTTCCATCTCAAAACCTGTGGCGGCGGTTCGCATTGCAGATTCACTTCGGTTAGTGGAGCAGGTCATTCCTGAAGTTGTCCCATTACATAACTTAAATGAACCTGCGCCTGCTATACAGAATACGTGGACTCATACGCTGGCACTCATCGAGAATCTGACGAGCATTTTCAATGTCATCAGTTATACCCGCACCGATCAAACGGCTGCCTCATTCGGGTTGGGTATGTTGGCAATTCAGCTTAATCCTTACCGCAGTCGTCTCTTGAGTCATATGGACACAGTTTGGCCGAATGATCGCACACACGCTGCCTTATTGCTAGTCGCTGCTTTAATGTTTGATTCTGGAAAAAATCTGGGCTATGAAAACCACGAAAGCAGAAGCGCAGCTTATGCGGGGGTTCGCGCCGATGCTCTCCGTTTAAGCGTCGCCGAAAAGTCTAGACTCATAACACTTGTTCGCTATCAACGTCTCGTGTTAACACTCGAAGATACCGCTCCACTTTCAATTTATCGTTATTGGCGCAAGTTGAACGAGGCAGGGATAGATGTATGTTTGCTAACGTTAGCCAATTATCTGGCGACTTATGGATCATATTTGAAGCAAAATGAATGGTTGATGCTAGTAGATCGAGTCCGTGTCTTACTCGATGCGTGGTTTGACAAATACGAACAAATAGTGTCGCCACCTGCGCTGGTTGATGGCAACCTCTTAATGCAAACGTTACAAATTAAACCAGGACCTATTCTCGGTGAATTATTAGAACAAATCCGTATGGCTCAAGTAACTGGCGATGTCCACACACAGGCTGACGCACTTGCTTTTGCAGATACTTATTTGCGAAGTAAAAACTAGAGCCTTCCAAAGACTTCGTTCAGTCGTAAGATTGCGTCTTCTTCAGGAACCTCAAAGTGCATACTCATAGTAATCGGTGTACGCGCACCTTCGCTTAGGTCCTTTACCATTTCAATTGGCATTATAAGCATTCGGCCAAAAGCGTTGACAACCTCATCGTTTTTTCCCTGCTTCATAATTGCCGGTAATCCGCGATCATGCCCCCAATCGCTCTTGATAATATGACGGGCTAGAAGCCGTGCCAGCGACATGCGCGGCGAATAATGACCGCCGGTTTTCAAGAAACCAACTGAAAGATCCGCAATATTCACCTCTTCCCACATATCCGGCTTGGGCCGTTGCAGCATAATTTCGATAGGGACTGGTGGATCTTCAATCTCAAAAGTGCTAATAAGTTCGGAAGCAATGGTTTCTAACTGATCAAAATCAATCATTTTTACCCCTCTATCGGTTTCTCGTCATGCACATCATTATCTTTTTTGGCGAAAAACCAAAGCAAAGTATTGCCGTACCGCCGTTGATCGGTAGCTTTCAAATGCTTGAATTCCACATCGGTTTCTTCTTTAGGATCTATCTGTATGATGTATTGAGTATCGTCATTGATCCATTTCTCATTTGCGTCCAGTGCCTTCATAACATCCAGCCATAAATTTTTATATTGAGGTGGTGCGATGTATACAAAATCATAACGCTCACTCGGTGCTTGGCTAACCACTTTGAGAGCATCCGCGCGATTCACAATCGCTTTTTCAGTGAACTTTGTTGCTCTTAAATTGTCCTGAATCGTCTGAATTGCGGTACGCTCAAGATCAACAAAAACAGCTTTGGACGCACCCCTGCTTAGCGCTTCAATTCCCACGCTTCCTGTCCCGGCGAACAAATCAAGGAAAGTTGCACCATAAATTTCACGTCCGATAATATTAAACAACGCCTCTTTCACCTTATCCATAATTGGGCGGGTCGAATCTCCCGGAACCAGTTTTAGTTTTCGCCCTTTTGCCGTGCCTGCGATGACGCGAATTGGCATATTAGTCTTATGTTCCTCGAACAGCGTCCCGTACGGCGCGAATATTGGAAAGTGGAGTGGTTGCCATAAGGGTACTCCCAGATGACAAAATTAGACGGCGATTATTTGTCTGCGCCATCGCATTACGAATTTGCTCTCTGATGCTGGTCGGCGTACCATAATGCAGATTGTGTGTATGAGAAAGTCCTCCGCACACCGCATTGTTAAATTGTAACTTACCCTGTGATAAATCGGGTTCCGCGTCCTGATCACGCCAATTGATTGCTTGAACAGGGAGTTGACTACCTAGTCGGAACATCGGCGCGTCACCGTGCAATTGCAATATGTTAAGCCACCATTTATCTTGCAGCGACTCGAGTATTTTGCGATCATAGGGCAGTCCGAATAATCGGTACTCTTCTTCCGTTAATATATCGTAATTCGCTTCTTGTTGGCTGTAAAAGATACCGGAAATAGGAAACCGTTTCAGCGCATCTATAAACCGCAGTGTTGTTTCGGTAATGGCATTCAATCCCGTCTGGATGCGATCAGGATTAGTGCGGATATGGCGAACTAGCAAATTGCGTCCGCCAATCATCGATGCTTGTGTCAATGGACTGTAGATCGTCTGGATAATTGGCGTGTCGTCATTACGCAATCCATCTGTAACCAAGCGTAAGGTTTCGATTTGGCGACCCAAAGAGCCTCTCGTTGGATCAAGCGGACGCAAATTTGTCCAGTCAAGTGAACGCGTCACTGCCCGCCTAATCGGTGTTCGCGTACCTTCTAGATTGCCTTGCCACTCGTCCTGCAAACCGTAATCGGCTACAGCATAACTTTCTGCTGGCGTAATCTTAACAAAATCCCAATCATAGGTTTGCTGAAACTCAATAGTTGAACGCGCTAAATCCGCAGCACGTTGGTCGTCACCGGGCCAGTGCCGCCATAATGCGACCGGAATGCGATCCGTAGCTTCACCAACGATTGACTTTTCGAGTCTTTCGCGTTTATTCATATGTTACGAAATTGACTTTCAGGCTTTGAGTTCTGCCAAGCGCTGTTTAATCATCCGTGCCAACATCATGTAACGGTCATCATCCGGCGTATTCGCAACGCGAACTTCTTCTTCACCGGTCAAAGCAGGACGTCGTGCCAAGGCCGCGCTTTCGACCAACACCAGTACTTTTTGGAATTGCTCGATTGCTGCTTCTTTTTTACCATTGTCACGCAGAGCCAAACCTAATCCGTACAGCGCGTCAATATTATTCGCATCTTGCTTGAGGATTTTTTCGAATTCGGTCACTGCTGTGGAAGCCTGATGTTCTCGCTGATAACGCCATGCGTTGCTCACGTTAGATGTATTGCTGGGGTTGCTGCTCATTAGTGACTTTGCCTCCAATAGAAATAGTGATATTAATTCTACAGATCGTGAAGCTGAAACACAAAAAATCGTTTTGTTCCATTAGTAATAAAAATATTTAGGGCCGAATTGAGATTAACGTGGGTAATGTGACATCCGCTCCCAATGGTTGACCATCTGTATTGAAGAAGTCCAGTCTATTGCTCTCATCGCAGGTTGAAGTGCAGCCATAAGCCTCAATATGGATCTGGTAATTACCGGGGGTGATACCATTCGCCAGGGTGAAGTCATAGTGATCAGGGACATATTGTTGCGTATTCCAACGTCTTGTCGGATAGTAACCAGGATTGCGTAACTGCGTCTCATTCCATACGCTCGAATCACGGTTGTTCTTAAGAAATAGCTTGATCTGATAATTGTCTGGCAAGAAACGCTGCGTCTGCCAGAATAAGGTGATGTCTAGATCATCTCCTGCAGCATAAACGTTGTTCCTAAGCCGAAACCCGTTCAGCGTTAAGCCGGTGTTGCTTCGCATCTGGGTGGCGAACCGATTCTGCAGGCCGGTATTGTTAGGCTGTACGATAGTAAAAAAGGGATTTGGAATCAGAACAAGCAATGCGACAAGTCCAAAGCAACATACAGGCAGTGCGATTAAACGAGCTTCATCTTGTTGCAAGACCACCAGGTCTTCGATGGAACTCTTGCGTACTGTTCGGTACCTTCCCCACGTCAAGAAAAGGATAATTAATAAAACTAATCCGGCAATCAACCAGCTCCCCAAACGGACGTTTGTACTCCCTAACATAATCGATAGTTCAGAATTCCTACTGTTCAAACGGGGTATATCCACTTGAATCAGACCTGTTTTTAAGTCAGGTTGCAGATTTAGGCGCTGGTCACCGATTGATGCTCGCCATCCGGGGAAATAGGCCGTTAGAAAATTGAGGGTCATAGGTGCAGTTACTTGCCGCAGTTGGAACTGATCACCATGAACCAAATGGGCTAATGGACTTGCTTGAAAAGCGGTTGTGAACTGCCCCGGTAGTAGTTTGTTGATCGTGCCCGATCGATAACTATCGATTAAGTTGTGGTTAAATTCAACCATGGTGGCGAGTCCAGATGGTATGGCGTCTCCTGCTGGCAGCACTGCGATCCCATACCCTTGCTGCTCATAGCTAATTTGTGCTGCACCATCTGTATTACCAAACGATTGAGTTGTAACGGGTGGTAACCAGCTTGCTCGAGAACCAATCCATATACCAACCATCAGTATCGGCAATAGCAAACGTTGGGATCGTGCCGAGAGTTTTGTCCGCAGCATTAGAATATCAGAACCAGTCACCGAAAAACATAACATAATGAGGCCGAGTAACCATGTTTCGTGTCGCAAAATGGTCAGTGCGACAATCGTTATGCTAAGGCCACTTACGAGGAAGAAAATGCCGAAATCAAATTTCCTTTTGATGACGAGATGGGTTAGCGCACTTCCCACTACAAAAATCAACCCCACGAGTCCCAGTGTCAGTTGTGGCTGATGAATCATTTCAGCCGGATCAAGCGGCATTAACGGTGTAATCAATTCACTCAACCGCAGTGTCAGGGTTGCAGCAGCAACGTTCGGTTGCCAGTGAACAGCCGATTCTTCGAGCAGCGCCGGTATCCAATAAAACCCTGCTAGAAGAACGCCTAATCCGCTTGCGGCAATAAACTGGAAAATCTTACCTCTTACTTTGGCTTGGCTAAACTGCCAGAGGACGTAAGCTAATGCCAATAAACAACTTGCTAATGCACCTTTGGGGCTGGTGAGGATTAACCCTGTATTGATGAAGGCTGCGAATAATAGGTTCTGAGGCTGGTGACCCCTTATGAGTCGGTCCACTGACCACAGCAGTGCTGGTGCCAGGGCCAACACCAGCATTTCCGTTAAATCGCCCTGTAGATGAGGAATCACGAGACTGACGTAAGGGCTGTAAACATAGAGCATAGCCGCCAAAATGCCAGCCGCAGCGCCGGATTGTCGCAGTACCAGTGCATAAACAGCAATGCCCGCGACACAGGTTGCTAGGATATACAGCAAACGTACCGCACCCACCGCGTTATTGGTTAGCAAAACTTGAAGTAGTGCAGCTGTGTAAGCCGGTGCAGGTGGATAGAAACTAGGGATGGGCGCGCCATATCCACCTAATACATTAGGCGACCAGCGCGGATAGAGCCAACCTTCTTGAATCGACTCAGCATAATCATTGGTGCGATAAACATAATTTTCATTGGCATTGTTGTGGGGCAGTTCGGTTCGTAATGCAAATGGAGCGGAAACAGTCAAGCATAATACGAGTACCAATAAGAAACCCCAATCGACGCCGCGTTGGGCTCGACGCATCCAATCGGGTAGGTCGTGTGAGGGGAAAGGTTGCTGAAAACTACTCATAGTTTGATTGTACATGATGTGCTTGATTTGCGTGTTGCGAGGTGCTATTCTGAAATCCACTATCACGACGAGTATCTATGGATCAAATAACTACCCGCTTAGCCACACCCGATGATTTGATTGACCTCGCTGATTTGTGGTATGAAAATCGGGTACTTCAACAACAATCTGATCCTCGCTTAACACTCACTGTCGGGGCAAAGACCAAATGGGTAGACGAGGCTTCCAATTGGCTCGCTAATCCGCGATGCGCCATTTGGGTCGCCCTTCGCGGATACCAGTGTTATGGGTATTTAGTTCTATGGTTACAAGATATGCCACCCGGTGTAACCCCACACCGCACGGGTTATATTGCTGATATGGCAGTTGATCTGCACACACCCTCAGGTGGGGCAGGACAAATCTTATTAAATGCTGCTCAGAACTGGCTTATTCAGCAAGGTATTGAAAATCTGACGGTTGCAGTCCCACATCGCCAACCCGTGCAGCAGGCTTTCTGGCGAGGACAAGGAGCCAGAACTTGGATGGATTTAATGTGGCTGAAATTATAATTCGCCCTGTCAATAAAGAGGATTCCGATGCGTTGGGTGAGATGTGGCTAGACCTTGTAGCCTTTCACCAAAAACTTAGTATTGATTTACCGAGTGCTGCGCGCGGCAGTGAACATCGTTATGTACGGCGTATTATGGAACGCCTGGACGACCCTTATATGTGCGCCCTTGTTGCCGAGGTAGAAGGCCAGGTTGTAGGATTCGTATTAGGCATGGTGATTAACCTCATGCCGGATATTTTTGATCAGCGTCCATCTGGCTTTTTGGCTGATATTTATGTCGAGCCTCATATACGTCGGCATGGGGTAGGGCACAGTCTTGTTAACGCGCTTGTGGATTGGTTCCGTCAGTGTGGCATCCGCACGTTTGATTGGCATGTATCCTCAAATAATCCTGAAGGTATTGCCTTTTGGCAGTCTATAGGTGGACGTGATGTCATGATCAGAATGCGTGCCGATATAGGAGAAAAAGATGACTGATTTGTTATATCATACTGATAGCTACGCAAAAGAGTTTACGGCTCAGGTAGTGGGCCATGCGCCGGAACAAAATGGTGTTTTGTTGGATCGCACGGCCTTTTATCCCGGCGGAGGTGGTCAGCCCAATGATGTCGGACAGTTAATCGTCGGCGATAAAGTCTATCCTGTGACCAGTGTGGCGCGTGGCAATATCCATATAGTCACAGGTGAATTACCCGCAGTTGGCACAAGCGTTACAGGTCAGTTGGATTGGGATCGCCGCTATAAACTTATGCGTACCCATACGGCTATGCATATTCTTTGCGGCGTTGTCTGGCGTGATTATGGTGCTAGTGTCACTGGTGGCAATATGGAGCCGTTGAGTGGACGCATGGATTTTGAGTTCGAGCGCATGCAAAAGGATCTGGTCGACGAGATTGAGGCGGCTATCAATGCCGAAGTAGCTGCTGCCCGTGATATTCGTGTCAAAATCTTTCCACGTGATGAAGCCTTTAAGATTCCAGATCTTATTCGTACTAAGATCAATTTGCTGCCTGAAGGTATACCGGAAGTCCGCACCGTTGAAATCGTCGGACTGGATTTGCAGGCTGATGGCGGCACACATGTTGCCAATACGCGTGAAGTCGGGCAGATTCACATTACTGATTACAAAAGCAAGGGCGGTATCAACAAACGCATTTATATAGAGATGGATGTTTAGCCATCAATTCAGGTTCAACTTATGATTAGGCGTATTCAAATCTTTCTCGGCCCAACTTTTTCGCGTGTACTGATTGCGTGGGTTGCGATCACGGGTTTATCCAGCCTTATTCTCAATGTAGTGGTTAATCAATATGCATGGGTACGCCCTGTGCAATCTCTGATTGTGATAGCCTTTCTGCTCGGGTTGGTTATCATTTTTTTCGTCCGGCTTTCGTCGGAAGAACGTGGTCATTGGGCGGCCATACTTGTACCATCGATCTTGGCAGTAGTCATCGGGCTGATGATCGCGCCACAATTGGCATTGTTGTTTATGGGTGGTGCGCTTGGTTGGGTCATTGCGATGTTACTTATCACTCGCAATCGGATGCCGGTCGAGTATCGGCAAGCCGTCAAGCACTTACGCAAAAGTGAATATGCCGAGGCCGTAAAGATTATGGATAGGGTTATTCTTGCTGACCCGACCCATGCCTATCATTACAAATTCCGTGCCGAAATCTATCGTCTGTGGGGCAAGCTTAAACAAGCCTCACGTGACTACCAAAAGATGACCCAACTAACGCCTGATTCTCCGATAGGGTTCAACGGTTTAGCGGAAGTCTACCTGCAAAATCGTGAATATGATCTGGCAAAAGAAGCAGCCATTACCGCTCAGCAGCTTGCTCCTGACGACTGGGTAACTTATTACAATCTTGGCATGATTGAGGATCGCCTCAAACAATCTGAAGGTGTTGTGGAACATCTACAGAAGGCTATTGCCCTTAAAGTGCCTGATATTCGTCATCGCTTGCTGATCGACTTCTATTTGCTTCGTGCCTATGGTCGTTTGGGCCGCACTGCCGAAGCGGATAATTCCCTGATCGCCCTCAAAAAACAAACCACTGGTCTCGAAGAGTGGCAAACGATTCTCAAAGATGATCAGGCTGCCACCTTGCGTCAGGTCATTGGTGACGATCTGCAAACCGTTTACGAGCTTTTGGATGGCGACCTCAAGGTCGAAGATATGAGGTTAGCCTGATGAGTCGCCGTGTACAGGTTATTCTCATTTATCTTTCGCCGCTGTTGGCAATTATTGGCGGTCTGGTGTTTGTTGCAGGGCTTCTAAATGAATTGTCGTCTGACCGTAACTCGCCTGCAGGAATTCTTTCGCCTTCAATTCAAATGGCACTTGCTGGCTTGTGTGTTGCCGGGGTTATGTTTCTCGTGTGGTTTACGTTGGTTGGATGGTTGCTAGTTCGGCAGTCACGCAGTCAGGGTTCAGGCTATGGCGATGCCTACCGACTCATCGAGGAATTTCGCTTTCGCGAAGCTATTCCCTTGCTGCAGCGTTCCATCAAAGAGGGTAAAGAAACGCCGGAAGTCTTAATGCTGCTTACCAGTGCCTATGCTTATGCCGGGCAGCTAGGTAATGCTCAGGCGACTGCTGATCGTGCTGTGCGACTTTTCCCCAACGACCCCGGTTCGTATATTACGCTGGCAAATGGCTACCGCCTGCAAGCTGCCTATGATGAAGCTGCCCGTGCTTTGATGAAAGCCACTGAACTCGAACCGGAGCAACCCATCATTTGGGCCGAACTCGGATTTGTACAGCAGTTCGCTGGGGAAACGACTGCCGCCGTAGATTCTTTCAAGAAGGCGGCCCATTTCACCATGCCTTCCATGTATGGCGTTCGCGTTTATTATCATCTTGCACAGGCTTATACCTCAGATGGGGAAGTCAAACAGGCTGTCAGAGCTACGGTTAAAATGGTAAGTGCCCGTGAAGGACTTGTCACGTGGCTCTCTGGTCTGGATGCGCTTGATGGAACGGCTTACGGCCAGGCACTACGTTATGAAGTCACTGCTATTCAACATGCTTTGTCGGATGCCGATGCCGGAAATTTGAGCTAACCAAAGATTATGGGAAAAATTACTGCCTATCTCATTAAGGTGTTTCGCAGTTGGGAACGTTCTACTCAACTTGCATTTATAACTGACCTGACCTTGTTATTGATTTCCTTATTAGTCATCTTCATCAGTTCCGGTAATTTGCGCCAAAGTGCGTTAATTGGCTTTGTCGGCCTCATCTTTGCCCTCCAGATTATATTTATGTGGGGCAACCGCACAATGGTAACGGCTTATACGCATGCACAACGGCGATATTTGGCTGAAGATTTCATGGGCGCGTGTGACATTCTAGAGGCATTTCATAACACCGGTAAGCCGGACGTAAACTCCTTGACTTTACTCGCCAATACTTATCGCCAGCTCGGAAATCTGGACAAAAGTGAAGAAATTGTAAAAAAAGCTTTAGCCTTGAGGCCTTTTGACCACTTTCCCCTCTACAGTTTTGGGCGTACACTGCTTATAAGAGGATTATACGCTCAGGCAATTGATACACTCAAACAAGCCTTGCAGGCGGGTGCGCCCTCAATTGTGGAATTTGATTTGGGCGAAGCGCTCTATCGCAATGCTGAGTTTGATGCGTCTGCCGAAGTATTTGAGCGTATTCGTAGCCCTCAGCAGGAGCCATTTCGTTTGCTCATGACCGACTTCTTGTTGTATCGAATGGGACGAAGTGAGGCTCTAAATACTGTAGAAGTGCCGGATGGGATCGGTTATTGGCGTGAACTAGCCAACCGATTTCCAGCGACACCCTACGGTCAATTATTGTCAGATGATGTGGCATTTATGCAATCGCTCGTGGAGGAAAAATGAGTATTCTCGGACGTGACGGCAACATTTCAGTAATCCGCGTCGGTACAATTGCCGCAATAATTGGCATATTGGTTATCTTAGGCGGTGTAGGATTATTTTTTGTAGACCGTGCTTCACATCAACGACCCTATGAGATTGATCCATATCCCGGTTCGACCATCTGGTTTACAACCCCTCGTGGCGCCAATGCACGGCAAGTTGTTTACCGTATATCAAATGCATCGGCTGATGATGTAGCGGCTTACTATCAGAAGAAACTAACCGAGCTTACAGGTAGTACAGGTGAGGATAAGTGTCTGCGTTTCCCCAGCACGGGCAATTACGAAACATATGACAAGGGCGATAAATCAAAGCCGCCTTTCCGCTATAGCTGCATGTTTGACCGTTCAGGTTTCCAAATCTCACAATATACCCGCGTCAATATCGAACCCGGTGTCGAAGCCAATAATTCAGTAGGTATGGTCGTCGTCGAAAATGAACAATACTGGCAGCGATAGTCCCGTCGAAGCAAACGCGCCGGAATCGGTGCCTACCAGTCGTCATGTGCCAGCCCGTATCATAATTTTGGGTATGGTTGCCGTTGTATTCGCGGTTGTTGTTGGCAGTCAGGTGATAGGCGTGCTGTACGCTATCTTTTTTCCGCCTGCCGCGCCCATACCCGATCAGGTGACGCTTGTCTCTCATGCGAGTAAAGACTACGGCACCGATGATTGGCTTTATTCGTCCGATAAACTCTCGGCTTGTGACGTTGTGCGCTACTACGAAGCGAAAGACGGTCAATGTCGTGTAGCGCCCTTAGCTTGTGCCGAGGATGGGTCTACTCATACCTCATCCGGATCAAATGCCAAAGGTCAAAATGTTGCGCGTTGTACAGCGAATCAAAACTTTTCGATTTTTGCCTTACGCTGGGAAGTAGTCATCGCTACTGGTTCGACGGCTGAGGAAACCAGTCAATTTCGTCTAAACCGTGAGATTTTTTGGACGGGCGCGGTACCGCCTAGCAACCCACCGACATTGGATGGTGGCTTTTCGCAGTTCCCAACTGTAGATCCTCCACCGACCAGTTCCTCCTAGTGTGAATCTTCGCGATCAACTATCTAATTTCTGACTTGGGCTATTCATTTTGGATTGCCCAAATGTGAACTTTCCCTACCGCATTCTGTTATTTTGCGCGATAATGACATTGATTTTTGTTATCGCAGTCCAATACCCGACCACATAGCGTGCATGTTAAAGGAGGTGTCCCCGTGAAGGAGACTCAACTTTTGCTCCTATCGCGGCTGATTCCTCGTTTGGGTCGAATAGCTTAGTTCGTATTCACACTGTTTTCCTATCCGCATCCCAGACGATAACCTGATGGAGTATCTTATGTTCAAGGCAGTGAATGCCAAAGTCGATATCCAGAAGCTAGAGCGTGATCAGCAAACGTTCTGGCACGAGCGTAATGTCTTCCAGCGCACCATGAAGGAGCGCGAAGGCAATCCTGAATATGTATTCTATGAAGGCCCACCTACTGCTAATGGGAAACCCGGCAGCCATCACGTCTTGGCGCGCGCCTTCAAAGATATGTTCCCCCGCTATAAAGTTATGCGTGGCTATCATTGTCTGCGCTACGGTGGTTGGGATACACACGGCTTGCCCGTTGAAATCGAAGTGCAGAAAGAACTTGGTATCAAGTTTAAACATGAAGTCGAAGAATACGGTGTCGCCGAATTCAACAAGAAATGTCGCGATAGTGTGCTGCGTTACCTGACCGATTGGGAAAAATTGACCGACCGTATCGGCTTTTGGGTCGATCTGGACAATGCTTATATCACTTTCAGCAACGATTACATCCAGAGTGTCTGGTGGATTTTGAAGCAGTTCTGGGAAAAATCGCTGTTGTATCAAGGGTATAAAGTTGTGCCTTATTGCCCTGAGTGCGGCACGCCCCTCAGCAGTGCTGAAGTGGCTTTGGGCTACGAAACACTGGAGGACCCTAGTGTTTTCGTCCGCTTCCCGATGAAAGATAAGCCCGGTGTCTATTTCCTCGTGTGGACGACCACTCCTTGGACACTGCCTGCCAATGTTGCCCTCGCAGTTGGTGAGAATATCGACTATGTCCAGGTCGAAGGTCCTGCGCAGGATGGCGATGGCAAAGAAAACCTGATCCTCGCAGCCAACTTGGTGGAAAAGGTGCTCAAGCACCCTGAAAACTACAAGATCGTCAAGAAGTTCAAGGGTAAAGAGCTGCTTAACCAGCACTATAATCCGCTCTATACCTTCCTGCCTGTCGAACAGGACTATGCTTACGTCGTCTCCGGTGATTTTGTCAGCACCGAAGATGGTACAGGTATCGTCCATATTGCGCCTGCATTTGGCGAGGACGACTTAGCCGTTGGGCAAAAGTACAAACTGCCTATCTTGCGTACTGTTGCGCCCGATGGCAAGCTTATCGATCAAGTAACCAAATTTCGTGGTATGTGGTTCAAGGATGCGGATCCCGAAATCACCAATGACCTGCGCGAACGTGGCTTGATGTACAAATCGGGCAAGCATGAACATACCTATCCGTTTTGCTGGCGCAGTGGTACCCCACTCATGTATTATGCTCGCGAAACTTGGTTCGTTCGCACCACCGAATATCGTGATCAGTTGGTCGAATTGAATCAAACCATCAACTGGGTTCCCGAACACGTAAAGGATGGTCGCTTTGGCAATTGGCTCGACGGTGTCAAAGATTGGGCATTGGGGCGCGAACGCTTCTGGGGTACGCCGTTGCCTATCTGGGTTGATGATAAAACCAAAGAAATGCTCTGCGTAGGTAGTGTTGCAGAACTCTCGCAGCTCGCCGGACGTGACCTAACCGAATTGGATTTGCATCGTCCCTACGTTGATGAAATTACCTTCCCCAATCCCAATGGGAAGGGCGGTACCATGCGCCGTGTGCCTGAACTCATTGATGTCTGGTTTGATAGCGGTTCTATGCCACTTGCACAGTGGGGTTATCCACACAAAAACAAGGAAATGTTCGACTCGCATTTCCCGGCGGATTACATCTGCGAAGCCGTTGACCAGACGCGTGGTTGGTTCTACAGCCTCCACGCCATTAGTACCATGTTGTTTGATAGCGTAGCTTATAAGAACGTGATCTGCGTTGGACATATCTTGGACGAAGAAGGTAAGAAGATGTCCAAGAGCAAGGGCAACATCGTTGATCCCTGGGATGTGCTGAATAAACATGGCGCGGATGCTTTCCGCTGGTATTTATATACCTCAAGCCCGCCCGGCGATCCACGTCGTTTCTCCGTGGACTTGGTAGGTGAGGTCGTCAATAAGTTTTGGAGTACGCTGTGGAACACCTACAGCTTCTTTGTGACCTACGCCAATCTGGATAAATGGTCGCCGACGGATAAGCAGCCTGCCGTTGCCGACCGTGACCCGCTTGATCAATGGGTGTTGGCTGAATTGCATCTGTTGGTCAAAGAAGTAACAGAAGCCTACGAAACCTATAACGTCACCGATGCCACGCGTCCGGTGCAGGTTTTCGTTGAGCGCCTCAGCAATTGGTATGTGCGCCTCAGCCGCCGCCGATTCTGGAAGAGTGAAAGCGATGCCGACAAACAGGGTGCATACGCTACCCTTTATGAATGTTTGACGATGCTCTCCAAGTTAATAGCGCCTGCCATGCCTTTCATGAGCGAGTCGCTCTATCGCAATTTAGTCGCTGGTGTTGATCCGTCTGCACCGGATAGTGTTCATTTGGCTTCATGGCCTGAGTACGATCCTGCGCTTATCAATATGGACACCATCAATGACATGAACACTGCCGAGCGTTTGGTCAGTCTTGGGCGCGCTGCCCGCGAAACGGCTAACCTTAAGGTTCGTCAGCCCTTAGCCAGTGCTCAATTTGTCACTCGTGAAGCTAAAGAGATGGCTGCCGTTAAGCGCCTCATGCCGCTCATCCAGAGCGAATTGAACGTGAAACAGGTTATCGTTTTGGAAGGCGCGGCAGATGTCATCGCCTATGTCCTGAATCCGCTGCCGAGTGCTTTGGGCAAAAAGTTCGGTAAGGATTTCCCGCTGGTTCAAAAGACTCTGCGCGAAGGTGCACAGGCTGATGTAACACGCTGGGCCAAGGCCTTCCTCAACAACGAAAATGTCACCGTTGAAGCGGATGGTCGCTCCTTTGAAGTCACAGCCCAGGAGGTCGAAGTCAAGCAAAAGTCTGCCGAAGGCTTTGCCATTGCCGAAGAAAACGGCTACCTTGCCGCCTTGGACACGCGTTTGACCGAAGAACTCGTTTTGGAAGGGTTGGCACGTGAAATTGTTCGTCGCGTTCAGACCTTGCGTAAAGAAGCCGACTTCAATATCGACGATAAAATCGTTGTGCGCTATGTTGCCAGCGAACGCCTCACCAAAGCCATCGACGCCTTTGCCGAGTACATTCGTACCGAAACGTTGAGTGATAAACTTGAACCTAAAAAACCAACCGACGGGTTTTTCCATAAAGACGACACCTTCGATGGTGAAACGCTGTCGCTTGGGGTAAAGCGTACAAAAGCCTAAACCTAATCATCCTCGTATCTGAAAGGGCGTACTCTTGTGCGCCCTTTTTATTTCAGCTTCATCCTCTTTTTATTGGTTGACTTATCCAATTGGGCATACTGAATAAACGAATATAGGTTAAATTGACGTTGTTTAATTCATGCGTAATGCTGTATATTTTGGTTGTTATCACTAAATCATCTTAATCTTGATTGTCGAAATTGCTAATTCGATTGAATATTTCTATTCAATCTTTCTAAAAGGCGACCGCATGACTGAAAACAATACAACAACACTACAGGCATTATTGCAGTTTGCACTACCGCTAGGTACAACCCTGGCTGCTGGCTCACCCGATATAAGCATCAATTGGTCGGTTACAGTTCGTGCTCAACCACCAGCATTTCCTGATGTCTACGGTGGCGAACTCGCTTTAGTTTCGATGGATGTCCTTCGCAGTTACAACAGTCGTTTGACCTTAGGTGAAGTTGTACAAAGCCTGGCACAGGTTGGTGTCAGTGCCATCGCAGCGATTGATGATGTCACCGACGCAGCCATCAGCGCGGCCAATGATTGTCAGGTCGGCTTGCTGGCCTTGCCGGATGACAGCAACCTCACCCGCATAGAACGTTCAGTCAACACTCTCATTGCCAATTACACCGCTCAATTGAACCAGCGTGCGATGGAAATTCAGCGCCAGTTGAGTCGTCTTGCTGCCGAAAATCGTGACCTCAACAGCCTGTTGCAGATTGTCGCTCGCGCTACCGCCCGTCCGGTTGTCGTTCATGATGATGCTGGCGTGTTAATGGCGCAGGTCTATCCCAATGTCTCGCGTCGTGGTGGCGGAACGGGTCGTGCAATTTTACAGAGTTTACCTTATGGGGCCTTCCAGAATTGGTTGGAGCGTGAAGCTCCTGAAGGCGAGGGTGCAATTGTTGCCAGCCCTTTAGGCTTTACCACCGTTCTCAAAGTAGAAAAACGTGTGGCTGGTTATCTTTCGCTAGTCGATAAACAGACCCCCCTCGATGAATTTGACCGTCTCGTGATGACCTATGGCGCAGATGTCTGTGCCATCGAATTAGCCAAAAACCGCGCTATTGCCTTTGCGGTTGAACAGGCGCGTGGCGATTGGGTTCAGATGTGGCTCAGCGGCACACCCGCCGATGACGACTTGCTCACCACTCGCGCTCAGCAGTCCGGCTTCGACATCAATTCTTCATTTGTAGTGGCCGTTTTCCGTGCCTCTACCAAATCCGGTGCGCCACTTCCGCTCGAATCACTCATTTCATTGGTACGTGATGATATGATTCGCCGTCAGATTAACGGTGCGGTGGGGCAGTACGTCGACGTAATTGTTGCTTTATATCCGCTCGAAAATGCCGCTCAGCCCCAACGTGTACGCCGCTTGGTAGATGAAGTCCGCGAACAGCTTTCGTCCCGTACACCGAGTGGCCTAGTCGGTGCAGGCATCAGCCGCCCTGCTTTGGGACTCGCCACGTTGCGCGATGCCTATCGCGAAGCGAAAGATGCGGTCAGCATTGCCAACGAACTCGGTGATCGAGAGCAGGCCACCTTTTACGGCGATCTTAAACTCTTTCAGTTGCTTCTCGCCCTCAAAGAACGTAATCTCGATCAGATGCGCCGTTTTCATAAGGAAACACTCGGCTTATTAGTAGAGCATGACGAACGTAAGCAGGGTGATTTACTGCGTACCCTCAATGGTTTCTTCGAGGCCAATGGTAATTTAGCCAAGGCCGCTTCTGATCTGGATGTGCATCGTAATACACTTGTTTATCGCCTGGAGCGTATCGCGGAACTCACTGATATGAATCTTGATGATCCTGATAATCGCCTAATCCTGCACCTTGCCCTCAAGATCCAACGTGTTCTTGCCACGCTTTCCGGCGGTTAATCTTTTAGCGATCTCGTATGGGCGGACTCCTGTCCGCCTTTGGTCTTCTCAAGTTTGAAGCCGTTTGAACAGTCATGTTGGCGCAGCACACATTCTAAACAGTCATAGTTTTTTCCGTCGTGTTTGGCGACGGCAGCGGAGGGGGTCTGCTGCCGCTTATTTTTCGGTCAACATCGGCGGCAGTGATGTTGGCATCTCTATTTAGGACGGTCGCATATATTCAAAATATTGCAATTGTAACAACCTGGAAAGGACTGTCTTAAGTGACAGAGAAAACATACGATCCCACCCCTCTCCAAAGTAGTTTTACGACACGAAAGTTTTGGTCGATTGAGGGAAAAGCGGAAGGCTCTCAGAGCCTTCCCTACGGGAGAAAAACTCGTTAGACTGTAAAAGTGCCGTCTCGTGAACCAAAGTATTAGGGAGAGATTTTAGAGCCTTTTAGAGATCAAAAATCAGGTAGTCCGCCCAACCTATTTTGTGATGCGCAGGGCAATTTATCCGTTATTAAGCTGCGTGCCGGATGGTGATGCAACGCGCTCCAAAAACAGTGTACTGTTAAGTCAGGGATCAAAAGAGGGATAAAGATGACGGAGTTTAATACGAGCGTCATCAATGGTAAATTGCCAGTAAATTTTGGAAGAGAGGGAGTTACGGGTTTCAAACCAAGCCTGAACAGCAGGAGCGAGAA
>JBGAHG010000008.1:0-241492 GCA_044226325.1 Aggregatilineales bacterium
TCGCTCACGTTGCCCAACCGCTCCGCCAGCTTCAACAGTCCCAACTTCCCGGCTATGATCTTCTGCTCGTTCGTCATCCTGACACTCCTTTATCCTCTTGAGTTTACTCAGAGTGTCAGATTAAGTCTCGTCTATTTCAGCTAAGTGAATTGACCGACCTGTATGCGACTATCAAGGATGATTGGTATGTTTTTAATACAAGCTATTTTTCACCCTCGCCGGACAGCCAAAAACTGGCCTTTGTCGCTTATCACTTCGACCAACAGATGCAGCAAGAAACCGCCTTATTTATCTATAGGTTTGGTCAGCCTCATTTTCAACAAATCCCTCTATCTGGTATTGGGACTATAACGTGGTCGCCTAAGAGTGATGCTATTGCGCTTGTTGGTCAACCGCAAGCCAATGGAGATTTCGAAAACCTCGATTCGATTTATATCGTTGATTTGGCTTCAGCCGCAGTATTTGCTGTACCGAATTCGCCGCCATTAGCAGGCCATATACTCTGGTTGCCGGATGATGTGACGCTCATCTATGCAAAAACAAATTCCCAATGCAGCTTCGGAACATGTCTTGATGTCGGAAATTTATTTGCTATCAATCGTTTAACCCTCGCTCAATCCACCTTGACACACTTGGATACAGCCATTCCTCCCGCTACCGAATCACGCTATATGGGGTGTTCACCTTCGGAACTGAGCTGGTCACAAAACGATAACAGGATTTATTATTCCCTGCGCTGTACGGATGTTGATGAGGATTTTCACGATGCTCTATATTCGGTCAATTTGAAAGCAGACAACCGCTTTGAAGGCGCGATTGCCGCAACCCAAAATGACGAAGCAACCTTCATCAAGAGTATTCATGCCAACAAAACCAAACAGGGAGTTTATCTGACTGTTATGAGTCGAGTAGAGCAGTCAATCGATTCTGAAAGCACTAAAGAGGTTTATGATTGGCGTATTTTTTATGTTGATGGGGTAGGAAATATTCAACCCATTTCTGAGATTCAGTTGAGCATTATAATCAATTTGACCGATGTTGCTGTATCGCCAGATGAAAATCAAATCGCACTCAGTGGCATGGATGCTACAGAAGCGGCAACCGGTTATCTGTGGGTGGTCGATCTTACGACAGGGCAGACCAAAATAAGCCGTTCAACTGCGCTGCGGGTGTGTCAGGTCGAGTGGCTTAATGAGCGCGATCTTCTTTACAGCGAATATTCGGAAGGGTTTTGCGGTACTCGAGAAAAAACATGGAAACTGGATACCAGGAATAATTCAACCCAAAATATTAACGAACTGGATACCAGGAATAATTCAACCCAAAATATTAACGGTAACCTAGTCGGCACGATTTGGATACTTCCAAACGCAGATGTCGTGTCTGCCAATGCGAATACGGATTAACCGCAGAGACACAGAGATCAATACGGAGAGTTTTAACGCAAAGGCGATAAGATGCAAGGACACAAAAATTAATGCCAGAACATTTCCCAATCGGGAAGTTCTTTGTGGAACTCTTGGATTTTCTTCCACACATCTTCACCAAGAGGAATATATTCTGCTTCGGCTGCGTTACGTGCATGAAGGTTTTTTAATTGCTCAAAGAGATAATTTTCAACTTCCTCGTACCCATCAGCACTCCAATACATGCTAAGCTGTGTCACATAACGCCAGAGCGTATTCTCACTAAAATCGTGTAATTCGATGAGCTTTTCAAGCGTTTTGTGGGTTACAAAGGGTGGATAAACAAAACTTTGATCGAGCGCTATAAACTCACGTAGTTCTTCAATGTCACTACATGTCTGAATAAGCGCAATCATTGTTTGGTTTAGCCGCCGCCATTCTTCTGGAGCGAGAGGATTCTTAGCCGCTAGCCATGCTTGTCCGGCTTCGATTAAGCGCATACACAATTTTCCTCGACGGTCTTAATAAATTAGCGCTTCGCCAAGATTAATCCGATGCTTTAGGTTTTACCACATAGGCACGAATAACACAGAGGGAATACCAAAAAAGAGTTTGAATAGCCGTTCCACATGAGGCTGTGCGTCTAGCCGGTAGATATGACATTCAGCACTATATGGCACACGTAAATGTGATCTATGATTTTGTTGTCGATTAATTGCGTTGAGATAATCTAACTGTTCCGGATTGAGCGCGTTTCGTCCATCATAAATTCATTGAAATACTGCACGAAATATCAAGGCATTGCCCGGAACAGTGGGTAATGCCTTTTGTTTTATTCGGCTGCAAAAAAAGGGTTTGTACAGATGGATACCAAACGGCGCATTCTTAGGACGATAGGGATCGTCTTTTTTGTGTTATACGTGCTGATGGTGCTGCTGCTACCCGTTTTGGATACCATCACCCGTATCGTTCTGATTGGATTACTGCTGCTGGCATATGCGATATTGGGTTGGTATGGCAGTGGGAAACTTGTCCTCAGTGCCAGCACACGAAAAATAATCGGTGTGCCAGCGGCCTTGATACTGTCCGGCGTTGGAATCAATTTCCTTTCCACTCGTAATTACGCTGGCCTCTATTTCATCCTGATGGCGGTCGCTGTATTGGCCGAGGCTTTCGGTCTCAGGAAAATAAATCAGCCCTGACGTCAGATACTATGACCACAAAGAACACAGAGGGAAGCTGAGGTTCCGGTGCAAATAGCGTCAGCACCGCACCCATTTGCCTCACTCCTGCGTATTCATAAATAACAGAGCCATCGAATCCAAGGTGCAACATGCAAGTGAATTGTCCGAATTGTGGTGAAAAAGTGCCTGCCGCCCATATCAATATTCAGAAAATGACGGCGGTATGTCCCGCTTGTGATACGGTCTTTTCCTTTGATTTGCCCGAAGCCCGAAAAGCCAAGCGCCGCAAAGTCAAGCAGCCTGCGAGGCTCATGCTCAACGATGATGCCACTTTGCAGATGGAGTTCTGGACGAATTTCCGCCTGGATAAAAACGGAGACTTTCTTTCCAGCCTCATTTTCAGTGGCAGCATGGGTTTTATCGCGCTCCTGCTGATTGCCACCGGGAACGCCCCGCTGTTGTTGATTCTTGGATTTTTGATCATTACGCTAGCGGCTTTGTATCGAGCGGCGCTGGTCGTCGTGAATAAGACGCATGTCGAAATGGATGAGGATGCCATCAGTGTGACGCGCAAACCGCTCCCCAATCCGTTCAATCAAGGTCATGAAGTGTCGCTGGCCGGTGTGACCGCCATCAAATACGAGGAAACGGCGCTCTCCAAGAAAGAATCGTATGATACACAGCGTTATCTGGTCTGGGCGGAAACGGTGGACGGAAGCCGGCGCACCATCATCAATGACGTCACCGAAGACTACGCCGTGTTCATTGCCCAGCGCCTCCAGGAACGTCTGGCAAACGACGCCAATACTGAACAGGATTTCTCTCACCTTGAAGACTCGCAGCCCCGGGTGGATGATAAGGTGGACGCGCCAGCGGTCAGCCGCACATCCCAAAATGGCACGCGATCATAGATCTTCGCCGTTGTAATCCGCGGTGCCAGATTCAAATGTCTTACTCACCGCAGCTGTCTGCCTACATGCATTCTTTACCCGCCAATCGGATTGGCTGAAGGTTGTTCTATCCTTCGAGGGTATACGCCGCCACAACCTGTTCAAGCTGCTGCGACGTGTGGTTCAAATCATGCGCGCTCTTTTCGGTCTGGCGTGAAGTCGATGCTGATTGATAACTGACACGCTTTATTTGTTCCATTGCCTCTACCAGCTTTGTCACGTCGTTGGTCTGCTGCTGCGTGCTGACTGCGATTTGCGCGGCAGCTTGAGTCGCCTGGTCGAGCGTTGTTGCCAGTTCACGGATGGCTTCACCGGCATGGTTCACCAGCTGCATACCTTGTTCTGTTTGCTTATTGCCTTCTTCGGTCACCATAACGGCGGTGTTGGTGGCATCGCGGATTTCATTCAGAATGTCGCTAATACGTGCTGTCGCCTGCCGCGATTCCTGGGCCAACTGCCGTACTTCAGCCGCTACCACCGCGAAACCGCGTCCGTCTTCCCCGGCCCGCGCCGCTTCGATGCTGGCATTCAAGGCCAACAGCTTGGACTGGTCAGCTATGCCATTAACGGTATTGATAATTTCGCTGATTTGCTGCGTCCGCCTGGATAGGATGGTGATGGTGTCTCCAATATCGCTGACACGCTCGCGGATGATTTGCATACCCTGGATGGTAGCCGCCAGCGCTTGTTCGCCGCGTAGCGAAACGGTGACCGATTGCATCGCCGCATTGGCGACCATTTGAGCCCGTTCGGCGGTCTGCTGTACGGTTGCGCGTACCTCTCCCACGGTGGCAACGGTTTGGTTGATCGTGATATCTTGCTCGATGATGCTCTTAATTTGTTCGCTCGTCGCGTGCTGGATCTCATTGGCTGCCAGGCTAATCCCCTTGACGGCTGAACGCACCTGCTTGGTAATCGTATTCAAGTTCTCGGCCATCTGGTTGAGGTTCGAACCAAGGTCGAGAAGATCACCGTTCCCCTCGTTCAGAATTTCGCGATCTGGGTGCTGCTGCAGGCGTGATGTGAGGTCACCATGCGAAATGTTGGAAGCAAAGTTCATGTACTCGCCCACCATGATTTCGAGTTGTTCTCGTGCTTGCTTTTCGCGCTGTGCCATTTGTTCAGTGGCCTCGCTGAGACTTCGCAGTTCGTGCATCGTAGTCACACGTTCGCTGATGTCGCGGATGACGCTGATGTAAAGGTGCTGCTCACCGATTTGCGCTTCACCGACCGACAGATCAATCGGGAATATCGATCCGTCTTTATGCTGGCCGATGAGTTCGCTGCCACTGCTGATGCTGGCTTCAACTGTGTTATCGTCATGGTTTTTATGGGCATTAGGCATCAGTGCAAGCACATCCTGCCCGATCACTTCGTCACTGCTATACCCGAAAAGTTTTTCAGCGGCGGGATTGAAGCTTTCGACCTGCTGGGTATCGGTAATGGTGATGACCGCGTCAACCATATTGTCGACGACAGCGCGGGTACGGGCTTCCGCCTCGCCGATCTTTTTCGCATTACCTGCCAGCGTACTGATCATCTGGTTAATGGAATTGGCTAAGATCCCCAGCTCATCACGGAAGTCAACCACAATTTGGCTGTCTAGCTTTCCGCTGGTGACTATTTCGGTTGTATTACTGATTACTTTGAGCGGGCGGAGGATACTAATCGCCACAATCGCACTCATGATGAAAGAGAACACGATAATGGTCAGGCTCAAAAAAATTATGGCACCAATCGTCTGATCTGCGCGCTCCACATGTTCTTGGTAGAGGGCCGTATAATCCAACAAAATCGCCCCGATGATGGTGGCATTCAACCGGATTGGAACGACGACTACTCGTATAGGATCTGGATGTTCTGCGCTTTTTTCGGAGAATAGCCGTGGAGTCCCGTCCACAAGCGTCTGTCCGACCTCGTTGTTCGTGTCATAATTCAGTGTGGTACCGACTTCAGCGCTGTTAATATCGCCTTTTATGATTTTGTTGGCATCAACAATCGCGATGTCACGGTTGGAGGATGTGTGCAGCATCTTGACATAGGTTTCCAGATCAGCCACACTCTCCAGACTGCCGCCGCCTGATTCGAATACGTTAAACGAAATATCTGTAGCGATTGCCCCGGCGACATTAACGACTTCTTCCTCTGATTGGTGGATGGCAGAACTGCGCAGCGCGACACTTGACACAATGGCGATCAATGCGACCAGTGTTGAAACGATAATTGATTTCACAACCAGACGATTCTTGATGCTAATTGTCAGCCAATTGCGCTGCCGGGTCTGTTGGAGTGCGGAGTTTACTTCTAAAGTCATGATTTACCTGTAGATAGGGTATCGGAGTAACCGTGTTGACTGCATAGCCGGTACACGTTTCTGTGAATGGAATACCAGAATTACAACAACTTGGCTTAAATAATTAACGAAAAGTTGTTTGATTACGATTTGTAACACTAATAATCAACTATATCACTATTGTAGAATTTGTGATGGGTATAAATGCTCACATTACAAAACCTTAATGGTGTGATATTTTCAGGGAGGAAATCCATATATTGTGCTGCCAAAAGAGCAGTGATGTTTATGGCTAACCCAACAGGCGGCACGGCTTTTCCTGCTCATTCAAAATCGACAACAGCCATATAAACAATAGGCTGTCCATAATAAAATAGGGAACATATCCCCATTATTTTTGCCCTCCGTTTGTCCGAAATGTTTTGAAGGAGCAGCCGTGATTCTCCCCAAAGATCGTGACCCGCGCTTCATCACCATTCGGCGCGGTGGGACGCTCATAGATGCAGATCACCAACTGCTCGCTTTGTGGGCAGCCACCTGCGCAGAGCATGTTCTGCACCTTTTTGAATCGGTTCAGCCGGCAGATGAGCGGCCACGTCAGGCCATCGCGCTCATCCGGCAGTGGGTGCGCGGAGACATCGGTTGGTGGGAGGCGCGTTCAGCAGGAGGCCACGCCAATGCGGCGGCCAGGGATCTCCAGGGCGCTGCCCGTTATGCTGCCTTTGCAGCCGGTCAGTCCGGGGCAGTCGGGCATGTGGCAGCACATGAACTCGGCGCGGCTGCTTATGCCATCAAGGCGGTACGTGCAGCGGCCCTTAAGCACGAGGCCGGAAACGCTGGCAGGTTGGAGTGCCAGTGGCAGCGCGAGCAGTTGCCCGATGCCATTCGTGAGCTGGTTCTGGACGATCAGCGCTTGAGAAACGACATCTGCTGGTCGGTGTTCGACTGCTGATGGCTGCTCACCACCCAACAGGCGCATCGTGCCGATTTCGCCACCACGGGAGCACAGGGCAGGGGATGTGATGCGCAGTGCCGATGAAAATACCTTTTGGTGACGGGCAGATAATTCGTACGGTGCCCGGCCTGCGAAGGCAATTATGGCGGGAATAGATGATGTAAAGGTGAGGTCATGTCGCATGACCTCAGATGGATAGACTGTTTAAAGATTGGCTGCTACCGGGATGATTTCTTTTGCAAAGGTTTCGAGTGGTGTAATTTTGTAAACATCTGGCATGTTGAATATGGCGTGTGTGAAGCCCATCGTCGAGAGTTCCTTAATCTGGTTGATGATACCTGCTACCGTATCACTGCCAGAAAGATGCACAGTACACAGAGATGTTTTCTCGATGGTGTTGTAATCGCGCCCCAACGTTTCACAATGTTGTTTGAGTGTGTCGATTGCTTTTTGCATGTTTTCTTTACCGACCCAATCGCCGATATTGCAGGCATCTCCATATTGAGCAACCATGCGTAAGGTCTTGTTTGGGCCTGTGCCGCCAATCATTAAGCGTGGATGCGGGTTTGACAGCGGACGGGGGTTGTTGGTGATTGCCGGAGCGGAGAAATGCTTGCCCTTGTAGGATGTCTCATCACCAGCCCAAAGAGCCTTCGCTAATTGTAGGTTCTCTTCCAATTGCTCAAAGCGCTCTGTTGTTGAAGGGTAGGGGATACCATAACCTTTTGCCTCGTCCTCGTACCATGCTGCCCCAATACCGAGATACGTGCGACCCCCTGCGAGAATATCAAGCGTGTTGACCATCTTGAGTAGAACGGATGGATGGCGATAAATGACCCCTGTTATCAGCACGCCGAGATAAGGTTTATCAGTTAATGCCGCAATATATCCGAGTGTCGTATAGGCCTCCATCATCGGATCGGTATAGGCTTCTCCGAACATGCCCTTGATTTGATAAAAGTGATCCATGACCCACAGACTGTAAAAACCGGATGCTTCTGCTGTTGTGACGATTTCTTTCAGTTTGGATCGGATAGCAACCGTACCACCGGGATACTTGAAGGACGGAATCTGTAATCCAATATGCATAATCATCTCCTGTTCACTGTACTGATCTGTTTAGAGTATGGTCTACTGGCATAGCCATCAACCTAAGTATTGTTCGTCGCTGAACTTTTCATCCAGTGGATAGTCTTGCTACACCGTTTGACCGCCATCGATGACCATCGCATGTCCGATCATAAATGAAGGCGCATCTGAACAGAGCCATATGACCGCAGAAGCAATCTCTTCTGGGCTTCCAACCCGTCCAATGGGTTCCTGTGCGACCGCGTTTTCGCGCCCCTCAGGGGTACCACCGGTGAATCGTTCCATCATTGGTGTGTCAATAATGCCCGGACATACGGCATTGATACGAATGTTAGATGTCGCGTAATCGAGTGCCGCAGACTTTGTTAAACCGATCACGCCGTGTTTCGCGGCCACTCCTTTAATGCCTCTGACCCCAGCACCTGAAGAGACGTTGACAATTGCGCCACCCCCTTGCTTGAGCATCAGCAGGATTTCATATTTCATGCACAAAAACACCCCACGCAGGCTGACATTGACGATCCTGTCCCACTCTTCCTCCGAAATATCCGCTGTCGCTGCAGGAGTTTGCTCGGAGCCCGCATTGTTAAACGCGAAATCGAGTCGTCCAAACGTTTCGACTGTTTTATCCAGTGCTGAACGCACATCCTCAGATTGCGCTACATTACAGCTAACAACTAAGGCTTGTCCGCCAAGTTCTTTGATCATTCTGGCGGTTTCACGGTTGCCCCGTTCTGAACTGTTGGCAAGAACTACACTGGCGCCCTCACGAGCGAAGGCAATCGCTGTTGAGCGTCCAATTCCGCTTCCAGATCCGGTCACAAACGCGACCTTTCCTACAAATTTCCCTTTGTCTTGCGCTGCCATTTTCCTTCCTTTCCTGCTTCGATTTAGCGCATATCGAGACATTCGCACTGTATATCAGCACCGCACTGTTCGTGAGCTTGTCCTTCTTTTACCCGAATAATACTCATCACTAAATACAGTAAATCGCCGAAACGTCTATGCAGTGGTTTGGCTGTCGCTTTCTCTTGGTCATTAGTAAGTCGACAGGCTTCTTGCCAACGCAGGGTGTTCTTGATCATCTGCCGGTGTTTTTCTAAGCTTACGTGTTGCTGAGTATTAAGTTTCCAGTAATCCTGAGAAGTGCCGTGGTCGTACATTGTTCCTCCATGCTCGGTATTTGACGACACCGTATCATCGGGGCTTCAGGTGAAGACCCCTGTTTTGTGCATCAACAGGTTGAAGATGCACAGCGGTGTTTTCAATTTGTATCTATTTTCATTTAGAGGGGATTTTCAGCTTACCTGAAGAACAGTAGGGTCTGTTTTCTATCTATGACCTCATTGTAGGTGCCCCAAAGCCCCGCTGGTAGAACGATCGTTGCAAATCCTTGTATAATTCTCTACGGTTTCAGAATGGACGATGGAAAAGAAGTGATACCTTGATTGCTAGTTGGTTTATCCACATCTCAAATCTTCGCTCCGTTCCCCCTCGCTGTACACTTCAGCAGACACCAGTTTTACAATCTTATGCGTTTCGCTCCCGTAGGGAAGGCTCTCAGAGCCTTCCGCTTTTCCCTCAATTGACCAAAACTGTCGTCTTGTCAACGCTGTACACAGAGGGGGCTAGGGGTGAGGTTCTGAGGGAAGTTTCCACGACTAGCAATCAGGGTAAGTGATAGGATTCTCTATGGATGTGAAGAATCTCCATCAGGCCGAACGTGATACACAATGGATACAAGCCAACCGCATAGAACTGATTGAGCGAATGATGTCGGCCTTGTCTGAGGATGGGAGCGTCGAGCCACTTCCAGGGGTTTCTCTCGCCCGTCGTTCAGCGCCTCAAGAGCCGCTTCATGGCCTGTTCAAGCCAACGGTATGTGTAATTGCACAGGGAAGCAAAGAAGTATTTCTGGGTGATAGCCATTATCGTTACGATCCGCTGCATTATCTGCTTGTGACCGTTGCCTTGCCTACCGTGACACAGGTTATAGAGGCCTCAAAGGAGCAGCCGTATTTGAGTTTCAGCATGGAGCTTTCCCCTACTTTGGTAAGTTCGGTCATGGTTGAGCTTGGTTATACCTTAGATCCAAACCATAATGAGGCAAAAGCTATAGATGTCAGCCCGCTCGATGCGAATTTGCTTGATGCCGTCCTGCGGCTCGTCAGGAGCATCGATTCTCCTACCGAAGCACGCATTCTAACTCCGCTAATCTCGCAGGAAATCATCTATCGTCTGCTGATAGGCAATCAGGGTGGGCAGCTTCGTCATCTTGCTTTGTTAGGAGGTTACGCCTCAGATATCGCCAAAGCCGTCGAGTGGCTCCGTCAAAACTTTGACCAACCAATTCACGTCGCGGAGCTTGCCCACGAGTTGGGAATGAGCGTTTCAGGTTTCCACCGCCACTTCAAGGCGGTTGTGGCAATGAGTCCCTTACAGTTTCAAAAGCAGCTGCGCTTATTGGAGGCTCGCCGCCTGATGCTGGGCGAAGAACTTGATGCGGCAAGTGCCGCCTATCGCGTAGGATACAACGATGCCTCACAGTTTAATCGCGAGTACAAAACGGTCTTCGGCGACCCGCCGATGCGTGACGTGCATCGATTACGCGAAGTCACAATTTAGAAAATAATGCTACGACTACTCCCCTGTATGTCGTCTGCGATCTTAAAAGTGTCCTCTAACGCCTTTTCTTTGGCAAAAGGCATTCTATGACTGCTTTAAGAACAGAAATTCTATCATGCTTTTGCCGTTTTGATGGTTTGAATTCGGTTTGAATTTCCTATCGTTTTCTTCATAAATGGCCTGTTTTAAAGCCATTTTTACCTGCTCCACCTGCATAACAGGTAAAACAGCATAGTAATCTTTGTAATTATTACCTGTTATTGCCTGTTTATCAGGTAACTGATCGCTTCTTCCCGTTCAAACACGCTGCATTAATCTCAGTGTCTCTGTGCTTAAATTTCTCCGCCTTAAACTTGGCAGTTCAATAGTATTGTTCCTACAGATTCGTTTTGATGAAGTCGGACACATCCTGCTGGGCATTAGAATGGAACACCAGCAGCGTTTGTCCGATTTCGATCTCCGTCACTGGTTCCAGCTTCACCAGCGCCAAACCACGAACTTTCTTGCCATTGATTTTGGTCGTCGTGTCCTTCTTACGGTTGCTGTACCACCAATTGTTTTTGCGCCAGATGATCGCACCATGCTGCCGTGAAATATTGGGATCATCACCCAGGTTAATGTCGTTGGTCGAACCACGCCCGACATTGACCGTTTTGCGTGTCAACGTATGCGATTGTTTGATGTCGCCCCGCCGCATGGTGATGTTCATCAACTGTGGACTGAGGTCGATATTATCAGGTGTATTGAGCAGCTTCATGATACGCCGCCGCCCGATCATGCGGAACAAAAGGAAGTTAAGGGCTAACAGCCCGATGATCGCCGCTGGTGGAACCCACTGGTCGTTGATGGTGCTGATGCGCTCGACGACTGCTGCCGGAATACTGACCGCCGCTGATGGAATATTCGGCGCAGCACTGGTCGGATTCGTGGCTGTCTGCTCGGATATGGGCATCGAAACCGTCAATGGGCTGCTAAAGGCTAATTTGGGATCGCTGCTGCTGGCTCCGGGTACCGATGCCGTGATCTGGTAGGTATCCGTAGGTTGCCTGTTAGGATAAAGACGGTCGATGACCGTCTGGATATTGTCGACCTGAAGTGAAGCTTTACCGTCCGGTTGGAACACCGCGTCACCCAGCTTGAAGATTTGCGCCGGATTCGCCACCGAGGCCACCATGATTTGGGTCGCTGGCAGGGCATATGCTGGATTACTGCTGACCTCAAACTGCACCGAGCCACTGAGTACGGTTGGATCACCGACAACGCGCAGTGCTAATTTCTGCTGGGCATACAGGCGCAGTTTAGTAGCTGTAGTCGCCAATGTGGCATTGTTGGTATCCCACAATTGGCCTTCGATGGTGTAGTAGCCTGGGTAATGCTCGGCTGCGTTGAAGGTGTATTGAGTACTGTTGCCACTTTGTGCCACTTCGTCATTCACACGGAAGACGATTTTGGTAGCGTCGCTGCTGAGATCACTCTGTACCTTGACGCCAATATCCACGCTGGCAGTGATCGGCTGACTCGTGTCGAGGCCATCCGCAAAGGCGATGGAATGTTGCAGCGTTTGGAAAGGACAGTTGACGGTATCACTGAGTGTCGAGTCATTGTTGGTATTGACGTCAATTTTGAGCGGTACGACACCACTGGCGTTGGGTGTTTGCCCCTGCATGTTGACCGTGAACAACACTTCACTGTTCAAGGTTCGGACGGTTTCATCTAGAAATTTGCTAACAGCCGTACCAATCGAGTCGCGTGAATTACGCGTTTCGGTATACAACCAGCTAAAGCCGCCCGTAGATTCGGCAATCTTTTGCAGGGCAGCATCATCGGTACGGTCACGCGAGTAAAAGCCGACCGGATAGATCTGAATCTTGTCGCGGTTGGCCGCTTTAACGATATCGTCATCAGCCGCTTGCAACAGCGTTCGGCGACCCGAATCAGTGATGGTCAGGATCACTTTGCGTCCGGCACTGTTGACGGGAAAGCTGCTGGCGGCTTGCAGCATCGAATCGTAGAGACGGTTATCACCACCCAGCACGATCAAGTTGGTCATGTGTTCGCTGACGAGGCGCGTTTTATCCGTATAAAACTGGGTGATAGGCGCAATTTCTTCACTGAAAGTGAGCAGCGCCACCCGATCCTGTGGATTGAGGCCGGGGAATAAGTGCCCGCTGATGGCACTCACAATCTGGTCAATCGGTACTGTGTCGGTGATGTCCAGCACCAGAATCATTTGCAAAGGTGGGCGGTTATCCAGCCGTTCGATTTTGAACCGGGTGCTGTCCAAAGGCTGGGGATTATCACCAGCCGAAACGGCGATCTGATAGGTACCCGTCGGGATGGGCTGACCATCACCACCCATCAGCACGGCGTTGATCTGGGCGGTGTTGGTAGCGGATTGAAACATACATTGGTAGGCGACAAACGCACCTTTACGGGGCGTGTCCTGCGCGGCCAGAACAGCAGGCCAAAGCATCAGCAGACAAGCACCGAGCAACAGGCGAAAACGACGGACGAAAGTCATGATGATTGCTCCGTGTGGGCACCGATGCGGCTGGCGTTGCTCAAGGACGGCGGTGTACCTGTGATCGACAAATCGGGTGTACTGAAATCAGCCAATGGGGTAGCGGATAATTCTACCCTTGGAAACGGCGTGCTGGTGGGTGGAATGAGCGTTGGGGTAGGTGTGGCGGTCGTGGTTTGGGCGGCGCTCATCAGGTTTTGTTGACGTGCGTTCAAACTGCTAACACCCCAGATGATGCCGACTATCACGACCAGTGCGACGATGACGCGCAGCCGGTTGCTGCGGTGTTCGGGATGATGCGTTTCAAGATGATCTTCAGGCTTATTCAAGCGTAAGGGTCGCGCTCGATAGCCGACATAGATGCGGTCGGTTTCATAGGCGCGCCAGATGTCCTCAACATACCCTTCGCGCATGACCTCGATGGCAACAGCGCTGGCATTGTCTTTAGTGCCTTTTTCGTTGGCGATGCGTACCAATGTTTCGGCTAAGGTATTGGCGCGTTCGTTGGCGACCCAGCGTCCCAATTCTTCTATCGGGATGACACCGGTTACGCCATCACTACACAGCAATAGCTTATCCCCTGGCAGCAGACGCAGGTTGATGAGATCCGGTTGAATGACATCACTTTTGCCAAGGGCTTTTTCCAGAATGTCACGCATGGGCGAAGGTGTACGTGTTTCGTTGGCGTGGCGGGTATTTTCGACTACTGCTTCACGGTGGGCGTGGTCACGGGTGATCTGCGTCAGAGTATCATTGCGCCAGTGATAGAGGCGCGAGTCTCCGACGTGGGCGATACTGGCTTCCCAATCTTTGATGATGACGCTGGTCATAGTCGTGCCGGCGCTGAAAGCCGAGCGCTTAACGAAATGACGGATTTCCGCGTTGATGTTCTGATAGGCTTTCCCTAATACGGCTTCCCAGTTCAGATCATAAGGGATGTTGCGGTTGAAAACAGCCAGCAGATAATGAATGGCGAAGGCGCTCATCTGGTCGCCGTATTCCGCGCCACCCACACCGTCCGCCAGCGCAAACAGATAGCCGCGTTGGTGCTGGTAGAGGCCAATGGCATCTTCATTATTATCACGGACTGCACCAGTGCTGGTGGCCCATCCAGCATTAACACGGATGACGATGGGTGTGCGATCCCATGCGAAAAGTTTGATGCCGTAAGTTTGTTTGCCGACGCTGATCATGGCCCCATCATTCATGGGTACTTCGCCGCTGACCGGTTTGCCGTCCAACAAGACTTTTTCGCGCGAATAAACGACCGTTAGGCCGATGTGTCCGGCGTTGCTGGCGGGATCAATCTGGGTGAAGCGGAGGCGTGTGCTGGAGTCTGCGCCGAGTGTGACCTCGCTGCTGCTCCGTCCAATGGTCGTGCCGATGTGAACAACGGTGCGGGTTTTGCTGGCTTGATCCGTCAGATGGATTTGGGAGTATTGGGCTGTCTCACCGACTTTGACACGCTTGGCAATCGCTGGATCGCTGCGGAAGGACAGGCTGTCCTTCATGTCTTGCCACAAGCCGCTGCCCGTTCCGGCCTGTGGCAGTTTTAAGTATCGGGAGGGGAGGTTGGCGATATACTGAATTTGCGACTTAAATGAATTGCCGAGGGAACGGAAGATCCGTAATGGGCTGCCCACATTCGAGATGAAGCGTGAAATCAAGCTGATGAAACGCGCGGGAAGGTTTAATAACCAGTACATATGACCATTTTTTGAATTCGTATTTTCCCAATCTTAACATTGCATGGCTATTTTTGTGGATTGTTTTCTATCCAATTGGAAATATTGAACTCCGAGTGCCGTGAACGCACGTTTCGCAATATCCAATTTGGAGTTCAAGTGACCTCAATAAGGTTATGCAGTTGCCGAAGCACGTATTGATATACTGTTGGGATTACTGATTAATTTCAATATACTCATTTTGAAGGATGAGGTTCGTCGGGTAGGGTTAAGTCGTTAGGCATTCTCATTTTCACTAAACTCTTGGCGGTTCAATTGTATTGAGGGAGCGATGTTGTGGATGTAAGCCAAATCATGTGGATTGCCATTATTGTGTTGCTGGTGGTGGCGATTTTGCAAATTCTGTACGTGTTCTGGCTGTCGGTGTCGATGCGGGAAGCGCGTCCTGTGCGACAGCCGAGCGGCCCGATTATGCCGACCACGCCGCAGGGTATGAATACCAACGCGAATTTCCAGAATCCGACGGTTCGAATCGGGCAGGGTAAGATGGTGGTGGTAAGTGGGCTGCCGGGGCAGAAAGACATTCCCATCCCCGGCAACAACTTCGGTATAGGCCGCTTTTACGGCCCTGAAAATAACATTCTGGTGGCGTTTGATGAGAAAAGTATCTCGCGCCGCCATGCGATATTTATGGGGGACGAGAGTTTGGGTGAGTTTTATTTGACGGATACCAATAGTTCTTATGGAACATCACTGCGTAAAGAAAATAAATTTGAACTGTTGACGCCGGGGCAGCGGGAACGAATCTATAACGAAGATGTGGTGCAGTTCGGCAACAGTGTCACCATCCGATTCTTGCTGCCGAGCGCCACCCGCGCGGCGGCTACACGCTTCTAAATGCCTATGGAATTGACATCTGGCAGCGTCATTGGCGGTTATACGCTGGAAGAACGCATCGGGGCAGGGGCAGCCGGAGAAGTCTGGCGCGCACGCTGCGGAGAGCAGATCGTCGCTATGAAGTTTATGAACGATGCCCCCGATCCTGAAGGCAAATATGCGCGCAGCATCCAGGCGGAAGTGCAAGCGCTGAGTGTTATTCAGCATCCTAACGTGCCGCATTTATTCGATTATGATTTGCAGGGCGCACGGCGTTATGTAGTGATGACGCTGGCGGATGGCATGAGTTGGGATGTGTTGATCGCGTCTGGATCAGTGTTTAATTTGCGACTGGATACACGGTTGGATTTGCTGCGTCAGATCGCGGATGCGCTGTCGGCGGTTCATCGGCAGGGCATTATTCACCGTGACGTGAAGCCGGGGAATATTCGCGGCACACGCCATCCGATGCTGCTGGATTTCGGCGTGGCGATCAGGCAGCAGGAGATGAGCAGCGCGTCATCACAGGTAGGAACCGGTTTATATATGCCGCCATTAGGTGATGTGCTCGACGAACACAGCGATACATTTGGTTTTGCGATCGTGGCTTATGAGATGTTGTTTGGACGGCACCCGTTTTATGATCCCGCACATCCACCGACGCTGCTGGATGAAACCCGCCGAATGACCACGCTGCGGCTGCGACAGCATGATTGGTATGCGCCGACACGTTTGGCTGCGGCTGAAGTTCCCGGTGATTTATACGCGGTGAATCTAGGACGCTTGGAGGCGATGTTCGTGCGCGCATTCGGGCCGCGTCAAAGCCGCTGGCCGGATTTGGAAGCCTTTTTACAGGCTGTGCGCGAAACAGTATCGACGACCGAAAACGCACCTTATCTCGATCATCCACAGCCGCCAAAGTTTGGTGATGCCGACGCGCTCAATCACCCCCATTATACTGATCATGCACTGGCGGAACACCAGTCTACTCAGCATCCGGATGCACCTGATCGTCAGCGGCTTTTCTGGCGCGGATTGATGGTGGCGGTCATTCTTTTTTCCCTCATTTGGCTGTTGATTATGACGCGCTACTCCATTTGATCGTTACAATAATAAGTGTTGATCGGTTTATATAAAAAGACCTGCCTTTTCGTGGGAGGTCTTTTTATATGGAGATAAACCACTAGCAACCGGTTGCGGGTGCGCGGAAGCCTGCGTATGGGTTGAGATCACCCATCAGGGTATAACGACCGATATTGGTCGATGGACTCTGCGTCGGTTCGGATATGGTGTTGGGGGCTGTGCGTGTGAACCACGGCAAAATGGCTTCATCTTCGGGATGATAATAACCATCAGCGCTCTGGGTGCCATTCGGGTTCGGGCCTTGCGCGAAGGTGTTGGTCCCCATAGCGAAGCCAATAGCGACTACCGGATCACCGGTTTCAATAACGTTGGTACATCCATATTGCGGTGCTGTCGGCGTTAGCCAGGGTTCTATGGTGTTGTTCACAAACGGATCGTCTGCCCATTCCGCGATTTCGTGGCTCAAGCCGTGAATATCCTGAAGCGCCCAGTTAGCCCCACCATTTGGTCGTGCATAGATACCGGGCTGGATATATGAGGCCCACGCGAACGTCTGGACGACGGCGTTGCCATTACTATTGGATGAACCACCACCGCTACCAGACGCGCGCGTGCCGTGATAGCCCAGAACACAACAATTGAATATGTCCTTACCGGTAAACAAGAGTACATTATTGGTTAGATAGACCGGCAAATGGGTTGCATCCGCACTTTGTTCCAGATTGTTGATATGAGAAGACCACCAGCCGATATCAATATCAGCGAAAATGACCCCACGACCGCTTTGTAGCAATGTGCCTTGATTGGATGGCACATTGAATGTAACCGCAGGAAGGACATGTGGGCGCAAGATGACGTGATAATTGCTGTTACCAAGTTTGTTGAACTGTGCCCGCATAGTGGCATCCTGAAGCTGAAGCCGGTTGCCAGCATCGCCCTGGGATAAAGCGCCACCCGCGCCACGTGCGTTTATCGGAGCAACCGATGCTGCGGGCGTCGAGCCATAATCGTTGAGCGCGAACTGGGGCGAAGCAAGCGTGGCGGCCACCACATCAGTTCCATTAAAGGTCATGCCACCGACGTTAACATTGATCGGGGTAATGTCTACTTCTATTGTGACTGAACAGGCGGAACCGGAGCAATTATTGGGATCCGCACCAACCATATTGTAACCATAGGTAACGCCATTGTTAGGATCACGCGTTGACCCCCACCAATGGGCAACGGTACGGGTTGTCGGCAAGACGGTGGCACCCCCCATCGTGGTAAAAGACGCCTTTAAAGCGGCGTCACTGATGACCTGCGGTGCGGCACTGGCGGTTTCAATGCCTAAAGCCGCGACTAAAACCATGAGAATGGCACCGATACGTATCACAAACCGCGAGGATCGAAGCATATTTTTGAACAACATCGTCTGATCCCTTCTTGATTTAAAAATGATTGGCCGAACTTAACAAAAATGCTAATTGCAGCTATCACCTCGGTTCAAGATAATTTGAAAAAAATAAGAGAAGTAATGTTATGAGGGGTTTAGGTAAGCTATTGCACCTCCTTGATTTACCGTGAGTTGCAAATAGCTTATGAAGTAGTATGGGCGATATTTGGAACGTGAAAGGTAACAAACACATGTAAACTAATAGTTTTATTAATATGGTCTATGCGCTGGATTATCTGGCAAACCTGCTATTATGTCAAATTCTTCCAATAGGATTGTTCATTCCTTTTGGAGATCAACACCATTATTTTTGTTTATTCATACTTTTGACCGACCCCGTTTCTGCATATTTTGACCCCATATAAAATCAGGCTTCTACCACAGGCAGAGCACCTTGCTTCTCGCGTAACATAGGCCTCAATGAGTAAGAAGCACGCAAAGATGGTTTGGGGAGGAATAACATGATTTACGATGTGATTGTGATGGGTGGCGGCCCTGCTGGTGTAACTGCTGCGCTGCGTGCGCGGGAATTGGGTGCATCGGTAGCATTGGTCGAGCGTAATTTGATGGGTGGCACCGGTATGAACGATGGTGTCGTGCCAGTGCGCGTATTGGCGAAAGCCGCGCGGTCGATCCGTGATGCACAACAATTCGCGGCCTATGGATTAGAAGCTGAGCGACCGACCGTTAATTTCTCCGATCTGCTAGCGCGCGCACAGCAGGTAGTTTATGAGATGCACGAGAAGAAGCAGTTGGTCAACCATTTGTACAACATACAGGTGGATGTTTACGAAAATGTGGGTGATGCCGCTTTCGTATCGCCCCATACCATTCAGTTTGGCGATGGACGGCAAATCAACGGTGAAAAATTTATCCTGTGTGTAGGCGGACATTCACGCCGTTTGGAATTCCCCGGCAGCGAACATACACTGACCTATAACGACGTGTGGAGTATGGATGTGCTTCCCAAATCGGTAATTGTTGTGGGTGGGGGAGCGATTGGCTGCCAGTTGGCGTCGATATTTAACGCCTTTGGGTCAAAAGTCACGCTGCTGAACACATCACCGCGCTTGCTGGGAATGGAAGATCAGACGGTTTCAGAAGCCATTACCAGAGCATTTTGGTGGCAGGGCATCGAGAGCATATCCGGCATACAAGGCTGGCGGCGCATCGAGAAACGTAATGGTCAATTTGAGCTGTTCTACGGCATGGATGACCAGGAACAGAGCCGTGCGGCTGATGTAATCATCACCGCAGTGGGTTGGCCGGCTAACCTTGATAAACTCAATTTGTCAGCGGCTGGAGTGCAGTTGAAAGGGCCGTACATCGCGGTTGATGACCGTTTCCAGACATCTATGCCCAATATTTATGCGGCAGGTGATGTCACCGGACAGGTGATGTTGGTGCAGACCGCCAGCCATCAAGCGCGTTATGCGACTGAAAATGCGTTACTGGGCAACAGTACGCATAAGCCGCACAGTTCAATTCCGCACGGCAGCTTTACTGATCCCGAATACGCAGGTATCGGTTTGACCGAGGAACAAGCACGTAAAACCACTGATTGTGTGGTGGCAGTCGTCCCGTATGCAGATATGGATAGGGCCATAATCGATGATCATACGGTTGGCTTTTGCAAGCTGATTGTCGATGCAAAAACGCGTCAAGTGATTGGCGCACATGTGGTGGGTGAGCAGGCAGTTGAAGTGGTGCAGATCGTCGCGGCGGCGATGGGCGCAGATATGACGGTCGAACGGTTGGCAACGATTGAGTTCGCCTATCCGACCTTTGCGGCGATTATCGGCGTGGCGGCGCGTCAAATTGCCATCGAAATGCAGTGGATTCCGGTTGAAGCCTACTGGCAAGGACTCAGCCGCCGCCGTATTGCTGAATGGGAACGTACCGCTGGTGGTACAACCACCGGACTTTTCCGGCTGGTGACCGATGATTTCGGGCGTGAAATACAGCCTGCTTAATTTGTGTCAAAGTATCCGGGCGCAACCATATTGAGCTGCGCCCTTTTACGTTACTCAATCACCGCATAGTCTGTGTAAATAGCGCGCATCATAGACGTAGCCAATTTACCCCATTCTCCCCTGAGCGATTGCATCTTCGGACTATTAAGCAGTTGTTGAAATTCAGGATGCGGCTCACCATTTTCCTTAGGGAAATATAGATCCCGAATTTCGGCGCTGTCGAATTCGTGGAGGATGGCGTATCTCCCCGCCCGTTCTCCCCGTTCACCTTTTACATAATAGGATCTCCAACCGGGTAAGGTTGGAAATGGGTTGGACGCTAAAAATTGCTCTAAGGCTTCTGTTGTAACATCCGGTTTTAAATCAAAGTAGTGGAGTGCAAAAACTTTTGACATCTTTTGTTGCTCCTTATTAAATCAAACTTTTTACTGACGAATTAAGTTCTGGAAGGGCGTGAAGTCAGATGTGATGGCTTTAAACTGTTATCAAAGCGAGAAGCATAAGGATGAATCGAAAGAAGGACGATTCTGAACATCGTCCCGCAAGTTGAATATATTATATGAGGATTATCGCGACAGTGAAAATTTTCTTTGTAGAAAGCCTATATACGGCAAAAAAGTGTTATCGATGCCAGGTATAGGCTCTAACCACATCCAAGAATCTTAGAAGTAAATCCGCACGGCCATCTGACCGAGATAAATCAGATCGCCATTATGCAGTGGATAGGCCTGATGGGGGATTAAACCTTCACGGTTTAAATAGGTGCCGTTGGTGCTGCCTAAATCCGAGATGTTTACACTTTCATCCGTGCGGAAAATGCTGGCGTGCAGGCTGGAAACCCCTTTGCTAAAGGCATGGAACGGCGCTAAATCAACATCCGGTACACGTACGGAGTGAGTGCTGGAACGACCAATCACAATCCGGTTTTGATTTTCAATGACGAGCTGCTCACCAGATTCTGCTAATTCGACTGTGATTTTATTGTTGTGGGAATGGGGGGCAGGGGCATCGAAATTTGCCGGTGGTTCGTCTTCAAAATCCAAAACGGCCTTCATTTGGCGGGTGCCAAGGCCGACATAGTTACTCAGTGGCTGCCGGCAATGTTGGCAGATTAGCTCACCATCACGATTACTATGCTTACAGCGCGGGCAAGTTTGCATGATAATTCCCGTATTACTGATTAAGTTAAGAATTATTTACATCATATGCCAACTTATATCCACTTAAGTAATAAGTAAAAATAAAAAACATACATTTTGATGCTCGAGGCGATTTTTTATTGTCCAAAATTCGTTCTTTATTCATATCTGGACTAAATAAACACTTCCAAAACGGTATTAAGGGGTATGATTGAAAATGTGATATGTAATATTGAAGTCATTTTTCCACTTAGATTATCAGGATGGCATTATGCCTGAGCGAGTATCTGCTGCGAAAGCTAAGCGCGAACCGAAAAAGCCGCCCGTTCATGCGCCATCACCTGACAGCGCTATCAAAGCGCCCGCTCCTGAAAGTGAAGTGCTTGTCTCTCCTTCACAAACGTTTTCATCACAACAGCTTATCCATTTGCAGCGTACAGTCGGCAATAAAGCGGTTGGTGATTTGATAAGCAGGCAAAAAGCGTCTATGCCAGCCGTAAATTTGCGTACGACGGCGAATGTAATTCAACCTGAGGTCGCCGAAGCACCACCAGCCAAAAAAGAGATCAGCGCACCGATCAGTGTTGCTCCACTGGCGGAGGATGCCGAAAAGGGCGGCACACCTAACTCGGACATTGTTGCCAGTGAAGCCCAGATGGCAAATCCCGTGCTAGCGCTTAAGACTTACCGTGAAGCCGTAGGTGTTCATCTGCGTGAAGGTAAACGCCACAAGTTTAAAATAGAACGGTATAAAGCTTTTATTCAAGCAGATTATGTTCATCTGAAAAGCGAAATACCGGGCGTAATCAGCGAAGATAAAGCACTAAAGGAACAAGAGGCGATTAAGAATCAGCCGGCGAAAACCGTTAAGAAGCTTAAAGCGCAGCGCACGGCACTGGACGAAAGAAAGAAAAAACTCGGCGGCGATCAACTGCTGCAAACCGAAGCGCAGGCCGAGGCGCGGGTGCAGAAGGCTTTTAATGCCAGTGTCGTGGCCGAGTCTGAACTGCCTATGATCGAGTATGCCTATGACACGCTGGTCAAGATGCGGCATGATGATTTGGAAGGGAGTAAGCACGGGACGTTATTCGGCAGTGGCAACCCGTATGAACGTGTCAAATTCTATGAGAAGAAACTGGAACATGCCATTCTGGTGCGGGACGCTGTTCCGTCGGCTGGCGTGACTGATAAAGCGCGTAAGGCCAACGCCAAGGATGCGATTGAGTTCCAGGCACATATTGATAAACAGAAAGCACGTATCGCGGCGATTGAGCAGGCCAAAAAAGACCTGATCAAAGCGCAAACGCTGCGTGGTCAGGCCAAACTGAGCGAAGATATGATGGCTGTCAAGCGCAAGCAGCTTAAAGTTGAGAAAGCCAGTATCAAGGGTGAGGCAGGGCGTGGTGTGACATTGACTTCACATCTGGGAAGTAAAGTTGTTACAGCCGTAGGCGGTGCAGTGGTATCGACTGCTACCTTGGGTATTGTGGAATTAGAGCAGAATAAAGCTGACGGTGGTTACGCCAGCAAACGTGAAGTGGTGACGATGCTGGATACCTGGAAGCGCGATTGGGCGGCGTTGAAGAGTGTGTGGACAACACGGCCCTACGGCAAGATGACGGCGTTACATCTATTCTTTCAGGGATTGGGGAACCTGATCCTCAAGCCGCTTCGTAAAATGTTCACAGCTGCGGCGTTGATCTTCACCGGATTGTCGCTCATTCCACCGCTGGCACCGATTACCGGGCCGTTGGCGGCTTTCTGTACCCTGGTGACTTTGGGGTTAGTTGCAGCCAAAATGGCGCTGGATACAGTATTGGCAACATGGAGCGCGCTGACATTGGCACTCAACAAGAATGCTCACAACACCGATGTTCTACGCGGACAGGCGGTAGGGCAGGTGGCCGATGTAGCAGCAGGTGCGGTTGCGGTGGGTGCAGCATTCGCTGTGCCAGCCATCGGCAATGCAGCGGGGGGCAGTTATGTCAATCCAGTACAAAATTTGACCGGTAAAGGTGGTTCGATCATGAACTACGATCCGGGTAAAGCGGGCGGAGGTGGAAGTTTCGGCGATATGATCGGTCATCAGGCGCAGGTGCAGGGGGCGAAGCTGCCATCCTTAGTGGGTATGATTGTGGCTGAAAAAGTCGTGAGTGCGATTGCGGAATTGGAAGGGCTGGGCGATGGGGCGAAGGCATTGTTTATGGCACGCCAGAAAGAAGTTATGGCGCGTAACCTGCCGCAGTCTGAACTCTTTGTGGAACTTGAAAAGGCCAAGTTGGATGCGCTCATTTATGCAGAAGGCCACACCCAGAAGCGGATCGAATTTCAAAGTGTGCAGGGGCAGGGGAACCCCAAAGATCTGGCCTCAGCTCAAGCCAAACTGATCACTGTCCGGCAGCAAATCGTCACAACCAGAGCCAGGATCGCGACTGCAAGCAGCGGTGCGCCTGCATCGACGCCAACAGCTGCTCCATCGGCGCCAACGACGGCTAAGAATATTGACAAGTTTGATCATTCGACAACAGCGCTGCCCGCACAGGGACAATTCGCAGCCCGGACGAATCCCGAAGTCGAGAAAGAACGAACTATGCGTGCGGCCAGTACGCAGGCGTTAGGCGCTAAAGCCAGGTCACAGGTGCAGGCGCTGGTCGGCGGGCTGGGTGAATCTCAATCACAAGGTGCGCCACTTGCATCCGGGGCGCAGGCGGCTGCCAGTGGTGTGGCATCGGCAGGGGCAGAACAGGGCGTACAGCCAGTGGATGCTCCAAATGCCAGCGCTGCACAAGAAAATGTGGGTGCTGCACAAGATATTCTTCAACAGGTGCTAGCGGTAGCGGAGGCCGCACCATCAGCAGTCGATGAAGCTCTAGTTCCTGCGCCAGTTCGTCCCAGTTAAAAAGCAGTCATTTCCAGGAAACGAGAAGGGGTGCACCAGCACTCCTTTTTTGCTTATTAGCCAACTATCCTAGCTTATTGGCCTACCTGAAAATCCCCTAATATGCCCGTAAATAGGTTTGGCTTTTGATATAACCTAACCTTAATAAACACCGCCCAAAACGGTGTATCGGGGCAGTCAAACTGTAAGTTTTATGGAGCGATAAAGATGGCAACGTTTGAGACTATTGTAGCTGTTTATGACCAATTTGATGCGGCCAATAAGGCTGTACAAGATTTGGTGAATGATGGCTTTTCGCGCGACGATATTGGCTTGGCTGTAAATAACAGTGGGCGCAAAGGCGAATTCAGCAACCTCGAAACCAATGTCGAGAAATATGAAGATGTCACCGGATCAGAAGGCGGTACGTTTGGGGCAGTGGTAGGTGGAATCGCAGGCGCGGCGGTGGCGTTGACCGCCATAGTTATCCCCGGGATCGGGCCGATCATCGCGGCTGGCCCGTTGGTCGCGTTTCTGGGCGGGGCAACCGGCGCGGTTATCGGGGGTACGGCGGGGGCCATTAGCGGCGGTGTGGCAGCATCCTTTATACATCTGGGTATTTCGGACGATGAGGCCGACTTATATGCCGAATCGATTCGTCGGGGGAATGCGGTCGTTACGGTGACCGCCAAAGACGAGAACCAGGCGGCACTCATTTCCGATATTCTGCGCCGTTACCAACCAATCAACCTCAAGCGCCGGGCTGACGAATGGCGCAAGAAGGGTTGGCAGGGCTTTGACCCGAATGCCGAGCCTTTGATCAACGAAGACTTCAAAACAGAACCGCAGCCGTATGCCGGTGTAGATGAACCCTATTATGGAGAAGATGAGGCCGTGCGCCATTTCCCGTATAATCCGCCGAATATGCCGCGAGCATAAAGCGCGGCTGCTTACCGCTGTTCAAGGGAGCGTTTAGACGCTCTCTTTTTTTGTGACAAATCCGCCAGTTGGCCTACCTTAATGGCTACCGTTTGACCTACGAAAATCAACCTAGTGCGCTCAAGTTTCTCGTTTCGTTCAAGCGTACGATAAGGATATAAGCTCATGTTCATCGCATATGCGGCGAACAAGCTGACTAGAATTCGTCTCGTTTTTACAGAAAGGTAAAAACAAATCATGGATAACAAAGATACCGTTGTAGCTGTATATGACAGTTTTGATACCGCTAACAAAGCGGTTAAGGCGCTCGTCGAAGATGGTTTTACCCGTGACGATATTGGTATCGCAGCCAATAATGCGACCGGTGCCTATAACCACCTGACTTCTGATGGTGTCACCGTGGTTGATGACGCCGAGGATGTGTCCGGCGGCGAGGGTGGCAGCTTTGGCGCGGTCGTCGGTGGGATCACTGGCGCAGTCGTGGCTTTGAGTGCCATTGTTATTCCGGGTGTCGGGCCGATCATCGCGGCTGGCCCGTTGGTGGCGCTGCTGGGTGGCGCGACCGGCGCAGTTGTCGGCGGTGCGGCGGGTGCGGTTACTGGCGGCGTAGCAGCTTCATTGATGCATCTGGGTATTCCCGAAGATGAAGCCCATCATTATGTCGAGTCAGTCCGGCGTGGTAATGCGCTGGTCACCGTGAATGTGACTAACGACGACGATGCCGAAACGGCCACTAATGTGCTGCGACGTTACAATCCGGTCGACGTGAAAAGCCGTGCTGACAAGTGGCGTGAAAAGGGCTGGCAGGGATTTGATCCGAATGCCGAACCTTACACTGAAGAAGATTTGGTGAAGGAACAGGAACTGGCTTCCGGTACCCGTACCGTGAGTAAAGAAGATGATACCATCCGCCGTTATCCTCCGGTTCCTCCGCTGACCTAATCGTAAAAGCGATTGGCTTTTAGCAGTTCGCTTTTGGCCTATACCATACAGATTGCCAGCCGAATATCGTTCGACTGGTAATTTTTTTGTTTGTACAGAAATCATCGAAAGGCCTCATTCTCGCGCGCAGTCGAGCGCAGGATGCTGACGAAAAAGCCGCTCGGATTGGCGAGATTGGTGCGCTGTTGTAATCGTTGCAGCGCGAAGTGGATATTTTTCTCGGTGTAGCGGCTGGCGATTTGACGTGCATTCTTCAGACTCAAATCATTGATGTGGCTGTAGAGGGTTTGGGCGAGTGCCTCCTGTTGGACAGGGGATAGGCGAGAAGGTGTGTGTGAAAGGGCATCCTCTACGAGATGAGAAGGGCTGTGTGCGGTCAAGGCATCTGTCCTGCTCCCCTCATCGCTTGCAGATGAGGGCTGAGGTGGGGCTTCTGGATAAGCCATCATCGGATAAGCGCGGTTCGCATAATCACGCGCTGCCTTGATCGCTATATCCTCAATATCGGGTTGGTTCAATTCCTCCGGATTGAATTTGGGTAGGATGTCGGGTGGTGGGTCATCACTGCCATACCAATAAAGATTAGACGCACGCTGTTTTAGGCGAATAAAAGTCCCTTTTGCCAGCAAATGTGACGCGACCGAGCGTAGGGCAGGGTATTTTTTGCCGGTGAGCGTTTCGATAAATGCGCCTTCCAGTGCTTCATCACCCAGCAGCTTATCGATGCTTACCCACGAGAGGTTTGTCTCCTGATAAGTTGGGCGTGTATGGATAGGAATGCGCTGGTTATAAGTGTTGATCGTACGGCGGGATACGCCTAGCCGGTTTGCCAGCCAGCGGCGGGAGTATTCACCGGGGCGGCGTTTAATCAATTCACGGTGTAGTGCCATCCGTGTTTGATGGGCGCTTTGCAGGTCATCTCGTGTCAGAGGATCGCTGCTGGATGGTTTGACGCCCAAAAGCTTATACAAATCTTTGATGTGAGGCATTTTATAGACCCGCTGCTGCCCACCTTTTTTTTTCATTCCTGATTTTTTCTCAGTAACAAAAAAGCATTTTTTTGTTTTCAAAGGCTGTTTCTGGTTTGCAGCCTCTTTAGAGGCCCCGGGGAGTGCAGAGGGGGATCGTTGCGGGAAGATCGGTTGTCCATTTGGGGCGAGGGCCTTAAGCGCCTTATAGATCGAATCGCGGCCTACGATACCGCTTAATGATCTGATGGCCTGTTCAGCCGTGATACCTCTACCTGCGCGGAAACCCGTTAAGAATAACCCTTCTAATGTGCGGATGACGTAGGTTTGTTTGCGCTGCATCAAAGCTTCACGGATGCTGTTGGGCAACGCATTCTCACACCCCGCACGCGGCTTTGTAGGGAGCGCTGTAATAACACGCGCTGGACGGGAAAAGGCGCTGCGGATGGTAGCGTAAGCTTCGCGCTGGCGGATGGCTTGCGTTTCCCTCTCGGTGTTGGAACCGGTCTGGCTGGTGTGGAGGACTGCGAGTGCTTGCCGTGTTTGGCTTTGATCCCAACCATGATCGCGGGCATAGATCGCGGTGCGGAACAGCGCTTCATTACGTGCGGTTTTGGTGCGCCAGTAGTAATACAGGCCGTGTAAATCGCTGCGGATGGGCAAGTGTTTGGGTAGAGCTGAAGGTTGTAGGGTAGCGCAGGGGCTTAGCCGCTCGCTGATCGGAAGCACTTCATGATGAAAAGGTGCAGGCGCAGGAGATCGCTGATCCGCCATAAAAGATTGTAGGCGTTTAATGTCATGTTCCGTGAGGCGACGTGGCATTCCTCCACGTGTGATGCGGTAGGGTTGGCCGTTAATGCAGGTGGGCGGTGCAACCACATACCGACCGTCAGACAGCAAATCGACACCTTGACGTTTTTGGCTGGCGATATGCAAGTGCCCTGGCACATGAAAGTAGAGATGTGGCAGACCGCGCCCTGCGGATTGGACGGTGCGCGTTTCGATCAGGTCAGGAAAACGGCGGCGAAAATCTGCAAACAGATCGGGTGAATCGAAGTCAAGAACGACAAGGCGGCTGACGCGTCCGGTCACGATGCCCAGCGCACCCGCTTCGCCTTCTGCCGTAAACCATGAATAAATTTCATCGAGGGTGGCGGCGCGCTGCTGATAGACCGACCACGACCGCGCTGCCACTTTTGGACGGGCAGGATCGAAGTCACCTAAAAGGGGGATTACCGCGTATCCGAGGTGAAAATAGGCCTCGGCAGCCGTGAGAATTGTTTGAAAATCGTTAAATTTTTGCAAAGTTAAGCCATTCCCACCGGAAATGGCTTGCGTTCGCCGGATATTTTCGTTATCATTTGAAATGAAGATTCCAATATCCGTGGGCGCATTTATCAAGCCGCCCCGGCGGTGTGATAAATGCCTTCTGAGTCGGCGAAGACTTTTAGCAGAAGGCATTTGCTTTTATAGGTCGTGTGCTGGTGCGGCTGCACCGGTAGTCCCCGCGATTTCCCCAACAACTGATTTGATGAGCAGTTTTAACCGTAACGCATCTGAAAAATGAAACGCGATTGCGATCCGTTATCGGTCAGGCAAAGCCTCTCAATGTTTAGGCTGCTGGTGGGACGATGTTCCCGAATTAGTCCATAATTTCCCTTAAGAAACCAATAAAAAAGGTGCCAAACTCAGTTGCGAGAATGACACCTTTAGTAAGCTGTGCTATACTATTGGTGATCTTCAAGAACGTGTGAGTTCTGGAGATCCGATCTGCATCGTATGTTTGAGACGATGCCGGTCATTCGTCGTACTCGCTCCAACGAGTCCGACATCCAATTGAATACCCCTTGGCGGGGGTGCGGCAAAAAAGTGGACGCGAGTTCACTTTTTTGCTTTCAATGGACTCTGTTAACTGTGGTTTAGTATATACCCCTGTTTCGACTCATGCAACTGAATCCTGATATTTTGCCAGGTCACATTTCCCAAACTACATAATAACAGTATAGCAGCATAGAACGAAATTTCGACCCCGATCAAGTTCGAGTTTGGTTAGAACTCGATTGGTGCTCGGTAAGAGTCTTATTTTTACGAGAAGTTTCTCTGTCCGGCAAGATCATGACAAGCGGCACGAATTCACCTGACAGATGCCTGCAAGCTGCCTCAACTGCTTCAACTATAATCGGTTTATTAACAAATTGACGGAGAAAGGGCGGGTGATAGTCGGCAGTTTGCTGACCATTACGTTTATGGCTACGAAAATAATTCTACGCCTGTGCATGGGGTCTGCGTGCCACCAGATGGGTGTTTATGAAGTGCTTCCGGCTTTGCAAAAGCTTTTGACTGAACACCATCTGGATAATACAGTGGAAATCAGAGGTGCCTTTTGCCTCGGCCCTTGCGTGAATGGAATTGTATTAGAGGTAGGGGAACGACAGTTCTTGAATGTTAATCCTCAAAATGTGGAACAACAATTCCTGTTGAAAATCCTACCTTATTTGCGGCATTAAGAGGGTAATCATGGCAGAAGAACAAAAGAAAAGCCTCTGGGAACTGTTGTGGGATTATGACCCGAACGGTTTGATTGTTGTCGATACCGCTTTGAACATTCGCTTGGTCAATCAAGCCTTCTGTAAGATGTTTGGTGTGGACGGCGAAACCATCGTTGGTGAAGCGATCACGACTATTTTTGATGACGTCGATGATTTTCGCGTCGCATGGGATGAGAATACGGTCATCCCCGCTAAAGAAAAACACTATTCCCGTTATCATGTCTACGTTCGCAAAGTGATTTTTCCGATTCAGGACGAAGGAATCATCGCCTGTATCATGGTCAATTTGACGCACGAATGGCAGCAGGAAAAAAATATGCGCCGTGTGCGGCAGGAAACCATCCTGAAGGTCAAAGAGGTTGTGGACAACCAGATGAAGGTCGCACAGGAGATTGCCAGCCTGCTGGGCGAAACCACCGCCGAAAGTAAAGTCAGTTTGCTGCGATTGCTCGAGATTGTAGAACAGAAGCATTAATGCCATGAACTATTTCTTGGATGTTTACGATCTGAGTTTGAATAAAACAGGTGAGGAGTTGTGCGGCGATAAGGTCAAAATACATCGAAGCGAGAACAAAACTATCATTGTCCTGTCCGATGGGCTGGGCAACGGTGTTAAGGCCAATATTCTGGCAACACTCACCTCGGAAATTATTGTCACGATGTTGAAGTCCGATGTTCCGTTGGATGAAGTGATCGCGACGGTTATCGGTACGCTGCCCATTTGTAAAGTGCGTAAGGTCGCCTATGCCACCTTCACCATCATCGAAGTCGACCATCAGGCAAAGCAATTTCGGATCATTAATTTTGATAACCCGCCGATCTTATATTTTCATCGCGGTCATCTCAGCCCCTTAAATACCTCGACCTCAAATATATTGGGACGCCAGATTAACTTTTCGGAAGGCGAATTACAGCTCGGCGACTTTCTAGGCATGATCAGCGATGGTGTTCTCCATGCTGGTTTAGGAACGACGTGGAATTTCGGGTGGGGCTGGGAAAATGTTGCCCGTTATATTCAAGATACCTTTATTTATTCTCCTGCGAGGGCGCAAACTATTGTTCAGGATGTCATCTCAAAGACCCAATCACTATATGGCGATGATGTCGGGGATGACGCGACATTTGTTGGGCTTTTCACACGGGAACGACATAGCTTAATGATTTTCACCGGCCCACCACTGGACGAAACCAGTGACGATCAATATATCGAACGGCTTTTGAATTTCAACGGCAGGAAGGCGGTTTGTGGAGGTACGACAGCTAACATCGTAGGGACTTATCTGGGCGAATCGGTTGAAACCGATATGGCGACCTTGCGTGACGATGTACCCCCGATTGGATACTTATCATCAATTGAGTTGGTTACTGAAGGCATCATTACGATGGCGAAGTCCCTGGATATGATGCGTGCCTGTGCGGGCAAGTTGACTCAACTCGCGAATGATACGAACGGCGCAGTCTTGTTAGCCAAAGAATTGCTGTCTGCGGACTCGGTCGATTTTCTCGTAGGCCAAAAAATAAATGAGTTTTATCAAAACCCACTCCTCCCAAGAAACTTATCCCTACGCAAAAATTTAGTTGAAGAAATAGCCCAATTCTTACGCGAACAAAAAAAAGAAGTCAAAATTGAATATTGTTAACACGGATCAGATACCAGGCTTGGGTTTGATGAGAATTTAATTTGTTTTGGGTTGATTTAGTGTTTTATGCCGTCGAAAAGCCCACAAATTCGCCTAAAATGAGTAAGTGAACAAACGTTGTTCAGCTTGCGAATAGGCTTAATGGGCAGTTATGAATAGGCCGCAGCGTTTATAAATGTGCTGCATGATCTTAGTAAAAGATGTAGTACGCGTGCTAAGGTGATGTTAAAGATGAATAGCAGCCACTGTTTATAAAGTGGTGCGGTGAAAGTGGCTTAGACGGATGCAAAAAGTAAACGTTCTTCTAGTGGAAGATAGTCCGGGAGATGCGCGACTAATTGCCGAAGCCTTCAAAGAAACGAAAGTGAAGACCGAGCTTCGGGTTGTAAGAGATGGTGTTGACGCGATGGCTTACTTGCATCAAGAAGGTGTTTATGCTTCTGAACCACGCCCCGACCTTATCCTGCTTGATCTCAACCTACCGCGCAAGGATGGGCGGGAGGTACTGGCAGAAATCAAGCATAGCACATCCCTAAAACAGATCCCTGTTTTAGTGCTTACGACCTCTACCCATCCTGAAGACATTAAAAGCTGCTACGAGAATCATGCCAATTCGTACATCGTAAAGCCGATGGAGATGGATCGATTTTTTCAGGTCGTCAAAAATCTGGAAGATTTCTGGTTTCGAGTAGCGAAGCTGCCCACTTACAAAGGACCCCGTGAATAATCTGGGCGCGGTTTATTTCAATAGGTTCCTATCGATCAATTCTGAAAATGCCTCTATAGCTCTCCCACAGTTAGCCGTAAAAACGGCACCCATTTTTGCAATTGAATAAGCCTTTAACAGCCAAATAGATTGTGATGCGTATGATAGGTTGCCTCATTATTATGTCTTGCTGTAGGCTCAGTATGAATCTATAGTACACATTAATAGCACCAATATTTTTAGGGTGAAAATGAGCAAGACTTCATCTATGGTCGCAAAAATGCTGCTGGCTGAGAGAAAATATGATCAATTTCGCTCCAGTGGAGCGGGCTATTTTCATAAGCGCAGTATTTTCCCGCTCATCCTGATTCTTGTTTTGTGTGGGTTTAATTTCTTTCCTCATCAAACGGCACAGGCTTCTTCTCCATCGCTGTACCCGAATCCAGCTAAAGTCTCCGCTAAAGTGATCCAGGCGTTTCAAGGACAGGATACCATTCCGGTTATCGTGTCTTTTGTCGACCCCGTACCACTTACAGCCACCGCATTCTTGCGTACCCAGCGCGTACAGGCCGTCAGATCATCTATTGTTGCCAATCTGTCTGCCAATGACTTTCATGTTTACCGTGAATATAGCCATGTTCCGGCTGTAGCAGGCCAGGCTGATCCGCAGGCGATTGCCGCCTTACAGGCTGATCCACGGGTGGCGTTTATTCAAATCGATGAACGGTCAGAAGGTCATCTGGCAGAAAGTGTTCCCGCACTTGGCGCGGATGTAGTTCATAATACCTACAATATCACCGGACAGGGTGTGCGTGTGGCCGTGTTGGATACGGGCATCGACACCGATCATCCTGACTTGAGCAGCAGCATTTTCGCACAGCATTGCTTCAGTCAGGGTTCTTCACACACCGGTGATTGCCTACCGAATCGTACGCTCGAAGGAGCCAGCGCCGAAGACGAAAACGGTCACGGCAGCAACGTCAGCGGCATTATTACGTCAAACGGTGTGGTAAGTTCGGTCGGATTTGCGCCCAATGCCCAGATTGTCGCCGTTCGCGTTCTGGATGCCCACGGTGCCGGTTGGAGTTCTGATTGGCTGGCCGCGCTCAATTGGATAATCGCCAACCAATCCACACTTCAAGTCAAAATCATCAATATGAGCCTCGGCACCTACACACTGTTTTCCGGCAATTGTGATGCTGCGCAGCCCAGCAGCAGCAATGCGCTTAACCAACTCCATAATCTCGGAGTGACGGTTTTTGCGAGTGCCGGTAATCAAGGCTCATCGACACAGATCTCTTCTCCTGCCTGTAACGGTAATGTCATCGCTGTTGGGGCCACCTACGATGGTGATGTGGGACGCCAGCCCTACATCGACACCTATCAATATTTTTTCGGCTCAAGCTGGCCGGATTGCGCTGATACCACGACCAGTTTGCACGCCATTACCTGTTTTACCAACAGCGATTCCGAACTGGATATTCTTGCTCCCGGTGCGCCTATCACCAGTGATTATATAGGGGGAGGGCTAAGTACTTTCTGGGGAACCTCGCAAGCATCGCCCACCGCTGCCGGTGTCGCCGCTCTGCTCCTCCAGGCGGATCCAGGTCTGACACCTGATCAGATTGAATCGAAATTAAAGACCACCGGTACGCTCATCACGGATAGCCGGAATGGATTACAGTTTCCGCTTATCAATGCGCTGGCCGCCATCCGCACCATCGCGCCGCAAACACCGACACCCATTATGCTCTCTGGTGCCCATGTTATTGAGTCGCAGCCTGTTTTTAGTTGGAACGCGGTTCATTTGGCAACGCGCTATGAAATGCGGCTTGATCAACACAATCCGCCGTTGACGACCGTGATCAGCGCCAATGTCACCACCTACCGTCCTGTAACGCCGCTGCTGGTAGGAACTTATTATTGGCAGGTGCGCGCGCTGAGCAGTATAGCCAGCTCCAGTTGGAGTACACCCCGTATGCTGGTGGTCGATTCAGCCGCTAATGATGCACCCCCTAGAAATTTCTTCACGGTTAATAAACCGACCCTGACATGGAACCGTGTCGCCGGTGCGGTTCGCTATGAAGTACAGGTTGCCAATAACGCCCTCTTTAGCCTTGCCTCCACCTACAATGCAGGCAGCAAATTATCATTTCAGGTGGTCTTATCCGATGGCCCTTATTATTGGCATGTGCGCGCTTGTTCGGATGCGACTGCCGCCAGTTGTGGCGCATGGAGTGCAGCAGAATACTTCATCGTCGATGTTCCATAGGGAAAACGATATTTAACCAGTGGTGCAAGTGTGAGTTGTGATCTTTTGTAACCCTCTCTGCACACTATTTTTCGCCCAAAAAGAGTGTCCTAAAGCCCTTCTCCCTTGCGTGCGGGGGAGAAGGGTTGGGATGAGGGGGTTAGACTTGTACCATTAGTTATTTACCCTGACCATTGGGCCATTAATTTGTGTTGAGCTTTTAACCATTTAGGTAGATACTGGTTAAGGTTTATTCATAGGCGTTTATAGCTTTGTTTATAGGTAGTTCGAGGGTTTTATGGCTTATGAAAATGAAGCTGTCGAGCAACTGAAAAAGGAAAATGAAGCATTACGCAGCGAGATTGCAAATCTCAAATCCAGGGTACTTGAATATCGCCAGCTAGAGGTTTTACTTCGCAACCGCGACCGCGAAATCCAGGCTTTAATGGGCGTACCTCCCCATCCGGTAATCGCCCGTTTTGATCGTAACTTACGGCATATCTATGTCAATTCGGCGGTGAAACTGGCGACGGGTATCCCGCCCGAAGATTATATTGGCAAAACCAGCCGTGAAATGGGAACGCCTGAAATCATCCTGCCATTGTGGGAAGGCACGTTACAGGATGTCTTTAAAAAAGGTGTCGAAAAAACCATTGAATATAGTGTGACGGTTGCCGGGACCAAATGGACGTTTCAATCGCGCATGGTTCCTGAATTTGATGAAAATTCATCCAATGTGAACACCGTTCTGGTTATCACCCGTGATATAACCCGTCAAAAACGTGCCGAGTTGGCATTGTTGGAGAATTACGAAATTCTCGAAACGGTTCATCAGGTTGGGCAGGCGCTTTCGAGCGAACTTGATCCCCAAAAAATACGATATACCGTCATCGATGCGGCCGCTCATGTAACGGGTGCGGAGTACGGTGTGTATCTCGCCAATCAGTTTGACGAACATGGAAAGTATAGTGTGTCGGCCATTTCCGGCCCGCCGCTTGAAATATTTATGCGCTTTCCCATCGCCCGCACGAACGAAGTCTTTGCTACCACCTTGCGAGATGGTCAGAAAAATCATCTGGCTGACGTTCGTCAGGACCCTCGCTATACCAATAAACTGCCGATATTTGATATGCCGGATGGGTATCGCCCAACGAGGAGTTTGTTGGCGGTACCGGTTATTTCGCATTCACGGGAAGTCGTCGGTGGTATTTTTCTGGGACATTCTGAACTCAATATGTTCAATGACCGGCACGAACGGATTGTCGAAGGTTTAGCCGCGCAGGTTGCGGTTGCCATCGACAATGCCCGTTTGTATGACGAGGCTCGCAACCAGCAGGAGCATTTACGGATTACGCTCACCAGCATCGGGGATGCCGTAATTGCCACGGATGCTGATGGCAGAATCAACTTTATGAATCCCATTGCCCAATCGTTGACCGGTTGGAACGATCAAGACGCTGTGGGTAAACCTTTGGATCAGGTCTTTCGTATTGTGAATGAAGACACGCGTGAAACGGTCGAAAGTCCTGTGTCAAAGGTCATGCGTGAAGGAAACATCATCGGCTTAGCGAATCACACTCTGCTCGTCACACAATCGGGTGCTGAAATCCCGATTGATGACAGCGGCGCGCCGATCTTTGATGAAAATCATAATCTGATGGGGGTTATTCTGGTTTTCCGCGACATTACCGAACGCAAACTGAACGAAAAGGCCCTTCAGGAAAGCGAAGCCCGCTACCGGATGTTGATCGAACAGGCTTCGGATGTCATTCTGATAGTCCATCCTTATGGCCGTTACATTGAGGCAAATTCAGCTGCTTGCAAGCTGCTCGGCTATACCCGCGATGAGATCTTGCAAAAGAATATGTTGGATTTATTCGTTATCCCGCCCGATAAGCCCCTGCGTGACACTGAACTTCGACAGGGAAAAACCCTGCTGATTGAACGTGAAATGATCCGCAAAGATGGCACATTGGTAACGGTAGAAGTGAGTTCCAGGTTGTTGGATGATGGAACCGTACAGGCCATTGCCCGCGACATCACCGAACGCAAGTTGAGTGAACAGCGCATTGACCTCCTCTTGGAATTGAGTGGTGCGTTTTCACAGGCGCTAACCGCCCATGAAATTGCTGAGGTAGTCGTTGATCGTGCCCTAAAAGCATTAAATGGGCTTTTGGGTACAGTGGCCTTATTAGTCGAAAACGGAACGATGCTCGAACTTCTCAATCTAAGAGGTTTATTGCCGGAGACGGTTGAAAAATATCGCCGTACGCCGTTGGATCTTCAGGGACCATTGAATGATGCCGTCCGCACAGGCTTGATTGTCTGGATCGAATCTTATGAGCAATATGTGCAGTTGTACCCGCACTTTGCCGACGCCATAAAGCGCAACGGCAGCCAATCAACCATTTGTATTCCACTTAAAGTGAATGACCAAATTATCGGCGGTTTTAATCTGAGTTTTGCCGTCGAGAAGCCCCGCAGCTCCGGTGAGGAAGCCTTCTTTGTGGCTTTGGCCCAACAATGTGCCCAATCACTCGAACGTGCGCGTCTATATGAGATCGAAAAGGCTAGGGCTGAGAGATAAAAAGCCGGTGTTAATCCCGGCTTTAACGCGGATTGAAGGTTGGCTTCGTTTAGTTCAGATCCATCACCTTTTCGACAGCCGCTGGCGTGGTGCGATTGATGTCCAGTACGGCACCCTTCGGCGGTTTGACTTCCAAATTGAAGGCCGTATTCGCAGCCAGTCGGGGATTGAGGCTGGTCAGATCGACGGTGATTTCGGCTAATTCACCAGCTTCCAGCAAATCATCTGGCGTGGCCTGTTTGCTGACAATCCAGCTAATCGTCCAATTGATATTATTAACGAACTGGTCTTGATCCTTGTAGCCGATGACCACAGCTTTAGCGGTAGCGCTCAGATTGACAGGGGTTCCGCCGGCGATAAGTGATACAGTGAACATGATCGAGTTGACATGAGGGCTGGTTCCGGTTGCGATCAATGAACCCTTAACATTCATGGTTGATTGAACACCTTCCAAACCCGCTTCAATGGCCTGTTTACCTTTCTCGGTCGAAGACGAACCGGCAGACAGAATGGTAAAGGCGAAGACTGAAGCAACGATGACGAATGCGATCAGGATGATGGCCGTTTCGAGGGCGGCTTGACCACGTTCATGTTGATGCGGTGACGAAGGGCTGTACATGGGGGCTTTCTGCAAATCAATATGCGATTGTATCCTTGTACTCACTGTACAACCCTAATCAGCTTTATAACGCCATTATCCCCAACCTTTCGTTCTTATTGGTTAATCCTCAACTATTCAAATGATGACCAAAGATACCCATAGCATAATGTTGCCGATCACCAAAAACGAACCGAGGCCAACTTGCGTTGACCTCAGTCCTAGGAGTGTTTCGGAAGATATTGAATTTGGTGGCCGTGCCGGAACTGCTGTTGAAACTTAGTTCAGATCCATCACCGGTTGGATCGCGGCGGGTGTGGTGCGGTTGAGGTTCAAAACGGCACCCTTCGGCGGCTTGATTTCGAGGTTGAAGGCTGTGTTAGCTGCCAATTTGGTGGTGAGGCCGCTCAGATCGACGGTGAACTCGGCCAATTCGCCCTCTTCCAGCATGTCATCAGGCGTAGCTTGCTTGCTGACAATCCAGGTAATGGTCCAGGGAACATCATTGACGAACTGAGCCTGATCTTTGTAGCCGACCACGACTTCCTTGGGGCTGGCGGCCAAGTTAACAGGTGAACCACCTGCAACCAGTGAAACAGTGAAAATAGCGTCGGTCACATTGCCGCTTGCGCCTTTAGCGATGATCGAACCCTTGACGCTCATGGATGACTGCACGCCTTCCAAACCGGCCTGAATAGCCTGCTTGCCTTTTTCCGTTGACGATGAACCAGCGGACAGAATAGTGAAGGCGAATACGGATGCGACCACCACAAAGGCGATCAAGATAATAGCGGTTTCGAGTGCGGTCTGGCCTTTTTCATCTTTGTGCATAAAGCGATTGGCGAACATGTTTCTCTGCTTTCGTATAATTGATGACTGCTTGTTGATATATATAATCTACAGCCTATATCAATTTTGTGTCAATGATGATTTTAATGATTCGTAATTAATTTATTATTTCTTAACTATTGACCTTTTCCTCCCTCAAATGAGTATTCATATATGAATGTGGAGAATCAAAAATCCCGACTTCATTAAAGTAAGCCGGGATTAATTGAGCTTCTAACCGGGGTGATTAGTTGATGCTGGTGTCTGGTCGAGCCGTTAAAGTAACCGGAACATTGATTTCATTCCCATCACGCAGAACGGTCAGGTTGATGGTTTGTCCGGGCTGAGTCTTGTTTGCCAGATAGGTAATCAGGCCGCTCATGTCCGTAATCTTCAGACCGTCAATAGCTGTGATGATGTCGGCTGAAGTCGGTTCTGCCGAGCGCGAACTGCCGACAGCCGCTGCCTTCAAACCAGCCTTAGCAGCCGGACCATTCGCTTGGACATCACCAATCACCACACCTTGAGTGTTGTTCGGTACATGCAGCGCTTCAATCAATCCAAGGTCGATGCCGGAAGCGGCACTGATACCCAGATAGCTGTATTGAACCTTACCGTTATTGATGATTTCCTGTGACACACGTTTGACCAGATTGATCGGGATAGCGAAACCCACACCCGAACTGCTGTTGCTCTGGCTCAGGATTTGCGAGTTTACACCGATGACTTCACCTTGAAGGTTGAGCAGGGGGCCACCGCTGTTGCCGGGGTTAATGGCTGCGTCAGTCTGAATTGCCGAGCCAACCGAGTATTGTGTCTGGCCGGAGATCGTACGGTCTAAAGCGCTGACGATGCCGGTGGTCAGTGTCCAGCGTTGGTTAAACGGACTGCCAATAGCAAGTGTCGTTTCACCGATAAACAGCTTGTCTGAATCGCCGAGTGAGACGGGTTTCAATTCATTAGCTGGAACATCGACTTTGATAACAGCCAGATCAGAGTCGCGGTCAACACCGACTACATCTGCCTTAACAATCGTGCCATCAATGAAATTGACTTCAATTGAACTGGTGCTATCGACAACATGGTCGTTGGTGACGATATGACCCTGTTGGTCAATTACGAAACCTGTACCAGCCGCTTGGAATTGTGAACCGTCCGAACTGGTTCCGCTCACATTGATCGAAACAACCGACGGGCTGACCTGATTGTAGATCGCCGAGAACGACCGTTCGCTATCAGTGGAAGGTGCAACAGGCGCTTGCTGCACGACGACTGGCGCGGTGCTGGCGGCTGCGCTCATCACCGAGCTGCCCAGCACAAAGCCGAACACCAACATAAGCATGGCGGCAACAATGCTGACCGCCCGCTTGGTATGACTATTACGCATAACTTTCCTCTTCTCTATATCCCCTGACGTTAAATTGATTGAGGCATGATTTCTGCCTGCTAGACCCTACATTAATCGCAATGGATGAGAAATATTCGAGTTCTATGTTAGGTGAGCATAAACAAAAGATGTAAAAGATATGAAATGGTTTAAGCGGGCGCTCATGAACAAAAAATATAAGCGACAGTTATCCATCCGCTGCCCCTACTCGGAATGGAACCTTGGGATCACCTTGCCACCTCGTAACAGCTAAAAGCGCCCAATAAAAGTCTATTTGACATACTGATTTTTACTGACTAAAATACAGTTTTTAGTCAGTAATTGACCGTTGATAAAACAGATGGACATGGCACGTTATGTCGGTTGAACAACATCTGGGAAGCCTTTTGAATATTCGGATTGCAACAGTCTCTATGTCACATGATCTCTGACGGGATGTTGTTTTGCTCCTTCTTGCTCCATGCAATGGGGAAAGAGGGTTGGGGAGATAGGGGAGCATTGGTATTATGCAAATGGCTTCTGAATGATTTAAAACGAGGGGATTTGAGGAACTGCTTTTGAGGTCGAGTAGAGAGTAGTCGTTAAATCACCCTTACTCTCATCACTGCAAACACCTGCTGTTTCAAGGAGCGTGCCAAAAACGAGTATCCCTCAAAAATAGGGGGCAGGCTCAGCCATGAGAACCAAATCCCACTAGGAAAAAGGACAACTTTTAATGACGACCACCGATCTCCAACCGTACCGCCCTGCCCTCTCCGCGCTGACGGCTGAAGAAATTACCCGCGCCAATTTTGATATTCTGCGTCGTGCCGGACGCAAAGCCTCCACAGTTGACCAATACAACCGCACCGAAAAATTGTGGATGACCTTCTGTGCCCAACATAACTTGAACGCCGCTAACTTTGAAGTCGTTTATGTCGATGCCTTTTTCCAAACCGTTAAGGATCTCTACAGCCGCGTCACCCTACAAAATATGCTCTCACATCTCCGTAAAGTCGTCGAAGCCATCGCGGGCAGTTCAGACGAGACAGCCGCCTTGTATCTGCGTCAGTTACAGGCCCTCAAGCATTACAAGATTGATCCGATGTGGGGAGGCAGTAATCAACGCAAACGGGCAGGCAAACGTATCGACACGGCGACCGTTTGGGCCGCTATCCATGCTGATGCCCCTACCCCACTTGCCAGAGGTCGTAATGCGGCCTTATATGCCCTGCTCTTTTTCGCTGGATTGCGCCGCGAAGAATTGCGCCAGTTGACCTGGGCCCGTGTCGATTTTGAACGCAGTGTCATCAAAGTGGTGGGTGGTAAAAGGCGCGCTAAAAACGAGTCCGACGAAGTGCCGATGCTGGGTGATCTCAAATCAATTTTGATGCAGTGGCGGGCTGTTCAATCGGCTGCGGCAAACGGTGCTGTCCGTGTGTATGTGATCTGCGCCGTCAACAAAGCTGGCAAACTCAAACCTGATAAACCCATTGCCTCCGGTACAATTTACGACCTCATGCGCCCCTACGAAGCCATGCCGCATGATGCCCGTCATACACTGGTCACCAGTTTGTTGGATAAAGGTGTCGCGCTGCACACCACTCAAAAAATCGCCCGCCACAAACGCGGCGAAACCACCATGCAGTATGCCCACGCGATGGAAGCCGAACAGCTTGCCAGAACTGTACCCGACCCTTATGGTTAATTTGACGTTCGGGGATAGTAACCACAGGTACAAGTATCTATTTTGGCCTTTTATGATCCGTTCTATACATAATACTCCTACCCGATCAGAGTCCATTAAAGCCCTTCTCTGACGCTTCGGTTCACGAGACGACACTTTTCAGTCTTATGCGTTTTTCTCCCGTAGGGAAGGCTCTCAGAGCCTTCCGCTTTTCCCTTAATCGACCAAAACTGTCGTGTCGTAAAGACGCTTCGGCTATCAGCAGAGTGAGCCTGCGAACGTTGCTGATGTGGGGTTGGGATGACGAGGTTAGACCTGAGCTATGAGATGGTAGCCATGTCTCGGTAAATAAGTGCTTATTCAAGAACATGATATTTAACACTATGTAGCAGCCGTTGTATAGGAATACGATAGCCTTAAGTCATAGATAAACGCCATTGTCTCAATGTAACTCGACCTGAGATACAAAACACGGACCGTAAAGCGAGGCATTATGGATCGATTAGTTGACTTATTGATATTTCTAGTTCGGGAAACCCGCATAAACCGCCTTAATGCTTGGTCTAAATATCATCCCTATTCAATTCTCGCTATTCTGCTGATTGCAGTTGTAAATATGGTGGCATATGTCTTGGCTGCTTTCTTCGGTAATTGGATCAGTATTATTGTTACGGGTGTAACATTACTTGCGCTGCTTGCTGCCCTTGGTATTCCACTGATGACCAATCTCAAGAGGCCTCGCCGCGTTCCACCCACCAGCAGCAGTCCGCATGAGCAGGCTTATAGGCACTATCTCAGCCACCATCATCCACTTGAAAAGCGCACCACCACTTGCCGTCGTTTCCGCGTGATCGACAAGACCAATTTGGCAGCCCGCAAACGGCATTCTCTCTATCAAATCAAGCGGAGTGCCTGACCAATCGACAAAACCGGCCTAATCCTCGGCTGGCTTGACCGAACACAATTTGATTGTTTATGAATAAGGAATAATGGATGAAACAAAGTGAAATTGATCGTTGGATGCGCCGTCAAGCGCGCCGCGATTCACACAAACTCTTACCGGGCATCAATTGGGCGCTGATCATCACCCTATTGATGATCGGAATCGCCGTTTTATATCTGATACTGCGCCTGATGCATATGGGCTGATCAGCCGTTATACGCTGGCGCTGTCCACCACAGGTGACGTACCAGTGTCATGTTTGGAATTTTTCAGCAGCATTTCAAAATGAGAAATTTCGTTAGACTCTAATTCGCGCCGCGCGGTGACAGCCATGCCGCCGTCGTTGGGGAACATGCGGTACTTAACCAGCTGCCAACCATCACCCTCTTTGGGGCTGTAGACCACCGTGAATTCAGTGTGCGGGGGTAAGTATTGAATCTTATGGGGCTGAACCCCGTAATAAAAAATAGCTGAACCCTCATGGTGCTGTACAGCGGTGGGCGACGCATCAATCAGGCCGTTCATTATCATTCCTTATACGATTAAATTAACCCGTTTTTTGCAAAATAATTACATAGATAATTAACCTTGTCAAGCACCATCAAACCATCCCGTATATTTCACGCTTTTCTCTCATAAAATTCGTCACAAACTGCCAATAAAACCATCAATATGAGTGGCAGCTAAGCTCTCTAACCCCTTTAAATGAATGGTCGCATAAAAGCCGCCTCAATCGCTTGTTGGCGGAACGAACGTTTTCCTATAATGACCACCTGTAACACCTTCCCCTGCCCTTCTTGTATTCATTATGAATCGACATGGACGCTTATTTTCGTGTTAGCACATAGGTCATATCAGGTTGACCCAACAACAAACGCTGCGGATATAATAGGCTTTGCTTGCTTGAACGTGAGGATATTACCAATCAAGTCCCTATGAGCAAGGATATTGTGTTAATGATTCAACGGTTTGCCCTTCGCCATTTCAATTCAGATAGCTTAATCGGCCGCTATGGTGTCGCTTTCTTAAGTCTCATCATCGTGCTGGCCGTGCGTTTGCTTTTACAACCGGTGCTTGGAAATCGCAGCCAATACATTATTTTTCTATTGGCCGTTTTGATTACCGCATGGTACAGCGGGAGTTTTCCGGCCTTGTTGGTGTTGGCGTTGGGCGCTTTCTTAGGCAACTTCTTTTTTGGTATTCCTGTTTTACAGCTTAAGTTCGAGAGTTTAAACGACGCTGTATCCGTCTCATTTTATATCGTGGTTGGGTTAGCCATTATTGCCCTGTTTGAAATGCTAAAACGGCATGAACGCCAGCTCGCATCTCAGATCATCAAACAGGCTGAGGCCGAAAAAGCCCTGCGGATGAGCGAAGATCGTTTTCGGCTGGTCACCGAAGCCTTGGAAGGAGCCATTTACGATTGGGATGCAGTCACAGGCACAGCTTATCGTTCAGCCGGCTTATATGAAATTGTTGGCTATCAGCCCAACGAAGTACCGAACACACGAAAATGGTGGCAGGATCAAATGCATCCCGATGATTTTGCAGGTGTTCAGGAATCACTTCAAAAGATGTTGGCGGAACATGCCCCGATCCATTCGGTTGAGTATCGCGTACGCCACAAAGATGGACATTATATTTGGGTATGGGACAAGAGTCGCATTCTATACAATGACGAGGGTCAGTTGATACGGTTGGTCGGTTGCACACTCAGCATCGACGAACGCAAGCACTTATCCGAATCCCTCATTCAGACCGAAGAACGCTTCCGCATTGCCTTCGAGAATGCCAGCGATGCAATGGTCATCTCGGATGCCGACGGCATTGTTGTGGTGGCGAACGAAGCCTACTTCCATCTATACGGATATTCGGCTGAAGAAGTCATCGGGCATAGCTTTGTGATTATCTATCCTGAAGAAACGCGCCAGCGAAGCCTCGAGCGTTACAAATTGGCTTTTAACACACCGCATGAATTACCTTTTTATGAATCGACCGTACGGCGCAAAGATGGCATGATACGAATCGTGGAAGCCCGTGCCGGATTTGTAGCGCAGCATGGGCAGCGCCAGTTTATGTTGTCTGTGATCCGTGATCTAACCGAGCGCAAACAAGCTGAAGTTGCCCTTTATGCCCGCTATCAACTGACGGCGGACCTTGCTCAAGCCGTCACGCTGGAAAATGTGGCGCAAATAACGGTGAACCACCTCACGAACCATTTTGGCGCAGTAGCGGGCAATATTTATGTTTATCATGCCGGTGAAAATACCTTTACACGGTTATATGAAAACGCGCCCTTGTCATCCGAAGAACGCGCTCTCTGGGATACTTTTCAAGCCGATCCTACCTATCCCTTCACCAACGTCGTCAAGCAAAATCGGGCTTTATGGTTCACGACTGCCGACCAGCGTGAAGCGGCTTATCCTATCACGAAACAATTTACCCATTTCGCGGGCGGCGGCTCGGTTATTTTACCCTTGGTAGTGGCCTCAGAAGTCTTTGGTGTAATTGGCCTATTCTTTTCAGAGGACAAGACCTTCACCGAAGATGAGCGAACCTTCATTACATCCTTGGTCTTTCAGTGCGCTCAGGCCGTAGAGCGTGCGCGCTTAGCCGAAAAAACACAAACCTTAGCCGTGATCGAAGAACGCCATCGTTTGGCGCGTGATTTACATGATAATGTCAGCCAATTGCTTTTTTCCTCTAGCGTGATCAGTGAAATGCTTCCTCGCTTGTTGCTGAAAAACCCCGAAAAGGCACTCGAACAGATCGAGCAGCTTCACTTAATGGTACGGGGTGCAATGGCCGAAATGCGGACGCTCCTTTGGGAATTGCGTCCTGAAAATATCATCCAAACCCCACTGTCGGGTTTACTAACACAGCTTGCCTATGCCGCCCAATCGCGTCAGGAATCCAGAGTCTCGTTTGATGTTCATGCCCATAATGAGTTGTTACTTTCGCCTGATGCACAGGTCGCTTTTTATCGCATTGCACAGGAAGGTCTTCACAACGTTCTAAAACACGGGCAGGCCGCCGCTGTTTCCATAAGACTCAGGCAAACGGATAACTACACCGCGCTTGTGATAGCCGATAAAGGTCAGGGGTTTGATACCACCACTGTAAATTCTGGATTTGGCTTAACGAATATGCAGGAACGCGCCACCAGGATCGGCGCGCGCTTTAGCATTAAAAGTCACATCGGCAAAGGCACACGCATCCGCCTTATCTGGAGTGATCAAAAAACAGGCTAATCATCGCATGTTTTATCTTTAAAACGATGAAATATTGTAGGGCTGAGGCCTGCCTCAGCCGCTGGTCCAACACTACACTAGATTTGATCTAAATAAAAACGAGAGCCGAATTTTGTATTTCCCCCCTCCCTGATGCTTCGGTTCACGAGACGACACTTTTACAGTCTAATGAGCTTTTCCCTCAATCGACCAAAACTGTCGTGTCGTAAAGACGCTTCGGCTATCAGCAGAGTGAACCTGCGAATGTTGCTGATCTGGGGTTTGGGGTGGGGTACATTCAGCAAATCGTTTCCTCCACCACTGAATGGCAGTCTTACCCGTATATGACATACGGCTCTCGGAAATCAGTTATCGGATCTTATCGAACGAAATTCGTTACGAATTGCTGCTGGTGCGTTCCCGTGCTTTACTGGTAGGTGACTGGGTTGATTGCCCCTGCTGGGCGGTTGTCGAAGTCTTGTTGCCATTTTCTTCTCCTTCTGCTCTGTCTTTTGTGATCCTCCTTTACCTTAAGGCTGATCTTTTGATTATTAATGAAGCGGCTTACCCTTTTTCGACCACCCACTTGGGTGGTAGCAACAGTAGCCATCTGATGCATCACTGAACTGCTTAAAAGTCTTATATATAAGGTTTAATTTAAGTTTGTCGGCAAACCGTTTTTAAACCCTCTAATAACCTTTTTTGCTAAATCCTCGCCTGTAAAGTTGTCGCCAACGCTTCGATAGAGTTACAAAATGGTCTTCCAAAATGTAACCCATTGGCTTTCTAAATCCATTATTATTGCTATAGGGCTTTAGGGATGTACTGCTGTACGCCTTTCCGATAACCCGCCGCACCTTAACATCCTCATTTCGGGTTGGTTCGTCAGAACCCGGATGGTGTCTTGCAGGAGGGCGAATTTTGACCCTTTTGTATAAATCATGTCTCTAATGGCAATCGCCGAATTTGCCGCTTTTGCTGCTTTTGTCGTATTTCTCCCTCAATCGATTGGCAAATATTGCAAAAACCACCTTACCCTGCTAATTGCTAACTGCGAATTGCCAAAAGCCCATAGCCACTGACGGCTGTGACGACAGTTCTGAATCAAAAAGAGGCGCTTTCACACCTCTTCCGTATCGAGTTAATTGCTAACGGCTTACTGCTATCGCGCTTCAATCCGGCTGAATAGTTTCACATCATCTCGCGCATAGGGCACATAATAAGGATCACTGTCACGGTTAGGCTTAATCCGTACCCAAACATCGGCTGTCTGTCGTGGTGATGGACACGGTACAACAAAGCCGCGCTGCCCCATATTCATATCCGGCTTTACCACTTCCACCATATCGCCCGGATACAGTGGCTCTGGATCAAGCGTACGACCGCGTGTCGTGATGTAACACCGCAGACATAAACGGCTCGTAAGGGTTGCTTCATCTTTTCCACAGATTGCGCAGCGCATGATGTTTACCTTTCCCTAATGAACGCGGTCTACTGTCTATCAAGTGTCTTCACAATAACAGTAAGCCACCGAAATCATTCAGGTACGGTGGCTATAGTTTCATAGGAGAGGTGGGGGGATTCGAAATAGGGAAGTAGTGGAACGAATCGGAGATGTTACTTGATCTTGATACCGTGTGGTTTGGTTGGGACATCCCCGTTCGAGCGGTGGTTATACTCGCTCACGTACGTCTCGTAGACTTTTTCCTGCACGCTCACATCTTCGCCTTTTTCTTTTATCTTATCAATTTGTTCGAGCGCTTCTTTGATCTTTTGTGCCAGTTCCTCGTCCGAAAGCGCCGTCAATCCGTCTCGTGAAAGGGATAGAGGATTATCAATCATGACATTTTCTCCTTGCAGGTTTCTCATCAAACTTCAGTTTAGAGCCTGCTCAGGCCTGCGGCATCCTCCACTTGCCCCGTTTCGCGATGGGCCAAAGGGGCAGTTGAGCCAAATTCGACCTGTCCCATTTCACTTAAAACCCTCTGCCTTGAACTTGGCGTTCTTGGTGGTTCAATTATACTGCCTTCCCAACCACTCGGCGACTGGCCCACCGTCCCATCGATGTTGACCATGAAAAGTATGTGTCGTCAACCGCTCAGGATGCCCAACAGCCGTATAAATTTTTCGCAGCGTGTCCACACCCGCTTTCACACCGAAGTCTGGGTAAATGGGATCTTCGTCCCCGTTTTCGACCATCAACGGGCGTGGCGCGATTAAGCCTGCTACCTCGGCCATTTCAGCATATTCGGGCAGATGCGGCACATAATTACAGACGCAGTGTGGAATGGACATTATCGAGTCACGGAAGGTATTAATCGCCCCACTGATATAGGCGCTGGTGATACGTGGATCAAGCGCAGTGACGTACATGGTAGCTGTCCCTCCACCCGATAAACCCACGCATGGCAGATGCTCACGTTCTATATCTGGCCGCGTATAAATATAATCAATCAGCCGCATCACATCCCACACCCGCAAGCCCATCAATGTCTGCCCGCACAGCAGCGCATTCAGGCCCAATTCTTGACACGACCACACACCTTCGTTATCTGCCCCACCATTCTTGAGTGTTTGCAGTTCGCGGTCTTCCATCCGCACGCCGAAACCACGCAGCGCGGGTACAAACACCTGATAGCCCGCCCGTGCGATCTGCCGCCCGTAATCCGCCTTATAGTTGCGGATATAATCTTCTTCGGCTGGGCTGTCTGCTAAACCCACCAAACTTTTCGCGCCCCATGTACCGTGTCCGTGCAGAGCGATCACCGGCTTATACGGTTTCTCGGCCCTGTGTGGCGTTAGCACATAAATGGGCATAAATTCGCCCTCAATCGTTTGCAGAACCATCAGTTCACAGGTGAAATCCGGTGTGTTGATGCTTTCCACCAGCGCGGTTTTCGGTTCACATTTGGTGGTTGGGAATGCCCCCAACAAATGCCCGACTTCTCCTCTCAGGGTTGCCTGCCATTCTGCTACTTCCTCCGCCGAAGTGGCCTTGAAGCCCAGTTTCCGGCCCGAGCTGTCCAACCGGTTAAATAATCCCGGTGTACTACGCAGTTCAAAATCAGCTAATCCGGTCATGGGTGGCCTCACAGGTGAACTATAGAAGGAAGAAGCCTGATTTTATCGTCACGGGGCATCAGACCGCCACCATCCTATAGCCACAATGGATTGCAACTCTGCGTTAAAATCCAGCTTTACAGGGAAACTTACAAAGTGCTTCAAAACATGTCCGACCAGCAGCCACCACACTCGCGCGGCACCTATATTCTTATGCTGCCTCTCTCCGCTCCAGCCGCGTTGACCATCGGGCGCTTGGGTACGTTTCCATTCGCCGTCGGCTGGTACGCTTATGTAGGTAGTGCTTTTGGCGCGGGTGGTTTAAGTGGACGTTTGAAGCACCATCTCGCTCAGGAAAAACGTCTCCATTGGCATATTGATTATCTGGAGCAAGTGGCACCCATCGAGGAAATCTGGTATCTTGCCAGCGAAACACCCTATGAACATGTCTGGGCTTCGGTTCTCACCACGTTCCCGAATATGACCATTCCCATCAGCCGTTTTGGTGCTTCAGACTGTAAATGCCCATCGCACCTCTTTTATTGCCCTACCCCACCGTCGTTTACGCACTTCCACGCGCTTACCCTGTCGCATGGTGATGTCCAATGTTGCAAAGTGATCGCTAAAAATGGCGTGGCAGGACTATAATCGTCACCATGTTTGAACACCGTCGTCAGCAGTTGCTTCCCCGTCGTGCCTTCCTGTTTCGTCTTGGACGATTTGCAGGTGCGGCCTTGCTGTTGGTCGCTGTTTCGTGGTTGATCGGTATCCTCGGTTATCGTGTGCTTGAAGGTATGTCGTGGATTGATTCCACGCTCAACGCTGCCATGTTGTTGGGTGGCATGGGGCCAGTTGATCAGTTACATACTGACGCAGGTAAATTGTTCGCCTCGTTCTACGCGCTGTTTTCAGGCATCGTTTTCCTTGTCTCGGTTGGTGTGTTGATCGCCCCCATTCTCCACCGCTTGCTGCATCAATTCCATCTTGCTGAAGATAAAAGAGATGAAGAGGATGAGGACGAAGCCGAAGCCAATTAAGTTACCCGGCTCTGTTCGCCGCAATGGAGAGGGTTTGGGCGATCAATACCCTCTCCAAACTACGGCCTAAAATGATGAGTGAGCCGTCAGGGCTATCCAAATTAAGTTGGGGCTGCTGGCTCTTCAATGCCCAAAATGGTTTCGCTGACCATATAACGGAACAATTCTGCCTTTTCCACCCCATTAGTATCCGCGATAGCTGATTCAATATCCGGATATTCCATTGTAAAGAAGGTCATATATTTGTCATTCGACCAGCGAGCGTTGTAGTAAGGAGTAGCCATCTTCGCCCCTGCTTTTTCAATGACTTGACCTACTTGTTGCCAAAGTTTATCTTTGGCCTCTTTAGAGAGCTGGAAATAGGCTTCAGTGTAGCCTCGAATTAAACATAACTTATAGATTTTTTGGGACATATTTATTTCCTCGTGAAATCGCCCACTTCGTTAGACAATCCTGCGATCCAAATTAGATGGTGATGTATGGAAATAGCTATAGATGTAACCTAGCCACCTGCACCAGCCGCACGTGCCATTGCTTTGGCGATGACGCTGGGGAAGCGTTGCTCGAAATCCAGAATCCCCACCCATTCGGGCGTGACTTCAATCCGTGCCAATGGCAGGGACAGACTCTTAACCATGTTCACCCAATCCTTGCCGCCCTGTTCGCCAAAGTAGCGTTCAGCCGAAAGCACGTACTCCGGCACCATACCATCAACCACAGAGACGGCGGCTGTTCCGCGAATGGACAGCGCTTTATAAGGCCATGTTTCACCATCAATGGTGATGGCGACCTTGGAATTGTTCACGATGACGTGAAATTTGGGGGCTTCGGAAGGGCCTGCTAGTACCAGCGTTTTACCATTCCAGTGGAACCAGAGGGGTACGACGCGGGGTGTCCCGTCGTCCCAGACGTAGGCTAAACATGCCATGTGGGTTGAAGTCAGCAGTGTTTGAGCTACAGGGTCGTTGAGGAGTGAAAGATCGCCTTGTGAAGACATTTTAATTCCCCTTACTTATAATAATAGCTATTAAATAGAAGGCAATGTGTATTTTATCGCTTTGTAAAATATTTCGCTACAAATTACTGAATTTTTCATAATGACATGCGTCAAAATGCTGTGTAATGATGGAAATTTAAAGTTGATACTGCCCTCTGAAGATGAGAAATGTGAATTCCCGGTTGGCTTTATAACAGATTGAAACGCTTATTTCCCGACAATGAGGCCTTTTGGATCTTTCCTTAAGGAAGTGTCTTTACCTTTTGTGTTACGCTGAAAATAAAGTATGTCGGTCATCGTTACATTCTCTGTTCGCGCCAACACGACAGGCCATTTCGCCCATGAATATTAAGCAGTGGGATTATTTACAGACATCACTTCGGGAAATAGACCGGTTTATTCGTGATGCTTTTACGGTTGTGCAGCAGTCCGGCGGTGATCCTGCCAGCACGTTGCATGGCCTCGTCATTTCAGAAGATGAGGTGTCTGGTTATTTAGAACAAGCCCCGCTGACCACACCCTGGCCTGCGGGTACTTTGACATTACCTGAACTCGACTTCCAAAATAGCGATAATCCCTTCTCACGCTTGGCAGCTTCCTTCGGTCTGAATACCCTGGACAGCATCATTTTGCTGCTGAGCCTCGCGCCGGAGTTTGATCTGCGCTATGAACGCATTTATGCCTATTTGCAGGATGATGTCTCGCAGCGTCACCCAACCGTCAATTTGATGATGAACCTGTTGGGCGGCAACGTGGCTGAGCGTTTTGCCGTTTGGCAGCGTTTAAGTCCCGAAATGCCTCTTCGCCATCATCGTTTAGTCGCCTGTATACCCGATGCATCCCGTCCTCATTCCAGCTTTTTGGCGCATCATGTACGGGTTGACCATCGCATTACCGGTTACTTGTTGGGTGATAATCATCTGGATGGACGGCTGCTGCACACAGTACAAGTGCGTCACATCGACCCGGCCATGTGGCTGCCACCCGTATCAGAACCGATCCGTGCTGCCATGCCCGACGCGCCCTTGATTTATATGCAGGGTGGTGCGGAAATGGGGCAGATCGAAATGGCACTGGCCTTGTGTGCCACCCAAGGGCTGCCGCTCGTCCAAGTTGATATGGCTGCGCTGGCTGCCAAAGAAACACCGTTGGAAGAAAATTGGCGGCTCGCACTGCGCGAAGCCTATTTGAATAATGGGGCGCTGTTGGTTGATCATTGGGAAAGTGCGCTGAATGAAGCACGTATGCCCTCCCCTGCCCTATGGGAGTCATTAGCAGCTTATCCCCAGACAGTCTTTATCTCAGCACGTGGTGAATGGGAACCCATCGATGTCAACCGTCAGCGCCGGATGCTGCGCTTGTCCTTCAATATTCCCGATTACCACGAACGCTACGATGTTTGGGAAACAGCCATCAGTAAGCATCAAACCACGCTCCAACCAACCGATCTTGAGGAAGCCAGCGCCAAATTTGGTTTCACGCGTGCCCAGATCGCTCGCGCGGTGCAGACTGCCGTTGATCTGGCACTTTCACGCGGTGAACTGATGCAGAAGGCCGATCTATACGCTGGAGCGCAGGCCCATGCCAACTTACAACTGGGCTCATTAGCACGGCGCATTGTCCCGCGTTTCGGCTGGGATGATCTCATTTTGCCACCGGAGCAGATGACCCAACTCCGCGAGATGTCCGACCGTTTGCGTTACAGCCATGTCGTACAGGACGAATGGGGTTTTGGTGATGCCATGCCCAATTCATCGGGCATCAGCGCTTTGTTCGCGGGCGACAGCGGTACCGGTAAAACCCTTTCTGCGGAAGTCATCGCTAAAGATTTGGGCTTGGTTCTTTACAAAATCGATCTTTCGGCAGTGGTCAGCAAATACATCGGTGAAACCGAAAAGAACCTGAATACCATCTTTACCACTGCTCAATCCAGCAACGCCATCCTGTTCTTTGATGAGGCCGATGCCCTCTTTGGCAAACGGTCGGAAGTCAAAGACGCGCGTGATCGTTACGCCAACATCGAAATCGCATACTTGCTGCAGCAGATCGAGGCTTACGATGGTGTTGTAATCATGGCGACGAACTTCCGTCAAAATTTGGATGATGCTTTTACCCGCCGTTTGGATTTTTTGGTGGATTTTCCCTTCCCCGATGCGGAATACCGTCGGCGCTTGTGGGAAGCGCATTTCCCGCCGCGCACACCGGTCGCCGATGATGTGGATTTTGGTGAGGTGGCCGAACGGTATCGCTTGGCAGGTGGCAACATCCGTAACGTGGCCCTGGCCGCAGCCTATTTAGCCGCAGCCAATGGTCGGGTAGTGACGCGTGAACATATCCGCAGCGCGGTCCGCCGTGAACACCAGAAGATGGGGCGTCTGATCGAAGATTAGAACCTGTTGCTTTTCTAGGGGAGCGTTTGTAGCCCTCCCTTAAACACAAAATAGTGCTGTTGTTAAGATAAATTCAAGGACATATGTAGTGCTGTACGATTTGAATAAAACGCTCGAAAAATTACTAATACAAAAGGGGAACATCACCCCCAATCAAATTGATATTTCGTTTGAGCAGCCCAACGGTCAATGGTCGGCGCGTCTCAGCCGCCCTACCCTTAACTGTTGGTGTTTTGATCTCCGCGAAAACCTCAAACTCCGCAGCATGGATATGACCACCAGCCGCAACGCCAATCAGGGGCGTACAAGTATCGCACCCCGCCGGATGGACCTCACGTATTTGGTTACTGCCTGGGCCAGCAAAATTGAAGACGAGCATCAGCTTTTGTGGCGTGCGCTGGCCGCGCTCAAGCGGGTTTCATCGCTCGAAGCGAGGGACTGTGAAGGGCTGCTGCGTTACCAGACTCACGATGTTCCGCTGCTGGTTGCGGATACATCCAACACCACCGTAAACCTTGTGGATTTATGGGGCGTTTTGGATAACCAGATGCGCTTAGGCTTTATGCTGACAGCCACCGTTGAACTGGATGTGGAACTGAGTATCGAAGCGCCGTTGGTGCTAGAAGCGACCATTCGGCTGGGCAGTTCCGATGATCCTGCTCGACAAGAGTTGAATGAGGGTGGGCGTGAGGAACTGAAGATCAAGCCGAAACCGGGCCAAAAGCCCCCATCAGCACCTGACGATTCACAAAACCCCAAATAGGAGGAGCCTATTTACCGATCTGGATGATCTCATCATTATCCGTTTGTTTTAGAAACCGAAATCAGATAAGGAGCTTTTAGGATGCCATCATATCTCTCCCCCGGCGTATATATGGAAGAAGTCGATAAGGGTACAAAGCCGATTGAATCGGTCGGTACTGCTGTCGCCGCGTTCATTGGCTATACCGAACGTGCAGCCGATACCAAAACCGGTAAATCCCTGGTGGGCAAACCCACTTTGGTCACCAATTGGAGCCAATATACGCAAAGTTTTGGCGGTTTCGTGGATGGTGCTTATACACCGGACTCAGTTTATGGGTACTTCAATAACGGCGGCAGCATTTGCTACGTCGTCAGCGTCAAGACCATTGGCGCTTCGGCTGATCCCGATGCGGCTGAACCCGCGATCACCGTCATCAACTCGGATGGCGAAAAAGGCACCAAGTTACTGCAATTCAAGGCGCGTGAAGGCGGCCCTGCCGGCAACAAGATCACTGTTGATATTAAGCCGGATGCCCCTGCTGAGGGTGATGGTAAAAAGGGCAGCGGTGAATTCACTCTACAAATTAAGATTGATAATGCTGTCGTCGAAAGCTACGGTGGTTTGACCACTGGCAAAGGTGATAATAACGTCGCCACTGTCTTGGAAACCAGGTCCAAGGTTGTCACAGTTGAGGTTGTCGGCAAGGCCGATCTGGCTCCTGCTGCCGGTTCGTTCGCATTAGCCGGTGGCAAGCTCAAGGAAAAACAGATTTCCCTCAAGGATTATCAGGGCAGCGTGGCCGAACGCAGTGGTTTGGGTGGTTTGGAACCTTTGACCGACGTCACCATGATTGTCGTGCCGGATTTGATGTCCAGCTTCCAGGCAGGCGAAATTGATATGAAGGGTGTGCAGGCTGTTCAACAGGCCATCATCGATTATTGCGAACTGGTACGTTACTGCTTTGCCATTCTCGATTGCCCACCGAACATAATGCCGCAGCAAATGAAAGAATGGCGCAATACGGTCAATTATGACAGCACCCGTGCCGCGCTGTATTACCCTTGGATTGAAATTGCCGATATGACAGGCAAAAATGGACGTACCCGCCTCGTGCCGCCTTCCGGTCATATGGCAGGTGTTTATGCCCGTACTGATGCCACACGTGGTGTCCATAAAGCACCAGCCAACGAAATTGTACGCGGTGCTTTGGGCTTGGAAGTACAGGTGACCAAGGGTGAACATGATCTATTGAACCCGATTGGCGTAAATGTTATTCGTTCCTTCCCCGGTCGTGGTATCCGCATTTGGGGTGGTCGTACCCTCTCCAGTGATGCATCATGGCGTTACATCAACGTGCGCCGTCTGTTTAGCATGATCGAAGAAAGCATTGAAAACGGCACTCAGTGGGTCGTCTTCGAGCCGAATGATCAATTCCTGTGGGGACGTGTCGCCCGTGATGTACGCGCTTTCTTGACGATGGTTTGGCGTACCGGTGCGTTGTTCGGCACTACTCCCGATCAAGCCTTTTATGTCAAGTGTGATGCCGAAACCAACCCGCCCGAAGCCCGTGATCTGGGGCAAATGGTGGTCGAGATTGGTATTGCGCCCGTGAAGCCGGCAGAATTTGTGATCTTCCGCGTTAGCCAATGGAATGGCGACAGCGCGTAAGATTGTCTTGTACGTGATATTTGAGACCGGACATCAATTCGACTTAACGCTGAGAAATTCAGCTTAGAAAAGGAAAAAGACAATGGGTGCTCGTGGAAGTGATCCGTTAGTAGGGTTTCATTTTGGTCTGGATGTACAGGGCGCTGTCACCGGTTATTTCACCGAAATCAGCGGCTTAGGCTCCGAAACCGAAGTCGTTGATCATAAGGTTGTGACCCCTGATGGTAAGGAAGTTATTCAAAAAATCCCCGGTCGCTTGAAGTGGGGTGAAATCACCCTCAAGCGCGGCGTGACAGCCGAAATGGATATGTGGAAGTGGCGCAAACTGGTTGAAGACGGGAAAATCACCGATGCGCGTAAAAACGGTTCCATTATCATGTTTGATGAATCGTTGAAAGAAATTGCCCGTTGGAATTTCGTCAATGGTTGGCCGAGCAAGGTCAACGGCCCGCAGTTACAGGCCGACTCGAATGCCTATGGTATCGAAGAGTTGACCATTGTGCATGAAGGCATTGTCCGCGCGACCTAAAACGCAGGCATCAGACATAACCAATCGGGATAAGGGGTATGCCTCCTTATCCCAATGCATTATTGATAGCTGTTGAGGGAGAGTCTACGCATGAGTCTGCAAACCGAGTTCGATTTTGTACTGCCCAAAGGCTTCGTTGACGACAGCGGCAACGTGCATCGTGAAGGCAGTATGCGTATGGCAACTGCCCTCGACGAAATTGCGCCACTCCGCGATCCGCGTGTCCGCAACAATGAAGCCTATCTGGTGATCATTTTGCTGTCGCAGGTCATTACCCGCTTGGGAACACTCACAAAAATAACACCCGTTATGGTCGAGAAGTTTTTCGCGGCGGATATTGCGTATCTACAGGATTTGTACCGCCAGATTAATGACGTCAGCGCCCGTAAAGTAACCTTGTGGTGCCCCAGTTGCGGACATGAGTTTGAAGAGGAAATCCCCTTATTGGGGGAATAGTCAGCTACCCCCTCGAACGCTTGCAGGAGGAGGTAGCATTCATTGCAAGAGATTTGGGATGGAGTCGCGACGATATTTTGTCGCTCACCCATCTCGAACGGGCCGAATGGGTGCAAACCATTAACCGCATTCATGCCCGTCATCAATCAGTTTAGGAAAGCAGGAAGTGGATGCCAGCTAAACAGCCAAAATCAAACATCGATACGGCAGTCCGTCAGCCGATGGATTATGAAACACTGCTGAAGCTGGTTTCCGAGCGTGTGTGGGAGCTGTGGCGGGATGATTTGCGCCGTAACCGTGAACGTGGTGGTAAGGCACGGAGGCGCTAATTATGGTTGCAATGACCGCTAATCTGCTTGTGCAAAACAGTTTTCGGTTCGCTGTCGCGGTGGACGGTATCAATGGCGCAGCTTTTACCGAGTTCACGCTGCCCAGCCTGACCGTCGAAACGCAAGATATTAAAGAAGGTGGTCAAAACACCTTTGCCCACAAACTGCCTGTGCGCGTCACTGCCGGTACAGCCACACTCAAACACGGCATCTCAACCGATTTTACGCTCTTGAACTGGTATATGGATGTGTTGAAGGGCGATCTTGCATCGGCCACGCGCCAGATTACAGTGGTGATGTATGACGCATCCTCTCTACCCTTAATGACATGGGCATTCCGCAACGCTTATCCGATCAAATGGAGCGGTCCGCATTTTAAAACTGACAATAACACGGTTGCTATCGAAGAAATCGAATTCGTACATCATGGGTTCGATGTAGGTTAATGTGCAGAGGGATATGGAATAATGCCAGAGGAACAACGTAAGCCATTCCGGTCAGTAGGGATGCGGATGCAGCGCTTCAGCCATTCGTTGATGCGTAGTTATTTACCGCCATCCGAGGAATTGCCGACGCCTGCTCCCATGCCTCCGGTATGGCAGTCTGCCACCCAGGCCCCCTTATTATGGGAAGCGCAGCCCGCCTTGCCTGCACGATCCCCTGCCCAGCCTGTTGTGCCGCTTCCACAGCCTGATGTTCCACTGGAATCATCTGTGCTGCCACCGGAATTTCAAGCGCAGATTCCCAATCGTCCACCTGCTTCGGTGCAGCGACCTGTCGCACCCACTCCACCTGTTACGCCGCCTGTCGCCCCACCTACTGTGCAGCGTACAACCGCGCCGATGCCACCTGCTGCCGCCCCTTCTGGCGAGAAAAAGATCGGCCAAAACCTGCTCAATATTTTAGCAGCCCATCAAGCTCAGGATAATGCGCGTGGCATTATCCGCGAGGAAAAGAAGACCCGCTTATCGGCTGCCGAACCAGCACCGAATCCGGATGATACAACCGGTTTCAAACGCACACGCAGCAGAGCATCATTCGATTATATTGAAACATCAGCCCTGGTTAGAGGCGAGGATGCACCATCGGTCTCACGTAAGACCGATAGTGATGCACCAGTTGCGCCCACCGAACCAGCCGACGATGCTGCCGATGATGATTCTGCACCGTCCGCGCAGGCTTCCGGCCCACCGGATATAAGTCGTTCTCCCGAAGTCGAAAGCAGTTCACAATCCCTATCAACGGCGGAAGTTACTAGCCCTCAATCATCTATTATGAATGAGGCGGTTGCATTTACTGCGCCTTTGGCGGTTCCCGACAACCAGTTGGTTCAACCTGTGGAAGCCCCGACTGAGGCTGTTAGTTTTCAGGCACCAATCACCAGCGAAGATGTGATTGTGCCGGACGTGCCACTGAATACACCTGTGCAATCTCCGGTTGCCCAAGTTATTCAACACACTGAAACACCAACTGAAATTGCCAGTTATCAAGCGCCAATTTCCACTGAACAGACCATTGTGCCGGATGTGCGACGAAATACATCTGCACAGCTGCCCATAGCAGCAGCTGTTCAGCGCGCAGAAGTCCCTACGGAAATGGGTACTCTGCCGTCACCCATCATTAGCGAAAATATAAATATGCCGGAGGTATCTGAGAGTGCGTCCGTGCAGTCGACCGCCGCAGATCCTATTCAGCGTGTCGAATCGCCTGCGAATATTGCTCGTCCTCAATCATCAACCGCCACTGAACAAACAATTATGTCTGCCGCATCATCGAGCAGTACGCCCCAACCAACAGCATCCGAAACCATTCAACGTACGGAAGACCCGACGCACGTTTTTAGCCCTCCGTCACCAGTCATTGATGAAGATGTCATCGTACCGGACGTCCCTGTATTAACGTCCACTCAGCCCACTTCAATCGAGACTATCCAGCAATTTGAAGCACCCGCTGGGGTAGCCAGCGCTCAGCCACCGGCCATCGACGAAGATGTGATTGTGCCAGATGTGCCTGTACCAACGCCTGTGCAGCCGACCATCTCCCAACCTGTTCAGCGTACCGAAGGACCCGCCGGGGTCCCGCATCCTCAATCGCCAGTTGCCAGTGCCGCAGTCGATACGTCTACCGCTCCAATAAGCCCATCACCAGTGGCGACAGAAGCCATTCAGCGCGCGCCAGCCTCAGACGAGATAGTTAGCTTTCCACCTCCGGTTGTAACTGAAAATATTGTGCGAGATGCGCCAATACCATCATCGGCAATTACTGAAGTGATTCAACCTGCCGAAGCACCTGAACAGGTTGCTTCTCCGCAGCCATCCATCAGTAATAGTGAAATGGATGCACCTGCTGCACCAATCAGTACGCCAGCTTCTACCGCAGTAATTCAGCGTTCCGAAACCTCTTTACCCCTGGAAGCGGTCGAAAACGCGCCACTTCCGGCGGAAGGTGAATTATTTGAGGTCCTTGCGCCTACACCTCCGACCGTACCGGCGATGCCAGCGCCAACCTCTCCGATTATTCAACCGACGGTTCAGCCACAAGTATCTGCTTCTGACGAATATCCGGCGGCTCAAGCGCCATCCACATCAGCCGAACCCTTAGCGTCGGCAGCACCTTCATTTGATGTACCGCCATCCATCGCCTCACAACCGGATGTTACCCCTGTTCAACGCGCTGTTGAATCGGATGTTCAGTCATCATCGGGTGTTGTGCTGTTTGATAATGTGGATGCTTCTACATCAGTGACCGGTCGCCCTGTCTCATCAGTGGATTTCGAGTCGCAGCCTGTAAATGAGTTGCCTCCTAATCCAGAGCCGCTTCAAGGCATGTGGCATACGCCCGCTGTCATTCAACAGAAATCACCTTCGCCATCCGCTGATATTTCCGTTCAGCCTACCACTGACACCGCCACCTCAACCGAACCGCTTCAAGGTATGTGGCACTCACCAGTCGGGGCTGTCAGTCATCAGGCAGCAGTCACAACTGACGACGGTGCTATCGTACCGGATGTGCCAGTCACAACAGCGACACAGCCATCTGCCTCTGAAGTGATTCAACGTGCAGAAGCCCCAATACAAGTTGTACATCAACCGTCATCTGTTACCAGCGAAGATGTGATTGTGCCAGACGTACCGATCACGACACCGACTGCTTTACCAGTGATTCAACGTACTGAAGCACCTACTCAAGTTATGTATCCACCGTCACAGGTCATAATTGACGATGCGATTATTCCCGATGCGCCAGTTATCACATCAACTGCTCCTGAAGTCATTAAACGCACTGAAACATCAGCCGGGATTGTGAGTCCGCAATCACCCATCTCTGGCGACGATGCCATCGTACCGGATGTGCCAGTCACATCACCACCTGTCTCTGAAGTGATTCAACGTACCGAAGCCCCTGCTCAAGTTATGTATCCACCGTCACCAGTCATGAGTGACGATGCCATTATCCCCGATGTGCCAGTTAGGACAGCGACGCAGCCACCTGCCTCTGAAGTGATTCGACGCACTGAAGCCCCTGCACAAATTACGCAATCACCGTCACCAGTCATGAGTGACGATGCCATTATCCCCGATGTGCCAGTTAGGACAGCGACGCAGCCACCTACTTCGGAAGTGATTCAACGCACCGAAGCCCCTACACAGGTTACGCAATCACCGTCACCAGTCATGAGTGACGATGCTATTGCCCTCGATGTGCCAGTCACGATGGCAGCACCCGAAATTGCCCAGCGAGAGGAATCGCCAGCGGAGATTGTCAGCCCATCATCACCGGTCACGACACCTGTGCAGCCTACAGCCGTCGAGGTTATTCAGCGTCTAGAATCGCCTCCGGAAGTTGTCCATCAATCATCATCTGTTACCAGTGAAGATGTAATTGCGCCGGATGTGCCAGCCACGCGACCAGCACAGCCAATGGCTTCCGAAGTACTTCAACGTGCCGAAGTTCCAGATGAAACAGTTATTCCACGATCATTGGCAGCTGATGACCATGTAATTGTGCCTGATGTACCTGTCTTTCCACCGGCACAGCTAAGCGATCATGAAGTTCTTCAACGTGCAGAAATATCTGCGAGCGTTGCCAGCGAAGAAAGCACCACCATAGTTCCGGATGTTCTTGCTAGTATGCCCATACAACAGCCCACAGCGGCACAGGTTATTCAACGTGCCGAAGCACACCAGCTTCCGTCTGTAGACGTACCAAACAATAATGTTCATGAGATTGATTTGTTCGCGGCATTAAGCGCGGCTAATGATTTTGATGTTGCTGCCCAATCGCCTTTTGCTCATCCCGATCACCCTGCCCCAACAGACAATGTTCAACGCTCATCGGAAGCGATAGAACCACCTTCCGTAAGCCAGTCACCTGCCAGTGAAATAATCCAACGAATGCCTGATACCGCTGTCCCATCGAATAGTGCTGCGCTGGATCAAACCGTTTGGCAGGCAGAAGCCGAAACATCTGAGCCGGAAGTGGAAGTACGTCGGGCTGTTGATGAAGAGCTGTTAAGTTTATTGCACAGCTTACAATCGCAGCCGCGTACCAATCCGCCACCTGCGCCGAATGTCTCATCATCCGCTTCTTCAGCACCAGTTTTTCGCCAACTGGGTTCACCACCTGTCCAACCAACGATTCAACGGCGGGAAGTGTCCGAGTTGTCTCAAATACAGCGCCAGCCTGATGAATTGAACCGCGATGACAATGGTGAAGTCGATGTCGATCGTCTGGCGAGGGATGTCTATAAGATGCTGCAAAATCGACTGCGAATTGAACGCGAACGCCGCGACCGTTTATAAAAGGATTGTGCTTGTATGGCTGCACTGAATTTGACTAAAGGCGGGCTGGCTCCGGCTACGCTTACCAATCTGGATACCAATGAAGTCGTCAACTTCATGTTCAATCCCTTTGAGTACACCCTGACCAAAGGCAATACATGGCAGGATAAACCGGTCACAGGTCAAAATGTGCCTTACATCAACTTCCAGCAAGGTGGTGCGATTACCCTGAAGTTGACGCTGCATTTTGACAGTCAGGCCAACGGCGTTGATGTCCGCACCTATACCGATAAGCTCTGGAAAATGGTGCTGATCAACGAATCCACAGTGGACGCCAAAACCGGCAAAGGTCAGCCGCCAGCAGTCGTTTTTGATTGGGGCAAATTACACTTTAAAGCGGTGATCACCAGCTTATCGCAGCATTTCACACTATTTACCGAAACAGGTATCCCGTTGCGCTGTGCTGTCGATGTGGACCTGCGACAATTTGCGGATGAACCGGGCGAGATGGGAACGGCTCAGGCCGGCGGTACGACTCCAGCCAGTGCGCCGGTCACGGCGGTACAGGGTCAGCGCTTGGATAACATGACCCAGAACCCGAATGATCAGCGCCGGGTAGCCGAGAAAAACAATATCAATAACCCGCTGAAAGTGCCGACAGGCACAAAGCTGAAAATGGATTAAGCCATGCCTGCTACTACGTCACCGTTTCAAGTTGCTCAGATCGAAATCAAAGTTAATGGTGCTGATCTACCTAATGCAGCGATGGATAAGCTGTTTGAAGTCGAGGTCGAAACCAGTTTGTATTTGCCCGGCATGTTCAGTATGCGCTTTTATGATGACACCATTACGCTCATTGACGATAACACCTTCAAAGAAGGTACGTCTGTCGAGATTAAAATGACGAAGTCACTGCCTCAGACGGGGTATGAAACAGTCATTAAAGGAGAGATTACAGCGATTGAACCTGACTTCACACAAGATTCAGTCGCTCTTTTAGTGGTGCGAGGATACGATCGCAGCCACCGTCTGCATCGGGGTACCAAGAGTAAAGTCTTCGTAAACGTGAAGGACAGCGATATTGTTACGCAGATTGCGAATAACGCGGGTTTAACACCTACGGTTGAAGCCACTACCGAAGTTTATAAACATGTCTTTCAATACGGCGTGAGTGATTGGACTTTTATCCATGAACGGGCACGTCGTAACGGTTATGAAGTGCTGGTTGATGATACCAAGTTGTATTTCCGTAAAGCATCCACCACCAGCGGTACGGTAACGCTGGCATGGAATGCTGAACTCGTCCGTTTTCAGCCGCGTTTTTCGCTGGCAAAACAGGTGAATAAGGTCACAGTAAAAGGTTGGGACCCCAAGACTAAAGCGGCCATCGTCGGGGTAGCCACAACCAGTTCCAGTTCTCCTAGTGTGGGTCTTTCCGGGTGGGGTGGTAGTTTGGCGCAGAGTGCGTTTTCTGCCGCCGAAGTCTTGGAAGTGCGGCATCCGGTAGCGACACAGAGCGAAGCGACTAAGATGGCACAATCCATCCTGGACGAGATCAACGCCGGATTTTTGCAGGCCGAAGGCATTGCTATCGGAAATCCTGCGCTAAAACCGGGTGCTGTAGTCACCATCCAAAAAGTAGGAACAAAGTTTAGCGGTAGCTATATCGCGACGACTGCCCGTCATATCTACAATCCACAGGAAGGTTATCAAACGCATTTTACGGTGCAGGGTGCGCGGGCACAGACGATGGCTGATCTCATCGATCAATCGATGGTCGAGCAGCGGACGAGCCAACTTTGGGGCGGCATCGTGACGGCTATCGTCACCAACAACAACGACTCCGAGGGCAATATGGCGCGGGTGAAAGTCAAATTCCCCTGGTTGGATGACACCCTGGAGAGCAATTGGGCGCGTGTGAGCGGCCTGGGTGCGGGTAATAATCGCGGCTTCCTGTGGCTGCCCGAAGTTAATGATGAAGTGCTTGTGGCCTTTGAACATGGCGATTTTGATTATCCCTATGTCGTTGGATCGTTATGGAACGGCACCGATGCCATGCCCGAAACAACGGCCACTGCCGTCAAAAATGGGAAGGTTGAAGTTCGGACTTTGAAAACGCGGTTAGGTCACAAAATTAAGCTGACCGACAGTGATAGTGCCAAGACGATTGAGATTATCGGCTCGGATGGCAATACCAACATCAAGTTTGATGAAACCGCCAAGAAAATCACCATCGAAAGCAAGGCCGATATTGATATTACTGCTACCGGCAATCTGAACCTGAAAGCCACCGGTAATGTGTCGATGGAAGGGGCACAGGTTTCGATTAACGGGAAGTCTCAGTTCGAGGTCAAAGGTGCGCTGGGCAAAGTGGAATCCAGCGGCCCGTTGACGGTCAAGGGTGCAATCGTCAACATCAATTAGCGCCTTGTAATTGGATTATTCAAAGGATTTGTTATTGTGAGTGATATTACGGGGCGACGTTGGGCATTTCCACCCCATTTGGGTGATCGTAACCATTTTGTGCTGGTGGAGGATGATGCCAATATTCGCCAGTCGATTTATGTCATCATTTACACCGTTCCGGGTGAACGGGTGATGCGTCCGGACTTTGGCTGCCAGATTCACGAGTTGATCTTTTGGCCGATTAATTTGCATACTGCGGCCATTGCCGAACGCTATGTGCAGGAGGCGTTGGAACGCTGGGAACCGCGTATAACGCTGGAAAAAGTCGATGTGTCTATCGGTGATTACGATCATGGGCAGCTGATTATCAATATTGCCTATAAACTCAAGGATCAACACGATTCGCGCAGTTTAGTGTACCCCTATTATTTGTTACCCGAATAAAGAAGGTTCGCATTCATGGGATTTGAAACACCTCGGTTAGATGACCGTAGTTTTAACGACATTGTTGAAGAAGCACGTGCCCGTATACCGTTGTATACGCCGGAATGGACAGACCATAACCTTAGTGATCCTGGCATAACGCTGATCGAGTTGTTCGCGTGGATGACCGATATTGTGCTGTACCGCTTGAACCGTGTGCCGGATAAGCATTACGTCAAGTTTATGGAACTGATCGGGATGCATCTGGAGGAGGCCGAACCAGCACGTGCGGAAGTGACGTTCTGGTTAAGTGCGCCACAACCGAACTCGATTACTTTACCCAACGGCACCGAAGTTTCCACGACTCGTACCGAAACCGAATCAGCCATCATTTTCTCGACCGATGGCGCGATGGAAATTAAAGTACCTGAACTGTCACATATCATGACCAGTTCCGGTGCCGAGGAAGGGCGTTCCTTTACCATCCATAATGCGGTCAACGTCCAGAATGCGTTGGAGAAGTTTCCGGTATTTGCCTCCAAACCACCGACCAATAACGATGCCCTTTACCTGGGCTTTGATGACGACATCAGTCATCACATTTTAGGCATCCAGCTTGAAGTGGATGTGGCGGAAGGTGCCGGTGTTGATCCGAATCATCCACCTTATATATGGGAGGCGATGGGATCAGGGACAGATCAGGCATGGGTGCGGCTGGATGTCGATTACGACAGCACCTTAGGATTGAATATCGGTGGTGTCATCCGTGTGCATTTGCCACAACTGCGCCGTGCCAGCCGTAACGACCAGATGGCGTATTGGGTGCGGCTGCGTTTGGAATACAGCGATACCGAAACCACTTATAACGTCAGTCCACAGATTAACCGTCTTGAAGTTTCCAGTTGGGGCGGGACGATTGGGGCAACCAATGTGACCCGTGTTTACAACGAGGTTCTGGGACGTTCGGACGGGACACCGGGGCAGCGATTTTATCTGGCACATCAGCCGGTGATTGCGCGTGCGGTGTCTGAGGATTATCTGATTGTGAAGCATGAAGATGGACGTGAGGAACGTTGGCAGGAAGTGGCGGATTTTTCCAGCTCGACAGCCAACGACAAACATTACACCATCGACAGTGGTACCGGAGAAGTCCGGCTTGGGCCAGCGATGCCACAGCGTGACGGTTCGGTTCACCGTTTCGGTGCATTACCAGCCAAGAACGCGATGCTGCTGATGTCCGGTTATCGTTATGGCGGCGGGTTGGTGGGTAACGTGGCAGCCAATACGTTGAATGTTTTGAAAACTGCCCTGCCCTACATCGACCATGTGACCAATCGGGTTGCAGCCAGCGGCGGTAAAAATGCCGAAGACATTGAATATGCCAAGACAAGAGTACCGGGTTATTTACGGACTTTGCAGCGGGCGGTGACGACCAGCGACTTCGAATATTTGGCGCGGGAAGCAGCACCGGGTCAGGTAGGACGTGTGTATTGTTTGCAACCACCACAAACCAATCGGGGCGAAATCCAAATTCTGACGATTCCACAAATTCCGAGGCTGCAAGGTTTTATTGCGCCGGAAAGTTTGGAATTGAACGAAGAACTGCGTAATACCATCCAAACCTATTTGGATGAACGGCGGTTATTGTCAACACAGCTAACAGTGACACCACCGGCTTACCAGTGGGTAGAAACGGATGTACGGCTGCGGGCTGTGCAGCATTACGATGTGGAAAAGGTGCGGCAGGCTGTTGAAAACCGGCTGTTCGAGTTCATTAATCCGCTGGTGGGCGGCATTGATGGTAAAGGGTGGCCGTTTGGACGTGACCTGTTTATATCGGATGTGATGGCGATACTGTCCAGTGTCGAGGGCGTCAGCTTTATCCGGTCGGTGAAGTTGTATCCGATCAATTACGATAAACGCTGGTTTACACGGTCTGCCGAGGCACAGGAAATTTTGCTACCTGCACATGGTGTGGTGGTGTCGTATCAGCATAATGTGGTGGTTGAGTGATGCCTGTTAACGAGAGCCGTAACAGGCTTTATCAGGTAATTATTACGAATAATTACAGATGGATTAACCGCAGAGGTGCAGAGTAAAACGCAGAGGACACAATCTAGGAGTGGATCTGTGACCCTCCCTGTAGACAGGCTGAGGGAATAAGGCAAAGAACAAGCATGGAAGCAAAGCGTTAATGGATGAAATAAGAGCGTTATTTAAGATTACAGGCCCTGACCTTGACCGCGATGAGATCGTGATCGGGCGGCAGGGTTTACGCGTGGGGCGCGGGGCGGATAACAATCTCGTGTTGAACCACCGCGAACTCAGCCGCCAGCACATGCGCTTCATCTGGCGTGACGACGATAAATATCTGGTCGAAGACCTGAACAGCAGCAACGGCGTCTGGTTCAACGACGCGCGTATTCCGTCGCGTGTGCCGCAGGTTTTGAACGAAGGCGATATTATTCGCTGCGGGCCGTATCTATTCACGTTTGTGCAGTTGATTTACCCCGAAGTAGGATTGATGCTGCCACCGGAAGCCCGCGTGGGTATCGCACCGGCAGTTGACCGGCAGAAGATCAAGCAGCCCATGCACACTTTTGGCGAACAAAGTACATGGCTGCAATATCTACCGGCTATTTATGCCGACGATGAATTTTTGGGGCGCTACCTGCTGATCTTTGAGTCGATTTTTAACCCGATTATCTGGACGATTGATAACTTCGATTTGTATCTGTCACCGGATATTGCGCCACAAGCATGGTTGCAGTGGATGGCAAGCTGGTTTGATACGCTGCTGCTGCCCGAACTGCCCATCGAACGGCAGCGCGAAATCATGCGCCAGATTGGCTGGTTATTCATGCGGCGTGGGACACCTGCCGGACTACAACGGCTGCTGGAATTGTATTTCGGTGTGCAGCCCGAAATCATTGAGAATGAGGTCTGTCACTTCGTGGTAAGATTGCCTTTAAGCCAAACACAGACATCTTTAGATGCTGAAGTTGCGAACCGTCTGATCAGTTCGCAGAAGCCTGCTTTTGCATCGTACACGCTGGAAATTACGTGAGGTTTTTACCACACAGGCACAAATAAGCAGTGCGCTTGAATCGCTGCGATTAAACGTAGGGATGAGGTGTGCCTCATCCGTTAAACAATGAGCAGAGCCACGCATTTTCGTCTAGTAGTAGTTGGAGGCCGACCATGTCCGAACATATGATGAAAGAGCCACTCCCGCAAAAGAGCAGTCGCAAACCGCAGCAGGCGGAACAGGCGGCACCATCGACTGCCGAAGGTACGAATGACGAACTGCTTCGTTTGCAGCGGTTGGTGGGTAACCATGCTGTGCAGCGCATGTTGACCTCTCCGGCAGAGCTTCATCAGCGGACAGGGTTAACGGTGCAGACCAAAATGACAGTCGGCGCGGCGGGTGACGCCTATGAGCAGGAAGCCGATGCGGTTGCCAAACAAGTGATGGCGAAACGGGATGTGGTTCAACGCGCGGGTGAAGAAGAAGAACTACAAATGAAGCGTTTGGACACCGTTCAACGCGCGGGTGAAGAAGAAGAACTACAAATGAAGCGTTTGGATGTGGTTCAGCGTGCCGGTGAAGAAGAAGAACTGCAAATGAAGCGTTTGGACACCGTTCAGCGCTCCGGTGAAGAAGAAGAACTGCAAATGAAGCGTTTGGACACCGTTCAACGTGCCGGTGAAGAAGAAGAATTACAAATGAAACGTGCCGACACGATCCAACGGGAAAGTGAAGGCGATGAGGTTGACGACGAAGAAGTGCAAATGAAGCGTGCCGACATTCAGCGTGCAGGTGGCGTACCGGTGAATGATGACGAGGGATTGGAGCGGGAAGCCGACGAAATGGGGGTGTTAGCCCAGCGTAAACCTGTGGACATGAGTGGCAGTTTCGACGTCGAACAAGATGTTGAAAGCAGGATCAGCGCCAAGTCCGGCAGCGGACAGACGATCCCCGATGTGAATCGCGAGATGTTCGAATCGAGCATGGGACACGACTTCAGCGGTGTGAATGTCCATGCTGATGCCGAATCCGACACGCTCAATAAGCAGTTGGGCGCGCGGGCGTTCACCACCGGCAGCGATATTTTCTTCCGGCAGGGCGAGTATAATCCCGCGTCTTCGGGCGGGCAGGAATTGTTGGCGCACGAGCTGACACATGTCGTCCAGCAGGGCGGCGCGGGCGTTAAAGCCAAAAAAGAAGAAGATTAGGTTGCTCTCACGTAGGGAGTCAATTAGCGGACGGCATATATGCCGTCCCTACGTGCTTGCTTGTTCGTTAGGGACGCGATATATCGCGTCCGTCTAATTTATAGATGTGAAGCCCCAATAAAAATGAAAGTCCAGTTTAGTGTTTAAGACAATGAAACCAGCACCAACGTTGTACTCAGGGAAGCAAGATGCCCGATAAAGGAATGATCGGTAAAGTCATTGAGAATTACCGCATTGAACTCGTGCTGGGTCAAGGCGGTATGGCAGCCGTCTATAAAGCAACCGATTTGAAGCTGCAACGGCAGGTTGCCATCAAGATCATGCACCCGCATCTGGCTTCGCAAACCAGTTTCCAGCAGCGGTTTTTACAGGAGGCGCGGGCGGCTGCCCACCTTGATCACCCGAACATCATCCGGGTGTTGTCGTTTAATAACACTGAAAATAATTTGTTTCTGGTGATGGAGTTGATCGTTGGCGGCAACCTGCGCCAATACGTCAAACGGCTGCACGAAGAAAATAAATTTGTTGATTATCAAGAAGCCATCGAAGTTATACGTCAGTTGGCCGATGCGCTGGATTATGCCCACCGCGCCGGTATGGTTCACCGTGACCTCAAACCGGATAATGTCATTCTCAAGCCGGAACCGGATGGCGACCGGCTGAATTACCGTCCGATTGTCACCGACTTCGGTTTGGCGAAGCTCACCAGCAGCGGTGAGAATGCCATCACCGACCAGCAGCCCATCGGCACCTACCCTTACATGTCGCCGGAGCAGTGTTTGGGTGAAAGTATCGACTCGCGCAGTGATATTTATGCGCTGGGTATCATGCTGTATGAGTTGGCGGTCGGGCGGCTGCCTTATCATCCCAAGACGATTGCCGAAGCCGCGCGGATGCACGCCCGTGAAGCGCTGACGCTGCCCTCGGCGGTACAGGCCAACTTCCCGCCGGAGTTGGAAGCCATTATCGTCAAGAGCCTGGCTAAAGAGCCAGGGCTGCGTTATCAGACGGCACGCGAACTCAGCGAAGCATTGGCTGCCCTGCAAAGACCGGTGGAACGCAGGCCTGTGCGTCCGGTGATCGTCACCAGGACCAGCACCAACGCAACGGTTGATGAAGGCTTGCCGACTGACCTTTCGACCGCCATCATGGAAACGGCGCTGCCGGGGACGATTGACGAAGACCTGCCGCGACCGGATGATGACACGCCGCCCGAATTTGACCGGCTGGTATTTTATAACCGCGATCTGCCGACCTTCACCGCTAACCTCGATAAGCCGATTGTCACCATTGGGCGCGCGCCCAACCGGACGATTGTGCTGCAAGGGACGATGTCCTCGCGCAATCATGTCCAGATCGAGCGTAAGCCCAACGGTCGTTATTACATCACCGACATGAACTCGACCAACGGTGTCTGGTTGGATGACGAACGCCTGCCGGCTGAAGCACCGGTGATCCTCAATGCGGATGTCACGGTGCGGCTGGGCGATTATTGGATGCAGCTGCTGCTGAAACCGGAGCCGACAGCGGAAGAAGTGGCGGCTGCCGATGAAGCTTTAGGTGCCGACCAGCCGACCCCACAGCCACCTGCACCACCACCGGATACGCGGCTGTTTGATGACGAGATGGTGACGCAGCCCGTCGAAATGACGCCCAAAGAGAAGCCGCGTTATACACCACCCTACCTGACTGCCGAGCAAATGGGCTTTGACCGGTTGGTGTTTTACAGCGAAGATGCGCCCACGTTAACCGCCAAGGTCGACAAAGATCATCTGAGCATCGGGCGCGCCAAGAACCGTGATATTGTGCTGGAAGGTGAAGGCATTTCGCGCCGCCATGCCCGTATTGAACGGATGCCGGACGGTGTTTACATCACCGATTTAGGATCGGTCAACGGCGTGTGGGTGGGCGATAAGCGTATTCCGGTTAATGCGCCGGTTCGTCTGTCCGCCGAAAAGATCGTCCGCATCGGCGGCTACTGGATGGAATACGAGCCGAAGCGTGAACTGCCTCCGGGCGCGGTGCTGCCGGTTCCGAGCAAGATGGAAACGGGCGAGTTTAACATCGATGATTATGTCACAGTGGTTATGCCCAAGCCGCTGCCACCGGAGATGCCGCAGTTCTCGCCGCCGCCGCTGAGCATGGACATGCGTACCAGCGACCGGCTGATTTTGTACAGCGAAGAACATCCGATTCAGATGGTCAAGATCGACTCGGAACTGATCGACATCGGGCGCGACGATGATCAGAATATCGTGCTGAGCGGTAAGCGTGTTTCGCGCCGCCATGCCCGCATCGAAGCCAAGTCGGACGGCAACCTGTATATCACCGATATGAATTCCACCAATGGCACATGGGTGGGCGATACGCTGCTGGTTCCCAATACACAGGTTTTGTGGGAGCCGGAAGAAATCGTCCGCATGGGTCATTATTGGATGAAGTTCGAGCGCGGAACCCGCGAACTCGATGTGTTTCAGGGCATGGAACGCAAAGACACGCGCGGGTTGGTAGGCAAACGCATCAAGAACTACCGGATTGACCGCTTTATCGGTCAAAACAGCATGACCGGTGTGTATAAGGCCACCGAACTTCCATTGGAGCGGGTGGTCGCGCTCAAGATTATGCATCCCAATCTGGCCTCGCAGGATGTGCTAAAACAGCGCTTCTTGCAGGAAGCCCGAATGCTCAGCCGCCTCGACCATCCCAACATCGTTCATGTGCTGTCTTACGACAACGTGGACAACGAGCTGTTCATGGTGATGGAACTCATCACCGGCAACAGCTTGCGCCAGTACGTCAACCGCCTTAAAGAACAGAACAAGCAGATCGACCTGGCGGAAGTCATCAGCCTGACGGTGCAGCTTGCCGATGGGATGCACTACGCTCATCAGCAGGGCATGATCCACCGTGATTTGAAGCCGGAAAGTGTGGTGCTGAAGACCAGCGCGGTCATCGGGCCGATTGTGCGCTATCAACCGGTGCTGACCGATTTCACGGTGGCGCAGCAGTCCAGCACAGGCGAGATTTTCGTCACCGACAAGCCCGATACCGATTTCCCCTATATGTCGCCGGAACAGTGTTTGGGCGAACGGGTTGACCTCCGCAGCGATATTTACGAGTTGGGTGTGCTGCTCTACGAAATGCTGATCGGCAAGCCGCCTTATCAGCCGCGTTCGATTGCCGAAGCGGTGCGGATGCACGCGCGCGAGCCGCTGCAAGCGCCATCCGATTTCCGCGAAGAAATCCCCGACGATCTGGAAAAGATTGTCCTCAAGACGCTGGAAAAGAACGTCAACAACCGCTTCCAAACTGCCGGTGATTTATCGCGTGCATTGCAGCGTACCAGCATCGCCGTCAACAGCGAAGGCATGGGATCGGCCCGTTTCACCAGTGTGGTGGTGGATAATCAGGCCACCGTTCTGATGCCGAGGCCGCTGTCGGTCGCCATGCCGCTGCCGACCCGCTTCCCTGATATTGGCGAACGTACCGACATCGACCGGCTGGTGATTTACAGCGAAGAATATCCCACACGGGTGATTCAACTGGATAAGAATGTCTTCACCATCGGGCGTGATCCCGAAGTAGACATTGTGCTGCCCGGTGATAAAATCTCGCGCCGTCATCTGCGGCTGGAGCGCGGGCTGGGTAACACTTACCGCATCCTCGATATGGGTTCCAAGAACGGCACCTATGTCGGCAATTACAAGCTTATCAATAACATTGCTGAAATTTGGGAGAAATCCGAAACGCTGCGGGTCGGCAACTTCTGGATACGCATCGAAGAAGCCGAAGATCCCGATGCCAAAGTGTATAAGCGCAAACGGACTGCGCCTGCCGATGGTGAATTCAGCACCGATGGGGGTGATGGTGCGGTTGGTCTGCCGCCTCCCCCACCACCGCCGCCGCCACCTGCCGAGTTGGAGAAAATTGGCGTCAACGTCAATTCGTCGGTGTTACAGGTCATCCCCGGTTCGAGTACCACCCTGCCCATCGAGATTATCAACCGCAGTGATGTGGTCGATCACTTCCGTGTGGAGGTGGTTGGTCTGCCCAACACGTGGGTGACACAGCCCAGCGAGCCGTTGTATCTGCTGCCATCCAAGCGTGATACGCTGTCGGTGACGTTTCATCCACCGCTGTCAACTACCAGCAGTGAAGGCGGACATGCGTTTGAGGTGCGGGTGGTGGCGCGGGCGCAGGGCATCACATCATCGGCTATTCAAGGCGCGTTGAACGTCGAGCCGTTCTATAACTTCATCACCGACCTTGAGCCGGAGCGCATCAAGGGCGGTCGCCGCGCCGAACTGAGCATCAGCAATACCGGTAACAGTTTCGCCACCTATACCATTCAGGCGCGTGATCGTGAGCAGGCCATCCAGTTCGAGATGGAAGGCAAGCAGTATACGCTTGCACCCGGGCAAACCGAACGCGTCACGCTGCGGCCTGTGCCCAAGAAGCGTCCGTTGTTCGGCAGGGCGGAAACTTTCCCGTTTGAGATCACTGTCAGCGCTGTGCCACAGGAGCAGAGCCTCCCGCAAACCCAAAGCGGCGAGATCGTGGTGCCATCGCGCATCTCATCGTTGATGATCGCCGGATGCTTATTACTGCTGCTGGCGTGTGTTTTAGTGGCGGGGATTGGTCTGTTTAGTGTTTACAGCAGCAACAACGCCAATGCCACCGCGACGGTTGTGGCCGCATCTACCAATACCAGTGCTACCGCTACCGCGATGGTCGAAGCGGATACTGATCAGGATGGCCTATCGAATATTCGTGAAACGGCCATCGGCACTGATCCGAATTTGCCGGATACGGATGGTGATGGTTTGGTCGATGGTGAGGAAATAAAAGTCTGGCATACCAACCCGCTTAACCGTGACACCGATGGTGACAGCCTGATCGACGGGCAGGAAATCAAGCTCGGCACGGATCCGCTCAACCGTGACACCGATGGTGATGGTATACCGGATAACCTTGATCCCTATCCATTGGAACGTTCTACCCCAACCCCGCTGCCGATCCCGACTATTCCCGGCACCAACGGTGATATTTGCCCCGGTTCGCCCACACCCTCGCAGATGAAGGTGGGCATCGCTGGAATCGTGACCGAAGGCGGCGTGGCTAACCGTGTACGCTCCGGCCCCGGTAAGTCGAATGAGATTGTCGGCTATATGCCGCCGACCACGCGTTTCATCGTCATCGGTGGGCCGGAATGTGATGACACCGACCATATCCGCTGGTGGCAGATCGATTGGAACGGCCTCAAAGGCTGGACTGCCGAAGGTGAAAAAGATGCCTACTATCTGGCTCCGGCGGATGGTGGTGGCGCAGTGGGCACACCGGCTGGCATGAATGTTTCACCGGTTGTCATCAGCAATCCACCGCCAATGGTGACCAGCTTCAAGACCGACCAGATGGGTGTGCAGTTGGATTGGAACGTCGATGACGCGGGCTGGAATAATTTGATGTCGGCCTCCAAATCGCTCAATGTGGGATGGATAAAGCTGCAAGCCAGTTGGAAGGCGCTCGAACCCTCGCGTGATCAATTGGGCGGCGAGTTCAGTAAGCTGCAAGCCCACATCGACGCGGCCCGTAAAAATGGCTACCGCGTCATGCTCAGCATCGCCAAAGCACCGGATTGGGCGCGCAGCACCACCCAGGCCGATGGCCCGCCCGACGATCCGGCTGACCTCGCCAAATTCATTAGCCTGATGCTGGCGCAGATTGGCCCCAACGTCAGCGCTATTGAAGTCTGGAACGAGCCGAACCTCAAACGCGAGTGGACGGGCAGCTTGCCCTTCTCCGGCGAAGGCTATATGAGCCTGTTCAAACCGGCTTATACCGCCATTCGCAGCTATTCGCCCTCGATTGTGATTATCAGTTCTGGCCTCGCGCCTTCGGATAACACCGATGTCAGCGTCAACGACCGTGATTATCTGCGCCAGATGTACCAGCACGGTTTAGCGAATTTTGATGTGCGCGTGGGGGTGCATCCCTTCGGTTGGGGCAACCCGCCTGATGTGCGCTGCTGTAACGCCGTCGATGGTCAGGGTTGGGATGATAAACAGCAGTTCTTCTTCCTCGATACGCTGGCTGATTATCGCCAGATCATGCTGCAATATGGACATCGCAGCGCCAAATTATGGTCAACCGAATTTGGATGGGGCACGTGGGATGGCTTCATCGGTGCGCCACCCGAAATATGGATGACCTACAACACCACCACCAAACAGGCCGATTACAACTTAAAAGCCTTCCAGATCGGGCAGGCGCTCGGTTTTGTAGACAACATGTTCCTGTGGAATTTGAACTTCGCCAACAGCAGTAATGTTAGCAACGGCGTCGAAATGGCCGCTTACAGCCTGCTGATGGTTGATAGTTCGCAAAATGTTTCGGCGCGTGCCTCGTTTGATACCTTTGTCTCCCTGCGGAAACAAATGCAATAAGGATTGAACCGCAGAGACGCAGAGAAAATGCGGAGAGTTGAACCACCAAGTCGCAAAGGGAATAAAAAGGTAAAGGCTATCGAAGGCCATAGCCATTTAAAATTGTGTAGAGACAATATAGCTCTTTTACAAACTGAACTAACTGCCGATTTGGAATTTTTGAAATCTCTTTAGTGCGCTTGTCCGATGGTTAGCATGATGGCTTTTGCCTCATGCGGTGCAAACTGCGATCGGTATATATAAAACGGATGCCGACTTTGAAGCTGAATAATGGGAACCGCATTGCGTAATTGTTGCCGCCTCCTCTTTTTAATATTGCTGTGCGCGCTGCCCGCTTCGATGGGCATGGCACAGTCCAATGCTGCCGCGCAAATGGTCTTGCAGGGTGCGCCTGTGGTTACTGATCAGCAGGTCGAAGTGCGCTTCAGCGTTAGCGATCAACAGGGTTTTTCACCGGCTGAACTGCCGCCGACCAGCGTCAAACTCAGCGAACCGACTACCGATCTCAAACTGACCAGCAAGGCCGAACTGCCGCTGACTCTGGCGGTGATCGTCAACCTGAACAATGGCAGCGATATTGACCTGATCAAAGATACGCTCCACGCCTATTTCAACGGCTACTATAAGCCCGATGATAAAGTAACCTTTTACATTCTGGGGCCGGAAGCCAACCGTCCACAGGTCGTGACACCGGTTGATCTGGCGACGACCCTGCAAGTGATTGATGGCCTCAAACGCTCCCCCAATTTTTATAAGATCAGCGACACGCTCAAAGCCGCTTTAACGGCTCTGCAAATGGCTGATCCGTCCATGCCGCGACAGGTCTTATACATCGGCTCGTTCTTGAATGACCCGCAGGAAGTCAACGCCTCCAGCATCTTTGCCGGACAGCACATTCCGTTTAATGTGGTACTGGTGCAGCGCTACCGTCCGCAGGCTATCCCCGAGCATCGCGCCTTAGCCAATTACGGTGGCGGCGTATTCGCCAATAATGAAGCGGGCAGCGGCGTATCACTCTCACCTGCGCCGACTGCGATTAACACGCTCAAAGTGCTGTTCGATGCCCTCGCCAACAGCCGCAGCGTTTATACACTGGATTACCAGAGCGCCAACCAGAATCTGGATAAAAATCGCAGCGTCAATTTGACGGTTACGCTGCCGGATGGCACACAGGCCAGCCAATCTTTCAGCTATCAACCCGTATTCCAGCCGCCCGAAGTGAAAATTGTGTCGGCTGCCCCTGCTCCGGTGCGGATGCCAAGCTACAGCGGTGATCGTGTGGTCTTTGATACCGCCGAACAGTTCATCACCGTGGTGGTCACGTTTCCGGATGGTGTGCGGCGTGGTATCAAATCCCTACAGTTGGTTGCGACCGATACCAGCACTGGCCGCAGTCGTGCGCCCCGTGAGATTAAATCACCCCCGCCGGATGGCAGCGGCAACTACAGCATCCCCTGGACGTTTGACGATTTCACCACGCCCGGAACAGTCGCCACTGTCGAACTCAACGTTACGGCTGTGGATGCCCTCGACCTCAGTGCCAGCGCCAAACAGGAAGCCCATCTGACGGTTGCTGCCCTGCCCCCTCCGCCGGAGCCAACCGCCACTATCGCGCCGACTTCAGTTCCCGTCAGCACCAACGGGTTAGCGGGTGGCAGCATCGCCAATAATCTGATGTTTTCGGTGCTGGCTGCTTTCGTGCTGGCGCTAATTCTGGTCGTGGTTTTTCTGGTGCTGATGTTGATACGGGCGGGCCGCCGTCAGGCTAATTATGCCCGTATGGTCGAGGTCGCCGCCCAGCAGCCGGTGATGACTGCGCCTGTGGTGACGACGCCTGCTCCGGTCAGTGCGCCCGCCCCTGCACCCGAACCCACCCCCGAAGAAGAGAAACTATTAGGCCGTTTGGTGACGATCAGCGGATTGGACATCAACGAAATTCGCATCACCACACCTGAATTTACCATCGGGCGTGATCCGTCCTGCCAGTATGTGATCGACCAGCCGTTTATCAGCCCGCGCCACTGCATGATTATGCTGCGCAAAAACACCTTTTTCGTCCGCGATCTGGGCGCGAAAAACGGCACTTTTGTGAATGGTGAACGGCTTCCTAAGAATCGCGATATTCCAGTGCCGATTGGTTCGGAAGTCAACATCACCATGAACATCAGTGTGGAATTGTGGGACGCCAAAACGGTCGTCAAACTCACTGACCGCCGCACCAGCGCAACCCATCACTCGGTCATCACCAAGACATTGCAGGCCAGCGACGAATTGGTGTTGAAATCGGTTTTCGGGATCAAGTTTTCGGGTGATGACGAGGGCAAGGTTGACGATGATTACAGCCCGATTTGATGGATGTGTGAAAAATATTTGGGGCACGTAGGTGAGGGTCTGAAACCGTCTTTTTTCACGGAGAATAACAAATTCTTCCGAATTGGTAGTTTAGGCGGTTTTTCGGTGGAAGATGGGGTATGGTTAAGTTATACCCTAATCAAATGATACCTTTCTTTGTAGCACGATTGGTAAATTGAATTGGCGCAGCTTACAGCTTTTTCGGATCGAGACATTGCAACGCGGGAATATCTCGAAGATTACGCCGCCGATGCTGTTATTAAAACAGCCAGCGGACTCAATCTTCAAGTCCTGATCGTTTGCGATGGCGCGGGTGGCAGCGAGGCGGGTGAACGTGCCGCCCGTTTGACCAGCCGCACGATTATGGAGTACATCGAACTCAGCCCCGAGAGTGATGTCCCCAAGATTCTCGTCCATTCGGTTGAACGCGCCAATAAAATTGTTTACAGCGAACTGCGCGGCAAAGGCACCTCGACGGCAGCGGTGGTCGCGGTTAATCTGGATGATGGCCCGCAGGGGCGCATGTTCATCGCCAGCGTCGGCAACAGCCGCATTTTTCTGATGCGCGACGGGCAGATCGTCCGTCTGAACATCGACCACACCCTCGCCAACGAATACATCTACGCCGGACAGATGTCGGTCGAAGAAGCCGCCAAGATGAAAAATGGCGATTATTCGACGCGCATGATCGGTGTCGATTCCGAGGTGCAGGTCGATATTGGTTTCTATGCCGAGCGCGGCAAGTCCTTCGTCAATACCAACCGCGCTTTCCGCATCGGCCAGGCCGGTATGCTGCTCAAAGAAGGCGACACGATTCTAGCCGGATCGGACGGTCTGTTCGAGGTTAATCCTGAAGATCGTCAGCCCTATTTGCACCAGAACGAACTGCTGCTGCACGCGATGGATGATGATGTCGAGCGTGCGGGGCGGGCGTTGATGAAGTATGCGGCTGCCCGCCGACCGGAAGACAACACCTCCCTGTCGATGTTATTTGTGCCATCCCGCAACCGCAAGATGGTACGCGTCGGCGCGGGACTCAGCCGCCAGCAAAAAACTGGCTTGGGCGCGACCTTCACCGTCGTCATGATTGTGCTGGCGCTGGCCTTCCTGCGCTTGATCAGTGGCGAGAGCGAACGTAATGTGCTGCATTCCACCCAGACCGCCATTGTGGAAGTGGTGCTCCAGCTTTCCGCCACCGTCACACCGACGCCAACCGTTACACCGACAGCCTCGCCCAGCCCGACGGCTACAGCGACCGCGCCGCCGACCTTGATCGCGGCCAACCAGATTGGCTTCCAGTATTTCTTAAATTTACCGAGTAATCCGGTGCTGCCGCAGAAACTCTATACCTCACCGGAGATTAATTACCTGCTTATTCAGGGCGAAAACGCGCCCAATCTGCCGCCGATTATTCCGTCGAATTTTTACCTCCAGAAAGACACACTGGTACAGATGGATCGGGTGTCGCGGCCTGATTTCAACATCAACGCGCAGTTGTTTCCGCAGGGCGATGTGTACGCCAACACGGGCGATTTCTCGCAGGGTTTGGTGAGTGTCGTGCCGCAGCAAAATTCCGGCATTCAGTTTGACGCCCATACGCTGTGTATCGCCGCCAAACAAATACCGGCTAATCTCACCATCCCCAATGATCCTGATAAGCTGGCGTTAACCTGTTTCACCGGCGCAGAAAATGATTGTCATTATCAATTCCCCGGCGACGAAAAGCCCAGCATCATGCCCATTGGTAAGCGTGTCCTGCTGGATATTACCAACCGCAAGCTCATCGAAATCGGGCCCATTCTATTCGACGAAGTGAAGACCTATTACGATACGGTGGTGGCACTGACCAAAACCGATGAACAGGTGACATGTCTTGCGCCTGCACTGGATCAGGATGCCGATACCATTTCCTATCCCAAGGATGCCTGCCCGCTGGAACCCGGTGTCGCCAGTGCCAACGGCTGCCCTGATCAGGATGGTGACGGGGTTCAGGATAAGGTGGATGCCTGCCCTGCTGAACCCGGCCCTGCCGATAACAAAGGTTGTCCGCTGCCCACACCGACGCCGCTGCCGGATACCGATGGCGACGGGGTATTCGATGTCATTGATCTGTGTCCGCTGGTACCGGGGCCTGCCGAAAATCACGGCTGTCCGCTGGATGGGACGATCCTACCGACCTTTACCGAAACCCCGACCCCGACGGATGAGGCCACATCCGTGCTGACCTTAACAGCAGAAGCACAAAGGACATTAAATACCCTGCGGTTGACGCAACGGGCGATTTTGACGGCTGCCGCACCCAAAACCAATACCCCGGCTGCCTCCGCCACCAATACGCCGCAGCCCACCAATACAGCCATCGGTGCGCCCACCAGTACCGCCGTCAATACCGGTACAGCGGTCAAGACCAGCACCAACGCGCCAACCAGTACCACTGCACCGACCAGTACCACCCTGCCCACCAGCACGACCGTGCCAACCAATACGACAGTGCCGACCAATACCACGGTACCGACCAATACGACAGTGCCGACGAATACGACCGTGCCCGCTACCGATACACCAGTGCCGACCGACACACCGGTTCCGCCGCCGACCAATACGCCGGTTCCACCACCGCCGACTAACACACCGACTTCGACCCGTACACCAACCGCCACCCGTACACCGACTGCCACGCCGACGCCCAGCGCGACGCCGACCGATACGTTTACGCCGACCATTACGTTGACAGCCAGCGATACACCGACGGAAACATCGACACCGACCGCGACTGACACACCGACCGAAACCCTGACGCCCACCATCACGTTGACGCCTTCGATTACACCGACACCCAGTGATACGCCGACTATCACGTCAACGCCGACGGATACCGATACCCCTACACCGACCGATACGCCGACCGATACCCTGACGCCTACGATTACACCGACGCCCACCATCACGTTGACGCCGAGCCGTACCCTAACCCCCAGCAATACGCCGACCAGAACACCGACGGCGACCAATACACCCACTGCCACGGCGACCCCGTCTGCGACCAATACACCGACCGCCACGGCCACGCCTACCGATACGCCGATCCCGACCGATACCGATACGCCGATCCCGACCGATACCGATACACCGATCCCGGATACAGATACGCCCGTGCCGCCACCGACCAATACGGAGACGGCTGTGCCAGTGAACACGGATACACCCGTGCCAACTGATACCGAGACGTCGGTGCCGCTAGCCACGGATACGGAGACGGCTGTGCCACCCGATACCAATACACCTGTGCCACCGGACACGGATACACCTGTGCCACCCGATACGGCTACATCTGTCCCGCCGGATACCGATACACCTGTGCCACCGGACACGGATACACCGGTCGCCTTCATGCCCAATATGCAGCCGGTTATTGCCTTAGTGCCATCCGGCACACCGACTGCCTATTTCATCACGCCCACACTGTTCTATCCTGTCGTCACGCCAACCCCTGCCCCAACCTATCTTCCGACGCCCACGCTGGCTTACGATTGGTATCCCCGGGTCACGCGTACGCCCATCCATCTGCCCTAAAAAATAAAAAAGACCGATCTGCGTGATCGGTCTTTTTAGGGTTCAACGAAACTCACCGGCTATGTGAGGGTGTTGGATACTGAAAGTGCAGTATATCCAGCCTGATGCACAGCCTCGATCAGCTTTGTTTCGGTTACTTTTGTTTCATCGTAGACCACATCCACAATCTGTTTGGCATAACTCGTCGTCGCTGATTGAACACCGCTCAGGTCTTCGAGCGCGCCATCAACCGTCATTGCACAACCGACACAGTGCATCCCCTGAATACGAAATTGTTTTTTGGTCATGTGGTTTTCTCCTGAATTTGGATCAGACCGGGGAACATCCCCATATTGCATGAGAAATAGACGTCACCAGCCGGCATTGAAGGCAAATCAATCACTGTTTCTCCGGTCATTGGCAAGTTTTTTTCAATCCCGAAATCAGCAATGGTGAAAAGCCGTGAACACGAAATGGTATCTTTTGTAACCAATTTGAGGCGCAGCGGTTGTCCCGGTTTGGCGATAATATAATTGGGTGTGTATCCGCGTGAACTGGCTTCTATTGTGATTTCTTGCCGATCTCCAACTGTTTTTGCCACAACGGGTGTTCCATAAGTGCCGGGGAAAAGTGAGGCGAAGATGCGGCTTGGAGCCAAAGGTGAACCAAGGGCCGTCAATCCCCCATTAAAAGAGACGAACGCCAGGACAAAAATCAATACCACTGCACCTCGCGTGAACCATTGTCCAGTGGGACCGCGCAGTTGTGTGGCAACAAACCCCAACACAAAAAAAGTTGGTGAGGTTCCCAGTACGAAAAGAAACATCACGATTGCGCCAATAAGTGGACTGCCAGAACCAATGGCAAGGACTTCCATCGCCTGTGTCGTCCCACACGGGATCAAAATCGTTAGCAAACCCAGCAAGGCCGGCGCGAACACACTTTCGCTTCTGGCACTTTTTCGGGCCAAACGTGTCAATGCTTTTGGCGGCTGGATGACGAAATACCGGAAAATCGGATGGACGTCCAGCAGATTGAGGGCGGTGACAACCATGTATAACGCCACCAGAATTTGCATAACAGCCTGTGCGGTGGTTGTTATTTGGACAATTGAACCCAGCGCGCCGAGCAGTGCGCCGAGAATGGTATAGGCTGCCAGTTTTGCAACCAGGAAGTAGACTACAGGCCAGGCTTGCTGTGGATCAATCCGGAAGACAATACGCGATTGACGATGTTTTGCGCGTCGCTGTTTCCGTGCGGGTGGCACAACAGCGATACTTTTATTAGGTCCACTGATCGCTGTTGCCAGCAGTCCACCTTGTACAGCGAGGCAAGATAAACCGCCTGTCGTCAGCCCTGTGAAGAAGATAAGCCAGTAGTTCACACTTCCCTGCCTACAACAATAACCCTCTTAAAACTTGCTACCAGTGTGACATATTTGACGGTGAACGTAAGGCGTCAAATGGCAGGAAATACCATGATATTTGTTACCGAAATTTTGCTTTTGCTGATTCAAAAATGATGAGGGTAGCAGCACACTAAACGGTGGAGACTAATTTCTGTGATGTTTACAACTCACAGTGACCTCTAAAAACTTTTAAAGCCCCTCCCTGATGCTTCGGGGAGGAGTTGGGGTGGGGTTTTGACCATCCTCCACCACTTAATGCTGCCCTACCTTATGAGGGCGGGCAAGGATTTTCGAGATATATGATCTGTAGGCGGTCATTCAACGAAATGATCGCCCGAGATACCGGGGCAGCGCCAGAGTGGCAATACATGCGGTTCACGGACGCATGACGGATCAGCAAGCACACGTTAGGCTGTGGATTTAGTGTGCAGCTTTGTTCATATGCCGCTGAACCGTATCGATTAAAATCGCTGCGGCAGACATGATGGTGATGGAACTTATGCAGGCGAAAGAAGCCTCATCACTGATTAGCGCGACCACACCAAAAAACACACCACAACCCGCGAGAATATAACCAAACTTATCCATGATTTTACCTACTCAATACAGCTAGTGATTGTAGAGAGTAAGCTTTATTAAGGATTATTTCAAATAAAAGGGCATAAAATTTACAAAGTTTTCAGATTGTGGACTACGACCACGCCTGCACGTCCATTCGTAAAAACAAAAAAGCGTTCCCCACAGTTATGGATAACGCCTTCGTAGATGAGCCACCCGGAACGATTGACTGCCTGCCCCACTCCCCGCAATCCGCTATAATGGAAACCATCAGCTCAATCGCATCGGTCGATAGGATTGAAGAACGCCATTTATGGCAATCGAAATCGCACCAGAGCAAGAGATTTGGGTTTTAACGGGTGAGGGTGCGGAGCTAACCGGATATAGCCAAGAGTATCTTGAAAAGATGGCGAATAAAAACTGGCGACTGCCAGAAGATGATCGGCTCATCAAGACACGAAAGCGACGAGGACGCTACGAATTGTGGCTGCCCGACCTGCTGCGCTATATCGAAGAAATAGGCAACGGCCCTCAGGGACCCCTCAAAAAATAGCTGGAAAAGCATTATTTCTCGGCAAAAAAATTTCTTCTTGACACAATCGGGACTACCCGATAGTATTTAAGCAACACAAAATACCTCGTGTGCAGCTGACACCAAACAGTTTGTAACCTAGGCACATAAGCTGTTCAAGCCATCTCATCCCGATTGGATGTGAAAGTCGCGACTTTTGTGTCAATAGCTATCGGTTGGGTCATGGGTGGTTTGTGGCGGACAGTCAGCGCATGGGGTCATGTGTAAAATGAAAAATGAACATAAGGATAACGCTGGCGAAAGCGTTATCCTTACTTACCCTGTGCTGGTTGGTGACGGTACAGGGTATTTTTATGCCCCTGCCCCACTCAAACCCATCGGTTCACTTGCGTCTACATCGAGGACTCAGACTAGACCAGGCTAACAACCCATATGCCGGATGGGGTCGCAGATCCCGCCGTCCCGCATGATGATGCCTTCTGCCAGGATCAGGTCAGCCGGTGAGTCGCCAAAAACGCTTTCCACGTAATTATTCCATGCCCGTTCCACCAGACCTGTCACCTCAAGCCGCTGGCTGCGAGTAGCCTGGAAATTGCTGATCATCGTGTTTTCCAACTGTATCTGATTAACCCGCAGCGCAATCAAGATGGCGATGATGTTGAGTGTATTGCTTGTGCCATCGCGGACAACGGTCATGTCGAACGAGACATGTACGCCATCCTCATGCACTTCTACTTTGAGATTGGAAATGGTACGGGTGGCGGTGCTGGGAATAGTGAACGCCTGGTTGATCTGTTCTTCGGTGAGGGCAGGTGCAACGGGTGCTTCCTGTGCGTGTGCGACGCTGGTGAGCACGAACAGCAGCACGACGATGACAGGGATAAACAATCGCTTTGACATGAGATTCTCCTGTTTGATCCGAATAACTATGGATCAGGATAGAGAGTCATCGTAACAGCGCCGTAACGGAAACGTGACAAAACGCCTTCTGCCAAACGTTTACCAGTTGGCGACTTCTGTTAGGACTGTACAGGCTATTCTTTTATGCTCTCACTTGTGTCTGACGGAAAATTTGGCTTACAGCGCCCTCAAACAAAGTAAACTGCTTGACTTGCCGCATAGGTTCGGTAAACTATTCTCAACACAACATACCCTCGTGTGCGACTGTCGCCAAACAGTTTGTAACCTCGGGATTATGAGTTGTTCAGGCAGCCTCGCCCCGATTGGATGCGAAATGCGCGCCACTTTTGCATCAATGATCATCAATCGGGGTTGAGGTCTTGCTTGCCGTCACATCCGGCATAGATATGATATTTTGTGGTCAAGAAAGTTTAAAGTTCCTCTGCCATGAAATGGAGAGGGAATTTAGGGGTGAGGATTGGAGTGAAACCACCCTCCCCCACTTCATATACTTCTACTTTTTTCTCTGCTTATAGCCCTTGCCCAAGCCTATATGTCAAAATCCATATGCCGTTCCGCGTTCTGTGCAGCCGTGAGGATTTGATGTTTAACGTCGCTACTATCATCATCACCGAACCAGCTTGCGCTTAAACAGGCATAGGCAAATACAAACACCCGCACTCGCCCCACGCGTACGCCCATGACATCGGCCAGCACCTTCGTCACCTGAAGCAGCCGTTCCTCAGACATGACCCGTTCACGTGCATTGGATGGATTGCAGAGCGTGTTGGCAGCATCGTAGGTACGTTCACCGTATAGTCCTTTGGGATCATATGCCAACCAACCGCGTACCGGATGCAGCCGGATATTATGGTGCTGAATATCGCCATGAAGTACGCACTCATCCTGTGGATGCGCCAGCAGGTACTCCGCCGCCCGCGCACCGCGCACATATATTGACGCCTCTCGCATGGCTTCATCCCGCTCCGCCTTTTTGAAAAGTGAACCGAAGCGTTCCTGAAGCGTTCGAAACGGTGGCACTGGTACACCCGCTTGAGCACGATGCAGCTTATTCAGCACTTGCCCGATAATCTCTGCCGCCTCTAGATCGTCACCGCGCCACACCATCTGCGCCAGTTCCTCATCGCCGGCATATTCCAGTAAGTGCGCTTCCTCATCGTGTTCCAGCAGCCGTACCGCCCCCTGACCATCAAAGTAGCGTAATGCGACCGCCCCGCTCGACTCATCCTCTGCGCCAATCGGCGTGAGCAGTTTCAGCACCACTTTCTCAGTGTTCTGATACACGGTATACACAACGCCCCTTGGAGTCTGGGCTACAGGTTCGGGATCACGCAGGTTCCATAGCCGTAGATAATGGTTCAGGTTGTTGGTCATGGTTCACCAGTTATAGGATGTGCGGTATATCCTCTATTGTCCCATCTTCTACGCATCGCTGGTAGGCTGGCACTGAAGTGTTTTGCGAAAGCTGCTGCGTTCCTGGCTGTGCGCTAACCTTCATGCCCCATTGACGAGTACATGCTCGGCTTCGCTCAGACGTGCCGCGAAATCGTCAGCCATATCGACATATCGACAGCCGGAGCGTTCAGCCTCCTGCCGTATGAACGCGCTCCACAATGGGACGTCGTGGGCGAATTGGCTGCGCATGGCTTCGGGCAAAAAGGCATAACCGCGCGAATGCCCCGGAAATTCATCAAACCGCTCCAGCGTCATGCCGGAACACCCGATGAACACCGACCGTATGGGAAATTTGGCGGCAAGCTGTGTCACCTGTTCGGGAAGAAAACCCACACCCTCGATGACATAATTTTCGGCTTGCGAGCTGATACCCCATACAAACCGCTCTAGATATGGGAAGAACCATTCGGCTGTAGCCCTAATCGACTCAGGCGACGCATTCCACTCCGCTTTCACAGCTTTGTCGTTATTCACCCGCACAAGTTCCACAAGAATATCCGTAGAAATCCAACCGATATTCAGTTTGGCGGCAGCTTGCTGGCATAAGATGCTCTTGCCCGCCCTCGGCGCTCCCCCTATCAGGTAGATCATGTCAAACCCCCATTATATCTAGCTCATAACCATTCATGCGCTGCGATTGAGTTCTTCCATCCCCTTTCAAAGAAGCCGTTTGAAAAGCGGTTTTTGGTAAACGGACGCGATATATCGCGTCCCTACACGTCAAATTTCCACTCAAATCATTGTCTTTTGTAGGGACGACATATATGTCGTCCGAACTTCTAGACTTTTCAAACCAACTTATAACTTGCTGTTTAGACTGTTTGTTCTTATAATAGAGATAGGGTTTTCTCTGGGTAACACCCCACTAAACGGTGGAGATATTTTCTAGCCGAAAAACACCATTTTTGTACCCGAATTTTGCATTTTCTCCCCTCCCTCGCTTGCGGGGGAGGGTTGGGGTGGGGGTAAATTTCGCCGTCCACCACTTAATGCAGCCCTACCTTTCTCTGGTAGCATCACCCTAAACAGTGGAGATATTTTCTAGCCGAAAAACAGCGATTTTTGTACCTGAATTTTGCATTTTCTCCCCTCCCTGACGCTTCGGGGAGGGGTTGGGGTTGGGGTAGGACACTACTCCACCACTTAATGCCGCCCTACCTTTCTCTGGGTAACACCCCACTAAACGGTGGAGATATTTTCTAGCCGAAAACAGCGATTTTTGTACCTGAATTTTGCATTTTCTCCCCTCCCTGACGCTTGCAGGCTATCAGCAGAGTGAGCCTGCGAACGTTGCTGATGTGGGTTGGGGTGGGGTTCTGACCGCCCTACCTTTTCTCTCATTTCGCTGTGTCGCTGTGCTAAAAAATGCCTGATCACAGGATGGCCGACACAAAATCGCCACCTGCGAAATTGCCGCATTTGCCGCATATTGCGCACATTCGGCATTTCGCTCCCTCGAATCCGCCAAAAAGAGCATTTCGAGCGAATCATTTTTTGCAGATTGTGCATGTTGCGCATTTGACAGGCGGCTAATAACTACTCATAAAACTCAGGAGACTTTTTCAACGTCCGCCACTGTTCGCCATCATGCCCGAACACAATCAGGTTGGCGTGTTCATTCGCTGCCAAATCCAGCAACTTGCGGGTCGTCGCCCGAACCGCTTCTGGACTGCCCTCATCCGGCAGCGCGGGACGTTCCACCGTAAACAAGCGCTGGATGATGACCGCATCAATCACCAGTAAAACCGGCCCTGTGTCCGGCAGATAAACCAGCACCGATTGATGACCCGGCGCGTGTCCACTGGTTTCGATCAGCCACAAACCCGGCAGCAGGAGTGTGTCGCCCTCTACCAGTCGGTACTTCAACGCTGGATGATCCCAATGGGCGCGCGCCTCGGCAAAACGTGGATCGCCCGCCTTCGCCACTTCGTAATGGCTGCGCTGTACCACAAACTCGGCCCCCGGAAAATGATCGTGGTATCCGGCGTGGTCAACATCAAAGTGAGACGATATGACTATGTGAATCAAATCCGGTGACAGGCCAATATCTGCCAGATGCGCCAGCACATTTTTCTGGTTTTCGGCAGGCGGCATTCCCGCAGGTGCTTGATAATCGGCTGATATTCCCGTATCGATGAGAATGTTGCGCCCGTCGCTCATCTGCACCAGATAGCAGGCCGCTACCATCGGCAGGATGCGCCCCGCACCAATCGGCACATTGGAGGTTGAGAGTTGAAACAGATAGAGTTTTTGGGGTGTGGCTTGAGTCATAGTCCGCCTTTGTGTGTGAAACGACTATGATTTTTTACCAGAAACGGCTTACCGAAACTGTAACCAAAATCACAGACAGCGCGGCTTCTTTTGTGTTATGCTCAAGATACTTCCCGCCTAAAATCTGCCCTTCCCGCTTCCAATTCGATGCCGCCCTGGCAGCCCGATCAGACGATTTGATCTTATTCGATTGAGCATGGTGAACGGATGGATATGCGAGAAATTTCTATCGATGAAGATGAAATTCAAGCGTTCGTCTCGCAGTTTCTGAGCGCATTTGAAAACCTCGATATGCCCGCCTTCAGCGCCTGCTTTAGTGATGAAGCAACCGTCTTTTTCCCCTCGCCCGAACCACCGTTCAGGGTCATTGGCCGGTCGGCTGTCCAACGTCAATTCGAGCATGTATTCGCGGGCATTCGCAAGAGCGCCGCCTCGGGGCCACCTTACCACCGTCTCGATCCGCATGACGTTCTGATTCAAGCGATTGACTTAACAACGGCTCTTGTGAGCTTCCATCTCATAAACGCGGAACGCACCGCCCGCCGTACACTGGTCCTCGTCAAATCACAAGGGAACTGGCGCATCCTTCATTTACACGCCTCAAATGCGCCAGCCTCCCCTACTCCATCGTCGGCAGTTTGAGGTAATCCTCCTAAATTTTTTGTTACCATTCCAATGATTTCGCAAAATTATCCATCACATGGGCATAGCGATGATATTCTTCATATGAGCCGGTAAAACCAAACGTAAATACAAATTCGGCTAAGTCTTTCGACGTGCTATGTGGTGCTATGATTGAAGATTTTCGCGTATAGTATCCTCCCATCTTGTAGGTCAAAGCCAATTGACTAAATCCTTTGTAATAGAATAAATGTAAACCGAGGACTTCAGCATTGATGGTAGGAATATGACTGTCCTTTGCATATTTCATGAGTTCTTTATACATTGCTCTATCATTAGAGTTTTTGCGTAACGCTTGTCGAGCAAGCTCCTCACCACAAAAAAGATTTACTAAGAGGCGGAATTTGTTACGCTCGTATCTGTAACTAAATTCGAGTGCTTCGGTATTGCCAAGGGGATTAACAGTTCCTTTATTTGTTAATTCCCAATCCGTCATATCCAACTTGAACTTCTTGTAAATGCAAGTTGCCTCGTGCAATAGGTAGGTAGTGCCAACCTCTCCTATAATTGATGTTTCTAAAGGCCATCCTGTTTCATTATGGATAAATGCCAATATCTCCTCTCCCTTATTTCCTTCATAAGACGGGCTTTTCGCAAGTTTGTCATATAATTTGTGAGCCAAATCTTCCGCAGGAATCATGACTTCGAGTATGGTTTCCGGCTTTTCTCGTTCTAAAAAATGATCTAGTTCCATATGGCAATAAGGTGATTTAATATAAGCATTGTTAGTGAAACAAACCGCATACCTAGAGTTCTCTAAACCCTTGTCAATCTGTTTTTGAAAATCGTTATAGTTGTCGAGGAGAACTTGATATTCAGCAAACCAAACTTTTATTCCCGATGCAAATAGATAGTCAGCAATCAAACGGGCTATTTCCACATTTTGGCTTTTGTAGCTAATGAATACATCCCAAGAAGAGTCATGTCTTTCGCTTTGAGCAATTAGATCTGCATTCATCGCCTCATCGAACCTATTAGGAATAGCAGATAGCGCTTCTCGCCGGATGTTCTCGTCTTTAAGAATTTCATGAAGCTCTAGATAGCCGTCATGTCCACTAGCCAAAACGTCTTCAATTATTTTCATATTCTGTATAGCATTTAAAGTATATTTGGAACTACCAGCTAAAAATACAATAAAACTAATGAGAATAAGCCCGATATCCTGATTTGTGTTTAATGCCCAAGAACCTGTTGCATAAAGACCCATTGCAATAGTCCCTGCGACGACTCCGAAGCTATTTCGGATGAATAAGGGAATTAGATATTTTGGGTCTGCGTCAATGCGATAATCTCTAATAGCAAGAAATATCTGGGTATAACGAACAAGTAAATTTATAAAGATATAAGCAAAAAATATGAGAGCAAGCAAAGCTGCTCCCTGAATTGCAACTAACATTATTCCCCCATTTAAGAAATATTTACGCCATCTATTCGTGTCCGTTTCACTTTATGTTACTCCATCGTCGGCAGCTTGAGGTAATCCTCGGGCACGAATAACGAGCCTTCGGTGGTGCCTTCCGGCGCGATTTTATGCAGGCGGATGTCCAATTGAACTGTGTTGATCCGTCCACTGAAATAGGCTTCAAAGGCGGCTGTCACCTGCCGTACATCTTCGGCGGATTCGTGGACGAACTCCAAACGATAATCGACGATGCCGCTTTGCATCATCTGGTCGAGGTGCTGGCTGGCGACCTGTGCCTCCGCCCCGAAAACGGTATTGCGGCAGCCCACGTCGGCCATCACCGGATGGTTACGCCCCTGCCCGTCCCGCAGCGCTACCTTGTGCTTTTCGCAGGGATGCCCACAGTCCAGATAGCTGGTTCCATTGGAAAGGAAGCGGCAGAACACGCAGTGTTCGGTGTGGAAAACGGGCAGGTGATGATAGGCGATCACTTCAAAGCGCTGCCCACCCATCGCTGTGGCTAATTTGCTGATCTGGTCGGCGTTCAAGTCGTGTGTCGGCGTAATCGTATTCACCCCCAGCTTGAAATACGTGTCGGCTGAAAGCTGGTTGGCGACGTTCAGGCTGAAGTCTCCGATAAGCGGATGCTGGTGGCGACCCTGTAAGGCCTCCAGTAGGCCACCCGACCGTACCACGATCTGGCAGTCCAGCCGCAGCAGGAAATTAACGATGCGCTGCTCCTGCGGCTTCAATACACGCGGACTGGCGACACGCGGCGTTATCCCGGCCGCTTTGATCTGCTCGACTGCTGGACGCAGACCGTACAGTTCAAGGTAATCGAGGGTGATGCTGGCTGGCTTGAGCGTTAAAGCCGCCTCTAACTGCTCCGGCGTACGCACCAATAAATGCAATCTTGGGACTGTTCCTTGCCCTTCTCGCATCGTACTCCCTCCCTCGCTTGCGGGGGAGGGTTGGGGAGGGGGTTCTTCTCTGCGTCTCTGCGGTTCAATCGTATTCTGTATGGTTTGGCGGTCAACTGCTGCCAGCGCTTCTTTCAAGCTGCTGATGGCATTATTCGTCACAATGTCCTGCGGTTGTGATTGCTGCTGCACGAGTTGTGCGACCGCTTCCTGTCGCAGCCGGTTCAACAACGAACTTGGAATAAACGGATCACCCACAATATCGGCTGATAAGTCATTCAGTTGATAGGCAGTATTACCTAGGCGGCTCAACTGCTGGTGCAGATATTCGGCATTAATGCTGCGGCTGTTGGCCTTAGTGAGAGCTTCATCCGAGGCGACAATGGCCTTGATTTCAGGGTGTTTGACCAGTTCCCACGTCAGTTCAAGCGGCTGCCCTTCTCGCGCTGCAACCTGCACATTGACCGGTTGCTTATAAACCGGTGTGTTGGCATGGGTGAAGGGCTTACCCGCTTTATCCACATTGACATCGGATGTGCGCCACACCCAATCACCCGCGCGGACACGAGAAAAATCGATCTCGCGGTTGCCGAGGTGTAGTTCCAACCGCTTACTGACTAGCTTCACCTCATACAGATGACCGCCCTCTTCTTTTTCTTGAGGACTGCGCCAATCGGCGGCGTCAAACACGATGCCATCACCCGCTTTGAGCGGCGCGACGTTCTGCACATCGGTCGGCTCGATGACAACGCGATCTTTATAAACCTGTGCGACCCTGCCGCACAACACCCCGCGATGACGTGGTGATCGTCCCGAAACAACCGTTTGATGGTTGGTTCCGCTCACAAAATGCGGCCCTAATCCGCGCGAATAAACCTGCTCAATGGCGATTTCATCCTGTTTGGTCACCGGACTGGGTCGCTGTTCCCACGCCGCATCCACCGCCTGACGGTAAGCGTTAGTGGTCAGTGCGACATAGTTTTCATCTTTGTAGCGCCCTTCAATCTTGAGCGTCGAAACGCCCACCTCGATAATCTGTGGGATTTCATGCAGGGTATAGAGGTCACCCGGCGACAGCAAGTATCGCGCATCACCCAACGGCTTGAGAACGTCATCCACGATCAGTTCATAGGGCAAGCGGCAGGCCTGGGCGCATTTGCCCCGGTTCGCGCTGCGTCCGCCCCACGCCTCCGACGAAAAGCACTGGCCGGAATACGACACGCATAACGCACCGTGTACGAACATTTCCAGTTCGCAGTCGGTTTGCTCTCGAATCGCCCGAATTTGATCTAAAGAAAGTTCACGCGCCAACACTACCCTGTTCACGCCGAAGCGCTGCGCCAGTGCCACACCTTCCGCGCTAGTGATGCTCATCTGCGTGCTGCCGTGAATATCGACGGTCGGCGCAATTTGATGGGCCAACTGCGCCATGCCCACATCCTGAACAATTAACGAATCGGCTCCTGCCAGTGCGATTTGCTCGATGGTTTTGACGGCTTCACGCAGTTCGTGGTCAAAAATCAGCGTGTTAAAAGTGACGTAACCTTTGACGCCGCGCGTGTGCAGTGTTCGCATGACGTCCGGCAGTTCGGTCAGTGTAAAACCGACTTTGGCGCGGGCCGTAAAATGTTTCAGTCCGAAGTAAACAGCATCCGCACCGGCCTCAATCGCGGCATTTAGCTGCGGCCAATATCCGGCAGGACTCATGATTTCAGGTTTAATGTGCATAGTCTATTGATCTTGGAGCGACTAAATGGACAGGGTTTCGACGGAGGTGTTTACAGCGAATTATCTCACAACTGATGCTGAATCTCCAAGATGCCAGACTGATACGCCTCGTTTAAGCCCTGAATAATCTGTGAAAAGTACGAACCTCAATGCAATGACAGCCCGATCAATTGTTATAACTTAATTAAATGCTATGACTCACAAATATGCTAATATTTCAGATTATTTACAAATCTTACGACCTGCCATAGCTGTGTTCAAATATAATGGGGAAATGAACTGGAGTACTGCCTGTGCCAAAGATTCTCGTTATAGATGACGATGCGATGCCGCGTCAGACGATTGTAAAGCTCCTCAACCTGGGCGGCTACGAAACACTTGAAGCACGTGATGGTCGAACCGGAATGCAATTAGCCTCCGAGCATTTACCGGATCTTGTGATTTCCGACGTCCGAATGCCCACTTTTGATGGCTTTGATGTGCTAAAAGGACTTCGCGCAAATCCGGCTACTGATTCCATCCCTGTGGTTTTTGTCAGCGCACTGAATGACATCAAAGCCATTCGTGAAGGAATGAACGCGGGTGTCGATGATTACCTGGGGAAACCGTATTCGGGCGAGGAACTGCTGCGGGTCGTTGGCACACAGCTTAAAAAGAAAAATCTGGTTCATGACAAATTCGATACGTCTTTAAAAGTTCTCCGCAAAAATATCATCTATGCCCTGCCCCATGAGTTTCGCACGCCGCTGAGTCTGATCCTCGGTTATGGTCAAATACTCGAGTCGGACTATAAGACCATAAAACAGGACGAACTCCTTGAATCGGCTCAGGTCATCGTCAGTGCAGGCAATCGTTTGCAGCGGCTGATTGAAAATTATCTGGTTTATGCCCAGATTGAACTGATCCAGAACGACCCTCAAGAAGTCGAGCAGTTGCGTAATCACATCATTAAAGATGTCGCTCCGGTCATTGAAAAGATCGCTCAAAAAATAGCCGCAAAGTATCAACGTACTGCCGATTTGTCTCTGGATTTATGCACATTGGCGCTTCGCATCTCCGAGCCGAACCTGAAAAAAATCACCGAGGAATTGATCGATAATGCCTTTAAATTCTCGGCTAAAGGATCAAAGGTCATCATTAAAACTGTTCATGAAAAAGACAATTTTAAATTCTACATTCGAGATTATGGGCGCGGAATGACTGCTGAACAGATCAAATCTTTAGGCGCTTACATGCAGTTCAATCGCGCGCTTTTCGAACAGCAGGGATTGGGGTTAGGTTTCACGCTTGCCCAGCGTTTGGTTGAACTGCACAGCGGGAAACTACGTATCGAATCACGTATCGAACAAGGGACTGCAATCGGTATCGAGATGCCCCTTTACTGAAGCTCAAGAGCCAGTTTGGATTCGGGCACAATGGGGATCGTTAGCGTGAACTTACTGCCCTGCCCCTGTTCGCTCGCCACGCTTAATGTCCCACCATGTGCTTCTGCGATCAAACGGGCGATGCTCAACCCGACACCGATACCACCCGTGTTCAGTGAACGCGCCTGATCCGCCCGATAAAACAAATCAAAAATCTGATCTTTATCTTTTTCGTCAATACCCTGGCCCGTGTCGCTAACATGTACGAGAATCAGATTATCATTTTTCTCAGTTTCGACCGTGATACTCTGGCCCGGCGGTGTGTAGGTAATGGCGTTGGTTAGCAAATGGGTGATTGCCGTTTGCAGTTTGTCGCCATCGATGTTGACTGAGGGCAAGTCCCCCGCAAAAAGTTTTTGGATCTTAATGTTTTTGGTCGCCGCTGCCGATTGGCGCGACTGTACGAGCTGGTCGAGCATCAGATTGATGTTGTATGGATGCAGACGCAGTTGCCCTAAACTGGAGATCATATTGAGGTTTTCAAGCTGCGTCACTAAATGCTGAATGCTAACGCTGATATTATCCAAACGCGGTTGTATTTTTCCTTTTTCACCGGGCAAAGTCGCGCGCCCAATGAGGTAGCGGTTGGTTTCGATCTGGGTCAATGATGTGCGGAAGTCATGCGAAATTGAACTCAAGAAATGTTGCAGCACATTCAAGCGTTCCTGGGTCAACATGAGTTTCATTTGGTGCTGCTGGCTGCTGACGCGTTCAGTAACATCCTCGGCCATTGCAGCCACGCCCAATACGGTTCCCGCCTCATCGACCAATGGGATGTTGACCCACTCGCAGATGATAGTACGCCCATCTTTGGTCACATTCTCGGTTGTCCAAAGACGCACAACTTTATGCTCAAATACATCGGTTAGCAGTTCTTTGAAGTGGGGTTTATCGGCCTCCGCCACCAGAAATTCAAATCCTCGTAACTGTGTGGCTTCGGCTTCCGCATAGCCGAATATATGCCCTGCCGCCGGATTCCAGGCGATGATGTTTTGATGGGTATCCCACTCGATCAAGGCCAATGGCATTTGTTCGATAAATAATGAAAGCCGCTGGCGGGATTCTTGGAGCGCCGCTTCGGTTAGTTTGCGGGCGCTGATGTCACGTGCCACCCCGCTCATGCCATGCAGACCTTCAACTTCAATAGCCGATGCGCTGAGTTCTATCCAGCGAGAATCGCCCGTTTTGGTCAATGCACGTGCTTCGATACGATTGGGTTTTTCACCCTGCATCACCTTGCCAAAAGTATTTTTAACTCGCTCATAATCGTCGGGATGAAAGACGGACAAAAAGTGTTTACCCGTCAATTCTTCTATCTCAAAGCCGGTAATGCTGGTGACTGCCGCATTGACGGTGGTAATCGTACCGTCAGGCGATAGCGTGAAGAGAACATCCTTGACGCTTTCGACCAGGGCGCGATAGCGGGCTTCACTTTGTTGTAAGCGTAAGTTGAAGCGGGCAATCTGGCGGTTGCGATTTTCGACGGTGGTTACAACGAAGAAGGCTAGCACGATGTTAAAGATGATCGGGCTAATAAGGACATCAGCATCGAATAAACCCAGTGCGATATTGCAGAATAGAACCAGAACCGTATCAAATACAACCAGTGAGATTGTAATTTTAGGAGCAGCAAATAACCCGCTGATAACAATCGGAATCGCTAGAAAAAAGAGTGTCAGATAGCCATAGGTTCCGTTCACGATGGATATGGCGACGATGATGACTGAAGCGGGGAAAATCATCCAGAAAACGGCTAATTGGAGATGGTTGCGGCGGCTGAGTCCACGCCCGACAAGGAACATGATGATGCACGAAACATCAGCGATGACGCGTGTTGTGAAAGTGGTGCCGGGTACACCCGCAAAATAGGTAAACGGAATGATCGCCAACAACATCAGTGCACCAATCAATAACAATGATGCCTGTGAGGCTATGCGTTGGCGTGTATCTTCGTCGTCCACTACAACCAGCGGCCTATTTTGGTTAGCCCATAATCGATACAACCCGGGAAACTTATTGGCAATCAACAGTCTTCACTCCAAAATTCGGCGCTGATACTTATTTATAGTAGCATAATTACAGTTTATTAAGCGTGAATGTTCTCCTTTAAGCTGTGTTGAAACCAGCACAAGGGCTTATAGGAGCAAGCTGTCAGGATTGCAGAGGGGCTTGATACCCTTAGCAGTGTGAGCTTGATTGACAACCGGATGAACAATGATTTCAGACAACCTCAAGGCAGCAATCTCATGCATCGCTTTACAAGTGGAAGAGTGAAAGCCCGATATTTAAAGAGATTATAACAATGCCTGTTTCGGTAACATGGGATAATCCCGAAAAGACCATTATGAGCGTTGGTCATGGGATGATTTTTATAAGGCATTGGCTGAATGTACTGAGTTGTCCCATACGGTTGATTACCAGGTTGATATTATTTGTGATCTCGTGGATAACCTTGTGCCCAAGGGCGGGACAATTTCACACGCGGCGGTCACTTTGAAACAGGATAACGACAGTGTGGGCCTGATTATTTTGGTCACACGCAACCGCTTTATTCAGGCGCTGCCCCATCTATCCTCGCGCATTGTTCCCGGTTTCCAGAAAAAATACCGGATGGTGCCGACGTTGGAAAATGCACGTCATATGATTGAAACTGAACGCCAGAAGCGTACCGTCGTTAAGTCCTAAATAACCTAACTACCCTCCCCTGGCTGCCAAAAAAATCTACCATTATTTGTCAAAAAATCTACCATTGTGGTGGGTTTTTTTGATTGACTCCCGCTCACTGTTTTGCGACAATTTCCTGGCGCTCTAATGATCGTTCTACGATAGACCTCATTGATATCGATCTCTTCCGTTTTAGTTCTAAAGGTGAATAATGCGTCCATTAGAATGGTTTTTACTCCTATCGTTCATTCCTGTCCTGCTGCTGCCAGTCATCCCGCAAACCTGGCGACGATACTGGCTAAGAGTGTCGGCGCTGCTGCCGGTGTTGGCCGGCATCCTTCATCTTGTGGTTGAAGGCTGGCGCATTCAGATGGTCCCGCTGTATATCCTGGCGATTTTGGTACTGGTGAGCCGTCTGCCGTCCCTGCTGGGGCGTGAGGGAGCAGTTCGGCGCAGGCTGGGTGTAGTTATGAGCATCGTCAGCGCATTAGTGCTTATTGGCTGTGCTGTCGGCGCAGGTTGGGTGCTGCCTGTGGTGAATTTGCCGCAACCTACGGGGCCTTACCCTGTGGGTATTGTTGACCGTGAACTCGTGGATGATACACGTGGGCGACATCTCATGGTGTCCGTCTGGTATCCGGCTGCGCAGAGCGGCACAGCTGCCCCGCTGACGCATTATCCCGATGAAGTTGCAAGCGCACTGGGAAATGTAGCTGGCCTGCCCGGTTTGGCGCTTCAACATCTGCGCTATTTCAAGGTCTCGGCTAGTGAGGGTGTGCCTGTATTGGCGAACAACACACCCTTTCCTGTACTTGTGTTCTCGCACGGCATGGTCGGGGCGCGGCTGCAAAACAGCTCAACACTGCAAGAGCTAGCAAGTTGGGGTTATGTTATCGTGGCGCTTGACCATACGGATGCTGCAGCTGTGAGCGTATTTCCGAATGGTGAGGTACGTTACTATGATTTGGCGCGCTTTGGTATCCCTGCTGATGTAGAGCCGAACAAGGCACTGATGAATGAGCATGTGCTGCCGGTGTGGGTGGCTGACCAGCGTTTCGTCTACGACACACTTGAAAAATGGCAGACCGATGATCCCCTGCTGGCGGGCAAACTTGATCTGACGCATATCGCGTCATTCGGGCATTCTTTTGGTGGCGCAACTGCCCTTGAAGTTTGTCTTGTCGATACACGCTGTCGTGCTGCTGTTAACCTGGACGGGGGATTGTACGGCAGTAGTGTGAGTGTTCCGGCTGTGCGTCCGCTGATGTTGATGAGTTCCGCCGACAGCAGCCAGTACACGGATACCGTTAGCACGTGGTCGCATATGATTTTGTCTGCAACTGACGGCGCGTACTGGCTAGAGCTGCCCAACAGTAGCCACCTTTCCTTTACCATCAGCCAACTGATCTCTCCCCTGCTCACCCCACCAGGTTTCGATCCGCGTGCGGGGCTGCATACTATAGACAAGTACCTGCGTCTCTTTTTTGACATCCAACTGCGCGGAGCCGATCCAACACAGCTACAACCATCGTCCGCTGACACACATGTACGCTGGCTGAGTAAGTAGCTCCCTTTTGCCGAACGAACGGCGTCCCAGATGATTTTTTGTTGGCCTTGTCAATCCATCGAAAGACGGAGTTTGTTATCTGCCGATGGGTTTATCTAAGCCTGCTTCTAAAATCCGTAAAAGATTTCATCCATCAGCTTGATTAAGCAAAAGGGGTTGTGCGGTTTAATAAGCACATCTTCAAACAACATCAAATTGATCGATGAAAGGTCTAAAAAAATCATGTCTGTTCATTCGTTACAAACGCGCATTGAAAATATTGATCGCAGCACGACCCGTTTACTGGCACGTTACAGCCTGACGATCCTGCGTATTACGGTCGGTATCGTATTCGTGTGGTTTGGGGCGCTGAAGTTCTTCCCCGGCATGTCACCGGCTGAACACCTGATCCGTGAGAGCATCACCTTCCTGTCGATGGATTGGTTCCTGCCCTTCCTGGCAGCTTTGGAAGTGACTATCGGCGTCTGCTATATCCTCGGTGGTAAGTTCCTGCGCGTCGCGGTCATTCTGATGTTGGGTCAGATGGCGGGTGCGATGTCCCCGATGGTTTTGCGCCCTGACCTGATCTGGGTGAAGTTCCCGTTTGTGTGGACGCTGGAAGGCCAATATGTGTTCAAGGACATTGTGTTGGTGAGCGTGGCGCTGGTGATCGGCGCGACGGTGCGCGGTGGTGGCATTATCGCCAGCCCGATGATGTTTAAGGAAAGCGTGAAGCGTGGTACACAGGAATTCAAAGCTCTGATCGCCGGTAAGTAATACAAACAAGCTCAATCCCGTGGGGAGCGGAATAGATGCCTCCACACAAAACCGCCCAATTTTGATTAGCGATTGGGCGGTTTTTGATTCACATAGTCGTTGTTTGGTCAGAATGAGTTGATGCCGTATTTAACCAGTGGTGCAAGTGTGAGTTGTGATCTTTTGTAACCCTCTCTGCACACTTTTTTCGCCCAAAAAGAGTGTCCTAAAGCCCTTCTCCCTTGCGTGCGGGGAGAAGGGTTGGGATGAGGGGGTTAGACTTGCACCATTAGTTATATAGCTGTGCTGCGTACCATCGTCATGAGGTCTGTCACGTCTCGCGATGTGGGTAATCAGTGGCGTGATACAGATTGCAGTTCAGGGTGCGAGTGCATCAATTCGCTGATTAGCGCGAAATATGCGTCAAAAGATCAACCATTTGGTAGATGATGCAAAACAGGTTGTGATGTTTAATAGGAACATCTTCAACACGCCCGTGTTGAAGAGAGCCTGAAGCGCGAAACATAACCATTCAAAGCGCTGATTGCTTGTTTGGGGAGCGGATAGATGCCCCCACTCATAAGCCGCCTGAATAGCTGCCACTATCAGGCGGTTTTGATTCCAATAAGCCCTACCCGCCTTTGATGCGGTTAAAGGCGAGGCGCAAGCCCCCGACCGCATTCATATCCACCGGATGCAAATCCTTGGTGGTTTTGTGGAGTTTGCGGTCCAGAATCTTTTTGCCGTACCACGTTTGTTTGCTGAGATAAGGTTCGATCAGCCCTGCCCCGCCGCCCACAAGAATGACCGACTTGATACCGCGAAAACCGTCGAACACGCCATCGGCAATGTTATTCGATACCCATTCGGCATAGCGTTCGGCATAACGGTCCAACAGCGGCTTAAGGTCGGCGTCTAATCCCGCGACGGTTAGGACGTAATCGCCGGATACACTGCCCAGGCGGATGACACGGTCAATATCATCCACGGTCAGATTAGCGGCATCATCACCAAGCTGCTTTTTGACGGCTCTCAGAATCGGTTCGCGCAGATGGACATGAACGCCACCGGCTTCCCATGTGGCATGTTGCAGACTTTCGGCGTTGAAGTTGCCGTTGCTGAGTTGGATAGCATCCAGGGTATGTGCGCCTAAGTCCAGCACTACCACTTCCCCGCTGAGGGTTTCGGATGGAACGATCTCGCCGGCATCATTGAGGACGAAACAGGCTGCCGCGCCGATACCTTCCGGCCAAACGGTTACTTTGTCATATTGGAATTTACGCGGCTTCTTATCACCCTTGAGCGAGATTTCGACCTTGCCACCGCGCTGCATAAAACGTTCCCGAATAAATTCTTTGAGGTCATTGAACATACCGGGCGGCGCGAACAGCGTTAAATCGACTGTACCGGATTTGACGCCGAGTCGTGCCAGCGCATGAGCCACCAGCATTTGATGGAATTCGTTACCATAGCGGTTTGCACCCATATGCCGTTCGAGCTGGCGGCGTGTCACGCGGATGACATCATCACCGGTGACATAGCGGTGGCCGTCCCAATCCACATAATCGTATTCCAGTTCCCAGCCCTTCCCTAGCCCGAGGCTTTCGCCTGTGGCTGCCGCGCGGACGGAGGCTTCATAAAAACTTTTGTAACCTTTGGGCATGGCGAGGACAGCATTCGTGCCGCCGTTGCCCGCGTCTACACTGGCGATATAGTCAACCATGAGTCGTTCTCCCCTGATCCCGTAGGATGGTTATTGCAAGCTCAGCAGGCCCTTAAGAAAATTATTGGCCGCAGTATTTTGAGTATCTTTATGTATGACAATCGTTGGTAAATCGTCCTCATTATCCTCGAAAATGGGCAGCGCGAAAGTGGGCGCTTTTAAAGCTCTCGGCCCATCAGGTTGAATTGTAACCGCTTCGGCTGGCAAAGTATGCGCCTGTAACAACATGGATTGAATTTGTTCGATGAGATTCATGCCACCGGGTATAAACTGATCTTTAAGATGCGGGAACATTTCAAATAGAACGCTGAGGTCATTATTTTCGAGCGCCCACAGCAAACGGACGCCATCACGGATGACGGTGACTTCGCGGCGCTTGGTCCGCGAATAGTCTAAAATCTCGGAAACGTGGGCATCCACCGGATGATCACGCCGGAGTTGAAACTTGCGCGTTTGGCGCGGCGTATATCTTTTTGGAGGCGTTTTGGTTTTTGTGTTCTTTTTCGCCATCATCAAAACCTTTTAATGTGCTGCACACTATAGTGTGTAATTCTACGGACTCTGGTATAATGCGTATTATCTCGGTTTTTATGGATATGTCAACTGATTTCCAAGACTTATCTAGGAGTTTGGTATGAAGACAGGCAAAGTAGCGGATATGCTCGGTGTTGACCAGAAGACGATTCTCAATTGGGTTGACCGTACCGACTTCGAGAAGTTCTTCTCGGCAGATGCGCGTGGGAAGGGCAGGACGATGGGGCGAAGTTTTGATGAAACCGAGATCGTCATTTTGAACACCATTCGTGTCGAACGCCAGAAAAATACGGATTGGACGGATATTGCGCGGCTGTTGGATGACGGTGTGCGCGATACCAATCTCCCTGTAAACGCACTTTTAGTCGATAGTCCTGCGCCGATTGTTCAGTACGGAAAGATGCAGGTTTTACAGGCGCGGGTGGACGAACTGGAAGAAGAACTGACGCGTAAGGATGAGATTATCGCGGAACGGGATGAGCGCATCGGTGATCTGCGCGAGGAAATTGGTGTGCTGAAGGGCATGATCAAGATGATGGAACGGGCGCAGAGTCAAAATTCGCATACGAACGGTATTCCTAAAGACGATAAATAGTACTCCGTTGGAATTCCTGGGGAAATTCGGAGGAGATACTCCTATAGACCTGGATGTGGGAAGGGGTGCGAAAGCACTCCTTTTTGATTCGGAATCCTTAATGATCGAGTCCTAAAATACTTAAAAGTTGTCATATAATTAAATTTAGTTGATATAAATTAATGAAAACAATGATATGTCAAGGGATAAATTGTGAAGCAGAATCGCCAAATTGGAATTGTCCTGTTCGTCGCTGCTGCCATGCTTGTATTCGTGCTGCCGATGGTCAACATCGCGGCGGGCTGCTTCGGTGGCTGCGACCCGACACCACCGCCACCGATCATCATTCCAGCGACTCCGGATGTTGTGCCAGTTGATATGGATAAGGTCGTGAGCTTCAATGACAGCGACCTGGGCGTCGTGCTTTACAAGGTGCAGGATGATGCGAGCAACCTCAAGATGGATGTGTACGGCCTGAAGAATCATGGCACTGAAAGTAGTTTCCTGTTCAGCATCAGCCAGGATGATCTGGCGGCGTATCCCAAACATCCTGCTGACAATATCCTGTTAGCCGAGATGGATAATGTGTCGGTGTACTTGCTGACGACGGGTGAAATTCAGGTGAACGCTGGCCCTGACTCGGAAGGGAAGATGCACGTCAAGATTTTGGACGGTATTCCCTGGACAAAGGTTTATGGTTATACAGTGGATGCTCAATAGCTCAAATCACAGCTTACATCGCAATACGAGTTTTGAGACCGGATGACGAAAGTCGTCCGGTTTTTATTTGGTAGAGCAGGGGAGTGTTTTGCTACCCCAATGACGATGGGCAGACACCAAACATGTTAAGGATTAAATATCTCAATTTTGAATTACAATTGATGTAGAAATATTACGATCGGAGGTTGTCATGGGTCATTCTATTCAATGGGATAACGAGGAAAAAACGGTTGTCTATCAACAATATACCGGCAATGCGGTGAAGGATGATTTGTATTATCTGGCTGAAGAATCCGCTGCACTTTTAAAGAGTGTGGAGCATACGGTTCACCTGATTATTGACGAACGGACTATCAAACTGACGCTGTCATCCGCAGACATTAAATTTCTTGAGAAAAACGTTCCGCCGAATCAGGGTGTGGTGGTGATGGTGGTTCAAAAGACTGATATGAACTACAAGAAGTTCATCCAGAATTTCGGTCAAAAATTAGCCCCGAATGCCTTTTTCCAGACGTATTTTGCAGCAAGCCCCGACGAAGCACGGCAGCTTCTACAAGAAAATTTTGAAGTTCATTATCCCTAAAGTGAAAAGGGCCGTGCCGTTAGCGGTGGGGAAACGGGGATCAAGCAGTATCATGCTGTGAGTCTTTACGTGTAGACTGTGGATATACACGAAAGGCGATTCCTATGCGACACCTACGCATTGCACCGGCTATCGTTTGTCTCGTCATCTGCTTGAGCGCTTGCCAACTCGCTTCGACCCCAACCCCGAACCCAACTGCGACAAGTGACACCTCTATTGGCCTGAATGTAACCGGAAACGGGGCAGGGCTGCCTGCTGGATCTTCAACCTCCTTCGGGCTGGATTTACAGTATCCAGCGAATAATCCACCACAGGCCGTCACCTGGACAACTGAAAAAATCGCCACCGGACTTACAGTGACGATTGTGGGCGCGACGACACCCTGGCAAAGACGACTGCTGGTTACTACCGACAGCGCCTTAACGGCTGGCAGTTATACGCTGGATGTGGTGGCGAAGCCTGAGACTGCTCAAGCGGCACGCGCGACCGTCAAGGTGGATGTGACTGCCTGTGCGCAAACCGCATCAGGCAGCGTGACGCAGGCGATTAACAGCAATCTGGTGGAGTTAATCACAGCAGGCAAACCGGCAGTCGAACATGGGCTGCTGGTTCCGGTACAAATTTGCGGCAGCAGCAAGCATCTGAGCGTCAAGCTGACGAGCGCCACCGCCGAAGACGGTTCGAACCTGACCACGCTGCCTAACTTTTATGTGTTCCGCAGCGAAGTATGGCCTGCGCCGGATCATATTGCCGCGCATGGATTGCCTGAATTGTTCAACGTTCAGGTGCCGACTATCGCGCAAAGTAACAGCGCCGGACAGTTGGATGCCGACGTTGGGGCAGGGCTGTATCTGCTGATTTTTGAGCGCGACCGTTACGCCGCAACCTTAACACCACAGACTACACCATCCAGCGTGACATATACGTTATCAACAAGTTAGTGCCTTCCCAATCGGCTTCATTTTGTAGTGGTGACAAGTGACACTACAAGCGGGAAAGTACTTTACCCTACGATGATATTGCAGGGAGAATATTGACCTGCGGATTTAACAACACGGAGGTGTCTTATGGGCAGTCCGGTGTATGGTCTGTGGCTTGCCAATACCAAAGAGGCTTTTTTCCAACTGTCGCAGGCCGAAAAGATGCTTTGATGGCGAAGCGCAACGCCAATTTGGCACAGGTGGGAGGCAAAGATATTCCCGGCTATAAATTGTACGCTGCGCCGTGGGAGCTTTTCGGCATTGTTGAATATCCGAACGCGGAAGCCCTGCGGTAACATGAGCTGTTTTGCAACAGTTTGGACTGGCGGCGCTATTTCGAGATGACGATTATGTGCGGGGTCAAGTCACCCGACTGAAAGTCATTTTCTTTGACGCAGTGACCTTTATGGGCATAGCAGTGCCCGTGTAATTGTGCAGTTTGGGAGCTTATTCCCATCCAACCCATAGGAGCAGCTCCCACCTTACGAAAGGGAAGGGGTAGGCTCATGTTTGGTAAAAAATATTGGTTCGTTTTTTTCGCTCTTTTCCTCCTCTCAATTCAAGTTTATGCCGCATCGGATTTGCCGCTGTCTGAGGCTGGCCCCTACGCGGTCGGCGTGCGAATCGTCCGGATGCAAGACCTTCAGCGCGATAAGATCGTGGTCAATACCACCGTCTGGTATCCGGCAATGGTCGGGGCAGATGGCAAGCCTACATCGACACCGGATATGAGCGGCGCACCGTATCCACTGGTGATTTACTCACATGGCTCCGGGAGCGCTCCATCTGAGGTGGCGGATACTGGTCTTGCACTGGCGCTGGTTTCTCATGGATTTGTGGTGGCCGCTCCACTGCATCACGACGATGGTTCCGCCAAATCCTATATTGATCGACCACTTGATGTTCTGCTGGTAATCAATAAGCTGGCGGCAGTGGATAAAGGTGATCTCCTCGGCTTGATTGATACGGATCATGTTGGCGTGACGGGTGCGTCCAGCGGTGGTGATACATCCATGCTGTCGGGCGGGGCGCGTATCAACCCGGTGGCGACCAAACAGTGGCTGGCGTCTCCAGTTGATCCCTCCAATCCACTGGACTTGCGCTTATATTATCCGGATTGGAATTGGGACGATTTCTCTCAATATGGGGGACGCTTCTTGAAGCTGGATGGCGATAACCTGTGGCCGGCTATCACCGACGAGCGTATTCGGGCGGTGATGCCCACATCCGTATCCGCTCCGTCTCTATACAGCAAAGAAGGGCTGGCCGCGATCACCGGGCCTATTTTCATGATGATAGGGACTAAGGATCAATATAATCCCTACCAGAACGTCGTCGAGACGTATTCGCAAATCGGCTCAAAGGATCGCTATCTGTTAACGGTAGTCGGCGGGAATCATGAATTTGCGCTTGCTCCCAGGTTGCAGCGTGTCATAAACCATTTTGCAGTGGCCTATTTCGGTTATTATCTTCAGGGCAAAGCAGATTACGCCCAGTATCTGACTGCGGATTACGTCAAGAGCCTCACCGATTATGACAATCTGGTGTGGGGCGTGTACGACGGAGAATAAAGCGACAGACATTAAAACACCCTTTGCTCTCACCAATGAGCAAAGGGTATTTGAGATAGGCATTCGCCTGCCTATTCTTAAAGTTTATTTTCTATGTGCAACCCATCCACGTGCTTGCGTCGCAACTGCAAGCCTTATCCGGCCCCAAACGGTGTACACCGATACAAAAGTCGCGACTCTCGCATCCGATCAGGGCGGCTGCTTAAACAGATCATAGTCCTAGGTTACAAACTGTTGGTGTCAGTTGCACACGGGGTAGGTTGTGTTGAGAAGTATTTTAGCCTGTTGAGCGGATAAAGTCAAGTAAGTCATTATTTTTGAGAGGAGTGATGTTTTGGCAATTCAATAAGGTGTATTGCTGCCCCGCATCAGGCTAAAGCCATGATGCTAACCATCAGACAAGCGCACTAAAGGCGCTTCAAGGCCGGTTACAGATCAGATTTTCCATATTGAGCCGAAAAACATTCATTTCACCTTTTACGTTTTGTCCTGATGCGGGCCATAACCGATTTCATCAATATATCGGAGAAGGTCGGGCAGCCACAATTCGTAGCGTCTTGCCCGTAGTCGAACTTTGATGTCCCGTTCATCTTCTGGCAGATGCAAACTTTTTCTCGCCAGCTTTTCCAGATATTGACGGTTATAACCGGTTAGTTCCGCACCTTCGGTCGTCATGACCCAAATTTCTTGGTCAGGTGCGATTTCAATTGCCATGAATGGCGCTGTTCAATCCTATCGAACTCGGTGATTGATCGATGTTTCCATTATAGCCGATTGCGTGAGGCAAATCAGCCAGCAGGGGAGGGCATGACAGTTATAAATATCCACACTACAATTAAAGTAAAAAATGAATTATTGGAAATGGGGTTTTTGATGACTCAGAATATTTTAGAGACATTACGGGCGATTGATCCGGCTGAGTTGCTGGAGGTTGTCCGTCAAGATCAAAGCAGCCCGACCTTTGAAATCCTCGACTGGCACGTCGAACCCTTTGGTGACAAGATGGCAAACGCGAATACGGGTTTCGATTATATCGGTCAAATTTTCAGTTTCAGCGGTCAAGGACAGGATGAGCAGGGCATAAGACCTTGGCGGGTCGTCGTCAAAACCTTCAAAGACCCCGGCACAAATTTAGACCCACGTCATCTCCGCTACTGGAAGCGCGAACTATTGGCGATGCAGTCGGGCTTTCTGGCGAACCTTCCCGGCCCGGTGGTCGCGCCGCGCTGTTACGGAATCAACGAGCATGAAGGCGGAGCATGGATCTGGATGGAGCATATCGTTGACCACCGCAGCCCCACGTGGACAGCCGATCAGTATGCCTTCGCAGCCCACGAACTAGGTCATTTCAACGGCAGGTGTTTTGCCAACAATTCACTGCCGGATTATCCCTGGCTCTGCAAAGGTCATGTCCGAACCAAGACGGAGGTTTGGGCACCTCATCATGCTTGGGAAAATCCCTTCGTCAACCAGGCATTTCCTCCTCAGACGCGTGAGCGCGTACTGCGTTTGTGGGATGAACGCAATCGTTTTTATGATGCCTTGGAACGGCTGCCCCAACTTTTCTCGCATTTCGATTTTCACCGTCGTAATTGCCTTATTCGACGCCAGGAAGATGGCACTGACCAAATTGTTGCTATCGATTGGGCATGGGCTGGCTATGGGGCGCTCGGTGCCGATTTGTATTCGGTGGTTGGTGGAAGCGCCTTGATATTTGAGATCGAGGCGGCAGATGTGGCGCAAATAGAAATCGCAGCATTTGAAGCCTATTTTGAAGGCCTCGGTGAGGCAGGATGGACAGGCAATCCAGATACGGTGCGTCTCGCCTACGACATTTGCTTTGCAATGTTTCTGGCAACCTGTGCGCCTGCGGTTACAGCTTACATGGCAAAGGATAATATGGAGGCTTTTGTATTTCATCAATTTAAACGTTCGTGTCAAGAAATGGCTTCGGGCTGGTCAGCGCTATGTGAATTGGCGCTGGATCGCGCAGATGAAGCACGGCTGCTCATGGATCGGTTGCTGTAGTGCGATTTCAATTGCTATAAAATGAAAAAAGATTTATTGAAAAGGATTTTTGATGACTCAGAACATTTTAGAGACATTACGGGCAATTGATCCGGCTGAGTTGCTGGAGGTTGTCCGTCAAGATCAAAGCAGCCCGACCTTTGAAATCCTCGACTGGCACGTTGAACCTTTCGGTGACAAAGGCATCGCCAATGCCGATACACTTTACAGGTTCAGCGGACAAGGGCGTGGTTCACAGGGCATAAAACAGTGGCAGATCGTCGTCAAAACCTTCAAAGACCCCGGCACAAATTTAGACCCACGCCATCTCCGCTACTGGAAACGCGAATTCTTGGCGATGCAGTCTGGCTTCCTGGCGACTCTTCCCGGCCCGATAATTGTGCCGCGCTGTTATGGAACGCGAGAATATGAAGGCGGTGTGTGGGTTTGGATGGAGCATATCGTTGACAGCAGCAGCGATGTTTGGACAGCCGATGAATATACCTTTGCCGCACACGAGTTAGGGCGTTTCAATGGCAGATGTTTTCTCAACCAATCGCTGCCGGATTATCCTTGGCTCTCCAAAGGCTATGTCTCAACGAAAACAGACGCTTGGCCCCCTCATCATGCTTGGGAAAAACCACTCGTCAGCCAAACATACTCCAACCGGACTCGTGAACGTATCCTGCGGTTGTGGGATGACCGGCCTCAATTTTATGATGCCTTGGAACGGCTGCCTCATATAATCTCGCATCACGATTTCCACCGTCGCAATATCCTGATTCGCCGCCGGGAAGATGGCACAGACCAAATTGTCGCCGTCGATTGGGCATGGGTCGGTTATGGGGCGCTGGGTGCAGATTTGTATTCAGTGGTGGGTGGCAGCGCATTGATATTCGAGCTTGAGGTAGGTGACGTAGCCGAAATCGAATCGGTGGCGTTTGAAGCCTACGTCACGGGTCTGCATGAGGCGGGGTGGGCAGGTAACCCGGAGATGCTGCGACTGGCTTACGACATATCCTTTGCAATGTTTCTGGGGGCTGAAATACCTGGGATGACCGCTTATGTGGCAGCCGACAGCATGAATAGTTTTTGGGAACGTCAGTTTAAACGTCCACCTACGCAAATCGCTTCAGGCTGGTCGGCACTCTGTGAATTGGCGCTGGATCGCGCGGATGAAGCACGGCTCCTGATGGATCGGCTGCTGTAGTGCGGTTGCGATTGTCATAAAGGGTTTTGGCAGGGATGCGAACGCAACATGAAGGTGGTTTTTGCTGGATTGTGCCGCTTACGGTAAAACTTGGATTGTTTATTTTTTGAGGTTGGCCGGAGCGGTCAAGGACATATTTTTGTGAACAGCAAAGAATGGTTTCGACAGGCGCAGTTCGGGATGATGGTTCACTGGGGGCTGTACTCACTTCCGGCAGGGGAGTGGAAAGGCCAGCGGATGCCTTTTATCGGCGAGTGGGCGCAGTCCTATTTTAGAATCCCCGGTGCCGAGTACAGCCGTCTCGCAGGGGGTTTTAATCCGATTTTATTTGATGCCGAAGAATGGGTGAAGCTGGCGCTTGCCAGCGGCATGAACTATCTGGTGGTCACCAGCAAGCATCATGATGGTTTTGCCATGTACCGTTCCAAAGTGGATCGCTATAACATTGTTGATTCTTCACCCTTTAAACGGGATGTCATCGGTGAGCTGGCCGAGGCCTGTTACAAACACGGGTTTAAACTCGGATTGTATTACTCGCAGGATTTGGATTGGCATGAACCCAATGGCGGCGGCTACCGGGATGGACGCACCAACAGTAATGTGATGACCTGGACCAACGATTGGGATTATCCCCATAACGATAAAAAGAATTACAGCCAGTGCTTTGAGAGCAAAATTAAACCGCAGGTGGAAGAATTATTGCAGAACTATGGTGATTTGTGCTTGATCTGGTTTGATACGCCTAAGACCATATCACCGGAACAAAGCACCGAACTGTATCAACTGGTCAAAAAATATCAGCCGGATTGTCTGCTCAATTCGCGCATTGGTAATGGCATGGGGGATTATCGCTCGTGGGGTGATAACCAGATTCCGGATGAGTATATGAAAGAGGGTCTGTTCGAAACACCCGCCACTTTGAATGATACCTGGGGATATAAGAGTTTCGACCAGAATTGGAAAAGCGCCGAAGAGGTTCTTCGCTTAAAGAATCACCTGAATTCCAGAGGCATCAACTACCTGCTCAATGTGGGGCCGGATTATCTGGGACGCATTCCAGCGCCCTCAGTCGACATCCTGCGACAGGTGGGGCAGGCACTTGGCAAATAAGACATCCAAACAGCCTACGCCAGTTTGAGCCAGTGGGATGATGTGCATTTCGGGGGCAGCTTTACACTGATCTATGGATCTGAGATTTATGAATAATCATGGAGAAGTAAGAATGCCACCCAAGATTGCAGAACATCATCGTTGGAGTGCGGTCTATTTGCGTGAAGCGGCTAAAGAACATGATCGCGCGGCGGAACTGCTGGATGATGAAAACGAAACCGAAGCAGGTTACCATGCCTATCTGGCGCATGGCTTCGAGACACATGCCCTCGAAGAATCCGATCATGCAAGCAGGCGCAGCAGTGATGTTGTCGAGGATATTGATTGGGACAAGGTCAGCAGTCCGGACGAGGAAGAACCAGAAGAACACCGTCCAAAACATAAAGCGCGTTAATAGTATCCATTCCCATTAAAACATCGGCTTGCAGGGCAGGATTGCCTTTTGGGGTCGATGTTTTATGTTGCCACCCACCCAACAGCACGAATGCCAATAGGTTAGGTGGCTCGTGTGTTATGGAAACGCGTGTGCTAAGCTGAGAACAGTGTTTATTAGCGCAGGGGTACAACATCATGCTTAAAAAATTACCGATGCCGACCAGAAAAGAACTGGCCGCCATGACCGATGAAGACCTCGACCAAAAGTTGCAAGCGGCTCGCGCGGCGATGCAAGAGGCCAAACAATTGGCGCGGAATTCCGGTGAACAGGAACGCGTCTTTACGGCCTACGAAAAGGAACAAAAACACCGTGCAAAAAGCGCTCTTCAGGTTGAAGCTGAACAAGGCAGCGAATGACGGTGGGGCAGGGTATGACGCTTGAAATCACGCCGCTAACCGATGCCAATTTACTGCTGGCGATTAACAATGCAGCGCTGCCGGACATTGGCGAACTGAGCAGTCATAAAGCGCGTTGGCTGGCGGATCACTGCGTTATACCCGGTTTGGCGATGTTGGACGGTCAGGCAGCCGCGATTGTGGTCGTGTTGAGCGATAACTGCGGTTATGACAGCACCTTTTATCGTTGGTTTACCGACCGTTATCAGAACTTCCTGTACATCGACCGGATTGTGGTGACCTCGTGGGCACGTGGACAGGGTGTGGCGCGGCAAATCTACCAATATATCGAGCGGGCGGCAAACGAGCAGGGCATGGCGATTGTGGCTGATGTCTATTCCGAGCCGCCTAATGTGCCATCCTTAAATTTACATCACAGTCTGGGATTTCAAGCGGTGGGATCGCAGTTTATTCCTGAACGAAACAAAACTGCCACCAAATTCATGAAGTATGCCGAGCTGGTTAAACCCAAAGCGAGCGTTTAAAGCAATGCGGCTGCCACATTACACGCCGGCAGCCGCGCTGTTTACAATCGCCGCAATCCAGGGTGTATGTTCCTCGTAGGCTTCGTAGGTATCGGTCACCAGAGGCTGCAATATGGGATGGATGTCATCCGAACCGGGCTGATAGGCGTGAACAGGATAGCGCATATGCTCGTCATCAAGCAGTGGAAGCCTGGACATTAAGTTCCGGTGGATTTGCTGGTGTCGCCAGCGAACTTCATTTAAGGGCATCTGTCGATAACGCTTCTGGATAATGAAATTGATTTTATCGACATCACGGCTGTCCCAGAGTTTCTTACTGATGCTCATACGCTCCCATTGGGGTGTATGGTCGAGCAGGGCATTAAGGGTATCTTCCCAGGCGGCCAGATGGGTAATGTGATCTTTAGCTGTCCAACCTGCTGCATCGGTGGGGCGGGTGAGTTGTTCTTCACTCAGTGTATCAATGTAGGCCTGAAACTTATCCCAGGCGATTTCGATATTGCGAACCAGTTCTGCCACAGTCATAAATTGTACGGCCATTGCATATTCCTCTTACTCATATGTCGGGCGAATGGGTTCAGTACGATATGGCTTGTTGAGACTGCACGCGGTTCATTTCGCGGAAGGCTTCCAGGTCAGTGTCGGTTAGATTGGTATAACTGACGAGTGAGCGTGTAAAAGTTCGCAGAAGACAGTGGGGGTTCCAGCACGTCACAATGATGTAATAGCCATCTTTACCGTCGTCCTGGAGCTGGGCATCTAGGGGGTTTCCACAATCGTGGCATAGGTAATCTTCGGCTAAGGCCTTCGCGCACATGATTAATTCTCTCTGCAATCTTTTCAGTAATGAACTATCCTCCTAATTAAACATTTTCTTACGAAATTAGGATAGGCCATTTGGCCTACTGAAAGCCTAATTATTTATAAATTTTCTGTAATACGCTTGGTAATGTGGATTGTGACCGGATGAATTTGTAGACACTGAGTTAACGCTTGAGGCTATCGGCTAAAGCGTTTGAACTTGGCTAAACCGATCCGCTTGAGACGCTCATTTTCATAATCCTGATAGATTTGTTCAGCATCCGGTACGGCACGACGTTCGCGCCACGCTTGAGCGACGATATCACGGACTCTCCGCAGACGCTTCATCAACTCGCCGTTAGAGAGTTCAACGAGTTCGTCGTAGGTGGGCCTTTTGAGTGGAAGTGGCATTATGTATCCTTCTTTGATTATGCCGCAACATAATGTCCTCCTATCAAAGCATACCTGGGGCAAGTCCGCATGGGTAGAATGCCCCCAAAAGGATTAGTTGAAGGTACTGCATAGTGATGGGCTAATGAAGCTAGACCGTCAGACGAAATGATGCGAAAGTGAGCGCGACACAATAAGCCTGCATCGTAGTGGATTTTCGATGGTCAACTGGCCTGAAGCAATATGAAGCCAAAAAGAGTATAATGAAACCTACAAGCGGGTTGTCCATGAGCTTGTAAAAACCTCACTCCTCCAAAAAGTGTGACCGTTTCCACACAAAATCCCTACGAACCCGGTGGATTTTCTACCACAAGAGGGAATCATTTCCCATAACCTCCATTTCAGCTAAAGGCATCTGGCAAACAGCTTGATCAAGGCCCAACTAACCGCAATCCAATCGGGAGTACAACACATGGCAACGTTTAACGCACAGCTTCAGAAAAACTTCAAACTTATTATTGAAGACGGCTTGCCCCAGGCCACAATGGAAACGATCGGTTCTGTCCAATGGCTGCGCTGCTGCCCGCTGTGCGGCAGTATTCACCAGATTATTGGCAACACAACCGACAGCGCGCCCTATACGCCGCTTTGCCAGACGGTTCCCATCCTGTTCAAAGAAGAATTAGTTGCCTGGCATAAGCTTTATCCGCAAGTTATCGATCACAAATTTGTACACCTTGCCGAAAAAACGGAGTGATGCAGCGGTTTGGTATCGATGGAAACTTTTATAGTGGGAAATGGGTGAGGTCATCATGACGAATGAACCGGGATTTAGAATGGTCGTGGAGAAGCTCAAGCAGCAGTTTGAAGCTTTCCTAAAGGTGTTTAACGTAACGTTACCCGCTGCTCAATCGGCGCAGTCGCATCCCTCTACCGTGGCAGATTTGAACGAGCCACCGCTGGAAATCGGCAACGAACTCTTGATCACCGATGACCTCGTTAAATTGCAAAAGAATCTAATGAATGCGCGGGGCAGGGTGGTGATTATTGACCAGCTTCCCGCCAATGATTTCGAGGCGATTAAAGCCAGCGCCTTTGGTATTCAAGTCAACGTCAATGTGAAAACGGCGCGGCAGATGCGCGAGGCCTATATCTTCCGTGAGCAAACCTCAACCTCGGTCTGAGACTGGTCTACCTGAGCATGATGTTCAGTTCGCCGGTTTGATCGACAAATCGCTCAAAGTTTTTCTACTGACTCTTGTTTATGAACAATTTTCTCCACGATAAAGCGAGGACGATGGCGTGTTTCATCGAGATTGCGCCATGTATATTCGCCTTGAATACCCAGCATAATCATTTGAATGCCGGATACGACCAGCACGACGACCATCAACGATGACCAGCCTTCTACCGGCGCACCATAAAATATACGTAAGCCAATGACGATGATCGCATAGATCAGCCCGATCATGCTAAAGGTGAGTCCAATAATCGACGTGACGCGCACTGGCGTATACGAAAATGCAACGAACGAGTCGATGAAATATTTGATCTTTTTGGCGAAGCTCCACATGGAACGCCCGTATTGTTTTTCGCGTTCTTTCCGGTGGTAGGGCAGCACGACAGGATTAAAACCCATCCACAAAATCAAGCCCATCAAATAGGGATTACTTTCCTCGATCTGATTGATCAGATTACAAACCTGCCGATCAATCAGAAAAAAATCGAAGCCGCGTTTGGGCATCGCATTGATGGCAAAGCGCCGGAACAGGGCATAAAAACTATCCGACAAAAAATTGTTTAAACCCGAATCGTCGCGTCCTTCGCGGGTAGCCAGCACGACTTTATGCCCCGCACGCCAGTTGATAAGCATTTCATGGATGAGTTCGGGCGGGTCTTGCAGATCGGCAGAAATGGCCGCGACCACATCGCCTTTGGTGTGGGCCATGCCTGCGATAATGGCTGGATTAGAGCCGAAGTTACGCGACAGTTTGACAACGGTAATGCGCGGTTCTTGCTGCGAAAGCCGTTGTAATACCTCAAATGAATCGTCGCGCGAACCATCGTCCACGAATACAAATTCAAATTGATCAGCGCTGTTTTTGTCGGCTAAAATTTGAAAACGGCTGAGTAAATCGGGCAAACTCGGCGCATTGTGGTAAACCGGTACAACAATTGATACAAGGCTCATAGGTAAAAACCATTCTCATTAGATTTTATGGATGGGTACTCAGGAAAAATGAGCGAGGATACGTTCGCGCATTTCCGGTTGTACATCTTTTAAAAATTTAGCTGGAACGCCAGCGACAATTGTCCAGGGAGCGACATCACGCGTGACCATCGCACTGGGAGCAACGATAGCGCCCATACCCACCTCGATGCCAGCGGCGAGATTTGCGCCCGTCCCAATTAAGGCGAAGCGGCGGATGATCGGGCCTTTCACCGAAAAGTCTTCGAGTCCGTAGCGTTTGAGATAAACATCATTATCGTTGACGCTGTTGACCCCTGGCCCCATGAACACGTCTTCTTCAACCACCATACTACCGGTCAATATCGCGCCATCGATCACACGGCTGCGATCACCGATTCGGGTGTCGTACATGACAAGGCATCCACGCCCCACGACCACCTGATTGCCAAAGACACATCCCTCACGGATGCTGGCTAAATCGCCGATCAGTACGTTTGTGCCGATCTGAATACCGGTATACAAAACCGCGTTTGCCCCGATGACGCTGCCAGCTCCCACTGATAAGGGGCGCGGTGAACTGTTGACAGGGCGGGTGGTATTGCCCGCGCTGAGTGGCGGTCGTCCGATAACGGCACCATCAAATATCGTGCAGCCTTCTTGAACAGTTACGCCGGGGTAAAAGCTTACATTGTTGCCAATCGTAACATGGTCGCCGATGACGGTATCCGAAGCAAAGGTTACGTTGCTCCCCATTTTGAGGTGTTGTGCAAGTTCAGGCATGGGTTTCATTCCGTGATAGTCGCGTGATCACCAATAATGCTCTTTGTAGGCGCGATAGTAATCAATGGTGCGTTTCAAACCATCTTCAAGTGATGTTTCGGGATGCCAGCCCACAATCGACTTGATTTTGGTAATGTCGGAATAAAAATCACCCGGTTCCTGCGCTTTACGCTCGGCTGAAAAGGGTGCGAATTCCCAACGACCGGTGCCAGCCACGCGGATCAGGGCATCCGTCAACTCAAGGAAATTAGTAGGAACGTCGATCCCTACATTCAGGACTTCTCCACGCGCGGCATCGCATAGCACCGCCATGAGCATGGCTTTGATACAATCATCAATGTACAGAAAATCGCGCAAAATTTTCCCGTCACCGAACACTTTGATGGTCTCGTTGTCGATTGCCAGCCGCACAAACCAGTTGACGACGCCGTAACGCGAATGCAGCATCTGGGCGCGCGGGCCGTATACATTGGTCAGCCGCAGCAGCGACGAATGAATGCCAAAATTAACGTCGTACACCTGAACGATTTTTTCAGCCGTCAGGTTGGAGATTTCATATAAACCTTTGGGCTGCGTAGGCGCATCCTCATTCACGGGCAGGGTAGTGGCTGGCCCGTATTGACCGCGTGTCCCGGTGTACACCACACGGGTCGAACGGTTATGCTGCTTACAGGCCTCCATCAAAACGGCTGTGCCTTTGATGTTCATCTCAATATCGGGAAAGGGGTTAGTCAGGCTCAGGATATGGTCAACCTGACCGGCAAGATGAAAGATAAAGTCTTTTCCCTGCACCAGATAATTCATCGAGTTCGCGTCGCAGATGTCGCTGAAGTTGAGGGTGATGCGATCCCGTATCGATTCGATATTGAAGAGGTTGCCGCCATAACCCGGAATCATAGCATCGACAATCGTCACATTTGCGCCCAACTCGACTAACGCGATGGCAAGGTTGCTTCCGATAAAACCTAACCCACCGGTTATCAATATGTTTTTGTCTTTAAAAGCATTCGTATCCAGAAGCGGTTGAGCATCATGCGGGGATGTTTGAGGCATAAGTGGATTGTCCTATGATTTGAGATAGGTAGCGTGCGCTGGTCAAAAAACATTAGGCGACAGTCGCCTTTAATGCCTCGCCTACCGCTAAAACATTTTCTTGCGTTAAGCCGATATACATAGGCAGGGACATAATCTCGCTGGCAGCCTGTTCTGTTTCGGGCAAGCTGCCTTCCTTATAGCCCAGGTCTGCGTAAGCCTGTTGGCGATGTACCGGAACGGGATAATGAATGAGTGTGCCGACGCCCTGTGTTTTGAGCGCTTCCATCACCCTGTCACGCCCGGGAACGCGCACGACATATAAATGATAGACATGATCCACGTTGGGGGCTGCATAAGGTAGGCTAATGCTTTTCGACTCTTGCAGTGTTTGCTTATAGAGTCCGGCCAGCGTATTGCGCTCGGCGTTGTGATGATCTAAATGAGCGAGTTTGACCGACAAAATAGCTGCTTGCATCTCATCCAACCGGCTGTTAATGCCGCGTTCCTGATGCACATAACGGCTGGTTTGACCATAATTGCGCAGCCGTTTGAGCTTGTCCGCATACGCCGGATCATTGGTGATGACCGCCCCGCCATCCCCATATGCCCCCAGATTTTTTGTGGGATAGAAACTAAAGGTTCCCATATGTCCCCACGTCCCGACCAACCGCCCATTCAGACGTGCGCCATGCGCCTGGGCACAGTCTTCAATCAGCAGTAAATTGTGCCGGTCTGCCAACACGCGTAGTGCCGAAACGTCCGCTGGATGACCATAAAGATGTACGGGCAGCAGCACTTTGGTACCCGCTGTGATGGCGGCTTCGGCAGCAGCAATACTCATGGTGTAGGTGAGTGGATCAATATCAACCATAACCGGTGTTGCGCCGGTTTGTTCCACCGCGCAGACGGTCGCCACTGCGGTATGTGCCACCGTAATCACCTCATCACCCGGCCCGATTCCGGCGGCCCGCAGCGCTAACTCGATGGCGTCGGTGCCGTTTGCCACACCGGCAGCATGGGCGACGTTGTGATAAGCGGCGAAAGCGGCTTCAAAGGCTTCGAGTTCGGGGCCGAGGATATACCATCCACTATTCAGGACACGGTCGGCAGCTTCATGGAGTTCGTTCTTAAGCTGTTCATGTAAAAACTTTAAATTGTTGAACGGAATCATGACTTTATAGGTACCAATTTCAGATGATAGGCTGTTTTATAAACAGGCGACAATGGTTCATTTAGAGACACTATACATGTTCTTACACTATACATGAGAACCTAAAGGCGTAAACGTAATGTTCGCGTGCGACACCTTGTTAGGGATAAACGGTATTCAAAAATGGGATCGCTTTTGCCAGCCATCCCGATATCCCTTTACGTTTAGCTGCCTGAAGAAACGTTCGACTGATTAGCCTTTGTTATCGGGGAAGCGATCCAGCACCAGATTGAGGCGGATGTTGTGTTCGAGCAGCGCTTTTAATCCCGCCAGCAGCAGCGTAAAGCCGCCGGTTGAATCGAGTGCTTGCTGTACGATTTCATCATCAGTGCCTACAAAACCCCTATTCGTCACACCGACGAAGGTGGTGTTATTGTGATGCGGTGTAAAAATCCACTCGACCGTGTTCGGCGCTTTATAACCCGACCATTCGATCAGGATGCGCTTGTTGGGTTCGATAGCTTTAACCTCAACGTCCGAACCGACATTGTACATTTCCCATTCCCAGCGGATTTTCTTGCCCACTTCAAGGCGACCGCTGCTTTTGGTAAACCAGAACTGGGTGGTGATTTCCGGATTGATGAATGCCTCGAACACCTCGGCTACCGGCTTGCGAATCAGTAGTTCAGCCTTGGCTGCGATGTTGCGATCCATATAACTATCCTCCACATAACAAATAAATTTAAATCTAGACCGTGTGTTCTGATCTGTCAAGCGCTTCACCAAAAGATAGTACTACACTAAACGGTGGAAACTGATTTCTTGAGTGTTTACAACCACAGTGAACTTTAAAAGTCTTTAAAGCCCCTCCTTGATGCTTCGGCTATCAGCAGAGTGAGCCTGCGAACGTTGCTGATGTGGGGTTGGGGTGGGGTTTTGACCGCTACCCACCAGAATGCAGGTGAATTTCCCGCAGAGGCAAGGCGTGGCTATAATAAAGGAAATATAGCCGGGTTGGAGGCGCTGTGTCAGACGTTTTTATCTCTTATTCCCGCAAAAATAGTGATTTTGCCCACAAACTCGATGCCGCCCTGACCGCAGCCAAGCGCGATGTGTGGATTGATTGGCAGGACATCGCGCGCGGTGAGGATTGGTGGCATTCGATTCAAGTGGGTGTAGATAGCGCCGATACCACCCTCATTATCGTCACCGAAAATTGGCTGGTGAGCGAGGTCTGCCAGCGCGAATTGGCCTATGTGCGCCAGCAGAATAAGCGCGTTTTCCCCATCATTCGCGAGAAGGTCGAAGGTGATCTGGCGATCCGTGTCAAAGGTACATGGGTGGATCAGGCATGGGAACAGCAGGCGCGTGACAACTGGAAATATATCCGCAGTGTGAATTGGATCTATTTCGATGATGACACAGCGTTCGACAACTCCTTAAAGGATTTGCTGACCGCGTTGGATACCGATCAGGTTTACGTCAAAAGCCATACCCGGTATCTGGTACGGGCGCTGGAATGGCAGCAGAGCCATCTTAACCCCAGCTTTTTATTGGAAGGTGACCAATTAGAAGCGGCTCATGAATGGTTGACCTCCAGTGTGGGCAAGCATCCCGAACCGCATCCGGTACACCATGACTATATCACTGCCAGCAGTGTAGCCGAGGCCGCTCGCACAGCCCGCGATAAAGCCCGCGAGCAGCTCATTCGAAGTTCGCGCCGTGCCGCTATCGGATTAGGCGCAGGAGTCGTCATTGCCATCATTGCGGCAGTCGTCATCGGCCAGCAGTTTATTGCCGCCCGCGCCGAAGTAACCCGAGCCGGTGCGACCTTGCAGCAGGTTAATCTTCAGGTGACGGATGCCATCAACCAGCAGGTTACGGCAGCCGCTAAGGTGCAGATCGCCGAAAATCTGGTGGCGACCGCGACGATAGAGCAGGGAAATGCCGTTTTGGCGCAGCAAACATCAGCAGCAGGCGAAAGCAGCGCCAGCACACGGGTGGCAGTCGCCGGTGCCACCCTGTCGCCCGTCCCACCGACCCTAACCGCTGTGGCGGCAGCTATCAATGACTCGAATATGCAGCAAGAGATCGCCTTATATCTATCCGATGCCAGCCTCAGTATCGCCAACAAGCAGCCTGCGGATGCTTTGAAGATTGCTAACAATATGATTTCGGATTATCCAGACCAGCCTTTAGCCTATCTGGGGCGGGGTCTGATTTATGACACAATGGGTAATACAGATGAAGCGATTGCCGATTACACGCAGGCCATCAAACTAAATCCGCAGTATTCAACCGCTTACTACAATCGGGCTGTAGCCTATGAGACTCAAAATAAGCTGGATGAAGCGATTGCTGATTATACGCAGGCCATCGCTCTTGATCCCCAATATACCGATGCCCTTAACAATCGCGGCCTTGACTATGCCCAGCAGGGGAAGACGGATAAGGCCATCGCGGATTACACCCAGGCCATCGCCATTGATCCACAGGAAGCGTTTGCCTATAACAATCGTGGTTTGATTTACTATGATCAAGACGAGTTTGATAAAGCCATCGCGGATTACACCCAGGCCATTGGCATTAATCCGGATTATGCGGAAGCCCTTAGCAATCGGGGCGATGCTTATATGGCCTCGAGTAAGCCGGATCAGGCGCTCGCCGACTATAACCATGCGCTTGCCGCCGATCCGAAATATGCGGAGGCCTATAACGGTCGTGGGTATATTTATTCCACGCAGAGAAAAATGACCGAAGCGACAGCCGATTACTGGCAGTGGGTTGAGCTGAATACCACCGAATCTGGCAGCGCTGATAGGGTCAAACTTGGACAAACACCCTTTAAAACCAGCGTCACGATGACAAAAGGCTACCGTTACGACATCCCCTTTGAAGCCAGTGCCGGACAGCGCTTGCAAGCTCAGGCGACAGCGGCTGAAGATGCAGCCGTTGACCCGCTGCTCATGCTGCTTGATCCACAGGGCAAACCCATCATGGTCAATGATGACATCAGCCAGGAAGACACCAATGCCGCTATCACTGATTATGTGCTGCCTGCTAATGGGACATACACACTGGTGGTTACGCATACCAGCTCAGCCTCGGAAGATGACATTGATGTGACGCTTGACCTCAAAACGGCGGCATCTGCTGCACCAGGCCCCACGCCGACGCCGCGCTAGAGCAGCTGAGTTGAAATCTAAATCCGCACAATCTGGGCAACAAAAATGGCCGCTCATCATCGAGCGGCCATTTTCTTATTCCTGATTAGGGATTACGGTCAGATTAGAACTTCAGCTTGTTCGCCCAGTCATCAATCTGGCGGTTGGCTTCGTCCTTGGCAATACCGTAACGTTCCTGAATCTTACCGGCCAGCTTCTCGCGCTCGCCGTTGACCTGCAACAAATCGTCGTCGGTCAAATCGCCCCACTTGGCGCGGACGTCACCGGTAAGCTGCTTCCACTTACCTGCAACGCGATCCCATGCGCCACCCTTATTCATATTGTTGCTCATATTACTGGTCATATTGTTTCTCCTTTTGCTAGGATTGACTTTCTGTTATCAGAAAGCGATAGGGCTTTTAACATCAAGTGGAACACGTTTTATATTTTCCACTTCACGAACCCTATGCCACCTATCCTAGAGCAAATCCCGACGCGAGGAATGCGCTACATCAACTGTTTTTGAATAGGATGATTGATGGGTTTCAAAATAGGCCGATGGTCAAATTAGGCGAGAGTATGCAATTTACGCATTCTATCTAGGCTTCATCGTCCTCATCCACATCAAAACTTTCAAAGTTGAAGGTTTTAGCGGACGGTTTCATCTGGCGGCGAACCTGTTCGGCTTCCAGTTCTTCTAAAAATTCCTGTTCATCACGGTCATCTTCTTGTGTGCTTTTCTTTTCGTCAATGATGGTGATGATTTCAGCGATCTTATCTGAAAGGTCATTGTCGGATAGAAATTCAAGGTCAAGGGCTGATGGAAACTCTGTCATTTGATTCCTCCTGCACTCCACTTATGCACTCTATTTTAGCGCTCTTGCTGCCGTTATTGACTGGACAAATAGACTATTTTGTCGGCTTTCTTCATCTTATATAACCAGTGGTGCAAGTGTGAGTTGTGATCTTTTATAACCCTCTCTGCACACTATTTTTCGCCCAAAAAGAGTGTCCTAAAGCCCTTCTCCCTTGCGTGCGGGGGAGAAGGGTTGGGATGAGGGGGTTAGACTTGCACCATTAGTTATACAGCCCTTTAATTTTCCCTTACAAAACATTTCAAAACCGACCACTTGCCCTATAGCGGCGTATCCATATGGGGGATGATTCAGGTCTGTCGTTCGGTTACTCTTAGCTTCGACAAGCTCAACTGCGGACGGTGTATTTTCGTCTGCTCGGTGCTGGTCAACTATTATTTAAGGAGGACAAGCCATGACCAAGTGTAGTCAAGTCATGACCGAAAATCCGGTATGTTGTTTAGGCAGCGACTCGATTTCAAGTGTCACGCAGCAGATGCAAATTCAAGATGTGGGTGCCATACCCGTTGTAACCGATCATGAGACTAAGAAGCTGATTGGTATTGTGACCGACCGCGATATTGCGCTGCGTGTCGTTGGTGCGGATCGTGAAACCAAAGGCACATGGGTAGCCGATGTCATGACACCTAATCCGGTGGCCTGCCACGCCGATGATCCCATTACCATGGCAACCGATGCCATGTCGCTGCATAAAGTGCGGCGTATTCCGACGATCGATGCTAACGGTCAATTGGTCGGGATTATTTCTCAGGCGGATGTGGCGACACGTCTGCACAATACCAACAAGACAGCTGATGTTGTCACCGAAATTTCGCAGCCCAATTCCATTCAAATGCCGCGCTAGGGCACTACTCAGGGGGAGATAGGATGATGTTCGATATGGACCCACGCATTGAACAAGCCGTAAATGTACAGAAAAAGTACACCGACAGCCTGATGAAAAATCAGCACGTAATGGGCGTCAGTGTCCGTCCTGTAGGCGGTTATGTCCACCACCCCGAAGATTATGCCCTGGTGGTGCTGGTCGATGATGAAGAAGCCATAGACCACATTCCTTCTAAATTGGATGATGTGCGCGTAGTGGTGCAGCCTATTGGCAGGATCAAAACGCAGTAGGCATCCGCCGCCAAATCAGAGGAGCAATAAGCGATGAGCGCCAATGTGCTTGATCCCGAACATGCTGTAAAGACTGAACGGGGAACAGTGCTGCAAGATCCCCCCGTGGCACAATTCCTTTTTAGCGATACCCGCCTGTCCGCCCTATGGCTGATGGTACGCGTATTATTGGGGTGGGGCTGGCTCAGCGCTGGTTTGGAAAAACTCGGCAATCCGGCGTGGATGCAAACCGGTGAAGCGCTTAAAGGCTTCTGGGCAAAAGCCGTTGAAGTACCGGCGACCGGACGCCCGCCCATTGCCTTCGATTGGTATCGCAACTTCCTTCAGGGCATGTTGGATGCCGGTTCATATGTCTGGTTTGCCAGGCTGGTAGCGACTGGCGAAGTGGTTGTAGGTGTCGCACTCATCTTAGGATTATTCGTTGGTGTGTTCGCTTTCCTGGGAGCGTTCCTCAACTGGAACTACATCATGGCTGGTTCGGCCAGCACCAATGGTTTATTTGGGTTGGGCGCAATTCTCTTAATACTGGCGTGGAAAACCGCCGGTTATTATGGCCTCGACCGCTGGATTCTGCCGCGCATCGGTATGACGTGGCAGAGCTACGGACCAAGGCGTGTGCGCTCCACGGTTCGTATGGATCAGGTTCCAAAAGTGAACCCGTAGGCTTAATTCACAGAGAGATAAAAAGGGCGACCACCGGGCCGCCTTTATTTTTGGTAGAGCAGGTGAATTTTATCGTAGTCGAGTGTTTTTGAGCTTCTCACACCGGACGGGTAGCACCACACTAAACGGTGGAGATATTTTCTAGCCGAAAAACAGTCATTTTTGCACCAGAATTTTGCATTTTTCTCCCCTCCCTGACGCTTCGGCTATCAGCAGAGTGAGCCTGCGAACGTTGCTGATGTGGGGTTGGGGGTGGGGTACATAGAGCAAAGTGTTTCCCCCACCACTTAATGTAGTTCTACTATCGGACGTCATTCAGGGAGAAAAAACATGAATCTATTACCCGCCTTTGGTTTAGGCGCAGTCACTGGCATCCGCAGCATGATGGGCTTGGCCTTCTTTAGTGACCATGCCAAAGACGAAAAAAAGTCATGGCAGGGCAAAGACAGCAATCCAGCGTTGGATTTGCTCAAAAATCCACAGGTTGCTAATCTGGTCAAGATGATGGCGGCGGGTGAAGTCGTCATGGATAAGCTGCCGTTAATCCCCGCGCGTACATCTGCGGCTCCCTTGATCGGACGGGTTGTCATGGGCGGTTTAGTCGGCGCGGCCATCTCCAAAAACAAATGGATACAGGGTGCGGCTGCTGGCGCTGTGGGTGCGCTGGTTGCCACCTATGCCATCACCTATCTCCGCAAAACGTTACACGAGGACCGCCATATTCCCAACGTCGTGCTGGGCATCGCCGAGGATGCGCTGGTGGTCAATGCCGCCAATGCCATCGTCGCCCACTACGAAGCGACTTGATATGGTCTTGCCATATCGTGCCATAATGGAACGATCGATTTGATCAACGTCCCTGATCCGTGTTATCACTTCCCACCAGAGCATTTTGTTTTGCCCCCTCTTTCTCTATGCAATGGGGAAAGAGGGTTGGGGAGATAGGGGATGGTGGCTGCGAATACAGGAGCATTCTTGGGACGTATAAAGCAAGTGGGCTTAGGCATAATAGCGTTGCTGCTGGTCTGTGCCGGTTGCAATCTCAGTAAAACCGAAGTTGCCGCACTCCCGACTGCCACGCCTGTGGTCACTGTGGAAGGTACACCCCGCGCTACCCGTACACCCATCGCTTTCGGTGTCGGCATAACCGCGCTGCCCACGCTGCTGCCTTTACCGGCTGGAGGAGGCAGCATCCTTGCCACCCCACAGCCTACGCTTATTCCCGTGACCAGTGCCCCATCGCTCGGTACAGCCTGTCAGATTTACACCACTTATTCGGGTGTTGATCCCCGCAACTCATTAAGCCTGCGGACGGGAGCCAGCATCAGCGCCCCGCAGGTGTTCCGCGTACCGACCAATGCTCAGGTGCTGCTCGTTCCCACCGCTCAGGAAACCGAAGGCGATGGCTACCACTGGCTCAACGTCATCTATGTCGATACTGCCGGAACCCGCTATCAAGGTTGGATGGCGCGCGACTCGTTCAGCACCAACGGCGTCCGCGATCCCTCGATTGCCACCCTGCGACCAACCGGCGCATCTGCCGCCTGTTGATCAGAACGTCTGCATGAATATTTCATAAATAATTAAGACTCTCTTTCATTGGATCACCCCTATGATACATATAGATGATTTATCGATTGGGCTATCTTCCATTGAAGGAGTAGCTCGGATAAAAAAGGGGTGCCTTATGTCCACAATAACGATCATTGATAACGACTATGTCACGTTGGTGTATCACGATGACAAGAAAATCGTACATCACACCTTTCACAAAACCGTTCAGGGTGATGTCTTTCGTCACACACTGAATACGGGCCTCGAAATTTTTAAGAAGTACGAAGCCCACAAATGGCTGTCGGATGACAAAAATAATTCCACCTTGCCAGAAGATGACACCGTTTGGGCCAAAACCGTCTGGTTTCCGAAAGTGTTGGAGGCAGGTTGGCAGTATTGGGCGCTGGTCTGGCCGCCACAAACGATGGCGATTATGAACTTGAAAGAATTTATGGACGCCTATCGTCCATTTGGGCTTAAAGTCAATGTGTTCAAAGACGCCAAATTCGCCATGTCCTGGCTAGAACACGTAAAAGTGGCAGCCAGCACCAAACAGGCCACTACCCATCCATAGTAACGGATACGCTCATGTGCCGGATGATCCGCGACACATCCGGTACATCAGCCGCCTGTTAATCAGAGGTCGGATGACGCCTCGGCAAAAATGGATTGGTCGAGATGCGTTTAGCGGTCAATTCGGGCGGCAGCCACGCGGGGATCGGGTTGCTCGTCGGTTGATAGGCTTTGGCATCCACGCTTAACGTGCCGGATACCGGATCGCTGCCCAGCCGTTCCTGACGGAAGCCGTATGGATCGCTCGAATGGGCAAACACCCGTTCATCATCACTGGGATATAAATACTGGTGATCCGCCCAATCCGCATCCGGCGCATACACGTAGCGGTTGCAGCGCTGTGTGATCAAATACACACCCTGTACACCGGCTTTCCACAGATTGCCCCGCGCAATCCCCACCACCAGCGGCGCGTCGAAGAAACGGCCATCGCTATAGCACACCCGCAGCCAGTTGAGTCCTGCTTTGCTGGTTTCAATCCGCTGCTGCCAATCCGTCATCCATAGCAAATTCTCTTTTGACAACCGCCGGATCGCGCGGATGCCCACCCGCAGATCATAATTGCGCGTTGTACGTTCACCCACACCCAGGCGTCGACCGAGAAACGCCCGCGAATAAATCCCCGGTGCGCGTCGGATGAACTCGCGGTGCAGCCCTTGACGATACAGCCGCAGGGTGTACATATCGCTGTTGTCCACCGGATCAGAAGCGGAAATCACACCCTTGGCATACACTTTCGCCAGCGTATCAATCTCCGGCATGTGATACACCTTTTCCGGTCGTCCGGCGCGGTGGGTGTGCAGCTTGCCGCAGGGGAATACACCGCTGTTCAGGGCGCGTCGAACCAGCGCCTTGGAGATGGCGAAACCATGTTTATCCAATTGGTTTGTGGCTTTGTGGAAGGTGAACATTTTGCCCATGCGAAAACCGCAGCACAGCAGGGCATCTATCACCATCGCTGCCTCGCCCTGTTTACATTGCAGCAGCGCCTCGCGCACCGAATTGGGCAAGCCGTAACGACCATCGAATGAGAAAAATGTGGGATTTAGACGTGAATCTGACGTGGGATGTGGTAAAGTATAGGAAGTCATAAGTGCGGCACCTCGAGTACCGTTGCTTGTGGGGCGGCATTCCTGCTACTAACAGGCTGCCGCCTTTGAATTTAAATTGTTAAACACCACTTGCTGAACTGAACCAGACTCTATCCCGTTGGCCTGTTTGTGTCAACCAAATTGGCGAAATTGATATTGATTCAAATATTTGCGCCCTGCAAATTCAAACCCCTTTAATACAGCTCAGAAAAAACCTAAAACAAATACCCCATACAAAAAAACACGCGCTGGCTTCGCATTGAATTTGCAGTATTCACCACCCACCACACCGTTTGCCACTACTCGCCTTTGAATGTCTTACCGGATAGGGGCAAATCCTTCCAATAACCCGTTGTGAACCTGCCATCAAACGTTTGAGTGAATTTGTTCAGCCGCGAACGCCAGAACATGACCATCAGGATCAAGGCAGTAAGCCGCCACATGACCCCAATTCCGCGCCGCCAGATCGCTGACCGGCTGTGCGCCTGCCGCTAGCGCCCGCCGATAATACACTTCCGGCTGATCGACCATCAGATATATTTCGGCGCGCATGAGTCCGGTCGGTTCGGCCAAACGGGGCAGGCCGCTTTCCAATAATTCAACGATATCTGCTTTGGGCATCAGTCCGAGGATGGCATCTGGCCTAAGTTCAAACTCGGTCATCCCCGGCACGTGCAAACGGGGTTGTTGATCGAGAACCGCCGTGTAAAACGTGGTGCTGTGCTGCTGGTCATCCACGTACAGGATGCTGTGGTACTTTAATATCATCTTCTTCACCTGACGCTTATCCTACGCTGCCGTTCCTCAACGCGTAAGCAGGTTGTTGAGCCATACAATAATAATATAACTTTGATTGCTAATTGGTTTATCCACATCTCAAATCTTCGCTCAGTTCCCCCTCGCTGTACACGGAGATGGGGCTAAGGGGTGAGGTTCTGAGGGAGGTTTCCACGACTAACAATCAGGGTAGAATATTATTTCACAAGGTATCACCGTGTCCAAGCTTGCCGACCGTTTCGAGATCATTGAAGACCAACCGCTTCCCCGTAAACGCAAACAAAAAAGCAAAGATCGTCCCTCATTTAACGATATCCCCTGGCGCTTAATCACCATCACCGTAGCGGCAGGTATTACACTCGGTATGGGTTTGATATTTTTTCTCATTCAGGCCCGTTCTGCCCCTGTGGTCGAAGCGGCTGACCTCAATTTAACCACAGCCGAAAAACACGTCATGGGCGACATTACCGACGTCGCCTTTTCGGGCAGTGACCTTATCGCTGTTGATGCCGCCGATGTCTATCTCTACAAGGGCGTGAATTTTTATCAGCATTTGGATATTGCCACCGCCAATCTGATCCTCAGTCCGGATGGGACACGTTTGGCTTCGCTTGCCAATTTTTTCAATGATCACTACACCCTGCTTCAACTGTGGGATGTGGCATCTGGCAAACTCTTGAAAGACGCCCGCATCGACGGTGACAGTATGCCGACCTCGGTTCAGGGTAAAAATATCGCCTTTTCAGCCGATGGTCGTCTGCTGGCGGTCAACACCCGCAGCGGAACCTTCCTCTTGGATGTCCAAACCATGACGATCCGCACCATCACCACTGAACGTGAGATGGGAACCATTGCCCTGGTCTTTAGCCCGGATGCCAATCGTCTCATCGCCATTTTCGAACACGATGAACCCAATTTTGATATTCATACCCTGGCTCAGGTCTGGGATATTCATAATCCCGACACCGCACAGTTAACCTACAGCCTGCATATTTTCGAAGGTTATGCGCGGGATGCAGTCCTAAGCGCCGACGGTCATTATCTCGCCTACACCGAACAGATTGATGCACACACCACGCCGAAAAACCGCATCCATATTCACGACATGTTTGAACAGAAAGAAATCGGCACGCTCCCATTTGATGCGGGCATCCGAATCGGCCCCTTATCACTATCCAGTAGCAGCCTCGCCTTCGTACAAAATGCCAAAACCGCTGCTGGTGATTACGATGATTTGCACCTCGTTCGCTGGTCATCGGATGCGCATGGTTTCCACTGGCAAACACTGGCTCCGCCGCAGCCGCTCAATTCATTGGATGTCGCACATCTTCACCTCTGGACTGAAAACCACAGCAGCGGCCTCGACTATCTGGTGAAGGATACCGACACGGTGACCCTTTTCCGCTGGGATTTCACCACCAACACCATTCGTGCGCTGCCCTTGTAATCGGCGCTTAGGGCAGGCAGCACGCTTCGCTCAACTAAAAATCAACAATTGAATCCAACCCCTTCTAAGGGTAAACTCTACTGAACGCGCGTTCTATTTTGCTGAGTGGTAGTGGTCACGGGGTAGGATTACACTAAACGGTGGACATCGCATTTCCGCTGAAAAGTACATCTAATGACCCTCAAACTTGTATTGGCTCCCTCCATCGCTTGCGGGGGAGGGGTGGGGTGGGGGTAAATTTCGCTGCCCACCACTTAACGTAGACCCGAAAAGGTGGAACCCTCATGCACTTCACCGTCATCCCCACGCCCGAAATCCTCAAAAATGACGTCGAATGCATCCGCGTTACTCGACACAACGGCGAGTCGCGCCTGTCGATTAACGTCTGCCTGAACGGCTTGCCCGGCATCGCCTTCGAGCATCATGACGGACACTCACCGATTGAAAACATCAGCACCCGGTTCGGCAGTGTGGCCTCTATCCCCACCCTCTACCTCTACGGACAAATGACCGAACCGGGTGTCATGAATTACCGTCAGAAATCCTTCACCACCACCCAGATTGTCCTCAAGCCCCATGCTCTGCAAACCCTGCTCGGCCTCAATGCCTCGGTCGTTACCAATTCGCTGCTCGACTTGAGCGAGTTTTCAGCCGGAAACCTCAATCTGCGCTTGCTGGAATCGCCCGACGATCAAACCCGCCTGAACCTGCTCATCAACTTTCTGGTGACAAAGCTCCAACAGGCCCGCACCCGCGATACTTTGGTGGAAGAAAGTTTGCGCCTCATCCACCGCCACAGTGCGTCGGTGACGGTCAAATATTTGTTGGACACGCTCAGCCTTTCCGAACGCCAGTTTGAAAAACGCTTTATCCAGACCGTTGGCCTGCCGCCGCATTTTTATATGCGCGTCAAACGCTTTAATGCCGCCATCCGCCTCATGAAAACCGGACGCTTTGCCAGACTCACCGAGATTGCCCACGCCCTCAACTTTTATGACCAGTCGCATTTCATTCGCGACGTCAAGGCCTTTTCCGGCATCACCCCCAAAAACCTCGTCCAAAAAGTTGATGATGTCCAGTTCGATCCCCACGTCTATGCTTACTTCTAATCGCGACGGTTTTTTCCAATTTTTTCTCATCCCACGCCGCTATACTCTTCAAAACTTGTTTGATTATCATGTTCAAAAGCGATGGCTTAATGGGCTTGTCTTGCTCCCTCTTTCTCCATGTAATGTGGAAAGTAGGGTTGGGGAGATAGGGGATAATTGATGGATACTCAAACAATTTCTTAGGCGGATAACATAAGGAGACTCACCATGCGGAAAATAGTCGTATTCAACCGGATTTCGTTGGATGGCATGTTCGATGGGCCAAATGGCAAACAGGATTGGTTTATCCCCGGTGATGCCGAGAATAAAGCCGCGCATGAAATGGTGCCGCCCACCGGTACGCTGTTGCTGGGGCGTTTGACCTACGAGAATTTCATCCAGTTTTGGCCGACGGTGACCGAAGAGTCGGATTTCCCTGAACCCGTAAAGGTGCAGGCCAAAGAAATCAACGAGATGCCCAAATGGATTGTCTCAACCACGCTCAAAAACCCGACGTGGCAAAATTCGCACGTCTTGAAGGGCGAACTCATCGCAGAAATCAAGAAGCTCAAGGCCGGGGAGGGTGATGGTTTCCTCATCCTCGGCAGCGGGACGATTGTCCAGCAGCTTTCACAGGCCGGATTAATTGACGAATACGTGTTTATCCTCACACCCGTCGTTCTCGGCACAGGCAAACCCCAGTTCAAACAGGACACGAAATCGAATCTTGAACTGGTCGAAACCCGCACCTTCCCGACAGGCAATGTGATCCTGCACTACAAGCTCAAATAGCGAACTGCCTTGTTCCCAACAAACGTGGTCATTCCCGCCCAAATCAATTCGCATTTCGTATGGACACGGCATGTGCTGCACGACAGAGGGTTGTATTAATAACGCGACATGACGTTAGATCATTGTAATTACGCGTCAAAACGATTGCTTTTATGTGCTTCGTATGGACGGGGTAATGACGTTTAACTTTTTGACATTGAGGATCTCTCTAGGTACGGAACATGTTCTACTATCCCGTATAATTCCCTCCATCGCTTGCGGCTGAGGAGAGGACACCTTTTGTGGGAATGTTATTTTTAAAGAACAAGTCTTCCCGTAGGGGAGCACCTATGTGTGCTCCCGAATTGAATTTTCTTGATTACGGTCTCTCTCATTTTCAAACATGTCCTCTCCTCAGTCGCTTGCGGGGGAGGGTTATTTCTCCGCACTAACCTCACCCCGTCCATTGCAACATCACACTTCGTTTGCCTTGTTCGCCGCTACCAACACTCACCGCCTTACCCTTACAAATGCCTACTTAAACCATTTGCCAACCGTCCATCAACCACTTGAACCCTCATTCCCCCTCAAAACGGTTGGTAATTTCCACTGCAAACTGTGACCAAAATGTAACCCGTTGCCCCTCAACCTGTGCTACGATTTCTGTATGAAGGGGTCATTACGCCTCGGAGTTGTTGTGTTAAATGGCTCTGTATTGATCGTGGCGTTTTTGCGGTTCAATCGCATTTCTTATTGTCTCTGTGCCGCTGTGTTAAAACCGTTTTTGGCAATCTTGGCGGCGACAGCCTGCACATCCAAAATTGCCAATTTTGCCAAAAAAAGACGTTCGCTCTCACTCAAATCCATCTTAAAAACCACCGATTGTCATTGCAATTTTGCCAATTTTGCCACATTTTCGCCAAAAGAGTCTTCAGGTGTATCAAAAAGGGAGCATATGCGTATGCTCCCCGACTAATGCTTATGTGCTTTATCGAAACGCGTACGCTAAAAACCTCAGCTTTGTATTAGTTCCCTCCCTGTTACTACGGTTCAGGAGACGACAGTTTTACAATCTTATGCGTTTCTGTCCCGTAGGGAAGGCTCTTAGAGCCTTCCGCTTTTCCCTCAATCGACCAAAACTGTCGTCTTGTCAAGTTACTACAGGGAGGGGAAGGGTGGGGTCGGCTTGAACTACGGCGCGAACAATGTCGCATTCACCGCCTTGATTTCATCAGCGCCCATTTTGATCACTTCGCGGTCGTAGGTCATAATGCCGTTGACCTCGGTTTCCACGTCCGTCGTCTGGGTATAAATCGCCGCCATCAGATGCCGTTCTTTTTTGAGGTAGGCCAGCCGTTTAATCAGTTTGGTATAGTCGGTTAACAGGCTTGGTACATCCGTATACTGCTTATAACCCCAACTGTCTTTAGACAGCCATGTGTGACCTTCAAGGGGCAGACCTAACCCGCCGAACTCACCCAGAATACTGCCGCGTTTGTGATCCCATTGGGGCATATCCGGCCCCGGATAACTGTGGATGTCCTGCACATCTCCGAAGCCCAGATCATTCCAACCGCTGGCGCTGTCCACCAGCCGCGAAGGATCGTACTCCTTGAGCCAATCGGTCAGCCGTTCGGTGTCGTATTGTCCCCAACCTTCGTTGAACAGTACCCACATAATGATCGAAGGGGAGTTAAAGTGGGTATCGATCAGACGTTGCAGTTCCAGCTCGAATTGCTGGGCATCAGCCGGATTGCGTGTCATCTGGCCTTCTCCCGGTGCCATCAATCGATCGCCACTGCTCGGCATATCCTGCCAGACCAGCATCCCCAGCTTATCTGCCCAGTAATACCAGCGCGCCGGTTCAACCTTCACATGCTTGCGGATCAGGTTGAAGCCCAGCTTCTTAGTCGTTTCGATGTCCGAACGCAGCGCTTCGTCGGTCGGCGCGGTATAAATCCCATCCGGCCAGAAGCCTTGGTCGAGCAAGCCGTATTGAAAAATCGGCTGGTTATTGAGGAAAATGCCCGGCAAACCGGCATCGTCCTTCTTTATCTCGATCTTTCGCATCCCGAAGTAGCTGCCTACACTGTCCAGCGTCGTATCGCCATCCTTGAGCGTGACTCGTAGATCATAGAGGAAAGGCGAATTTGGTGACCATAACTTCGCGTCTTTGATCGTAATCTCCAATGGATCATCTGCCGCATGGCTGAGAGTCGCAACCACCGTATCGCCATCCAGTACATCGGCTTGAATGGTCGCACCGTTGGGGAGCTGCCCATCAATCACGGCCCGCACTTTCACGACGCTGGTATCAATATTGCTGGAAATCCACAGGCTTCTGATGGAACTTTTGGACACCGGTTCGAGCCATACCGTTTGCCAGATGCCGGTCGTCGGTGTGTACCAGATGCCTCCCGGTGACCAGACTTGTTTGCCGCGCGGCTGCTTGCCCTCGGTCGGGTCCCACACGCTGACCACCAAATACTGATCGCCCGCTGGTTTGAGCGCTTCCGTCACATCCACCGAGAAAGCATCATAGCCGCCTTGATGTGTAACCAGTTCCTTCCCATTGACATAAATCGTCGCCTCCCAATCCACCGCGCCGAAGTTCAACATTACGCGTTGGCCTGTCCAATCGGCAGGAACAGTAAACGTCCGGTGATACCACAACCGTTTAGCCAGCGACCGCTTCTGCACGCCGGATAAATATGACTCGATAGGGAAGGGTACCAGAATTTGTCCGTCGAAGGTGGCCGGCTGTGCCGCGTCTCGCTTGGTGATCGCGTAATCCCACTGACCGTTGAGGTTCAGCCATTGCTCGCGCACCAACTGTGGACGTGGATATTCCGGCAGCACATTGTCCGGCGTTACTTCCGCCGCCCAGCGCGTGACCAGGTGTGAGTCTTGTGCCTGTATCGGTGCGAATTGGATAGTTAATAAGAGGAGTAGCACAGCGAAAAAAACAGCACGCTTCATTTTTAATCCTTTAGCTATGTTGAGATGATGTCGCATTATCGTACAACTGGCTAAAGGATCGGCGTAAGGGTCATTCGGCTAGTAATCGCCCTGACACCGTCAGTAATTTGAAACGTGATCTTACACTTTATGAGAGCCAGTCGAATAGAGAGTCGTCGAGGCGACAAAGGAATCCAATGACATAACATAGTCGTCCCAACAGCCGCATTCCAGCGCTGCGTTGAGGATCGCCTGCATTTGTATGGCTTGCCGGATCATGTTTTCGGTTTCAACCAGTTTGTGTTGGACAAACTGCCGCCAGTCTGTTGGGGATCGGCCTTCCGCTTCCCATCGCGCTGTGAGGGTTTGAATCTCAGCAATGGTAAAACCGGCGGCTTTGGTTGCTTTGATGAGCATCAGCCATTTTAAGACTGTTTCTTGATACACACGCCGTCCGTTGACTCGCTCAGGGCGCGGCAGCAGTCCGATGCGTTCGTAGTAACGGATGGTAGAGGTTTCAACCCCGGCTTGTTTGGCAGCTTCACCAATGGTCAACGTAGACACCTGAATTAACCTCTTGACTTGAAGTGTACTTCAACTTGTATTCTGCTCATTATAGCACTAAGCAGGAGAAACTAATGATGATCGAAGCCGGAAAATATACAGCCCATGACGTACGAGCGATCTACAGCCGCCGCAGCCGTATTTACAGCAAAACGGTCGCGCCGCTCGAATTCCCCAATCACCTCCGCGCCATAGAAAAAGCCGCCATACAACCGCATGACCTCGTCTTGGAAGTCGCCGTTGGACCGGGACTTGCTCTACGCCAGCTCGCTCAAAAGGTTGATCCATCAACAGTGGTTCAGGGTGTGGATCTCTCGCCGGGGATGCTGGCTGTCGCACAGAATACACTTCAAACAGCAGGTATTACCAATGTCGCACTCTCAGAAGGCAGCGCAGCGAATCTAAATTTTCCCAATGAAACGTTTGATGTTCTATACAATGCCTACATGCTCGACTTGATCCCGTTGGCCGAAATGCCAAAAGTGATCGATGAATTCAAGCGCGTTCTAAAGCCGGGTGGCCGTTTAGTTCTGTTGAACATGAGCAAACCGGATTCACAGACCGTAACATTACGCGAACGTCTTTATCCACTGCTTCCACCGAAGCTGGCACTGTACTTTATCGGCGGCTGCCGTCCGGTATTGATGGAACAATCCGTACGGCAGGCGGGTTTCAAAGCAATTGAGCGAGAGTATATGCCCGGTAAATTCCCTTCGGAGGTTGTTACCGCCGTCAAATAGGATTGCTCATCAAGCCGAAAGTAGAATCGTGTTGCCGTCGGGGTCGTCAATCATGGCGAAGTAGGTATTGATGGGTGTGTCATAAGGCGCGAAGTGACCGTGATAACCGTATCCGGTCATTTCGGCGTATTTGGTTTCCATCGCCTCGCGTGTCTTAAGGTAAAACTCTAAAATGATCCGGTAGCCGCCTGCCGGTTCAATTTTGGCCGAATCCCATTTGGCGTTCAACTGTTTGCTGTGCAGGAAAAATGTCAGTTCACCCATTTTGACCTTAACGTGCGGCTGATCGTCACTGCCTTCAGGAATATCGACTCCTAGACGCCGGTAAAATTCTATCGACTTTGCCATATCCTCAACGATGACTCCGATCATATACAGTTCGAGTCCCATTATGATTTCCTTTCGTGGGTTGGCTTGAAATGCTCATCACTTATAGCACAAGAAAGATGCAGGGTGAATGTGTTTACGCCAAATTTCGTAATGAGGTTTGAAATACGCTTAACCTGCGTTCGCCCTACGAAGGTATCGTTTGGATGAATTTGCGAGTAATTAAGATATAGGGCAGCACTAGTCCTCGAATCACGATGCAAAGGAGGTTGTATGCGACGAATCGCCCGTTTCAGAGGGACTTGTTTCTCGGTTGTAATGCTTATTTTAGTTGGCGCGCAGCTATTCAATGGATCGCCCGCATTAGCCGCGACCATCAATGAATTGAGTGTAACCTGTCGTTTTGTCAGCTTGAGTGGAAAGACAGAAGTGAATACCAGTTTTGTGCGGATACAGGTGGTCTTAGGTTCCGACCTCACGCACCTTGTTGCTCAACAGGTTGTCACTACACGCCCGCGCGCTGGTGCCTTATATCAAGCCAATCTTGATATTCGGAGTGCCCATTTAGCCGAAGGAACACACCTTGTCATCTCGGCAGGGGAGTGGGATGGCATCAGGTATCTGCGTCCAGCCACCATAATTGGCGCGGATTGCAATCGTGATGGCTGCACTGCCGCCCACACCGACGCGGCCACCTTATTAACATTTCAGCTTTTCATTTCAGGGTATATCAACCGGTGTACCCTGTTACCAGTCCTGTGTATAGATAGCAAACTGTTCGGCCAATCCGGTTCGCCCTTTGTCAGTGATCCCTATCGCACGTGTACCTTCCACGCGCTTAATCCAGCCGTTCTCGAATAATGCAGCCGCTAATGCCGCACCCAGCGCCCCCGCGACATGATAACGGCGCTCACTCCAATCGAGGCAGGTGCAGGCGAATCGCCGCCGGCCTTTTCGGAGTTGGTTTTCGTCGATCTTCCATGTTTCCAGCCAACGTGATCCTTCGCTTGTGATCTGATAATTGACGTCATCCAGGTGGATATAGGCCTGGTCGAGCAGGGATTGGGTAACAGCCACACCTAACTTCCCTGCCAGATGGTCATAGCAGGTGCGTGCTGAACAGAGGGCTTTCATAGCTTCTGACTCATGCGCTGTTTTCGTCCGTGTAGGTGGCGCGATCACGGCCATCGCTTCCAATAAATGACCAACATCGGCATTCTTGAGTTGGTAATAACGGTGGCGGCCTGTACGCTGGACGGTCAGTAACCCTCCATCCACCAATTTGGATAGATGGCTGCTGGCGGTTTGTGCGGTGATATGTGCGCGGTAGGCGAGTTCGCTGGCGGGTAACGACTGCCCACCGAGCAGTGCCGAAAGCATAATTGCCCGTGTTGGCTCACCAATTAAAGCCGCAATAGTCGATAAATCAGGTTCAGTATTCATGCCACGCTCCTTATGAATGCTTTTGACGAGTCTACTGCATCCATATTTCGATGTAAAGCGAATCATGGATGTGCTGTTTCGTGTTATGATTTTTGTGTTGGGCTGATCGGGTGCTTTATCGCACAAGAAGCGGAGTGTAATGGATCGATACAGTCGCTATGATTTAGGCTAGATTGAAACATGTGTACGATCCAATAATCTTTTAAAGAAAGTTTTAACGATGCCATTTGTAGGAGAATTAGCCGCTTTAGGCACGTCTTTGTGTTTTTCACTCAGTTCAGTTTTATTTACCTTTTCCGGTCGTCAATTAGGTTCGATCCTCAACAATCGCGTTCGTTTGTTGATTGCGATCCTGCTAGTCATCCTGCTGCACACGGTCATCTATGGTCAGCCGCTGCCGGTCAATGCAGGCAGTGAGCGTTGGTTCTGGTTAGGCTTATCAGGATTTGTAGGCTTGGCCCTGGGCGATGGCTTTTTGTTTCAAGCCTTTATCCTTATCGGTCCCCGTTTAGCCATGCTCATGATGGCACTGGCACCGGTGCTGGGCGCGATTATGGCGTGGATTTTCCTGGGCGAAACCTTATCGCTGACCGAAATCTTGGGCATTATGGTGACGGTCGGCGGCATCTTAATCGTCGTGGCTGAACGCAGGGGCGACAGCAGCGCTGACGATAAAACGGTGCCAACCGACCGGCGGCGTTATGTACTGGGCTTGCTGTGTGGTTTGGGCGGCGGATTGGGGCAAGCGGGTGGGCTGATTTTGAGCAAATTGGGTCTGGTCGGCGGCTTTCCGGCGCTGTCCGGTAATCTGATCCGTTTGATCGTGGCAGGCGTGATTATCTGGGTGATTGCCATCGCCAACCGCCAATTGGTGAGCAGCTACCGCACCTTGAAAGCCAATCCCCGCGCTTTGATGTTCTTAAGCGCGGGTACGATTTTAGGACCGGTTTTAGGTGTATGGTTATCACTGCTGTCGGTGCAAAACACGAACATCGGTGTGGCTTCCACTTTGTCCTCGCTCATGCCCATCTTTCTCATCCCGATCAGCTATTTCTTGTATGGCGAGCGCGTCACCAAACAAGCGGTCTTCGGTACGGTGGTCGCTTTCGTAGGCATGGTACTGCTGTTCGTCTAAGTTAAGCTGCGTCAAAACGCCTCGTCACTGTACAAGGCGTTTTAACGGCTATCGTGATCTCACTGCGGGACGAACTCTAGTGTCGCGCCTTTCTTCAGCAGAAAATCGAGGAGTGCCGCATTTGACGCGGGCAAATGAATCACCACTGTCGTCCCTTCGGTAATGCTGACCACATCGAGTTTCGTAAACCAGAACTGCATCTGCTTTTCACGCTGTGTATATTGGATGCTGTCCAGCGCGTAAGGTGCGCCGACCAATTGATAACCTTTTGAGTCGGGCAATCCAACAATCAGGTCGAACTTGTAATTGTCAGGCAGCGCTTCCGGAGCAGTAAAAGTGTAATTAATCAGTGTTTCATCCCGTGTGGCTGCTTCACCCTCGTGTCGGCTTAAGGTGTATCCCTGTTCGCTGCGCCATAACCAGATTAAAACACCGAGTTTCCACGAACTTGCAGCAAAGGTGATCTTATCAGGCCGTACTTCTGTCAACAGCACATCTTCAACCACCTTCACCAACTGATTATTCTCGCTGGCAAGGACGTCCACACGGTCACCGGCTGCTAATCCGAGTGTATCCAGGTCGATGATCGGTAGGGGCAGCGAGATCGTGTACAGGCCTTTAGGCGTTGCAACACATTGCAAAGTATTTCTATTACAACCCACACGTTCCCCGATCAGCATCGGTTCAATCGGTTCGAACCAGCTTAGAGGTCGGTTGTTTTTCTGACCAACAACCTGTTTGATGTCCGAGAAAAATTGGTGATTCACTCCATTGTTTACCAATTTGTCGTAATCGACGATTGACAGGTTGATAACGCCCACCATATCAGCGGTGATAGTCGTTCCTGCTTTGATGTTTTGGGTAGCGATCACAATCGTAACCATCGGCATGACCGTCGGGACTTGAACAGCAGATTGGGGTAGGGTTGGTCGCGGTGATTGGGTTTTCGTCAATAAATACCCACCCATCAGCACAATCACGACTAAAGCAGCGGCCCATGTTAAATATGAATAGGCGCTGGTGCGCTGCGAGGCTTGAGTGGTCAGGGTAAACATTGCGACTTCCTCTTTCTCCTGGTGCTGACGTTGCAGTCGGGCAATCAACCGTTCCTCTAAATCGTCTCGAAAAGAGTCATCTGCTTGAGGCAGACTGTTGGCCTGAGACAGTGCATCCGCCACAGTATTGACGATGGCATGATCGCTCAGTTTGCCGTGTTCAAGCCGATCATCGACCTGTTTTAGTAGGTTTTCATCCACCTGATTAGGGTTATTCATCGGCTAATTCCTCTTGCTGGTACTGCTGTTGTAAATCTTCAAGCGCGCGGCATAGGTGGCTGGCAATGGTTCGTTCGTCGAGGTTCAGCACACTGGCGATTTCTTGATTACGCAGGCCGCTGGCAAAGCGCAGGCGGATGATTTCCCGGCGGCGTGGGGTAAGGGTTTCAAGCGCGGCTTGCAGCCATCGGAAACGTTCTTTGCGCGTAAAAGCTTCATCGGGCAGCAGGTCGGTGCTGTAAAGTTCGGGCAGCGCATCAATCAGCGTGGTTTCCCATCGCTCATCCACACGGTAAAACTGCTTCACCGTATTGCTGGCAATCTGGAACACCCATCCCGCAAATGATCCCTCACCGCGATACTCGAATTGGTCAATCGACTCGACCACTTTCATAAATATCTCGGAGGTCAGGTCTTCACTGTCCTGCCGAGAGGCCACACGACAAGCCACATAAGCAAAAATACGTGGGAAATAATGGCGGTATAAGGGACGAAAAGCATCAGGCTTCTCTTTAACCTGTGTGATGAAAAAATATTCCTCATCGGGCGATAGCGAATGGGTCACCTACACATCGTCTCCATATGCCGACATTGAACCGTTTATATAAAGAGAAACGCTGTACAGGTCAATTTACTGCAAATATGGAGAAAATAGCTGGATTGTACGCGGGTCATCATGAGTGAGGCAAAGCAGTATCATCATTTTGTGGACATGATACTGCTGTTCGTTTCATAAACTTATTTTGTTGCCGATGCTTTTTCAGCTTGCACCAGTTGACTATTATGTACTGTCGCATCCGTGTTGCCTTTACGGATGCGAAGGTTACGTACTGAAAAACCGAGTGATTCGACGATGCGGCTGATGTCATTGGCAATATCGGCGTATGTGCTGTCGTGCAAACTCCACTCATGCTTGATGATGGCCTCGGTGCTGCTTGGTTCATCAACGAACCAGCCTTTTAAGCGTAGTTGGCGCAGCGCACTCTTGCTGACGGTACGCTCAAGACCATTATTCGCGATGAGTACATGACCGGATATGCTCAAGGCGATAGGGGCAAAATTGGTGCGTGTGACATGCAGCTCCAGGCTGTCCTCCTGGTCATCTCCAAACAGATCACCTCCAAAAACCGCCTTTGAGGCTCGAATGATCCATTCTTCGGTGTCATCATCACTTCGAACAAGACTTTCCAGAACCGACGACATTTCCAAAATCGCAATTTGCTTCATTTTGGTCATCATCATAATTGCAATAGGCGTTCCTCCAACCAGTAACCAGATTAAAAGCACAGCTAATACGGCTGCCGATAAGGTTAGCGGCAGCGCCAGTACAATCCGCAGCATCAATATCATAATTACGCTGACAGCGATGCCATATTGTATTAATAGCGATCTCAAGGTGACTGCTGTGCCGCGTCCCTGACGCAGTCTTTCGGCGTTGCTAGCGCGTTTTAATTCATCCATCTCGGCATAATAGAGGTCAATATCTATGCCAGCAGTTATTGTGTTACCCAAATAGTGCAGCAGCAGCGCGCCAATGGCAGTTGCCACCGCACCGAGTATCAAACCTCCGCCTATGCTAATAACCAGCAGTTCATTCATATTGACCTCGTGCTGCTTTAATGTCTAATTGAAATGAGTCCACGAATCGTCCGTATACTCTGCCGGATCGATTCGGCTGTCGAATGGCGGATGTCTTTGACCGCGCGGACAATTTGCTGTTTCATATTGTGGATGGATTGCACCACCTCACTTGAAAGTGTGTGAATCTGAGTCGATACCCATCTGCGGGTATTTTTGACCGATTGCACAACAGCCATCCAAATAGGCTTGATTGCCATCCACATCGCGTGTCGGAATTGAATGAACTGTTTCCAAAAGGCTCTGATAACACGTACGGAAGTCTGCCACAGCACACGCATAACACCGGTTATCTGTCTACTAATCCATACGAAGCCGCGCCGGACAGTTTGAATACTGAGAACAAATCCACGCCAGAATGCGCTGAACATTCGGCTGAACACACGCTGGACGATATGGCTAGCCAGGACAAATTGATGCCATAACCACTTGAGCGGACGGAAGAGGGCAGTCGCCACTTGGGTGATAAGCTGCTGTGTCCAGCGCAGGGCATGTAGAAACTGTCGCCACAACCAGGTGCTTGCGTGAACTAAGCTGACTATGGCTTGGGTGATAAGTTTTTGCACCCATCGTGCGGCGCTCATCATGTGCTGTGCCAGCCACTTAAACGGACGCAAAAGGGCAGTCACCACTTGAGTGATAAGCTGCTGTGTCCAGCGCAGGGCATGTAGAAACTGTCGCCACAACCAGGTGCTTGCGTGAACTAAGCTGACTATGGCTTGGGTGATAAGTTTCTGCGCCCATCGTGCGGCGCTCATCATGTGCTGTGCCAGCCATTTAAACGGACGCAAAAGGGCAGTCGCCACCTGAGTGATAAGCTGCTGTGTCCAGCGCAGGGCATGTAGAAACTGTCGCCACAACCAGGTGCTTGCGTGAACCAAGCTCATTATCGCTTGGGTGATGAGCTTTTGCGCCGAGCGTATGGCGCTCATCATTTGCCGCGCCAACCACCTAATAGGGCGGAAAAAGGCGGTTATAACTTGAACGATAACCCCATATGTCCAATCCATCGCGGATATGATTTGCCTCCAAAGCCATCGGACAGGACGCAATATAATGGATACTGTTTGAACGGCGAGCTTTCGAATTTGCTGCCACGACCAGATTACGGCATGTTTGATTGCCAGGGCCGCCGCAGTAATTCCTTTCCAGATGACCTTAAGGCCGTTGAATAAGCTTCGGGCGACAGTGACAAATTGCCTCCAAAGCCAGATTGCGGCATGTTTGATTGCCAGGGCCGCCGCAGTAATTCCTTTCCAGATGACCTTGAGGCCGTTGAATAAGCTTCGGGCGACAGTGACAAATTGCCTCCAAAGCCAGATTGCGGCGTGTTTGATTGCCAGGGCCGCCGCAGTAATTCCTTTCCAGATGACCTTGAGGCCGTTGAATAACCATCGGGCTGCGTCGACGACCTGCCGCCACAACCACTTTATGGGACGCAACACAGTTCTGAAAATCGATGTTATGACCTGTCTGATCAAACGAAAAGCGTTTTCAATTTGCTGCCACAGCCATCGGACAGGACGTAAAAGTATGTCAATTGTATTGATGAGCGCATTCCAGACCCATCTAATTGCGTTAACCAGACTATTTGCCAGCTTGTTGATAGCTGTGCTTAGGCTTACCCATAGCTTTTTGATGGTTCGCATTAAGGCATTGAATCCGGCTGCAAGCTGATGGAACAATGCCTTTAAAACGGTATAAATTAAGCGTGAAAGCGCCAGAAAAAGAGCAAGCACCAACAATGGAATTGACTTTATGAGCAGTAAAGGCGCTGTCACAGGAAAAGCCGCTACCCACATTTCTTTGTTATGCCATTGGGTTGCCACAAACAGCGGATCTATAACATGCAGCGCATAAAGGGATAAACGTTCAGCTGCTTTTTCAATCAGGTAGCACCCATAGAGCAGAGCAGAACCGATCAGCGCGTAAATAATGACAGGCAGTAGTCGAATTTTCTTGGAGGTAGGCTGTGGTGTGCTGTTTTCTTGAATATCGGAGGCTCTATCTTTAAGTGCTTCTTCGAGAGGGATAGGAATATTTTGATCTTGAAGTTTCGTCTTAAGGAGATCTTTTTGAGGGAGCATTTCACCCTTCTTCCGATGCGATAGCCTCGTTCGCTATCCTCCTGCCCAATAAATAGATGGATTTTGATCGCTCCTGTTCTTGATAATTAAAACAAAAAGCATTGCCCGTAGTTACGGGTAACGCCTCTACATCTATGAATAGCATCAATTAGGCACAACCCATAACGGCGGTAATCAAAACTCCATTATGGTGTATCTACTTTGAGTATATAGCACTAGTTTGATAGCAATATAGTATCGAATGTCATATTTTATGTGGTTGCGGTTGGCAAGGTGACAATAAAGATTGTCCCGCACCCTTCTTGACTTTCAAACGTAATTGTGCCGCCATGCAGTTCAGTCGATTGCTTGACGATGGCTAAGCCCAAACCGGTTCCGCGAATATTTTTGGCATTACTGGCGCGGTAGAAAGTTTCAAACAACCGGGTTTGATCGGCCTTCGGAATCCCGATACCGTGATCTTGAATCTTGAAGACCATATGGTCATGTGTGTTATGTGCCGTAAAGATCACCGTACTATCGGGCGGTGAGTATTTGATGGCGTTTGAAAGCAGATTGCCGAGGATATGGCGCAGCAGTTTGGCGTCCATCGCCACAGAGTCAGATAGACCTTCAGTTGAAAAATTGATATGGATGCCTGTGCCAGTTGCTTGTATAGTTTCAACAATCAGGGTTTGGCAAAAGCCAACGACATCCAGTAGGGCAGGGTGAAAATCAAGCTTACCCGAGTCCACCTGTCCCATAACCAGAACATCATCAAGGATGTCGGTCATGTTCTTGATGCTGGTTTTGATTTGGGCATATTTGGCCTGCTTTTTGTCTTCGGTCAGGCGGTCGCTGTAATGTTGCAGCGTATCTGACGACGTGAGGATGACAGCCATCGGATTACGCAAATCATGGGCTGCCATGCTGACGTAGCGCGATTTGAGTTCGCTTAAATCCATCGCATGACGCAGCATATGGTTTCGGCTGGTCACGTCATGGATACTCAATACGATCCCGACCAGCTTATCGTTGTTTTCAATGACGGGGGATAACGTCATGGCAGCCTCGAATGTGGCTCCATCTCTAAGTGCGGCTCTGACATCCACCTGTTGCGCATAGCGGTTTATAATGACAGCCTTAAAGGCTGCTTCCAGGTCGAGAACATCCTCCGAAACCACAAGTTTGCTCAACGGTTGAAGCGAAATTTCATCTGCTGGATAACCAAATGCTTGCTCAAAGGCCGGGTTGACCTGTTCGATTGCGCCATTGATACTGCTGTAAACAATCGAATCCGCATTACTGTTGAGGATCGATTCAATCCGGTTTTTAATGTGATTGAGCTGTGTTGTGCGTTCGATAACCCGTTCTTCAAGTTCAGTATTGAGCTTTTGAATAGCCGCCTCGGTCAATTTGCGTTCGCTGATGTCCTGCTGGATAGCGATAAAGTGAGTGATCTCACCCGCTGGATTGCGTACCGGTGTAATGGTTTCTTCCTGGGTATATAAAACGCCACTTTTACGGCGGTTGACCAGTTCACCTTGCCATACCTTACCGGCTAAAATGGTATTCCACATCTCTCCATAAAATAACCGATTGTGTAGTCCTGATCGAACCAGATCACGCGGGTTATGTCCCATCGCTTCATCCAGGGTATAACCAGTCAAATTCGTGAAAGCCGGATTGACCCATTCGATTGTCCCATTCACATCCGTGATCATGATGCCATTGGCAGCGGATTCTAATGCAGCCGACTTCAGGCGCAGTTCTTCCTCTGCCTGTAAGCGTTCGGTAATATCACGGGCAATGGCTTGTACCGTGCCATCATCCAGCAGTTTGGAACTGACTTCAACCAATACATGTGTCCCATCTTTGCGGATCATAGCGCGTTCGCTGAGGAGCGTCTTTCCTTGCTGAAGCTCGGCACGCCGGAGCGGCTTTTCCGCTGGGATAACGAACAGATCCAGCATCTTTTTCTGTAGGATTTCTTCGCGAGAGTAGCCAGTTAACTCGCAGGCGGCAGAATTTGCCTCGATATAATAACCATCCTCTTGAGCGATCATAATGGCATCAGAGGCTTGTTCGATCAACAGTCGGTAGCGTGCTTCGCTTTCCTGCAAGGCTTTTTCAGTTTGCTTACGTTCAGTGATGTCGCGGCCTATGGTTTGCACGTTGCCGTCGGGGAGCAGCTTGGAACTGAATTCAACTGGAACCAATATGCCATCTTTGCGAATCATTTCACGCTCTCTGATCAGTGTTTTTCCCTCGCGAAGTTGCTGGTGTCGTATAGGAATGTGTGGCTCAATTTTGACCAGATCGGGTATCTTCTTCTGAAGAATTTCTTCACGGCTGTAGCCTAACAACTTACAGGCGGCTGTATTGGCTTCGATGTAACGATTTTGGTCATCGATAATAAAGATGGCATCAGAAGCCTGTTCAATCAACAGTCGGTAACGGGCTTCGCTTTCCTGCAAGGCTTTTTCAGCGGCTTTCCGTTCGGTGATATCCTGCACGATACCCGATAGATATAATACTTTTCCTTCTGGATCAGTAATGGCTTCACCGGCTTCTGCCCAGACATCATGTACGGACCCATCGGGCCAGACGATACGATACTCCAATGGGCTCGATTTTTGCTCGTTGACAACCGCTTCATTGATCTGATTGACCCGCGCTTGATCATCAGGGTGGATAGTCGTCTCAATGATTTCGCTGAGATTGCCCGTGAACGTGGCCTGATCAACACCGAAAATGTGGAACATCTCATCCGACCAGCGCACGCTATTGGTTTGTGTATCCCATGTCCAGTCACCGATATGGGCCATGGCCTGGGCGCGTTTCAGGGAGTGTTCACTTTCCTGCAAGGCTTTTTCGGCGGCTTTCCGCTCGGTTATATCGCGGGTAATGCCCTGGAAAGTACCATCTAGGAGCCGCTTAGCGCTGATTTCGATGGGGATTATCGTTCCATCTTTTCGTAAAAGGTCGCGCTCGCTGAGAATACTAATGCCAGCCTGTAGCTCTTTCAGTCTCAGGGGTGTATCCGCTGTTACTTTAACCAGATCGTTCATGCTCATTTGCAGTATTTCTTCGCGGCTGTAACCCGAAAGCGCGCATCCGGCAGAATTGACCTCGATATATCGACCTTCATGGTTCGAGATAAATATTCCATCGGATGCTTCTTCGACCAGCATTTGGTAGCGGGCTTCGACCTCCTGTAACGCCATTTGAGCCAGTTTATGCTCGGTGATGTCTTGTACCGTTCCTGACAACCGTAAAAAGTTGCCTTCTGTATCCTTGACTATCTCACCCGTTTCCGCCCAAACGTGACGAATGGATCCGTCTGGTTGAAGCACACGAAATTCTAAACTGGTGATTGTCTTGCCATTCAGAGCTGCATCAATGATCTGTCCTATCTGTGGTTTGTCATCGGGATGAATGGCATCAACAATATCGGAGAGTTGATCGGTAAAGATGCCACGATCAAGGCCGAAAATGCGGTAAATCTCGTCAGAAGCAGAAACATTATTGGTCTGTATATCCCATGACCAGTCGCCCAAATGAGCAATAGCCAGCGCCCGTTTGAGAGAAGATTCACTTTCGAGTAAAGCTCTCTCGGCTTGTTTACGCTGGGTGATGTCATGCGCTACAGCTAAAACCGCCTTGTGCCCCGCATACTCGATGCTGTGTGACGTGGTTTCAACATCAATAATCTGACCGCTCTTAGTGCGCTGTTTTGATTCGCCCATACGCATCAAACTTTCGCGCGGTTGTTGAATATGGTCAAGTAAAGCGGGAATGTTTTCTTGTACGAGAATGTCAATAACACGCATGGCTAAGAATTCATCACGCGAATAGCCGTAATGAATGATGGCAGCCTCATTTATTTCAAGGAAGGCTAATGTTTGGGGTTCGAAGACCACCATTGGCAGCGGATTGTTTTTAAACAACAGCCGGAAACTTTCTTCGCTCTCCCGCAGTTGTTTTTCATGCGTTTGGCTGGCCGTTACATCAGTAAAGGTTACGACTGCACCGGATATCGTATTCGTTTTGTCGAACATCGGTGCCATGTTTATGTCGAGCAGCACCCGCTTGCCCTCAACCACCTCGATGGCCTGTTTGATGCCAAAGATAGTCTGGCGAGAGGCAAGTTGTTTGGAGATGTTGGGGTAGTCGCCTGCTATGGATTTACCCTCATGGTCAGTCACCTTCCATATGAGCGCATCATAGGGTGTACCGATAATTTCGCTGCGGGGTAAACCGAGGATTTTTTCTGCCTGAACGTTGATGTAAGAAATAAGGCCTTTGGCATCGAACACAAGAATGGCAGTCGGGCTAATATCCCGCTCCAGTTCAAGTTCTTTTTCGATGTGGGCACGTTTCCGCAGTTCAGCCGATAACAGAAAAAATAATCCGAGTGTGGTTAAGACAACGAAGCCCAAACCCTTAAATAGATTGATGACATTTTCGAGGGGGTGGTTATTTCCAAAGATGAGGACTGCAACTGCATCAGAGAAGACGATCCATATAGTCGCGATGACTCCATATAACACACTGATCCGAACATCAAAGCGCTTGAGGAATTGGAGCATCTTGTAAACCAAATGTCGTAGAAGTATTAACTTTATTATATCGGTAAAGTATGTCTATTCCAGTAAGATATATACGAAAAATAAACTCTTAATTAACTCTAAATACATTATGGATTGAAGACCGGCCTTATCCACATTTTAAAGGTGGGGCTATAATTTCCTCTCAATGATGATTTCTTTATAGGGGAGCAAATACGATGGAACAGCGCTTACTGGGTGGCTCTGGATTTAGTGTGCCGGTTTTGAGCTTCGGCACGGGAACATTTGGTGGTGGCGGCGATTTTTTCAGCAAGTGGGGCAATAGTGATGTGGATGAAGCCACCCGCATGGTCAATGTGTGCTTGGATGCGGGTGTCAATCTTTTTGATACCGCCGATGTTTATTCCGGTGGTCGCTCGGAAACGGTTCTGGGAAAAGCCATTGAGGGCAAACGCGATAAACTGTTGATTTCGACCAAATGTACCTTTGGCATGAGTGATGATCCCAATGATGTCGGCTCGTCTCGCTTCCATATCATCAAATCCTGCGAGGCCAGTCTCAAGCGCCTGAACACCGACTACGTAGACATTTACACTATGCATGGGTTTGATGCCAGAACACCGGTCGAGGAAACCGTACGTGCCTTGGATAATTTGGTGCAAAGTGGCAAAGTGCGTTATGTGGTCTGTTCCAACTTTTCCGGCTGGCATCTGATGAAGTCGCTGGCGGTCGCGGATCGCTACGGTTGGACACGTTATGTCGGTCATCAGGCTTATTACTCGCTGGTTGGGCGTGAATACGAATGGGAACTGATGCCGTTGGCACTCGATCAAAAGGTCGGCACCTTGGTATGGAGTCCATTGGCCGGTGGACGTTTAAGCGGTAAGTTCCGGCGTGATAATCCCAATCCTGCGGGCAGTCGCATCGCGCAGGGAGCAGGGGAAGGGCCAGCGCTGCCCGAAGACTGGTTCTATCATCTGGTTGATGAAGTGGACGCGGTAGCCGCAGAAACCGGTAAAACGTTCTCGCAGGTAGCGCTTAATTGGCTGCTGCAGCGCCCGACGATTTCCACCGTCATTATCGGCGCGCGCAACGAAGAACAACTCAAGCAAAATTTGGGCGCAGCCGGTTGGAACTTATCAGTAGAGCAGGTCAAGCGCTTGGACATCGCCAGCGAACGCGACCGGATTTACCCGTACTGGCATCAGTTCGGTTTCCAGAACCGTAACCCGCTGGCCTCACCCAGTTATAAATAACATCACATGCCGCATCCCCTTTCAGTAGTTTGTTCACGGGACGACACTTTTACAGTCTTGTGAGTTTTTCTCCCGTAGGGAAGGCTCTCAGAGCCTTCCGCTTTTCCCTCAATCGACCAAAACTGTCGTAAACCTAAAACGTTCGGGGATGTTGGAAAACTTGTTTTTCCGCCACGACCGCAAACCAAGATGCGGCAATGACTTGTTTTTGAAGCCGCTTGAGATCAATGCGCTGCTGACCGGCCCAACGTGTGATGACCGCCCCAATATCACCTGAGCCGGTGCCAATATCGACAAGAGTATTTGTGCCTGCGTGTGCTAATAGACGGGGATAGAGATGTTGGGTAATGGCTTGTACGCCACCGAGATAACGATTGATGCGCCACAGATCAGCAAAATTGGCTCGCACGTCCTCATCCGTCCCGATACCTTGATCCAATAATTCAGGGCTATCAATGCGCGGCGGCACGAATAAAGAAGATTGTACCCAAAAGGTAGGTTGCTTGATCGATGACAATAGTGCTCCTAAAGCGTTATTAGGACAATTTAGCTGTGTTGCCATCACCATAAAGTGCGTGCATTAACCGATTAAGAGAGTTGAGTGAATGTTGGGGTATTGAATAGGGAAATTAGACAACAAAACGGCTGTTTGAGGAGCAACGAAATCATCTGCTGTTAATGAAACCTCAAAAAGTGCCGCTTAGACGGCCCTACGCAGATCAATAGTCTTTGTAAAATTTGAGTTCGTGGGTCACGACTTCAAAGCCTGCCGCTTGATACGATCTGAGCGCGGGTTCACTAAAGCTGTAGGTTTCAACCAGTGCGGTTTCAGCACCGAGCGCGGCGACCCGCTGAAATCCTTCAGCCATCAACGTTTGACTGAGGCCGAGCTGTTGAAAATCGGGATGTACACCTAGCGGTTCGATTTGAGCAGTTTTCAGATGTGGCGCGTACCACCAGATGCAAAATCCGGCTAAACGGCCATCCGGCGTTACGGCTACCAGATCAAGATCAGGGTTATAAAGCGGGGCATGGAGTGTGTGGCTGCGCCACAGGGCTGTCATCGTCGTGGAATCGAACGCCGCCCGTTGCAGTTCGGCATAGGCTTCGGCTTCCTGTTCGCCAGCTAAAGGCCGGATCGTAAAGCCAGCAGGGATATTGGGTGTAGGAATCTCAGTCAGGGAGCGCTTCATCTTCACTAACGAATGTTCCCAACGTGTGTAACCAAGTGCTTCTAAAAAGTTGATGCGCTTTTCTTCGCCGGCCAGCGCATTGATGTTGAAGGGGAAATGGCTGTCTCTTTCCTGTGCGATTTGGCGCAGCCGCGTTTCCGCCCAATTGATCACCATTTGCTCGACATCCAGGCTGCGAACGGCTGGCCGGATGGCATAATCGACCGTTAGCCAGGGAAATTGCAGCGCGGCGAACATCTGCATCTGCTTATGTTCATCTTCCCATACGACCGCATTGCGCCGATCTTCGAGCGAAGTCGAACACAGCCGCCAGGGAAAATCAACACGGTTATAAAAATGGTCGTCGGATTGAATCAGTTCCGCGATGGTTTGCCAATCACTTTGGCCTCGATACGCACGTTGGATTAAAGTCATTACAAACCTTTCATGGAAGGCAACCGCACGACGGTAAGCATAACACGGGTTTTAGAGGGTGTTAAGGGTTCACAATTGAGGTTTTTTGTAGGCGCGTATAAACCCGTTACACTGAAAGCCTATGATAGGCATGGAGACTCTTGATGAAATTAAGCGAACTGCGCCCTAATTTGTGGCTGACCGAGTTAAACCTTGATGATTTTGATGTACGCGGTGCAGTCGTGGTGGGCGAAAATCGTGTTCTGGTCTGGGATACGCTGTCACAGCCGCGTGATATGCAGCCGATTCTCAAGTTGGCAGGCGATAAGCCGATTGATGTGGTTTACAGCCATGCGGATTGGGATCACTGCTGGGGGACAGCCGGATTAAGGGCCGATACCATAATCGCGCACGAAACATGTGCCGAACGTTTCAAAAGTGGTGATGTGGCTAATCGTCTGTCGGAGAAAAAAGCAGCAGAACCCGGTCTGTGGGATACCGTCAAATTGCTGCCGCCGACTTTAACCTTTACGCAAACACTTAGTCTAGATTTGGGCGGTGTGCGGGTTGAACTGCATTATTTACCGGGGCATACGGTCGATTGTGTGGTGGCATGGATACCCCAATGGGGCGTGCTGCTGGCAGGGGATACAGTCGAAACACCACTGCCGTATTTGAATACCGAAAGTGTCACCCTGCTGCCCAAATGGATCAATGCCTTGGAAGGGTGGGGCAGTACCCCGCGCATGAATGTGGTTGTTCCGGCTCACGGTGAGGTTGGGGATCACACGTTGATTGAGCGCACCGTGAACTATCTGCGTGAATTACAGGCTCACAAAGCACCGGTTATCTCTGATGAGATGAGCGCTTTCTATACCGAAACCTACGCCAAAAATCTGGAATTGATGCATATCAGCGTTTGAGTGGGCAGCTAGTGGGTTGAACCCTAAGAAACCCTCGTGGCAACATCTGTGCCGAAATGTCCGTTATTGACCCTATACATAGACCGGCCTGTGTGTGATACTGAACATCAGTAGGGTACAAATCGTCTTGGTTTCCACTGCACATTGAGCTTCATTTTCACTTCTGCACTGTTTTCCATCTCAGCAATCTGCTCTATCAATTTCATAATGTATCACTCTAGGAGAAGCACAATGGCAACCAAGCTATATGTCGGAAACTTGTCGTATGACACCACTGAAGATCAAATCCGTACCCTGTTTACACAGGCTGGTGAGATCGCTGAAATCGCTTTTATTATGGATCGTGACACGGGCCGCCCTAAAGGGTTTGGCTTTGTGACCATGAAGACCGAAGAAGCCTCGAAAGAAGCCATCAAGCGCTTCAACGGTTTTACCGTTGATAACCGCGCCTTGACCGTCAACGAAGCCAAGCCCCGTGAAGAACGTCCTTCCAACGGCGGATTCGGTGGCGCAAACCGGAACAGCTCCGGCGCACGCGGCAGCAATGGTGGACGCGGTCGCTTCTAAGACCCGCTTCCTGATATTCGCATTCTTGATAAACAGTGTGGGCGCAAGCTCACACTGTTTTTATTTCCTGATGATGTCGTCACGGGTAACTGACTTGGGCAGTGACGGTGCTAATATAATGGGTGTAAGTATTGTTGTGGGTGTAGAGTTCGAAGGATATGCCTACTAAGTTCCGCTCTGAGGCAGGAACCGTCACCTTTGAACTGCCCGACTCTGATAACCCATCAAACTGCTCTGCTGGCGCGCTCCATGAACGCTCGGCTGTCTGGTAGATCCAAAATGTTTTGATTAACGGGGGTTGGATAGAATCGCTTTCCCATTCTACAGTCAGATCATCGCCGGGATGTACCTCCGGCTTGCTAACCGCAAAGCGCCGAACCTCTGGTTGATAGAAACTGGGGTGAAGTTGGATGGAAATATTCGGGGATTGTTCCGGACTGACCGAGGAATCAATGATTAGATAAACGGCAGATGGCGCACCGGGCATGGTAATCGTCTGGTTGCCATCTGGTGCTAAATGAGGATAGCTTATAATCTGCTGAACTTGAGGCTGCTCGTAAGAAACAAACCCCCAAACTTCAAGCGTCACGCTGTCGATCGCTTTTGTTTCCCAATGCACTGTTATCGGGTCACCCGCAATCGCAGCCGGATCACTTGCTTCGAACGTGATAATGTGAGGGGATGAAGTGGCTGATCTTATCTTAGCCGTTACGGTCGCAGGTGGTTCCCCTTGTACACATCCGGTAGCCCAACACAAAATCAACCAGTATGATATCAGCAACCATTTTTGACCGGTAGGATTTCTTGCACGCATAGACAGACTCGCTTATTTGCTCGTACAAATAGTATAACGGTAGTTTATTTTTGGGTGGTCAAAAATTGAACAGCGTAGGTTAAGCGTTGAGTCCGCGCAGCCGTCACCACCTGTTCGATTACTTTGAACCTTAAAAGCCCGTTGTGGTGATTGTTGTACCGAACAATTGATTGTTCACCCTATACGCGCATGAACCCCTGTGCGACACTCAACCGTAGTAGGGCATACGCCGTTTTGGTTTCCACTGCACATTGAGTTTCTTTTTCACGTCTGCATTGATTGCCACATCACCTCATCTGCTCTATTAATCCCATCCTGTTTTAGCAAGGAGACCGCTCGATGACAACCGAACTGTACGTTGGCAATCTATCCAAAAACACCACCGAAGACGAAATTCGCACGATGTTTGAACCGGCAGGCGAAATCACTGAAGTTATTGTCATGCTCGATGTTGATACCGGCCTATCCAAAGGTTACGGCTTCGTGAACATGAAGACTGTTACCGCTGCCAAAGATGCCATCGGCCTCTTCAACGGTCAAACATTGGATAGTCACAAACTTGTCGTGCAAAAGGCCGGTAAGGTGGCAGGAGCACCCCTTATGGGTGTGTCCGGTGGATCACTGCGGAACTATCGCCAAGGTGGGCGCGGGCGCATCTAACAGCCTCGAACAAGCATCCTTTGAAACAGCACAGGCACACGCTTGTGCTGTTTTTATTTCCCTCTAACCAACAGGTAGCATCACACTATATGGTGGACATCGCATTGCCACTGAAAAAGTACATCAAATGACCCTCAAACTTGTATTTTCTCCCTCCATCGCTTGCGGGTTCACAAGATGACAGTTTTACAGTCTAATTACTTTTTCTCCCGTAGGGAAGGCTCTGAGAGCCTTCCGCTTTTCCCTCAATCGACCAAAACTGTCGTCTCCTGAATGCTTGCGGGCTATTAGCGAATGAGCCAGCGAACGTTGCTGATGTGGGTTGGGGGATGAGGGTTTCATTCGCACTACGCCGCTTTGAATATACTTAATTTATGAATAATTAAGATTTTTAAAGATTAAGTGAATAAAATTAACTTTAAACCTATACTCAAAATATCAACAGTAACAAATAAGGAGATTTGGAAATGTTTTCGAAACGCCCGCTTCGTCTCGTGATCTTACTCGCATTTTTTACATTGCTCATTGGCAGCAGTGTTTTGGCCGATGATGGTCGTATCAACCGCGCTCCCTATCATTTTGGCGGTGACACTTTGTTTTGCAATCAGGAAAAGGGCTGCACGCTGCTGGACAAGACCGGTCATGAACTGGCGAATTGGCCGACCGATGCCATTGCTACCGCATTTGCGACCGCCGACAAATCCGGCCAGAACGCTCAGGTAGATGGCGAACAGCAGGGTACTTATGGCCCGATGCAGTTGTGGGCAGTCAGCCCGGATGCCACCACCGGCAACAACGTCCTGTGTATGATCGGTTTTGACGAATGGGGCAAGAAGAACGATATGTGCTTCCAGGTGACCAAAGATTGGCACTTTGAGCAGGCTCCTCTACCCGTAACCGACAACAGCTGCGATGGATTTTATGTCGGTCAATTTGTGATGCTTAAATCGGATGGAAACGTGTTCGGTGAGATTATGTCGATTGACTTGACCAATCATACCGTTACTTTCGGCAAAGCCTTCCCTGCGAGTTTCCGCCCTGCTGAATTCAACCGCCTTCCCAGCACCTATACTGCCAAATGTACAGAAGTTGAAGCGGGCCGCCTCACATAATTCCAGCCTGAGATAAGCGTTTCAACGTACGCTGCACTTTCGTTTGACGAAGAGAGGATCACTGGATCCTCTCTTTGCATTTATACCCACCCTCACCGCCCACAAAAATAATTGTTTTAAGGTATTTCTCCCTCAAAGTAGATTTATTCCTGATTTTTTCTCAGAGTTTTGACGCCTCATTTTCTTACTATAAATACTGAAAAATCCCGGATTGAAATACACCAAAACAAAGGCGTAACGTCTGTGAGAAAAAATAGTTTTTGTGGCGCTGCGGACGGCATTGTTTTAAGGTATTTCTCCCTCAAAGTAGATTTATTCCTGAATTTTTCTCAGGGGTTTGACACCTCATTTTCTTACTATATATACAGAAGAATCCCGGATTGAAATACACCAAAACAAAGGCGTAACGTCTGTGAGAAAAAATAGTTTTGTGGCGCTGCGGGTGGCATTGATTCAGGTTTTTCACGGTCCGACGGTATTTATTTCTGAAATTTTCCAGAGGGTGTTACAAGGCGTTTGAAATGATGTTGCAGCTGATAGCGTTCGCAAAGTTTTAGCGGTAAATAATAAAAATAACGGTAAACACTAAAGGAAAAAAGTTGCTATAAAAGGTGTGAGAAAAAATACATTTTTTGCAAAATCAGGGAAAATTGGCTACAAATAAGAGCTATTAACAGAAAACAAAACCGCCGTTATTAACGGCGGGCTTTGTTGCGATGAGGTTGGTGCTTCTTGCTTGGCCGCGGAACACACCGTCCCCGTTGCTTGTCACTGCGCTTAAGGACGCAATAACTATATATCTACATGGAAATATATCGTCACGACACCCAAAAGTCAAGCGACCTCCCTTATTCTTCCCTCAACACCAGTTATGGATTATCACTTAACGTAGCGACCTGGGCTGTTGCCGCCGGGTTGACCGCCCATCTACGCATCTATGAAGCCGCGCTGCGCCTCGGCATGGAAAATATCGCTTTCAATGCGGCGGATTTGTGCAGTTGGCTGGCAGCACACGGCATCGTTATCAGTATGGCGACGGCCCAACGCGTGCTGACGGACACCGCGTTTTTCCGCCTCGTCGGTCTGCGTAAAACTGGCAAAAAAGGTCGCCCGTCCAAGTTGTATGCCATGGTCAAGCCGCAGCAAGTGGGCGAGTATGTCGGCCTTCCGATGGGGGCGACGGATGCCGCGCCGGAGTTTAACGCTGCTGATTTATCCTCGGCTCAGCATTATAAACTGGCGTTGTTAGGCCGCGTAATGCGTTGGATGGAGAACAGCACGCGCCAGCAGCAGATGGACTTGTGGGGATGGTCGAAGCCGACGTTGATCCGCTGGACGCGTGAGGTGTGCGAGATTACGCCGCAGTTCAAACGCATCCACAGTGACAGCCTGAACTTCACCGCGCCGGTGAATGGCGATGAGGTCTTTTTGCATGAGGTACGGGAGCGAGAATATCCGCGTGACCGCCGCTACTGGCTGGAAGTCATCAACAGCGACGGGGAGATCTGCAAACTGCCGTGTACCATCGAGATCGCGGCGCGCTGGCTGCCGCTGTCGGTGGTCACCATCTGCGAACAACTGCCCAACTATTACCGCGTCCATGCCGCTTACTGCGATACACCCCTCTGGGAACGGGGCGACCTGCTGCCGTATTAATGAGCATTTGCTGAGTAAAAACGCATAAAGCAATAAACCCCGACATTAAGCGTTTATAGGATGCATGTTTCTTAGGCTTGAGCCTGTATTTTGCTCAAGCGCAAACGAGGGGGATTATGAGTATGCGTAAGCCGTCTAACAAGACGATCAACGCGGGGTATGCCCAATATGCGACCCAACGCCGCCGGATGCTGACCACCCGCCGAATTGATGTGACCGGGGCGACTTTCATCAGCCCGATTGAACGCTGGCCGGACGATAATTATGCGCCGTATGAACTGGATTATGTGTATAACCAGAATACCGGTTCCAGTGAAGTGATTGCGCCCTTACACGGTTTCAGACCGCAGGACGTCCATATTGCGATTACGCGCGGACAGATCATTATTTTGCTGTCGGATGACGAGGACATCGCCACCTTTGAACGACAGGAATATTACTGTGAAGTACCGCTGCCAGCTGACGTGCGCAAGAGCGATGCGTTTGTCGAAATTGATGGGCGTTTCCTGACCATCCACCTCATCCGCAAGCAGTTGTTGATCCAGCGGGTCGTCTCCGCCGCTGTTCGATTCCGCAATAGTTTCGCCTTCTTGATAGGTCTGCGCTGGAACGTCGGGCGATTGGACGAGTAGGGGAGGGGATTAAAACCCCTCTCATTTGTTCCATTCACGAGACGACACTTTTACAGTCTTATGCGTTTTTCTCCCGTAGGGAAGGCTCTCAGCGCCTTCCGCTTTTCCCTCAATCGACCACAACTGTCGTGTCGTAAACGCTTGCGGGGAGAATAAAGGAGAGGGTTCTTGTACAGAATAAAAAAAGGGCGACTCACTGGGTCGCCCTCGCACGATAGGGGAGATCGCGCTTTTAGACGCTGCCGTGAACCTTCGTCCATGTGATGCTGTCGTCGCTTACGGTCAGGGATGTCACAAAACCGGGATGCTTGCCTTTCCAATAATTGCGCCATGAACTGCTGATCGAGGCATTAATCTGGAGCAGCAGCTCAGCCGAAGCCGCCTTACCGTTGGCTGTCGCGCTCAAGACCGTCCATGTCACACGCCCGTTAGTGACGGTGGGAGCCAGCGTCACGCTCACAGGGATGGGGCTGGTCTTCGGTGTGGTATAGGTGGCGCTGATGACGACCTGACCGGGTTGCAGATCAACCTTGACGTCGGTAATGGTTCGCAGGCGTGGATTGGTCACACGGAAGCTGTTGTTGATGTCACTTTCGCTCAAGCTGACAGTGACTGTTTTGGTTTTATCTGCTGCCAATGTCGGGAAGGCCATCGCCCCTACGATCAGGACGAGCAGGGCAATCAGGCTGAATTTACGTGCGTTCATGTTGTTTCTCCTCTTGAAGTGAACCAGTTGTTGATCTGAACATGCTCATATTCTGAGGGAGAAATGTTGCCGAAGTGTGTTGAGATGTAACCAGTTTGTAAAATCTCAATGCTGCCAGGACCATCAACAATCGTAGGGAAAAGGCTTGCCTTTTCCCTACCGTATCAAGGGGGAGGAGGATGGAGGATTAAGCGAGGGTTATTGTATCGGTGCGAGCTGCCCGCCATTGACCAGGCTGTAGGTCTGGCCGTTCAAGGCGCTGTTAGCGGCGTTGCTGGCATCGTAGTAAACGTTGTGTCCATTGCCGGTGATGTTGGTGATGCTTGTGCCGGAAATCCCATCGGCGTCGGCAAGGGTGGTCAGGTATGAGTCGGCTGTGACCGTCCATGTGCTGCTCTTATCCAGTGTTACGCTGACCATCTTGGCGGTCTTGTCGGCATTGATAGCGCCGGTCAAGGCAGACGTGTTTTGCAAGCTGATGTTCAAGCCGCTGATGCTGTCGGCCACCAGATCACCACTCAGGGTTTGGGCGTCAGCCATCAGGATAGCGGTGCCGCCGTTTGATCCGGTCGTACCCCAGCGAGCGTTCGCCTCGGCCTTGACCAGCACACCCGATGCCGCGCTGACTTCCACGCCCTTAAGCGTGATCGTGCCTTCGGCGTTGGTCAGGTAGAACAACGGGCTGTTGGCATCCGTATCACTCAATGAGCCGCCGGTCATCGTGAATGCGCCTTCGGTTCCTTCAGCATCACCGGAGAAACTCTGGTAGATCATCACGCCCCATTTGTCAGCGACGGTCGAGGTGAGCTTGCTGTTATTGAGGGTAATGCTGTTTGCGCCTTCAATGACCGCTGCTTCTGCCGCGCTTGAACTGATGATCGCATCGCTCACGGTGATGTTGCCCGTGGAATAAATGCCGGGGGAGTCTGCGCCGGAGGTCGTCACAGTGCCGCCGGTTGCCGTAATGGTGCCGCTGCCGCGATCAGTCGCAATAGCGCCGGAATGGGTATCGGTGGTGTTCATATCCACATCAGTCAGCACCATCGTCCCGCCCAGAGTCGCCATGACCGCATGAGCGCCATCACCAACCGCGTTAATGCTCATATCCGAGAGTGTTACGACTGTGCCTTCACCGGTCGAGAACACACCGTTCGCACCTTTACCGTTGGCATCAACAGTGCCGCCGGAGATAGTCACCTGACTGCCTGATCCCACCAGCACACCCGCGTTCAGACCATAGAAGCTGCTGTTATCCGATGATGAGCTGTCGCCAGTCTTGGTGACGGTAACGTTAGATAAGGTCAGGCTGCCCCCGTTAATGACACAGGCTGCTGATTGGTCGGCTGCGGTCGAGGCGTAAGTTTGGTCAGCCGCCGTCACCGCATCACCCGCATCCAAAGTGTACGCGCCACAGGTTGATGTGAGTACCGGATTGGTTGTGGTCGTGCTGCTTGCTGTACCGGGCGCTCCGCTGGGAGGTGCACCATTCGGTGGTGTTGATCCGTCAGGTCGGGCAGGTGGTGTTCCGCTGTCCTGTAATATCTGTATCAACTGCGTATAAGCCGGTGTAGTTTGATGGGTATCGCTGGCTGCTGCTGGCGTATAACCATTAAGCAGCACTGCCGCGCTCATCAGAACCGGAAAACTGAGTACTTTGAATTTCTTAATCATGATGGTTTCTGTCATTTCTGGTGGTCAATCTCAAATGCTGACCGTTAACTGTCCCTAGATTAGCGGGGACATGTTCAGAACTTATTCAGAAGATGTTGGGAAGCGCGGTAAATCGAACATCATAGGCAGTATGTTGTCCACCATTTGTCATAGTAAATCGCATGACGTAAATCGGGACTTGTGCACGTATCAGATGCACAAGGCAGACACCTTACTATACTGTGGGAAATTACTTAGCCTAAGGAGTCTGCCAATGGCCGCCGATCCCTTCAGTAACCTTCAGATTCACACCATCATCGAACCCTTCCGTGTGCGCTCGGTTGAACCGATCCGCTTTACGACCTATGACGAGCGGGTAAAAGCGCTCCGTGAAGCCGGCTATAACCCGTTCCTGCTGCGGGCTAATCAAGTGACGATTGACTTGCTGACGGATAGCGGCACAGGGGCCATGTCCGCGCAGCAGTGGGCGGCGATGATTTCCAGCGACGAGTCCTACGCAGGAGCTTCTTCCTTTTATAAGTTTGAAGCTGCCATCAAGGACATCACCGGCTTTAAGCACGTCATTCCTACACATCAAGGACGGGCAGCCGAGCGCATCCTGTTTAGCACGACGGTCAAGCAGGGCGATATCATCCCCAACAATACGCACTTTGATACCACTCGTGCAAACATCGAGTTCTGCAAAGGGGAGGCGCGTGATCTGGTTATCGCCGAAGGTCACCAGCCACAGGTTATCCACCCCTTCAAAGGGAATATGAATCTGGATGCCTTGCGTGCAACGCTGGATCAGGTCGGTGTCGAAAATGTTCCACTGATTATGATCACTGTGACCAATAATTCGGGTGGCGGCCAGCCGGTGAGCATGGCAAATATTCGCGCCATCAGCCAAATCGCGCACGAACACGGGATACCGTTCATCATCGATGCCTGCCGTTTTGCCGAAAACAGTTGGTTTATCAAAACACGCGAAGGCGCGTATGCCGATAAATCCACGCTGGAAATTGCCCGCGAGATGTTCAGCTATGCCGATGGTTGCACCATGAGCGCCAAAAAAGACGGTATGGCAAATATTGGCGGCTTCTTAGCGATGAACGATGACGAACTGGCGCTGAAGTGCCGTAACTTGCTGATCCTGACGGAAGGCTTCCCCACTTATGGCGGCATGGCGGGCTATGATATGGAAGCTGTTGCACTCGGCCTCTATGAAGCGTTGAACGAGGATTATTTGCGTTACCGCGTGCGTACCATCACCTATCTGGCAGAAAAGTTGGCTCGTGCGGGTGTGCCAATGGTACAGCCACCCGGTGGTCACGCGTTGTATATTGATGCGCGTGCCATGCTGCCGCACATTCCCGACGCGCAGTATCCGGCATGGTCGCTGGCGAATGCGCTCTATCTGGCAGGCGGCATCCGTTGTGTGGAAATCGGCTCGATTATGTTCGGGCGGCAGCCAGATGGTTCAGAGCAGCCCGCAGCGCTTGATCTGGTACGTATGGCCTTCCCGCGACGGGTCTATATGCAGAGTCACGAAGATTATCTGACCGAGGTTATTTTGGCGGTGAATGAAAAGCGCGAGTGTATACCGGGACATCGCATCACCTGGGAACCGCCGTTCCTCCGGCATTTTAGCGTTCAATTAGAGCCAATTTGTTAAACAATCGGGGTAGGGTAGTGTGCTAGCCATCAACGACTTACAGTTTGAGATCTCTGAAAATGGATAAAAAAGTGTGTGGGAATTTGCCTATCTCCAAACTCCTGGAGTCGATAGCCACTTTGGTATGGACAGCGTGACCGCGTATTTTGCTAAGATTGAGTGTGTCTAGGTTGATGAACTTCAGATCCCACTCGGCATATTCGCGGTTCGTTACCGGGCGTTTAATCAACAGAGTGACATTTTCATGCCTGCCATCTTGAATGATCGACTTAAACAATTTTTCAACGGCCATTTCACGCCCTTCCAGCACCTGCAAAAAGTTTTGTCTTTGATACAGCAGCATACCGGTGATGTGCAAATGGTGATTATTCTCGCGCGCGGGAATTAACAAATTGAGGAAGTCGTCGGAATTCATGGGACATACCGCTTTGCTGGTATAAACGAGGTGGATTAAATCGAACATGAATTCAGTTTCAGTTTGATGATATTAGTTAACTATATCATGCCTTCCGTAGTGCCCCAAGAAACCTTAATTCTTAGCCACCACAATCGCACGATAGTAGGAAGATTTACGCTCACTACTATCGTGCAAATGAGGCAGGTTCGTTTTAGTCCAATGTGAGCAAATAAGCGATCAAATCATTGATTTGCTGCGGTGTGAAAATCGTGCCGTAGACCTTGGGCATCAGATTATCGGGGAAACCGGTCATCACTGATGCGCTGGGATTTGTAATCGAGGTGCGTAAGAATTCGACACTTTCGGCTAAGGCTTGTTCAGGGCTATCGGTTGCTTCGGCGGTTGCCTCGCCCATGTTCATGCCTGCCATAGCATCCGGCGTGGCTGTGGCTGCACCCATATCCATACCCGCCATAGCATCCGATGTACTGCTTGAGGCTGCCGCACTGTGGTTGTGTTGATGTCCGCTAATGCCGAGCAAACCCGGGCCGACTAACGTCTCGGTACTGTCGACACGGTGGCAGGTCGCACAGGCAAACGATACTTCGACACGAACCGTATTGAATAGAATTTTCCCGTTTTCAGGATCACCAATTGTACGTGCCATAGCCAGTGTCGCCGCTTCTTCTTCCTCACTGTGGACGTGGGTTTCCGTGTGGGTGTCGTCATCGAACAGGCCAGAATGTTCCAATTCATGAGCCGCTTGCACCGCTGCACCTTGCGCAAAACCGCACTCAACCGCTAAAGCTTGATAGGCAATCGCTGTGCGATAGAGATTCGCAAGTGCCGCATTGAGATCGGTTTTCGCTTCTTCAGCAAAATTCGCTAATTCCTGTGCATGTACCTCTTGGTGGGCAATAACAGCTTCCACATCACACTGCGGTTGAGGTTGCTCTTGCTGCGCGACCACCGACTGCGAAATCGCAATCGCCAGCAGCAACACGCTGCCTACCACAAGCACCCATAGTCTTGTTCTTTTCATTTCTATTCTCCATGTCAATTGCTAGACGGAAGTTTCTACACTACCCGTATTGTATACGCGCTAAAAGAGTGTTAGAAATGTGGCTTGTCAGGGTTTCGGAGGGACATATGAACCCATTTTTCGGGTTTACCGTCGAGCATCACGCATTCTTCTCCTACAATTGGGTTGTCTTGCGTCTTGAGAGGAGCGATTTACCGTGAGAAATACGCGTATTTATCCAATGGGGCAGGCTGTTCTTGCCGCTGTTCTGTTTGGAGCGAGCGCTCCCCTTGCCAAGCTGCTCTTAGGCGAGATCGAGCCTATTTCGCTTGCTGCCTTCTTATATTTGGGCAGTGGTCTTGGGGTACTGCTGTTTAAGCTGCTGCAACAGGCGCGGCCATCCGCCGTCGATACCGAGGCCCAAATCACAAAAGCCGATTGGAAGTGGCTGGCGGGTGCTGTATTTGCAGGCGGCGTGGCTGCCCCAATTATCTTGCTCTTTGGTTTGCAGAATACACCCGCTTCAACCGCCTCACTGCTCCTGAACTTTGAAGGCGTGGCGACCACCCTGATTGCTGCCGTCGTCTTCAAAGAGGCCATTGGCAAATATGCCCTGTGGTCAATTTTGTGCGTGACCATCGCCAGTGTTGTTTTGTCATGGAATATGAGCGGTCAATGGGGCCTTTCTCTGGGTGCATTAGGCATCCTGGGAGCCTGTGTTTTGTGGGGCATTGATAACAATCTGACGCGCCAGATTTCCGCGAAAGACCCCTTGATGATCGTTCTGGTCAAAGGCTTAGGGGCGGGTTCATTTTCGCTGCTTTTGAGTTTGGTTCTCGGTCATTCGCTGCCGCGTTTGGACATCATATTGGGCGCGCTGCTGCTCGGCAGTCTCAGCTATGGGATGAGTATTGTCCTCTTCATCCATGCCATGCGTGGGCTGGGCGCGGCACGCACCAGTGCGCTTTTTGGTACTGCGCCGCTGGTGGGTGTTGTCCTTTCAGTGCTGTTGTTTCGTGAGCCGCTCACAGTGTTGTTTGCTATCGGACTCCTCTTGATGATAGCCGCTGCCGTTTTACTGATCAGCGAACAACACCAGCACCGGCATATTCATGAAGCGATTACCCATGATCATCGCCATCGTCATGATGACGGACACCACAACCACGACCATCCAGGTATGGTGTCACGCAGTTTGACGCATTCTCATCCTCATACCCATGAGCGTATGGAACACCAACATCCTCATTTACCCGATATTCATCATCGCCATTCACATTTGTCATGACCTTGATGAATGTATTTCGATGGAAAATTAGCGCATTTCTTCCTTGAACATATTCAGAAAGGCATAGGCAAAACTGACTTCCTGAAAGCGCTTCGAGTTAAATGGCTCATTGAGATAAGGTGTGTAACCGGGAAGGTTGCTGGTATCTATCTTGTCCAGATTGCTAAAGCCCATTTCCCACCGCTCGAATTGACGTTTTGGGACAGGGCGCTTCAGCAGCAGCGTCACTTGATGATGTCGTGGATCTTGCTTAATCACGTTAAAAATATCATCAACAGCTTTTTCCGAGCCTTCCAATACCTGCAAAAAATTGCCCCCGCGATACAGTAGCATTCCGGTGACATCCAGCCGCGCATTGTTTTTATGGGAAGCAGCCAAAATAGCCAATAAATCTTGATCATGCATCTTGCGTGTAGCCGAACTGGCGTAGATTAAATTGATTAATTCCGTCATCTGTGGAGTGCCTCAATAAGTGATGATTTTTATTGTAACATCGCTGTTTTTGGGCACACATGAGAAATTGTGAAAAACCGCAGTATGCATGGCGTCTAAGATGAGCCTAAACTTATTTATATGATGAACTGCGATCCGGTTTACAGCTCAACCCCTGCTCACTTTTTTCTCAAGTTGATTTTTTCTCAGCCCCACTTTAAACCGTAGTGAGGGCAGGGCGGTACTCACCTGCGTAAAGGCTTCGATGCTCGACCTTCAGACTATTTGGAACCAATTGATATGAAAAGACGTTTAACCAATGCACCATTTCGGAAAATGAACCTTATGCATCAGAAGTAGGTGTAATAGCAGAGGGGGAAAATACGAGCCGTTAGAGAATCAATCACGATTATCCAATCGCATATTGAATAATCGCCAAACAAGAAATGAGGAGACAATGCGGATCAGTAAATTGCTATACAAAAACTCGGCCGTTGCGGAAACCTTGAACGCTGCCAAACGGCGACGCCTGAGCATCCAGCGGGTCAATGCCCATATGGCGAGCTTTATCAGTCCCATCGAGCGTTGGGCCGACAACAATTATGCGCCCTACGAACTGGATTATCTGTACCATCAAAAACCCGGGTCGAGTGAAATTGTCGCGCCGCTGCATGGCTTTCAAGCCCGTGACGTTCACGTGGACATGAGCCACGGCCACGTCATCATTCTGCTTTCACTTTCCGATGGTGGAGATTATCCCAGACGGCAGGAATATTACTGTGAAGTGCCTTTACCCTCCGGCCTTAAACTACAAGAGGCCTACCTCGAAATTGGCCCTTATTTTCTGTCCATACACCTGATTCCGAAGCAATCGGTACTCAAACGGGCGGTAACAATGGCTTGCCGCTTCAAAATGTCCTGGCAGTCGGCTTAAGGCGAAATGCGATCTCACAAAACCGTTGGGAGATCAATGGCGATAAACCTGCGGCGCATCATTGCGATGGTGCGCCTTGTCCGATACGACACTTTCATGAGCTAAGTTGTTGGTGATTCCGAATAGGCGTTATGAGGGCGAATGCGATCATCTCAGTTCTGTTTTAAGGAGCTTGAGCAGGGTCGAAGCAAAACCAATTTCACGGAAGCGCGGTGAATTAAAAGACTCGTTCAGGTAGGGCGCATAGGTGGAAAGTTTGCTGTTGTTAATGGTATGCATGTCGATGAACCCCATATGCCATGAATCGTATTCGCGGTTCGGGATGCGCCGTTTGAGCAGCAGGGTAACATCCTTATGACGCGGGTCTTTGACAATCACCCGAAAAAGATTATCAACAACCGTTCTTCGCCCCTCGATGACCTGTAGAAAATGATCTTTGTTATGCAGCAATACCCCTGTGATACTTAGTTGCTTATTCTTCTCCTGGGCTTTGGTCACTAGTCCCAGTAAATCTTGGGGCTGCATGGGCTGTGAAGCAGTGCTGGAATAAATCAGATGGATCAAATCCGTCATATATGCCCTTTGCCCGTAAGTTCAAACCCTCATATTTTACGGGTGTTGTTTCAAGGCACAGGTGACAATCATCAGGACTTTTTGGTATGAATGTCATCAAGCACATCCTGATTTATTATCTCACTCCATTACTGAGCATTAGCAGAATGCTGGAAACGACATTATAATAATTGAATTGTTTATTATAAAAAGTACATTAATATGCAAACGCACTACTTAAATATTGTGTCTAAACAGCGTCAGATGACCGGTTTTATCGCCAGCATCAAAGATTTCACGGTCAGCGATGGCGAAGCGATCTCACCAGAAGTTGTTCTGACCGATCCCAATATCAGCCTGTATTGTTTGGATGATGCCAACCAGCGGGCAATTTTCGTGGAAATGTCGCCCGGAACGGACCTTTCGCAAGCGGCATTCGTCTATCAGACCCAATATGAGGCGGCTCAACGGCTGATCGCTGTCCCTTATGCTGAATTTATAACCTCGGCGCAGCAGCTTCCACCAGTCGATAATCTGATCATGATTTATATGACCGGACGCAGCGGTTCGACACTGCTCAGCAAAATCTTTAATGAAGTGCAAAATGTGGTCAGCCTCGCGGAACCCGATGTTCCTGTGCAATTTATTCATCTGCGTACACCTGATGGTCAGCGCGATGCCGAACTCATCGAACTGTTACAGTGTACGGTGCGCTTTTGTTTTAAGCCGACAGACCGTAAAGAAGCATCCATTTATGCCCTGAAATTACGCAGCGAAGCCGTTCAAATGATGGATTTAATGCAGGCAGCCTTCCCGCAGGTCAAGAACTTGTTTTTGTATCGTGACGTAATTGGTTGGGTAGCATCCTTTGTTCGACTCTTTCGGCATGATGGGGTTTTTGAACCTACGCCGGTCAATGAATGGCTGGCATTTATAAAGGTGCTCTTTACTCAGGATCTCACGTACATAACTGCTTATCTGCCACCCGGTACGACGCACATATCTTTGGTTCAATCGATGACGCTGTGGTTTCTCGCGATTACTGAATGGTATACGACCAGTGCCGCCAAAGGCATACCGATTCTACCGTTTCGTTATGCTGATCTGGATGCCCAACCTGTAAAAACACTCACTGCGATCTTCCAATATATAGGTCTTCCTGTATCCGAAGTGCAGCGTACCTTGAACGTTTTTGAAACCGATTCGCAAGCTGGAACGCACATGGCCAGAGACAATCCTAAAGTTGGTAATCAGGAAAAATTGAGCGACGTGGACATCGCCGAGATCAACCACATCCTGAGCGTCTATCCCCATATCAAGGAGTCCGATTTCACACTACCGGGTACGCTCAAAATCTGATTACGGTGATTATTTCTCAGCCGTTATTCACCCAATCGGTTATAATCATTCGATAGAACACTCAATTCCTATGCCTTGTCAGATAGAGGATAGCACAGCACCATTTATGGCATTCAAAATAGCGCCCGAACAAGAAATTTGGGTCATGACGGAAGAGGGTGCGGAGCTAACCGGTTATAGTCGCGAATATCTTCAACGGCTGGCAAAAAAAATCTTTTACTTGCCAGAAGATGAACGTCTCATCAAAATTCGAATGCGGTCAAGGCGCTACGAATTTTGGTTGCCTGATTTGCTGCACTATATTCAAGAAATCGGTTACGGTCCGCACCAGGATAAAAAATAGATTGCAAGTTATCACTTGTATTCAAATGAATTTTTTGCTTGACTTTATCCATTCAAGTGGATAAAATACTTTCATCATGACATGTTGTGTGGGAACTCAGCGCCGAACGGGTTGTATTCTAGACAACGAACTGTTTAAGCAGCTTGTGCCTGATAGGGTATGGAAGATCGCTACTTTCGTATCAATATATATCTAACAGGTGGCAGGTAGGCTGAAGGTGGCTGTGACAGCACGGAATTTGTTCGACACAATCAAATACAGAATGACTTACGATCTGTCATAAAATCAAATTGAATATGGACTCTAACTACTCTCGCCAGTTGTCACTGTGCGAGAGTCATTTCTGTTTCTGCGGTTCAATCTCTTCTCTTTGTGTCTTTGCAACCTTGCACCTTTGCGTTAAATTTTGTATTCCGCCTCACTTGGATTTCTTCTCAGCCACTACCACATAAGGCGCTTCCAGCTTACCTTTCGCACCCGCAGACGCATTCCCACCCAGCACCACTTCACCCGCCGCGAAATCCTGTCGATAGAACTGCAAGCGGCGGACGCCGTACCACTCATCCTCGATCTCCATCGTCATATCATCGAGTTTGGTGAAGTCTCGCAGCCACTGGGGCAGGGTAGCCGCGCCTGTGCCATAAGCCACATAGAGGCGTGCTGGATGCGCCAGTGTAATCCGCAGAAAGTCATCAGCCTTTTGATCGCGGTCGATGTAAGCCGATTGAATGGCCGGGAAGCCGCTCAACTCCACCGGAATACGTCGCAGCACCGTATCTTGATCGATATAGCAGCGCTGGCTAATACCGAACATGTAGGTTTTATAGGGTAGGCTGCTGCCAGTTTGTACCGATGTGATGAGGTCAGTTGGTTTTTGAACGTACTTGGCGCGGTACTTGCCTTTCAGTCCGGCATTCTCGTGGGCGATGATACTCAAGCCGCCCACCACCGATTCGAGCGGGTCCATGTCCTGAATTTTCCCCGCGCCGAATTGATCTTCTAGCAGTTTGACGAAGGCCGGAACCAGCGATGAACCGCCTGTCCGCAGCACCACGTCAATCTGGTCAGCGGTGACGCCAGCCTCTTCGAGCACCGCATCTAGACCTTCTTTCACCAGTTTGATTTCCGACTTGATCATGCTCTCGAACTGCCAGCGTGTGATCGGCTCGAAGATGCGGACGTTGTCCTGTTGAAATTTGAGGTGCGCGATCATCTTGGACGATAGTTCGATTTTGACACGTTCAATCTCGTTAAAGAGGCTGTAACCGAGGTTCTTGGTCACCAGTGATCGCAGCGCATCAATCGTTTCGGGGTGTTTGCTCTTGGTGCGCAGCGTACGCAAAGTATCTTCGTTATGCGGGCGCGAGAGTTCGGCCATCGTCTGCCAATCGGCCAGCATATCCACGAAGTCGTGGGGCAGGTGCATGTCGCGGTTGTGATCTTCACCGAAGTATTTGAGCAGAGACTTCATGATGCGCTTGTCCAGATCATCACCGCCCACCAGTACACCCCGTGACGCCAGCACTTTGGGCGTTGTCCCGCCGCCGACTTCCGCCACCGTCAAATCGAGCGTCCCGCCGCCGAAGTCAAACACCAGCGCGCAGGTGCGTTTGCTGGTGGCCGTATGGTAAACGTAGAGCGCACCAATCGGCTCGGCCTGGAAGCTGATTTTTTTGAAGCCCACGCTGAGTGCCGCTTTGTAGATAATTTCCTCAGCACGGTTGGATACCCATGATTTCTCGGAGAATTTAACCGGTCTGCCGATCACCACTTCATCGAAAGTTTCATGCAGTTGGCTTTCGGCTGCGGCTTTGAGCTTGCCCAGAACCAGCGCGATCAGTTCATCGAGGGTGTAGTAGCGGTCGAAGATTTGGGTGCCGCTGTACTGTTCATTGCGGAGGCCGGTCTTAATCGATTGCAGCAGCCGCCCGTGTGCCGCGTCGTCAAAGGTCACAAAAATATTTTCACTCACAAGGATAGGACTGCTGCCGGTGGAAGCCACCCAATATTCGAGTGTTCCGGCTTTGCGGCTGCGCCAGCGGACGGCGCGCCCCGTTTCATGGTTGATATATTCTTCGCGGGCTTCGAGGCCCATCTTGGCGTGATGCTCACGGTCAACATATAGGAGAGACGGCAGGAGTGCCGAACGCTGCGGAGCGGTGATTTCGACCGGGTGTAACTGCTGCCCATCATAGACAGCCGCAGCCGAATTGGTCGTTCCAAAATCGATTCCTAATCGCATGGTGAATCCCTCGTACTAGGTGATATTTCGGACAAGCTATGCAGATTTTCAAGTCAAAAGGGGATCGATTTTAGCAGTCTTTATCCACGAAACCTAGACCGACTTCACCCAACCTGAACCGTTTTGAGCCTGAGAATAAATTAAATCCGGGTCACCGCAAAGACCTATAGAGTTATTCTCTAAACATGCTGTGCCTTTGTGGTAAAAACATTTTTCCCTAAAATGCAATCGCGCCGACACTGTCGGCGCGATTGTCCAAACGGTTGGCCTACCGAATATCGAGGAGGACATTCAGGCCGCCAAGAAATTCTCTTAGTCGAACATATTCGTACTCCGCGTACAGGGGCTTTCGCCACAGTAGATGGCTAGGATGCCTGCGGGAAGGCTGAGATGTAGCGCTGGCTCACGAACCTCAGCTCCCAGAGAAAGCCCGAATACTGTCAACCCATCATAGGCTCTTTTCTTTAGTGCGAGGCTTAGGACCTCGGTTCCTTGTGCAGATGTGAAAAGCTTTATATCCCGCCCAACAAACTGGCTGCGAAACGCCTTATCATTGCGCATGAGATAGGGCATCAACTCGGAGCCTGTTGGATTGATGGCGATATACCGATTAAAGAGTTCAATTCTGCTTACGAATGCATGGAACACTACATCTCCCCCTTCTACCCAACCGACAAATGCACGATCCGAAGTGTTGGTACGATAGCTTGAATCAATGAGCGGAACGACCTCATCACCTACGATTTTAAGGAGGTCATCGGGACGAGCGTAATCGAGCATTCGAGACTTGATTACGTCCGCATCCGGGGGATAGCCGATACCCACGACAATCAGTTCTGGAAATGTGCTCGTGAAAGCTGTAAAACGCACAAACTCTGTGACTGACAGAAACGAATAGCTTGGGTCTAGTAAGTAGAGTACCGGATACGAGTCTTTCGATTCATCGTAACTGTCCGGCAGGGCAATCGAAAGCCAATAATCTTGGTCGTTGATTTTCGAGGTGAGTGTGACGATTTCCGTATTCGGAACGGTGACGGCAGGAAGTTTAGGGCTACTATCCTGTGCTGATAATGAGCCGAAACTAAGAAATAATAAGCATATGAAGAGGGCTATTGCACGCATGGAAGCTCCTAATATCAATTCTGCTAAACAATTACAGACAGGTATTGCGATGCACCCAGCAGATATTGAATCCGCATTTTCGCGACTTCCCTGATGGATTATGCGCGGCTGACTACATCGAGTTTGCTGAACATGTTGCGCGATTGCACCTTCATAGATGCAATCGCGCTGATTGTGGTTTCAAGAATTTGGCTCTACCGAGCAACTTCTCGGATAGATCAGTTCATCGACTGCAAAACTTACTGAGAACCATCTTTTTCAGCATAAGCAATCACAGCCTTACCTACATCCTCGCCCAACTTGCTACCCACCACGACATCGGTGCGGAAATGAATACCGCCCCAGATACGCGCTTCACCCGCCTCAACTGCCAGTGCCAGCACCTCTGTAGCATTGGTTGGAAACAGGTCTGCCAATACGGTCGCTGTTGAAGTTGAGATACATGAATGTGCCGACGGATAACTCGGATGGTTAGGCGTAGTAAATAAGGGTTTGAATTCGGGATCAACTTGGAAAGGCCGCATCCCCCAATAAGTATATTTGGCGTCAAAGCAGGCGATAGCACCATCGTCAGCGGCAATATTAGTGAGTGCATAGGCACGAGCCGCCAGTGGGGCATTATCATTCCATCCCGCTTCCAGAATGGATCGACTCGCGACATCATTCCAGAACCAATAGATCCGCCGACCCCCAGCGCCAAACTCCCAAAACATGGCGAGGGCATTACTGGCTGGGGTGCGCTCAAAGCTCTTCACTTCCGCCATATCCGTTGCCATCTGCGCCGAGTCATAGGCTGGCGGTGGGGCTGGGCGGAATTGGCTGCCTGAAGTCAGCACCCAAGTCTTCCATGATCCTTGTGTTGCAAAGGCTGGATTCTCGCCAGTCCAATGACCGGCTTCGGTGGGAATAGTGCCTGTCCATTTGGCATCCGAGCCATCTGCTTTTCCGCGCTCGATAATCAATTGGGCGACCTGTTCGCCGAGTTTCAAACCGGCTGCAACATCACTCGGATACTCGACTCCTGCCATCAGACGCGAGTTAACTGCTGCCTGAGCCGTATCTTTAAAAGACTGAGCCGCATCTGGATAAAGCCAAGCGAGTACAGTCGAGGCTGCTCCGGCAGTCACAGCATATTCAGACGGATAAGCTGGACTAGAAGGATTGGGGATGACGGTCGTCATTCCTGCTTCGACTTCGCTAGGACGTGGGCGATTATAGGTATATTTGCTGTCCCAAGCGGCAATCGTTGCGTCATAGATGGCAACATGCATTAGTGACAGGTTGCGAAAAGCCATATTGCCGGGTAAGCCATGCTCCACCATCATATTTGTAGCGATTTGATTCCAACGATAGGATGGAGGGCCAGCATTCCAATAGGCGATCTGCTGGAGTGCCGCATCATCACGCTTGCCTGCCATATCCATCAACTGCGCGATTTCTTTCTTGGTCGCGTCTGCATCTGGTGGCGCAGCGCTCTTGAACTGGTCAGCGGAGGTCAGCACCCAGGTTTTCCATGTGCCCGCCGTCGGTTCGACCAGTGCCGCCGCTTTTGACGGTGGACGAGCCACCACTGTGCCGATCATCCCTAAACTCAACATGACCACTAACATCATGCCAAGTGAAAGGATACGCTGAACCAAAACTTTTGAACGAACTAAATGACTCATACAACTCTCCCCTAAGTATCTGAACCTAATTTTTGTTCTGCCGGTCAGTCCGGTTGCCCAGATGTCATATCCAGCCTTCCAAAACGCGCCGGCATTACCTGCAGATTAGCAGGGGAGGAGATGAAGAGTCATCAATCGAAAGGTGAATTCGGGGGTGAATTAAGAGGGTTAATCCGTCAAAATCTGCCGTTCGCGGGCGATGGCGACCGCCTGTGTGCGATTTTTTGCGTCGAGCTTGTCGTAAATATGGTTGATGTGCTTCTTGACCGTACTCACGCCAACATACAACCGATTTGCGATGTCCTGATTCGAACAGCCCTCAGCAATCAGGCGCAGCACTTCAAGTTCGCGCTCTGAAAGGGTTTCGATTATCGTTGCTTCGGCTCGCCCTCGCTGACTGATAGCAACTGGCATTTCTGGAGAGAGCGCCAGATCGTCGAGCAAAGCCAAAGTCGTCGCATTGAAGTCCACAGGCTGCGCGGTTTCCGCCAGCATTTCGGGTGCTACTTCATAACGGGTCAGGACATGCTGCGCCCTGTCTTTGGTTTCGTGATCGCTGGCAGCGTGATAGAGGCCTAAAGCGATCAGTTCAATGCCCTGTTCTCGTTGTCCAGTGAGTAGAAGCAACTCGCCGATGCTGACCATGACGGATAGGGCGAGCGGCACAAGCTGGGCATTGAAGGCTGTCTGAAGTGCCTTATGGAAATATTGTCTGGCAGCCTGATCCTCTCCCAGCGAACAGGCCGACATACCCAATCCAGCCAGCGCGGTAGCTAACCCTCCCCAATCGCCAAGGTCATGGTAGAGCATCAGGCTCTGCTGGTACAGGTGTTTGGCTTCGTGATAATCCTCTTGCAGTGAGGCTAACTTCCCCAGATGGTTGAGGGCCACCGCCATACCTTCAGCATCGTTCAATCTTTTCCGAAGGGCATAACTGGCCTGAAAGTTTTGCCTAGCTTCAGGATAATCGCCCAGCGCATGATTAGCACTGCCAAGCTGGTTTAGACAGTAGGCCAGAAGCCAGTGGTGGCCTAACTCCTGAGCGAGGGCACAGCCTTTTTGGGCGTACTGCTTTGCTGTCGGATAATTGCCTTGCGCCAGTAAAGCACTTGCCAGCGCAAGACAACAAGAGATCAGGTTGCCTTTGTCACCACGCGCTTCACAGGACCGCCATGCCTGTTGACCGAGTTCGACAGCATGGGCATAGTCCCCTAATACGACCATCACAATGCTGAGGGCAGGCAGGGGGTCACCCGCTCCAGATGCGGGAGGGGGAACATTATGCGTCTGGAAAAAGGTATGGCTCTTCTCAAGGGCAGCCTTGGCCTTCTCAAGCTGTCCCAGCCTCAAAGAGAGCCATCCCAAGTTAACCAAGACTACCGCCAAGGCGGCGTTTGGCTGTCCTGACTCTAATTTTTGCGAGGCTTTCTCAAGAGCACTGGCAGCTTCAAGATAGCGACTCTGATACTGATAAAACATCATCAATGTATGGGTCATCTTGTAAATGGCTTCAACATTGTTGTGTTCAACAGCCCATTGCCACGCTTGGCGCATATTTTCAAGTTCGGCTTCCAGATCAGCGACGGCTTGCACTTGCTCACCGCCGTGAATGGCGCTGTGGGCGTGGATAAAGTCAGTGTAATAGGCGCAGTGTAAGTCGCGTGTGTGATCTGTTGATTTTGGAAATGCTTGCAGTTGGGTTTCGGCGTACTGCCGCAGTAGTTCATGAATTTGATAGCGTCCATTAGGTGTGCTCGTCAGCAGGGACTTGTCCGCCAGCATGGAGAGCGTGTGCAGCGACGCATTTGCCACCTGTTCAGCCGCTTCAGACCGGAAACCATCCCGAAAAACCGACAGTTTGCTGAAGACGTTGCGCTCCTCTTCCGTGAGCAGCTTCCATGTTTGCTCAAAAACCACTTGCATACTGCGGTGGCGCTCTGGGACATTTCGCAAAGTGCTTGCCAGAAAGTTCAGATTGTGTCGTATCTCGCTGGCAATCTTCATACACGGAAGCGTTTTCGTCCAAGCTGCTGCCAGCTCAATTGCCAGCGGCATACCTTCGACCAGTTGGCACACCTGTACCACTCCTACCTGTTCGTTGGTCCAAGAAAAGCCGTGGCGTACCTTTTGGGCGCGTTCGATAAAGAGTTGCACGGCACTGTAATGTTCAAGTCGTGCAGCGTCTTCCGTTGGTGGAAAGTGCATCCCATGCACGGGGTACAGCCATTCCTCTTGCAGGTTCAGCACTTCCCGCGACGTAACCAGAAGCCTGACATCAGGCGCAGCCTGAAGTATTTCGGAGAGCAAGTCTACGCCATCCAATAAATGCTCAAAGTTGTCCAGCAGCAGCAACATCGTTTTATTACGCAGAAAATCAAGCAGGCGAACTTGCGGGTTTTCCTGTCCTGATAATGGGACATTGATCGCATCAGCAATTGTAGAGGCGAGGAACTCGGTTGAGCTAACCGGCTGAAAATTCACAAAGTATGCACTGTTGGCAAAGTCGTCTGTCAACATTTTGATGACTTCAATCGCCAGCCGCGTCTTACCGATGCCACCGGGTCCGACCAACGTGAGTAGGCGGCAGCCGGGGTCAGCCAGCAGGCGGGCGATTTCGGCCAGCTCGTGTTCCCGGCCCACAAAAGATGCCGCTTGCCACGGGAGGCCGTTTGCGCTCATCACATACCCCGTAAATTTATTTGTGGACGTTATTGTACCGCAAATAATAGGGATACAGCCGTCGAATATTCTTCATAAAAGGGGAAAGAAACCTACCCGATCAAAAGCTGCCGTTCGCGGGCGATGGCAACCGCCTGAGTCCGATTTTTAGCGTCGAGCTTGTCGTAAATATGGTTGATGTGCTTCTTGACCGTACTGACGCCGATCACCAACTGGTCGGCGATTTCTTGGTTCGAGCTGCCCTTGGCGACCAGTTGCAGCACTTCCAATTCGCGTTCGCTCAAGCTGATCATTGATGATGGGGCTGTTTTTCCAGTAGAAAGAAGTTGTTTTTTGGGGAACTGCTGCATGAGTTCGGCGGCCACTTCATCCACATCCAACCGCATTCCGCGTTCCCAAGCTGCCGCATATTCCTTGTCGCCCAGCTTCTGTTCGAGTTGGAGGCGCAGGCGTGCCAGCAGCGGCCACTTTTCCATCCAACCGGAAGCCCGTACCGGATGCGTGAAGGCTAAAGCCAGCAGTTCAACCGCGCGCACCTGATCACCTTTTTGCAGCAGTAAAATCGCGGCAATTGGCAAACATCCGACTATGCCTACTCTGGCAAACATGTGAAGGCGGTAGTCGAAGGCAATCGAGAAAAATTTATTTACCGTTTGGTAATCTTCCAACCCGCACGCGGCAATGGTTGAACCCCAAGCAGCCATACCCACCACCCACGCCAGTGATGTCGTCGCAGTGGCTTGTTGGCATAACTGTTCAGCTTCTTGGTAATTTTCTTCCATGCTGGCGATCAAACCGAGTGTCATAAGCCCGAATCCGACCGAACTTAAAATGTTCGTTTCCGTTCCGATTTTGATTCCTTCTTCGGCAGTCATACGCGCTCTAACGAAATCACCTTGGGGAAAGTAAATTTGGTAGCTAATGTGGGCGTAACCCAGCGCAATCAATGATGGCGCACCCACTTCTTGTCCGAGTCTAATCCGTTCCCACCACAATCCCTCGGCTGGTGCGAAGTGTCCATCTCGTGCCAAACTATGCGCGACTGGCGCAATAGACCAAGCGATACCCACTTGGTCGCCAATCTCACGCCGTAAGCGTAAACTTTCCTCGCCATAGCGCTTAAAGTCGTCCAAGATACCGTCATAGCTCAGGTGCATGAGGCTGCTCATAATTCTGAATAACGTATCCGCTTCGCCGTACCGATCTCCTGAACGCCGGTAGTGATCGAGACTTTGTTCCAACAGTTGATCGGCTTTTGCCTGATCCCCTTGCTCTCTAAAAATATCGCTGAGTTGCTGTAGACATAAAGCAATTTCTACATTGTCATTGTAAAGACGGGCAATTTGCAGCACCTGTTCAAGCTGCTTTTGTTCTGTTCCTTTGCTGCGTGCCAGCAGACGCACACGCAGTCGTTCAAATTGGCTTCCGGTTGAAAAGGCCTGTTCAGCCATTTGGAAAAGTGTCGAACTTTCTTGTTCACGGTTGCGGATGTTACAGAAAAGCCATAAGCCTTCCAACATGTTGTCGATATTTTGCGCCTGCCGGTGCGCGGCTGCCCACGTCCAACCCGTTCGCACATTCTCAAAATCCGCCTTAATCTCAGCCAGCGACTCGATTTGTCGGCGGCCTTTTAAGTCCTTAACACGGCTGCTTATAAATGCCGCATAATAAGCACTGTGGGCGCTTTGTGTGACTTCCATATCGCCCGACGCGTTCAGTTTTTCTTCCGCGTATTGACGCAGCAGTTCGTGCATGATGTACACATCTTCGCCGCTGGTATGCAGTAAAGATTTGTCCACTAGGGTCACCAACGTCGTCAGCGAGGCCTCCGCCACAGCCTGTGTGGCCTCCCGTCTGAAACCGCCCCGAAACACCGATAGTTTCTTGAACACCTGCTGTTGTTCCAATGTCAGCAGCTTATAAGATTGGTCGAAAACGGCCCGCATACTCCCATGCTTTTCGGGCACATTACGCAAGCTGGATGTCAAAAAATCGAGACTGCGCGCAATCTCATCACCGATGGCTTGGCACGAAAGCACCCGCACCCATGAAGCCGCCAGTTCGATGCCCAGCGGTACACCTTCCACCAACCGGCAAATACGAATCACACTCGCCTTATTGGTTTCTGTAAGCTCGAAATCCATTTTTACACGGCGGGCACATTCGACGAAAAATTGGATGGCGCTGTACTTTTCAATCGAACTGTCGGATTCGGTTTGCGGATAACGCATCCCGTAGATGTCGATCACCCATTCTTCATGCAAATTGAGCCGCTCACGCGATGTCACCAGCAGCCGTACCTGTGGGGCCGCTTGCAAAATCTCAATGATCAAATCGATGTCGCTCATCAACTGTTCGAAATTATCCAACACCAACAGCAGTTCGCGTTCGCTCAGGTAATTAATCAACTGTGTACGCAGTGGCTCGTCACCGTGCAGGTATAAACCGATAGCCGAAGCGAGGGTAGGGGCCACCAGATTGGGTGATACAATCGGCGCGAGCGGAACAAAATAGCTGCCATGTGCGAACATCGGCGTGATACGTGTTGCCGCTTCATAGGCAATCCGTGTCTTGCCGATGCCACCCAGTCCGGTCAGCGTCAACAAACGGCAGTTCGGGTTTTTGAAGTGCTGCTCAATCGCTTCCAATTCATATTCTCTGCCGACGAAATCCGTTTGCTGTGAGAATATATTTTGCGCGTAATTGGAAACGGATTGGATGGAGGGGATGATGGTTCCGAAACTGACAGGTTCTATAAGGTTACTATGCTCTTGATTCTCCACGCTCGCACGCTCACTTCTAAAGTAGCCAACCAATATTCAGTGAGTGCGATGGTCGAGTAATGCTAAACGAAGTATTGTAATAATCTAATGAATATTATATCTAACATACATTTTATCTGCTAGAAAGGACACTTTTTGAGGATACTGTCGGCACTATAAATAGAAATCGCGCTGACACCATCAGCGCGATTTGGGTTGGGAATGACATCAGCTTTTCCGCTTTTATCTTCGAGTGGACAAACAATCTGATGGAATGACGCTCGGCTTTTACCATGAACGGCATCCCAAAAATCATCCTTAGTTCAGGCATATATTCATATCAGAATAATAAGCCGGAAGAATGGTTTGTGCGCTGAGGAACCCTGTGCCATTGGAGAGACGTACGGTGACACCTGCATTATTGACGACAATGGCATCTGCTCGTCTATCACCAGTCACATCGGCAAAGTACGTACCGATATTGCCATAGTAAGGATTGGTCGTCCAAGTTTCGTTAAGCTGGAAGCTAGAGCCATTAGAACGCCGTACGGTGACACCTGCGTTATTGACGACAATGGCATCTGCTCGCCCATCACCGGTCACATCGGCAAAATAGATACCGATATTGCCATAGTAAGGATTGGTCGTCCAAGTTTCGTTAAGCTGGAAACTAGAGCCATTAGAGCGCCGTACGGTGACACCCGTATCATTGACGGCAATGGCATCCGCTCGCCCATCACCGGTCACATCGGCAAAATAGGTACCGCGCGTTCCATAGTAGGGGTTGGCTGTCCAATATTCATTGGGGCCATATGCGCCCGGCCAGTTTGAGCGCCGCACGACAACCCCCGACTGATTGACCACAATTGCGTCGGCTTTTCCATCGCCGGTCACATCGGCAAAGACACTTTTGCTACTATCTGGGACACATCCGGGCGTGGAAGCGGCCAGAGTAGGAACAACTGCGCCAAACGAGAGAGTCATAAGAGCACCGTAGAAAAACAAACTCCGGAATAGCTTTGCAGACATTTTATCCTCCTAGATTAATTGGTGTTCAAATCGAACAACCTAACCTGACTCTAAGGGATCGCTCCAGCGGAAGCATCTACCAATGGTTTATTTGAGGGTTTATTTTTGGGGGGATTTAGCGGGTGGTGATTACAGCAGGCCGAGTACTTTGGCCTCGGTTATGGCCTGAACGCGATTATTCACACCGAGTTTTCCGTATATGCTGCTGGTATGTGCCTTGACCGTCCCGACTGAGATAATCAGTTTTTGTGCGATGGCGGGGTTGGAGAAGCCGGCAGCGATCAGACGGAGTACTTCCAATTCGCGCTCAGTCAAGGTTTCTGGTTGGTTTTGCAGCGCTGCTGGCTCGCTGGCGACACTTTGGCTAAATTCGGCAATGATGGCTTTCACCATGGTTTCAATGTCTGCCAGACGGCCTCGCTCGACGGCTGCTGCTAGTCGAGGCGGGAGATCACCCTCCAGTTTGGAGAGGTATCTAAAGGAAAAGTGATGTTTCTGAGTCAGAGGTGCTTTTTGATGGTGTTGATCGAGTAGCCCTATCAATTCATAAGCCTTTTCCAAGTGTCCTTCTTCTTCCCAAATTTGAATGGCGAGGGCGAGGTGGTAAAGCGAATAAAAGTTAATAATGGGAGATCGAAATTCGAAAGGCATTTGAAGACCCTGTGCCGTATAGCGCCGGGCTTCGTCATATGCTTTATATCCAATAGTGGCGTCTCCCATCAGCATCAGTGACATTGAAATTCCCCAGAAGCTGCCAAAATGGCGAAATAGGTCATGGCTTTTTTGGGCATATTGTTTGCATTTTTCAAACTGGTTGCGACGATAAGCCACGTCGGCTAAATTCAGGTGAGCAGCGGCGATTCCCCATACACTGTCAAGCTGCTCGTAAATCGCCAAACACTGCCACCCATATTCTTCAGCGCGTTCAAGCGCACCTTCTACAGCGCGTCTGGCAAATTCCCGGTGGTGGAAAATACTCAACCAGTTCAAAGCATGGGCTATTCCCCAAAGATTGTTCAGTTCCGTAAAAATATTCAGACTTTCTTCTAAATAATGACCAACTTCGTCAGGGGCAAGCCGATTATCAGATAGGAGAACAGCCAAAGACCTTAGCGCCACCGCCAAATCAGCGCGTGCGTCGGTCTGACGGAGAATGGCGATACACTCTCTCAACAGCGCATTTCCTTCATCCGATAAGCCTAAGACGTTATAAAAACCTCCCCCCACCTGAATTTTTGCGCGCATTATGACGGAATTGGCAGAGTCTTTGCTGTAGGCGGCAGCAGCATAGGCAAAAGCCTGTTGGCCTTCTTGGTAACGTCCACGTTCGTTATAGAAGAGAGCAAGGCTGTCCAGCGACATCTCAATCTCAGCATCTTTACACCCGTCAATCGCCCAGTTCCATGCCACCCGCAAGTTGTCCATTTCGGTTTCTATATCGGCGAAGGCTTCTTTAATCTGGCTGCCGATAATACGAGGCCAGCACCGTTTCAGGAACCGAGCATAATACTGGCAGTGGCGATCACTGATTTGTGCAGCCATATCGCTCGCAGCGTGAAGCCGTTCCTCGCCGTACTGCCGCAGTAATTCGTGCAGGTCATAGCGTCCGTTGGGGTCAATCCGCAGCAGCGATTTGTCCACCAGCGCCGTTAGCGTTCGCACAGAGGCAGCGGCTACCTCGCCAGCAGCTTCGCGGGTGAAACCGCCGCGAAACACCGACAGGCGCATGAATACGTCACGCTCTTCGTCCGAGAGCCGCGTCCATGTCGGCTCAAAGGCTGCTCGCATGTTGCGGTGGCGCGGTTCGATGTTGCGTGCAGGTGTTTCGAGAATGTCCAAACTGCGCTCGATTTCGTTGGCGATTTCCGCGCAGGGCAGGGCACGTGCCCAAGCAGCAGCTAACTCGATACCCAATGGCATTCCGCCCACCAGCCGACAGATACGGATGGCTGCTGGTCTTTGTGTTGGCGTCAGCGTGAAGTCGACCTGTGTGCGCCGGGCGTGCTGCAAAAACAATGTCAGCGCACTATAGGATTCGATTTCGGGTTCAGTCTCAATGAGGGGATAGCTTAAGCCTTTAACCTCAAACACCCATTCCTCGCGTAAATTCAAGCGCTCGCGTGAGGTAGCTAATATACGGATATAAGGCACTTTATTGAGAATTTCGGAAAGGAGTTCGGCACCTTCCAGAAGATGTTCCAGATTGTCCATGACCAGCAGCATGGATTTGTCGCGAAAATAATCCAGGAGCTGATATTTGGGTTCGTCATTTGAGTAGAACTGGAGGCCTACCGCTCCGGCGATGCTGGTGATGATTAACTCCGGTGAGGCCAGCGCTTGCAGGAAGACAGGATAAACGCCATGTGCATAATGGACTTGTAGGCGTTGTGCCGCTTCCAACGCCAGCCGCGTTTTGCCAACACCTCCCATGCCCACCAGAGTCAATAAATGACAGCTAGGATCGTTAAGGCGCTGTTCAATAACCCCGAGTTCGTACTCTCTACCGACGAAATTGGATTGGAGCGAGAGCCTACTTGGTGCGTATGTGGATATTGGATGATCTGAGGGGAAATTATTTTCAAAATCAATAATTTTAGCGGTACGCGTCCGTTTATGATTATCCATTCTCGCTCACTTCTGAAGTAGCACTCGAATTTCAGGGAGTGTGATGTGAGGTTACATAGTTTTTAGATATATGGATAAAGATAATAATGCTAAGGATATAAACTATAACACATCTTGTTTAGGTGTAACAGCACTATAAATAGAAATCGCGCCGACAGTGTCAGCGCGATTTTGTTTCAATACATTTGGCTTTACCGAATACCCTCTCGGATATTCATTCCTGTTGTGATCAACAGGTTCCTCTCTGGTCTATGCAATTGTTTGGCGAAATCCGTCAAGGAACTTTGCCTTTCTACTACATTTACCTGCCTATTTATAGTATTCGCCTGTTTCGGCTGATTGTCAACCAACCTCAATGAATTGTTAACACTTGCCGCTTTTTCTCCGCCCCATCAGTTTTTCTCCCCTCAATGCCAAGCGATTTAGGAGACGACACTTTTTAAATCGATACCTTGTTTTTTTCGTAGGGAAGGGTCTCAGACCCTTCCTCTTTTCCCTCAATTGACCAAAACTGTCGTCTTGTCAAATGCGAAGCTGGGAGGGGATTTTCCCTTTACCGTACCAGTGATGAAGCCAGCACCAGTTTGATGCGGGTCTGGAACGGATCGAGTACCAGTGCCGAGTCGCCGCTGCGCTCCACCGTGATACCTGCCGCCTCGATCTGGTTGGTCAGCCGGTCGAGTTCGGCTTGGTCGGGCAGGGAGATACTGAATTCACGCAGACCAGCTGAGTTTTCAGGGGTCGGTTTGCCGCCGTTGCTTTCCCACACATTCATGCCGAGGTGATGATGATAGCCGCCTGCCGACATAAACAGCGCCGAAGGCATCTGTGCCACCATATCGAAGCCCAGCACGTCATGATAAAAAGCACGTGCCTTGGGGATATTGCCTACGCGCAAATGCATATGACCCAGCTTGGTGCCTGCCGGTGCTGCCGGATTATTGATCGCCGGATCGTTAGATTTGATCTCGGCGAACAAACTGTCCATATCCACCGGATCGCTGGCCATCTGTACGGTGCCATCGAGCCACTTCCATGTCGAGCGGGGTCGATCCTGATACAACTCCAAACCGTTGCCATCCGGATCATCCAGATAGAACGCTTCGCTCACCAGATGATCCCCATAGCCGAACGGGTAATTCATACGTGCCAATTGATAGATCTTAATCGCCAGCGCATGTCGTGTCGGAAATAAAATGGCGGCGTGGTACAAACCGGTCACGTTACGCGCCAAACGGGTTGCGCCTGCCACTGCTTCTAGCAGCAGGATAGGGCGGTTGCCCGCGCCTAATACCGCTGTGTGATCGTCTTGCTTAAAGACTTCCAGCCCAATCACCTGCGTATAAAACTTCAGTGACCGTTCCAGATTGGCAACCTTGAACGTCACCGTACCGACTTCAACCGCCGGATGAAGGCTGGGAACATGGGTCACTGTTTGATTTTGTGTTTCTTGCATGGTCTTTTCTTTCCTCGGATGAGACTACCTGTCCCACTATAATACGCTCTTAAAAATGAACCACTCTCTGCCTTGAACTCTGTGTTTTCAGTAGTTCAAAGTAAGCGCTGCGAAAATGTCTGTGGCCTTAGTTCCCTCCATCGCTTGCGGGGGAGGGCTAGGGTGGGGGTTCTGTATTCGCATTGTTTTCTTGGTATTACTTCTGCGCCTCTGCGGTTAAATCGCTATTGGCATTGACGCGCTCACTTGTACTATAATACGACTGGTTTCTTTTGGATAGTAGGCACTATAAAGTGGGGTAGTACCTGGATGGATACTAAAGCAAAATTCACGACCATGTACGCCGGTCAATGTCCCTCGCGTGAGGCACTCGACCGTATTGGCGACAAATGGGCCAGCTTGATCATCGGCTTGCTCGAAGAGGACATCATGCGCTTCTCTGATCTCAAACGCGCCATCGGTGGCATCACCCAGAAAATGCTCACACAAACCCTGCGGAGTTTGGAGCGGGATGGATTGGTCAAACGCACGGTTTATCCTGAAGTCCCGCCGCGCGTGGAATACGAACTGACCGACCTCGGCAGGACGCTCATCGAACCGCTGGCTATCCTGCGTGATTGGGCGCAGCAAAACATCGCCAAAGTCGCTGTCGCCCAGCAGGAATTCGACGCCCGCAGACTGAACTAAAATAAAATACCCGATGACAGCGCCAACTGTATCAGGTACTTGAAAGAGACATATCTCATTTAGGCCAACCATCCGGCAGCATAAACCTACCATGAGCCGTTCAAACAACACGACTTCAATTTGATCTTAACCTGAACAGACTCACATCCGTATACAGACGCGCTCATGTCGCCCATTCAGGCAAGATGATTTTTCATATGTAGCAGGCTGTTGAACACCAACCTGCGTTTAGGATGGTAGGGTTAGAAAATATTTTATTCTATCCATCGTATAAAGTCAAGTGAGAATTAGCTTTATGTACAAGCTGACGCACTTTAACCAAATACGGATAATAAGGCCCGCTCGGTTCCCTCCATCGCTTGCGGGCTATCAGCGAATGAGCCTGCGAAGGTAGCTGATGTGGGTTAGGGTGGGGGTTCTCTTTCCATCCCAATTTGTTAAGCGTTATGAGCTTGCAGTCTACTTTTTATCGTGGTGCGGGCCGTAACCGATTTCTTCGATATACTGCAACAGGTCAGGCAGCCATAATTCGTGCCGACCTAATCGCTTGCGAACTTTGATTTGTCGCTCATTTTCTGGCAGTTTTGAGTTTTTGTTCGCCAGTTTTTCCAAATAATATCGGTTATATCCGGTTAGTTCCGCACCTTCGGTCGTCATGACCCAAATTTCTTGATCTGGTGCGATTTCGATTGCCATTTCGTGCTGTGCAATCCTATATACTTTGCTATGGCGGATCATTGAGAACCATTATACTCGCTCGGCCTCAATTACGAATCGCTGACTTCGGGCTGCTGCTGATGGGTTGACCGTCATTTACCAATTGACCTCCACCTTTATTTCGACAGAACAAACGTCTTGACTCTCAGGTCGCCTGAGGGTTTATCCTTCTCATAATGCGGTGCAGTTCCGGTTGAAAAGACCCCATAGGAGAAATAACCATGACAATGACCGAAATGACACAGGTGCTAAAGACAAGGACAAAGGTGAGTCAACCGTCGATCTACCAGCGTCCCGACGAACACTACATGGGCATCCGGACTCAGACTCCCTTTAAGGGCATGTTCACGGTGATTGATAAACATCTGTTTAAGGAATTGCGAGCTTGGATGCAACAGCAGGGCATAGAGCCAGCAGGGCAGCCCTTTTTTCGCTATTACGTCATCAATATGGAAGGTGAGATGGATGTTGAAGTCGGGATTCCGGTTGCCACAGCCCGGTCTGGTAATGGGCGGGTGTGTCCCGGAGTGATGCCCGCTGGGCGCTATGCCAGTTTGGTTTACGTTGGAACCGGCTATACGGGCAGTGGTGCCCTGACCAGATGGGCCATCGAGAATGGTCATGTCTTTGATCAATGGGATCTTCCGCAAGGCACTGCCTTCCGCGCCCGTTACGAACGCTATCTCACCGACCCCAAAATTCAGCCGCTAAAATCCAAATGGGAATGCGAAGTCGCCGTCAAGCTGGTGGATGATCCGCCACGGTAACTACTGCTTGACCAGGCGGATATTTGCGTGGACACCATGTATACTGTCCGCCGCCTAAATACCACACCAATCATTAAATCTTATTTGAACCCATAGGTTCATCATGCCTGCGAATGCGCTTGCCACCCTACAAAATAAAATACCCGATGACAGTGGGAAGTTCTTCAACCTGAGGGAGAAGAACTGAGAATGAGGGTCAACTGCGGAAGGTGAGTTATCCAGTCCGATTTGGTCTGACGACTTACAGATATAGAGTTTTTTGTTGGCCGGGCGGCCTTATGCTAAATCGGAACAGAAAGTTTGAATCTTTTCCCCTCGCCCTGAGGGCCTGAGGAGAGGACACCTTTTGCGGGAATGTTATTTTTAAAGAACAAGTCTTCCCGTAGGGGAGCACCTATGTGTGCTCCCGAATTGAATTTTCTTGATTACGGTCTCCCTCATTTTCAAACATGTCCTCTCCTCAGCCCTGAGCTGAGAAGGGTACAGTTTCAGTTAGGAACATAACGAAAAGCAGGAGGGGTGAACCAAAGTATGACCTGAAGAGCGTTTGGTGAACAGTGCAGCGACCGTTTGAACCAACGTAAACCTAAGCGAAAGAGGCTGGTTGTGAGCAGCCCATCGCGGGTCGCGACTTGGCGTTGAACCGATGGGGGAGATTGGCCGAGTAAGACACCCAAACTCAGCATCCAGGCATAGCTAATCGCCATGACCAAGATCAAGCGTTCCATACGCTGGGGGCAACGGACATGACTGGTTTGCCATTGCCAACCACCGCTCTTCAAGTCTTTAAAACTCTCCTCTTGCCACCAACGCAATGCATAGCGATGTCCGGCTAAATGGGGATCATTACTAAACAGACACCACGCCTCGGTTTGCCCACATTCCCATGTCAGATAGATGCTGCCCGTGATTTGATGATCGCGTCCAAATAAGGTGCCATGCGCCCATACGGTTTCGCCATATTTGACCAGTTGGTGCAGCAGGTGGCTGTGTCCACGCCGACTGGTGAAGCGCGAGGTGGCCTTTACCCGTACCAGAAAATCAACTTTCAAGGCTTTTAATGCCCGCAACATCGCTGACGAATGCGCCAAACCACGATCCATCTGCACCAGCGGACGAACATGAGCCGGTAAGGCGGAGAGGACGTGTGCCAATAAACCATAAATCAACAAGACTTGTCCTTGTTGGGGATAATCCATGGCCGAACTGGCGTAATAACAGCGCCACAGCAGCGGAATGGCTCGCCCTTCAAAGGCTAAAGACACCATCATTACCCCTAAGCGGTCACTCAATTTCGTCTCATCCACTAACAACACCGGACGACTAAACTGACAGCAACTCCACACCCATGCGATCCACTCATAACAGGTGCTGCTCGTTCCGATCCGTGGGTTACTAATCCACCGTTTGAGCCGTTGGCGCACGGTGTTGAATACCCCCCATTCCGGCAAGGCTTCCGCTATCCGACTGAGCTGACACTGTTCTTGTATGATTAATCCCCAACAGGCTAAAGCCAATCCCTGGGCTTGCCATTTCCCCAAACTCGGTAATCGCCGCTCGATTTCATCACTCAAGCGATATAATCCTTCTTGGTTCATCGTTCCTCCTCTTGGTTGTGGTGACTTAAGAGTGAACGATGAACCGCTTTTTTGCCAATCCCTTTCCCCAAAACTGTACCCTTCTCAGCAGCCCTGAGGGAGAGGGGCTAGGGGTGAGGGTTAAAATCGCATTACATTCAAACCCATCTCTCCGAACCAACATTAATCCCGCAGCGGCTCTCCGCTTACTCGTTATCAACTACTTTCATCAAGGCTTCTAATTGGCGGATTAAATCCTTTACGTCACCCGTCACTGTATCCCACACCACATCCATATCCACCTCAAAATAGGCGTGAATAACAAAGTTACGCATCCCAATCATTTTTCCCCAGGGGATCTCAGGATGTGCAGTCTTAAAAACAACAGTCACTTGAGTCGCGGCCTCGCCGATAATCTCCAGCAAACGCGTCACTGCCAGCGACAGTACCTCATCACGATCTAGATCATCGCGTGATTTCCCCGCCATGAATGTTTGACTTTTATGCGCCGCATCCAGCATATGTTGCAACCGTGCCCGATCATTCGCCGGATCTTGCTTCATAGATTACCTTGGCTGTCGCCAATACATCATCCCGAAAATAACGGCTGATAGCCCCTTGCGTTAGCAGATCAACCCGCCGCCCAATCAACGCCGCCAGATCCTGTTGTATTTCGACCAATCGGAAATACCCCACATGCGTTCCCGCTGCGAATTCCACCAGCAAATCCACATCCGAATCCGCCGTAAAATCCCCGCGCAGCGCCGACCCGAACAGTGACAGCCGCGTAATCCCATTCTGACGACAGTAATCACCAATCGCCCCTAGAGGTAGAAGGGTCTGAACATTATTCAACACGAGTTTTGTGCCTCCTGCCCTTCATTATACCTGTGAAAATGCTTGCCACCCTACAAAATAAAATACCCGATGACAGCGCCAACTGTATCAGGTACTTGAAAGAGACATATCTCATTTAGGCCAACCATCTGCCAGCACAAACCTACCATGAGCCGTTCAAACAACATGACTTCACATTGATCTTGACCTGAACAGACTCACATCCGTATACAGACGCGCTTATGTCGCCCATTCAGGCAAGATGATTTTTCATATGTAGCAGGCTGTTGAACACCAACCTGCGTTTAGGATGGTAGGCTTGCTGAGTATTTTATAACGCTAACGGCATAAAGTCAAGTGAAAAATGAATTTTGTGTACAAGCTGATGGAAGATTTACAAAATAAACTGGTAATTAGACCTCGAAAATTCAGGTCTTTGAAGTCGCTTTAGCAGACTTGTCTTCTGGTTAGCATGACGGCTTTAGCCTCATGCGGCGCAACTCGATAGCTACCATTTTAAATAGCCAACCTTCATGAGCTTGCAGTCTACTTTTTATCTTGGTGCGGACCGTAACCGATTTCTTTGATATACCGCAGCAGATCAGGTAACCACAATTCATAAAAGCGACCTGATCGCTTTCGAACCTTGATAACCCGTTCATCCTCTGACAATTTCGCATTCTTATTTGCCAGTTGTTTTAGGTATTGGCGGTTGTATCCGGTTAGTTCCTCACCTTCATTCGTCGTAACCCAGATTTGTTGTTCGGGTGCAATTTTGATTGCCATAGTTGGCGCTGTGCAATCCTGTACTTGTTGCCCTGAAAGGTCTATTTGAACCCATAGGCTCATTATACCTGTGAATGTGGTTCACACCCTACAAAATAAATGCTTTTGTTGCTATTAGCAGGGGAGGGCTAAACACCACAATCCATTTACGTCAATCACGCCGGAGACGAATGCTTATCGCGCCATGATTTTGAAGTCGCTTCAGCAGACTTGTCCTCTGGTTAGCATGATGGCTTTAGCCTCATGCGGCGCAACTCGATAGCTACCATTTTAAATAGCCAACCTTCATGAGCTTGCCGTCTACTTTTTATTTTGGTGTGGACCGTAACCGATTTCTTTGATATACCGCAGCAGATCAGGTAACCACAATTCATAAAACAGACCTGATCGCTTTCGAACTTTGATGATCCGTTCATCCTCTGACAATTTCGCATTCTTATTTGCCAGTTGTTTTAAGTATCGGCGGTTGTATCCGGTTAGTTCCTCACCTTCGTTCGTCGTAACCCAGATTTGTTGCTCAGGTGTTATTTCGATTGCCATTTGGCGCTGTGCAATCCTCTATGCTTCCATACGCGAGATAGGTTTGAACCAATAGACTCATTATACCTGTGAATGCGCTTGGTTCCCTCCATCGCTTGCGGGTTATCAGCAGAGTGAGCCTGCGAACGTTGCTGATGTGGGTTAGGGTGGGGGTTCTCTATCATCCTAATCAGTTAACCATCATCAGCTTGCCGTTTACTTTTTATCTTGGCAGAGCAGGCTTAAGAGGCTGTTGCCGTAGCTGTAAGCAGCGCCTGACTTAAAGGCGAAGCATCACGATAGATACCATCAGGGCCGCCATTGTGATAAAGATGAACGCTGTCAAACGACCAGACTATACTATCGGCGAGATAGGAAACAGGGAACGTTTCAATGATTTCTCTGGTCGAAACATCCCATATCCAAATTAATTGTGGGCCACCCGCAGCGATTTTTGTGCCATCAGGACTCCACGCAACCTGATAAATGGGCGTCTTATCCCCTGTCGAATAGGCTGCTAACGCTTGTCCTGTTTTAGCATCGTAAATATCGATGCCGCCTCGCGCGTTAGTGGCTATCTGTGTGTCATCGGGACTCCACGCCAATGAAATACTCCCTCCGCCCGCAAAGTGCAGGATGGGGAGTTGGTCTAAGGTGTGCGATTCGGTTGCATCCCAAATTTGTATTTTAGCTGTTCCAGAACCGGAGCTATCTATCGAATAGGTAGTTGAAGCCAGTTTGGTGCCATTTGAATTCCACGCGATACCATTAACCAAACCGCGCGCTTCGGGATCAAACAGAATCCGATCCTGTTTTCCGGTGCTTCCATGGTAGACAAAAACAGCTCCACCCGCAAACGTTGCTACCAGATCGCTGGTCGAATTCCATTTTGTATACCCTAATTCCAAACCACTCCCCATCATCGAACTCGTCCGGATGCCCGTTGTAGTATCAGCGATAGCGACCTCATAAGCAGTCCTATAGGCGATTAAGCTGCCATCTTCATTTAAACTGAGACCGCTCGGATGAGGCCAAATGGTTTGAATGGAATGGATGAGCTGCCCCGTAGCCGTATCATAAAAATCAACCGGATAAGCTATTCCATCACGCTGGTTCGTATCACTGACCGATCTGCCAACTACAGCAATAACCCGCCCATTCCCGCTCAATGCAATTTCAGAGAATAGATAGTCAGATATTAATGTGGGTGTCGGTGCATATGAGGTTGCCAGTGGAGGCGTGGCAGTCGCACTCATAGTTGACCTAATAATGATGTGTGACACAATATCCTGCGGATCACTCAATTCGCCGCCATAAGCCAATTGACTGCCATCAGGGCTGTAAGCCAACGACCAAATCGATTGATCATTTTCTACGATCTGCATCTCGCCTGAAGGCCATGCCCACGTTCTCACGCTGTTATCCGCGCCTGCACTGGCAAGCTGCTGACCATCTGCCCGCCAATCCAGATCGCGTATCGCCCCGCTGTGACCATCTAACTCGGAAATGATTGCCACATCATTTTGCACGAAGGCCAAAACAGGAACACCTAGACCACCAATAGCTATGATAACCATTATAGATAGCCAAATCGCAGCTTTTTTTAGCATCAAATTCCTAACACGCTCCATAATCGTTATCGGTCATCGTTAGACCATTCACCCTCTGCTTATCTCCTCTTTCTTTGTGCCTTCGTGGTAAAAATGCTTTACATCGCTTCTTGACGGTTTAATTTTGGTTTGTGCAAATAAACTCTGCCTTCACAAATTGGGGTCACAAAGGATCAAATCACCTGCTCCCACCTGCTTTGCAGGTCAACCTTTCCCGTAATCTCCGTAATAATTACCTGTTATCGCCTGTTTATCAGGCACTCTGTATTCCTTCTCTCTACCCTCTGTGGTTATCACGCTGCCTTGAACTTGCTGTCTTGGCAGTTCAATTTTTACCCCTGTGTAAACCACGGCAGATACAAATAGCTCAAATTTGCCCCACTCGTCTCGCCCGTCAAATCGCTCAACTTCACCGCCGCACTCGGATGATTATTATCCGTAATCCACACCGCACCATCCGCATCCACTTTCTGCACCAGCATCAAATGCCCGTACACATGGTCAGCATATGGATGTGCTTTTTCCATCACCAGCACCGAACCCACCAGCGGCACATTCCCACTTGTCACCCCGTACTGCGTCATCTTTGCCGCCTGATCGTTCCACAAATACGCATCTCTCGCCAACCCATCCGGTATTGGCACTCTCGTCGCAATATAATTCACGCAGTCCTGTGTATTAGCCCTCACCCACGGGTTGGTTTGCCCCTGTTCCAACCCCTGAATAATATTCAAATCAGCCCCTGCACCCGGCTTCACCCGCTCTAATCGGGCAGTTAAAGCGGCAATAGTCGCCTGCTGCTGCTTAATCGTCGCCTCTGTCGTCGCAATCTGCTGGTCATAACCCTGAATTTCGGCCTCTAAGGCCTGTACTCGTGGTGTATGTTGCAAATCGGTCTTTGGATCATAACTAAGCAGGTTATTTTTCAACGCTGTCAAATCCTGGATACGAGTCTCTTTGGTCTGTGTCAAAATCGACACCAGCAGTTGATTATTGCCCAGATCACGTTGTTCCCGTTGCAGCTCATCAAACAACGGCTGGTTGATCACCGACACATAACTTCCCAACGGCATCGACGCAGCCACCACCAAACTTGTATTGACATCGGCTATAAACGCCGCCGGTCTTGCCTTAGCTTGAAACTCGAAGCCATGCCCCCACAATGCCAATGGTACTGATTCCGGTATAAACGGCAGCACCAACGGTGCCATCGTTCTCACTGGCTGGTTGACCGCCTGTTGAATATCATCCGCTGTCTGTTCAAGGTTGGTCGCAAATCGTACCAGTTTAAACGGCCATTCTTGCATCAAACCCGCATTCGCCGCATAACTCGCACTGAACGCCCCCACGCCCCCTACTGGCAGTCCAAGCGCATACAACGCTGTGACTTCCGCTTGCACCGCTTCCAGTGAATCGGTAATCACACGGCTGGCTTGCTGCATATCTGCCGCCGCTGTCCGCAGACTGTCGAGCCGAACTTCAAATATCGTCATAAATGTTACTGTTTTGCCTTATCCCCTTGTTCAATCCGTCCTGCTTGCCACCACGCATAAATAGCTGTGCCGATGCCAAATAGGGCAGGCAGCAGCGTCAGTAGGTCATTGAAATGGCTGTAAAAATAGGCCGAAAGCAGGATGTTAAACACGATATGAATTGGCGCAAAAATCCGCAGAATCGTCGGATTTTCGAGAACAGGTTTCGCGGTTTTCATGGTATTTTCCTCTATAAAAGCGTTTCTTAACTTATCATACGCCCAAATGATATTGTGCCATCCGCAAATTGTTTAATCGAACTTCAACCTCAATTATCGCTCGCCCAACAGGTAGAGGTAAATCGTTCTCGACTTCTTTTTCTGGGTGTCTTCGGGGTTAAAAACGCATCACACAGGAGTTGATATAAAAGGTTGTATACCGGGGATAATTTCTGCATACAACCTATATACGAACGTCAAAATACAGGCTGATTGAGGTCTTTTTAGCAGTATCTGTTGCGGTTATCGGTCGCGCAAAATATTCCCTTGAACCACCATCAGACGGTCGTACTCGGATTGTGCTGTGTTACGAAAAATCATGGCGTAAACCAAGACCGCTAACGATACGATTGACCACAATATGAATAAAGCCATCAGCATGATACTGATCCTTTCTGCTGAATGCTGTCTTATTTCTAAAAGGTAATAGAAAGCCACCGAAGTTTCTAAGGTACGGTGGCTATACTTTTCTAGGACAGAAGGCTATTTTCACGTAAGCGAAATGATCTTTAGAGCTTAACAGGCATGACTACTAGGCAGCACGCTCGGTGTGCTTTTTAGCAACATCGGCCTGAATGGTCTGATGCGGAACAATCTCAGTTTGATCAATTTTAGACTGTGTTTCTGGGACCGTAGGGGTAATTAACTCGTCTGGCACTTTAACAAAGACGAATACGTAAACCAAAAGGATGACCTCACCAACCGCCCACAACAATAGTAAAGGAACTGACATGGTATTTACCCTTTCTTTTGCTTATCTCCATTCTCTAGTAAAGAGTAATTGCGAAATATGTTGAGGCGGAATAGTACAAAAGTAAAGTTACGCTCAAAAATTATGTTTTCCACAAGTATTGTGTGTGTATTGTAATGTTTCTTACCCAAGACTAACCGTAATCGGCTCAAAATCACCCGCTACACGCGGTGCTACCACCAGTGACTTCACTGTGCTCACTAACGGAATCTCAAATACCACCCAGCCGACGGTTGTCCGACCCAGCGCCACTGCTTGTAACGGTTGCTCCCCGCTGATGCTCAAGCCCACACGCGGTTCAAGCTGCGTCCCATCATCTAAAGCTAGAGTAATTCTGGCTTCTGGCGGTTGGTCGCAAATGCCGCCACGACATTCGAAGTTCAACCGCAGCGCATAAAAACGGGCTCCGGCAATCGGTGTCGCCAATGATCCATCAGCATTTTTAATCACCCGCTGCGAAGCATTTTCTAATGCCAGCACATTCAGGATGCCTTGTGGATAACGCGCACTATATTGGTCAGTCACCAGTGTTTGGCTGGCGTCCGGTAAATTGGCTGCCACCACAATCGTTGGCACCAATGCGGTCTGTGTAATGTCATTGTCGCTGATGGTTGGCTGCGGTTGTGTCCGGTTGAATAGCGCAATCAATCCCAATGTCACCACCACACCCACCAGCGTAAACAACCCCGCTAACATCAACGGCTGTCGTCGTATAGCCGCTGGAGCAGGGCTGTGGTAAGCTGCTTCATCCTGTAAATATTGCTGTGCCATCTGTGCATACCGGTTGTCCGGTGGCACTCGACTAACCAACTCCTGTAATCCTTCGATGATGGCTTCTGGTGTGCTGCGACACTGTGCATCCAACCACAACACCAGCGCTAAGTCGGGATCAGGATGCGGTGCATCTTCGCTGCGATATTCCTGTAGATAGCGCTGTGCTTCCGAAGGCAGTCCTTCGAGCAGGGCAATGTTGGCTTTGATGAGTGTTGGATGCATGCACGATCAGCCTAAGTCTAAGAAGCTATTTGAATATTCGGATTGCAACATTCTCTATGTCACATGATCTCTCACGGGATGTTGTTTTGCTCCCTTTTTCTCCATGCAATGGGGAAAGAGGGTTGGGGAGATAGGGGAGCATTGGTATTATTCAAATGGCTTCTAATAAGTGAATCTGAAAACCATTGTACAATGGGATTTACCATTTATTATTTTGATCCCAAAGGCGTCCACCATGACCAAACGCGTTAACGCTAATCGTGGTCACCAGGATAAACAAAGTACTGCTGCCAAGTCTGTCCCGCAGCAATCAACGACCCCCGATGACTCCACATCTCAATTCATGGGCAGTGCGCCTATCAAGGAATTATTGAGCCTCCAACGCACACTTGGCAACCACAGCCTTCAACGGATGTTTGGTAACAGGAACAAAACCATCCAACGTTATACGCAGGTCGATGCTGCTTCTTATGCCGCCACACCATCGGCTGCACCGGAAGCTGGCCCTATGTTCGCCACGCAGGGTACGGATCCAACGATTTCCGCTGGTCTTGAGATCCATTATCCCGGCGCAACTTTTAGTAAACCACCGCTGCTCGTCGCCGATGATTCGACAATGGCTGTGCATGATACCCCCGATGAAGCACGAGAATTTTATGCGACGGCTAAAGTAGTTGCCGATTCGAATACACGCTTAAATGAGGTTGGCAGTCCAATCCAACTGGATGGTGGTTCATCAGGTAATGCCATCACCGTTGCCGGCAAAACACTAACCAAAGTTCGCCCTAAAAAAGCCGATAACAAAGCCGCCTTAACTGCTAATGAATACGCTGATTTTGTTTTCCATCGTTGCGTGTTTGTAGCGCACCGCATCATGGGTAATGCCAATCCCACCGGTCTTGGCAGCGAAGTGGTGCTGAATGACAAAGACGGTGGCAAAGCTAAAGCGCAGGTCAAAGAAACCGCTAATAACGCGCCTTATGCCGACCGCATGGCAAAACATCTGGTTGATACGGCGGATGGTGGAACAAGCCAGGGTGCTGTAACGGCGCTTCAAGGTAAAGACCCTGATGCACCGGTAGGTGAGCAGTATGGACGTGCCCTGGGTAGTGGCGCTCTCGACGAACGTTCCAAAGCTTTAGGCGTTAATAAGCACGCCCGTGCCGAAGTTGGGGAAGGTTATGTCAGCGTCCCGATTAGTGCAGGGCCTGGTAAAGATAAAGAAGATTTCTCTAAACTTCAGCTTGGGGATAAGCCCAAGAAGCTGGCCGACGATCAACTGCTGTGGAGCTATCACTTCGCTGCCGTAGCGGCAAACAGCGAAAACCATGCGGATCATGTCACGCTTGAAAACTACAATCGTGGCATTGAAATCAAAGACCAACTGAACAAACTAGCAACCAAACTCGAAACGGATTACGCCGATCTTATCAAGACCCTGGTCATTGCGCCTAATCTGTCGAAAGAAGACCGTACCAAGATGATCCTCGCGGCTGTCTATCAACAAGCCGGTGAAAAGAAGGCCGAGGCCGAAGCCCACGCCAAAAGCGCCATCAATCTATCGGCTGGAACAATGTGGTACTTCAAGATGTTTGGTTCCAAGGCCGGTCAATCCTTCCATGAAGCGCAGGCTGCTACCGATTTCTTCGTCAATCCACTGACGATGGTTGTGCGCCCGCCGCGCAAAACCGAACCGGTCAATATACTTTTCAAAGAAGCCACCGCCACACCCATACAGGAAGACGTCAATAGGCTGTTGATGCCCGGTACCATCAACGGCATCAAGAAAGACTTGGAAACCCAGGCGGATCGTAAGCTGAAAATTGTAGGGTATGCCAATAAAAAGAGTTTTGGCCGGTCGAATGCCGCCTTGGCTGGATTACGCGCCACGGCCATCAAACAGCTTCTCGTGACCAACGGTGTTGATCCCGCACGGATTGAATTGGTCAACGGTGGTGATTCGACTGATTTACCACTCATCAATGGTAAGAAACAGAAGGCTTCTAACCGGCGCGCACAAATTTTCATCGAGTAGTGATGACGGTCGTCAGGGGAGCAAAAACCTAAAACAAACAACATCTGCAAATCATGGCCTGCCCATCAGATGATTTGCAGTTTGTTGATCATGCCGGCTAACGCTGCGACCAAAGCTCGCTCACTGGCAGTTTGAAATCCGGCAGCAAATCGCCACCTTCCAACATGTCATTCATTCCTAAAATTTCGGTGTCGTCCACCGTATAAACTTCGACTTTTTGCCGTTGAGTATCTACCAACCAGACGATTTTCGTGCCATTTTCCAGATAGTAATTGGCTTTCTTGCGCATTTTGATGAGGCTGTCATCGGGTGATTTAATTTCAATCGCCAAATCGGGCATGAAGCCTAACGGCTGGTTGGGATCAAATTGGCGGCCTGCTTTTAAGACGACCGATATGTCCGGAATGGTATCGTTGAGGGCATCATCTGGCAGCTTGATGCGAAGTTCGGTGAAAACCCATCCAATTGGATTATTTTGAAAATAGAGCGAGAGTCTGAAAATAAGTAGAGTGGCAATCAGCGCATGTAATTGGGTAGGCATTTTTTCAATAATCTCTCCGTCAATTAGCTCAAAGCGACGGCCTTCATGCTCCGGTAATTGGATAAATGCAATAAACGCTTCAGCCGTAATGGGTTTGGTTTGGGCTTCAAACATTGTGTGCGCTCCATTTCATCTTGCAACCAGTCTACGCCGAACCGGACTCCAGAGCAACAAAACGGCTATCCTATGATTTTTAGTCGCTCAATTTTACCTGTAGTGCTGCTGTATTGAAATTTGTGCTGGTCGATAAAACTTCATTCACTAAGTATAATCTGACCTTTATAGGCCTCTAAAGCGCCTTTTAGGTACTCACATCTGAGGCTGTGTTGAAAAGGATAAAGTATGCTGGAAAGACCGGCCCTTGATGACGCGAAAATCGCCGCTTGTTTGCGTGATGACTATGGCCTGCAAGCTGCGGAAATTGCATTTTTGCCTCTGGGCGCAGATCAGAATACCGCTGTCTTTCGCGTTGAGCTTGATGATACCGATAGCACACCTTACTTTGTGAAGCTGCGCAGCGGGAAGTTTGACCCGATAGCCGTTGATGTACCCGGGTTTCTTTTCGATCAAGGTATTTCGCATATTATTGCGCCCATACCAGCTCGATCAGGCCAGTTATCGACACGCTTGGACGAGTTTAACCTGATTCTTTATCCTTTTATTGAGGGGACAAATGGCTTTATTGATGAGCTGTCCGATGAGGAGTGGATGGTTTTTGGACGCGCCCTAAAAATGATCCATACGGTGACCTTACCGCCAGCCCTCGCAGCCCGTATTCCGCATGAAACCTATTCTCCATATTGGCGTGAATTAGTGAAACAGTTTCAGGCACAGGTCGAAGCGAATACTTTTGCTGATCCGGTCGCAGCAGATTTAGCCGCGCTTCTGCAAGCCAAACGATCAGAAATCAGCCATCTGATCAAACGTGCCGCAGACTTGGGCGCAGTACTGCAAAATCAGCCTTCCCACTTTGTCCTGTGCCATTCCGATATTCATGTCGGCAATATTTTGATGAATGCTTCCGCGGATATATTTTATATCGTGGATTGGGATCAACCCGTACTCGCACCCAAAGAACGAGATCTAATGTTTATCGGCGCTGGTATTGATGGGCGAGGGGAAGCTGCTGATCATGATGAACAACTTTTTTACGAAGGCTATGGTCAAACCTCGATTGATCCTGTCGCGCTGGCTTATTATCGCTACGAACGTATTGTGCAAGACATCGTTGCTTACTGCCAACAACTACTCCTCACCGATGAAGGTGGTGAAGACCGTCCCCAGGGTCTGCGCCAGCTCACCAGCCAGTTTCAACCCGGCGCGGTTATCGATATGGCCTATCGTACCGAAAAACTGCTCCCACCCGAACTTCAATCCCATTGGAATCAGGGCGGTGGTCGTTAATTTGTACTTTACCATTCAGCCACCTATCACGACGCAGCACCTTCCCGCTTAATCGGCAGCGGAACCGTCTTCGCCACACTCTGTTGCAGCATCCGCAGATCGGCGTTATCCACCCAGCTCCGCAGGTAACTCGTCAGCACGCGGATAATCCCCCGTGCCACCTCACCGCGATTATCCAGCAGTTCATAAAACGCTTCCTGCCGCAGCCGGAACAAATGCGTATCTTCGAGCGCAGTCACAGTAGCGATACGCGGAGCAGGGTCGAGCAGCGCCATCTCACCGAATACCTGCCGTTCGCCCAGCTTATTGATGGTGTAATTATCATCATGGACGCGCACCTTGCCGCTCACGATCATATACATACTGTTGCCTATGTCACCCTTATTGAAGACGACTTCGCCCGTGTTGTAGCGCACTTCTTCCAGCAAACCCGCTACATCCGCCAATACCTCATCCGGTGTTTCCGCGAACAGCCCCACCGTCTTGAGGATGACGACCTTTTCAATGGTTGAGAGCATAGTATCCTTCCCTTGTGCCATCACATGATTCAGACGATCCAGCGCCCAATGGGCCGTTTCCCGCGTTAACGGATGATTTGAACTCAGTGCCGCCGATACAAATGTCCGGCTGTTGTCGATCATCAACCGCCCCGCCGCATATAGCGCACACACATTCACCCACGGTGTTGGTGGTTTCGCCAGCAGTTCCAACAGCCGTTCGTCGCGGTTGAGCGTGGCCTGTGGCAGTTCCCCATGCAGTTGCTGTAAACGTGCATGGGGTGGCAGCTCGTCAAAAATCGGTAGCAAATAGGCTTTGCTAGTCTTATTGAAATACGTCTCGACGATCTCCAACCCCATCGACCGTGTCGCCCCGCTGCCGTACAACAGCACTTCCCGCGCCCGTAAAATCGGCACCGGATCATGGATGAACGACATCAAATACAAAATGCGCTCGGTCGCATGTTGAGCCAGTACTTTTAGACTCTCATTCAGCAGCCCCAGTCCATCCCCGTTGCCCAGATCACGTTGAGTGGCGAGAAGTCGTGCATAAATATCGGCCTCGCTGCGGATATAACTCTGGATTCGCTTTGCATCGTGGGCATGGTATCGGCGCTGGCTCAGTGCCATCATCACTTGCAGTCGTACGTCAGAGTCGTAAATCGTCAGCCGGTCTGTCAAAATATCAATCGACGCTTGGTTGGTCATTTGACCGCAAGCCCGCGCCAAACCTATCATGACTTCGCGTGGTACATTGCTGTTAGACATCGCCGTACGGATGGCCGATAAAGCCGAGTCGCCACCTGCCACCAGTGCTGTTTGTGCCTGCGCCCGTGTAGCCGAGTTCTCTAACGCCTCGATCACCATCGGCCACAATCGGGGTTGGTTGATCTTACCCGCTGCGATCAACGCCTCCCGCCGCACCTTGACGGTCAGCGACCGTAGCAAAAGCTCCAGCGGCTGATAATAATTCGGCAGACCCACCTCACCGATGACCTGTGCTGCCAGCACTTTGTTCTCAATATCCGGTCGCATCGCCAATTCCATCAGTTTCTCAACCGCTTTGGCCGTTGTCTGACCAACCCCATAGCGGATGACACCGACCATCGCCCCGCGCCGGATCGGAATCTCAGGCGCATCCAAAAATGATGCCACGCGTGTTTGTGCTTCTTGTGGATCAAGTGCTGCCAGCGCCCGCAGCCCATACTCACGGAAGCTAATATCCGTCTCACTTTGGAAAAGCTGCTGCACACGGGGCAGGGCAGATGTCAGCTTCAACCGTTCGATGTATCCCAGCGCCTCCCGTTTCACCCGCGCCGATGGATGGTTCAGTAAAGCAGGCAGCGTATTCCTTAACACATCTTGTTCATCCGATTGGTCGATAATATTCAGCGCGTAGATCACCGCTTCGGGATGCTTATCCTGTAGAAAGGGCTTCAACACCGCAATCGTTGAATGGTCGATGGTCAGTGGAAGCGATTGTCCCAACCGCCGTCGTTCTAACGCTTGCGTCAGGACATTTTGATACCGTCGCGCCAAACCGGATGTCGCCGTGATCCATCCCGCCCCGACCACCAGAAACAGATACGCCAGCTGCACCGAACTTAATTTGAGCAGATCAATCAATACCACGATCATCAATCCCGCCGTACCAATCGCCAGCGGCTCGATAATCCCGTCCGATATGGCTGACACCCGCACCCGTTGATCTGCTGGCAGCGGCTGCACCAGAATACGCAGTGACGTGACCTCGAACGTCTCACTCATAAACGTATTGACCGTCCGCGCCACAATCGCCAGTCCGAACACCAGCAGCGGATTGTGCACAAATGTACCCGCCAGCGCGAACGCCAGAATCAGCACCACCACCGTTACTGGCGTGACTCTTACGCCCACCTTCACACCGAACCGGTTGATGAACGGCCCTGTGAAAAATAACCCGCTGATCAGTGTCAAAAGCCCTGCCACTGACGATAGTAACCCCAGAATTGACGCCAATTGATCCGCGTTGGTGAATTGCTTGGCAGTTTCGATATAGTAAATATTGTCACCGATGAAATACGCCATAATCCAGATGAAGGCCTCGACAAAAATCAGCACCACAAATGGATTTTTGAAGACGTTGGCGCGTGTTTTCGGTTTGGACGGTTCCTCGTCATGCGTCGTCTCATGATGAACGAACGCGCGCGGATATGCGCGGAGGATTCGCAGCAGCAGCACCATCCCCACAGCGAGGCACAGCGTCGACAGCCACAGCAAATTAACGGTTCCCACCCACGCCACCAGCACCGGAACCATCAAGCCACCCAGCGCCACCGCCAGCCACCGTCCCGATGTCATCAGGCCGAATAACCGCTTACTCTGCCGCACATCGAACAGCGAACCCACCAGACTCCAGATGATGATCTTGCCGAGGTTAAGCTGTGCGAATTCCCATATCGGCAGCAGAAAAGCCAACCAGCGCGCTTGCGTGAGTGATAATCCCACCCGTATCAACACGCTAATGATGATCAATCCGCCTAGATTAACCAGCAGTAGCCGCGTCAGCGGGATATGGTCGCTTAACTTCAAATAGCCAAAAGCCAGCGCCGAAACACCCACCGCGATGCCGATATAGGTGTAAGAAAGGTTCTCGGAGCCGAAAGTTTCAATAAAAATAGCGTAGCTGGTGGTTTGCGTCAGGACAAAGGCGATACCCATGAAAAAATACAGCGTGAAGATCATCCCGACAACGTGACCCTCACCGCTTTGGATGTTGAAAAATGACGTCAGCCGTCGCTGTCCGTACATGTACCCCCTTCAATGCTCGGAATTAAACCAACCCCTCCATCACAAGCGGCACATTGTAACGTTTAATGTCGCTTGGCGTCCAAATTTCGACATTAGATAACATACCTTGATGGCTAGTTGGTTTATCCACATCTCAAATCTTCGCTCAGTTCCCCCTCACTGTACACGGCTGAGGAGAGGTTAAAGAACAAGTCTTCCCGTAGGGGAGCACCTATGTGTGCTCCCGAATTGAATTTTCTTGATTACGGTCTCCCTCATTTTCAAACATGTCCTCTCCTCAGCTGTACACGGAGAGGGGGCTAGGGGGTGAGGTTCTGAGGCAGGTTTCCACGACTAGCAATCAGGGTATAACATATGCAAAAAAATACCCCGTACCGTCACCAACCAGCACAGGGTAAATAGGGATAACGCTTTCGCCAGCGTTATCCTGATGTTCATTTTTCATTTGTGTTGGCACATCGACCCGCATGTCTTGTGATACAACCGCAAACCGCCTCCGACCCAACCGATAGCTATTGACACAAAAGTCGCGACTTTCGCATCCAGTCGGGATGAGATGGCTTAAACAGCTTATGTGCCCGGGTTACAAACTGTTTGGTGTCAGTCGTACACGGAGTCTATTGTGTTGATCGGAATTTTATGTCATTTTTGACATAAAGTCAAGAAAAAACTTATTTTGAGAGGAAGATAATGGTCGGTTACGATCCAATACGGAAAATAGGAATGACCGTCACGGTCAAATGACCTGATTTGCAGTCCCTTATCGAACTTGATTATTTAATTCGGTAATACCATTGAATTTCGTAGGGAAAAGTCTGAGACTTTTCCGTGAATTGATTACCCAATTAATTCAGAAAGTTCCATAAGTGGACTTGTCTGGTGACGAACATGATGGCTTATGCGTCTTTACTTTTTATGATGGTAATAGCTAAACGATTGAATGCTTGTAGGGCTGAGGCGTGCCTCAGCCGCCCATCAATGACCATTCTATTTACCTTGATTGCGAGTTGGTTTATCCACATCTCAAATCTTCGCTCAGTTCCCCCTCACTGTACACGGAGAGGGGGCTAGGGGGTGAGGTTCTGAGGGAGCTTTCCACCACTAGCAATCAGGGTATTCTGTTCAGTAAATTGTCATTTGCCTCATGCGCTGCAATCCGCCATCAATTTCCGTATTGAAAAGGAAAACCCACTTTCTCGGTCTCTATTTTTTGTCCTGGTGAGGGCCATAACCGATTTCTTTGATGTATCGCAGGAGATCGGGTAACCATAATTCGTGGCGGCCTGACCGCTTTCGAACCTTGATATCCCGCTCATCTTCCGACAGTAGCAGATTTTTTTGTGCCAACTGTCCGAGGTAGCGACTACTGTAACCGGTTATTTCGGCTCCCTCCCTCGTCATGACCCATATTTCTTGGTCAGGTGCGATTTCGATTGCCATAAAATGGCGTTCTTCAATCCTATCGAAAACTGTATTGAACCGATGCCGCTATTATAGCCGATTGCACGCGGCAGGGCAGCGAAAATAAGCACATCACTTTTTCTTGCCAATATACAGAAGATGCCTCGATACGCCCATAATCGACGGTTCGGTACTGACTGCATACAACAAATTCAACCACAGTTCACGCTGCTGGCCTTCAAGTTTGTTGTAGCTGTCGTCATCCGCTGCAATGATCGGTTCGACGCCCGCCAGTCGTATCGTTTCCAATCCTGCGCTTTCATGCAGCGGGATAATCTCCTCAACTGCTGCCAGATACCCCCGAAACCCACCCCGTGGGAAATCGTCAGGGCGCTTGCCGTTTGCCAGTACCGACTGCACTTCTGCTTGATTTTCAATCCAGCTCGGATTATTGCGAATCAAATGGCTCATCGTGCCAAAGCGGCTGACGAACGCCGAGAAAAGAATGCCACCCTGTCGCAGCCGTTCGAGCGCTTCTTTCAAGGCCGCTTTCCGGTCATCCTCGACGATCAAATGATACAGTGGCCCCATCAGCAGAACCGCATCAAATGGTTTCTCTGTCACCGCGCTCAGGTCACGCGCATCGGCTGTGACCAGGCGCACTTGCTGATCTAATCCCCCCTCAATCAGCCGCTTCCGGTTGACCGCGATCAACTCTGCCGACAAATCCACCGCCGTTATGCGATACCCGCGTTTAGCCAGTTCTAGCGTGTAGCGTCCTGTTGCCGCCCCAATTTCGAGGATTGACCCTTGGGCCGGAAGATACTGCTCCAGATAGCGCCACGTCAGATCATATTCCAATTGATGCTCTTCAAGGCGAGCATGTTCTTTTTCGACGCCACTATTGTAAAAGGCACGAATATCACTTACGTCATCACTCATTTTCTTCTCCAATGAACATCAATACCTATTATTACCTTGATGGCTAGTTGGTTTATCCACCTCTCAAATCTTCGCTCAATTCCCCCTCGCTGTACACGGTTCACGAGACGACACGTTTACAGTCTAATGCGTTTTTCTCCCGTAGGGAAGGGTCTCAGACCCTTCCGCTTTTCCCTCAATCGACCAAAACTGTCGTGTCGTAAACTGTACACGGAGAGGGCTAGGGGGTGAGGTTCTGAGGCAGGTTTCCACGACTAGCAATCAGGATATTATTTTAAATATTTTCTCCCTTGATGCCTAACCATCGTCACAAATCCTTTGTAGGATGAGGCGTGCCTCAGCCGCGCATCAGCTACCATGCTATTGAGTAAATCACCATGAGCAGACTTGTCTGGTGATTAGCTGAACGGCTTTAAGGCTTGTCCGATAATTCATTTGCGTTCTTCACGCAAGAAAATAGCCACTGTGGCATAATGACTTTGACGACTTATTTTCCTTGAAGTTCGCCTACAGATTCGAAGTCGCTTGAGCAGACTTGTCTTCTGGTTAGCATGACGGCTTTAGCCTCATGCGGCACAAACCATCACATTTTTAACCATCGGACACACCTTTTATTATTTCCCCCTGTTAGATTTCACAAACCGTGTCTACCCAAATCCAACCACTTCCAAACCATCTTAACAACCCCACTCCCTCAAAAGGGTTAGCGCCAACACCTCGAATGAGTTACAAAATGGTCTTCCAAAATGTAACCCATTCCATTCTCACTTGTTGTACTGTTAAGTCAGGGATCAAAAGAGGGATAAAGATGACGGAGTTTAATACGAGCGTCATCAATGGTAAATTGCCAGTAAATTTTGGAAGAGAGGGAGTTACGGGTTTCAAACCAAGCCTGAACAGCAGGAGCGAGAAGCTGAGGAGAAGGAAAACGCTGGCTGAGACATTGGCGTTTGAGGACACCGAACTCAATTTCAGCCATGTTGAGCCAACTGCCATGAACCGGGGTGAAATGAAAAACGAGACGATCCAGTAGGCGTTTGGCTTCGGGAGCTGGGAAGGTATGATAAAAAGCAGTCGGGGAGTGGATATTAAGGTTATCGACCACCAAATGGATGAGGGTGGCATCCGGATAAAAAACGTCCAACACCTGGCGCATAAAGAGTGCCCAATCCTCGAACTTGCGATGCTCACGCACTTGAACGTAACGCCAACCGCGCAGGGGTTCGACACACAAGAGTAAAGTCGCAGCCCCAGCCGGTTTATACAAATAGTCAAAACGCGCAGGGCGTCCAGGAGCGGTTTGCAGGGGAAAGTAGGTGGCGATTTGCAAGTCTTTCAAAGACTCATCCATGCAAATCACGGGTTCAAGCGGGTTGTAGGGCTGCTGGTACAGATCCAGCAAGGCTTCCATGCGGCTGACAAAGGCGGCATTCTGCTGGGGTGGTATACACCACATTTGTTTACGCCACGGTTGAAGCGCGTTTTTTTAACACTTGTCGCACCGTTTCATAGGACACGTTATCCACGTACTCTAGGGCGACCATGCGCTCAGCCAGCAAACGCAATGTCCAGCGGGCATGACCTTCCGGCGGTGTACTACAGGCTAATGCCACCAGATGGGCTTCCTGTTCCCCATCCAAACGCGTCTTATATACGCGCTCAGGCTGCTTTCGTTGGACTGTTTCCTCTAATCCGACTGCCGTGAAGCGTTTGCGTATTTTTGAAACGGTATTTCGTGCTAAGTGAAAGGTGTCTCGAATTTGTTGGTCTGTCCATCCCTTTCCTTCGCTCACATCGGCTTTCAGCAAGATATGTGCCCGCTGAATTTGTCGTGCTGGCGCTTGCCCTTTCTTCACGATCTGTTTCAGATATTCTTTCTCTTCTTCCCTCAAGTACACATGATATTTTTTGTAGCGCATCGCTTGATCTCTTCTTACTTTTTGTCCTTTCTATCTTACCTCCCCTTTTTATCTATGACTAAACAGTATGCTCTTTGTAGGGTCGGGATTAACCCCCACCGCGCTCTTTAACAGGTAGATTAAATGGTGGATCGGTTCTTGGGTAGCACCACCCTAAACGGTGGAGATATTTTCTAGCCGAAAAACAGTCATTTTTGCACCCGAATTTTGCATTTTTCTCCCCTCCCTGACGCTTCGGGGAGGGGTTGGGGGTGGGGTACATAGAGCAAAGTGTTTCCCCCACCACTTCATGTAGTCCTACCGGTTCTTGGCGCTAGAGCGAATAACCATATGTCTTTTGTAGGGAAGAGGCCTGCCTCTTCCGGCGTTTAAAGTCCCTCCCTGATGCTTCGGCTGTCAGCAGAGTGAGCCTGCGAACGTTGCTGATGTGGGATTTAGGGTGGGGTCGCAACGCATCGCCACCGATTAACCCCCACCGCGCTCTTTAACAATCACCGGATTGCTTTGACGAATGGCAAACACGGCATAAAACCTGCTATTGCCATTGCCGAAATTGCTGCCAGATTTGCCATAGGTCACTGACGACAGAACCGACATTCGCCTTTGTGTCCGCTACCGACATAAAACCGCTTCCGAATTTGCCGCATTTGCAGAATTCGCCGCATGTTACGCATATTCGGTACATCGCTCCCTTAAATCCGCCGGATAAACTTCACCAACCAATCCAATGAATTCAATTTTTTGCACGTTGCGCGAATCAAAAAACCAGCCGCCAATCGCTTTGACTCGCGACTGACGGCTGGCAGCTATCGGCTGAATGGGTTCCCTCCCGGTTACTACGCTTCAGGAGACGACACTTTTCAAGAAAACGCCTTTTTCTCCTCGTAGGGAAGGGGCTCAGACCCTTCCTGTTTTCCCTCATTCACTAACTTGCAGGTGTCGCCGTTGGCTGCATCATCATAGAGTCGGTTGCTTCCGGAGTCATTTCCATCATACCCGCTTCCGGCGTCATCATCATCTGGTCGCTCATCGCATCTGCCGGAGCTATCATGTTCGTCATCATCCCGGCGTCGTTGCTGATGGTGAACTTGAGCGAACTTTCGACGCTTGGGTAGCTGAAACCATCGGTCACACTGTAAATCGGCTGCACCACACCATTTTCAGCCGCGCCAGTGTTAGGCGCTGCCTGCCGTGCCGCTTGATCAGCACCCACGAATGGTTCCTGGTTGACCTCCGTACCGGCGTCCCAAAGTTGGATTGCTCCGGTAAATGGGCCTGCTACTGGCGTTCCCTTAGCCGAGAACAGTGCGATACCATTTTCGTCTGTGCCAAAGAACAGATCATTTGACTGTCCGAACATCTCAGCATAGGACAGATAATCGCCTGGTGCTGCTGCGAAGGTGAATTCAAATGCCTGTCCCGGCTTCAATGGGCCAGCTTTGTCTGCGCCGACAGGCATGTTAAAGATGCCAGTCTGCTTGAAGCCTGCCTTACTTAACGAGTCGCCCAATGTGGTGGGGTTACCGTCTTCGGCCTCTGCCTCCAAACCCTGCCCGCGATCTTTCTCGCCTGTCTTGAAAATCGGTGCCGCTTGTTCCGCGCTGTGGATCACAAACACGCCGGGTGACAGCCCCACGTTCATCACGGCACTGCCGGCGACAGCCGCCGCTGCATATTCGGGGTTACCGGATTCAGCGATACGTTCCAATCCCAGGCCGCGATCTTTCTCGCCTGTTTTGAAAAACACACCTGTTTGGTCAGCCGTATGTACCACATACGCCAGCGGCGAAAATGGAGTAGGGACAGGCGCGTTAGCGGTCGCATTTTCGAAATGCACCTTAATTTGATCACCGCTTACAGGTGTCAGCGTCACCTTGGTCAGATCAGCCACGCTCGCCGGCCAATCACCACCAAAAGCGACCGGCTGCACCGTCCCATTTTCAGGTGTACCGGCATCAGGAGAAGCTTGTCGTGGCGCTTGGTTTGGACCTTTGCCCAATGGCTCGTTAACCTCCGTGCCTGCGTCCCATAATGATACCTGGTCGGATACATCGCCACTGATAGCTTTGCCGCTCTCATCGTATAAAGCGATGCCGGTTTCGTTGGTTCCAACAAACGTATCATTCGACTGGCCGTACATGCTGGCAAATGATAGATGATCGCCCGGTTTGGCCTTTACAATAAACTCGAAGGCTTCACCCGGTTTGGCCGCTGCTCGTGCCGTCGCGCCCACCGGTATCCCATCAATCCCCACGCTTGAATAAATCTGCGTGTTGCTGCCCGATACATTTTCGATCCGTACCGTAAAGTTAACTGTCTTCATCGTATCTTGTGCCTGTGTGACGATACCGCCTGTCAGCGCCATCAGGCTGAATAAACACGTTGCCACTGATAACCGTTTCATAACGTTCCCCTTTGATATGGATTTAAGGTGCATAAGTGAAGCTTCCCTATCACTTTCGCTGGAAGTTATTGCGGGTTTATAACGGCAGCCTGAGCGGAAAATGAGCCAAAACGTCCTAAAATGGGTCTTTTCTAAAGAGGCAGTGAGACTTGATCAAACGGTCGAAAAATGTAAGGCTTCGGTAATAAGATTACGCTTTAGTTAGGGGTTTAATTTTCTCAAAATGAAAAGAAGGGTTTAAATGATCAGCACATCCTGTTGACAGTGCTTTACCTTCCGGCAGCCACCGCTTTCCACCAAACATCACAACTAATCACTGTAAGAACCATCAATGTGCTACTATGAAAGGGTAACCAATAGGATGAAGGATTTGTACCCATGAGTAGCGCCCCTAATCTGCCCACTGATATGGCTCTGGCTCGTTTGTCCGAAAATGATCTGATCGAACAGCGTAAAGTGGCTTTAGCCGCCATTAACGAAGCCAAAAATAGTGGTCAAAACACGACCGAGTTGATGAAAGCCTATCAAATCCTTGAAGCTGAAAATGCTCGCCGTATGCGCAACAAAAGTTTACGTTAACCGCCTTTCGCGCCTGCATTTACGCCCGTTTTATCCCGCTTAGCTTACAACCCTAATTTCCCTCCACCGCCGACGAGATAGCATACCTGCTGTCCCAATAGCTCTGCTTTTAGCCCTAAAAGCTGATCGAGAATAGGCCACCTGACCCCACATCGAGCGTATCCGCCGTGTTACCCTGTCTGGTATTCGCTCAAACCCATCATGTATTTCACATCACAAACGTGACATTGGATGAAATGAAGGAGTCAACATCATGCCTGATGCGCCAGTTACCCCAACTGATCCAGCCTTGGCCCGGCTTTCCGAGGATGATTTGATGCACAAGCGTCGCGAAGCATTGGAAGCTTTTGAGAACGCCAAAAATCGTGGTGAAGATAGCGCTGAACTCGAAGAAAAGTACAAGACCCTTGAAGCCGAGCATAATCGCCGTCTGAAGCATCATCTTCCGCACTAAAGATAGAGCTTCAGGGCTAACACATAGGGTAGGGCGCAAATGATTGTGCGCCCTTATTCGCCTATGCTCCCATCTTCCACTAAATTCTTGAGCCTTAACAACCGCTCATCCCACTTGGCATTTAACTGCTTTAGCCACTGCTCTAACGCGTTGAGGGGTTCCGGCGTCAGGGCATAACGTTTTTCACGTCCTATTTGATTCACAGTCACCAGTCCCGCATCCTCAAGGATATTGAGGTGCTTGAGGATACCTTGTCTTGTGATAGGGTATTCCTCTGCAAGCTGCGTCGCCGTCTTGGGACTATTCTCTGCCAGATTCACCAACAGATTGCGCCGCATGGGATCAGCCAGCGCATGGAAAATGGGCGCGTCAGTCACAACCAATTACTCCTACCCGAACAGCATTTCACACCCGATGATAGCCCATTCAAGGCGATTTTGCTCAATGGGGCGGTTTGCTTCGTTTGGTGCTTAAAACCCTTCCGGTCTGACCAACGGCTTGCCCTCGATATAGGCATTCAGGTTCGCCAATGCCAATTCCCAACCAGTGCCGTTTTGCTCCAGATACTTGGCGCGGTCTTCAGCCGGCAGCGCTTCGAGGTCGCTTTCGATCACGGTGAAGCGTGTGCCTCCGTTTTCTTCTTCAAGTAGGTATGTGGTGGCTGTTCGTTTATCGGGCAGGGGGCGTGTGGTGAGCTGGCGGGGCGCCTCAATCACTTCTATCCACGCTACATCAATGAATTGCCCATCCATCATAATCGAAACCGTGTTGTTCTCCATTTTAAAACTTGTACCGGGTGCGAACCATGCGGCGATTTGCGCTGGCTCGCTCACGGCCTTCCATACCCGTTCGCGCGGGGCATTGATCCAAATGCTGCGTTTGAGGGCGATTGCTTCCATAACCTTGTCCTCCTATATGTAACCTTTCAGTTGCACATAGCATATAAGAAAAAGCGTTCTATGGCAAGGGCTTTTGCAAAAAATGGTGTTTTATTGCTTTTGACCGATTGGTCTAGTAAGAGAGAGTTGACCACTCGTCTTGGAGAGAAAACGAAAAATCAAATCAGGGTATTTTGGATCATCATTTTGGCATTGGCCGCCCCACGCTGGATCACATAAGGATCGTTATAAGTTTTCGCCATCAGCATCAATCCTTCGAGGTAAGATAGAATCGATTGCGCGGCTTGGCTAATAGGTGTTGTGATGGGCAAATCATCCCGCGCCACCGCTTCTGCCAGAGCGCCTTCGATATACCCTGCCCACGCATGAAAGATGAGAGTCAGTTTGTCGCGCAGTGCTTCATCATGTGTGCTAAGCTCTTGTGCCAGATTGCCAAATGGGCAGCCAAACACCTTCCCATAACTTTTCTGAAGATGCGCCTGATGTTCAGAAACCAGCTCGAACATCTTCACAATCCGGTCGAGCGGCGGGATCGATTCATTGAATACCGGATCGAGCAGCAGTTGAGTTTGGCGCGCCCACTGCCGGTTTAGGGCTTCAATGATCAACTCACGCTTCGATGGGAAGAAGTGATAAAAACTGCCTTTTTGCACATGGGCGTGCTGGCATATTTCTTTGACTCCAATGACATGGTAGCCAGAGGTTAAAACGAGGTCGACGGCGCTTTCAATGAGGCGTTCGCGGGTGTCGGCTGTCATAATGGGCTTCATAGTTGACCAATCGGTCAAATTTTAGCTTTACTGCGAATCGTTTGTCAACAATCTAACCCCGTTAGAAAGACTGTATCACCATGATTATCACGGGTCTAATTCCAAGCTTGAGCAGTTATTAATCCAGCAATGTGACATTAGTCACACTATTATCAAAACGGAAGTCATCTTTCCCGTTCAAATTGTGAAATCCGGAGAAAATGGCAGATATACTGGCATTGTCAAACGAACAATAAACTTCTAAACCACGATTTTGTGGTCAAGAAGATTAAAAGTTTTTTTACAACGAATTTAATCTGGCATTTGCCAAAGGAGCAGCGAAATGAAGTACCTCAATTCCCGTCTTTCAGCAGCCATGTGGGCACGCGTTATATTACTGTGGCTCACGCTGACTATCGGCGCTTTAGTGGTGGGTGTGGTCGCAATAGGGTTGGGTCGTTTTGTGCAGGACAATATCCGCACCGAACTGGCATCCCAACAAATCACATTTTCGGCAGTCGATCAGATGGCTGATGAGGAAAAGCAGATCCCCGGCATGGTCGAGAATGCGGGACAACCTCTGACAACGGGCAATCAAGCAAAAGTTTACTCAGAACTCATGGCGCTGCACGTGCATAACATAACTACGTCCTCTGGCTATCCGGATGCCACCTACGCAACCTTAGGCGGTATCCAGCGCCAGTTGACGGCGGCGGTAAAGGCTATCGATCCCAAGGACCAAACTGCAATTGACGCGGCACAAGCAAAGGTAACAGCCGTCACGGGCCTCCGTAACACGTTGCAGACGGCAAGCACCCTTCGAGGCAATCTGCTGGCCGCCTATGGTTGGGACAATGTTGCCACAGGGATTATAGCAACAGGTGCATTCATGGTACTGCTGGCCGTAGTGTTCTTCGTGCTGTTCGTGTATGAATGGCGGCGAGGCCACTTACCACCTGTGGAAGCATAACTTCCAAACCGCGCGATCTTAAATCGACAACCGATACCTCCGTATGCTTGAAGCTGCGGGGGTATTTTTTTGCACTTAAGCGATGAATGGGCGATTTACTCTGCCTTCTTCCCACGCCGCTTGCGGGTTTTGGCGGGTGGATCAATTGAGTCGGGCTTTTTCGCTTCTGGCTGTGGCGGAGAAGCATTCAATAAATCGGCGATGAGGCCAGCGGTATCAATCTCCAAGGGGGGAAGGGATTCAGGTTTTTCCTCAGTGTTGTTTGATGATTGTGCTTGTTCGACAGCAGCCGACATAGGATTGGGAAGTGGGGTACCGGAGGCGTTGATATGCGGGCTGGATGGTTGTAATGTTTGGGCTTCGTATTCTCCCCATACCTGCAAATTGAGCCGATTCACCGTCAATGCGGCGTTCTCAACCAGCGCAGTTTGCACCACGACAATCTGGTTATGCTCGGCAAAATACGCCCGACCTTCCGGCATCATTTCAGCCGGAAGCTGGTTGGTACGCAGTCCGAACACTGCCAGACTCTCACGGCTGCATAAGCCGAAGCCGCTGCGGTGCAATAACAGTTGTCGGAGCAGCGGATCGCCGCTGCGTTCCATATAACCCGCCACCCAGAAATGCACACCCGCCTCGTTGGGCAGCCGTGCCAGATCACGCAGCCGTTTGAGCGCTTGACCACCGGATGCCAGCAGCGTTTCACTGGTCGCGTCGTAATCATCGATCACAATTACCGTGTGTGGCGCATCGGTTGATGGATCTGCCAACTGCGCTTCTAACACTGACAGTTGCGCATCTAAGGCTGCGGCATCTGTTATCCGCGCTACCACATGCTTCAAACTTTCCAGCGCGCGTAAACTCCGTCCGCTGAAATCCACCAGCAGCACCCGTAACGCCTGTGGTGATTGGACTCCGGCAGCGCTCAACACCGCCGCCTGTAATAGATTGGTCTTGCCTGTCCCCGGTGCACCTGCGACCACGAAATGCGGCCCATTCGTCGTCCAATCCAATTGGAAAGCTTGCAAACGGTCATCATCCAGCCGCCCCAATGTCGTCACAATAGGTTCGTGGTTTCCTCCCTCCCCTATATACGGGGTAGGGTTGGGGTAGGGGTTCTTCGCCAACGGCAAACTATTCAATGGAATCCGCCCCGGTAACTCACCAATCGGCGCGGGATGCTGGGTCTGATCAGTCGGCGCACGCCGCGCATCCAAACCCTTCATAGCTGCGTAACCCTGTCGTAAACCATCCACGACCTGCCGCAGCGCTCGTAGTACATCAGCATCTTCATCAATTCGGTCAATAGTACTCGGCAGCGCAATTTGCACCAACAGCGGTGGCGCTTGAGGAATATACCCGCGTCCGCGTGGCAGACCCCCTTCTGCCCGTCGCTCGATTTGTCCGACTGCCGCGCTCATATCGGCTGCGTTGCCCAACTGCAACACGATCCGTTGCAAGATGAGCGAACGCGTCCGTTCGGGGAGGGCTGCTGCGCTGCTGGCTGTAATCACCAGATAAATTCCTGCGGTACGCCCCTCGTTTACCAACCGGTTAAAATCTGCCATATGCTGTTCATAATAGGCATCGCGGAACTGTTCGTACTGGTCGATGAACACCACAATCGTCGGGCCGTTGAGCGCTTCGGCGTTGGTTTGCCGTTCGTTAAGGGTGTTCATCAAGCGCCGGAACAAACGCCGCACCCGTTCGGCCTCCGTCCCTTGAATCACACGCTCGGCGTGAGGCAAATCGCTGATGTCATTCAATCCCGCGCCGGTGAAGCTCAGGAAGTACATGTGCAGTCGTTCCGGAGCGTGTAGCAGCGCTAAGCTCAGCGCCAACGTCTTGAGCAGGGTGGTTTTCCCTGTCCCCGGTCCGCCCATGACCAGCAGATGACCATCTTTGGTATGCTCACGGTCGCTGGTATTCAGGTTGACCCACAATGGCTCTTGCGTCCTGTTATACACATCGTCAATCAGGCCAATTGGGGCGCTGCCTGTTTTGATCAACTCGCCGTGTTGATCGACACCCGGAAGTAGCCATACCCGCCCGTTCCAGCCATCCCCACCACCCCGATTGAACACTTCTCGCAAACTGATGCGTTCTTCCAGTGGTGGCAGTAACAAGGGCGCACTCGTTGGAATACCTGCTTCCAGTGCGTAGCTCGTCAGCATATCGCTGATGGCGTGGGCAATAGTATAGGGTTCCTCGCCCGCTATCTGCGTATGTTGAGCCTCATCACTCATGGGTAGCAGATCAATCATGCCGTGGTTGGTGATCAATTCCAGTAAGATACTTTCGCCGGTTTCGGCATCCTGCGGTTGCTGTGGTTGGAAGTCGCTGCCCACATAGGCCGCCTGAAACTGTTTGAATAACCCGCGTTCGCCCACCTGAAAATACCCGCGCCCCGGCCAGCCAATCGGCAGATAAGCCGCGTCCGGTCGTCGGATCATGGCTCGGCTTGACTCGATATTTTGCACGCGCAGGCAAATCCGGAATTGTAGATTGGCGTTCATCTCGTCGGTGATGACATCCATCGGGCTTTGTGTGCCGAGGATCAGATGTAGTCCCAAACTCCGTCCGACTTGTGCTGTCCGCACCAACTCACGCATGAAGTCCGGCATCTCACGCGCCAACTGGGCAAACTCATCTACAATCACGAACAAATGAGGCAGGGGGTGGTAAGCCGCATCCTCGATCTGGCTCATGCTGCGCGAATGAAAGCGGTGATACTGTGTGATGTCGCGCACATTCATCTTTTTGAGGAACTGCTGCCGCGCCCGTGTTTCCGCCTTGAGTGCTTCTAACGCCCGTTCTACCAGCGTCCCATCAAGGTTGGTAATCATGCCCACCGTATGAGGCAAATCGGCAAACACATTAAAGGCGCTGCCGCCCTTGAAGTCGATCAGTAAGAAATTCACCAGTCGTGGATCGTGTTCGACAGCCAGCGCGCAAATCATGCTTTGCAGCAGTTCGCTTTTACCCGCGCCAGTCGTCCCTGCCAACATGCCATGCGGCCCGTGATGATCTTCGTCCAGCAGCATTTCGGTATCGACGGCCAGACTTTCACGTCCGATCACAATCGGATGTGGCAGCACACCCTGATTAATCGGTCGCCGCCAGCGCTGCCCCAATCGCAGCTTGAGTTCAGCCACATCATGCGCCGCGTAGAGTTCAAGGAAATCCACCTGTCGCGGGATGCGTCCACCCACACTGGCCTCGCGTAATGTGATGGCCGATAGCGCCCGCGCCACGTACTCGGCATCTTGCAGCGACAGTTCATCTGCCGCCTGTCCACTGCGGGTAAAACTGTCAGCGCCTACTTTGGCGTATTCAAAGCGTCCGTCTGCCTCGATTTGCACCACCGCGTGACATTCGCTCGGCGCATTCCCCACGCTGTTTACGAGGCAGATTGCCGACACACCCACGCTCGCGCCATCCCGCAAAATCGTTCGTGTAATCGGTTCGCCTTCCGCCAACTGCGTCCCGTCAAAAATCACGAACAGATGTGGCAGTTGTCCGCTGTTGGGATGTCCTTTGCGTTCGTCAATCACCTGGCTCAAATTGCTCAGCAGATGATGGATATTGTCGCTGTCAAAGGCCAGTAAATCCCCGCCACCGCCTTGATGCATCTGGCTGGTATGCGGCAGCCATTCCATCCAGCGCCATTCGTCATAACTGCTCTGCGCGGCGATCAGGTGAATGTGGAATTCTTGTGGGGCGTGGCTGGTCGCCAGATGACAAACCGCCGCCCGTACCACCTTTAACACCGCGTTCCGACCGCCGCAAATCGCCAGCGAACTGGTTTGTTGGAGTGATGCCACTATCGGCGCAGGATCGAGATAACGGTAGGCTTCGCCTAAGGCTTGTGCCCGTAAACCACCGTCACTGCTGTCAATGCTGCCTAACTTGGCTTGAACCGTCGATGGAATTCGTCCCATGCCCAGCCGCAGCGCTGCGAAATCGGGATCTTCTGGCCGTCGTTCCCAGAGTGCCGGATGCCGCACCAGCGCCCGATTCAACGCTTCGTCCGGTGGTGGAAATTTGGCTTCTAAGATGGCGATTTGCGCAGTCTGTCCGGCTTGCAACTGTGCCCGTTTCTGCTCCAACAAGCGGATATAGGCCAGCATCGCTGCCTGCTGCTGTTGTGTGTTATCCCGACGCCGCCAGCGCTGCGCCAGGATCGTCCCGCCGATGGTGAATCCCGCCAGAAACAAAAGAGGGATTACTGAAAATAAAGTGTTGGGGCTGTCAAAGGCGCGAAACACATACAGCAGCGCCATCACGCCGATGCCCATCACCGGAATCAGAGTCACCAGCGTATTCGGTTCGCGCAGGTCGCCTGTACGCGGTGGGGCAGGGATATCGACCACCATCTCCGGCACACTCGGCAGTTGCAGCCTCGGTGCGCGGTTGAAGTGGGTGAGTTGCAGTGGTTCGTCGGTCAAGAATTGATCAACCTTTGGTGTATGATTTTAACCTAATCCTACACCAAGATGATTAATTGTTCTAAAGGGCATCAGGCTGTGGCGCGTTTGTCATCAAACTGCCATAGGTTGAGGGTGGGATTGTAAACAAGGGCGATATAGGGATCACCGATCAGTGCCGAACGGCGACCGTCGTTCATCACATAGAGAAATTCGACGTAAACCACTGCTTTATCACCACTTTGAGAAACCGTTTTGACATTTTTAATTTCGACGGTATCCACGCTGTCCCACCATTTCACATAATCAGTGTAATTGTAGTTGGGCGCACAGCAGTTGAACTTCTGCTTAAAAGCATCAGTCAGCATCGACCAGCCCAGATCATACCGTCCCTGACTGACCAGCGCATAGTAATTTTTAACGGCTTGATCGGGTGTGGTACTTGTATTGACGTTTGAAACGCCGATTTGCGTAGGTACTGAAACAGGCAGCGGTGGTGGCTGTAATGTACTAATCAGTGGAAGCTGTGTCGGCTGCCTATTATTGAGTGGTATAGGCGTTCGCGTTGAGCGAGAAGCCGTAGGCGTAGTCAATCCTGCTGTGGCGGTAGGCAGGTTGGCAACCTCGGTTCTGCTCAGATTGCAACCCGCACCCACTAAAACGATCAATAGCAGCAGTCGACTTATCCGCATGCAAACCTCGTTAATCGTATCGAACTCTGACCATCCATTCTAAGTGATGTGAATGCCGTGTATGTAGGCATACTGGCTATTATCCTTAACAAAATACACCCACTTGCGTATAGTCATTAACCATTCCCTACCCGAATGCCACTAACTCAGCCCTACCAAATGGTAGATCTTTGGATTTTCTCCACAACAAGCCATCTTTTTGTTACGTAAAGTGCAGATAGTCAAGACCGAACAAATGTAGAAGGAGAGAATAATGACTACCACAACGTCACTTAGTCAAATGACACCACACTTACAGACGGTACACCACAAACGCGGTTGCCTGTTTTATATCAAACGCGGACTGCTGGCACTGGTTGCCCTGATTGTCATCCTACCCAGCGCAGGTTTCTTGTATGAAACGGTCATGGCAGCCGGAGACGAGCAACGATTCCCAGCGCCCGGTCAGTTAGTCAGCGTCGATGGTCGTCAGATGCACATTCGCTGCGTGGGCGAAGGCAGCCCGACCGTCATTTTTGAGTCGGGGCTAGGCGGTTGGTCAGATCATTGGTCACAGGTGCAGCCCGCAGTGGGCAAATTCACCCGCGCTTGCAGCTACGACCATGCCGGATTGGGCTGGAGCGAGTCGTCTGCCCAACCGCGCACACAGGAACAAATCGCCATCGAACTCCATGATCTTTTAGAGGCAGCTCACATCCAACCGCCCTATATTCTGGTGGGGCACTCGATGGGTGGCAAAGCGGTTCGTTTGTTTACAGCGCAGCACCCTGATGAAGTTGTGGGGATGGTGTTTGTCGATGCACGTCATGAATCAGTCGAGCCGACTAATCACCCACTGGATCAACATGCGAACGATCGTGCTGCCTTCGAAAGCAGCCTGAATATTTACCGGATTCTGCGGCAATTTGGTGTGCGTTTATTCGCCGTGCCGGTGGCACACATGGTTGACCCATCCACTAAGACTCTGCCTGATGACCTCGTTTACCGGATGGCGATATTTGCTGTACGTGAGCGAACACTGCAAACCGAAATCGCTGAGTCGCGGGAATCAACAACGAATGACAATCAGCTTCATGTTGCTGTAGTGACGCCTAAGTTGCCGGTATATGTCCTGTCGGCGGATGCGTCGCTGGCGGCATGGGATGTGTGGAAAACAGGGCAGCAGGATTTAGCCGCGTTATCCACCAATAGCCAGTGGGTGATTGTTAAAAATAGCAGCCACAATATTCCGAGCGATCAGCCTCAGGCGGTGATTGACGCCGTGCATAAGGTGCTTGACGCGGTGCGGACAGGCGAGCCGCTGACACAGTAAACGGGAAAGGAGATAGGTGATACACCTCTAAACGATCCGCCTATAGCTTGCGAACCGTATAGACCAATTCTATTTGGCAATAAAAGTCTCAGGGAGCATACTATCGATTAAACAAACCGTTTAGAGGAGAAAAATGATGCAATATACAAAACTCGGTCGCTCGAACATGACCGTCAGTAAGATTTGTTTGGGAACCATGCACTTCGGCACATTGGCTTCCGACGACGAATCCTACCGCATCATGGATAAAGCCATGGAAATGGGTATTAATTTCTTTGATACAGCCAATGTTTATGGGCGGGAGGTTTACTGCGGACGTACCGAAGAACTCATCGGCAACTGGTTTCAAAAAGGTGCTGGCCGCCGTGAGCAAACTGTTTTGGCGACCAAAGTTTATGGCACGATGATGCCCGCACCGCAGCCACCGAATGAAGAGGGCGGGTTGTCAGCTTACAAAGTCCGCAAGCACGCCGCTGATTCGCTCAAGCGCCTGCAAACGGATCATATCGATCTGTATCAAGTGCACCATATCGACAGTCGCATCAGCCTCGAAGAATTCTGGACGACTTTTGATCGCCTCATCAACAATGGTGATGTGCTGTATATGGGAACCAGCAATTATTCCGGCTGGGGACTGGCGAAGTATCAGATGTACGCCTTGCAGCGCGGCATGGTCGGTTTTGTCTCAGAGCAGTGCCAGTACAATCTTTTGAGCCGTTACCCTGAACTCGAAGTCTTTCCTGCAGCCGAGGATTTTGGCATCAGCATTATTCCCTATATGCCTTTGGGCGGTGGCATTCTAACCGGTCGGAAACGGGATGAGGCCGGTAAGCGTACGGCTCAGGTCGAAAAAGAATATGACCTGAATATGGATACCAACAAACAACTGGCTGATTTTTCGGCGTTGTGCAAGGAAATTGGTGAGAAGGAAGCCGTTGTAGCCATCGCCTGGGTACTGGCAAATCCCGCAGTTGCCTCGGCGATTGTTGGCCCGCGCACCGTTGGTCATTTGGATGGTCTGGATCGCGCCGCCGAACTTCAATTGGATCCGGCACATATCACACGGCTCAATGATATTTTTAATATCAACACGGGTCGCCAGCTTAAGAACAATGCCCCCGCGCCTCAGGCCTTTGCGTGGTAGGGCAGGCTGATAGCACGTTGTAAACGAGGAACGGTGATGTTTTCCTTGAAGGCAGGCGTCACCGTTTCAATGAAGCTTATTCGCCAAAAACGCGGTTCAGGTCAACAGTTTTTCCAGCTAAAACAGCCGAGACAAATGTTTCCCCAATACCATAAACACCTTGACGGACGTAATGGTCGTTTTGATGAGCATACACTTCAAGATATGCTTCCAGCGGATCAACAATCCAGTATTCACTGACCGCGTGCCGTTCATAAATCTCGAATTTGTCATCCCGATCACGGCGAGTTGTACCAGGTGATAGAATCTCGATGATAAGTTCAGGCGACCCTTGTAGCAATTTATCGGTAATCACACAGCGTCCGTTGCTGGACACCCATACCAGATCCGGCTGGAGGATATTTTCGCCATCCAGCAGCAAATCAATCGGCGCGTCAAAGACTTCACCATCAGGGATGAGCGAGTCAACCGTGATCAGTAAACGGCGGCTGCATCGTTGGTGCTTCGGTACGGGTGCTGGACTCACAATGAGTTCTCCCTTGATGAGTTCTGTAGGCTCGTTAGACTCAGGCCGTGCAAAGAACTCGGCGGCGGTCATCTTGGTTTTGGGTTGTCCTATCATGGATGCCCCTCCATCGAACTGAATAGTTTGAATTATGCCATAAAATCAATTTGCTTACCTGAGGAACTGAGGGCATGGCTGGCTATAAATTGCCACACATCGCCCACTCAATGGTGATCAGCGGACGTGTGGCTGCATCCAACGATGCCCTAAAGCGCGTTTAGTTTTATAGACTGTCGTCCTACAGCATATCCTCATTAACCTGTTGTATGCTGGGACACGATGTGGATGTTCTTGCCAATTTCTATTCAGCAGGTTTACCATGCGCTATTTACCTCGCCTGATTTCATTTCTAGCAGCATTCGTATCGGTCATATTTTCTTTCTCAGGCAGCAATCCGGTGTCGGCAGCGAATTTGCCAGCCGGTTTCATTGATGAAGTGGTTTATGGTGGGCTGTTGGCTCCGCGCGCCTTCACCTTTTTGCCGGATGGACGCGTTTTGGCAGTAGAGCGCGGGGGTGCTGCGGCTCCCATCGATGCCAATCTCGCCAGCATTCGTGTCTTTAAGAACGGTGTATTACTGCCGACGCGCGCTTATACCGTCAACACCTGTGGCGATACCGAGCGTGGATTATTGGGCATCACAGCCGATCCTAATTTTGCTAACAATGGCTACCTTTATATTTACTACACCCGTCGAGCCACCAGCGGCCCCATCTGTGATCACAGTACCTTTACGAACGGCAACAACAACGGGCCGCGCAACCGCATCTCGCGTTTAACCATGTCCGGTGATGTGGCTGGTAGTGAACTGATATTGATTGACAGCATCGTGAGTGATGGTGGCAACCATAACGCCGGTGATTTACATTTTGGCGCGGATGGTTATTTATATGCCACCACAGGCGATGGTGCTGTGATGTCGACCTCGCCCAATACATCCACACTGAATGGCAAAATCATCCGTATTCTGCCGACCGTTGGCGGGTACAGCACCACTGGCAATCCCTACGAAGGAAGCCCCAACGCGCACACCTGCTCAACCATCAATGTGCCTCTTCCCAACGGCCCCTGTCTGGAGATTTTTGCGAAGGGCTTTCGTAATCCCTTCCGCTTTACCATGCAGCCAAATATGGCCGGTATTCCCGGCACAGGTTTGCCCTTTGCAGGCGACGTGGGCCAGGTCACATGGGAGGAAGTTGACCAGATACATGCCGGTGGTGATTATGGTTGGCCGGTACGTGAAGGTTTCTGTCCCATAGATGTCATCTGTAATCCACCCTATCAAAGCGGTGGCTACGATAATCCTGTTTACGCCTATCCGCATATGGTGTCGAATGTCAACTTGAGTTCCGCCATCATCGGCGGTGATTTTTATACCGGTGGGGCAGGCTATCCATCCGAGTACCTCAATAACTATTTTTTTGCGGATTACGTGCGGGGTTTCGTGGCGCGTTTGATTTATGCGGGCGGGCAGTGGATACGTCCTGCCGGGGATTTTGCCGCTATCGGTGGGATTGTTCAGTTGATACGCGGGCCGGATGGTAATCTCTACTATCTGACCTTTACCTCGCCTACCAGCCGTGTTGATAGCATACATCGCATTCGTTATAGCGCATTAGCCAACACAGCACCCCTGCGTAATTACTTCACGACCGCCACACCAACCTTGACATGGAATCGGGTTACCGGCGCGGTAGGCTATAAAGTACAAGTCGGCAACAACCCGACATTTATCGGGGCGACGATTTACGATGCCGCTAATAATTTGACGTTTACGCTGCCCTCAACCTTCAACGGGTTTTATTACTGGCGGGTGGCCGCTTGTTTGACATCTCTGAGCTGCGGCCCTTGGAGTCCATACGACACATTTGTGGTGGATGCGCCCTAAATGCCGGAGGCAAGGTTAATGGTTATAAGAAGCCATTTGAATATTCGGATTGCAGCATTCTCTATGTCACATGATCTCTCACGGGATGTTGTTTTGCTTCCTTTTTCTCCGTGCAATGGGGAAAGAGGGTTGGGGAGATAGGGGAGCATTGGTATTATTCAAATGGCTTCTAATCTGTCTCATATTCCCGCATTAGCGCCGGACGAAGAACAAGCCGAGTATCGCGCCGACCAGAACCGCCGGAAAGAGCGCACGCGGGACATGCGGTGTAGCCTTTACCAGATGATCAAAATCGCCGGAAACACGTCCTGTTTCGGGGATGGTGTTGAACAATGTGGTTTCGCCATTATCAGGGCGGGTGGATTCTTGAGCGCGGAACATCGTGCCACCGGTGGTCATGAATTTGTCGGTCAAAGCGGGACTGATACGCTCCATCAAGCCGAACAAGAGTCCACCGCCGCCCACATAAACATCACGCTGGGGATGTTCTGCCGCGTAAACAATCGCCTCTGCCACCAATTCCGGTTCATAAACGGGTCCGGCTGGACGTGGCAGCACACCGATCTTCGACAGCGAATGGTTGAAGAAAGGCGTGTTCATGGCCGCCGGCATAATCAACGTGACGTTAATCCCGCTCTGAGCATGGTCGAGTTCCATCCGCAGCGCTTCGGTATAACCTTTGATGGCATGTTTGGAAGCCGCGTAGGCCGAGTTAAAAGGTAACGCCACCTGCGACTCGACCGAACCGACATTAATGATGGTGCCGCTGTGCTGCTTCTCCATGTAGGGCAGGGCGGCTTTGACACCGTGTACTACCCCCATAAAGTTGGTTTGCATGACCTGGTGCGTCTCTTCAACCGACGTATCTCCGGCGGTAGCATACACCCCGACACCCGCGTCATTCACCCACGTATCAATCCGTCCGAAGGCCGTCATCACATAAGCGGCCAAACGCTCGACCTGTTCCCATTCAGCCACATCGGTTGGCACGACCAGCGCCTCGCTGCCCATATCACGGATGGCATCGGCCACTTCTTGCAGCCCGACCACATTACGCGCGGCCAGCACCAATTTGGCTCCGCCTTTGCCAAAACGCAGAGCAGTCGCCCGCCCGATACCGGACGAAGCACCTGTAATGACCACGACCTGATCTTTAAGCTGGGGTGTCATGTGGTTTAATCCTTTTTTCAAAACGGCATATGAACAGTATAGACAGCCACCAGAACCCACTCATGGGTCAGATGGATAAGTCGAAGTTGCTGTTTAGCCTATTGAGGGGATTAAATACCAAATGCCTCGGCTGAGGCATTTGGCGTATTGCACTAAACGGATAGGATTACTTTGAAGGAATGATGCTTTCGACAGGGACAACCACTGCGCCTTTAGGTGCGGTGATGGCGGCTGCACTGTTGAAATCATCCTGCGTCACGCTGGCATCAAGCGACATCACGAACGCGCTGCCCATTTGTTTCTTTATCGACGAAAAATCGAGCACCATACTGATATCCGTCTGACGGGCGTATTGGGTTTCGAGGTCGATGCTCTGGGTCGAACTAAACTGCATCCCCTTTGCCATCGTTTGGATCATGTCCATCGCCGCTTTCATGCTGGCGTCGGATATCTTGGAACCCGCAGCCGTCATTTGCTGCTTGATCATGTCCTGAAATCCCGGCATAGCGAACATGGCCGCATAATCGAGTGTGGTCTTAAAAACGGCCACCTTGTGCGAATTGACTTCAGCATCTGCCAGCCGTTCGATCTTGATGAAGGTCGCGAGGGTTTTCGGATCACTGAACATACTTGCCATGTTCGCACCCGTGCTCATGCCGCCGGTCATACTGCTCATGCTGGCACTCAGACCGGGCTGCTTGAGAATCGCTGTAAGCACGTCTGGCAGGTTGATCCCCATCCATTCCGGGATCGTGCCGCCTTCTGGCATGACCAGCGCCAGAATACCTTTATCTACATAGGCCACACCGTCCACCAGCCGTAATCCGACCTTGATTGTCGCTGGCAGCTTGGTAGTGGCCGACGTCCGTTGTAATTCAGTTGGAATCTCCAGCGCCAATTGCACATCAGCCGAGAGCGCCGGAATCGCTTTGGCGATCAGGCTAAAAATCGCTTTTGGATCTTTGGCCCATGCCCCCGGATCGAGCTTACTCATATCCGGTAGAGTTTTTTGATCGGTCGCCAGCGCACCACTGCCTGTCAGATGAAAACTCATCTTGTCGGTGGGCATATTGGGAATGCCGCTCAAGCTCATGGTCGCGTCTAGCTTAAAGCTGTGCGAGGCCAGATCCTTCATCACCGCTTGTGATCCGGTGATCAGTGCGCAATCCTCTTTGGATAGATCGCCGCAGAAGTTCTTTATGGTGTCTTGTGCCTTGACCAACCCGCTCGAGATGAGCAGCACGACACCCAATAACAACACTATTCTCAAAAACTGTTTCATGGTCATCCTCTCGCTTAAACTAAAAAGGCATTAGCCACAGTTATGGATAACGCCTTAAATACTGCATTTTAGTACATGGGTGTTAACGGCAGATGGCTAAAATAGTTTAAATATCATCTACCGTAATGTACACTGAAATAAGGATGGTCAGCTAGTGTCATTTGACACCTTTACTGCGTTCAAGCAGGGCAGGGATCAATCCGGCACGAAATCGATCTTCTCGGCGTCGGTGAGTTCCATGCTCAACTGCCACAAACGCTGGCGTGCTTGGGCATCATAAACCTGAACATTGGCGAGGCTTTCCTGCTGGTGATCAAAATACTTGCCGGTCACACCATCCAGCGCTGGATCAGTCGCCAGATACATGACCGAGCGAACGCCATCTTCCAGTGTATCCATCGTGCGCCCGAAATATTCCTTGACCATCTTGGTGGGCATCAGCGAGGCGGGATGCAGCGCGTTGACCGTGATGCCGTCGTCGCGTACTTGCTCGGCTAGATCAATAGTAAACATGATCTGCGCCAGCTTGCTTTGGCGGTAAGCATCCAAAGGTTCGTACTGCTGCTCCATCATCACATCGTCAAAGTCGATTGGATATTGTCCCGCCGAACTGATGTTGATGATACGGCTGGGCGCGGCCTCTCGTAAAGCCGGTAGCAGAAGCCGCGTCAGCAAAAACGGTGCCAGATAATTCACAGCGAAGCGCAGTTCATACCCATCAACGCTCAAATCGCGCTGCGGATCACCCGGTTTCCCACCGCCGGAGGCCGCATTATTGATCAGCATATCAAGCTGGTCATGGTCGGCCTGAATGGCATAGGCCAGATGCCGCACCTCTGCCAGCGAGGCAAAATTAGCCCGGTAGGTTTCGATCTTGTCATTGCCGCTTTCAGCCGTGATTTCAGCTTTTGCCGTCCCTAAACGGCCTTCGTCGCGACCATGAATCAGTACGCGCGTACCCTGTTTCGCCAATGCTAACGCGGTCGCTTTGCCCAGCCCATCCGTTGCCCCTGTGATGAGAATCGTTTGTTCCGCAATGGGTTTCATAATGGCTGTCCTTTTGCTTCTTAAGCCGAAACTTTATTTTACGGGTTTTACGACAATACATAATCATCCAAATGGACTATTGGACGGTTTTTGCGACTAATGCAGCCTCGACCCGATTGCGAACATGTAATTTCTGCAAAATATTGGTGACGTAATGTTTGATGGTTTTCTCGCTCAAAAACAGATTTTCACCGATTTCACGGTTGCTCTTGCCCGATGCGATCAGTTCAAGCACTTCGCGTTCACGTAGGGTCAAATCTGCCAGTGGATCAGGTGGCTGATTGAGGCTGTTAGGGCGAACGATTTCTGATAAAACACTGGCCGCCAATGTCGGTGTAATATACGAGTCGCCTTCCTGAATACCCCGTAAAATGGAGACTAGTTCACGTGCTGCTACGCCTTTGAGGACATAACCCCGCGCCCCTGTTTTGAGTGCTGTAACCACATCATCTTCCTCGGTGGAGGCTGTTAGCATGACGATTTTGATCGTAGGACAGCAGGCGGATATTTTCCCGACCACATTCAGTCCACCGCCGGGAATATTGATGTCCAGTAGTAAAATATCGGGTGAATATTTCGCCACTAATTCAACCGCTTCTTCGCCGTTTTCGCCCTGCGCCACCACTTGAAAGTCATCTTTGCCGTTGATAATGCTCGCTACACCTTCGCGAAACAGTGGATGATCATCAATAATGACCAGACGTATTTTATCAGTCATGTTATCCCTCGCTCGATTGGCATGGTAAGGCCGCAGTGACGCGTACACCTTGCGAATAATTATTTTCGATTTTGAATACGCCACCCAGACTTTCTACCCGTTCGCGCATCCCTGCAATGCCGAGATGTTCGCGCGAATCAGGGTGATCTGTGGGCGCTAGGCCTGATCCACAATCAGAGATTTCCAGATGAAATTGATGTGCCAGGAAATCCAGCCGCACCTGTTGGCCGATACCGCCACCATGCCGGAAAGCGTTGTTGAGCGCTTCTTGAATGACACGATACAGGGTAATTTTCGTAGGGAGTGACGCGTTTTCGGGGATCTGACCGAGATGGGTTTCGACACGTGTCATGGTTCGCCGTTCGTGTGACCGGATCACGCGCTGAACCGTCTCGCTCAAGCTAAGTCCTTGCAGTTCCGGTAAGCCTAACCCCGACGAAATCGTGCGTAATTCGGATAGAGCGCGATCCACTGAACTTTTGACGATTTCGAGATCAGCCAGATTATTGTTGTTTTGAGTAGGTGCGGATTCTAATTGTTCAAACACCGTATCGAGTTTCAGCAGCGCTAAACCCACTTCCTGAACGGGCCCATCATGCAAATCAGCGCTGATCCGCCGCAGGAAACGTTCTTGCAAGGCGGCTCCCCTTGCCGACGCGCGTCGGATGCGATCATGCAGATCCTTATTTTGGGAGAGCACTTGGGTTAATTGCCCGATCTGATAATTGAGGGCGTTTTGCTGCCGGACGATGAGTTGGCTGGCACGACGAACAAATCCCGCCAGTAAAAAGTACATGACAACCGTCGCCAGCCCGACTACCAGCCACGTTTGCCAGCGTGCCATCATAATTTCGTCGTCCAAACCATCTACAAACTGATAAAACTCGGCAACCGCGATAATACGATCACTGCCGTTTTTGCGAACAGGGCTGTAAATTTCAAGCAGATGCGAGCTGATGCCCCGTTCGTGTATATTTTCTTCATCGTCTAATTGACTGATACGCGCTGAAACTTTTCCGGCCAGTGCTGCGCTTAAGCCGCTTTCAATTGGAAATGTTTGACCAATGTTGTCTGGATTGGCACTATAGAGAATCCGACCACTCGGTTCCCATACTTTAAAAGCTGCAATTTGTTTCCCAAGCGGTGTGTCCTTCAAAAGACGGTCTAAGTCTGCGATTTCTGCCCCGGATATAGTGCCATTGGCCGAAATATTTTGCAGGTGTTCTGCGATGAAACTGTCGACATACAAAGCGGTGGTAAGTGCGCTGCGGTGCACCACACCCGCCTCAATCTGGCCGCCCACCCATGCACCAACCCCGACCATGCCCAATATCAAGATGACGAGGCTTGCCAGCATAAACCGTCTGAGCAGCGTCATCTGCCTGAACTGCGTGCGGATGGCCTGATAAGAGCGGTTGAATGGCAGCGCACACATATGGATTGCATCTTTCTTTGAATCGGTCATATCCTCTGGGCCGCTCAGATATTTTCGGATTACAACCCATTTTGGTGTCATAAACGCCCGCATTTATTTTCTCCTCAAAAGCAAAAGCAGTTTTTCTACCCACTCCGACGCGAAAAAGGCCAAAAGGTTTCGCAAGTTGATACGACTTCTTCAGACCAAAGTCGCATCCGACTTGCGACCATCCGCTAAGGCGTTTGACCACCTTCGTCAGTTCTGCCCGCACCGGCTTATCTCATAGACTGTAAACATCGAACCCAACGCAATTTAGGAGACAAGAAAATGTTCAACAAACAGAAATCAATGATCGTAGTTGCTTCGTTTAGCTTAATGGCACTGGTGGCTCCGATTGGCGCGACCCTGGGCAAAGCGCCAGTCGTAACCAGCAAGACACCGGCTCAGGTGCAGGTGGTTGATGATCATGGTCGCCACGCCGAACCGGGTGATGATCGTGGACATGGTGGACGCGGCAAAGCGCGTCGAGGAACTTCTATTCAGCGTGATGATCACGGGCGTGGTAGTGGTGAACCGGAACCGGGTGATGATCGTGGACGCGGTGGTAATCACGTCGAACCCGGTGATGATCGCGGCGGTCGTACCCGTCTAGGCCGGAATGGTCTTCGTATTCAACTCCTGGATGATCGTGGACGCGGTGGTAATCATGCCGAACCGGGCGATGATCGCGGTGGTCGTAATCGTTAACAGGCGCTGTCTCTAGTCAATTTCGTTAACTTCGGTTGGCTGCTCTCCCCAAAGGCCGACCGAAGAGGGAAGGATGATAGTGTGCATCCTTCCCTTTATTTATTTTGGCAGTCAGAGATTGAATGGATTAATGCCACGATTTGCCCCTATCCGATGCAATACCCCAAGACGCCTCACGCGAAGCACTACAGGTGGGTGACGAATACTGCAAATTCAATGCAGACGGTTGTATTGATTGGGTATTTGTATTTGTTTTTGATTTTTTCTCACTCCAAAGGATGTATTGAATTTGCAGGGGGAAAAGATCGAAATTAAACCGCTGTGACCGATAGTGACCGATTTGGGACTGTAGTGGTCGACCTGTTTTTCGGCTGAAACCCATAACCAATGTGTTGACACAACTATTTTTGTAGGCTAGATTCACGCATGTCAAGCGATTGACACCGCCGCTTTATTTAAAAAATCACATAACTTGTTGAATCGAAAACGATGATCCCTTGCAAGAATCATCGTTTTCTAAACACGAGTTCGGCATAAGAGGTGCCGTAGTTATGTCTGCATATACTTTACCACAACCCAGGCCAGATTCACGCCTAAATATTGGCCTCATTTCACCCGATGGTCGTTACGGCCTACCCAATTCGCTGCGCGAAGCCTTGCTCCAAAATGATCTGGGCGAGGGAGCTTTGCTGCTCGATGTGTTTTTGCTCTGCGGTTATACCCCCAACAAGCGTCTTACTTTCCGTAAAGTTCACGACAAACTGCGTGAATCGGGTTTCACCTTAGCCACAGGCTTAATCAGGCGTGCCTTAAACAGCGGCCTTTTCAAAACAGTCACCCTGTTGAATGGTCGTCGTGGACGTCCTGAAATTCAGTACATCATGCCCGATATCATGGCGCTGGTGCAGCAATACGCACACGGCATAATAGGCGTCAGCGACGAACTGAATCATGCGGATATGCGCAGCCTGAGACTTTTCCGCCAGGCTTTGTACCGCGAAATGATCCGCCGCGCACCGGGAATTTATTCGCGCCGATTTCTGGCCGGACGTTTAGGCATTGGCAAGCGCACCACCCGTAATTACGATCTGCGTATCGGCATCCGCGCCATTCGCCGCCTGAGCAAACAAAACCTGCGCCATAATACCGATTGGCGTAAGCTCTTACAGCAGGGCAAGCGCGGTCTAAACTGGCTCCTGATTGAATTTGAGGATGGTCGTACCTTCGAGTCGCCCCTGATCGCGGGGATTGCCGACCACTTCATGTGGAAAGAGGGTGTGAACGTCTATTTTGTCACGCAACTGTGCAACCGCTATGTCTATGCGCCGCATGACGATTGGGCGGATTATCTCTTTTTGCGCCACAGTGACGACCAGCGCGCCTTTGCCCATTCGTCCGATCCCTATGGGCTGCGTAAAGAACGGATGCCTACTGATCCAGTTTCGGTGACTTTGATGGTAGATCGCAAAGCCTACAGCCCCGCCAGCGATCCGATTCCCGACTGGCTCCCGCCCGAATTGGCCGCCCGCCGCAGGTCAACCAACCCCTTCGCCGCACCGCGTCCCTAGACGCCTCAATTGCGTTGCTCCGGTTTCCTCCCGCGCTTGCAGGTTCAGGAGACGACAGTTTTACAATCTTATGCGTTTTGCTCCCGTAGGGAAGGCTCTTAGAGCCTTCCGCTTTTCCCTCAATCGACCAAAACTGTCCTGTCGTAAATGCCTGCGGGGGAGGATTAAGGAGGGGGTTCGTATTCCCCCTGTCCGATAGGCTCATCACCCCGCCCACATTTCCGCCTATAATCATCAATATCCGACGTGTAGAGACGGAGGCAGACTCATGCAGAAGCTGTATAAAGAATTGGCAGTATGGTGGCCTCTGGTTTCGCCAGTCGAAGAATATCAGGAAGAAGTCGCCTTTTTCCTCCCCTTGTTAGCGGAGGTGATCGACCGTCCACCGGTGACCATGCTCGAATTGGGCAGTGGTGGCGGTAATAACGCCCATTATATGAAAGCGTCTTTCGCTGCCGTCACCCTCGTTGATCTGTCGCCCTACATGCTGGAAGCCAGCCAACAGATTAACCCCGACTGCGAACATCTGGAAGGCGATATGCGGACCGTCCGCCTGAACCGGACATTTGACGTGGTGTTTGTCCATGACGCCATCGACTATATGACCACACTTGATGATTTGAAACGAGCGCTCCAAACGGCCTATGTGCATTGTAAATCCGGCGGCATGGCCTTGTTCGTGCCGGATGACATCCGCGAAACCTTTAAACCTTCCACCGATCACGGCGGTGAGGATGATGAATCAGGGCAGGGCGTTCGTTACCTCGAATGGAGCTATGACCCTGACGAAAGCGACACGACCACCATTACGGATTATGTCGTCATCTACCGCGAAGCCGGTTTGCCCGTCACCGTCGAACATGACCAGCATATTTTAGGCTTATTCGCCATCGACGATTGGCTGCGACTGCTGGCTGAAGTCGGCTTCAAAACCACCTTCGTCGTCGATCCATTTGACCGTCATGTGTTCGTCGCGCATAAACCCTGAACCATCAGACGCATATTTGTTTTCGCTTTTTTCTCCTTCAGATTGCGCCTCCGCAGCTCAAATCACCTGATCCGTCCCATCTTGAATGCTCCGGTTTCCTCCCTCGCCTGCGGGGGAGGACTAAGGAGGGGGTTATTACTCCTGCATCCTCGCCGCTCAAATCACAGGATACGTCTCATGTTGAATAATCCGGTTTCCTCCCTCGCTTGCGGGGGAGAATTAAGGAGGGGTTATTACTTGTGCATCCCCATAGCTGAAATCACCTGATTCGTCCCATCTCGAATGCTCTGGTTTCCTCCCTCGCCTGCGGGGGAGGATTAAGGAGGGGGTTCGTATTCGCATCATTTTATGGGTTATTTTTTGTGCCTTTGTGATAGAAACTGTATTTGTTTTCGCTTTTTTCTCCCTCAACGGCTCAACTGTGTCTGTAATAATCTCCGTAATGATTACCTGTTATTGCCTGTTTATCAGGTAACAGACTCTTTTTGCCCTATTTCGCCGCTAAGACCTCTTGCCCATCGATTTCGACCCGCCTGTCACGCAGCCGTTTCTCGACCTGTGCCGTCCGGTCAAAGAAGAACAACAGGCCTGCACCACCTAAACACAGCACAATCGGCGCAATAAAAATGGTCTGGTCGTAGTTATGAACCAGCAGTGGTGCCAGAATACCGATGATATTGCCGGCATTAAAAATCGTCATATACAGCGAACCGCCAATGCCGACGCGATGTGCCATCATATTTTGCAGGTAAACCATCGCCACACCGGCAGTTGCACCCGTGAAAAGCGCATAGACAATATTGCTGGCATAGAGCAGTGGAAGTGACTGCGAAAACGCCATGATGGCACAATAAGCTGCACCGATTAATGAACCAATGGCAATCGTGTTTTTTTCGCTGATTCGTGCTGCCACCGAACCCATCAGGCCCATCGTCACCAGTTCAGCCGCCGCCGACAGCCCGAACATCAACGGCGCAATACTGGCGTCTTTGTATAACTGCAACATCACCAGCGGCAGGTACGTGTTACGAGTGCTGTCCGCCCCGCGCATGAGAAGCATCGCCAGCACCGGCACGATCAATACCCACATCGGCAAACTGATTGGAACAGTCGTTGGAGCAGTTTCGCCCTTTTCCGGAACCGGCTGTGTCTGCTTCTGGATATGGCCTTCCATACGGTAGAGCAGGTAAGCCGCGCTGATCGGCACCAATAAATTGGGTAGGGTTAATACCAGGAAGACCGTCCGCAGATCGTACCGCGCCAGTACGCTCGAAATGGCTGTGCCGATGACAAACCCTAAGGAGAACATGGTTCGCAGCGTCGTAAGTCCGACAACCTGTTCACCGCGATCCCACGTATTGACGATTCCTGCTTTGGCGACCGCGAAGAGTTGTGGGAAGATGACGCCGAATTGGGCAAGGGCTAACCCTGCCAGCCATATGTGGGCAGGCAGCGTCGCTGTACCCATCCCGATAAACCCGAACGTGCCGATGACCCCACCGATGATCACCAGCTTGTAGCGCGCAATGATGCCATCCGAAAGCCAGCCTGTACCAAGCGTAACTGCCGCACCCATCAAGGTATTCAGCAGGAAGAAGATGATGACGTCGTTTTTATTCAGCCCGATTTGCTCGGCCAACAGCACAGGGATCAACGGTGAGATAATGGAGACTGCCAGCCCTTGCAATAGGATATTTAAAGCTACTGCCACACCGTATGGGGTGTGCATGATACGTTTCCAGATTGCAAGATTCATGATGACCCTGGGGTTTCGAACAGGTGAAGAGGTATGTGATTTATGATAGTGAATCAGCAGTTTATAAACAACTGCCATTCAAGACCATGCGCGCTAAATGACAAGAGGGCAGGAATGCCATCCCTATGAAAATAGATGGGGTTGTAGGATGGTGGCTATTTTTCAGCGAAGGCTAAACCTTTATGATCAAGGGCTTCGCGCAGTTGTTTCATCGCATTCGGGCCGATGCCGTGCAGCTTTTTGATGTCGGACTCGGTGAAGGTGGTGAGCTGTTCAACACGCGAGATACCCGCTGATGCCAGCGCTCGTAGGGCAGGGGCAGACAAACGCTCTGGCAGGTTACTTTCGCTAAGATCGGGTGACGAATGTTTCATGTGGTTGCCTCTTGGGACTAAAAATGGGACGGTCACCAACCGTCCCCTACCGGAAAAGGGATTTGTTTTCGCGAATTTTCCCCTCAGACGATGTTATTGGGCACGTTCGTATTTCAGAAGTACGACACCGTTTTTAAAGGTTTTGGCGTCTACCAGATTAAGCCCGATTTTATGGGTGATGCCCGAAAAGTTTGGCACACCGCTGCCGAGGATGACGGGATTAACCACGATCTGATACTCATCAATCAAACCGGCTTCGGTCAACTGCGAGACGATGGTGCCGCTGCCGAAGATGGCAATGTCCTTACCCGGCTGCTGCTTGAGGCGGGTAATTTCACCCACGAGATCGTCGTTGACCAGACGTGTATTTTGCCAGTCGGCGCTTTTCAAAGTGCGCGAGAAAACGAGCTTGTTGGTATTGTTCATCTGCCCGGTGACCACCGGATCACTGTCTGCGGCTTCTTTACTTGTCCAGTAGCTCTCCATACCTTGATAGGTGGCACGCCCGAACAAGATCAGATCACGGCGAGTGGCTTCGGTAGCGGTGTAGTCGAAATATTCTTGATCGACACCAAACCAATCCAGATCGCCGTTGGGACGGGCAATTTTGTTATCCAGCGAAATCAGGTTGCTGACAAATACTTTTCTCATTTGGCGCTTGTTCGTTCATAGGTCAGCAGGACGACGCCGCTTTTAAGCGTTTTGGACTCCGACAGCTTGAGGTTGATTTGATGGTCGATGTTGGCGAAAAGCGGTTTGCCTTTGCCCAGCACGGTTGGATTGATGTTGATGCGGTACTCGTCGATAAGATCGAGGCGAGCAAACTCCTGAAAGAGCATGGTGCTGCCCAGCAGCCAGATGTCTTTTCCGGACTGCTGCTTAATTTTATTGATCTGTTCGGCGATGTTGTCCTTGATGAGTATGGAGTTGGTCGTATCGCCCCATTCGATTTTATCTAAGGTACGCGAGACGACGATCTTGGCGGATTCGTCCAGAAAACGGGCGTGGTTCCGTTCGCCTTCGCCGCTGTCGGGGTTGCCGGGTACGGTGAGGAAGTATTTCATGCCTTCGTAGGTGTGGCGTCCCCAGATGACCGCATCCATTTTGTCATGCATGGAATGGGCATAACTTTCCAGATCGCTGTCGTAGGAAACCCAGTCGAGTTCGTCGTTGGGGCCGGAAGCCATTCCATCGAGCGATACGTGGATCATGGAAATGATTTTTCTCATGAGGCACCTGCCGGTTCATAACGCAAGCCCATGACTTTGCCTTTAAGGTTTCGACATTCCAACAGTTTTAGGTTGATTTTCTTATCCAAACCAGCAAATAAGAACTTGCCACTCCCCAAAATGACTGGAGTCACGGTGAACCAGTATTCATCAATCAAGCCCAGCCGCATAAACTCTTGGGCAAGAGTAGGACTAGCGAGCATCCAAATGTCTTTGCCCGGTTGTTCCTTAATGCGTTTAACTTCTTCGGCGATGTTGTCGTGAATGATAACGGTATTGTTCCAATCAGAGCTTTTCAGCGTCTTTGAAAATACATATTTGGTGGCCTTATCCGCCCATTGAGCGTGAGCCAGTTCACCACCTTGGCTGGTTGGGTCTCTTAGTACGCCCGGCCAGTAAGACTCCATGATTTGAAAGGTGACACGCCCATAAATGGCTGCATCTGTCATACTGTGGGCCTCGTGAGCAAATTTCTGCACCTCATCGTTATAGTCAACCCAATCCATCCCAGCATGGGAATCTGCTACCATTCCATCCAGTGACATGTGTGTTAGATATATGATTTTACGCATGTTTCTACTCCTGATGCGGTTTAGTTGAACATGCTCATCATAGCCAGGTCTGCTGGCAGTGTCTTGAATAAAATGGACAAATTCGTAAATCAATAAATCCTTAGCTTGATCTCTCAAACAGCGGTCGTTGCTACAGGCCTATCCTGTTTACGATGTGATCGATTTGATTGACGTGCGACCGTTCATGATCAGTCAGCTGTATCGCGTAATCCCGGACCGTTCGATCAAGGACTTTACCCACCATCGTCACAACTGCCGCACGTGACCACGATTCGGGCGGGAGCGGCTCCAGGAGTACGAGCAGATCAGCCCGTTGGGTCGTAAAAGCCTGTAACGAAAGGCCAAATTCCAGTTCAGGATAATCCGTCCGGTGTATCCAGGTTCTAGGACTGACCGCCTTTATCTTCGGCCTGTCTTTGGTGAGGATTAGTCGGATGTAATCGCCCCAAACATCAGCACATGACCGTAGATGAGCCAGCACCTCGTTGGCCGACCACTCATCAGGATCGGGACGGGTACGCAGTTGGGCAGCAGTGAGTCCTTTGGTTAGTGTGGCGATGCGCGGCGGATGCTCTGCCAGTTGAGCCAGAATCCGCTCAACTGGAAGGGGATTACTGGACATCTCTATCCTTTCATACGCTTCGAACGCATTACGACGATTGATTGGCGCTGGCGATCTGGGCAGGTGTTTGGCCGTAAAAACGCTTTAAGGAACGCGTCAAATGCGGCTGGTCGGCATAACCGGCTTGGTAGACGGTATCGAGTATCGAGCCACCCTGAGCCAGCAGGTCAGCAGCCTGTTGGGCGCGTTCGATTTGCTGAAGGGCTTTGGGCGTCAAGCCAGTGCTGTAGATGAAACGGCGGCGTACGGTACGATCCGAGATGTGCTGCGGCTGATTTTGGAGGACGCTGTGAACCACTGGATCAAGCACGAGGACACCTTCGCGCACGAGGCGATCAACAAAGGTTTCGGCATTGTCGAAAGTTGGGAATTCCCAGGTTGAGCCATCCAACCAGAACGATTTGCTCGCGCCTTCGGGTAATAAGGCGTCGGTGTTGGCGAGATGGGTGACGGGCAGACGCGGGAAGAACGAGCCTAAACGAAATTTGATGACCAGAAATTCGGCTTCGTCACGGCGGAATTTATGCAGGGCTTGCGTAAGTGGCCCTTCGACAGTGACTTTGACCTCATCCTTCTGCTTAATGAGCAGCAGATTCCAGCGGGGTTCGGCAGGGCAGGTGGCGACATAGTTATTATCGGTATGCCCGCGCCAGATCATGTGAATATAGGGAGAGTCGGATTCGCGGCCTTCAAAGAATGATTTCATGTACTGCGCCTTTTTAAGCGATTGGCTTTTGGCTCAAAATTCAATGACAGAGTTGAAAGATAAACGGGTTATGGCAAAAATGGCAGCAATTTCGGCAATGGCAAAAAGCTGAATATTGCCATTGGTACTTATGCCGGTTGAGTGAGCTGCTTATTTTGCTGTTCGAGCACCATCGGCCATGCTTGAGCATGAGCGTCGCGGGATTTCTCGTCCGCGAAACCGGCATGGGTAAGGCGCACGTGCGTGCCTGTTCCCTGCGGCGTCAATTCGACGGTGACAACGGTTTCCGCGCCTTCGGTTCCACCAGCGCCCGTGACCCATGTAATCTCGACCAAGTGATCCGGCTCCAGGCAGAGGAAACGACCGTAATGCGGATGGCGCGATTGTTCGTGGACGGTTTCAAAGAAAAAGGGCATGTTGATCTCTGGTACCATCCAGACAGTGCCGGGAGCAGCGAACCAGCGATCAAACTGTTCTGTCCATGCCAGGTAGACCCTATGCGGGGTGACATCGAGTGTGTATTCGGTGGTGAGGTTGAAGGGGCGGGATGACAAGTCAGGCACACAAATCGCTGGCATAAGTTGTCCTTCAATACCCATGATGTAACGCAAAATCACAGACTATTATTGTAGTACAAAAGTTCTTTATTGGTCAATTTGAATATGGTTAGAAAAGGGCGCATTGGGGGAAAAAAGCGAAAACAAATGCATATTCGCAAAAGAAATGTAAAGGCGAAGCAGAGCATGATCATCCTATATGGCGTTTGTATCTATGGGTGGACTAGCCAAGTGGATAGTTTAAATTGGGCTGTTTGTCTGATGGGGGAGGGTGTGGTAAGAGCTAAATTAATGCGCGTAGCTAGGAAGGCAACGTACCAAAATAGCTGCTTATAACTAACAGAACGCAAAGAGTCACAATGGTATACGTTTAGCACCTGAAGTCAGTAGAAGATAAACGCTGGAAGGTAGGCATACCGCCCTACAAGCTGGTTCGAAGCAAAACGCATGAACCGTATTTATCCGCATCAGTTGTGAATTATGTTTGCTTTATCTCGCGCATGTCTAAAAGCTCTCGTCGGCTAGCTGCATCCTGCGCGCTTGTTCCTCCAACTCGCCAGCAAAGCCTTGAAGGGTGACGACCCAGCGTTCCATTTCGGGTATTGTTTCGTTCCACAGGGTAAAGAAGCGCTCGGCGCGTTTTCCCATCCACTGCACACTTTCAACCGTTTGTTGCAATGTGTCGATCTCGGCGCGAATGGTTTCGGCTTCCTGCCGGATACGTGCCGCGCGCTGGAAAAGTTCGGTATAAGGGACTTTGATCAGGTCGCTCATGGGCAGTCTCGATTGATAAGTCGTACGTGACAAGTCAATACAAATACATTGAACCGCCAGGACTCAAAGAACGCCAGCTCAGGATAAATTCCCGCCGGAACGCGCGGCGAGTTCAATGTCATCCGCAGATTGGTTGAGTTTATCACGGAAGCCGCCGATGAGTTCGAAGGCTTCCTTCAAACGTGGGGTGACACGTTGATATTCGGCGCGGAAGGACTCGGCGCTGATGGACATGAAGCGGTCGGCGGTCAGGGCGCGGAGTTCGCTATCGACCGCCTCGATGCTGTCCTGAATACGGGTGGCGCTCTGGTTGAGGGTAGCAGCGGCCTCCCGCATTTGCTGAATTCGTGCGTACAGTTCTCCGGTTTGCATGAGCTTATTTCGACCTCTGGCCTCTGGCTACACTGACGAATTGAGCATAATAGCTTTTTGTAACGGAGTTTCCCGGTCGTTTTTCATCTAGCAGGTTCTGAGCAATGGCGGTTGTCCACTGATTAGGCTTCAGCAGTTCGCCTTTATCCTTTAACGGCTTCAAAAATGCCTGAAGTTTATGCAGACGTTCAACCAGTGCGTTAATCTCGGACTCGGAAAGGAGGTCGTACATCAAAGCCTTCAACATTTCCACGTCCACGTTCAAAATCGCGTTCGCCAGTTCCTCATCGACATAGCGGCTGATCCCCGGCAGTTCCTGATTCTTGCCCTCGACATCGGTATTCGTGCCCAGCGAGAAGTCGTTGTCAATGCCAACGATACCCATCACATTCCCTGACTTATCAGTCTGGATATAGTAGTTCTTGGTGTTGCGATCCACCTGAAAAGCCAGCAAATCAATCAGTTGAAGTCGTGAAAGCTGGCGCATCAGTTCAGGATCTTGCAGGTTGATGCTGTCAACATCATCGCCCTTGACGCCGCCTTTTGCGGGATCATAGCTGCCCCCTTTGGCGACGTTGAAAGCGGATTTCCCCTTTTTACTGGCGTCTTCCATCAAGCTGCCGGATTTTTTGCCTTCACCGGTGTGCATCACCGCTAATTCAGCCTTGGCAATCACATTGGCTCCGAGGAGTTGGTTCAAGCGGGACATCGCCACATCGCGCTTTGCCATTCGCGCATTAGTGGCATCAATACCCACCAGATCAACACCGATGGACTTTTCGTTCTGGGCGGTATTCCAGGCGTTAAATCCCTCTTCGCCTTTCTTTCCGCTAGTGATGCGCATGTATGCCGCGCCTTCGTCTTCTCCCCAATTCTCTAAAGTTTCTTTGTTTTCCTTGAAGTAACCGGGGTGGCTGCCGCCCATTTTGCTGACTTCGCTGGTGCCGCCGCGTTCACCACCGACTTTATCCGTTTCATTCAAACTGATGGGCGTATCTCCACGCAGCACATTACCAAACTTGGGTCGTCCTGTCAGGCCGTAATCCACCGGTTTGCTGATAGCCCGCACCATCGACACGGCGACCTTATTCTTTTCGGCCTCAACCTGTGGTTTCATCCCCAGAATATAGAGCGCTTTTTGGCCTTTTTCGCCCTGATAAGCGTTTATAGTCGTCAGCACGGTGTCGAGCAGCCGGAGCGCGGCCTGAAACTGTCCCTGCATCCCACTTTTATCGGCGGCCAGTGTGGTATTAATCAAATAGCGGTCATAGGTTTGGACGCTGTTCAGCACCGCTTTATATTTGGTCGAATTCTGTTTGACCGTTTTACAGAAAGCCTTCACATCTTCTTTGGGCTTTCCCAGTGTCCCGATCACCTGACCATGAGTGGGCATACGCTGGATGATCAGTTGGGTAGCATGGTTGCCGATTAACGATTGTAACTGAAGCGTCGGATGAGATGGAGCAGGGGAAAGCGAGGTTAAGGGTTCGTCGGGTAATGATTTTTTCTTGCGGCTGATTTTGCGTGATGATGGTGACTGCCTGTAAGTTTTAAACACGCTTATTCCTTACCATTTCGGGCTAGAGTGAAGTGATTTTTACTATCATACGCCAGTTTCCGCTTTGTTAAGGCTTTAAAATCTTATTTAAGTGGCAGAGGATTATTTGTAGGGGATGATCGCGTGGCTGGCAGCGTATGCCATCGCGGAAATGGAGACAGAAGGGGAGTGTTAGTTATGTGACGCTCCCCATCCTGGTACGAAATTGAGGCCGTGAGGCTGCCCATAAATAGGGCGATGCCGCAAAGCCTTATCCATTTAGCATCATACCGTGTCTGATGGTGTATCGGTATGGCGCGCCAAAATTTGGTGGATGCTTCAGTGGTGTGACGCAGATCATTCCGCAGCGTCTCGCTGCTGTCCTGTTCGCCACCCTGCCCACCGAAGCCATGCCGTCCAAAACCACGCCGCCCAAAGTGTTCTTTGTCGCCGCCGTGATTGGCGTGTTCCTGTTCGCGTTCGGCCAGCAGTTTTTCGCCCATTTCGGTGATGGTATAGGTGCGCTTGCCATTAATCGTTTCGCTGCGTAGGTGACCTTCATCTTCCAGTAGTTGGAGCGTCGGGTAGACCGAACCCGGGCTGGGGCGGTAGAAGCCACTGTTACGCTCTTCCAGCGCCTTGATCAAGTCGTAGCCATGACGGGGCTGCTCCTTGATGAGTTCCAGCAGAATGAATTTGATGTCACCCCGACGCTGGCGTTTACGTCCACCTTCGCCGAAGTCGCCGCCAAATGGGCCCCGCCCGCGTGATTTTCCTGCGAAGTGGTGATGGTGCTTGCGGTGCCCGAAGCCTTCGAACTCAGATTCCTCATTGTGGTTGAAACCACGTCTAAAACCAAACATCTTAATCTCCTTGTAGCGATATATCGTGATATATCAGAATAGTAGTACGATAACGATATATTGTCAAGAGGGTGAAGATCTTTGCTCAGCGGGCGAATCCGTTGAAACTCATCCCCCAATTACAGGATGTTTATTCAGCTTTGGAACTCAGTTCGACTTCCAGCCGCGCGTAATAGCTGGTGATGCTCGGCCCGAAGCTCAACACATCACCGCTGGTGAGCTGTACCGGAGCGCTGCTGGTAACACGGGCGTTGTTGATAAACAGCGGCACATGGGCGCGTTCTTCGAGGCGGATGCGCCAGCTTTCATCGGCGGCGTTGTACAGGATGCGTCCGTAATAGGGCGAGAGGGTGTTGAACAGACGTGGATCGTGCCCCTGCGCGATGATCGAGTCGTAGAGATCGACATCCAGCCCGACATGATGGGCGCTGCTGTCCGGTCGGCAGCCGATGAGCTTCTCGTCGTCCTCACGGCTGGCAGACAGGACATAGACCTGCGAACGGTTGTGAATGTCGCGCAGCATCAAGAGGTTACGGGCGTAGCGCAAATTCAATGATGTATAGAGGAAGGCTTCTTCGCCGCGCGCCAGGGCGTCTAACCTGAGTTGGGGTGGAACCAGCCGCATGACATAAACCTGCATGTCGGTGGTGAGTGTCATCTGGTTATAGGCGGCAAGGCTGCTGGCAAGCTGTCCGGTGCTGACGTTTTCGGAGGCTTTGAGCGCTTGACTTTCCTTTTCCAAACCGACGCGTATCTGGACGCGCTGCTGTCCGGTTTGCAGATGGGGCGCATTTTCGGCGGTCTGTGCCACCTCCTGCCGCAGTTGAATCTCACAAATGGGGAGGCTGCCCTGACGCGGTTCGTCATTGGCGCGATACAGGCGCAGCAACTGCGTCTGGTTGAGCATGACCGGATTGCTCGACAATTCCAGTTCATCCAGCAGCACGCGACAAGCCCCCTGTTTGGAGGCGTACCAGATGCCACCCTGAAGCTGTAACCAGATGCCGCTCTGGGCGATGGTATCGAGGGCGTTGGGTGGGACGAAGTAGCGCAGATCGACATCGGGGATGGTGTTCTGCATGGCGTCGGGGCGACCGATCAACAGCCGCCGTTTACCGCGCGAGGTGATCTCGAAGCTGCCGAGTCGTACCCGCAGTAGACGATCTCCGGCGCGCAGTGGGGCAGGGAGATCAACCGGTTGGGGAGATTGGGTGAAGACCACCAGCCGGTCACCGGGTTGCAGGTCAAGGTCTTGCAACCGTTGGGTGGGCTTGACGGCGCGGGCGGCTTCCATCGTACTGGCTTCGATGCGTGTTTCGTAGTGCGCCAGATAGCGGGCGATGTCACCGACTGTTACGCTGCCACCGAGTTGGGTTTGATAATGATGGCTGGAGTAAGCCATTGCGGTTGTGATGCGCAGTGCCAAATTGAAACCCTTCATGCGAATACGAATACAGTGAACCGCCAAGACGCGGAGAACGCAGAGATTAATACAGAGAGTTTTACCACAAAGGCACAAAGAACACAGAGGGAATACAAAGAGAAATTGAACCGGAGGTCAGTCGTGGTGTCCCGGTTTAGCTGAGAGTGGAAATGTCCGTTAGACTGAATGTGAACAGAGGGCAACAGGATAGGATATGAAATTAACCCGGCAGTTGTTTATCTTTTTGATTGTGAGCATGGTGGCAATCTCCGTAAAAGCCCAAAGTGCTTTAGGCCATATCGCTATACAGATTGTTTCGGACGAAACCGTTTTTTATGATCTAAATGAAGCGGGTCATTTTGAGCGGCTAAGTTGTAAAAGACAAGATTTCATCTGACACCCGTGACTTGACCGACGACTTTATCGAACGAGTCGTCGGGAATGCCTAACATCTTCTCCTGTTGTTCAAAAAGCGTATCCAATTGTTTGGCTTGTGCCAAATGCTTTGTC
>JBGAHG010000054.1:0-38415 GCA_044226325.1 Aggregatilineales bacterium
ACCGCCATGTGAAATCGGCAATATGAGCGAGGTTTTTTGTCGACCTGTCGAACATGGACATTCATTTCGGTCACATCGCTCTCCTATATGGGTATAACCCTATGTCGTAATTTGGGGCCAAACCCTACAGCGTGTAACACGTGCCTCAGCCGCTGATCAAATACCACATGAATTTGTAACGGCGCTTTAGCACTCAGCGACGTAAACTGCACCATTTTTATAGATCAGACAAACTTTTAAGCCACCCCTAACTCACCACTCGCCTGCATACCCAATATCGTAGGGGCTGGTAATTTGTTGCACCCTGAACCGCCTGAGCTCGACAAGCTGGCGCATGTGCAAATTGTCATGCGCCACCCACGAACCCAGCAGCTCGCCAGCTTTCCGTTCGCCAAATTCCGACGTATGGCTGGCATTCCAATTGGCAGATTTCAGACCCTTCAGGAAAGCCAATGATTGACTGCGCTCCGTCAGAAAGTCGTTTAGCGATTGCTCAAGATCGCGCTCGTTATACTTCCGTTCGGTGACCCAGGCATCCGGATGAATTGGGGGCCATTTCTCACCGGGACGGTTCAGCATGAAATCGACGCGCTGGCGAAAGTCGTCGCGTTCCTCATCCACGAGATGACAGATAACCTCAAGAATCGACCACGATTGAGGAGTTGGCCTGATCTGCGCCTCTGCCTGCGTGACGCCCATGACCAGTGCCCGGATGATCGCTGCTCCCTGCGCAAGCTCTTGATAAACGGTTTCAAATTCCATGTGCATATCCCTCCGCAACGATAGAGGGACAAATATACCACGCCCCGGATGCTGTTTTCCTCAGCTTGAGGCTGTTATCCCGAACGGTTAAATACGAATAACCATCTCTTACTCCCTCCCTTGTTTACGGGTTCACAAGACGACCCTTTTACAGTCTTATGCATTTTTCTCCCGTAGGGAAGGCTCTAAGAGCCTTCCGCTTTTCCCTCAATCGACCAAAACTGTCGTGTCGTAAATGTTTACGGGGGAGTGGTTCTTTATCCGTATTAATTTGTTAAACATCATATACCACGCACACCCTCATTGCCGACCATCATGGCAAGTCAACAATAAACCGCTCGGCAGGACTCCATGTCAGCCCATTATCGGCACTCACGCGCCAATAATAGACACCCTCCGTGACGGTCGGGAGCGTCACCGCCACTTGGCTGGCTGGAACTGTTGCCGAATAAATCAATCCATCAAACAGCGCCGATGTGGAAACTTCAATGTTGTACTGTGAAATGTTGTCCAACCGGTTCCATGTGAGGGTAGGGTTAGCGGTCGTATAGTAATTACTGACTGGTGGCGCGTCTGTGCTGGATACCAGTGATGTGTTCAGGCTTAAATTACTGGTGCTGCCACCTTTGCTGCTCACACCGATAAAATAGGTGGCGGGTAGGGTATTCAAGGTCAGCGCCGAAGTCGTCACCCCGGGCGCAGCATTGTCGTTGCAGCCGAGCTGCGTCAGTGCGCTCAAACCTGCACCCGCCCAGATCGATAGCACAGTATCGTAGCCCGAGCCAGTCGTATCGACAGTGATCGTGTTATTGCCCAGCGCGCTATATTTGTACCAGACTGTCCGGAAGGTCGGTAAGCCGCCGCAGGTCGGGTTTGGATCGCCAATTTCGAGGCTCGCGCCAAGGACATCCTTCGCGTCTGTAAAAGGGGTAAAATCCGTATTGATCGCCACTGCATTCGCCAGATCGTCATTAGGCGGGGGCAGTCCGGTTTGCAGGGTAAAATCGCTGCCAACCCCATTGCTGCTGCCAATCCGAATGTAATAAACCATTCCGCTGGTCGTATCCACCTTTGCCGACGCATTGACACCGGTGCCGCAGCCCACTTGAGTCAGCGTACCCAGCGCGCTTCCCGTCCACACCGAAATGCCTTTCACCACAGCCGGACCAGTGATAGAAAAGGTCACTTTTTGGTTAGCCGTCGCCGTATATTTGTACCACACCGTATTCATGATATTCGCCACTGCGTCGCAGCTCGCCCGCTGCTCGGCACTCTCCAGCGAAGCCAACGCATTGTTCTGTGTGCGGGTATAAGGCAAACCTGAGATCGCTACCCCGTTGGCGAAGTTGTCGTTGGCTGGTGCAATTGGAAGTAAGCTCGGATACGTATCGAATAAATCACTCAAGCCGATGGCATTCACCGCATCACCCAGAAACGGTTTCAAGCCGAAGATTTCTTGCATCGACCGCAGAAACGAACTATGCGTATAGTGAACCGTATTGGAGTAATTAACTTTGGCGTGGGGTGAAAGGACAATCATCCCTATCGGGCCGTCACTGTTAAGCCCCTCATCCCACGTGATTAAAATAATCCCGCCATTTTGATAAGCACTGGAAGCAAGGATCGGCGGAATGGCTTGCTTGAGCCAGTTATCACCATTCTTGACCGAGTTTTTTGTCGCACAGCCGCTGACATTGTGCATATCATTGCACAGATTGGGCGAAATAAAGTTGTATTGGGCGACAGTCCCCTGCGTCAACTCGGTCGCCAGTTCGGTATATGGACGGTTATGATTGATGCAGTAGACAGATTGCGGATTATTGGTTCCGGTTACATCATCGAAGAACACCATCGGGTTATGCCTGACCGCATACAACCCCTTATTCGTCAGCGGACACACATCACCTACAATATCTTCTTGATACGATTTCCACGGGATGCCCGCTCCATCCAGCAGCGTAGTGAGATGCGCCCGTGATGATTGATGGTTGATCACCGGAGCCTGGTCGTTGGTCACACCAAAATTGGTGCCGGCTTCCATCCATAGATAGTTTGGCTCGCTCGGATGCAAACCGGGCGGATTGTAATAGGCTTCAGCGTGAGCGCCCAACTTCAGCAGTGAGTTCATATAAGGAGCTGACGAACTATTTTTAATTTGGCTCCAGTTATGGTTTTCCATAACGATCACAAAAACAGTGGTAGCAGGGATGGGAAGCGCAGCTTCAACGGGGGCGGTAGGCTCACTGAAGACAGTCGTTAAACCGATACAACATATCGCTAATAACAACAACTTCTTCATAGGCTGCTTCCTCAAATCCATTAAATCCCTTTCGATAGACAAAACTCATCTCGGAAGGGTGGCTGTAAAAATCACACAGGCACTTACTAATCCGGTCTAGTATAACGAATTGTTAAGACCGGCAAATAGAACGGTTGGGGGATGCGATAGTGGTAATCTAAACCGATGTTAGCTAACCGTATACATCCCCCGCCTCATGATTGTTAACGCAGCAGTCATGGGTTGATGAGCTTGTTATTCAACCATATGACCGCTGATTAAAGCCTTTAAAGTCCCTCCCTGATGCTTCGGTTCACGGGACGACACTTTTGCAGTCTAATGTGTTTTTCTCCCGTAGGGAAGGCTCTGAGAGCCTTCCGCTTTTCCCTCAATCGACCAAAACTGTCGTGTCGTAAAAATGCTTCGGCTATCAGCAGAGTGAGCCTGCGAACCTTGCTGATGTGGATTAGGGTGGGGTCGCATAGCTTATCCACCACTTAATGCAGTCTTACCCTCAAGGCAGATCAACGATAAACCGCTCCACAACGCTCCATGTCACGCCGTTATTCGCGCTCACACGCCAGTAATAAACACCTTCACCCGGCAGCGCGGCAGTCATAAGCGACAGTTGATTAGCCGGGACAATCACGGCTGGATAAACCAATGGGTTGAAGATGGCTGACTTGGACACTTGAATCATGTACTGCGTCGCGCCGCTTACCCGACTCCAGGTGAGGGTAGGGGTAGCCGTCGTGTAATAGTTACGTAGCGGTGCCGCATTCGCCACCGTCGCGATTAATGCATTAAACTTTAAATTGCCATCAGTACCGCTGTTGCTGCTGACACGGATGAAATAGGTCATACCCAGTGTCGTATTCATCGTCAGCGCCGAGGTCAGCAAAGCACCATTATTATCATTACATCCGACCTGCGTCAGCGAACCGGGACCACTTCCTGTCCACACCGAAAGGGTCGTATCGTAGTCCGAACCGGTGGTGTCCAACAGCATAGTATGTTGGTCTAAGGCCGTGTAGGTATACCACACGGTACGGAAAGCCGGTATCGCGCCACAGGTCGCCGCCGGTTCGTTGGTTTCAATACCCGCGCCGACAACGTTCTGCGTATCATTAAAAGGTGCAAAACCGGTACTAATGGCGTCAATGGTGATCGCGTTAGCAAAATCATCATTCGCAGGCGCGACGTCGGCTTGAACAGTGAAATTACTGTTGACCCCGTTGCTGCTGCCAATCCGAATGTAATACAGCGTGCCGTTGGTTGCGTCTGCCTTAGCTGATGTGTCCATCCCAATACCACAGCCCACTTCGGTCAGCCCACCCAGAGTTGAACCCGTCCACACCGAGATACCATTGACCACCCGTGAACCAGTAACCGAGAAGCTCACTCTTTGATTAGCCACTGCCGTGTAGCTGTACCAAACCGTATTTTTAATATTGGCTGAACCTTCGCAGCTTGCCGCCTGTTCGCTGTTTTGTACCGTCGCGGACTCGGTCGTTTGCGGGTTGCTGTAGGGCAAAGACGCAATCGTGATGCTGTTCGAGAAATCATCGTTGTCTGGTGGAATGCCCGCCACTTTGAGGATTAACTTGGGTGGATTAGCACCCTCGCTGCTGGAAAACACCGCGCCCGTGGTGCTGCCCGTCGCCATCACGACATTGTACTGACCGCTGCCCGTGATCAAGGACGTTATATCCACCGATGTCCAACTACTAACGGGGAAAGTCCCTGAACTGACTATACTGGTGCCCAGCGCTGGCGCATTCGAAAAATTGATAGTTGTCTCACCCCAGCCGCCGCCCGTGTTGTAGACGGTATAGCCTGTAGTACTCGAACTATTGGCATAGACTTGCAGGGTAGCTAGGATGACATTACCGGGAAGGGTAGGGACGTCAAGGCGTAGGTAGCTGCGTTGAATGGGCGAAGCATCCGTTCGTAACTGGATGCTGTTACCAAAATTAGCACCCATATTTGCATCCGTCACATAACTATCGATGGTAATTGGAACGGTGATAATCGAAAACTTGGGTGTCGTAATCGAAGAAGGGTTGGATAATGCCGAATGATTGTTATTCATATCATAGGCATCAACCGTATAGGTATAAGGTGTATTACTAGCGCCAGTGATATCTGTGTACGTCGTTGTTACACCACTGACTGTAGTCAATAGGTTTCCGTCGCGGTAAATCGTATAACCATTTACACGAGTAGCGTCAGTGGAGGCTCCCCATTGCAGGACGACATGCCCGGAGCTATTCAAACTGCTCGTCAGGTTGGATGGCGCGGTAGGCGGGGTGTTATCAACCGGCGGAGCGTGGCAAGGGATTGTTCCTGAATCCAGAACCGTACCCACACTGTTGATATACTCAAAAAACATACTGCTGCTGCTGAGTTGCAAGCGCAGCGCCCCGAAAGCAGTCCCTGACACGTCCGTAGCGAACTGGACGCGCGGATCCGATGGATTAACGAAAGTCTGCGTACCATGCCCGCCAGCACCCGCTACAAACTGGGTAATGGCATTCGATTTGAGATTGCCGTTCAGATCCAGCGACTTCCAGCGTTGATAATTATGGTCATGTCCGGTTAGTACCACGTCTATACCATTTAGATACAACAAATCCCATATCGGAGCCATGCGTGGTGTATCGCCTTCAGGGCCGATGTTGTAAACCGGATGATGAAAATAAGCGATAGTACACTGGGCGTTATTAGTCGCCAGATCATTCACCAACCACTGATATTGTGCGCTTCCAGGTGCGGTCTGGTTAGCCTCGCTCGTGGAATTCAAAGCGATAAAATGCCAACCGCCAGCATCATAACTATAGTAGTTAGGGATAGCCCCCCAATAGTAAAAATAACCGGGTGCGACACCATTTTCATACTCGTGGTTGCCAATAACCGGATTGGTGATATTACGGAACTGCCCGAAGAAGGTCGATGCCGTACCATACAAGTTATAGAACTCGGTATAAGTACCTTTTTCGTAAACATCTCCCAGATACAGCATCAGCTTCGGATTCCATGTCGCAATCTGATTGGTGACTCCCGGTGTTTCACCGCTTGCACCATCGCCCGTAGCCGCTACCACCATCGGGTTTCCCGGTGATGATGGCACATACGGCGTAAACGGAGTGTTATTCAGGGGTGTCGTTGTCGTATTATTATCTAAGTTCAGGTTGACCGCTGCCGGATCGGTTATTAAGCCGTCACTCAAGCTCGCCGTGACCGATAAACTGCGCGTACCAACACCGTCAACAAAATAGTCGCTAGGCAGAACAAAATTGAATGGCGGCTGAAAAATGGTTGCCACATACTCAGTGTCCAGAAAGAAAATCATTTTGCTGACGACTGGATGTGGAAAACCGACCCATGCAATACTGGTCGTTACGTTTGTTAGACCAACCACGGCGGCTCCGTTTGATGGAGCAGTGATACATAACGTGATCGTGTATGCTCCCGAAACAGGCCCACTGGTAGAGCAGTTATTCTGAGCCAGTGTCACGCTGCTTTGTGAAACGGCTAACACTAAGAAACAACTGGCTATGACCAGTCTGAATAAACGCTTAATTGTTATCAACTTGGTGAGTACTCCGAAAATACGTCTGTACGATTAAGTCCCGATGCCACCAAATACAAACAGTAACAGCCTTATAATCCACAAGGCTGGCACGTTAAAATTAATGAAAAACGATCATTAAATTAATATAGTAAATATTGCGCCTAAATATTACCTTAAATTAATCCTTGCTGATCTTAACAATTGTTCAGAAACCTAAACATTAGGACGAAATTCGCGCATATATGATGATCAATTTGGTTGCTACCACACTCGAAAACCTTTCTACAACCAAACTTCCAACATAAAACTTTTTCTTTCCATATTGGAAGTAGCTGAAAATGTACCGATCTAGGCCGCATAATAAACCTTAAACTTTGCTAAGCTTGCAAACATTACAATTTATAGAAACCATTTTGAGGGGCAGCCTTGACTTAAGTTTGCGAATATAAACCTATCGAACGACAGTTAATGATCAAAGTGAAGTCTGTTAGGTATAAAATGGAATATGATGAAATATATAGTTGGGTTAAGTAGGATACCCCGATGTCACTCGAAGTCAAATGGTACGACGATGAACACACGATTTTGATAGCCACGATCGCCAAAGACACCACATGGCCGGACTATCACTCAGCAGTAGATCAGATTATTGCCGAGGCCAATCGGGTCACTCACCGTGTCGATTCCATTTTCTATGATGAGGTTGGTATGCCTGCCGGTAACCCGATGCCGCATATCAAGCAGGGCATTATGAAGTTGGCTAAACAAAACAATATCAAGATCTCTATCATTGCCGGTTCGCGTGGATCATCTGGATTTGTACGGGCGGTGATCGAGGCAATTGGTAAAATGTTCATGAAGAAAGGCCCGCAAGGCCCCTCGGGTTTTGGTGGCTTTGTCAAAACGCTTGATGAAGCAGTTGCCATTATTAATGCGGATCGTGCAAAAACTCAGCGCATCGCCTAATAACCTTTGAGTACCGGCTGCTACCAGTTACCCGAACAAAGGTAGAATCACCCTAAACGGTGGAAACATTTTCGCACCCGAATCTTGCATTTTCTCCCCTCCCTGACGCCTCGGCTATCAGCAGAGTGAGCCTGCGAACGTTGCTGATGTGGGTTGGGGGTGGGGTACATAGAGCAAAGTGTTTCCGCCACCACTGAATGCCGTCCTATCCGAACAGATTCGCATTGACAATTATGAACTTTTGTTCTATATTAAAGTGTGTATTCGACAAACACCGCACTAAACGGTGGACATCGCATTTCCGCTGAAAAAGTGCATCTAATGACCCACAAACCTGTATTGGCTCCCTCCATCGCTTGCGGGGGAGGGTTGGGGTGGGGGTAAATTTCGCTGTCCACCACTTGATTCAGCCCTACCCGACAAAGGTAGCACAACACTAAACGGTGGAGATGATATTGACGCTGAAACACGTCGAATATTTTCCCTCGAACGTGGTCTTGCTCCCCTTCGCCATGAGGGCTATCAGCAGAGTGAGCCTGCGAACGTTGCTGATGTGGGTTGGGGGGTGGGGTTTTGACCATTCACCACCCCTTAACGCACATACCTGTACATCAATCACACCCGTCCTCACACCCGCACGATCTCGGAGAACACCACATGACCTCAACTGCCCATCACCTGCAACCTAAAATGAAAGCCACCACAGCAGCAGCAGTTGGCACAAATGGCAGGCGGTGGCAGCACCCGACCCATCCGCCGCAGTCGTGCCAATTCAGCGGTAGCCAGCGAGCCTCCCGCCGGCACAAAATGCCAATTCAGCGCCGCGCTCCCTCACATCCGCCTGCTATTTCGGCGGAAATCATGCAAATGATGCAAAATGTGCAGCAACTTTGCATAATTCGCATCATTTTGAATAGTTGCCGCCACATAAAAATGTCCTCTCTTCCGCACGGGCAAAAGAGAGGACATGGGGTAGGGTACGTGTTTACGGATGAAGCAGTCGCTATTTGATAACAGGCGCTGCCACACCGAAGTTTGCGCCGACGATCACCAGATCATAAATATCGATCTTGCCATCATGGTTCAGGTCGGCGTTCGGTACAACATCCGACTGTGTCCCGAAGTTAATCGCGATCAAGCTGGCATCTTGCAGATCGATGCTCCCGTTACTATCGGTATCGCCCATCGGTACAGCGTTTGTACCCATGTCGATAATTTGACCATCAGAGTCAATGACGACCGTATGCTGGGTAGGAACAGCTTGCGGTGCGCCCCATGCCAGCGTGTATGTACCAACGGGTACAGCCGTCAGTTGATAAGCGCCCGAAGCATCGGTTTTAACCTGCATGACCAGCGTACTGCCCGAGAATAACCCCACCACAATACCGGAGTTGTCGGTTGTGCCGGGGTAAGTCAGCACACCCGCAATCGTACTGCCTGTGGTCGAAGCCAGCGCGACAGCCGTTGGCACAGGCGTCGGGCTGGGGATCGATGCTGCCGCTGCGATCACCGGCATCATATTCCCGTTCGGGTTATTAAATACCCCGTTGATCACCGCCAGCGGGATAGGATTACTATTAAAATCCAGCCCGACGACGGTGCAGATCACCGGTGTACTGCCGAGCGCTTTCACAGTGTAGTTCAAGCTAAAGGCCGTCACATTACCCGTGATAGCCGGGTTGGGCATCAAATGACTGGCGCCAATGTACCAACTGCCGTTGGTCTTGTAACCCTGGTCGATGATAAAACTATTGGCGCTGTTAAACCCATCACCATCCGTATGTTTGACGCCCGTCAGCATATCAGGATTGACCGTACATGCCGTCTCAAGCCCGTAAAGATTGGTTACGTTGTAGAGCTTCAGATTAACCGTGATCGTATCGCCCACATTCCCCGCTGCGGGCGCGACATCCACCAGCAAACTGGGAGCCGTTACCGCTGTTGCAGTGGGTATCACGGTCGGTGGGATTGGCGTCGTTGTTGGCGGTATACGTGTAGCCGTTGGCGGTACGGATGTGGCCGTCGGTGGCTTGGTCGTAGCTGTTGGCGTCATCGTGGGCGGTTTAGCCGTGACGGTCGGTGTTGCGGTAAATGTCGCCGTGGCCGTCGCTGGTATAGCTGTAACCGTTGGCGTGACAGTCGGTGTCCCGACAGTAGCTGTTGGTGTCGGGCTGGGTGTCGGACTGACCGGAACAGGGGTCGCCGTGGACGTCGGGGCCGGTTGGCTGGTCGATATAATCTTGATGGCTGCGTCTTTGCTCAAGCCATTGACGGTCACCGTCACGGTACCGTTCACAGCCGGAACCACACCGCCATCGGTGATCTGTCCGGTATAGGTGTCCCAATATTCAATGTGATAATTACCTGCCGCCATCTGGGCAATCGGGAAGGTGGCATTAATCGCTGCTGGAACCGCAGTCTGATTCCAGAGTGAGTTACCCTTATTTTGTACCCACGCATAGGCTTCTGTTCCGCTGCCAGCACGCATCGCTAAAACGCGTAACTGAGCATTGCTAGGCGTAATAGCCTGCGAAGTGAGGAGTACATCGCCAGTCGAGAGGTAAGTAAAGTTCTTACCGGCATAGTCGATGCCCTTAAAGAAGTTGCTGGCGATTTTGGCCTCGGCGTATTTGGTGGCAATAAAGCTGTCGGATTGCGAGTCCCAATACCAGTCAATCGGGGCGGTTCCCAACGGTGACATCAACCCCGCCCAGCGTACATCGTGGGTAGCCTTGGGTTGCGGATTGGCTTGATTCCATGACGAGGTTCCCGTATCCAGTTCACCCCAGATGTAAGGCTTGGCCGAACCTTGCCAGCTTGAACCGTCGCCTAATCCAAGACCACATTGGCTCCCGTTCGCGGTCCGCAGACATTGCGCGAACCGGTAGACGAAGTTCGCCGCATCGTAGGTCAAATCGGCACTGTAGCGCGAGATCATCATATAGTCGTGGTAATTCGCCAGATCAACGACTGGCGAAGACCAGAAACCGGGACTCCATGTTTGTGAGCCTTGCGATGTAGTTCGTAAATGATGATAAGGATCAACCTGCTGCTGATATTGACCATAAGTTTGATAGAACTTGTAGACATCTGACGTGAGTAAAACGTGTCCCGTTTCATTCCAATGTTCCCACGCCAGAATCGATGTCGAATACCCCCAACGGGCAACACGATAGCGGAAGTTGCGCTGCCAGTAACGGATACGCGCGGCATCCGTCCAACCCACTGGAACTGCATTGTTGACCGAGGCATCCCAGATCCAGTAAGGATCACTGTGCGAGGTTAGCTGGATATAAACCCCATCACGTTCGGCAGCCTCGATAATTTTGTCTTCTTCGGCGTTACCCCGCTGATTCATTTGGGTGCCTTTGGGCAGGGTATTGATGTCGATACCCTGATCCTGCGGATTGAAATCTCCGGGGAAAGCATATTGGTCGTAGTGGCCCTCAACCGTCAAGGCGTAACCATCATTTTGATCCCAGATACGCGTCAAATTGATACCGTTCTTGGCAAAGTCATCGAACGCTTTTTCATAGTCCAGGCTGCGAAGTCCCGTTCCGCCTTTCCACCATTGATGACCGGCAGAAACCGGCACGAAACTTTCGCCATTCGAGAATTCCATAAAGCGTGAGTCACGCGGGGAAACACGCACAAATCCCTTGGATGCAGAGGCCACCGACTGGAGTGCCATCCCACCGGATGCCGGATAGCGGGTTGTGCCGTTCTTATCGGTGATGGTGATAAAGTAGCTGTAGTTACCTAACTCATCGGGCGCAAAACGCAGCTTCCACGCGAAGGTATTGTTGGTCGTCATGACCTCTTGAGTCGTGCCTGACCGCACATAATCCTGATAGTAAAAGGCTGGTACCACCAGTTCGCGGCCTGATGGTGACACAAAATGCCCATCAATGGAAATGCCGTTTATCCCCTGCGCGTCGCTGGGGTCGTAGTAGTAATAGGGCAGCATTGAACTAGCGGAATAGGTTTTGCTAATCTGGAAAGTCGTTTCAAACTTTAGATAACGGCCAACCGAGGGCGCGCTGGCTGCGATTGACGTCACCTGTGGCGTACCCGAACTGCTGACCGGCGTCTGAGTGGGTGATACGGGGGTGAGCGTCGGTATTACGGTCGCGGTAGCAGGCGCTTTCGTTAGGGTGACGGTAGGCTGCACGCTGGTCGGCGTTGGTGTTGTGCCTGCACCAGATCCACCACCCATCGCTGTACCACTGTGTTTCATCACAAATAGATCACCACCGTTACCTTCCACTACAATCAACCCATCGCTGACATAGGTATAGCGCGGGAGAACACCTTCACTATAAGCCGAGCGCACAGGTGTTGGCGGATCAAGAACATTCCAGTAAACCCACCATCCCGGGCCATTCCAGAAACGCCCATCGCCAAACAAAGTGAGGCCGCAGGTGGTCGAATGGGTAGTCGGGTTGAAGTTGGTACAGGCTTGCTGCCGTCGAATGACGGGTGGGTGAGCCTGCGAGGTAATCGGTGTGCTATAGCTCAGCCCCAGATTATTGGAGCGATTCAAAATGCTAATGCTTTCGCTCGCCCCCCAATGAGCGCGAAAGAGGGTGCTTCCGGCCATTGTAAAGGGGGTTTGTTCATCCGTAATAAACGCGCTGGAATTCGGGAAACTAACGAATCGCAAATCACCGGCAGCCAGACCGGGAACAGTGGAGTTATCCAGCACCATTTCGCCCATGTTCGAATCCCAACGACCGTCGGGCGGTTTACTCTGTCCACTGCGGAACATCATGTAGGCAACTTCGATATTTCCCGGCAGCATCTTCACTACCGGCACCGGCCCCAAATCCAGATAAGCCTGATTGTTCACAATGGCTTCGACACCGCCATAGCCTACAGCCGGAACAAAGGCTTCTGCGCCGGTATCGAGGCTCAGGGCAAACAGGTTCTTAAGGGTCGGGTTATTTTGGAGAAAAGTGCGTGTTTCGGCATTCGAATTGGGATACATCCCACCCGCACCGGGGCCGCCCCACAAACCACTGTTATGGTCGAGGCGCATCCTCACGAAAACCAGCCCGTGCTGCTCGGCAATCACCGGCCAATAACCGTCAAACTCGTTGGGAAATCCTGCCGCGTTAGGCGTGGGCTTCACGCGCCATTTCACCGTACCATCAACATTTTTTACGGCATGAACAAATAAATCGTTAGTCGCATAGATGATAGCGTCACGACTGGCTGAATATGAAGGGGGTGTCGCAATCGGGGCGTTAGCACTATAAACCCATGCGGCTGTCATGTTACTGATATTGACCTTATGCAGTTGACCGCTATCGGTCACCACATAGGCAAATGATCCCATAAGCAAAACAGATTTATTGATAGGGCTTCCAGCGCTATAAGTGGCGGTCACGGCTCCAGTAATCACATTAATTTTGTAGAGGCGACCATCCGCCCCCCCTGCAATCAACTGACCGGTGTTGACATCATAAGCCGGTGTCGCATTAAAGGCAGTGGTTTTTACATTCCATGTTTGGCGGCCAGACTTTTTGTCCAGGGCATAAATACCTTGACTGCCTGCCGGAACATAAATATTGGTGCCACCCGTGACTGTGTGCGCTTCGGCTGGCGCATTATAGGTATGACCGCCCGTACCACCATTGGCATCAGGGCCGTTCCACGTCCACAGAAGACTCCAGGGTTCGAGTGGTTCTTCGGCTGTATAACCCGTACGCTGGGCATCGTGTGCGTCCTGCGTCCACTCCGACGAGGGTGCCGACTGTCCTAAGATTTGTGAAGTGACTGTAAGCCCTACTGTGACTGCCGCAACACCGACAATTCCAGTAAGCAGCCATCTAGATTTTGTCATCAATGGTTAGCCTTAAGATAGCATTAAATCATTGGTGACAATATACGTTTTTCACAAAGGGGTCTATAGTATTAGAGTACGATTCATTTACAAAAAATAAACCTTCACTATCCGTTTCCAAATTTACCAGCCAACATTGTCAACGACTGAAACACCAATAAATCTGCGCTAGCATCGACCGCTGCTAAAGCGGTTTAAGGCCTCGGTTACTTTATTCACGGCAAATTGATGACAATATTTGTTTTTCCTGACCTGTTTTAGGGGCAGTATTTAATTGTGTTAGGTAATATTTAGCAGTCTTCATATATTCTATTATCAAAATAATCTTTCAGTTTTACATTCGTATCTTCTCCGTACTAACCTCTCCGAACTACAGTTACGAATGTTTTGAGGAACATCATGATAAATAAACCCCATTTTTTGAAGTCGATTGCCCTGGCAGTTGAACTCGTTATCGCGCTGCTGCTGCTCCCCATAGCTATCTACGCAGCAAACAACAGCGCGCCACAAAGCGCCCCTGTACATCAGTTGAGCGACACTAATACTTCACTTATCAAATCAACCAATGCGCTGCTGACTTTCTGTGACGGGGTATCCGAGATACCCACCACCGAGTGCAACGCGCTGGTTGATCTTTATAACAGTACCAACGGAGCAAACTGGACCAATCACACTGATTGGCTGGTTACCACCACACCCTGTAGCTGGCATGGTATCGGCTGTGATTTAGGCCATGTTTTGCATCTCTACCTCGGTGCAAACAATCTCAGTGGCAGCATTCCGACTTCAATTGGTAATTTGTCGGGCTTGCTAGAGATTTTTTTCTACGGCAACAATTTGAGTGGCAGTATTCCGACTTCAATGGGCAGCCTGTTGAGCTTGCAGGTGCTCAATATGGGCTTTAATAGTCTGAGCGGTAGTATTCCCTTATCGCTCGGCAGCCTCACTAATTTGCAAGATCTCAGATTAAATACTAATCAGTTGATCAACAATATTCCGCTGTCACTCGGCAGCCTGTCAAACTTAAAATATCTCGATCTGGCATATAACCAGCTCAGCGGCATTATTCCATCGTCGCTTGGTGAGTTGACTAACTTGATAAGTATGGGGTTAAATTCGAATGCTTTGACCGGTCCCATTCCGGACTTGCACAAACTCACGAAATTACAGGGTATAGGACTAACTGCCAATCAATTGAGTGGTGGCATTCCGTCGACATTCGGTGATCTGATCAGCCTTCAGGTTCTTGATTTGCTCAATGACAACCTGAGCGGCAGTATCCCGCCGGAACTCGGTAAACTCACCAATCTAAAACATGTTGAACTGGCATTTAACCATTTGACCGGCAGGATCCCGGTTGAACTTGGTAATCTCGTAAATTTGCAAGAGATATTTTTAGCGCACAATCGATTAAGCGAAAGTATCCCGAAGGAACTCGGCAATCTAACCAATCTGACATTGCTTGATATGGCTGATAACCAATTAAAGGGGGATATTCCTCGCGAACTTGCGAATCTCACCAACATGCAGACCTTTGCCATCGAATTCAATATGCTAACGGCTTCCGACGCCAATCTCATCACCTGGTTAAACGCCAAGCAGCCCAATTGGGATAACTCACAGACCGTACCACCGACCAACGTCCAGGCAGTCACGTTACCCAATCACGATATGCGGGTTTCTTGGACACCGATCCTCTACACCAATCATGGCGGTTACTATAAAGTCGGCTACAGCAGCAGTGTAAATGGCCCATTCACTACCTTAGGCTGTATCACTGCTGATAAAACAGTCCCGAGCTGTGATATTTCCAATTTATCCTCGACTACGGCTTACTATTTTGCAGTCCAAACCTTCACACCCGCACATGCTGATTCTTTTCAGGAAAACAATCTATTAAGTATCTTCAGCGCTTCTGTTCCGGGGGCCGGAAGTGCGCCACTGCGTAACTACTTCACTTCGACAACTCCAACCCTGACGTGGAATCGGATAACCGGAGCAGCACAGTACACAGTTGAAATATCCAAATCACCGACCTTCAGCCCATTGGTCTATCCAGCAGTGATTGTCGCGGCTGATCAACTGTCGCTTAACGTTGCTGCGCTACCGGGTAAAGGTGTCTATTACTGGCGTGTGAGCGGCAACAATGGTTTGACATGGAGCGCGTCCGACAGTTTTACGATTGGCTTGCCGTAAGTCCAAAACTGCTCATCAATAACCCCGATTCACGTATTGGGATGTCAAGCAAATAGTGTGATCCGGGGTTAAAATAGGTCATGTAAATGCCAGTTGTCATGATCTATTTTCAAAGTCATATAACCCGATGAACAGCGCCAACGCCGTCACCAATGGCCTCGATAGAAGACAAGCTAGCTTCCGAACAATTACGCGCGTGATCAGTTTAATTTTGCTCGTACCCGTCGTCATGCTCATTGCTCTGGTTATCATGACTCCGCTTACGGTGTCCGGCCTACTGTACGTGGTCGGAACACTGGCGGTCGTCGTTGGTATCGAGAGCGTCAGTTGGGGATTCGCAAAATTTAGACGCGCTTTGTGGTTGGGCTTAGGGTTGATTATCATCGTGGCTGTGGTTCGGGTGTTCCTGCTCAGAGGTCGTAACAGCATCAGCATGATCACCTTGCCAGGCAGAACCCCATTGTGTTTGATCAACTGTATTTTCGATGAGCAGGACGTGTCGCTCGTCTCGACCCGTGTTTTATCACTCATCGGATGGATTTCAGCAGATGAACAGATTGGGCTGATGGACGCCATGTATGCCGGTTATCATGGGATGGCGAACGAGCAGCCCTTAACTCCTTCTCCATTTGTGCGAACGTATCTAAAGTTAGAACATCCAAATGCTTTTGACGCGGTAGTCATCGAGCCTGACACTCAGCAGCCTATCCAGATGGGCATCATCTTCCTACATGGTTTCGCGGGGAACTTTACTATGCCCTGCTGGTTGATTGCCCAAACGGTGCGCGCGCGGCAGGGACTCACGGTATGCCCATCTGTGGGTTGGAACGGCGATTGGTGGAGCGCCGATGGTGAAGCTACGCTACGGGAAACGATTGATTATCTCCATCAACGCGGGGTTAACCGGATCTATTTGGCCGGGCTTTCGAACGGCGCGGTCGGTATCAGCGAATTGGCCTACAAATTGACGAGCGAGGCTGCCGGATTGATACTTATTTCGGGGGCTTCAGTGGATGCCAAAAACTCGAACTTGCCCGTACTTGTTCTAGCAGGTCATAACGATGAACGAATGCCGGCTGATATGCTAAAAGCGTACGCGAACCAGATGGAAAGTAAGGCAACTTTTATTGAGATTCAAGGCGATCATTTTATGTTGGCTAAAAACTATGCCGAAATTCGAGATCACATCAACGCGTGGCTTCAACAGCATTGATATAAAGCAAACAAAGTTCCAAAGTAAAACAGCCGAGTATGGATAACCCTATGAACATCATAACCACTCACGCAAACTCCCTGGCTTCTCCCCTGCCCGACTATGCCGGAATGCTGGAGGTTCTGCTAGGCGGTATGTCTACGGCCAGCCGACGGCAGTATGAACATACCTATACTGATTGGCGGACGTGGTGCGCCAGCGCAGGCGTTAACCCTGACGAATTATCTGCACCGAACGTCATGCGCTACCTGCAAAGCCGTAATTTGTCCCGTTCGACCAAACAGGCACGGCTGACGCATTTACGACGGTTGGTGCAAACGCTTTACAGCGCCGACACGTCAAATGTAGTGCTGGAAACGTACTACGCGCAGCTCAAGTTGATGAAGTTATCGATTGATGATGTGGCAGTCGAGCCGAACGCCAAAGGTAAGAAGCGTCCTGGTAAGCGGCTGGATGGAAGCCAGGTACACGAGCTGATCGCAGCCTATCCGGTGGCTGTAAACGGGCGACCTTTTTTACGAGGCTTACGTAATCGGGCACTGCTGGCGGTGCTGTTTTATGCCGGACTGCGGCGCTTCGAAGCCGTGAAACTCAAATGGTCAGATATTGATTTCGAGCAGGAACATATCAAGATTATCGGTGGGAAAGGCCGCCAGCGCGACGCGATGGATTATGTACCGTTCCTGGGGAGTTTGGCGCGTCATTTGAAGGCGTGGCAAATCCATGTGTCGGATCGGGTTTATATCTTCCCGCGCGTTCTGAAAGGTGACCATCTAGGACAAGATGTACCGATGACCGACGATGGCCTGTATAAGCAGTTCTATAAAGACTTCGCACCGCATGATGCCCGCCGGACGCTGATTAGTGACCTGTTGGAGTCGGGCACGTATATCGGGGATGTCAAAGTGATTGCCCGCCGGACGCTGATTAGTGACCTGTTGGAGTCGGGCACGTATATCGGGGATGTCAAAGTGATTGCCCGACATGTCAGCGAAGCCACAACACTGCGTTATGCCAAAGCCCATGACACCAAAGTGATTAAAAGCCGCGCCAAATTGGGTTATTAGCCATAAAATGCTGCAAATTATGCAATTGTTAATGCATGTTGCGCATAATTTGCATGATTTCCGCTGAAATGGCAGGCGGATGTGAGGGAGCGCGGCGCTGAATTGGCATTTTGTGCCAGCGGGAGGCTCGCTGGCTGCCGCTGAATTGGCACGATTGCGGCGGATGGTTCGGGTGTTGCCACCGCCTGCCATTTGTGCCAACTGCTGCTGCTGTGGCTGCTAAGCTTGATACGGGGTGGATGGTCGGACGAGGCAGGCCTTGTTCCTACAAAAGCAGATTCCAATTAAGTTTCTCCGTGTTTTTTGTCATACAGGTCGGGTCAAAGACCCGCACCTACGAAAAGACAGTGTTCCCTCATACCTCCTGTAGTTTCTCGCTCATGGGGTGAATACAACATATATCTTATTATAGAACAAAAGTTTCAATTGTGTCAATGTGTTTCAGTTCGAGTTTACAAACTCCAAGCGGTCATTTGACGCGTGAAAAATACGAATATCCGGCGCTTACAAATCTCAAAGTGGCGAATAGGTTTTACAGCCGAGGTTGGTTTATTGAGATGATGGGTAGCTGCAATTTGTCGAGGTTTTGCAGCGCATTTTTGCAGATAAAAAACAGTCCACTTATCCCATGACAGCCCCGTTATAAATTGTTTTCATAGAATAAGTATTCGCGACACGATTAGTGGGATTCGTCAGAACAATCTGACACCTGTTTCGATTTAAGGGAATAAATTTTATGTTGTGAGGTCGATAAGATTATGAATGTACTTGGTGGCCTTCTTGTATTCGTCGGTTTATGTCTTGGTTTAGCTACGGTCATGATCAGTGATGGCGGTTTGACGTGCATCACTTCCATCGCCACGATGTTAGGGGGCGCGCTCTTATTACAAGCGGCGCAGCGGCGCATAGCAGCAGAACCCTTAGGCGAACAGCTTACAGCCGAATAAGTAAGCTTGGCCTTTCAAGACAATCGAGGCTCACCTCGCGACCGCACCAAGCTGTGCCGGATATTTTTTGCGTGTTCAGCGATGGCGAAGATATGCGCCCTTCCCCAACCCACATCAGCAACGTTCGCAGGCTCACTCTGCTGATAGTCCACAGTATTGGGGCTTTAAAGGCCGGACGAGGCCTGCCTCGTCCCTACAAAAGCAGATTCCAATTAAAGTTTCACCCTGTTTTTAGTCATACAGGTCGGGTCACAGTCCTGCCCCTACAAAAGAAAGTGCTTTTCACCGCTTACCTGCCCCGATAGTATTTGTAAGGTTTTTGCAAGGTGCTGTAGAAATACGGGGAAAAAGCTGGTATTTTCCCTTGCGGTGAAGTGCTGCCTTGCAAAATAACCCTTGCATTACCCAGCCTATAAGCCGTCCAACGAATGCTGACAGACAAACCATTTACCAACCTTAAACTGCTCGAACATAAGACAACAAAATGGAATATTAAGGATTATTTCTTCGGTGAAAAAGGGCTCTATCGATTTCATACTCTTATCATGGGTTACTGATGAGTGGTTTAAAATCCTTCATAACATGGTTTGTGTTTTCGTACATTGGCTGGTGTTATTAAAGAATTTTGTTAGTTAATAGTTAGTTACACCCCCTATTCTTTGAACAAATTAAAAGTACATCATATTATTCGCACTGCATTCCAAATGGAGTGTACATAAGATGGCGAATAATTCTGTTGGAGGGATCTGTATCGTTGTAGATAGCATTACCCGGAGTCTTTATGCTTTTGAACCTATCACAGCATCTTCTTAAACTGCTGGTTGTGGTCTGCTTCATGGTGATAGCAGTCTCACAGGCCGACACGACATTAGCCCAGAGCGGAAGCAACTGCACAACAAGTTCACCCACCGGTACATACACGGTAACAGTATGTATTACAGCGCCAACAAACGGTGCGACCATCAGCGGTCAAAGTACCGTAACGGCGACAGTGGGATGGGGAACAGGTACACATCCAGCAGTCAGTAAATTGACATTTTCGCTGGGGGCCAATTATCTACTGACCGCTTTTAAGTCACCCTACACCTTTTCACTACCGAGCGATCATTTTGTCGATGGCGCTTACACCTTATCGGTCATCGCAAGTCTGAGTGATGCTCAGAATGCCAGCCAGGCAGCGATCAACCTGACCTTTGCCAATGGTGTTACGACACCACCAGTTAACCCGATGAACTTTATGCCGTATGCTCCGGCTTCACCGGCGCAACCGTTCGTGGTGGCCGCTACAGGTGACGGTGCCAGTGGTGAAGCACCAGCCGTTACCGACCAGATTGCGACATGGAATCCGAGCATGATGTTGTATCTGGGCGATGTGTATGAAAAAGGCACTTATACAGAGTTTAGCAACTGGTATGGTACACCCACCACCTACTTTGGAAAGTTTCGCAGCATCACCAACCCTGTTATCGGTAACCATGAGTATGAAAATGGTGTCGCACCCGGTTACTTCGAATATTGGAACATGGACCCGAGCAAAAGCTTCTACAGCTACAATGCGGGCGGGTGGCATTTTATCGCTATCAATTCGAGCAGTGAACTTAATCAAGTCGCACCGGGGAAACCCCAATACCAATGGCTGGCTAACGATTTAGCCAACAGCTCCGCATTGTGTACCATCGCTTATTTTCATCATCCGGTTTACAGCGTGGGGCCGCAAGGCGATACACCCCGCATGAATGCGATGTGGGAATTGATGGTGCAAAGCGGTGTCGATGTGGTGCTGACCGGCCATGACCATGATTACCAACGCTGGCAGTCGCTTGATCTGAACGGCAATCCCAGTTCTCAGGGCATCACGCAATTCGTAGCGGGCGGCGGTGGACACGGTGTACAGACCTTCGCCCGCAACGATACGCGTATGCTAGTCGGTTTCGATACAATGCCGAATGCTTTGGGCGCACTGAAAATGACCCTGGGCGCCAGCAGCATGATGTTCCAATACATCAATTCGTCCGGCACACTTTTGGACTCGGGGACTGTCGCCTGTCATGGTATTCCGGTCGATACCACGCCACCATCCATGCCGACTGGCCTGACCGCAACTTTAAACAGCCAAGCCTACGTCAACCTGCAATGGAACGCATCTACAGACGATACGCGCGTGAACGGCTACACGATTTATCGCAATGGTTCAGCGCTAACCACTGTCAGTGGTCAAACCCTAACTTACACCGATAACACGATACAAGGCAACACAACTTACAGCTATCAGATTGACGCTTTTGACCTTGCCAACAACCACTCGGCACAATCAACGGCGGCATCGATCACAACGCCCATCATTACGGAGCAAACGTTCACCGTAACGGCTGACAGCTATGTCAGCGATTCCAACATGGGCACCAATTTTGGCCTGAGCACGACTTTACGAACGGATGCCACACCGATCCAACGCAGCTACCTGCGCTTCGATGTACCCACATTGCCGGGCAGCGTCCTGAGTGCGGTAGTCAAGATCTATCCGACCAGCGGTAATAATACCGGTTACACACTCTCCAATACAACCGGCGGATGGGGTGAGACGACCATTAACTACAGCAACGCGCCAGCAGTGGGCAGCACGCTGGGCAATTCGGGTCCCATCGTCACCAACACCATGACACAGGTGGATGTGACCGCGTTAGTGACGGGCGCAGGTCAATACAATGTGGTGATGTCGACCACGAGTGGTACAGCTACCACTTTCATCAGTAAAGAAGGGGGCGGCGTCAATCAACCCCAATTGGTCGTCAGGGTAAATGGCAGCGGGCCGGTCAATACACCGACCAATACCGCCACAGCGACTAATACATCGACGCCGACGAAGACTTTCACACCGACTAATACGTTCACGCCCACCAACACCTTTACAGCAACGGCGACTTTCACCGCGACGCTGACACCGACTCTTACACCCACGCCGACTGCTACGACAGCCGGTGGGTCAACCATCACGGTGCTGCCGAGTGCGGATGCTTATGTGAACAGTGACAGCCCTGGCACTAATTACGGCAACAGTGTTTCACTGCGAACGGATGCCTCACCGGTCCAACGGAGCTATCTACGCTTCACCGTCCCTGCCCTATCAGGCAGTATCGTCAGCGCCACGCTGCGGGTGTTTGCCAATACTGCCGAGACAACCGGCTACGGCGTCTACAGCACTGATGGCAGTTGGAGTGAAACGACCATCAACTCCAGCAACGCACCGGCTCTGGGTGCAGCGGGCGGCGGTTCGGGTCGCATCACGGCCAACACATGGACGCAAGCCGATGTAACCGCACTCGTGACCGGCGCGGGTCAGGTCGATCTGGTGATGTCAACCACCAGCAACACGGCGACCAATTTCTCCAGCCGCACCGGCACGAATTCACCGGAGCTGGTGATCGTCGTAGCGGGAGCTGCACCATCGAATACACCGACCTTTACGCCAACCAACACACCGACTAAGACGGCAACTCCGGTCGTGTCGAACACGCCATCGAATACACCGACCTTTACGCCCAGTTTCACACCATCGAATACGCCGACTTTGACGCCCACACCGACTGCTACAACGGCTGGTGGCAATATCGTTACCGTTCCAGTGGCGTTTGACAGTTATGTGAGCGATGCTAACCCGACCGTTAATTATGGCACCAGCATCTCGTTACTTACGGACGCCTCGCCTGTCCAACGCAGCTATTTGCACTTCGATGTGCCCACCCTGTCGGGCAGTGTCATCAGCGCCAAACTGCGGGTATTTGCCAAAACGGCTGTGGGCGTTGGCTATACTGTGTACGGCACAAGCGGCGGATGGGGTGAGACGACGATCAACTTCAGCAACGCGCCAGCCCTGGGCAGCAGTTTGGGCAATTCGGGCGCTATCGTGGCTAACACATGGACAGAGGTGGATGTAACCGCTCTGGTGACGGGCAGCGGTGCATATGATCTGGCGATGGCAACTACCAGTAACACGCAGACGAGTTTCTCAAGCCGAACGGGCGGTAACGCGCCGCAGTTGGTCATCACAGTAGGCGGCAGCTTCAGCAAGCTGGCGGCGGAAACGCCGACCGATACGCCTACCCTAACGGAGACGGCAACGGCGAGCATGACGGATACGCCAACCGACATGCCGACGGCGACGGAAACAGCGACCGCAACGGACACGCCAACCGACATCCCAACGGCAACGGCGACCGCAACGGATACGCCAACCGACGTGCCGACGGCGACAGATATACCGACTAACACGCCGACCGACATACCACTGCCGACGGCAACGGAACCACCAACCGATACGCCAACGCCTTAGCGTCAATCGGGAACTGAATTAAAAAGCCTCCTCTACAGATGTGACTCTGTAGGGGAGGTTTTATTTAAAGAGGTGATGCCAGCAGATCGATCAATGCGCCAAATGCAGTGCTTTACTGCGGCGAACCGGTTCGAGGGGTAATTCATCCTCGCTATCGCCCAGAATTTGCCAGTTGCCCGCGCGGAGTTCATCCAAGATCGGCTCGACATTGCGGCCTTCTTTGATGGCGGCACTTACGAGTGGAATTTCGAGGGTGTAACCGAGCAAGATGGCCCCAACAATTTTGCCATCGGCCACAACCAGCTTTCGATAGTGAAAGCTTTCGGGTTCTTCCAGCGCAATGACTTCATCAAAGGTCGATTCGGGTTCAATGCGGCCAATCGACATGAGATCGACACCGGCAACCTTGAGCATGGTGCTGGGTGGTTTCTCGACATAGATCTTATCGCCGCTGACCGCGTTGGTGGCCGCGACCTGTGCCTGATCGACCGCGACCGGCCAGAGTCCATAAACCTGTCCGGCAAATTCGGCCACATCGCCAACGGCATAAATATGGGGCGCATTGGTACGCATATGCTCATCTACCAAAATGCCGTTTTTGGTCGCCAGACCGGCTTGAACAGCCAGATCAATATTGGGTTTGATGCCCGCGCAAACCAGAAACACATCACAGGGTAAGGTGCGGCGGTCTTTGAGAACAACCGCTTCGACGCGCTCGACACCTTGCAGCGATTCGGTTTCGGCTTCGGTAACGACTCTGACACCCATCGCGGCTAAATACTGCTGCAGAAAGTGTCCGCCACGCTCGTCCAATTGGCGGCGCATGAGCCAGCGTGAGCGTTCGAGTACCGTCACATCAAGGCCGAGCTTGTGGAGGGCATAGGCCGCTTCCAAACCGAGCAAGCCACCACCCGCGACCACGGCCTGTTTGCTGCCGGTGTGTTGGGCGAACTCGCGCATATGCATGGCGTCATCGGCTTCACGCAGCACGAACGAACCGGGTAATCCATACCCGACAATCGGCGGAACGGTGCTGCTGCTGCCCATCGCGATAATCAGGCGGTCATAGGGGAGGATCTCGCCGTCAGCCAGGGTGAGCGTATGACTCTGAGCATCAATGGCTGTCACCTGTGTATTGAGCCAGCAGGTAATGCCGTGTTCGTCGTACCATGAGTCGGGGTTGAGGTATAAGCCCTGCATGGCCGAGCGCCCATAAATGAGACGTGCCAAACCCATCCGGTTATAGAGGTGATGCTTTTCGCGCCCGATGACGTGAATCTGGCAATCGGGGTGGCGGCGGCGGATATGATCGGCGGCTGTGATGCCCGCTATACCGTTGCCGATGATGACTACGTTATGGATGGATGCGTCATGATGAAAACCGACAATCGCGCTGCTGCGGGATACGCGCGGTTTCTCCGGTTTGAGCGCGACCGATACCGGCCCTTTGACACGGGCGCAGCAGGCCATACGGGTATTTTCAGCCAGCCCTAGGCGATCCAGGGTGGATTGTTCGTCGCTGCTGATTTTGGAGAGGTTATCCATGCCACTGAGGACAGCGACCGGATCAGCCCCACAGACGCCCATACGGCAGCCGGTTTCGAGCTGTAAGCCGTTGCGCTCGGCCAATTCCAGTAAGGTACAACCGGGGGTCGCCAGAATACGCTTGCCTTCGGGCTTGATGGTTACTTCGGCCTTACCCGCAATTTTCGATTGGTGGACAGCGATTGAATTGGTGAGTACCGCGCTAACACGCACCTGCGACGAGCGCGCGGCGACTTCCTGCACATAAACACGTTCTTTGCGATAGGTTTTGTAAATCCAGAGGGCGCTAAAGGCAAACAGTGTCAGATGAGCCGTCCACAGTATCCAGACAGGAAGCGTGATGCCAAAGAGCTGATGCAAGGTGTTGGCGGCAGTAGGAATATTGAACAGATAGTAATAATTGAGGGCAATGGCACCAAAAAGTGTCGATAAGCGGAATGATGATGCCCGAAGGAAGGTGTCTAGCATCACAAATAGACCGAGGCTAACCAACACGATCAGACCGATACGGGCGTACATGGAAAGCACGTCGATTTTGGGCGGATCAGGGACGATGTAGAAAGCCAAAATCAGGCCGGGGAAAACACCCGCGAAAAAGCGGCGGTAACCACTGTAGCGACGGTCGCCATCGTATTGATCGGCTATGTTGGCAATCGACGGGTTAAAGTCGTAGCAGTTTTTGGCACAGCCCACGCACGGCTGACAGTAGGCATTGGGCACGCTGATGATGGGCGTTTGACCGTAGAGGCGCTGCACGGGCAGCAGCGGACAAATACTACTGCACCAACCACTTTTGCCTTTGAAAAAGTAGCCGCCGACAAAGGCCGAGGTAAACACAAACAGCAGCAAGAATCCAAGGGCGGTGCCGTTGGTGTTAAACAAGACTTTCCGGGTCGGCACGATCACCAGAAACATGACGATGCCGATCATATAGGCATTGTTCTTTAACCAGGCAGGCGGTGTCAGCGAACGGCTGAATTTGAACAAACGGGGCGTTTGATTCAAGGCGGCCATCGGGCAAATGTTGCGCCAGATTCCCGGTGCGACGAAGAACAAAATCGGAAGCACAGGCACCAGCATTTTCCAGAATATGAACAGGGCGACCTGTGGACGAAGAAATGAAGTCACGACCAGACTATAGCCGAGGCCGACCGTAAATAAGCGCGCCATTTGCCACATTTTTTGTGGCACAACCTGACGCATTTGTAGATAGGTCGGAAAAGCGATTTTGTTAATCATAGATTACTCGGTGTAATAGGAAACGAGATCGGTTAACCGGCGCGTTTGTACTGCTAACAATCGACCCAGATCCTGAAGTACATCACGGGCAAGTTCGGGGTAAAGTGACGCGAACAAATTAAAGGCGTCATACGACAGATAAATAAGCTGGGTTTCGGTTATGGCCTGGAAGGTAGCCGGACTTGGTTTGCCATCCAGAAAGGTCAGCTCGTTGATCACGGCACCGGTTTCAATGACGTTGATGGAAGCTGGTTTCTTCGCACCCATCAGCTTAAAGCGCGGCAACCGTTTGTTGCGGTTGACCAGCATCTTGAGGCGGCCAAAAGCCACGATATACAAAACACGTTCGGCAGAACCGGCGCGAAAGATGAAGCTGCCGGGGGGAAACATCTGGGTTTGCGTATGTTCCAGAAACAGATCCCAATCGGCTGTTTGCCAGTCGGGAAGGAAAACCAATTCAGACGCCAACTGATCCGCTTGTGGATCAGCAATGTTCGGCGCACGGAAAAAATCCATGTCGTATCTCCTTGGGCGGGTATGGGAAGAACTTCCCATAAAATGTCACTTAGGCATGGGTGGTCACAAGCAGTACGACCATGAGAAAGGTAATGCAGCTTACAGCTACCATCGCCATTGCCAAACTGGAAAAAGAAACTTTGGATGAAGCCGGTTTTGCCCTGGGCGCGGGTGATTGCATTGGAACGGACGGCGCAGGCTGGTTGAGAGCAGGATGGGCTGCCGGTGGCACATCTGCGCTCGCCGGTTCGACTGCAATACCCAAACTGATCACGACCGCTTTGAGTGCTGCTGCCAACTCCCCTGCCGAGGCGTAACGATCTTCGGGCTTCTTGGCAAGGGCGCGGCTGAGAACGGGATTGAATTGGGGTGACAGGTTGGGGTTCAGAAACGTAACGGGTGGTGCTTCTTTGGCAATGTGCATGTACATGGCTTCAATTGATGTTTCGGCATTGAACGGCAAACAGCCCGTCAACAATTCGAAAAGCATCACACCCAATGAATACACATCCGAACGCGCGTCCACCGTTTCGGAACGGCACTGTTCGGGCGACATATAACCCGGTGTGCCGATGACTGTACCTCTACGGGTTGAATGCCAGGCTTCATTTTTATCACTGAAGCGGTCCTTGGCTGTGTCATCCAGCGCTTTTACAAGACCGAAATCAGATAATACAGCCTGACCATTTTCATTTATGAGAATGTTTTCGAGCTTGATATCACGATGTACCAGCCCGTGCCTATGAATGTAATCCAACGCCGACGCAATTTGATCGACGATATGACTTATGTCGGCAAGTGATAGGTTTCGGGTACGCACCAGATCAGCCAGGTTGCCACCGGGCAGCAGCGGCATGACCATGTAAACCGTTTTTTCATGCTCGCCATAGCTGAAAATATTCAGAATATGTGGATGACGCAGGGCGGTGCTGACTAATGCCTCACGCTTGATGCCTCGAAAAAGATCGTTCAAGTCGCCGAGGCCCGGTTTAATGACTTTGATCGCGACGTCGTTTTTTTCGCTGATTCTGCGAGCGCGGTACACATGCGCCACGCCGCCCTCACCCAGAAAATCCAGGATTTGATATTGGCCTAAACTTTGTCCAAGCAATGTAGCCATTTTCCCTCCTGACATTTGCTGCCGGATTAATGCACCGGCAACAGGAAAACCTAAACTAAGAGTCAGATGCGATAAGCACACCGTTATCAATAAGTCTGAACTCGAAGGTTATTCTTCTAAACTGATTTTGCGTTAGTGACTGATTGGTGTTGCGAGCTAAATCCTCAGTTTTACTATCTCAAGGCTAGCTGCTACCCTCCTGATAATACTGAAGATGTTTTCGTATACGATAGTCTATTGGTACTACAGATTATTGATACCATTTAATATGGTTTGATAATTCATAATCGAGACGAGCATATATTAAGATAATATTTCTCTCATTTACTGAGGGAAGCACGTTGTTGTCCAGCCCAAAATTACATCGTCTTACAGTTTTCCAACACCGGTCAAACAGTTAAGATTTCATCGCTGCCTCCCTGAATTGGATGCCGATTTCCATGCGGCAACGTCAATTTTGTTGAGCAACGATCGTCTATCCAAACACGTTTTTTCAAACTGAGTAACCTTTTTGCAAATTCCGCGTCGTTATGGGTGTACATACCTAAAAAAGAAGGAGGGTTTATTATGCCGAGCCATGCGACCGGATTTGTACCCTATGAAAAGACCATCAAGGATGGTGCATGATGGTTGACCTCAATTTTGGCGGGTCGATTTGGTGTAATGTCGCGATTACATTGCGCCATATCGATGCGCTGTATAAGCAGGAAACCCAATCGCTAGGGTTGGCAGTTATCGAATGGTACATCCTGCGCACGCTGTACGAACGCGATGGGTTGATCGTAAGCCAGTTGGCGCGGGCTGTGGGACGCGCACCGGCTTCGTTTACCCCGACCATCGATATCCTCGAACGCAAGGGGCTTATTCAGCGGGGTATGCATCCTTCCAACCGGCGGAATGTGCGGATTTATTTAACGGCTGAAGGAAAAGCACTTGAGAACCAGGTCATAGCAAGTGCCAGCCGGATTGAAAATAAGATCCGTCAGCAGCTTTCGGACAAAGAATGGCAGATCTACGAGCGGGTGATCGGCAATTTCCAGGTTCTGAAGTCCCTGAACATTCAGGCTGTCAACTGAAATCAAAAGCCGGATAGCTGATCTATCCGGCTTCTATGGAAATATGCCGTTTTTATCCGGTTAGTTAATCTTAACCTTTAACACTTTTCCGGCTTTCACATCTACGAGGACGGTCGTCAGCGCGGTATCGCCATCGACAAAACTCACACTCCAACGGTTCGTACCCTGCGCCTCGACATAGGTTGCCCAACGGTCATGACCGTTGAGGGCATCCCCTACCCCGTCGGCACTATACGCGAGGTTAATGGCGTCATCATGGGCTTTATCAGTTTTTTCGTCAGCGCTTAATTCATTCGCGTCCACAATCTTGTCGATCTGAATATTCTGGTTTTCATCAAACTTGAGTTTGACCACAATCCCATCAATACCGCGCATGAAAACCACATCCCACGTGGCCTCCCAGCGATTCCAATCGGGATACATTTTCCAGAGTTTGGGGTTGTTGTTGAGGCGTGCAAGGACTTCAGCATCAGCCAGAGCAAAGGCGGTGATCTGCGGAAGCTGCTCCTGATACACCTCGGTACTCAGCGGTTTGGGCGCGAACGCATCCTGAATTGCACCGGTGTTGGCGTTAACGTTGGCGTAGCCCAACCATTCGCCCTCCGCCTCGGTTTTAAACTCGACATACCAGATACCGCTGTTATCGGGACCGGAAGCATCCGACTTGTAATTGGGATGGGCGGCCAGCCAATCTTTAAACATGTCCGAGTCAGCCGCAATCTGGATGACTTTCTGTTTGGTGGCTGCATCATCCTGTGCCTGAATGGGTACAAGCCCCACACTTAATAAGGCTACCAGCAGCAAGAGTGCCAGTGATTTCATACGAATAGACATCATCATTATCTCCTTAAAATCATCCGATCAGCGCGGGACGACCAGGCCCAACGGCGCATGTTGAAAATCGGGAAACACTTCATTAATGGCAGGGTTATTGAGCCGCTGGCTGACCACTTCCGCCAGCACATCACGGTAATCGGTGGTAATGGCAAGATCACCGTCATTCAGGGCAGATTGTGCCAGCGTCGGCCAAGTGCCATAGACTTTGCCACCCTTGACACCCCCGCCCATCAGCAGCATGAAGTTACCATGACCATGATCGGTACCGTGACTGGCGTTTTCGGACACGCGCCGCCCGAATTCGCTCATGGTGACCAGCGTGACATTACGCATCTGTTCGCCCAAATCGGCATAGAAAGCACTCAAGCCGCGCCCCAAAATGCTCAGATGATCGCTGAAAAAACCGCCCTGCGTCCCCTGATTTTCGTGGGTATCCCAGCCGCCAAGATCGAGGCAGGCAACTTCCAAACCGACGTTCGATTTGATCAGTTGGGCGATTTGTTTGAGTCCCTGCCCGAAGCCTTCGCTGTCGTCGGGATATTGGGCATCATTCGCCGGTTGATAGCTGCCCACGTTCAAGGCTTTGAGCATATCAACCGTTTCGAAGATCATTTTGGCCTGTGTGTCCAACATTCCGACCGGCGCTTCGACCGCGTACAGTTGGGACAGCACCTGCTCGGCGCGGCGTAACTCGCCCTCACGCCCTTTAAGATGAAAATCGGCAATCGAGCGCATCGACAGCGGCGAGACGGGCCCACGCAGCGAAGATGGAACCATCGCGCCCATGCCTATCGCGCGAAACGGCGAGTCGTTCTGCCAGGATGCCGACTGTAGATGGCGACCAACCCAGCCTGTACCGCCGTTTTTGCTGCCGGGCGTGCCGTTTTCCATGAACTGCATGGCGTCAAAATGGGAACGGCTGGGATCAATTGATCCTGTAGCATGGACAACCGCCAACGCGCCCGATTGATAAATATCGTGGAGCGGCGCGAGTGATTGGTGAAACCCGAAATAGCCATCCAGATCAACCACCGCGTTTTTGTCACTACCGGGTTCCGGTAAGGCGATGGATGGCCGCGCATCATAATAATTTTTACCGTCACCATAAGGAACGATCGCGCTTAAACCGTCGATACCGCCGCGTAGAAAAACGGCCACCAATACATCACCCGGTGCCTGTGATGGCTGGCGGAAAGCAAGGCGCGGCATCCATGACGGAAATAACGATTTACTGACGCCGACCGTTCCGGCAGCACTCATACCCTTTAGAAAATCACGTCTTGAAAATATCATCGTGTTTAACCTTTATAACTGCGTGTCGTGACTGTTCGTTATCAATGCCACTGGTACAGCGGCGAGGCCAGCATCAGACCGTACAACGTCCCCAGTTTGGCAGCGATGATGAATTCATCCAGCGGTGTATCGGCGCTGCCCTCTTCGGCGGCATAACTCAGGAAAGGCGCGCGTACATCCTCCGCCAGGGGCACACCGAAAACCTGAGCAGCGACGTTATCGACCATCTGCCCTACTGTCCCGGGCTTACCCATCCGTTCATACAGTTGGGTCGTCATCATCTTGTCCGGTTCGCTGTAGGCATGATGGGTGACGTCCATCGCCACATTCCAACGGGCCAGCAGTCCACCGGGGTTCGCCCACGCACCTGCCACATCGGGGTATCCGTTCGGCGGACGCCAGTCATAGGGCACCTGAGACAAATCCTCCAGCACCAGTTGCAACGGCCAGTACTCGCGGAATTCAGTGCCAGTCGCCCGCAGCGCCCCGATGAAAAATTCCAGCGGACGGCGCAGCTTTTGCCCTGCCGAGGCCGCAAACTCGTCTGATAAAAAAATGTGCTTTAAAACCGGCTTGATCTCGCCCTGATTATCCGCCCAGACCTGCGCGGCACTGTCCACCAAACTTTGCGGAGGGTTATCACTGACGAAACGCACACACAATTTACGGCACACAAAACGGGCGGTCGCCGGATGATTGAACACGATGCTCAGTACATGCAGTCCATCCTCGATGCCGCGATCAGCCGGTAATGAATGCCCCAAAACCGTTTTCTCGCCGGTATCGTGGGCATCCTTATTGAAATAAAAACCATCTGCCGTACCATCTTTAACCGTCCAACCGGTCAGGGCGCGGGCGATTTCTTTGACATCTTTTTCGGTGTAGCCACCATCCACGCCGAGGGTATGGAGTTCGAGCAGTTCACGGGCATAGTTTTCATTGGGGTGTTCTTTTTCGCTGTCGGCTTGATTGAGGTAATAGAGCATGGCTGGACTTTGAGCCACAGCGAACAACATATCACGAAAGCTGCCCAGCGCATGTTTACGGATGGCTTCGCGGTGCATCACCACCAGATCAGCCCCCAAATCCGGCGCAGACACGTTGAAATGATCCGTCCAGAATTCCACCACGCGTTCGAACAACTGGCGCTTACTGTGGACGGCACGGGCGATCATGCCTTTAATCAGGGTTTGGCCCTGGCGATAATCGACCTGATGCGCCTCGTGGCGGTTCATAAACAGAATGGGCAGGGTCTTGAGCAGCTTATCCATATCTGCATCGACGATTTTTTCGGGATTAAGCTGTTCATTCAAATAGGCTTCCGTACCGATTTTTTTGAGGCGGCTGACATCTTCAGGACGCGCCCCATAACTGATGCGGTTGAGGAAATGCAGGGCGGGGTCGTTGGTCGTGGGCAGCTGCGGTGAGGCTTGATAAGCCATCACCTTTTGGGTGACTGTTACACCAGCCAGCGCACCCCCTGCCAATTTGAGAAATTCACGTCTTGATGTTTGCATAGCATTCGTTACCTTCGTTTTGGTTCACGGTAAACCGCAATCCGATGCTATGACTTTAGCAGTCAATTGTTGACCTGTTATGACGTAAATTTGACGAAATCGTCACAAGTGGCCATTCGGGACTTAAGTACTAGCTTCCTTCGGTGGGCGTCACAGTCGGTGTGGGTTGGGCGAAACCATTCAACCAGCGCTCGACGGTTGCGGCCTGTGGCAAACCGCGTTCGTTGAGCGAACCCTTGACCCATGTGAGGGTATCTGCGGACTGCCAGTAATAACCAAATTGGGCATACGTTAGCGCCGAACCTGCCCAATCTTCCAGTTCGTCCGTCAGTTGGATGGACTGCCACATATTTTGTTCGCCCACATCATCGCCGGTTGTTTTTTGTGCGATTCCCAAATTATGCAGCGCGATAGCCACTTCCAGTGCGTCGTTCTGGCTGTGGGCGGCACTTAATCCGTCCTGAAACCACTCTACAGCTTTTTCACCATCGCCCAAAACAGCCGCCAACATGCCTGCCTGCTGGTATAAACGCGCCTGTAAGGGAATATTATCCGATGATTTTCCGACAGCCGACATCAAGGCATCAGCAGCCGCACGCCAATCGGCATTGGCAACACCCACACAGGCTTTAGCAATATCTTCGGCTACATTGGGAGCCTGTTCAGGCCGGATCAGGCACGGGCCTAAACGCCAGGCACGCCAATCCAACAGAACATTCTGGTTCTCAAGGTCGCCAAACTGCGGCGTAAAATCTTCGGCGGCATCCAGTAATTTGGGTGGACTATCGAGCGCCACCACACTCGTTTCATAGGTAGAGCTGCGCGTATCTTCCTTGCCCTTATCATTTTTAGCATAGACGTTGACTTCAGCACGGACGCGATAATCACCGGAGGCCGGTAAATAGAGCGTCGAATCCAGCAGTTCATCCCGCTGATTGACGTCAGCCGCCTCAAAGTCCTGTGAGGACGCACTCTGGGCGATTTGGAAATCCGTTTGACCGGGAGAAAGCAGATACACATCCATCCACACCCGCCCTACCCCGCTGCTCTTTGCGAGCCACAACGCGCTCCAATTCACACGCAGCCGCAAGCCCCGTCCTTTGTCGACAACCATATACTCTACCGGAGCCGCCCACTGCTCAAACATTTCGATAGCCAGCCCATCCGGTTCATAGACGATGTGGGGAATAGCGATGGTTTTGACAAGCATCTGGTTATCATCGGGCGCGTTGTGGGCCACCAATCCAGCGGACGACTCAGCCTGGATGGCAGGTGGAGGAACGGGCGTATCAACCAGTGTAGGGGTCGGGATCGGTTCTTCGATTTGCACCGCCACCACGCCGCAGGCTGTGAGCGTCACAAAACATCCTAGCAAAACAATCCGCCTGACAACCTTTACAGATTCAAAGCGATTATGATTGTTATTAGCGGTTGATTGGCGACGGGTCACTGACAGCTGATTCATTTAACAACCTCCGCCGGACGGGCAAGCCGCACCGTCATCGTCGTCCCTACCCCAACACGACTCTGGGCGCTAATCGTCCCACCGTGCATCTCGATGATTTTGCGAACGGTCGATAAGCCCAAACCGCTGCCACTCCCCTGCGAACGGGCGCGTACCAGGGGTTCAAAGATGCGCTCCGGCAAATATTCGGCAGGTATGCCCTCGCCGTTATCCGCAAATTGAATCACAAAGGCATTCGGTTCGATTTGCAAACTGATATGCAGCCGACCATCCGCACCTGAATATTTGAGACTGTTGTCGATCAGATTTTCAAAGGCGCGTACGAGCAAATCCCGATCACCTTCCAGGCGCATCGAGCCGGGTGGAGAGTCCATCTCTAACGATTTGCCTTCACTCTGGGCACGTTCATCCTGAGCATACAAAGCCTCTTCCAGCACATCCGCGAGGTCGATCATTTTAAGTTCCAACGGCACATAAGCCAGCCGCGCGTCAAACAACATGCTGTCCACCAAACGCGCCAAACGCTGTGCCTCACTTTCGATGGTGCTGACCGATTTGCGCCACACTTCCGGCTCGACATTATTCGATTGGCGCATATTAGCCGCGTGCCCGATGATGGCCGCCAGCGGGTTCCGCATATCGTGGACGATGCGCCGGATAAAACTTTCATAGAAGCTGTTCTGTTGGCCGCCGGATTGCAGCGGACGCGAAATCAGGGCGTAAGTACGCCTATCGAGGGGCAGCGCCTGCACCGAATAGCGAAGGCCTTCTCCCACAGCTAAGGTTTGCAGGGCAATCCCCTTGTTGGACTGCGCTCGTTTGATGAGCACCCGCAGGTTGGGATTGAGCGCTCCATCCTGCATCAGGTCTTTAGCGGTGTCGTTGTGCCACTTCACACGTCCCCGGTTATCACACACCACCACACCTTCGTTTAGATATACCGACAGCGCCTCGAAACGTGTAATCCACTGTGAACCGGATGAACGGGAACGCAGCAGGTTCAGGATGCCCAACAGAAAAAAACCGATTCCGGTCAGCAGCCATATAAACGAAATACCGGATAAGAAACGTACGGATACCAGAGGAACGCCGGTTTCGCGGGCAAATTGGTCAAACAGCAGCGTTAAACCAACCCAACACAGGATGCCAAAAATATAGAGGATACGATACATGGCTACTCCTGTAACAGGCGGTAGCCTACGCCATGCACGGTTTCGATCAATTCATCGCGTTCCAGCTTGAGCTTCCGGCGCAGCGCCGCCACATGCCGGTCAACGGTGCGTTCGTAGCCCGCCCAACTGTAATCCCAAACATGATTAAGCAGTTCTTCGCGCGTCCAATGGCGGTTGGGATGCCGCGCTAAAAAGGCCAGCAGCGCAAATTCAATCGGCGTCAGGTCGATCTGCTGACCGCTGCGGCTGACCCGAAAATGTTCAAGGTCGATCTGGATGTCACCGCGCACCTGCAATTGATGGCTCCTGCTCACATCGGCTGGCACAATTTCGCGGCGAATGTGCGAAACAGCACCGAGGGTTGCCCGAATCTGGTTAGCCAGCGCATTGTTATCCCACGGTTTGGTGACGAAAGCGATAGCCCCCTGCCCCAAACTTTCCACCTGCCATTCAGGGTAGGACGTCAGCATGATAATCGGAATGAAGCGTTCACGTGTCCGCAGCCGCCGGCAAATCTCCAGACCGCTCATCTGGCTTTGATCACGCTCATCGAGCACCACATCGAGCAGTACCAGATCAGGCTCGCCTTTTTCAACCAGCGCCAGCGCTTCCAATCCGGTCGAGGCCGTTTCAACGTGATAGCCTAAGCGCCCCAAAAATGTACTCAATGCCGAACGAATATTTTCTTGATCATCGACCACCAGAATGTGCTGCTGTTCCATACCTCATCCCATCCTGCGCCACGCCGCTCAACCTGAGTCTACTGGAATTATGATGCAGCGTCGATGACCTTCAGGTCAAACAATCATTAATGAAGTTTTGAGGGGTTTCGTACGGGAGCGCTTTTCGCGGGATGATCAAATGAAAATAAAAAGCGGGTGTCCGATAAATGATCGGACACCCGCCAATGGGTTATTGCCGCTTAGAAGTCAATCGTAAACGTTCCAATGGTACTCCATGCACCGCAGGCATTAGCCGCGTTACAGGCACGGACACGCCAGTACCAGGTCCCGTTCACCAGATTTGGTGTTCCCGGAACCGGGATGCTGAGTGATTGGATACCTTCCCCGATATTCAGGTTGCTGAATTTAGGAACCAAGAAGGTCGTAGTGTTATCCACTACCAATTCATAGTGGCCGCCGTTGGTCACCCAGCTAATGGGTCCCCATGTCAGGACGATGGGCGAAGCACCAAAGCGATTCAGAACCGGCACGGCATTGACTGCCGAGATGATCTTCACGCTTCGCACTGCGCTCAAGCCTGAACGGTTGCCAGCAGCATCGAAGGCTTCAACCTGCCAATAGTAGGTATTGTTCAGCAGCGGGCTGACCGGTTTAAAGCTGGGTGCCGCCGAAGCAACCACCGAGACAGTGATGTTGGGCGTACTGGTGACGCCATACTTAAAGTCGTATCGTGTCGCACCGGGTACTACTGCCCATGTAAAGGTCGGAGGATTGACCGATACGGATGCATTATCCGCTGGCAGCAGCAGCACAGGTACAGCCGGATTTACCACATCCACTGTGAAGGAACGCGTCGCACTCCAGGGACCCGGTACATTGAACTTGTTCACCGTCCGCACGCGCCAGCAGTAAACCCCATTGGCTAATGCGATTCCCGGTGTGTAGGTCAAAGGCAAGCCCGTCTGGCTAATCTCCGCGCTGGGGAACAAACAGCCGTTGTTGTCCGCTTGCAGATCGTAGGTGTAAGGCGCGCCCGCTACACTCGTTGAGGCATTCCATGTGAAGGTGGGCGTGGTGTTACTGGTCACAGCAGCTATGGCCGGTGCGGTCAGCACAGGGGCTAATGCTCCGGCAGGCGTAATCGTGAAATTACGGACGGTCGGTGGTGCGCCTGTGTCAACGCCTACGGCCTGTACCTTCCAACAGTAATTCCCTTGTGGCAAAGCGCTTACCACTTTCGTCAATACGGTCAGCCCTGTGAATGGCGCTACTGCATCAACCGCGCAGGTTGCCGCATCACGCACATACAGCGTGTAGCTCGATGCCCCGACCACTGCTGCCCAGGTGAAGGTCACATTGGCTGTGGTCGCCGGAGCAACCGTGACTGCGACGAAATTGTTAACCGGTGCCGTGCCGATGAAGATGCTGAAGCTGCGCGGTGTGCTTTCGACACCGATGTTGCCCGCCGCATCCTTCGACTGCACGCGCCAGCAGTACGTTCCCTGTGGCAGTGAGGTCAGTGGTGTGAAGGTTGCTGCTACGACTGGCGCATTCGTGACGACCAGATTACCGAAAGTACAATCGGTCTTATCCACATCCACCAGATAGCCATTCGCGCCGACCGCTGCCGTCCATGTGAAGACTGGCTTGGCTGCTGACACGGTAGCATTCACTGCTGGTAGCAATAAGTTCGGTGCGAGTGGCGCTGCCGTATCGATCGTGAAGGAACGCGTCGCACTCCACGCACCCGGTACATTGAACTTGTTCACCGTCCGCACACGCCAGCAGTAAACCCCATCGGCTAATGCGCCTGGCGGTGTGTAGGTCAAAGGCAAGCCCGTCTGACCGATCTCAGGGCTGGGGAACAAACAGCCGTTGTTGTCCGCTTGCAGATCGTAGGTGTAAGGTGTTCCCAACACGCTTACACTCCCGCTCCATGTGAAGACTGGTATAGGGTTATTGCTCACAGCACCTATGGCCGGTGCGCTCAGCACAGGGGCCACTGCTGCCGCAGGTGTAATCGTGAAATTACGGAGGGTCGGCGGTGCACCAGCTGGGTCGATGCCTACGGCCTCTACCTTCCAACAGTAATTCCCTTGTGGCAGTCCCGTCACCACTTTCGTCAATACGGTCAGCCCTGTGATTGGCGCTACTGCATCAACCGCGCAGGTTGCCGCATCACGCACATACAATGTGTAGCTCGATGCCCCGGCCACTGCTGTCCAGGTGAAGGTCACATTGGCCGTGGTCGCCGGAGCAACCGTGACTGCGACGAAATTGTTAACCGGTGCTGTCCCGATGAAGATGCTGAAGCTGCGCGGTGTGCTTTCGGCACCGGTGTTGCCTGCCGCATCTTTCGCCTGCACGCGCCAGCAGTACGTTCCCTGTGGCAGTGAAGTCGCTGGCGTGAAGGTTGCTGCTACGACTGGCGCATTCGTGACGACCAGATTACCGAAAGTACAATCGGTCTTATCCACATCCACCAGATAGCCATTCGCGCCGACCGCTGCCGTCCATGTAAAGACTGGCTTGGCCGCTGACACGGTCGCGTTGACTGCTGGTAGCAATAAGTTCGGTGCCAGTGGCGCTGTCGTATCAAGCGTGAAGGAACGCGTCGCACTCCACGCACCCGGTACGCCGAACGTGTTCACCGTCCGCACGCGCCAGCAGTACACCCCATCGGCTAATGCGCCTGCCGGTGTGTAGAACAAAGGCAAGCTCGTCAGGTTAATCTCCGGGCTGGGGAACAAACAACCGTTGTTGTCCACCTGTAG
>JBGAHG010000055.1:0-37292 GCA_044226325.1 Aggregatilineales bacterium
GTGGGCGGTTTTGAGCGTCCGCTGATGAAAGAATCGACGGTGCAGTTCGCCACCTATGACGAGGTGCGGTCGGGGCCGCTGCACGGCGTAAATATCCTTAAGATGTTTGCCAGCGCAATTCAGTTGATAATAGGAACAGGGCAGGCGTTGTGGTTGGTGAAACGTCGCAAGCCGGATGCACTGCTGCTGACAGGTGGTTGGGTCGGTCTGCCGGTGGCGCTGGCGGCGTGGGTGTGGCGTGTGCCGAGTATGATCTTCCTGCCGGACATTGAGCCGGGGCTGACGATTCAGGTGCTGCGGCGATTGGTGCGGCGGGTAGCGCTGACGGTGGATGAGTCGAAGCGTTATTTTCCGTCGAACGAGACGGTGACGACGGGTTATCCCCTGCGGCAGTCGATGTTAGAGGCCACGCGCGAGGCGGCGGTGAAGCAGTTTGGGCTTGACCCGACACGGAAGACGCTGTTAGTGTTCGGTGGCAGCAGAGGATCACGGGCGATTAACTACGCGCTGCTGGATATTCTGCCGCAGCTGCTGGCGGACAATGTGCAGGTGATCCATGTGACGGGGACGCTCGATTGGCCGGACATTGAAACACGGTACAAGCAGATGGCGGATACAACTCATTACCATGTTTATCCGTATTTACATCATGAGATGGGGTTAGCGATGGCGGGAGCCGATGTGGTGGTGTGCCGATCCGGCGCGAGTGTGCTGGGTGAGTTTCCGCAGTTTGGACTGCCATCAATTTTGATCCCGCTGGCGTGGGCGTGGCGTTACCAGAAGGTCAACGCGGAGTATCTGGCGGGGCGCGGCGCGGCAATTGAACTGGACGAGAAAGATATGGCTGATCGTTTGCTTCCAACACTTCATGATCTGCTGCACGATCCGGCGCGATTGGGGCAGATGCAGCAGGCGGCACGGGCGCTGGCACGTCCTGACGGTGCGGCTTGCGCGGCACAGGCTTTGGCGGAATTGGCGGGAGCGCAACCATGATTCAACTTTCAACGCTGTTGTGGGGCTTCGCGCTGGTATTTGGCGTGATCGGTTATATGCGCGGTCTGCCGAAGGAATTGATTTCGCTGGCGGGTATCATTCTGGCGCTGTTCGCGTTATTTCAGTTTGATCGTGGTTTACGCGGGATTTTGCTGGCGAATGTGCCGGGGATGCAGCGCTTCATTATTCAGTGCATCATCTTTTTGGGCATCGCGTTTTTTGCGTATCAGACGCGGGCTATCGGGCGGCGTTTGAATGTGAACGAAGGCGGACGGGATAACCTGCAATCAACGGTGTTGGGCGCGATTGTGGGGTTCGTCAACGGTTATCTGATTTTCGGCTCGATCTGGTATTTCATGCACATCAATGACTATCCGTTGAGTCCGTTTATCGAAGCGCCTCTGGCAGGGTCGCCCAGCGCGGGAACGATTGCCGCGCTGCCGTTGTATGTGCTGGCGGGTGGGCCGGGCGGCGATGGAAGTTTGCTGTCGTTGGTGGTGATCATTTTGTTTGTGATCGTGTTGATATTAATATGAAGCTCACCCCCGGCCTTTCTCAGTAAACGAGGGCGGGGAGTAATCCTCACCCCCAACCCCACTCCATTTCATAGAGAGGGGAGGAAAAGAGAGAAGATTATTGATATGAGTATGGGCGGGTATGATTGACCCCTCCCCAACCCCCCCGTAAACGAGGGAGGGCGTAAAACTAAGGGCGGGGAGAATCCTCACCCCCAACCCCACTCTATGAAATGGAGAGGGGAGCAAATGCATAATACAAGGTGTATTTACATGGGCGGAAGCCCTTAACGATGGGTTGGTAGCCAGGACGTGGTTTCGCTTTATAGTATGCTCTGGGTGATGGCCGTATTTTTCGGCGTGATCGGCGTGATACGCGGGTTGCGGCGTGAGATTGTGTCGTTTGGCGGTGTCGTGCTGGCGACGTTCGCGTTGTTCCAGTTCGATGTGCTGCTGCGTGGTGTATTTCTGGCCTCGATTCCACGTGATCAGGCGTTTTTTGTGCAGGCGGGTTTGTTCGGCGTGGTGGTATACTTCGCTTATCAGACGCGTAGTTTCGGCGGGCCGTATGAAGGTGGTCCCCAAAATGGTCCACGCGCCAACCGTTTTCAGGATGCGATCCTCGGGGGTTTGTTGGGGGCGCTGAACGGGTATCTGATCTGGGGCGCGATCTGGTACTTCCTCGATATTAACGATTATCCATTTGCGCCGTTGATTACTGCACCCGCAGCCAATTCGATCAGCGCGCAGGCACTTAATGCGATACCATTGGTATTGATCGGTAACGCGACCGGTGGGGGCGGGAGTCAAGTTCTGACGGTGATCGTCGTTTTGATGTTCGTGGTGGTATTGGTCGTAATGTAAGGTTCACAGTTTGGCATCCCCCTGTTACAATCGTCAATATTACGGTAGATTACTAAAGGTGTGTTGTGAAGCTTAAACCGGGACAACATATTTTTTTGGTTGGCATTGGCGGGTCGGGCTTATCGGCTATCGCGCGGATACTGCTAGGGCAAGGCTACACGGTATCTGGCTCTGACCGCAGCCTGAACAGCCTAACGGCAGCACTGGCCCGCGATGGGGCAACCGTCTACGAAGGGCATGATGCCGCCCACATCAACGGGGCCGAGGCGCTGATCATCACGTCTGCGGTTAAGGATGATCATGTCGAGGTGATAGCCGCACGGGCGCAGGGCATCCCGGTTTATAAGCGGCAGGACATCATGGCTGACCTGATGGAAGGCAAGACCGTGATCGCAGTGGCGGGGACGAAAGGTAAGACCACCACTACGTCAATGATCGTGCATATCTTACAGGCGTGCGGGCAAGATCCGAGCTATATCGTGGGCGGGATCATGGGGAATACGGGAACGAATGCCGGTGTAGGCAAAGGCGATACGTTTGTAGTCGAGGCCGACGAATACGACAATATGTTCCTCGGTTTGAGGCCAGATGTGGCGGTGATCACCAACATTGAGTGGGATCATCCGGATTTCTTTAAGACGCCGGATGATATGGTCGAGTCGTTCCGGAAGTTTGTGAAGCTGCTGCCTAAAGATGGTATTTTGGTGGCGTGTGCGGATGACGCGCTGGCGGTCAAACTGGCGGACGAACATTTAGGTGCGGGTTTGAAAACGCGCACCTATGGGATTAACCAGCCGGGGCCGTATGATTTGTATCTGCTGGCGCGGCGACGGCGGACATATTTCTGGTCGTACTGGGCGGATTTCGTGCAAGTGGTGGGTGACGAGACGCGTTTCGAATTCAATATGCCAGATGATATTGTGGTCGACATCACGATTCCGCTGCCGGGGGATCATAACATTCAGAATACCTTGGCGGCGTTGATCGCCTGTGAAGCGGCAGAACATTTACGCGCCGAAGATATGGCTGTGGCAACCCAGACCTTTAAGGCGACCGCGCGACGTTTTGAGTTACGGGCGGATGTGGGCGGCATCGCAATTGTGGATGATTACGCGCATAATCCGATGTCGATTAAGGCGGTGCTGGAGGCCGCTAAGCAGCGTTATACGGAGCGAACCGTATGGGCGGTGTGGCAGCCGCATACCTACAGCCGGACGCAAGCCTTGTTTGATCAGTTTGTAACGGCGTTCGGGGAAGCCGATCATGTGCTGGTGACGGATATTTATGCGGCAAGAGAAACAGCGATTGAAGGGGTGAGCGGCGCGGCAGTGGTGGCGGCGATGACGCATCCTGACGTGCGGCACACAGCAACTTTTACCGATGCGGTGACAATCCTGCGGGATCATGTCAAAGCGCCAGCGGTGATCGTCATCATGAGCGCGGGGGATGCGCCGGATATTGGCGTGCAGTACCTCAAACTGCTGCAAGATCAAAAGTAGGGTGGTGCAGTGATTAAACTCCCTGAACCTTATGCAGCGCGGTTACAGCGCAAAGAATTGTTGGCACGTTATACAGCCGCGCGTCTGGGTGGCCCAGCCGATTTTCTGTATGTCGCAAAAGAGTCGACTGAAGAGTTGGCGAGTGTCGTCATGGCGGGGTGGGATCAAAAGATTCCGGTGCGGGTGCTTGGTGGCGGCGCGAACGTGTTGATCTCTGATAAAGGTGTACGGGGTCTGGTCGTCATCAATGATGTGAGCCAGGTCACGTTCGGGGACTGGCATGAGGGACGTAATGTGTCGGCAACGGGCGGCATGGGGCTGACAGTGCTGGCGCGAAAATGCCAATCACGCGGATTAGCGGGGTTGGAGTGGGCAGCGAGTGTGCCGGGAACTGTGGGTGGGGCGGTGGTTAATAATGCCGGGGCGCACGGCAGCGATCTACGGGAAACGTTGTGCGAGGCGGTGGTTCTGGAAGCGGATCATGGTATCCAGATTATGCCACTGGATGAACTCACTTACGGCTATCGCACCTCGGCGCTTAAGGCGCGCGTTGACCGGCGTTTTCTAGTGCTGCTGGCGCAGTTTGCCTTGAAGCCCGATGATCCGGAAGCGATTTTAGAACGGGTTGAGCATAACATTGCCTACCGTAAGCAGACGCAACCACCGGGGGCGAGTTTAGGCAGCATTTTTAAGAATCCGGTCGGCAATTTCGCCGGACGTTTGATTGAAGAGGCCGGTCTAAAAGGCTACAGCATTGGTGGCGCACAGGTTTCGCCCATACATGCCAACTTCATCATTAATACGGGCGAGGCGACTGCTTCTGATTATTTTGCATTGATCCGTTATGTGCAGGATAAAGTTCGCAAACAGAGCCGTATCGATCTCGAGATGGAAGTTGAATTGATCGGCGAGTGGTAAAAAAGATCTGTCAAAGGTTTGAAAATGGTATGTTCAACTTGTGCAAATCATAAAGTGATGTACAAAGGGATTGTGAAATATCACGCGAAAACTTTTGGTATGAGAGATTGCGAAAACAATTGTGATTTTGGGATGAATTGTGGGATAATGTTGGTTACAGGAAATTTACCCAAGGCAGGATTATGACATCGCGCTTGCGGGATCGGCGACGCTCTACTACCCGTGAACCGGGTATTTTGCGCGGGCCAGTGGGTGCGGCATTACCTGTCGAGCGTCCAGCGGTACAACACGGGGCGCGGCGATTGGGTTTCACCAGTTGGCGCATGTTCAGCGCTTTCATTGTGATTTCTTTGTCCATTTTGTTGGTTTTGTTCTTCACAACCGATTTCTTCTACGTCCACAGTATTGCCGTGGGTGGGCTGAAGTACATGACAAAAGAAGAAGTCTTTGCCCTGACGAACATCGCGAATATGCATGTCTTCTGGGTTGATCCGGCTGAGGTTCGCAAGAATATTCTGCGCTCGCCAACCGTGGCAGACGTGGATGTACAAGTGGGTTGGCCGCCACAGATGGTGCAGATTGTCGTCCAAGAACGCGAACCAGCAGTGGTGTGGGTACAGTCCGGTTTGCCTACCTGGGTAGACATCCAGGGGCGGGTGATGAACCAGCGTGAAGATAGGCCTGACTTGCTGCGAGTCCTTTCGGATGTACAGGATGGCCCGTTGGGGCAGAATGTGCAGTTGGGGGTCGATATTATTAGTGGTGCGTTACAATTAAAGGCGCTCAATCCAAGTATGACAACCGTCCGCTATAATCCAACCAAGGGCTTAGGGTATCAAGACCAGAGGGGTTGGTTAGCGTGGTTCGGGATTGGTACGGATATGCCAGAGAAAATTGGTATTTATAATGCTATGGTTAATAATCTGATAGGGCGGGGCGTTCAGGTTAGTGAAATTAATGTTGTGAATCCTGACGCGCCGTTTTACTCGGCATTGCGGGGGCAGTAAGTTCAACCTATGCGTGACTTAGCAGTAGCACTCGATGTTGGGACGCGAAAAATCTGCGCCATTGTTGCGGAAGTGCGCCCGGACGATATTTTTGTAGTGGGCGTGGGTATTGAACCCAGCGCCGGCATGAAAAAAGGTATCGTCAATGATATGGGTTCGCTGACAGCAGCGATTTCAGCAGCGGTTCATAAAGCTGAAAAGAGCAGCGGTTTCGATATTGCGCGGGCGTTCGTCAGCGTGGCAGGCAGCCACATTGCTTCGCTCAACAGCCGTGGTGCAGTCGGTATCGTGGGACAGCGCGGTGTGAATATCGAAGACATCGACAAAGCGATGGAGTCGGCGCGGGCGATTGCTATCCCTCATAACCGCGAAGTGCTGCATGTTGTCCCTCGCAGTTATGCACTGGATGGTCAGGAACGGGTTCGCAGCCCGATTGGGATGCATGGCTTCCGTTTGGAAGTCGAGGCACACATTATTACAGCGTCCTCAACCAGTGTCGCCAACCTGGAACAATCTGTTCAACAGGCGGGTGTGTCGGTCGATCGTTTTATCCTCAATCCGCTGGCTTCCGGCGAAGCAGTTTTGACACCCGAAGAGCGTGAGATGGGTGTGGTGGTCATTGATATTGGCGGTGGGACAACCGACCTTGCGATATTTATTGAAGGTACGGTTTGGCATACTGCGGTTATCCCCGTCGGTGGTGACCTGATCACCAACGATCTGACTTATGGTTTGAACGTGTCCTTTGATGTGGCCGAGGCTGTGAAAATCCATCATGGTCATGCACAATTGAAGGCGGTTGATCCGCTCGAAACCTTCCTCATCGAACCCTTCGGCGAAGGAATGCCAATCCAGGTGGAACGCGCGGCTGTTGCCGAGATTATTGAAGCGCGTGTTTCTGAGTTGTTCAATATGGTGAAGAAAGAGATCAAACGCTCCGGTTACGATGGGATGCTGCGAGCCGGTGCGGTGATTACAGGCGGCTGCGCTCAACTGCCGGGATTAAAAGAAGTCGCCGCGCGGGAGATGGGCTTTCCGGTACGGATTGCCAAGCCCGAACGCCTGACTGGAATGGCGGATGCCCTGCGTGATCCGGCTTACAGCACGAGCGTGGGACTGCTGCGGATGGGATTGAGTATGGACTCGGGGGCGCCGCGTGTTTCGGTGATGCCGAATAAGCCCATACCGGGCGGCGGCCTGGTGAAGGCACTGGGCGGTGTGTTCAAGCGTTTGCTTCCTGACGGCGACGCATAAGCGGGAATAAACTAGGACTTCTTACCTAGGGGATTTGCCAAGTTTGTAGTTATAAGTACAATACAGGATATTAAGTGATTTAAGGATTGCCTTTCGAGGAGGCCGCACCACATGGATATGTTGACACCCGGCGAGAATTTCGCACAAATTAAGGTTATCGGTGTTGGCGGTGGCGGGGGAAATGCCGTCAACCGTATGATTAATGAAGGTCTTGGCGGAGTTGAATTTATCTCCATCAATACCGACAATCAGGCATTGATGCTGGCAAAGGCTAAAACACGTGTGCGGATAGGCGATAAGCTGACGCGTGGGTTGGGTGCGGGTGGTAATCCCGAAATTGGCCGGAAAGCGGCTGAAGAAAGCTCCGACGAATTGTACGAAGTGCTGCGTGGCGCGGACATGATCTTCATTGCCTGCGGTATGGGTGGCGGTACAGGTACAGGGGCATCGCCAGTTGTAGCCCAGATTGCTAAAGAATTGGGCGCGCTCACGATTGGTGTGGTGACACGGCCTTTCAGCTTTGAAGGGACACGCCGCCAACAATCAGCCGAACAAGGTATCGAGGCGCTCAAGAGCCAGGTCGATACGCTGATTGTGATTCCGAATGATCGCCTCCTCCAAATTGCTGATAAACGTGCCAGCTTGCAACAGGCTTTCTCGCTGGCTGATGATGTGCTGCGCCAGGGTATTCAAGGTATCTCGGAATTGATTACGGTTCCGGCGCTGATCAACCTCGACTTTGCTGACGTTCGTACGATTATGAGCGAAGGTGGAGCGGCGTTGATGGCCGTCGGTAAGGCGAACGGCGATGACCGTGCGCGTAAGGCGGCTGAGTCGGCCATTAGCAGTGGTTTGCTGGATGTGACGATTGACGGCGCCCGCGGCATTCTGTTCAATATCACAGGCGGTCCGAACCTGAGCCTGTTCGAAGTGAACGAAGCGGCAGCTATCATCAAGGAAAGCGCACACCCAGAAGTCAATCTTATTTTCGGCGCACAGATCGACGAGAATATGGGCGACGAGCTGCGGATTACGGTTATCGCGACGGGCTTCGAACAAAGCCGCGCGCAGCGTAAGATGGAAGCGCAATTGCAACCGCGCCAACCTGTGGCACGTCCGGCACAACAGCCGCAGCAACAGCAGATGCCACGTCCAGCGCAGCAGCCTACTAATCTGCCACCAGAGCAGCCGTATGCGCCTCCGCAACCGCGTGTATCACAACCGCCGATGCAGGATGTTCCGGCGCGGGTTTATGACGAAGACGATATTGATATTCCGACTTTCTTGCGCAAGCGGAAGTAATACAGAATACGTTTCAATTAATCAGAAGTCCCTTGCTTATGCAGGGGATTTTTGTTTGGGTCGGTAGTTTAGATAGACGAATATCAAGATGAGTGTGCCAAAGAAGACGAGGATGCCTGTCGAAAGACCGGGTGGGTCGAAGCGCAAGGCATAAGTATGGTGGCCGAGCCGGGTTGGAATGGCGATGAGGCCGCGCGTCTGGCTGCCGATAACATAAGTGGGTACGGTGACGATTGGCACGTCAACACCGTCGATAGTGGCTTTCCAACCGGGGAAATTGGCTTCCTGTACAACCAGATAGTGGTTGTCAAAATCGGTCGATGAGTCGTTCGCATGAAGCACAATGTTGTCTTGTTGGTAGAGCAGCACCTCCGCCGGTTCGACTTGATTGGCATGGAGAGTGGTGGGGTATGTGATGAGGTCACGGTCAGAGGTGAGGAAAGCATAGGGCAGCGCTTGTGGAAATTCGTAGAGATTGAAACCGGCCTGGTGAACTGCACAGTTCGCTAGTTGTAGGGTGTTATCTTGGCTCACATAGCAGGCGCGCGATTCGTAACCTACTGTTTTGATAAACTGGGTGGAACCGGGATCAACAAACGTACCATCCATATTTCGTTCGGTGATGAGCCACCTTGGAAAAGCGGTAAACAGGTTAACATCTAGTGCGGTGTGTGCAGGTGCGGCGGGCAGCCAGCCTTCGTTAAGCGACCATACGCGGATTTCGTATTCATAAGCCCCAAAGGTGAAAGGCGAAAAAGGCAGCGTGACCGAGGGAAAGGGTACACTCACATCGACGCGGTGAATGGCATCATAAATGGTGTCGAACGGAATACCCTTGGCAGAAAATTGAAGCGCGCCCATATTGGAGGTCATCACGTTGAGGATGCCAAAAGCAACACCTCCGAGCAGACCTATTTTTAAGCCATGTGATATCCAGCTAAATAGAGCGAACTTTTGAGTATCTGGAACTTTGGATAAGAGATTTTGCTCAATTCGAATAAGCAAATCAATAAAGGCAATCACGATGAGGATGAGGATTAGTCCGCGCAAAGCATCCGGCAGGTTGGTATAACGAAGGGTGTCGAGCTGATGCCACCAGTTTACATTGCGCATAACCATCGCAATACGATCGGGCGCAATGGAGGCGCTGTATATCACCAGGAACAGCCAGGCGCAGGTGGGAAGTGCGGATGCCCACAAGAGCCGCCGGTTAAGAGTGGATTTGAAGGTCGTGGACGCAGTTATGTTTTCCTTTAGCTGATTCCATAGGAAATCGAGGGCGATACCTGATAATAAGATCCACCATAAATCGGCGATGGCTAAAGCACGCCCGATAAAGCGGAACTGTGCCAGCAAGGGAATATTGGTATAAAGCCAGGGGATAGGTTCGGTTTGGCCGCTTGCCCAAAACATCATCACAATGGCGATGAAGATGGATGCAGTGATGGCCCGAAAATAATCCTTTAGATTGGCTGTTTGCCGTCTAAAGATAAAGCGCTGGACGACATAGGTGACAAAAGCAAGTATGATGAGGGCTGCGACGACATTGCCGACGTAGGCATAATCAACTGCATCAAAAAGGGTGGTTGGTTTATAGTTTGACCAGTCCTGCCAGGGGATGAGTAAGTTATTGATGGCTTGGCCGAAGCTATAGCTGTTGGTGATGGTTCCATCTTCGTTGAAATCCTGCTGCTCATGGGTGACGAAATCGCGCGTTTGCCAAACCGGGAAAAAAAGCAGCGCGGATAATCCAAAGGCAAAAGCACCTGCAATTACGGCCCTTTTGAGGCGATCCCACCGGAAGTGCCAACGGTTCTGGCTATGGTCGATCAGATGCAGGGCGACAATGACAAGGCAACATAGGCCGGTGTGAAGGACATAATAGATATTGCCTGCATAAAACAGCAAGGCGAAACTTATAGCAACCGCGATCGGTGCGAAGCGTTTTTTAGTATGTAACGTCCACCATAATGTTGCTAGAACCAGCGGAGGCCACGCGAGGCTGCACGCGAGTTGAAAATGTCCGGCTCCAAACTTGGCGGTAATGCTACCGTTCGTCAGGTAGAGCAACGCAACCGTAACACGAGCGACCGCGCCCAAACCTATTGCCAGCCCAAATGTCCACATGCTGTAGCCTGCAATCAGCAGGGCAATTAACATGGCAACCTTGCTGCCTGTCACGCTGCCCAAGATCAGAACGGGAAGGCTGTGAAAGGGATTAAAGAAATAGCTAAAAGCATTGTTAGTCAGCGGAACGCCGTTGCTGAGCAGCGAGTTCCAGGTGGGGATGTGTCCATAACGCTGTAAGCCGGTGCGAATAGGCAGAATGGTACCGGCCAAGCGCTCGTGTTCTAAGCCGATGGGACGGACTGATGTGTCGGTTAGTAGAGATGCGATTGGGCGAAGGTCGAGAACGGGCGGCGCAAAATCCGCAGTGGTGGGTGGGGGCGCATGAAGCGCGAAATATACGCACCCAAGCAGCGTAATGATAAAAAGTTCAATGGCTAAAGAGCGTTTCATGTGGGTGCGTGGAAAACTTATAAGTAATGAAATTGAATGCAAATGCGTCCGCTTCATGTGGCAGTCATATGACTAGCCTAGCATAGTTTTATGGCTTCAGACGTTGTGGTTCGTGAGTTTAAGATTGGTTTACAGCTTAAACGATCCGTTCATAACAATTCTCAAACAATGATGTGGGTATTGCGGGAATTAAGTGGGAAATAGGTTGGGACATGCAAACTATTTTCTAACCAAATCGCCCACGAATGTTATGGACAAGAGCGCTTCGAGCATGATAAATTAGAGAACATATGTAGCAAAAAAGGCATGAAATTTGAAGCCTCTCTGAAACCCCCATGTGCCTCCCCTAATGGGGGTTATCTGTCTCTGATACACGTTACGATGTTCATTAACTTTTCTTGATATGAGAAAGGAAGCGATTAGGATGGTTCAAACCAAAGCGGCGGCGCGGAATGCGTTACATGAGCTTGGTTACAAGATTTTCCTCGACCGTTATGCCCAGAAGGACATGACACGCTCGACGCTAGCGGTGGGCGATACTGTAATTGTGGTGGTCGATTCCAAGACAGGGCAGCGCGAAATCGGTACAGTGACCGCAATAAAGCTTCCTAAAGTGACCGTTCAACTTCTCGATGGCGAAACAACCACCGAGCGCGATATTGAACAGGTTGATAAGCCGTTGGAAACCGATCCCGGTCAGATGATGGATCGGGTGGCGGCAGGAATTGCGGCAGTTGAAAAAAATGCCAAATTACGGAAGCAGTGGACAGAACGTTTCCGTTGGATGCTAGACGACTGGAAATTTGTTCCGGCGGGACGGATTTTAACGGCGGCGGGTACAGACCAAGCGCTTACTTATTATAATTGTTATGTGATTCCATCCCCTAAAGACTCTCGGGGCGGCATTATCGAAACACTGCGGCAGATGACCGAAATTATGTCGCGCGGCGGTGGTGTGGGTATCAATATTTCGTCGCTGCGTCCGCGTCACTGGTATGTGAAGGGCGTGAATGGACGTTCAAGCGGCGCTGTATCGTGGGGTGCGCTCTACAGCTTTGTTACCGGCTTGATTGAGCAAGGCGGCAGTCGGCGCGGTGCTTTGATGCTCATCCTTAACGACTGGCATCCAGACGTATTTGACTTCATCAACAGCAAGCGCAAAGCTGGTCAGGTGACGAACGCCAACATCAGCGTTGGTGTCAGTGACAAGCTGATGGAAGCTGTCAAAGCAGATGGCGATTGGGATTTGAAATTCCCCGACAGCACTGATCCTGAATATGACGAGCTGTGGGACGGCGACATTGATACATGGGCGGCAGGTGGACATGCGGTTATTAAATACCGCACGGTAAAAGCCCGCGAAATTTGGAACGCGATTATTGAAAGCGCCTGGGCAAGTGCCGAACCGGGTGTGTTCTTCAATGAACGTTATAACAAGATGTCCAACAGCCAGTACTTCGCACCGATTATCTGCACGAATCCGTGTGTGACGGGGGATACCCGTATCCATACCAATCGCGGTTTGGTGAAGGCACGTGAACTTTTCGACAACGAATCTGAAATTGAAGTCGCTATCGACGGACGTTTTGGTTTGGCAAACGCCACAACCCCTTCAACACGTGTTTTCAGAACGGGTGTGAAGCCGGTTTTCCGTTTGCAAACCGAAGAAGGTTATTTCGTGCGGGCGACCGCTGACCATCGCTTTATGACGCCCAGTGGTTGGATGCAGATGAACCAACTCAAGACTGGCGATAAGATTCACATTTTGAATCGTAAGGGTGGGTTTGGTTCGGAAGGTTCTTTGGAACTGGGACGTGTTCTCGGTTGGTTGGTTGGTGATGGCACCGTTAAGCAGAATGAGGCTGTGCTGTCATTCTTCGGTGAAGAAAAACAGGAACTTGCGCCGATTTTTGCGGAATACGTCAATACATTGGTTAGCCCACTGACCAAAAATCAGAACCGCGCTTATACCGTTGGAATTGGTCAAGTAATTGAGCGTGACGAGGCGCGTGTGAGTTCAGCGCGACTGCGCCAAGTCGCCGAGCAATATGGATTGGCGGAAACCAAGCATCGTGTACCTGAAGCTGTATTTCAGGGTTCTGAGGAAATGCAGCGTGGTTTCCTGCAAGCGCTGTTTACGGCTGATGGCAGTTTCCAGGATGGCGGTGCTAAGGGCGCAAGCGTTCGACTGGCTGCTAATCAAATCGAACTGCTAGAGGGTGTGCAGCAATTGTTGGGTAACTTTGGTATCACCAGCCGCATCTATCGCAACCGGCGGGATGCTGGCTACCGGATGCTACCAGACACTAACCGCGAACCGAAAGCCTATTGGTGCGAAGCGCAGCACGAACTGACGATCACCAAACAAAATATGGCTGTTTTTGCCGACGATATTGGCTTCATGATGGATTACAAGCAGACCGGATTGGAAGACTATATCAGCCGTGGCAAGCGTGGGCCTTATGCGGAACGTTTTACAGCGACCGTTGAGTCGATTACCCCGGATGGTATTGAGGAAGTCTTTGACCTGACCGAGAAAATGACTAGTTCGTTTGTTGCCAATAGTTTGGTTGTACACAACTGCGGAGAGCAGGGGCTTCCGGCGTTCGGTGTTTGCAACCTCGGCGCGATTAATCTGGCGAAGTTTTATGATGAAGAAACCCATGATGTAAATTGGGATGATCTCGATAAAACAGCGCGTTATTCGACCCGATTCCTTGATAACGTGATTGACAGCACACCGTATTTCTTTGATGAGAATAAGAATCAGCAGCTCAGTGAACGCCGCGTGGGTTTGAACAACATGGGTCTGGCTGAACTGATGGTGAAGCTGGAAATCCGCTATGGCAGCGACGAGTCGGTGGCTTTCATCGACAAGTTGTATGGTTTCCTGGCACGTTCGATTTATGAAACATCGGTTGAACTGGCACAGGAAAAAGGTGCGTTCCCGCAATTTAGGGCTGACCAATTCCTAAAGAGCGGATACATGCAATCCATGCCGAAGGATATTCAAGAAAAAGTGCGAAAGCATGGCATCCGTAACGTGACGTTAACCACCCAGGCACCTACCGGTACGACCGGAACGATGGTCAACACGTCAACAGGCATAGAGCCGTTCTTCTCGTGGGTTTATTACCGTAAAAGCCGCTTGGGTCTGCACGAGGAACAAGTGCCGCTCGCCAAAGAATGGTTTGACGCCCATCCCGGCGAAACAGAATTACCGGATTACTTTGTGACGGCGATGGACTTGTCACCTGAAGAACATATCAAGGTGCAAGCGGCTATCCAGCGTTGGGTAGACAGCAGCATCAGCAAAACCTGCAACGTGCCGAACGATTATACGGTCGAGCAGGTGAGCGATTTGTACCTGTACATGTATGATTTGGGCTGCAAGGGCGGGACGATTTACCGTGATGGCAGCCGTGACGAGCAAGTGCTGATGCTTAAGGGCGACGAACGCGCTGAAAGCGAAATGTCCAAACTCAAGGGCACCGAAAAAGAACCGGAAAAGGTGGTTGAGGTTGTCGTCGAGAAACCTGTGGAACAGGTCGCGACACCGCACCGCGTGTATCCGCGTCCGAAGCGTCTTTCGGGCGTGACGGTTAGCCGCAAGACACCATTTGGCACAGCGTTTATCACCATGAACAGTGATGATCTGGGAAATCCGTTCGAGGTGTTCATCACCATCGGTAAAGCAGGCAGTGATTTGCAAGCTGACGCCGAAGGTCTGGGACGGATGCTTTCGCTGCAACTGCGGACGACCGCACCTCAAAACCGCATGGAAATGCTCAAACTGATTGTCGAGCAATTGCAGGGCATCGGTGGGTCGCGCTCGGTGGGTATGGGGCCGCAGCGTGTCATTTCGCTGCCGGATGCGGTAGCAGGTGCGCTGGTGGAGCATTACCTGACGCAATCGGTGTCGCAGCAGTTGGATTTGCCGATGGGTAATGGCAACGGTAACAGCAACGTCAGCCAGGTGGCACTGCCTCAAGCAACAGCCAGCAATAGCAACTGGCAGGCGGTTGAACTGAATGGCGACGGTCACAGCCACAGCAACGGCAACGGTCATCTGACATCGACCGGATATAAGACACGGGCGGACATCTGCCCAAGCTGTGGTACGGTCAGCCTGATCCGTATCGAGGGCTGTGAGAAGTGCGACGTATGCGGTTACAGCCGCTGCTAAATCAGACTCAATAAGTTGAGATGGAAGGGCGGTCATAAGATCGCCCTTTTCTATTTATCTATACATTGACACGCGTAAGTTGTATACTAATCCTCCTTAATAACACAAATGCAGGACAAAGATAGATATGTTCAATGAGTTTGGCAGCGGCGGTGGTGGCGACTCGGATTTTTGGCAAGAACCGGATTTCTTGTTAGCTGATCTGGTATCGGGGTTTGTCAACAAGGGCGGGATGGAATTGGGCATCACCCTGTTCGTCAAAGGGTTGGTGCTAACCGGAACACTAACCAGTGAGCAGGAATACTTGAAGGCCATCAGCGGGATGTTTGCGGCACAGGCCAAAAAGTCGCTGGTGAATCCGTCTAAAAAGGAAATTAAAGACACGGAAGAAGTGTTTGATTTTACTGGTTTAGCAGAAGATGTCGATCTGACTGAGCTTTATGGGGAACGTGATGCTGAGTTTGATGATGATCTCCCCGAGGAACCGGAACCCAAAGAAGATGGTCCTGGCCCGGACGGTCCGGATGAAGAAGAAGATGATCGCACGATGCCCAACATTCGTTATCTACATCTCAAAGATCCTGTCATCATTCAGCCGCAGCCCGCAGTCAGTTTTACGCATACGCAGGTGTCGATCTTGCGCGTCAAGCTGACGACGGTGGATGGTTGGATGGTTGGCAAAGTGACGGTGGATGATGATTTGGCTGACTTCCCGCCACCACCACCCAATGAAATCCGACACTAGGGTGTCAGTAGTCATTACAGAAAGAGCGTAGTCGTGTGGCTGCGCTCTTTTTTTGCCAGTTACCTTAAAGCCGTTGGCGTAGTTCCCGGTTAAGGGCTTCTGCAAGCTCTGGCCGACCGTCAAAGCGTGCTGGCGTATTCTGGAACATTGCGATGCACCATTGGTTATCAGCATAGACGGCAACCAGCGATTGAATGGCATTTCGCTCGGGGTTGATGTCGGTTTTACCCGGCGGGATCATGCCCACGACTGCCCGAAGTACAGCCGTTTGTGGCGAGAGAAAGCGGATTTCGCGGACAATCGCTATATAAGCGGCTGTTTTGTGATGGGTGAAAATGCCGCTCAGGGTCATCTCAATTTCTGCGAGTCCGTTCATTGGACTGCCATCGTAACCCACGCTGCTGCCATCTTTGGCAAAGGTGGTGGCAAAAGCATGAGCATCCTGACTATTCCATGCGTCTAAAAGTTGACGATAGAGGTCGTAAATCGGAAACTCGGCAGCGGTTGAAGGGGGTTGCGGCGAGACAGTTTGAGAGGGCATCTATAATCCTTTGTCGTAAAGTGAGGACATAGCCAATTGAGCTCAAGCCTAGAACAAAATTCCTGATTGTCAAGTTTACGTTGGATGAGTATGGTGATGGGGTTGATTGAGAATGAGATTGTAATGAGGTGCGTGGTTGAAGTCATTGCGAAAAGCATTTCGTAAAGTACGGGTAAGACGGATGTTGGTATTAGCTTTGGTTGCATGGCTGTGGATTATGTTCGTGCTGGCGATGGTGATTGATGGCTATGGGCGCGTGGATCGCGTGCAGCGTGCGGATGTGATTGTGGTATTGGGGGCAGGTGTACAGCGTGATAATACTCCCGGTCTTGCAATGCGGCGGCGCGTGAGCCATGCGGCAGATTTATGGCGAGACGGTTATGCACCGGCCATCATTTGCACCGGTGGGAAACCGGGGAACCGTACTCGAAGTGAAGCGGATGCTTGTTCCGAACTGCTTATCAAAGAACAGGGATTGCCAGAGTCAGCCGTTTTCCAGGAAGATCAGAGCCGGAGTACAGAAGAGAATGCTATGTTCACCCATGTGATGATGCGGGCGCATGGCTGGAATACCGCAATTGTGGTCAGCGATAATTATCATCTTTTCCGGGCGCAACGGTTGTTCAACAACGAGGGAATCACCGTTTTTACCAGTCCAGCACCCGAGCAAGCACCTGATAATTTGTATGTTGTCTATGTTCTGCGTGAGGTGGCTGCCCTGCAATGGCAGCTTGTCAAAGAAGCGCTTAACTTGCCTGTAACCTATGTGCAGGGAATCTAGGACGTTATATCAAATGTAATGCGGTGGTCGGGCGTAGGGAAAAAGCATTACAGATAACGTGTCGCTGAAAGATGCTTTGACATATAATCAAACTGGAGACATAGAATCTGAAAAGTGTGGTTTATCACTGATTTATTTAGGCGAACACGAGCTATTGTGTTCTTATAAGCACAACCAACTGCATATCGCTATCCATGCAGGGAAGAGGGCATTATGCGCCGCTTTGGATTTCTCATCGCGTTAGGGCTGCTCATAAGCATGAGCGCTTCGACTATACTTGCACAGCAAACGCAAACGCCGACAGGTGCCGCACTGCGGGTCGTGGGTTCATCGCCTGCGACCGGACAAGAATTGGGCAAACAAACGCCGATTATCTTGTCGTTTAACCAGCCAGTGAACTGTGACACCGCGCCGTCCGCTGTCAGTATCACGCCGAGTGTGGCAGGCAGCATCACTTGCGACGAAGCACAGTCGTCTATTACGTTTACACCATCCGCTGATTATGAACATGGAACAGCCTATCGTGTGTCGGTCAGCACAGCTTTACAGGCTAAAGCAGGTGGAGCGCTGGTTGAGCCGTATACCTTAGAAATCAATGGGCAGGGCTTCCTGGCTGTGACGGATGTGCTGCCTAAAGATGGTAGTACGGAGATTGCCACTGATGCCGCCATAACTGTGATTTTTAACCGTCCGGTGGTGCCATTGGTGACTGCGGAAGAAGCCAGTAAACTGCCCAGCCCGATAACCATTACCCCTGCTGCAACGGGTAAAGGCGAGTGGCTGAATACCTCGATATATGTGTTCCGGCCTGATCCGGCGTTGGCAGCTTCCACACAATATACAGTGACAGTCAATCCAGATGTGATTGCACAGGATGGCGCGACTTTGGAAAAAGGCTACAGCTGGGGTTTCAAAACACTCTCTCCGGCTGTCGTTGAGGTGAATCCACCCCCACCGGGGATTGATTTACCGTTGGACGGAACCATCCAAATTCGCTTCAATACCGCCATGAATCGGGCCAGCGTCGAGGCCGCATTTTCGTTGACTGCCAAGGATGCCACTGCACCGACTAAGGGTACATTTGAATGGGCGGATGACGGTGCTGGTTTCCGTTTCAAGCCGGATTCACTACTGACTATTGATACTGTTTATGACGCTGTATTGAAAGCAGGCGCTCAGGCAGTCAACGGCGGCGATGCGATGGCTGATACAGCGACATGGAGTTTCGCTACGGTACCACTGCCGGGGATTATCAGTACTGATCCGGCAGATGGGGCGGAAGGTGTTTATCCCTACGGCAGCATGACGCTGTATTTTGCCTCGAACATGAACGTTGATACGCTCAAAGATAAAATTACAATTGATCCAAAGCCCTGGCGTGATCCTGATTATTATTACAGCGATTACGACCACAGCTATAACATCAGTTATCCAGTTGAACCCAGTACAGCGTATACGGTCACGATTGCCCCTGGTATGGAGGATGTGTACGGTAACAAAATCACCGAGCCGCGTACCATCAAATTTACGACCGCGCCGTATGACCCGATGTTCGCCTTGCAAGTGCCTGGCGGCGTGGGTTTCTACAATGCTCATGCAGATGAAACGCGTTTGTATCTGACACATCGCAATATCACCAGCCTGGATCTGCAATTATATAACGTGCCGCTGGCGAACTTCGCAACAGCCCTGGCTGCGGATACTTATGGTGCGGCCAGCACCTTCGTACCTGATTCATCGACGCTGCTGCGTAATTGGCAACTGCCCGCAACCTCGGATTTGAATGCGACCCAGTTTGAACTGCTGCATTTAGGCGACGCTGGGACCAGCACGGTAGCCTGTCCGGGTGCGCCTGAAAGCAAATTGAAGGTCGGCGATGTGGCGGTGGTCATCAGTGGGCCGGAAGCAGTACGGGCGCGTGCCAGCGCACCGGATGGCGAGGTGATCGACCAACTTTATAAAGACTATCAACTTCCCGTAGTGGGCGGGCCAACCTGCGCCAATGGTGTGGTGTGGTGGCAAGTCCAACTACGTGGTGATCGGCAGGCGTGGGTCGCCGAAGCCATTATGACTGATGGCGCGCCGGAATACCTTCTGGATGTGAAGATTGCAGCGCAAAGTACCGCTGTTAATGTGACGACAGACAACGGCAAAGCGTTGAAGCCAGGGGTTTATCTTCTGAAGGCGCAATCACCCGAAACGGCCGCTTTGGGCAACCAACCGACCGGCCATTTTATGGTGGTGGCGACTGCCAATCTGACGATGAAATCCGCGATTGATAAGGTACTGGTGTGGGCGACCGATGCTCAGACTGCGCTACCGATTGCGAACGCCAATATCACTTTGTACGACAAGGATTTCCAATCACTGCAAAGTGGTACAACTGACAAAGATGGTTTGGTGGCGCTGGACATTGCGCGCGTGACCGATTTGTATCAGCCCATGTTCGCAGTGCTGCAAGCTGATAATCAGTTTGGCCTCGGTTTCAACAATTGGTCGGATGGTATTGAGCCGTATCAGTTCGGCCAGAACTATGATTATTACCCTGAGCAGTATCGTACTTATGTGTACACGGATCGTCCGATTTACCGGCCCGACCAACCCGTATACTTCCGGGGTGTGGTGCGGCAGCGCAATGATGTACGTTACACGCCAGCGGGAATGACCGAAATTCCCGTCACCATCGTTGACCCGAACGGTGAAAAGATATTCGATACAACAGTTCCTGTGACCCCTTATGGCACATTTAGCGGACAGTTTAACATCGCCAGTGATGCACCGTTGGGGTACTACCAGATACAGGCGACTATCCCATCCGATACCAGCGACCAGCAGTATCTATCCGCCGGAAATGTAACCTTTGGTGTGGCGGAATATCGCCTGCCGGAGTTCCAGGTGAATGTCACACCGGCAGCCGATGCGGTGGTACAGGGTGATACCGTCAAAGTGACTGTGGATAGTAAATATTTCTTTGGTGGGGCCGTATCGAACGCCAAGGTTGAATATACCGTAGTGGCTAACCCGTATTTCTTCCAATATGACGGCAACGGCTACTACGATTTCGAGGACTTCAACTACGACGAAGGCGCGAGCGAGTTGTATGGTGGTGGCGGTGAACAGGTTGCGAGCGGCAGCGGCGTAACCGATGCCCAAGGTCAATTGGTGATAGATATTCCTGCCAGCTTGAAGGACAGCACTCAAAGCCAGGAACTGACCATTGAAGCCACGATCACCGACGAGAGCCAACAGGTCGTGGCAGGACGAACGAAAGTAATTGTCCACAAAGGCCAGATTTATGTTGGCGCGCGACCTGAAGAGTATGTTGCCAATGCCGGACAAGAAACCACGGTTGACCTGATCGCAGTCGATTGGGTGAGCAAGGGTGTTGCCAACCAACCCATTGACGTCGAAGTGGTCGAGCGGCGTTGGTCAAGCGTACAAGAAAAAGACGAAGGTGGACGAACTACCTGGACATGGCAAGTAGAAGAAATTCCGGTGACAACCGGCAGCGCGACTACCGATGCCAATGGTAAGGCGATTTTCAAGTTCACACCTCCAAATGGTGGTGTGTTTAAGGTCAAGGTTAAGTCTCGTGATGTGAAGGGTAACGAAGTCATTGCGTCGACGACGATGTGGGTTTCGAGCGGCGAATATGTGTCATGGCGGCAGCAAAACAGCAACCGCATTGATTTGATTGCCGACAAGAAGAATTACAGCGTAGGTGACACCGCCGAAATCCTGATCGCCTCGCCGTTCCAAGGGACAGCCGAAGCGTTAGTGACGGTAGAGCGTGGCAGTGTTCTCAAGGTTGAACACGTCACACTGACCAGCAATTCGCTCATCTACAAGATTCCGATTACTGAGGACTTCGCGCCTAACGTCTACGTGAGCGTGATGCTGGTTAAGGGCGTAGACGCGAATAATCCGGTGGCGGCTTTCCGCGTGGGGTTGGTACAACTTGCCGTTGATAACAAGCACAAGGAAATTCAGATTGAGATCACACCGGATAAGGCACAGGCTGGACCGGGCGATACAGTTAATTACACCGTCCAGACGACGGATTATGCAGGCAAACCGATCCAGGCAGAAGTTGGTGTGGGACTGACGGATTTGGCTTCACTTTCGATTGCTGATCCGAACAGCTCACCGATCCTTAGCTATTTCTATGGACAGCAAGGTTTAGGTGTGCGGACATCCAGCCCACTGACTATCAATGTGGATCAACTGACGCAAACCGTTTTGGATACCATCAAGGGTGGTGGCGGCGGCGGTGGAGAGGGCGGCATCTTCGACATCCGTGAGGATTTTGTGGATACAGCCTATTGGAAAGCGACCGTTACAACCAATGCTGATGGTACCGCCACTTTCAGCGTCAAGCTGCCCGATAATCTGACGACATGGCGCCTGGATGCGAGGGCTGTAACCAGCGGTACGGATGGTCTAACGCTGGTGGGGCAAAACACTTTTGACCTCCTAAGTACCAAGCCGCTGTTGATCCGTCCGGTGACGCCGCGTTTCCTGGTGGTGGGTGATCAAGTGACGTTGGCGGCAGTAGTCAATAACAATACCGGCAAAGATATGTCGGTGGATGTTTCGGTGCAGGGCGAGGGATTGACCTTCACAAGTGCGGCCAGCCAGAGTGTGACGATTCCCAGCAGTGGACGGCAGCGTGTGGAATGGACAGCGACCGTCAATGATGCAGCGAATGTTGATCTGACTTTCTTTGCTAAGGGTGGGGATTTCAATGACGCCAGCAAGCCGCCGCTAGGTCAGGGCGAACAAAAGCTGCTGCCCATCTATAAGTACGAAGTGCCGGAAACAGTAGGCACAGCAGGCGTTCTACGTGAGGGCGGTTCGATTACAGAAGCAGTGACGCTTCCCGCCGGTGTGACACAGGGTAATCTGGCTGTGAAGATTGATCCGTCGCTGGCTGCAACCACGATTGATGGGCTGACCTATCTGAAGAACTTCCCGTACCAGTGTATTGAGCAAACGGTGAGTCGTTTCCTGCCCAATATCATGACTTATCGCGCCCTCGATAACCTCGGTGTAGCCAATGCGACTTTGAAGACTAATCTCGAAAGTGGCGTGAATTTTGCGCTGCAACGTTTGTATGCCCAACAGAAACCCGATGGTGGCTGGGGTTGGTTCGTGCAGGACGAAAGCAATCCGCTGACGACCGCTTACGCCTTAATCGGGTTGGCGGAGGCCAAGAACTCCGGTTTCCCGGTGTCGGACAGCGTGATCGCCAATGCTCAGAATTATCTGAAGACGACCTTCATCGTACTGGATTTGAGCAAACCGAACTGGCAGCTTAACCGGCAAGCCTTTACCCTGTATGCACTGGCACGATCGGGCGCGCCTGATATCAGCCGGACAGCGAACCTGTTTGAGAGTCGTGACCGTTTGGCGATCTATGCCAAGGCTTATATGGCGCTGACCTTTAACCTGATTGATGCGACCGATAAGCGCCGTACAGATATACTCCTATCCGACATCAATAACAGTGCCATTTTGAGCGCAACAGGCGCTCATTGGGAGGAGAAAGAACCGGATTATTGGAACTGGAACACTGACACGAGGACAACCGCGATTGTGCTGGATGCCCTGGTGAAATTAAACCCAGACAATAACCTTAATCCGAATGTGGTGCGCTGGTTGATGGTGGCCCGTACAGCTGACGCCTGGGAGACGACTCAAGAAACCGCGTGGGCGGTGATGGCGCTAACCGATTGGATGGTGACGACCGGTGAACTCAAACCGGATTACAGCTACTCGGCTTCGCTAAATGGTAAAAAATTGACCGAGGGTAAAGCCACGACAGATAATGTTCGCGACTCGGTTCAATTGACAGTTGATGTCAAGGATATGCTGGCACAGGAAGCCAATAACTTGGTCATCGGGCGCACAGATGGTAATGGTGTGTTGTATTACACAGCGCACTTGAAGACCTATCTACCGGTGCCGGATGTGACGCCGCTTAACCGTGGCATCATCCTCGAACGGCGTTATGTTGTACCTGGTACGACAACGCCGATCACGGAAGCCAAGGTAGGGGATCTGATTCAGGTGAGGTTGACGATTATCGTACCCAATGACCTGAATTATGTAATCATCGAAGATCCGATTCCGGCAGGTACGGAAGGCGTAAATCCTGAATTGAAGACCGAGCAGCAAATCGGTACACAACCGGGGTTGGACAGCAAAGATCCACTCAGTACGGGTTGGGGTTGGTGGTGGTTTAGTAATATCGAATTCCGCGATCAGAAAGTGGTGTTGAACGCCACTTACCTGCCAGCCGGAACCTACGAGTATCAGTACAGCGTCCGCGCGGGATTAGCGGGAACCTACAATGTTATTCCTGCCACTGGATACGAATTCTACTTCCCTGAAGTGTATGGTCGCAGTGCTGGAAGCACCTTTACGGTGAAGCCAACTGAATAAACCAGATCATTGATTTCTGAGTAGGGAAAAGATAAATTCTTTTCCCTACTTCTTTTCAATGTTTTCCAAAATATCACTTGCCAATACACGAAGGGCGTCGCGCAGTTCATCGGTTTCAAGCACCGTGAACCGTAATTCAACCTGGGCGAGATACCGCGCCAGCCAATAGGGATTATCCGAATAGCAGCGCATCAATGTGTTGGTGCCGACACTTTCTAATATTGCCATTGACGGTGAGACGATTTCTTGAACAGTTGAAAGTGGCGCATCAAATAGAATCTCAAAGGTATAATTGCCTGATCCTCTGGCGATATTGCTCAAGACGAATTCTCTTGTATTAAATTCGGTTGGTTTGGTGAATCGCTGATGCGTGCTGGATATTGAACGCACTCGGTCGAGTCGAAAAACCCGCATTTCCTCCCGTAGATAACAATAGGCTGCGACATACCATGTTCGTGTGAGGAGTACCAAACCATAAGGGGCGATCACCCGACTGGTTAATATTCCTTCGCTTGACATATACGTAATTTGCAGACACGTTTCTTCGTAGATAGCGCGGCTGAACGTTGTAATCCATTCGTTTGAAACAGCAGATGCACCGATTTGAACGTTTTCCAACATGAGACTGTTATGGAGCGCGTCAGCTGATTGTTGCAGTTCTTCGGGCAATACCCGTGCAATTTTGGCTGCGGCACTCTCGATGGCGGGCAAAGATGTAATGCTCATCTCGCGTGCCAGCATCAGACCCAACATAACCGCTGTAATTTCATCTTTATTGAACATCAATGGGGGCAGACGAAATCCCGGTTGCAGCGAATAGCCGCCATGTCGTCCGCGTTCACCGTCAATCGGGATACCGAGATCGCGCAGCATCATGATATAACGGCGGATACTGCGTTCTTCGACTTCCAGTTTTTGCGCGAGTTCTTGTCCGCTGACTTCAGCTTTTGATTGTAAAAGCTCCAAGATGGTCAGCAAGCGCATGGTCGGATTATACATGTCGGTATCCTTTTCTATATCAGGACTGATTTTATCCTAAATAGGGTGGATACTAGCATTATGGCTTAGATAGAAGGAGCATTCTGATGACGATTACCCGCCTTAATCCCGATACAATGCATAAGAATCCTGCTTTTACGCAGGTAGCAGTTGTTGATAAACAGGCCAAGTTGATTTATGTGGGCGGCCAAAACGCCGTGAATGCTAAAGGTGAAGTCGTGGGGGATGACATTGCCACCCAGTCCGCACAAGCCTATAAAAATGTGATCGCTGCTTTAGAAGCTGCAGATGCGACAATGGCTGACGTGTTTAAGATGACCATTTATATGGTACAGGGGCAATCCTTTGCGGATGGTTATGCCGCTATCATGCCGTTGATCGATCCCAAGACACCGCCGCCCACCGTCAGCGGCATCATGGTGGCAGGGCTAGCCAATCCCAAATACCTGATCGAGATTGAGGCCGTTTCCGCGATTGATTAAGGCGTACACGATGAGCGAAGCTAATCCAGTAGGTAAGACAAAAGGGCAGGGTTGGGAAATTGGGGTGCGACAGACCTTTCCGGTAGGAACTGGACGTTTGTGGGAGGTTCTAACGACACAGCCAGGACTCGGTTATTGGCTGGGAAGCGGTGTGGCTGCGGAATTCCGCAAAGGAGATACCTACAAAACGGCGGAGGGTGCGACAGGCGACATTCGCAGCTTTGAAGCTGGAAGCCTCATCCGGTTGACATGGCAGCCGAAGGATTGGGATTTCGCGTCAACACTCCAAATTCGGATCATCGCCGCCAAGAAAGGCAGCACACTCAGTATTCACCATGAAAAACTGCAAAATGCGGAGCAGCGCGAGGCCATGCGTTTACATTGGTCAACTGTGATGGAAAAGCTCGAGGTGCTGATGGGAAGTCAATAACTTGTACACAGCAACTATAAGCTAACAGTTTTGATATAACAACGTAAAATTCACGGTATTTGGTCAGCTCTGTGTTATTATATATTTATATTCAATTTGATGGTTGCCTCCCTCGGATTAAGTGATGCCAGATTCGCTGACGATCATTCGTGAAGAAATAGCCAAAGGGCATGTGGTACGCGCCCGCAAGATACTGCGTATGCTGCTGGAAGAGACTCCAACAGCACCCTTATGGTATTTGGCTTCCACCGTTTGCGAATCCCCCGAGCAAGAACTGGGCTGCTTACGACAAGCGCTCAAAATTGATCCGAACCATCTCCATGCGCGCGAACGTTATATCGAACTTAAAAAAGCGCGACGTGAAGAAATGATGCCCCCGTTGATGGTGCTGGTGGAGGATTTACCCGAACCGGGCACTGTGCCCGCGCCCGAATTAGACCCTTTTACGGCGAAACGTTTGCGGCATAAACAGTCGCAGCGGCGTTGGGCTGCGCTCAGTTTAGTGGCGACAGTTGTGATGAGTCTTTCGTCAACATATTTTGTGCTGACGGTATTGGGATCACCTATTCCGGCGCAAATTCGGGCGATTGTTAGCGGGCAATCCGGTAATGATCATGCGGGACGACCGGTGTTTGGGACCCAAACAGGTAGTGGACAACTGAATACACCCAATGCGCCAGTGCCACCGGTTTCTGCAACCAATGAAAATTACTCGGCTGAAGCAGCGGCGGGTGGTTTTGTAGTTCGCCCTAATAAGACCGAAGATTTACAAGCTGAAAAGCCAATTAACGATGTGCTTGACCCCGGCTTTGCCCATGAATATCTCATCAAAGCCAATAAGGGTGAAGAAATCGCTGTTGCAGTGCAGTTTTTCTCGCCAACAGCCCACAAAGTCGCCGCCAACATGGCGATGCTTGACCCCGACGGATACAACGCAGTCGCCCAATGTGAACGCGGTTCAATCCTCACTGATGGCTCTAGTGTGACTTACATTTGCAAAATTAATAAATCCGGCAACTGGAAGCTGCAACTTTTTGGGCATTCTGGTGAGAGTACCGGCGTTTATATTGTGACTTATCAACGGATGTAAGCGTATCGGTCAGCCGCAATTGTAAAGATTTCCTCTGTTTTGCTCAATGATTCTGCAAACCACATGTCGTTTATACTAAATTCAGGAACTCCTTCTGATGTAAGAGGCTGTGATGGCAGAAGCTACCCCCACCATGAATCGCTTTGGGCAGTATGTTGTTCAGGATAAATTAGGCAGTGGCGGAATGGCTGTGGTCTATAAAGCGCTGAATTGCGAAACCAACCAAACGGTCGCACTCAAAATTTTGCGTTCATCCCTGATGGAACAAGCGGGTACAGTTGAACGTTTTAAGCAGGAAGCGACCATCGCCGAGCGCCTTCATCACGCGCATATTGTGGCAGTTAATAATTTTGGCTGTTTCAAAGGCCGCTATTATCTTGATATGCAATACATGACGGGTGGAACGCTGGCGGAACGATTTGCTCGGCCCACCGAAATTGGTTCCCAAGAAGTCGTGCGCCTGCTGCGTAATGTCGCCAGTGCATTAGATTATGCTCATAAACAGGGTGTCATCCACCGTGATTTAAAGCTGGAAAATATACTGCTGGACGATACAGGCGTTGCGTCGCTGGCCGATTTCAGTATCGCACGGCTAAATGATGGCAATAAACTAACTGCAACCGGCTTTGTGGTCGGTACTCCGATGACGATTGCGCCGGAACAAGCACGTGGTGATGCCAAACTTGACCATCGTGCGGACCTGTATTCACTGGCAGTGATTGCTTACGTATTGGCAGTCGGGCGTTATCCATTTAGCGGCAATAACCCGTTGGCGATTTTGCACCAGCATTTAGCAGAACCTGTGCCTCCACCGACATCAATCAACCCCGGTTTGCCCAAAGGTCTGGATGCCGTTCTGCAAAAAGGGCTTGCCAAACAGCCCGATGATCGTTTTCCGAGCGCCGATATGCTGGTGGAAGCCTTTGCGCGAGTGGTTTCCGATCAATCAATCAGTCGTACGATAGTCGATTTGCGAACCGATTCAGCGGGTAATCCTATCCAAATCGTGCAAACGAAGAAACCGGATTCGGCTGATGATTGGGTGAAAAAAGCGGTTATTACAGAAAATCCGGATGAAGCGATCGGTTATCTCAAGCGGGCTTTGGAACTAGAGCCGCTGCATTCGAAGGCTAACCGGATGCTGTTTTCGTTAGAAGGGGCTGTGCCGAAGGCTGCCAGCAACCCTAAAGTTGTAACATCACCGCCATCTGCGGACCTCTCGCCACTCAAAAAGGTAAATTCGAGCAACCCTAAGAGGAGTAACTGGTTCTACGCGGTTGTAGTCGGATCGATTCTGGTCGGGATTTCGGTTCTATTTTTCATATTGATGATGACCAATTCGCCCATTGCCACGCAAATTGCTAATTTTGTTCAGGGCAGACATGCGGTGACTGAGATTAACGGTGTTCCGCTGAATAAGGTGCCGAATGCCGTAATGCAAATTTACCCCCAGGACCGTACTACGATTCTGTTTGGTCAGAAGATCAACACCAGGTTGGAAAATGGCTATTCTCATGCGTACGTTTTTGATACGTTAGCCGGTCAATCAATTGGTGTGGGTGTATGGTTTGTGTCCCCCACTGCACAGCATGTTACGAAAAATGTCGTCGTTGTTGATCCGTCCGGGAAGAGTGCGGGTACTCGCTGTCAGTCGACCAATACTTCCGGCGATGACACAGCCATCAATTTTGCCTGTGAGATTGATCAGTCCGGTCAGTGGTCGGTGCGCATCCTCGGCATCGATGGCGAAAGTACCGGCAACTATTGGGTCAATGTTGAAAGGTCGCGTTAAGCGACGTCCGTTTATTCTCCATCGCGACTCTTGAAGAACTTGACCATTAACTCATTCACGCGATCAGGTTCTTCATGCTGAATCCAATGGGTCGCATCATCGAAAAATATCAGCTGCCCATCAACACAGCGGGCGAGGCTTTCTTCTGCCATTTCCCATTTTAAATAAGGGTCTTTTTTGCCCCACAGGATCAGGGTGGGTATTTTGACAAGTGGATCGGGCGATTGAGGCGGCTGCTGAACAACTGCCCGATACCAGTTGATCATACTTTTGAGCGCCCCGGGTTGCGTCCATGCTTTCCGATATTCTTGCATATCTTCGTCGGTGAATACACCGGGCCGGCTGCTGGATTGCAACCCGCGAGCAATAGACTCGCTGGCCGATCCTATCAGAGTTTCGGGGATAAAGGGCAGTTGGAAGAAGCCAATATACCAGCTTCGCAGCATTTGCTCACGGTCTGTCATGACGGTTTTGCGGAAGACATTCTGATGCGGCACGTTGAAGATTACCAGCTTTGAAAGCCGGTCAGGATATTTACAGGCTGTCCACCATGCGACTGCCGCGCCCCAGTCATGTCCGACCACGATGGCTGTTTCACGCCCCGCAGCATCAATCAGCCCAATGACATCTGCCGAAAGTTTGTCCAGGGTATAGGCCGCGATACCGTTGGGTTTTTCGCTGATGTTATATCCACGCTGATCAGGTGCCCATACTCTGTAGCCTTGTTGGGCGAGGAAGTCGATCTGCTTACGCCAGCCGTACCAGAACTCCGGGAAGCCATGCAGCAAAATAACCAGTGGGCCATCCTCTGGCCCCGCCTGCACAACATGGAGATTGACACCGTTGGTTTTGATGAGTCCATGGTCGTAAAGGATCATTGAGTTGTTTTCTTCCGCTATTTTTGCATAAACCGAGGCTTAGCTAAAAGGCTCGATTAACCGTTGTTGTCAGGAATGCCAGTCTCTAAAAAGTCCAGCAAGTATTTATTGAACACAATTGGCGCTTCTTCCATAGGTTGGTGTCCAACGCCGGGGATGACCGCGAAGGTGTTGAGATTGCTCAGCAGTCCTTTTAGTCGTTCGCCTTGTGCAAGCGGCGTCCATGTGTCTCGTTGGCCCCACAGGAGCAACGTGCGAGTACTAATGCTATTCACCTGTGCTTCTGAAAGCTTGTTGTCCGCCGAGTCGCGTGTCAAGCCGATAAGACCGATATCCCAAGCCTTTGTTTGGAAAGTGCGCCAATATGCGGCGATTGTGTCCGGCGTGGCTGTAGTGGGGTCAGCATAAAAGCTGCGAAGTGATTCTTCCAACCGCTGTTGGTTGAAGAATGCCCGGATAATGATTTGCGCCCACCGCGTAATAGGCTGAAAGGCCACCAACTTGCCTACAAATGATGGCGGTCCACTTTGCCTAACAATCGCGCCATCGACGATCACCAGCCGATCTACCCGCTGCGGGTGGCTCAGGGCGAAATGCAGCAAAACATTGCCGCCAACACTGTGCCCAACGATGACAGCTTTGGGGATGATAAGCATGTCCAATAAAGCGGCGGTGAAGTTCGCCTGAGATGCATGTGAGTAATTGACGGTGGTGGGTTTGTCGGTTAGGCCGCTTCCGGGGCGGTCAAAGGCGATGGCACGGTAACCGGCCACCGCCAATGCATCTAACTGATTGCGCCACGTATAGGTCGAGCCAAACAGTCCATGTATAAAGATTACGGGAGTGCCATCTTTGGGGCCACGTTCAACCACATAAGTTTGTAATCCGTCAATATTTATGAAGCGTCCGCCGTCAATGGCTAATGACAGCCGATCAACTTCCTTGTCTGTCAACGGAATAAAAAATGGCACGACGAGCAGCACTATAATGAGAACGGCTATTACGAGCATGATGCGGCGTCATTTCACGTCTTTGTTATCAGTATGGTGCAATCATGATTTTTGAACCTCTATCGTGTTGTTTAGCTAACCCAAGCTGCCCGTTTTACGCAGCAAATAGCGTTCGTGAATCAGTTGAATGCCCTTACCGTCTAGATGGAAATCGCTGTAAACTTTGCTACCGTTATTCAACACATAAAATCGACGGATATCTTGTTCGATTGATTCGGGAATGAGCGGGATTGAATTGCTGCCAAATTTGTCTTTTTCGGTCAGAGTCAGCAGATCTCCTGCGCGGCGAATTTCAAAGCGCATAGTGTTCTTATAGGTCTGATAAACACCTTCCAGCTCCACCAGTTGACGTTCTCGGCGCACATAAGGTAATGCTTCGGGGTCTTGCCCCAACATCATTGCTAAACCGTACATGGCAAACATGCCTGTTCCATAGCCACTGCCGTTGATGAGAACCGCCGCCGCAATATTTTCGTCAGGGATAAAACCCAGGTAAGCGGTCGCAACCCCCACCGAACCGCCATGATTAATCAGCGGATGGCCGAGGAAATTGCTCTTGGTGGCCCAACCGTAACCATAGGTTTCTTCGCCAAACATGGTACTAACCACAGGTGTTTTGACGCGCGACTTAACCATCTCTTTTTGCGAGGATGCTTTGGTGATCGTTTCGCTCTGCTTCAAATACATGCTGGCATACTTGGCGAGATCAAGCACATTGCTTATGATGCCACCCGGCGCACCAATGCCACTGTAGACATAGGTGGCGGGCGTTCGGCCTTGCTGCGCCCAGTTGACGTATGGCACTGCCGCATCAGAATCGGCGTCAAAGTCACTCTTGGCAAAAAAACTGCGCGACATATTCAGCGGCGCAAAAATGTGCTGGCGAATGTAATCTTCGAACTTCATGCCCGAAACCTGCTCGATAATCGCGCCCAGCAACAGGTAACCTTCGTTGAAATAAAACCAGCGTTCGCCGGGCTTCGTCCAAGTCCAATCCTCTGCGCCTTGCATAAAAGTCAACATATCGGCGGCAGTCGCGATGGGCAGCCAACTTTCGGTTGAGCCGATGGCTTCGCCAATCAACTGTTCTGCATAACCCAGCGCCGGAATTCCTGAGGTGTGCGACATAAAGTGTTTAATGCAAACAGTTCCACCGCCGGGATGAATATCGAACGGCATGTATTTTTCGATGGGATCATCTATGCTGAGTTTGCCCTGTTCAGCCAGCTGCATGATGGCGAGGCATGTGAAAGATTTGGTCACCGAGCCAATGCTGTACAAAGTGTGATCGGTAGCAGGAAGTCCTCGCTCGACATCGCGATAACCAAAGCCACGTGACCAGACGACATCATCGCCTTTTATCAGTGCCATACTTAAGCCGGGTAATTTGGTTTGGGCGATTTTCTCAAAGATGAACTTTTCCAATTGGGCGTAGGACATGACTCGGCTCCTTTGCGCGGGGCTATAGTGGTGTCGCATAAAGTGTTTACTGGCGGCGCACATTGTAACCAATTGGCATGGCAAACCGCAGACATTTGGTATCAGACGGTTCTACACGCGCCAGAATTCTTGCGGGGTTAAAAACAATAAATATTCAATGCTATCAGCACGGCAGTCCAGCATTTCGGCCCATTCGTGTAGAGTCATGACATAGTTTTTGTAGTCTTCAACGGTGCCCTCGGCAAAAGTGCGTTTGCCAATGAGCGCGCTTAAGGACTGTAAGATGCGGGTATCCAGAATCAGCGGGTAGTGATCAATGCCGCAGCCTAATCCGGCGAAGTAAAGATATTTGGTGAAATAAGCAGGCCCCAAGAATGGAATATGGGCATCCTGAAAGACCGTGAAGGCTGTGCGGACACTGCCGCGTTTAATGGCTCGTAACGAGTTGAAGAGCACTTCGTCAAGTTGTTCGATATTGGAGGTGATGTGTGCCATGCGCCAAGGCCCATAGCCGACTGTGCCATAACCCCAGAGCATGGTTGCCAGGAAAAGGATTCTAATTGCAGATGGTGTTTCGGTTTCATTGGCTTCACGGGCGAGTGGAACAATGTCGAAGCGCCGGATTGCAGTCGGATAGCGCTGCAACAGCATTTGCATTTCATCAAGCTGAATTGTGCTCAACCAATTTTCTGGATAAAAAATTTGGGCGGGCTGGTGGCTGAGGGTGGCATTTTGCAGCCATTCCAATAAGCGCATCAATTTGCGGGGAGGGCGATACAAAAAATTGCCCGTTTCGACAAGTTGGCTGTGTTCCATCGCCATCCCTTTATTAGTGGACGTGCCCTTTGTAATCTATTTTACCGCCGCATCCACTTCAAAACACGCGGCCATACTTGAGAATATGTTAAATAGAGTAGTACAAAAGGGGCATAGTCCCAGGCACCAATGTAGCGCGTGACGGTTCCACGAAAGCCGCGCTTGAACTCATAGACACCCCACATCGAGTCCGACTCGTTGAATTCATTAGGCGCACCCCACATATCGTAGGTGGCGCAGCCTTGCGCCTTCGCCCAGCGTATGGCTTCCCATTGCAGCAGATAATTTGGCATCCGGTCGCGTTCCTCGTTGGATGATGCACCGTAAATATACCAGCAGGTTTTGCCGAAATGAAACAGGATAACGTGGGCAATCGCTTTGCCATCGGCCTCGGCAATCAGCGGATGAGCCAGTCCGGCTTCCATAAACGCTTGCCATGCCAGTTTGTAATACTCGGGGGGGCGGGTCAGAAAATGATCACGTTCGCCTGTCATGCGGTACAGGTCGTAGAGCGTGGGCAAATCTGCCAGTGTTCCAGCGCGGACGGTCACACCTTTTTTCTCGGCAGTGCGGACTTTTCGGCGCGTATTCTGGCTCATGGCTGCTAAAAGCTGATCTTCGCTCGGTGACAAATCGACCGTAATCGTATTGCGGAACTGCACTTGATCCGCCGAGAAGCGCCAACCGCGCGCTTTTAAGGATTGCAGCACAGCCTGTCCGGTTGGATTAGGTGCATCAGGATTATCGGAGTCGCCCTCCGGTATACCGGTTGCGGCGATCACATCCGGGTCGAGCTTGAGCCAGATCGCCATCCGTCGTCGGGCCAACCTTTGCAGATAGGCAAAGACTTCGGCTACTAAGACGCTGTCACTGTATTCGAGTGCTGGCCCTTTGGAGATATACATCACTTTCAGCGGGCCGATACTGCGAATGCCTACTGAAGCCATCGCTGCGACTTTTCCATCCCGCAAGAAAGCCAAGCGCATGGGCTGCCAGCCGGTGGTGACCCGTTTGAACTCGCCCCATTCCCAGCTTTGCAGCACATGGGCATAGGGTAGGGTGCTTAGGGCGCTATTCCATTGGTCGCGATCGGTGATGGTCTGGACGGTTAGCATAGCAGCGGTTGGCTTTTAGCGATGAACAATTGGCTTTTAGTGTACAGGTGGGTGTCCTTAGTGCCTAGCTGAGATATTCAAGAGAATAACCTCCTTTACCAGTCAAGGAGGTTATTCGAACAAGATTTCAGTCGACTAACGGGTCTTGTATTCGTAAGTGAAGGTCACTGTCTTGCCGGGTTCGATAGTCGCTATCCAACGCAGCAGATTACCCGTTTCGCGTGTGGGTTCGGATGAAAACACCAATTCTTCCGCATCCGCATTCTGGCGATCAACTACGTCAATTGTAACCGGTTGAGCGCTGAAGTTGGTCAAGCTGAGTTCGACCGAATGCTGGGTGGAATAGAATACGCCTGTAATCGCGGTCTGGCTCTCGCTGCGTTTGACGCGTATATCCTGTAGCTGCCCGACCGTGATACTACCCTCACTGCCGACCGGAGTGACTTCGACAAAATCACTGCCGATGAAGTAACCGTTTTGATACGAGCGGACGATTCCCTGGGGCATAGGCACTTTGGAGTCGTTACGGACTTTGTAGATGACGCTGGCCTGTTGATCGGTCTCGGCGTTCCAAATGAGCGTGCGGCGGGCTGGGAGCGCACTCTCAAATTGGTTCATGTAGACTGTTTCGCCGGTTTTTGCTGTGACCGCACCAATGTCATAAATATACTGAATGCTGGCTGCACCGACATCACCGCCCGATCCTTGATTATTGTCGTAGCCCACGATCATCTGGTTGGTGGTCGCGGCTGAGATAGAACTCACCTGCTGCGAGGTGTCGACCTGCCCGGCAATCAGATGGGTGGTGACCGCCTCAAGATCAAAGGCCGTATTTTGGATCTCAGCAAAGAAGCTGAAATCGACGGTGGTTGCCGAGTCATCACCCAAAGTCATATCGTAGCGGGGTGTCCAACTGAGGCCGCTGAGCAGATATTCCAGTGTGATTTTCCGCGCGGTGTCTCCACTGCCGGTTTCCCAAGTCAACGATAGTCCAGCATCGGTGCGTTGGAGACGGTACTGCGGGACACGTTTATCATCCTCGCGGACGACGAGCGTGTTATCGATGATCGAGGCGGGCAGGGTGACCCGGGCATTCACACCAGCCGGTAAGGTGATGGTATCGCGGGCGAAGGCGATATTGTTGAGGAAGATGTATACCTCGTCGGGTTGGCTGATGTAGGTGATCTGGTCATCGGCACGCAGTGGAGCGACCGCAACCAGGGCTATGAGCAGCAACACTGCTAGCAAAGAAATTTTTCGCATCGTAAACCTCCAACATAAGAGAAGTTGTTAGCTTCATCTTATGCTGAATTTGGGATGCGTACCAAGTGAGGGACGTCCGTTTTTAAAATGTTGCGGTTGTTAATGCATTTCCAATTGGCGAAATTGGCAAAAAGTATGTCAAAAATGTCAAAAAGGTCTTCATTTTCTGCACCTTCACGGTGAATTAAAGGCGGTGTGAGGGAAGATCCACAGCGATTATTGGCAATGTTGGCAATTTTGGTGAAAGGGGCTTCCGCCGCCAACTTTGCCAAAAGATTTATTCGTTTCGAAGCAAAATCCACTATTTGACCACTACCATACCTATATTAGAACAGAAGTTTGTATGTGTCAATAAAGATTAGTTCGGATTTTTTAACCGGAAATGATGCGTTCAGGATTAACTCATTCTTGAGGCGGAATGATATAACCGTCGTCGCCGCCAAAGCGCACTTGCAACTGCCGTTCGCTGGCGTAATTCCAGTTGATGCTCTTAGGCGGATTGAGATAGTTTTTATAGGCCAATGACATTTGACGGGCTGCTTCACGGAAGGGAACGCGGCCCACACCTGTGCCCAAACCAGGGCAGGCGACACTATTGATTTTGCGTTCGTCGTGCTGATTGTGGTGATGGACTTCGCGCAGCATGGCCGACATGGCGAGATAGACATGATCGGTGTGGCTGATGGTCAATGGGACACGCATGGTGGGCGTATGAGCGAGGAAAGGATGCTTGTCCATGCCTGTTGCGACTATCATGGACGTACCAACGGGCTGTTCTCCGAGATAGTCTTCAATGATGCGTTTTTGAACGGCTTGCATCAGGCCAACGCCGAAGAAACGCGTGATGGCTGCATCAACGCCACCGTCCATCAATCCGAATGAATTAGCAGGACTCACCATACAATCGAAGGATGTAATGCTCTCGAAATAGCCGTGATAAACTTCAACATCGGGCAAGTCTTTGAAGGCGGTTTCCCATGCTCGACAGAGTGCGGGATTAATGTCTGTGAGAATGAGTTTCATGTAATACCTAAATCTTTTTCCAACTTCGACATGATTTCGAGTTCATATTCAAGTCGAGTTCGTGTTTCTTGACCTGCACTGTTACTTTGTAATGCTTTTTCAGCCCGATTGCGCATCGAGGTATGAGTTCTTAGAATAGGTTCGGCTGATATTCCATATAAACGCTGAATTGCCAATATCAAAATAGTAAAGACCTCTACATTGATTTCTGCTTCAGACATGCCTTTTTCTTGCATTCCCCGCATGGGATGTGCAGCCCTAATTTCCCATCCTCGTTCGGCAGCTATTTTCATTTCCTCATCTTGAATATCGATGCCTGCTTTACCTAGTCCGAAAATTAACCCCAAACGGAAATTCATTATTGCAGGCTCATCACTTGCGAACCACATTTGGGGGCGTAATCTCACATGAGCAAGCGCCTCCAAAGTCCCTTCCCAATCAGCTTTTGTAATTTCCATTTGAGTTGCCTTTTATCCAGACAATTTTCAATCTCGCTACCGCCCCATCCAGCCACCGTCGACAGGGATGGTGACGCCATTGATGTAATCCGATGCGTCCGAGGCCAAGAGTAGGGTGATGCCTTTAATGTCATTGGTGGTTCCCCAACGGCCCGCCGGAATACGGCCCAAGATGGCCTGGTAGCGGTTGGCATCATTTTTGAGGGCGGTGTTGAGTTCAGTATCCATATAACCGGGGGCAATGGCATTGACGTTGACGCCCCGCGCTGCCCATTCGTTTGAGAGGGACATGGTTAGCCGTGCCACACCACTCTTGGCAGCGGCATAGGCGGGTACAGTGATACCACCGCTGAAACTCAATAATGAAGCGACGTTGATGATTTTGCCTCGCCCTTTGGGCAGCATAACTTTTCCGGCGAGTTGATCGAGGATGAATACCGATGAGAGATTGACTTCCAGCACTTCATCCCAGGTTTCGACAGCGAATTGTTCAGCCGGAGCACGGCGTTGAATGCCATGACAGACGACCAGAATATCCAGAGTCCCCAATGTTTCCAGCGCTTGATCAAAGGCCGCCCGCAGTTGGTCACGGTCGCCAAGATCGGCCTGAAGGGGATGGGTTACGCCGCCGGTCGATGCTGCTAAAGACTCGGCGGCGCTGTGTGTTTGATCCGATGAACCGATAATGACAGTTTCGGCACCGACTTCGAGCAAGGCTTCGGCCATACCGTAGCCTAAACCGCGACTGCCGCCCGTCACCAGTGCTTTTCGTCCAGTTAAATCGAACATCGCGTGAGTCATATACGTTGGTTAGCCCCTAAAACGCAGCGCCAATTGATAGGCCGCATAAATCACCGGATTGTAGACTTTATCCCACGCGCCGAGGGAACGCACGACCTGACCGCCCCAACCGCGTTTGAAACCGTA
>JBGAHG010000009.1:0-237156 GCA_044226325.1 Aggregatilineales bacterium
TCAGCTTCTCGCTCCTGCTGTTCAGGCTTGGTTTGAAACCCGTAACTCCCTCTCTTCCAAAATTTACTGGCAATTTACCATTGATGACGCTCGTATTAAACTCCGTCATCTTTATCCCTCTTTTGATCCCTGACTTAACACTAACAGATACGAGGATGCAATGGGTTACATTTTGGAAGAACATTTTGTAAATCTTTAACGATGTTGGCGTTAACCATTTTGAGGGAGCAGAATGGTTAAGCGGGTTGGCGGATGGTTGGAATTGGGTAGAGCAGGTTTGTAAATTTAAACCTCAGTACGAATAATATCCTCAATGATTGGCTAACTGATTACTTCGGCACTCAAGCATAAGCGTGTCCCCGATATTCTGGCCTAAAAGTTGCAACTCATACGCTGTAATCTCAATAACGGATTAGCGTCACTCATCCATATTTTTTCGTGTTTGGCCGGATGGGGGATGATCGCTGCAAATGGGCACCGCCTTTTCAAGATTGAGTTCAAGGGTATGTGCTAACGCCAGTTGGGATTCTTGGACGATGTGATCTGGCTACTCAACCCATTCCCGGTAATTGGGATCATGCTACTATCCTGTCATCGAACAGTATTTACAGTAGTCGGGATGGTGAGCATGAACACTTTAACAAGTACCCAACCGAGTGCTATCGTATCCGAATTCGGATATACCATATTCTATTTTGACGTTAAACCCAAAGGTATGCGGAAGCTGCCGCCCTACAGCGAATTTAACCTTGTCTACAGTCCATCGGAAGTACAGGGGTGGGAATCGGTGCGCTATCGGGTGTCGCACGATAAAAAGGGTTACTGCGTTATTGATCGCCAGCCATTGATGCCGAACGAGATTGCACATTTTGAACGTTTATTGGAAAAGGCCGCAGTTTCTCAAGGCTAAGCATCGGGGCAGCGCATGATAAAGGGGTCTGAGAAGAGCCTGTGACTTTAAAGGGTCGCAGGCTCTTTTTATATGGATTAGCCGAAACCGCGACGACCTGTGCCGATTTTTTGCATGTCGAGGGCGCGTTCGTGCTGTGCCAGAATATCCTGTACAGCGAGTTCGCGGTTTTGCGCGTGTTGGAAAACGGTATCCGGCCCGACACTGAACATATAATGCGAACCAGCCACGACACGGATATGTCCGGCGGGCATTTCCATTTCGCTGAGCATATCCATCATGGGCAACAGTCCAACGAGGCTGTCTTTGTGACCGAGCATTACGCGGAATAAATCCCAACGGTGCGCGATTTCCCAATTGTGCAGCATTCCCATCGCGCGGAAGGTGGCGGATGTTGTGCCACGCGGTGTTTCGTCATATTGGCGGGTGTGCGTCTCTTTGACGAATTGGCTGCTGCCTTCACAAACGGCATTGACCATACCCGGTTTAATTAAGTCTTCGATGGGTTCAAAGATTCGCAGACGGTTGACAATGCCGATGCCGAGGCCCATCGCGTTAAAGAAGGCGCGGTGGGTCGAGTCGTTGAGGAGCAGCGCCGGAGCTATGGCATAACGCGTTTCTTCGGCGATGTCGAAGTTAAGCGGGTTGAGGTAGAACAGAGCCGCGCCGCCCATACTGTGTCCCACGAAATTAATGACTTTGCGTCCGGTTTCGCCCGGTTGACGGCGAATTTTGAGGACGTTGACCAGCCGTTCCATTGCGGACATGGCCGAGGGTGGGCAGCATTGATCGAGACCGGGGGTATCGACCTCGAACTTTGATTCACCAAAGCCATTGTGATCAACGGATAGACAGATTAAACGCGGATTGGCGCGGACGAGCATGGCCGGCATTTCTTCCCAGATGGTGTTGTTACCTGTCCAGCCGTGCATGAAGATTACCCAACCGTCACAGTCGGCAAAGCGCTGCGGCAGAAAGGGATCGGGCAGTCCATCGTCATCCGACCAGGTGACCCGCCACACCATATCCAGGAGCAGCGAATCGTGGAGGACAGCCCGCGCCATAGCAGGGTCAAGCACACCACGCGCAATCAGGTCGGTCATGCGGTATAAGGCGTGATCGGTTCCCGGTAAATTGGCATGAGAACGATCGTAAAAATGCTGCCCCCACGCGAGTGGGCTTTGTGTAGGCATAAACAGACTCCTGTTAGCGCATCATCACTTGTATATCGATTATAGGGGGAAAACGCATTTCAGTGACACACAAGCATTGTTCTTTTAACATGCGACTGGCTGGAACCACAGCGAAAGTAAGCTGCTATTGTGGAGGTTAATTAAGAAAGAATATATTCATGAAGTATTCGTGTGTTAATTCACAATTATCGTCAATTGTAGTGTTACACTTTATTAAGGCGACTTTCGCAAAGCTGCATCGAAGGCCCGCCTTTCGTTTTATGACTACGGCAGCAGGCAACCAATATCTACCATGTATGTGAACAGCGCACCTTACCTCATTCCCTTCCTTCTGTCGGCTTTGCTGTCTTTTGGATTGGCTTTTTATACATCCAACTTTTACCGTATGCCGGGGGCCAGACCGTTTGTCCTTTTGACACTCATTCAGAGCGCATGGACCATTGCTATGGTGCTGGAGATTATCAGCGTATCGCTCCCTGAAAAACGGTTTTGGGACAGTCTTCAATGGCTGTTCATATTCCTGTGTATGATCGCGGTTTACTGGTTCACACAGTCTATTTTACCGGTCAAACACGTCTCGAAGTTTCCGCGCTGGCTGTTGTTTGTCTTCCCAATCTTGTTTATGACACTGCTGATCGTCAATCCGCTGCTGGTCTATCCGAATGAATCGATTAGCAAGGGCTTTCCATTCAATAACCACGAATTCGCTTTCAGCTTTCTGGATTGGGTCGCCTTTGCCTATGTGTATGCCATACTCGTGTTTTGTATTGTCAAGCTGTTTATCGAGCGTAAACGAAGTTCCGGTCAAGAACATCGCCAGTTTACGTGGGCACTGGCAGGGGTATTTGTACAGGCTTTCATGTATTCAGCACTGTTTATGACTGGCATCAGCATTTGGGGGCAGCGCGATACCGCTCCGTTTACGTTTTTGGTCGGCAACTTGATACTCGGTTGGGGATTGTTTCGTTATGGCTTCTTTGAATTGGGGCCAATGGCTCGGGCGCAGGTGGTCGAAAACCTGGCTGATGCTTTTATCGTAACGGATGCCAGCGGCAAAATTGTGGATATGAACCGTATGGCACAGGGTTTTGCCCTGCCGATTTGGAATCACCGCAATATCCTGGACACCTTTCCGGGTTGGGCTGATGAGATTATGCTGGAAAAGTTTGGTCAGTCCTTTACTCATGATTTCGTGCATGTGCTCAACAACAAGAATCATTCACTCGAATTGAAAGTGACGCCCTTGACTGATTCGCGGAATGATACAGCCGGTCATCTGGTTGTGGTACGTGATATTTCTGCGCGGAAGCAGTTGGAAAATGCGCTGGCTGGCAGCGAGGCGCGATACCGCACCATCATCGACTCGATGGCCGAAGGGGTCATTTTGCATGATGAAACGGGCACTATCATCACCTGCAATCATGCGGCTGAGACGATTTTGGGGATGCCGTGTGAGGTACTCGAAGGGCGAAATATCAGGGAAGCCGATCCGTTTTCATTCCGCGAAGATGGCACACCTTTTCCGGCGGATGGCGTGCCCATCACAACCGCATTACGAACCGGTCAAGCGGTACGCGATATGGTGATGGGCATCAAAATTCCTTCGGGTGTGGTCAAGTGGCTGCTGGTTAATGCGCAACCTTTCGTCTTTAGCGACGATAACGTAAACGAAACACGACAGGTCATTATCTCGTTTCGGGATGTGACTGAAATGCGACGGATGCAGGCAGAGGCGACCCGCGCAGAGATCGTTAAGGAACGATCCCAATTATTGGCACAGTTTATAGTCAGTGCATCCCATGAGTTTCGTACGCCGCTGGCAATTATCGGTACCAGTTTATATCTGATGGCACGACAGCCTGATCCGGCGAAACGGCAGCATCATTCAGAGATTGCGGAAGGGGAGATCAAGCGCATCGAAGTGCTGCTGGAAACGCTCGTCACTATGGTACAGTTGGATACCGGTGTCCTTTTCAAGCGGGTTCCTACGCAGATTACTTCGCTCATTCACTCGACGATTGTCAAATTCGAGAAGGTTGCGTCCGACCATCATATACGCTTACAGGCGACCACTTCCAGCCCGCTGCCCGTGGCACAGGTCGATCCTAATTACCTGAGTATGGGCATTGAGCAGATTCTTGATAATGCCCTGCGCTATACTCCAGAACACGGCAGCATTGACGTTGAAGTGACATCTGAAGAAAACCGGATCGTGATCAAAGTGCGCGATACTGGTCTGGGCATTCCGGAAGAGGATCTCGACCATATTTTTGACCGTTTTTGGCGGCAGGACAAAGCCCATAGTACACCGGGATTCGGACTTGGATTATCCATCGTTCAAAAGGTCATTGAACAGCATGAAGGCCGGATTGAGGTCGAAAGCAAGGTTGGACAGGGTACGCTGGTGACGATACGCCTGCCGCTTTAATTCAAGCCTGATCGGTTGTCGGGGCGAAATCCGGCAGCCCACTGTAGCGGATGGGCAGCGTGGCGAAATGGGCGATGGAAGCCACGATGTACTTAGCAACTGCCAGCGGCAGATTGGGCAGGACGATTTCATTATGACCCGAATATAATCCGACATGATAGCGTTCTTCGCGAACGATCACCTTCCGCACGAACCAGCCGGCCGGGCCTGAAATGTGGGGTGCAACCACGACTTCAACTTCCTCAATGGCTGACCATTCCACCGGCTGACCTTGAACCGTCAGATTGCCACCATAGATGTTGAAATGTTCCTGAATGTAGCGGCTGTCTTCGGGCGAAAGCACATCAGGATTAGGTCTGGTCGGGCTGCGCTGTAAGTAGAGCATGGTTAGTCGTTAGTCCGTCGGTTTACAGAAGTTAGGGTCTATTTTACTACGGTGAGGTGGTCGGTCTAGGGATGACCAACAAAACCAGCGTGGCGGGTGCGCTGGCCTGCCCATTTTCACGGTAGGCGACGGCGGTTAGTGAGTGCATTCCGATACCCGTTGCCACCCAATGGATCTTGGCACTAAAGGCTGGAACAGAGGGCGCGACTTCCGGTTTGCCTTCACCCTGCAAGACGTCATCCACCACGAGCTGTACTTTGGCTATACCTGCGCCGGAATCCTCTCCCAACAGTTCGACAGCCAGATCGGTTCCTTCCAACACATTGCTGTTGTTGTCGGGGAACATGAAGCGCACACGTGGAATATCCGGTGTGGGATAGGGCGTTTCGGTTGGCGCATTGACCGAGCGCAGGTTACAGCCACCAAGCAGCACACTCAGGCTCAGCAAAATCAGCACAGACCGCATGACGCGCGAAACGGATTTCAGCATTCGACACATGCCGCCAATGTTCCGGCTTCTTCCATGCCCAACCATTGGTTGAAGGTGAACAACCATTCGCGCGCGGTATCATCATCTTTGACACGCACCGTTTCCACATACCAACCGGAGTCGGCACTGGCATCTTGCCCGATGCAGCAGCGCGTCAGGTCACCAATATCGGGCACCTGAAGCACGAATCTATCGACGCTGCCTGCCTCAAAGGCGAAGACATCCTCGGGCGGCAAATAGATTGACTCGGTGTGGCCGGTTGTGCCGAATAACTGCACGAATACATTCGAGTCCGTGCCGCCCAGCGGTTGATCGCCGGTTGTCACCCACAGATAGTAGACATTGGTTTTCATGGTGTCGCAGCTTTCACTTATGCGAATCTCTCTTCATGTTATCCGATTTGGCTGTCCGCGCAAACCGTCGATTGAGAATAGTGATTGTTCGCTTTGGGCCGGTTCTACTATTATCCGCGAGTCGTGTGGAGCATTCCGGGAACGTATTTGTGAAAGGCTAACCGATATTCCGATGTAGAACGGACGTGCTTTAATGTGTTATAATAACGTACTTGGTAGGGCTACTTTAAGTGGTGCATGGTGGTCAAAACCCCACCCCAACCCCTCCCCGAAGCGTCAGGGAGGGGCTTTAAAGACTTTTAAAGTTCACCATAAACTATAAACATCACAGAAATCAATCTCCACCGTTTAGTGGAGTGCTACTACTAGCTTATATCGGCCTAAACCGGAAGGGGAAACTGAAATATGCCCTCTATGGAAAGACCGTCCGACTCGTCTTATGTGCAGACGATCTGGCATAACCAAAGTGAGCGATCCGGATATTTCATTTCGACAGCGGCGATCCATTGGGAAATGGTCATGATGCGCTATAAAGGCAAATCGACCATTACTGTGCGTGGCCCGGAGACGAAAGCATCACCTGCCGATTTTCCGGCTGATGCCGAGTGGTTGGGCATTACATTTAACCTGGGTACGTTTATGCCGGAATTCCCGCCGGGGCGTCTGCTCGACAGACAGGATGTGAACCTGCCCGAAGCAGCAGGCCAATCCTTCTGGTTGGGTGGCTCGGCCTGGGAATTTCCAACCTATGAAAATGTGGACACCTTTGTCAGCCGGCTCGTACACGGTGGGCTGCTGGTGCGTGATCCAATCGTGGATAACGTGATGCAGGATTGCCCGCTTGATCTCTCAGCGCGCACCTTGCAGTATCGGTTTCAGCGGGCGACCGGTCTGACGCGCAGAACCATACAGCAAATTCAGCGCGCGCGGCAGGCGACCGAATTGTTAAAGCAAGATTACCCCATCCTCGATGCGGCTTACCAACTCGGCTATTTCGACCAATCCCACCTTACCAACTCACTCAAACGTTACATCGGGCAAACTCCCGCGCAGATTTCGCGCGCGCTTCAGGTCGCGTAATTGCGTTTTTTTCCAAGACCCCTGCTTATAATCATCGTATGCTAGGCACATAGCATTTGATGAAACGGGAAAGGAAAACAACATGCGCAAATTAGTCACTGTTACGTTCGTAACGTTGGATGGTGTTATGCAGGCACCCGGCGGTCCCGGTGAAGACGATGGTGATGGTTTTAAAAGTGGTGGCTGGTCGGTCAACTACTGGGATGCCATGATGGATCAGAGCATGGACGAAGCCTTTGCGAAAGGTCCCGACCTTTTATTAGGGCGCAAAACCTATGATATTTTTGCCGGTTTTTGGCCGAATGCCAGCCCTGAGGATGGCGCAGATAACCTCAATAACGCCAAAAAGGTTGTGGTTTCGCGAACACTCGATAAGGTCGGCTGGAAGAACTCTACGCTCATTAAAGGCGATGTCGTCAAAGAAATCACCAGGCTCAAACAACTCGATGGGCCAGAGCTGCAGGTTCATGGCAGTTGTAATCTCATTCAAACGCTTTTAAAACATCGTCTGATCGATGTGCTGTACCTCAAGATATTTCCGGTGGCGGTCGGGAACGGCAAGCGCTTCTTTGGCGAAGGCACCGATCCATCCGGTTTCAAACTGCTTGACAGTAAAACCACGAGTAAAGGCGTCATCATCGCGACCTACGAACAAGCTGGTGACCTAAAGACCGGATCATTCGCATAAATCATATCTGACGTGGATGTCGTTCCTGTACAAGCCATGCCTATTTTTATGCGATATTCTACAAATGCCCCTGCAGATTTCATAAGGAGAACAATCATGAGAAAGCTCACTTCGGGAATTTTCATCACGTTAGACGGGGTTGTGGAAGCACCGGGTGCGGGCGATACGCCGCTCCCCGACAAACGCGGTTGGTCGATGCCTTTCATGGATGAGGAAGTCGGCGGGTTTGTCATGGGCGGCATGGCCTCAAGCGACGCCATGTTGTTGGGGCGCAAGACTTACCAGGACTTCGCCGCTTTTTGGTCAGCTCAACCTGAAGACGACCCTATCGCCGGTCACATGAATAATCAAACCAAGTATGTGGTATCAACCACCCTTAACCAAGTGGATTGGAAAAACTCCACGCTGCTCAAGGGTGATCTTGCCCAGGCTATCACCCAATTGAAAAACCAGCCCGGTAAGGATATTTCCCTTGTGGGCAGTGGGACATTGGTTCAATCGCTCCTGCAACTGGAACTCATCGACGAACTGAACCTGCTGATTTGTCCGGTTATTCTGGGGGTGGGCAAACGCCTCTTCAAAGAGGGTGTGGATACGAAGGTATTGAAACCTGTCAGCTCAAAAACCTATGGCTCAGGCATGACGATCCTGACTCTTCAGCCCAACAAGAAATAAGTACGACAACGCCCACCGCTGAAAAACGTGGGCGAACGAATCGCGTCGGGATGAGGTTGAAGCCAATTTCAGCGCTCATCCCGACATTTCTATTTACCCGCGACCGATGAAAGGCATCTGGTTTGCCATCACGGTCATAAATGGCACATTCACATCCAGCGGTAAGTTCGCCATATAAAGAATGGCCTGCGCCACATGCCTGGCATCGATTCTCGGCTCAGGGGCCAGCGTGCCATTGGCTTGTGGCATACCACTGGTCATCGTAGTCGTCATATCCGTTGCCGCATTACCGATATCAACCTGCCCGCAGCAAATATCAAACGACCGGCCATCCAGCGAGGAAGATTTGGTGAGTCCGGTGATGGCATGTTTGGCCGCCGTATAGGGTGCGGAATTGGGGCGGGGTACGTGTGCCGAAATCGATCCGTTGTTGATGATGCGTCCGCCGCGCGGATTTTGCGCTTTCATGATTCTGAAGGCGTGCTGCGTGCAAAGAAAGGTTCCGGTCACACAGGTATCCAGCACCGTACGCCATGTTTCATAACTCAAGTCTTCCAGCGGGACCGCGAATGCACCCACACCCGCATTGTTGAATAACACATCCAACCGACCAAACTTGGCTTCCGTGGCTGCGAATAAGGCTGCTACAGCTTCCGGATTGCTCACATCAGTGGACATCACCAGGGTGCGCGCATCCTGCACATCGGCTTCCTGAACGGTTTGTTCCAGCGGTTCGAGTCTGCGTCCTGCCAGTACGACCGAATAGCCTGCCTCCAAAAGCAGCAGAGCGGTTTGCTTGCCGATACCGGTTCCTGCGCCGGTCACCATCGCGATACGATTGGTCGAAGTCATGTGTTTCTATTCCTTACTGTAATGATCAAACTTAAGGAGGCTTTGGAACGGTGAGCGTGCCAATCTGTGCCCAACTATCCTGTGCGCCGGGAACATCAGATAGCACCTTGAAGCGTGTCAGTTCAGGATAGGTGTACCAGCCGACATAAACTTGGTAATCACCTGCTGGCAGATCAGAAGGCAAAACCAGGCCGACTGTATCTATCGATTGACTGTTTTTAGGCTGTGCGCCGAGTGTGTGGTCATCGGCTGCGATGGATTTGCCACTGGCATCCAGTATTTTTACAAAGCGGATGTCTTGATCTGTTCGCGGCTGGTCAAACTGCCACCAAAGTGTGAGTTTCAATTGGCCAGGTAGATATTCCAACAGCGGAGAAAGCTTGAGACGCAGGCCATTTGCAAAGAGGATTTCCCCGCCCATCGCGACCGGTTGTACTGCCGGATCGGCTTTAATCTGGAGCGAAGGGGGCGCACAATATAATCCTTCGGGGTAGCGATCCGAGCAGGTCGGCTGCGCTTCTACGGTGACGACATGATAACCGGCTGAAGCTACAGGTAGGTATATATCCGACAGCGGGCTGAAAGCAGGCCAACGTGCGATTACCTGTCCATCGACCGCGAGCGTGAGGGGGCGTCTGTTGCCGCTCGTGGATAAGTGTAGAGGCAGCCAACCACTTACCTGTGAATAGAGATAGGTATCAATCTGGTTGGTGTAGGTATTGGGTTGAGCGAAGGTTTCAACTAAAGAAGGAACTGACGTGTCGCGCGGCACATTAAACAAGGCTGTCCGTGAGTCTTCATACTGCGGCGATCCCAGTTTTTGCCGTGCTGCCGTCATGAGTTTGTCGCCGTTATAGTATTGTTTGTGCACAATCACGACATCCACACCAGCTTCAAGCAGCAGCGCCGGATTAAGCGTTTGTTCGAGGATAGTCAGCCTGGCAGGATTGACGGGTGTGCGCCGTGTGACCTGTCCGGCGATCATGGGTTTGTCGTGTGCAGTTTGTAACCACAGCGCATCTTTGGCCGCCAATACATTGTCCCACGGGACATCAAATACAGCGTGTACATCTTCGCGTTTCGCCAGATCATAAACTGCCTGTGGAATGGTCGCGTCAAAAGTCGGCAGCGGCCAGAAGAATTGGTAGTCAAAAATGATGAGCAGTCCCACGACAACCGCTCCGGCTGTGAAAAAGCGTTTTTTGTTTTGGCTGATGACTGGCGACTGACGACTGACGACTACACTCCATCCATACCCGACCAGCACTGCCGCCACCAATGCCACCAGGAAATCAAAGCGCCCGGGTGTACGGGCGAGGCTGAATCCCGGTAGATTAAACAGCAGCGCATATGGCAGTGTGAAGTGGGTATCGTAACCACCAAAGATGCCGCTGACAGGGTTATCGAAGATTTTGAGCAGCGGGCCGAGTGCCAAAATCCATGCCACCAGCGCGAGGTTCAGCCACCAGCGTGCCGCCTTGACTTTCCACAACGCCAGCAGCGCTAGCAGCCCGGCGATGATTCCGATATAGCTCGAACCTTCGACGATATTCACGCCGAGTACGCGGCGGGTGTAATCCAACTGCCCGAATAAGGGATGATTGAAAGAGGGTGTGACGATCCCCAACAGATCGAGGCTGTAATCGACGCCACCGCCTTCACCGGTATAAGCGCTGGTGCCGAATGTGCTGCTGAATACGGGCAGTAAGAAAATGAGCAGTAATCCCGCGCTGACCACGCTCACCAGCATCAAGCGCAGCAGCGCCCACCAGTCACGCCGGACAATCACTGTTAATCCGATAACGGCTATCAATGGAAATACCGCGTATATCAGTTGCAGCGTGTGACCGAGCGGCGTAAGCAGAAAAAAGACGACCGCAAGTGATCCATAGCGCCACCTATCGCGCCCTGGATTTTGACTGACAACTGACGACTGATCGCTGGCGACTCTTATGTACAGACCTGTTACTTGCAGTAAGTGATATACCAGCAGGGGCAAAGGCCACTGCACCAGTAACCCGCCGTGTCCACCTGCCAGATGACCTTGAATTACCGGCGCGGTCATGAAGGCTAATCCGCCCAATAGCGCTGCGGGGCGCACACCCGTTAGCTTCCAGACTAGCCAATAAGCCGCCCAACCGTTGAGCGCTAATGTTAGCAGTGCGAACAGGTTATAAGCAGCAGGCAGCGGCATGAAAAAGGCGAACAACCAGCCGGGGAAGAATTGCAGCGGGTCTGACCAGAGGATAACCCCTTGCATTCCATCGGGATAGCCCAACAGTGGCTGGAAGATCAAGGGCTGTCCGGTTTGCAGCGCCGTTTTGATCCACCAGATGTGGCGTGTCATCTCGTGGGCATCCCCGAACGGATAACCGGCGAAATGAGTATTCATGACGGTCACCAGCGGCCATGTCATGACTACCGCAACGAGTAAATACAACCCGTAAATGGCAAGGTTTAATGGGCGGATGCGTTTCAATGTTTGCATCCGCCCATTGTACAAAGGCGGTTGTTACGCGCCAAGTGAAGGTTATGTGTCGGAGGTTAAGCGCGTGGTCTGTCTATCTGCTGTGCGATTTTACGGGTGTAGTCGGCAACTTCCTGTGTGTTCTTCCAATTTTGTTTGGCGGTGTTATAGATAATCGAATCCAGCCCGATGTGCATCTGATAGCACAGCAAGCGTTCTTTTAGGTGGGCGTTATGGGTGCTCGTCGTTTCAAAATGCGCCATTAATTTTTGCCCTAGCTGCACTGCTGCGAACTCGGGATACCACGGCTCATAGAACATAAACCAGGCCACATCGTACAAGGCATCGCCGTACAAAGAACACTGCCAATCAATGACCCCGCTTATTTTGTTGTCCGAAACCAGTAAGTTGTAATTCAACAGGTCTGAATGGATCAACTGGCGCACATCAGGGCATATGTCCACCAGTGCTTCAAATTGTGGATAAAGCTGATCAAAGATGGTTGTGCCGACCGGCGATTGTGCCAGCTTGGCATACCAACCACTGGTAAAGCGTGCCGGATCATCATCACGTTTGACGCCCAGAAGATGGTCTTTCCAACTCTTTTGGCTTCCGATACCGTTTTTATCCCAGCTTCCATAACCGCTTGTCGTGCTCAGGTCGGTTGTTCTTAAGGCCTCAAATAGTTCAAACAGGGCAGGCAGCGCGTTTGTCAGTTCGGCAGCGCTGAGCCTGTCGATAAATTTACCCTGTGCAAATTCAGTGATGGCAAAATAGGTGTCGAACTGCCTTCCAGTATCCAGCATTTTGGGTACGGGCATAGCCTCAGCGCTGAACAAACTCGCCCGACTATCCTTCTCAAAAGTCTCGGATGAATGGCACCATCTCAACACATACTTTTGATGCTGATGAACAAAGGAATAGGCTTGCGACCAGTCACCACCACTCAACAAAGTTAATTCGGCTACATCCTGATTGAATTTTGTTTGAAGGAATTGGAGTGTGCCCTGGGTCGGAATATTTGGTTTTTGAGCCATAATTTTGGGGTATACCTTTACGCATTCATATCCTGATAGATGAGCGGCGCAATCCAGACGTGTATTTTTACAGCACGCCCTTTATCCATGATTTCTTTTTGGGGAACAAGGCATCGAGCAGCACTGCACCTTTGCTGCTTGCCCATACATCCGGCAGAATGGCGCGAATATCGTCGTAATTATGTTGACCGAACACCATGTTCCACATGAGATGCCACGGGAAGGAGATGTCGTAGCCGTCCTTGCCCGTAACGGATTCAATGGCTGTAATCTTTCCACAATCAAATTTGAGGCTGATGCCCGTCAGATCGTAGAAACCGATCTTTAATTCACCGCTATAACGGTGCGCTCCGCTGCCTTCGAGCCGCCGTTCCAACACAGGTTGGATATGCCACAGGAAAGGAATCATTTCTGGCACACGTACATACCACATATATTCCCGCCGCCGGACGAGTCCGCCATCGGCGCGGTCAATCAGGCGATCAACCGAGTCATGCAGTCCAGCGCCAAATGAAAGCAGTGTCGGACATTCACCGAAGCGAGCTAACGCCCACTTTTTGACACCGCGTATCACATCCGCGAAGGCCGCGAGGTACGAGGCGTCCTCACCGACAACGAGGCCGCTGCAATTAATCATGTACTTTTCCCAGCGGGAACCGAATACTTCCAGATAACCTACACCTTTACCTGCCGCGTTGACGATGATCTGGTAGTCGATGTACTGACCTGAACCGGGACTGCGCCCCATAATCTCATAGCGCCATTCGTCCGCCGAACGGTTTTCGGTCACCAGCCGTTCGCGCGCCATCGTGTCATACCAGCGCATCATATCGGGAATATCATCGGCTGTGGCGGAACGCAGCGTAAAAGCAGGTTGATAATCGGGTGCTGCGTCTGCCATTACCCCCAGGGCATAGGACGCGTGCTGCCCCAAATCCATCGCCATTGTGTAACCAAACTTTCGGTAAAAGTAGGGGATACCGGTGATCACCTGAATCTGATGGCCTAAAGCCGCACTGCGTTCATGAACGGCCTCGAACAAGGCGCGTACCAATCCACGCCCGCGATATTCGGGGTCGGTTGCGACGAGCTCTGGCCGCCCTACTTTCAGTGGGATGTCCTCATAACGCCAATTGTGGGGGATGAGCATGGTCGCGGATACCAGTTTGTCATCCTTAGCCGGATCCACCACCACGAAAATCTCATCCAGCGTCATGTTGGGATGAAAGCATATCAAATCCTGCGCCCAATGAGCCAGTAAATCTTTCACGGCCTGGCTTTCGTTTTCGCCATTGATCGCAGCATAAAATGCGGGCAGTTGATCACGGTCGCTGGTATGGCCTTCGCTCAAACTACGTAAAATAAGCCCATCTTTCAATTGTTTTTGCATAATCTTACTCTGCTTATCTCCGCGTTTTGGCGGTTAGATCTTCTTTATATCGCCTACATCAGGCCCTTCAGCCATGACTTTTTCCGGGGGAACAGTGCGTCGAGCAGCACAGCCGCTTTACCACTGGCCCAGACTTCAGGCAGCACCGCCCGTAGATCATCATATCCATGATGCCCGAATATCACATTCCACAGCATATGCCACGGAAACGAGATGTCGTAACCATCCATACCCGCTGTAGTTTCGATGGTCGTGATTTTTCCGCGCTCGAAGGTCAGGCAGATACCTGTCATATCATAGAAGCCGATTTTCAATGTGCCGGAATAACGGTTAGCGCCGCTGCCTGCCAATCGCCGTTCCAATACTGGCTGGATCAGCCGCAAAAACGAAATCGTTTCCGGCACGCGCAGCAGCCAGAAATAATCCTGTCCGCGCACCGCACCACCCTTTGTCCGGTAGATCAAGCTGTCGAGCGCCTCATGTATGCCTGCCGAAAACGTCAGTAAGGCAGGGCAAGTGCAGTAGGACGCTATGCCCCACTGCTTGATGCCACGCAGCACATCATCAAAGGTTTCGAGATAAGACGACTCTTCACCCACCACATAACCCGTACACTCAATATATTGATTATCTTTAGCAGATAGATGAGTAAAGACTTCCAGATAACCGACTCCTTCGCCAGCCGCGTTGGTGATAATCAAAAACGTCATATGCTGCCCCGACGCAGGATTGCGTCCGACCATTTCGTAGTGCCATTCGTCTGCCGAGCGTAGTTCCGTCAGCAGCCGTTCGCGTGCCATATAATCATGCCAGCGCATCAGGTCGGGGATGTCGTTTGGTGTCGATTCTCTGAGCGTAAACGCCGGTTTAGTGTCGGGCTTGGCATCCGCAAGGTAATGCAGTGGAATACTGGCGTGTTCTTCACCCAAATCCACCGCCATCGCGTAACCAAACTGGCGGTAGAAATAGGGAATGCCGGTGATGACTTGCAGTTGATGGCCCAGGGCCGCACTGCGTTCGTGGATGGCTGTGAATAACTCGCGTACCAAACCGCGTCCGCGATAAGGCCGCAGCGTTCCTACCATTTCAGGACGCCCAACTTTAATCGGAATGTCTTCATAACGCCATGTTTGGGGGATAAGCAGCGTTGCCGAGGCGATCAGATTATCCTGCGCTGGATCGACCACTACGAATAGGTCATCGGGGGTGGTTGTGACATGGCCGCTGATCAAGTCGCGGGTCAAAATGCGGGTGTGCTCTTTACCCAACTCATTGTCAGTTTCGCTGTTCACATCGGCATAGAATTGGGGTAACCGATTACGGTCACTGGCGTAACCTTCGCTCAAGCTGCGGAGGATGAGGCCGTTCGCAAGTTGTTTTTGCATAACCGATGGCTTTCTAAAGGGTACTTGTCACAATAGGTTCTGAACCTTTGTGACCCATTATACCCCGAAACACCATGATCTAGCCAGTCATCATTAAAATGGACAAAAACGGCACGAAAACGGGTTAGCGTTTGCCCAACTTGTTCGTCACGAAGGCTACCGCAAATCCGGCGATTGCCAGCACAATGCCGATGGATCGCACCGAGTAATCAATACGGTAGTCCAGTAAGGTTGCAAACACGACAATCAACGCAATGCCACCGATAGCAAACGCGATCACCGAAATGAGCAGGTGGGCAGTGCGGTTGCTGAGCTTGGGTGGCGGTTGCAGTGCGTCAATTTTGTGTTCCCAATCGCGCGCTGTCGGGTCATCAATATTCTTGAGGATGAGCCGCGCACCGGCATAATCCCGCTGATCGACTAACTGCTGAACGGCGTCAAACTTCGCCTCCGAAATTGGATCGTTGATCATCACACCTCCCTAATTGATTATGCAGACCTAATTGGATGACGTTCGGGCGGATGACGCCACGTCAACAGGTTTGGCTGTTTCACTCATGGCACGGGCTAGCGCGGCAGCGAGTTCATCGCGCGCAACGTCCATGCCAAACAGCACTCCGGCATAGAAACCGCCCTGGATGGGTTGGTGTGCTGCTTCAACTCTTTCTGCGGCTGCGGTCGATAAGTTTTCCCAACGGTCAAGCAGATCGCTAACATAAGTAATCAGATCAGTTGTCATACAATCCTCGTTTGCATCAAGATGCTATGGGGTTTATATGAACACGCCGAAAAGGAATTGTCATGGGAAGAATGGCTGTATATTTCACGACATTTGGCTAATGTGGATAGATATTTTAGCCTATGCCAGACATTTGATGGTGTGATCAGCCGTTTAAGATTGCGTCTATATTACTGCGCGACCGGGGGACATTTGGTGGCACACAGGGATGCGGTCAAATTCGTCAAAGGTCACGCTGACAGTCTTTGATGACAAAGGTGTTGTTTTCGCCAACGCTGACCGTGTAAAGCTGGTCAAATCCTTCATCGAGACTCGGTGGTTGTAATCGCTTATAGGTGCCCAGCACGCCCTTATCCGGTATACGCTCAATGCTGCTGCGCTGCGCGTTGCGTTGGAGTGCCGCCTGAGTGCTTGACTGAAAATAGTAGCCAAATACGCTAAACTTAGATTGACGCGCTGGCAGAATATACCGCGCTCGATCCTCAATCGTCGGGTTGGTATTGTCGATGACGAATGGCTGCTTGGCCTCCAAACAGGCATTGAAAAGCAGCTGCTCCCGATAGCGCGTGTGCAGCATATCAAGGCTTAGCCGAATATGTGATTTGAAGAAATACTGAGCGTAAAAAGTCGATTTGCCCGTCGCCTGTATGCCCATGAAAATGACTGCTTGCATTCCAATTTCCTACAGTCTTAGGCTTACTAACCAGTGTTGCAAGTGTGAGTTGTGATCTTTTGTAACCCTCTCTGCACACTGTTTTTCGCCCAAAAAGGGTGTCCTAAAGCCCTTCTCCCTTGCGTGCGGGGGAGAAGGGTTGGGATGAGGGGGTTAGACTTGCACCATTAGTTACTAACTGAAAATATCAGCAAGCACCCTGGGAACCCCGGCAGTACATCCTCGCCATCTACCCATACCTTGCATGTTAAGGTATAAGAGCTGTTTCTTTTCGATCAGATCACTTACGTGTAGAGCTACGGCACAAACACCACAAAAGTATCAGTCATACTCCACCCGCCGCAGCTTGCCTCAGAAGCATCTGTACACGCCCGTACGCGCCAATAATAGGTTCCATTCGCTAAGGTCACAGGCCATGTAAATGCCAGATTGTTACCGGCATCATAGGTATGAGTTGTGGCCTCGCTAAACGTATTGTTGGAAGCGACTGCAATCTCATACCGTACAGCTTGGGTGATACGGTTCCACGTTAGTGTTGGAGTCTTGGTCGTGAAATAATTCCGTACCGGCGCGGCATTGGGTAGTGATGCTTTGAGCGTGACAGTGTGTGTCAACTGCGTTCCCAGATGTGCCGGACCGCTGAAACCGGGGCCATTGGTGGTGGCAAAATGCAGGATAATGGTTTTATCTGTAGTTAATGGCACATTCAGCAAATTAATGTTTACAGTCGCGGTTTGATCTCCAGCGCTGAGCACCGCAGTTTGCATCCCAAAAGGGGCATACTCTGTGCCTACCGTGGCTGTCCCTCCTGTAATCCACACGTAAGCGGCCACCGAACCATAGTTTGCTGGAAGCGGTGCATCCAAACTAACCTTGATTGGAATGGTCGTCGCTGCACCCCAATTGAAACTGCTGCTCGCCGTATCGAATTGCAGCGTTCGGATAAGGCCACCTGACTCAAAAGCGCCGATGTCACAGTCGCCTGTCGCTGGATTGTTCGGTGTGCCATTGGCGTCGATGCCCCGTGCCACGCCGCGCTGATCAGCAAGACCAATACACGGCGTTGGATTTCCCGCATCCAAAGCTGAACTCCCCGCATTGAGGGCCATAGTCTTGGTTGAGCCGCCATTGTCACCTAATGATGCGAGATTAATATTGGCGCTGTTCGTGAAACCGGAGCAGCTTCCATCGTTATCGAGACTGAAATTGCTAGTCATGATTCCGAAACAATTTCCACCCGGATTGTTGGCGACAATACTGCTTGTGATAGTTGTGGTTGCGAAGGGCGGATTGTATGTAAACACACCGTTTTGGCCCTCTGCCGTCGATGAATTACCGGCTATTGTACTGTAATTGACGGTTAATGTGCCGCCATTGTCCATAATACCGCCTATTTGAAGCGCACTATTTCCCGAGAAGGTACTGTTGTTGATCGTTGTCGAACCATCTTCTTGATAGATTGCCCCACCGTAGAACGCGCTTGTGTTGTTGACGATTGTGCTCCGATTGATGGTTATGGTGCCACCGTAATTGTGGATCGCGCCGCCCAAACCGAGGTTACTGTCGTTGACGCTGTTGCCCGAAATGGTGCTGTTATTGATGATCATGCTTCCGCCATAAATGTCGAAAGCACCCCCGCTCTTGAATGCGCTGTTACCAGAAATAATTGTGTTGCTGATGGCTTCACTGCTTGCGGGGTTGTCGCTGTAAATCGCGCCGCCATAATTAGCCGCATTGCCCGATAAGGTGCTGTTATTGACAACCAGCATCCCGCTGTTCCAAATCGCGCCGCCATTGTCACCCGCGTTGCCAGATAAAGTGCTGTGGTTGATAATCAGCGTGCCGACGTTCATAATCCCGCCGCCCGCTTTAGCCGTATTTCCATTGCTGATGGTCGTATTCACCACCGTCAAACTGCCACTAAGCACATGTGCGATGCGAAAATTGGGCGCATTCACGCTCCGTTTGATGAAGTGTCCCTGACCCTCAATCGTGATGTCGCTGATAATAGCCGGGAGGCCGCTCTCACCACTGTTATCGGAGGCCGCTATACTAGTCAGCGTGATGTCTGCTGTAAGGATGATTGTATTTGGATTGGGGTTAGCGTTTGCCAGTGTGATACTTGCAATCAAATCGTTTGCTGTACCAGCCGTATAGGTGGCAGCTAGTGTAGGCTGTGGCGACACAGCAAACATCACGATAACAACCAGCAAAACCGCACTGATCCATCCGTAACGCTGTTTCATAAGCAATCCTTACATGATAAAGGTCGGCTCATCAAACCACGTTGAGTATAATAAGATTGGAGTATTCGCGCACCTGTTTTGTGATGTAGCTGCTTGGGAAACTAACAAGGGTTCATTGCACTTTTTCATAATAATATACTGCTGTTCACTTCAGATTTTTCCACAAACCCTTTCCAAACGATTCTTGAACAGCCTTAACATTCACTAGCCGAAAAAAGGTTGGCAACTTCCCTCGCAAAGTGTGACCAAAATGTAACCCGAAGCCGATCGATTTATGCTAATCTGTACTTATCATCGGGTCATAGGGCCTCGGAGGCGTTGTGTTAAGCATCTCTCTGTATTTTTGCTGTGTCTGTGTAGTAAATTTTATTGCTTTTGCCTTTGCAGGTTCGGCGCCAATCTCCCTCACATCCGCTGCAACGGCACAACAACTGCACAGCGGCGGACACACGGGAGCCTGTCGCTGCATTTGTGCTAATTCAGCGGCATCAGCCGGGTCAGCCGTTTCTCGATTTTGTCAATTCGGCGGTTTCTCCCTTGCTTCCCGCCTGTCGATTCAGCGGAAGTATTGCACAATTTGCAAAAGGATTTATCTCTAAAATCGCTGTGTATCTGTGGTGAAGAATCTTGCTTTTGACACTCGTCCTGAATCAAAAACGGAGACATTTCTGTCCCCGTTTTCATCTAACGACTAAAAGCTATCGACTAACGTCTAAATCAACATCCGCATCGGATTTTCGAGCAGTGTCTTGAATGCCTGCAAGTATTGTGCGCCTTCAGCGCCATCACTCACACGGTGATCGACGCTGATCGTCACCTTCATGCGGTTACCGATACCCAGCGTACCGTCGGCCTTGACCACTGGCACTTTCATCGCCGTGCCGATAGCCAGAATTCCGGCCTCCGGTGGGTTGATGATTGCCGAGAAGTGTTCGACGTTATAGGGGCCGAGGTTGCTCACGGTGAATGTCGCGCCGGTAATATCTTCCGGTTTGATCTTGCCTTCACGCGCACGGGCGAACATCGCCTTGTTCTGGGCTGCCATCATCCCTAGCGAAACTTTATCGGCGTCCTGTGCCACCACATTCAAAAGACCGCCTTTGGGCAGTGCTACCGCAATACCGATGTTGATGCGCTTATGCCGAACCAGACGGTCACCATAATAATGCGTGTTCAGGTTCGGGAATTGGCGTAGAGTCAGCGCGGTTGCCTTCACCACCATATCGTTGACGCTGATCTTGCTCTCTTCCGGCAAGCCTTCGTTGATCTGTTTACGCAGGGCCAATAATGGCTCGACATCGATTTCGTTGGTGACATAGAAGTGCGGTATCCACTGCTTGCTTTCCACCGTTACCGCCACGATGCGCTTCCGCATATTGGTCAGGTCGATGTACTCGACGTCCGGCCCTTCGGGTACCTTGCGGGTAGGTGGTGCGCTCAAACCGTTTCCGGCTGCGGGAACAGGCGCGGAAGCTGGTGCTGCCTGAGGTGCTGGCGCAGAAGGTGTAAAACCTTCGACGTCTTCTTTTACGATACGTCCGCCGGGGCCGCTGCCCTGCACTTGAGCCAGATCAACACCGCGTTCTTCGGCGATTTTACGGGCAATCGGAGATGCTTTTATCCGTCCGTCTTCGGTTGTGCTGGCTGCCGGAGGATGACCGTTGGTGCGAGCGGCTGTACCGGCTGGCGCGCCCGGTGTCGCTGCTACTACGACGGGCTGCTTGGCTGGCACAGCGGTTTGGGCTTCAGGTGCTTTTTCTTCTTTCGTGGGTGCAGGTGCGGCGGCTGCACCACCTTCGCCAATCGAGCCGATGGCCTGCCCGGTTTTGATTTCATCGCCGGGTTGCACACTCACCGCACTCAGAACACCCGATTCGGGCGCTTCGATCTCAACTGTAGCTTTGTCGGCCTCTACTTCAGCAACCACATCGCCTTTATTGACGCTTTCGCCCACATTCTTCAACCAATTGAGCAGGGTTCCATCCATCGAAGCAGTAATCTGACTCGCCATTTAGAGTACCTCTTTCACGGCTGCTATTACTTTATCGGCGTTGGGCAGTGCCATCAACTCAATATCATGGGCATAAGGCAGTGGCACATCCATTGCGCTCACCCGTTTGACGGGCGCGTCCATATAGTCAAACATGTTTTCCTGAATTTGCGCTGCGATCTCGCTGCCGAAGCTGAAGTGGGGCAAGGATTCTTCGACCACCACGCAGCGGTTGGTTTTCTTGAAGCTCTCGAAAACGGTCGCCATGTCCAGTGGACGCAGCCAGCGCATATCGACCACTTCGCATTCCACGCCGTCTTTCGCCAGTTCATCGGCTGCATGTAATGACCAGCCTACCCCACTGCCGAAGGTCACAATCGTGACGTGCTTGCCTTCGCGCTTGATGTCTGCCTTACCGATGGGAATGAGAAAATCTTCATCATCGGGTACTGGCCCCGGTTTTGGATACAAGGAGATGAACTCGGTGAACAGAACCGGATTGTCGTCACGGATGGCGGCCTTCAACATACCTTTGGCGTCGCGTGGTGTTGAGGGGCAGCCTACGTACAGACCGGGGAAATGTGCGAAGATCGGTTCCGGTGTCTGCGAGTGGGTAGCGGTGGCCTGGTCGCCCCATCCGGTCGCTGCACGGATGACCAGCGGCACTTTGAATTGACCGTCGAACATATAATGGATTTTCGCGGCGTGGTTGACGATGGCATCCAGCGCCAGAAAAGCGAAGTTGATGGTCATCATCTCGGCTACCGGACGCAAGCCCATCATGGCTGCGCCTACAGCAACACCGGCGATGCCCATTTCGGCGATCGGCGTATCTTTGACACGCTTCGCGCCGAATTCTTCTAGCAAACCCTGTGTGACGCGATGGGTGCCGTTCCAAATACCAACTTCTTCACCCATTACAAATACTTTTTCGTCCCGAAGCATTTCTTCGCGGAGCGCCATACGCAGCGCCTCGCGCATTGGTCGATTTCGTTCTGCCATTGGTAGTCCCTAGTCTTTAGACATTAGCCTTTAGTCATCACTGCTGGAGGTCTGGTTTTCTTTAGGCTCTGAAAACGCTGACCTTTAATTTTCTACCTTCACATTTTCCGTATCTTTTACGTAAATGTTATTGATCAAGTCTTCATAGGTTGGCTCAGGGCTCTTGAGGGCGTAGTCGGTAGCCTCATCAACTTGAGCCATAGCTGCTTTGTCAATCGCATCCAGTTCGCTCTGAATACCTTTGTATTTGCTTGTGAGAGTACGTTGGAGGATATTGATCGGGTCTTTTTTCTCAACCCATTCTTTCAATTCGTCAGCCATACGCTTGTCGTAGGTCTTGTCGGAAACACCATGCCCCTTATAACGGTAGGTCATGGCTTCCATCAACACAGGCCCTTTTTTACGGGCATAGGCTACGGCTTCACCGACAGCCTTGTTCATGGCAATAACATCTTGACCGTCGACACGTCCGCCATCTTCCATGCCGTAAGCGATGGCACGTTTGTGCAGTTCAACTTGTCCGGTCGAGTCTTCGATGCGCGTACCCATACCGACTAGATTATTCTCAATAATCCAGACGACAGGTAAGTCCCAAATCTCACTCATATTGAGTGCTTCGTGGAAGTAACCATTGTTAGAGGCAGCATCACCGATGAATGAGATAACGACATCCTCGGTATCGTTATAGCGGCAAGCCAAACCAATGCCGGTTGCCAGCGGTAAGTGCCCGCCAACGATGGCATAGCCGCCCCAGAAATTATGGTCGCGCGAAGCCAGATGCATCGAGCCACCCTTACCTCCACTCGTGCCAGTCTTTTTGCCCATCATTTCGGCCATGATCGGCTTGGGATCAACACCGCGCGCGATGGCGATACCGTGATCACGGTAAGCCGTAATCACATGGTCGCTGGGTTTTAAGGCCGAAAGGGCGCCCACACCCACTGCTTCGTGACCACTGTAGAGATGTAAATAAACGCCTGTGATTTTCTTTTCGCGGTACAGTTCATCACAGCGGGTTTCAAACAGCCGGATGAGAACCATCTGCCGATACCATTCCAGCAGTGTTTCCTTCTTCAACGTTGCCATGAAATACCTCGTGAACCCACATAGCGCGGGTGAATCAACCCGGCTAACATCATAATGTTCATATTGTAGACGAGAAAATGCAATTCGTGTACCGCCGAAGTGTACCGCAAACCAAAATCGAGGCGCAAAAAGCGGTTGGAAGGCGGGTCAACGGGGCAAGAATGCTTTAACCCCCTCTTCAGCTTTGCGTGTTACAATCGCGTTAACGTCACTAACTAAGGAGCAATCAATCATGGCTGATGATAAGAAATCCGGCGAAACCGGCAAATCGTCCAGTGGACAAACCGCAGGCTCAAAAACAACTTCTGGTGGAGGCGCAACGCCCAAGACCACTGGTAAACCTGGCAGCCAGAAAAAAGGCTAAATATTTTCGTTCAAAGGTCACTATTTTAGTATGAAAGAGCCTGTAATCTTGTTTCAACCTTACAGGCTCTCACAAGCAACTAACTATTCGGCACGACACTCATTTCATAGGTGAAGCCTGAACTCATCCAAAATAAGTTGATGTGTGATAAACCAGTTGGAGATCCTAGAAAACTGGCTTCAAATGATTCCTGAGAAGAACCTCGCATATCGAGCCAACACGCTTCACAAGTATGGCTCATTACCAGTAACGATGGATGGACTAGTATTCGCTTGAAAGTCATGGCGATTTAGATCTTGTTGTCCTTGTTTGGGTTTCACGAGTAATGAATATTGTTTTCTAGGTTCAAGCGAAATCTCCCAATTATCCCCTTCGGCATAACGACTATCGATCTCGTAAGTGGTATTGAGCTTTATATAACCATGCTTTGAATAGGAAACTGGATTGCCATCACATGGATGTGGAGCAGTTTGATTGGTGCAGGTTGCCGATATTTCCAACTTCACTAAATATTGTGTTTTATCTTGCGTGTAAACGACTAACTGATGTATTCCACCTCGTCTAATGTCGCTGCATCTATTCCCCAATAGAGTGTTATCGATATGAGTTGGATGTGAATAGTAAAATTCTCCAGACTCAGTTTGGATTAAGAACCCATCACCGGATTTATTATCATTCGTATCAAACGAGTTGAACGGGTCATAACCAGTAAGCAAGGATCCATAACAAAAACGTTGTGCAAAGGCTAAAGCATCGGACGGTGAGGCTTTAAAACTTAATAGCCCATAGCTCGTATGCGATTGATATTGAATATCGGTCGCGTTTTGGGGGAGGTCGCCAACAAAATAATGTTGTAAGTCCTCAAGACTCCATACTGGCCCAAACAAATCTGGGCGGGGTTTCTGGAATTCGTATTGGACGAAAAAGACAAACGCAGCTAGTGACAAGCCTGTGATAACTAGAATGCTTTTGATTGAAAAGAACTTCAAGATACTATTCATCGATTTATTGAACTGCTTTGACCAGTAGGATTAGCCCCAAGACCATCACAATTACACCGATTATATAGGCTTGTAGACTGAACGATTGCGTCAGAACGAAGTTGGCTCGCCGCCGTTCGGATGAAATTTGAATACCGAACAATAAGGCGACCCCCAGCAACATCTCGAAAATCATGAGCCAGTTCAAAGTAGGAACAATCATACTGCTTGCCACGCCTGCAATCACCACGGTTCCCAGTATCATTGTTCCTAACCAAAGGATGAGCAGAACCGGCGAAAAATGGAGTTGGAAATCGGGCTGTCCGGCATGACCGGCCTGCACCCATTCGTGGTGAATAATTACGGCACAGGATACCACACAAGCTGTCCCCATAATTAAACTGACTGTGACCAAAGCCCCATCAAGTCCCCGCGATAAGCTCAAAAGCAGGCCAATTATCATTAGTGCACCGCCGACTCGAAACACCCATGCCGCGACTGACCAGGGGCGGATATGGTGAATATTGACCTGCGGCCCCATCCCGACTAAGCCAATGAGTGTGATGGGGATGCCTAACAATAATATGAGGGCACTAATCACTACGGTTAACCCATGCCTAACGCATGAGCAACTGGCGGGACGATGAGGCTGAGAATCAAGCCTAAGATAAACAGACTGCCGTATCCTCTGTTCAAGCTCATGGCCCAACCGACGAACCACAAGGGCCATACCGGCCAGTTATCCGGTTTGGCAGCAGGCTTCGGTTGGCTGTAAATCTTCCAGACCGCGAATAAACGCGGCAGTGCGAGGAAAGTCAACAAGATCCAGGGGCTGGCGACACGGGCGACTACCAATACAACTACCAGCACATAAAAGGCGATGAAGGTGATTTTATTGAGAACGAGGGCGTTCTGTTCACCCAACAAGACCGGAACGGAGCGTACCCCCACCGGACGATCATTTTCAATCTTGTCGGTGTGCTTGCCGATCAATACAGAAGCGACGATTAGGCCGTAAGGCAGCGTCATCAGCAGGGTGTTGAAGTCGAGCCGACCGGAAATTGCATACACGGTGCCACCAATCATCAGTGGTCCCCAGACGACCAGGGCCGTGAGTTCACCGAGGGCATAACGCTTGAGGAAGGCGGTATAGCCGAGGCTGAGCGCTAATCCGGCAACCGCGAAGAAAATCACCAGCCCGCCACTGACCGAGGCCAAGTACAACATGATGAGGCCGTCAATGAGCGTCAGTGCGGCGGAAACTTTCAGGAGCATTCCCGGTGTGGTAAGGCCGCCGAGTACCGGATGCACGCTGTATTGTGAGCGCGGATAATCTTCAGTGTCCACGCCTTTGCGGACATCCGTCCAGTCATTGACGAGGTTGTTGGTGGCATGGGCGAATACCAGCCCGACCACACACAACAAAGCTAAGAAAACCTTGTAGAGCGTGTTTTCGATAAATGCGCCCTGCGCGGCGGCCAGCAAGACACCGATGAAACCGGAAGTAAAGGTCATCGAGAAGACGCAAGCGCGGGAAATCACTAACCAGCGTGTGAACCAATTGGCATGATGGACATCGGGACAGTTGCAGGTATTAACCGCTGTCGACCACTGCTGTACCAGCGGCATAGAGTGGGTCAGCGGTTTCGCTTGAGAGGACGTTGCCATAAATCATCTTTCTATCAGTAAATTGCGAACTGATTCCTAGACGGCATGACGTGCCTATAGCATACCCCTTATGCTTCCATGATCACCATAGCCGTTGTGTGCTAGTACACCCTGCTTATAGACCCAATACGGCCATTGCGGCATTGCGCCCGTTGATGGCAACCACACCACCGCCGGGATGGGTACACGCTCCACATAGATAGACACCCTCCATCGGTGTCTGATAAGCCAACCGATTTTCCCACATGTATTGGGGCAGTATTTCGCCCTGGAAAATATGCCCTCCTGTTAAGCCGACTTTCTGCTCGATATCCGGTGGTCCCATGACCTGCATATCCACCACTGCATCCGGCAGATTGGTACAGAAGCGCGCAATCGAATTCAACGTGATTTGTCCAGCTTCGGCACGGCGTGTTTCCCAATCGCCGCGTGCCAGTTGATACGGCGCGTATTGGGCAAAGACGCTCATGGTGTGCAGTCCATCGGGAACGACACTGCGATCATGGGCCGTTTGAAAGTAGAGTTCCGTCCACATGCGTTCGGGAAGTTCACCACGCAAGACAGCGGCGTGGCCGGCTTGCCACTCCGCTTTGGTGAGCGGCGTGTCGATGGTCGCCATATGATGCGGTTGCATTGTGCCGGGGCGGGCGGCGAAGTCAGGCAGTTCGCGCATGAGGACACTGAGTTTGAGTGATGCGCCCACATGCGGGATCGACTCGACCTGTGATTGCCATCCAGAGTCTACCTGAGTGCTGAGCAATCTCAACGTGACGCGTGGATCAGCACCGGAAACAACAATCGGCGCGTGAATACGTTCGCCGCCCGTTAATTCCACGCCTTCACCGGGGAGTATACGCGCGACAGGTAGACCTGCTGCTACAACGGCGCCCGCTTCACGTGCGATGTCGCACAGAATGAAGGACACCATGCCCATGCCGCCGCGCACATAACCCCACATGCCGGGATGTCCACCCTGCGAGGAACAATAGTGGTAGTAGTAGATGGAGGCGGTGCCGGGTTCGTAGGGGCTGCATCGGCTGCCAATGACTCCCTGACCGATATAGGCCATTTGCAGGCGTTCATCGGTCAGGTAATGCTCTACAAACTCGATCATGGACCAGTTGAAGAGAAAATTAAGCGCTTCGTCATCACCTGCCAGTTTGGCTTCGATCTCGGCGCGGCCCGGTGGATTGCCTACCCATAAGCCATCATCGGCATCGGCACGTATGACAGCGTTGAGGCGATCAAAGACAGCTTTCATAGCGCGGTGTCCGTTCACATCACGCGGGGAGAAACGGCGTACTTCGGCTTCCCATCGGTCATCCTCGTACAATTGGATGATGCTGCCATCTTCAAAAGGAACGAAGATGCCGTTGACGGCGGGTGTGAAGTCGTAGCCGTGCTTGACCATCTCCAACTCGCGTATGACCAGTGGATGCAATAAACCGGAAACATAGGCACAGGGCGACATCCGGACTCCGGGCCATGCTTCTTCCATCGTGTTCGCGCCACCGATGCGTTCGCGAGCCTCCAGGACGAGCACGCGTTTACCCGCACGGGCGAGATAAGCGGCACAGGTCAACGCATTGTGTCCGGCACCGACTACGATCACATCCCACGTTCGGGCGGCGAGGGCGCTCACCGGTTCGGGTAAGCCAATTTGACCGAGGACACTGGCGGCTGATGTGTGGTAAGCGGGCATAAAGGTCGTCTCCTTGATATAAGCCGAGTGTAACGAATGGGCCTGTAATTGGCGAAATCGTACTCCGCCAAAAGACGGAGAAATGAGACTAGACTTTCGTCCTTTGACAACCACCGTGAACCTATGATATAGTCTGGTCATTGCTTAATTATTTTCAGGAGGCTCGACAAATGGCTGCAATTGGAAACATCATAACCAACCGTCTATTCGCGCCTGCCTGTTACCACGCTTAACGGTCAACACCGTTTCGATAACCCGCTAACAGCCACAGGTAGAACGAACTGACGGCAGCCCATCCGGGGTGCTTGTTTTGTCTTTGCCTGCTGGCGATCTGTTTGATCCACCTCAGTTAGACAAGCCTGTTTAGCACCGAAGCATTTTCAACATGCTGTATCCGCGCCTAAACAACGCGAACAGCCAATACCTAAACGCTAAATGCTATTTGCTATCTTGAGGGATACCAATCTTGAATCTGAAATTCGATGTGGATTTAGACAACGACTATAACGATCTGTTCGTAGACCGGCAGGAACGCCGCGCACGTAAACAGAAGGGCAAACATTCGCCCAAGAAATCACAGGCTGAAATCGTGCAATCGCTGGCCGCGCCGGATGCACTGGAAGGCGAAGGTAAATATCAGACTACCTATCAACCATCACGCTATGAGGCGACATGGTTACTGCAATCGTTGTCTGACTTTTACCGGCAGGAGTACATCACTGATGTGCTGGCGATGGTACGCGGTGGTAAAGAAGCCAGCGTTTACCGCTGTGCTGCACGACCGGGACTCGATGTGGGTTTGCTGGCGGCCAAGGTTTATCGACCGCGCCAGTTCCGGCAACTGCGTAACGACAAAATGTACCGCGAAGGCCGCGCGATTTTGCGTGAGGATGGCAAGGAAGCCCAGCCTGATGACCACCGCTTGATGCGCGCTATCGGTAAGAAGACCGCATTCGGTGTACAGGTCGAGCATACCTCGTGGCTAATGTATGAGTTCAATACACTGAAGACGTTGTATAACGCAGGTGCAGCCGTACCGAAGCCTTACGCGGTAGCCGAGAACGCTATTCTGATGGACTATGTGGGCGATGAGGAAATGGCCGGGCCAACACTCAGTACGGTCGAGTTGGGGCGAAACGAAGCCAGTGACCTATTCGCTGAGACGATGCGTAATGTGGAACTGATGCTGGTACACGGCATGATACATGGCGATCTTTCGGCTTACAACATTCTGTACTGGGAAGGGAAAATCACACTGATTGACTTCCCTCAGGTGAGCAGCAGTCACGGCAACAGCCAATCCCACTTTATCCTGAAACGCGATATTGAGCGTGTGTGCGCATATTTCGCGGGGAAGGGTGTAAAGGCGGCTCAACATCCAGACGAAATTATGCGGCGGTTGTGGAAACGGCATGTCGAGCAGGATGCCGAGTCACGGGCGGCGGATCTTTCCCGGTTGGAAATCCGGCGCGAAGACAGTGAGTACGACGATTGAAAGCGACTTTGCTCCCAGCGGGAGGTTGTATGGTTATTTATCCTGAAAAAAGCGATGCAGGTAGGGGCGCGCGAGCGCTCCTCTTCAAACTATGGCGTCAGAAACGATATAAGCTGCGCGCGAGTTATGCCCATTATGTCGATGGTGGATGGGGCGTGTGGCGCGCATTGATCTAATATCGTGCTGAGCTGAAATTTAAGTTTCCAGTAATTATCCGTATAGAGTCTGGAAATTGATTGCGTTGTTAGTAAGTGATAAGAGTTGCAGATTTTGCCATTTGTGCCGATTTCCCGCCGAAATGACAGGTGGGAAGCAGGGAAGAATCCGCTGAATTGACAAATTTGCGGGGCGGTTGGCCCGGCTGATGCCGCTGAGTGCAGCGACTGGTTCGGTCAATGCCACCGCGTGAAAATTGCCAGTGTCGTTTCAGCGGATACAGGCGAGATTATCGCCAGAAATGCAATTGGGATTTGCGATGGTGACCCAAAGATTTCGTGATAAGGTTTAATTTCCCTGTGATAACAAAATATCTACCTAATTGTAGAACAAATGCGCTACTAAGGCAAGGTCAGATGGTTCGTGTTTTCAAACTGGAGATCGTTTATTCTGATGTCGATTCGGATGTTGTTTCGCGCATAAACCATTTCGATCCCCATTGGAAAATGGTGGCTACACTGGCTTCTGCATCGCGTCCGGCTTCGGTGAGGATATATTCTACCCGGACGGGTGAGTCGGGTATGACGCGGCGTTCGACCAGGCCATGCTCCTCTAGCTCACGCAGGCGTTCGGTTAAGAGGCGATCCGATATACCCTGCACACTGGTCAACAGTTCGTTGAAGCGGTGCGGTCGTTGGAGCAGCATGTAGAAGATAACACCTGTCCATCGGCGGCCTAAAAGCTCGATGGCTTGCTGAAATGCCACACAACGCGCCCAATCCTCGGGGGTGTGTTTGTTACAGGCAGTGGGATTGTCTGTGGACATAAGCATCTAATCCTACTCTACGAACCATTCCACAAATTACGGGCGTGATTCAAGCGAAGTAATGTGGTATTTGATCAGCGGCTGAGGCACGTGTCGGCCCTACACACATTCATCTGGTTCGCTATTACCGTAAAACTACTCACAATTTACCACACTCAAATTATACCAAAAATTACTTACTTATTGTTAGTTGGCAACTTGACATTGCCTACAAAGTGCTTACAATAGGTGTGCAGGCTACTAAAAGTAAGTAAAAGGATTTATGATGTCCCAAATAGAAGCTTCGGGTGCAGCGACAAGTCTATTTACAGCAGGAGAACTGGCCTTTTTGAAAACTCAGCAGCTCTGCCGGATGGCGACTGCTAATGCTAAAGGTGAGCCGCATGTGACGCCGGTATCATTCCACTACGACGCGAACAATAATACGTTTGTGATCGGCGGCGCTATGGGATTTGCGACTCGTAAACGCTGGCGTGATGTGCAGCAAAATTCACATGTCGCGATTGTATTTGACGGGATTTTATCGACCAATCCCTGGAAAGTGGCGGGTATCGAAATACGCGGTACGGCACAAACCGCGTTAACCGGTGGCAAGGTGCTTGGCCCGAATTTTGATCCCGAATGTTTTGTGATTACGCCCAAACGTATCATCAGTTGGGGGATTGAGGGTGAGGCATATGGGCCAGCCCATGCGCGGACGGTGGGATAAATGGTTGTTTTTGGCGCACTGATAGGACTTTATAATAACTAATGGTGCAAGTCTAACCCCCTCATCCCAACCCTTCTCCCCCGCACGCAAGGGCTGAGGAGAGGACATGTTTGAAAATGAGGGAGACCGTAATCAAGAAAATTCAATTCGGGAGCACACATAGGTGCTCCCCTACGGGAAGACTTGTTCTTTAAAAATAACATTCCCGCAAAAGGTGTCCTCTCCTCAGCACGCAAGGGAGAAGGGCTTTAGGACATTCTTTTTGGGCGAAAAATAGTGTGCAGAGAGGGTTACAAAAGATCACAACTCACACTTGCACCGCTGGTTAATAGACAGCATAAAGGCTGCCCTGCCCCTACATGGGTGTTTAATTTTGGTCAGGCGCAATTAGTCCAATGCTCATGTGTTTCCTGTAAAATCGTCGTGGATGCCGCAAACCTGAATATCACGTGAGGTGAAATGGCAATGATGCGACGCATTTTGATTATCAGTTTGGGACTACTGGTGGTGATTAGCAGGGTGGCGTGGATGCAAGCGCCGACAGCCGACAGCGGTGGTAGCGCAAGTGGAACCGTGACGGTTACGCCGATGGTGCTGGGTCCGATCAAAACGGCTACACCTACGCCACTGCCAGCCAAGCCCGAAGATCCACGTCCGACGGTGTGTTCCGCACCCTATAAGGAACTTTGGTATCCGCGTATCGTCAAGGCGGGCGACACATTGACGGTGATGCTGAAGGGCAGTGCCTTGAGTGTGACTGAGGCTGCCGTGCTGAACTGTATTGACGATCCCTCGGTGCTGCCGGTGGGGTCTGTGGTATGGCTGCCCGTTTTGGGCTTCATGAACGTAGAACCGTGCCAACAATTGGTGACGATATTAGACTGCGGGCAATCTCGATCACAGGGCATTTTGGGGGCGCAACAGTTGTTCCAGAACGGGATGATGATCTGGCGCGAGGACACCCGCGAAATCTGGGTTATCACCAACGACAGCACCGATTTACAAGTGTTTGAGGATACCTATTTGGATGGTGAGGCTGATCCAACTGCTTTACCGCCGAATACTTTTTTTGTTCCCAAACGCGGCTTTGGCAAGATATGGGCGCAGTTGGGCGGCGAGAAAAGTGCGCTCGGTTGGGGAACTGCACCGGAAGCCCAAATCAGCCTGACGGTTCAAGCGGCAGGACGCGTATCTTATACCACCTACGTACAACTGCCGGATGGGATTATCTACGCGGCAACGGTTTTGCCCCACCGAATAGAGGGCTGGTGGGTGAAGTTAGGCGATTGAACCGTGTGAATAGCGATTTGAAGCGAACCCGTAAACCAAGCATTCTTTCTCCCGTTAGCGATGGCGGGAAAATGCCGAGAAAGCGGATTTGTAGGCAGAAAGTCTGGTAGCAGCCTACTTAAAGGATTTCGGCGGAAAGAATGGTGCGCGTGCCGGAGGTGTAATAGAGGCGATAGCGGACGTGTTCGCTAAAGGCGTTTATAAGGTGTTTTGGGAGGGTGAAGGTTTGCCCGTTTATGACAGCAGCTTTACGTCCCAGCGATAAAGTATGTGGCTCCCACCGCCCAACCACTACTTCTACAGGACTTTCCAAATCGTCCTGAAAGCGCCGCCAAGCTGCGACCATCATAGTCATTAGGCAGGCGCTTATGAAGGCGACCAATAGGAATTCTAGTCGAAGGACGTATCCCACTCCCAACAGGAACAACGCTAATACAGCCAGCCACACTAAGGCGCGTGTACGCTGCCCGATCAAGATGCCACGCTGATAGGGTGTGAGAACGCCCTGCCGGTTGGCATTAATATCTGCGGCTGAAAAACCCAGCGCAGTTGAAAGTGTCATGTATGGATTCGGACTCAGCATTGTTGTATGTAATACTCCGTAATCTAAGCCAGATTATTGACCTGTCCAGTGTAGGACTCATTAAAGGTCAATAACCCCCTACATAGTGGGGGTATAAGCGTCCATTCGGGTGACATCACGCGATTGTAATATCTGCGGTACAATAAAAGTTGATTTTCGTTCAAGATTTGGTGGAGCGCAGTTTATGGAATCCGGTTCCATTGTGCTGATTGTGGTCATAGTGGTGCTGGTGGTCGCGGCTGTTTTGCTATGGCTGCGATTTAAACCGAAACCTGATATTGAAACCCTGACTATTGCTGAACAGGCAACACCAGATGGACGATCCGTTCCAGCGGCGCGCAACCAGACGGTGGCTCAAGTGCCGGTATCCGACGTTGCGCCGGGGGCGCTGGCAATGCTGGAAATTGAGCAAGGTCCAGACGCATTGGTCGGCGGTGTGAATGTAGGCCGTAGTATCGAAATTCGCGATCAACGGGTGACGATTGGGCGGAGTCCGAAACATGCGACGATCCAACTGTATAACGTTGATGAAGTCAGCAGTGTCAGCCGTTTGCACTGTACGTTAGAATTTCACAACTCCCTCAAATGTTTTATGATCACTGATGAAGGCTCATCGTCTGGCACCAAAGTGGCTGGTAAATCGATCATGCCGCATAAGGGGCATTCGCTTAAAGATGGTGACGTGATTGAACTCGGAATGATGGATCAACAGGGGGCGATATTGCGCTTCCTCACGACTTTCAGTGCGCCAACGGACCGCTTGAGCATCGAGCCACTGGCTCAGCCAAAGGATACCATCCGGCAGCATCTGGGCACAATCGGACGGGGGACGTCTCCGTTACGACAGGATGTGTTCGTCAGTTACAGCCGACGTGACCGCGCGATCATGCGGATTGTGCGCGATCGATTGACGGAGGCGGGGTTCACGGTATGGAGTGATGAGAACCTCGAACCGGGCAGCCAATCGTGGAAAAATGACGTACAACAGGCGATTGAGGGTGCGGGGTCGATGGTGGCAATTTTGTCACCGGACGCTAAAGACTCGGAATGGGTGAGCGAAGAATTAAATTATGCGCGTATCCATAAGCTGCGCGTGTTTACCGTGCTGGTTCGTGGTGACGAGAGCAATGCGATTCCGTTCGGGCTGACAGGTGTGCAGTGGGTGGATATGCGCGGCGACTATGACGAAGGCATGAAAGAACTGATGCAGCAGTCGGCGCTAGAACAGTTGGTAGGGGCTATCCGGGAGCATCTGGGGCGGTAAGGTATAGAAATGACGACAACGATTTTGATCGTGGATGATACGGCGGAATTCCGACAATTCGCCTCATTGGTCGTGCATCGACATGGTTATGCGACACTCCAGGCACGAGATGGCCGAGAAGGCTTTGAGATGGCTAAAGCCTATCTGCCTGATTTGATTATTTCCGATTATACGATGCCACATGCAGACGGATATGACCTGCTTCGGAATATTCGTACCACCCCTGCAACGGCCCATATCCCATTCATATTGATTTTTACCACGTCGCTGCGGCTTGAGGAACTCCATAAAAATCGACAATGGATTGAAGATGCTTCGATTTTTGCTCCTTACCGGCCTGCCGTACTTATAGAGCACGTAAACCGACTCTTGCAGCAAAAAAGTTCACCTTGAGCAGGGTGTGCCTTAGGCTTGCGGTTTCTTGCCGATAGCAGCGTAGAAAAAGCCGAAGAATACGGGTTCGCGCTGATAGTTCTGGGCGCGGGCGGCCAGCCATTCCCAAGGGTGGCGGGTGCTATCGGTAATGATGAACAGGTCGAGGATGTTCATTATCCAGCCGATGGGACGGGCATACCAGAGATCACTTTCGCAAATATCAGCAATGGCATAAGTGCCGCCGGGTTTGAGGGCATCCCACGCTTGCTGCATGGCTTGTTCGTGGCGCGGAATGACGATCAAGCCGAGGGTACAGAGCACTACATCAAAATCATCGCCGGGCTGCATGGTGGCAGCGTCCGACTGGATGAGTTCGACATTGGTCCAGCCATGCTGGTCAATGAGACGTTGGGCAGCGGCAAGCATTTCAGGGCTGTAATCAACGGCTACAAGCTTGCCAGTCGGGCCAATACGCTCCATGATGTAGGGGAAGTTTGCTCCCGCACCACAGGCGAAATCCAGCACTTTGTCACCCGGTTTGAGGTTCGCTATCCGCATGATGGCATCACGCATTTCGAGGCGCGGCCAACGTCCGAAAATATTGACCTGCAAATCGGTATCGTTATAGTTTTCGGCGCGCCGTTTGTAGTAGGCGTCCAGACGCGATTGTGTGAGGGCATTCTTGCTGGTCTGACGCAGCACAGAGGCTATCGCCAATCCCGCAAAAAGCCCGAACCAAAATTGTCGCTTCAAATAGTTGTCCTCTGTTCTAAATCGCGCAAGGTATGTAAGAGGCTGCGCATCAGACCGTAGGTCACATACAGTGCGACCCACGCAAACAGTGCACGACCCTGGAAAAGTAACAAAGTTACCACAGCTAGCAGGAGAAGCAAGCCTTTCCATCCGCGACGGGTGATGACACTGTTGTGTTCGTAAGGTACAGCGCTGACCATGAGTAAGGATGACCCGGCCATCAGGACAGCGGCTAAGGTTGGTGAGCCGTAACTTTTTACGAGTTCATTCATGAAGATGACAAAGCTGGCAAGTAAGCCAGCCGCAACGGTGGTCGGCAATCCGACGAAGAAACCGTCTTTCTCTTCTTCCTCAGACAGCACATTAAAACGTGCGAGACGAATGGCGCTACATACGATGGGCAAGAAGGTGACAATACTGCCCAAAATCGTCCAGTTGGAGAAGTAGGCCCTTTGGAAGAGCAAGGCCGGAGCGACGCCGTAATTGATCGCATCTGCCAGCGAGTCGAAGTAGCTGCCGAACTTGCTACAGCCATTCACTTTACGGGCGATCTTGCCATCCATCGAGTCGAGGATACCCGCCAGGACGATTAACCATGCAGCGGTGACGAAATACCCTTGAAAGGTATACATGATGGAGAGATAGCCGAGGAATACGCTCAAGGCGGTGACGCTATTGGGTATCCACGTGCGTTTCATAGGGATGCGTCGTGCTTTCATAAACGTTTATTATAACCTGTCTTTTAGAAGCAGATGACGGGCGTAGGTTAATCTTAATAATTATGATAAGGTGGTTAAGTAGAGAGATGGAGCGCCAAGGCAGGGAGCAGACTACGCAATATCTTGACACATAAGTTGCAATCATCTAAGATGTAAAAACATTTATAACCTATCTCATCAAGAGCGAGTGAGGGTACGGCCCGTTGAACTCGCAGCAACCCCTGAAGCGTCGGGAAGGTGCTAATTCCGCCAGTGAAGCCACTGGAAGATGAGTGCGACAAGTCAGAAAACTTCCATCGCGCTCCTTCCATATGAAGGGGCGCGTTTTGTTTCTAGGGATGGCGCAAGGGGTTAAGGGATGACAGCAGTTGATGTGCTGGGATATATGGCATCCGTCGTGATTGTCATATCCCTATTGATGAAATCGGTGCTGCGGCTGCGGATTATTGGGCTGGCTGGTGGGATGCTGTTTTTCGTCTATGGTTTGCTGCTTCACTCGGTGCCAGTGGCCGGATTAAACCTCGTCAACATGTTCATCAACCTGTACTTCATCCGACAAATGCTGGCAGCGAAATCCTACTTCAAGCTGCTAGAGGTTGACCGCGATTCTAATTATGTGAAAGCATTTTTGGAGTTTTATCGGGATGACATCGCCAAGTTCTTCACCAATTTCGAGTACCGTCCGGATCGCATCGATCTGGTGTACTTAATATTGCGGGATTTGCAACCAGTCGGATTATTCGTGATGGAGCGGGATGCCAGCGGGCGGGCGTTGGTCAAGCTGGATTATGTGATACCGGGTTACCGTGATTTGAAGGCAGGACAATTTTTGTACCATGAGTTGGAGCAGCAGCTTCCGGCGCGGCATGTGACCACCTTATACAGCGTACCGGGTGACGAGATGCATCAGAAGTATCTGAAGCGGATGGGGTTTACGCCGCAGGGTGGCGAGGGGCGCATAAAGTTGTATGCGCGAGGGCTGAAGTAGTGTCTAGTGAAACAACATCAACGTCGGTCTATTTGGCTTGTTGGATACGATTATTCACAAAAGGGTGCTTACTTTATAACACTTTGCTGCCAAAATCGCCAAATGTTATTTGGTGAGATTATTGATGGTGAAATGAAGGCAAATGACTTGGGTAGGATTGTCAATGAACTACAAGATACAACAGGTGAAAAATCTGGCAGCGCGATTTTTATGATCACATCATTCGGGACGAAACCCAGTTAAACAGCAAGCGGGGTTATATTATGAATAACCCAACAAAATGGGCGGAAGACAGCGAAAATCCGCATAACAGACACACAGGATAAAGGCAAAAATCCCGTATTACGGAGAAATTAACTGAATGACGACACGCACACACGACCTGACCTACAGTAACCGACGCTATTTGGACGCGATAGAAGACCATGTGGTGATCTTCGACGGCGCGACGGGTACGAATATCCAGAAGTTGAATCTGGTGGCAGCGGATTTCGGCGGCGAAAAATACAACGGCCTGAATGAACATCTGGTGCTGACCAAGCCTGAAGTCATCGAAAATCTACATGCTTCGTTTTTCGCGGTGGGCAGCGAAGTGGTGGAAACCTGTACATTTCGTGGCAATCGTCTGACGCTGAATGAGTTCGGTTTGGCAGACAAGACACTGGAAATCAACCGCACGGCGGCACAGATCGCACGGAAAGTGGCAGACCGGTTCGAGAAAGAGACCGGCATCCCGCGTTTTGTGGCGGGGAGCATGGGGCCAACGGGTAAACTGCCGAGCGGCAATGATCCTGATTTGAGCAACATCACTTTTGAAGAACTGGCATCGGTATTCTACCAACAGGCGCAGGGTTTGGTAGAAGGCGGTGCGGATGTGCTGCTGATCGAAACCAGCCAAGACATCCTCGAGGTGAAGGCCGCTATTGTCGGCATCAACCGTTACTTCGCGGATGCAAAAGTACGCATTCCGATACAGTGCCAAGTGACGTTGGATGTGAGTGGACGTATGTTGTTCGGTACTGATATTGCAGCGGCCCTAGCGACCTTAGAAGCACTTCCGATTGATGTGATCGGAATCAACTGCTCGACAGGGCCAGAATACATGCGTGAGCCGATTAAGTATCTGATCGAGCACAGCAGCCTGCCGATTAGTGTGCTGCCTAACGCTGGTTTGCCGATCAATGTGGATGGCGAAGCAGTCTATCCGATGGAACCAGCACCGTTCAGCGAGATGATCGCGGAGTTCACCCGCTGGGGCGTGAGCGTGGTCGGCGGCTGCTGCGGATCGACAGCCGAGCATATCGACCATATTTATCGCCAAGTGCACGGGCATTCGTATGAGGATTATCTGAAGCAGCATAAATCCAATCTGACTTTACACAACGGTGGTACGTCAACGCCACCCGATACCAGCAAGCTGGATAAGCTGGTGGAAAAAGTCGCGCCAAAACACCGTGAAATCCAACATGAAGCGGTGGCATCCAGCGGCATGACCGTTACACCGATGGTGCAAAACCCCGGCCCGACGCTGATTGGTGAGCGCGTCAACAGCCAAGGCAGTCGCAAGGTCAAGCAGCTTTTGCTGGCTGACGATTACGAAAGTCTGGTACAAATTGCGGTTGATCAGGTGAACAGCGGTGCGCATATGCTGGACATCTGCGTGGCGCTGACCGAACGGGCAGACGAAAAAGCTCAGATGGAAAAAGTCGTTAAGAAGCTGTCGATGGCGGTTACTGTGCCATTGATTATCGACACGACCGAAATTGATGTAGCCGAAGCCGCCTTGGCACTGTATCCCGGACGTGGCATCGTCAACGGCAATAACCTCGAAAATGGGCGTGACCGGATTGATAAGGTGCTGCCGATTGTCAAGAAGTACGGCGCGGCGGTGCTGAGCATGACCATCGATGAAGAAGGTATGGCACACACGCGTGATAAGAAATACGCCATCGCCAAGCGCATCACGGAAATTGCGGTCAACGAATATGGGTTAGAGCCGGAAGACCTGATTTACGATGCACTGACATTCCCACTGACAACCGGACAGGAAGACCTACGGAACGACGCGATGGAAACCATCGAAGGTATCCGGTTGATTAAGCAGAATATTCCCGGTGTGATGACGGCACTGGGTGTGAGTAATGTCAGCTTTGGTGTGACTCCGGCAGCGCGCGGTGTGTTGAATAGTGTGTTCCTGTATCACGCGGTACAAGCCGGTTTGGATATGGCGATTGTTAATCCGGCACATATTACGCCATACGCCGAAATTCCCGATGGCCAGCGCAAGATCGCCAACGATGTGATTTTCAATACTGATCAGGATGCGCTGCCACGTTTCATCCAATACTTCGAGCAAAACTCGGTGCAGAGTTCCGCCAAAGAAGTCGAAGATCCAACAGCGGGGATGACAAGCGAACAGGCGCTGCACTGGCAGATTGTCCATCGCAAGAAAGAGGGTGTGGAAGCGCTGGTTGATGATTGTTTGACACGGCAAGACGCGGTTGGTGTGCTGAACAATGTGCTGCTGCCCGCGATGAAGGAAGTCGGTGATAAGTTTGGGTCGGGCGAACTGATCCTGCCCTTCGTGCTGCAAAGTGCTGAGACGATGAAGAAATCAGTAGCCTATCTTGAGACGTTCATGGATAAGGTGGAAGGCTCGACCAAAGGCACGATTGTGCTGGCAACGGTATACGGCGATGTGCATGACATCGGCAAGAATCTGGTCAAGACGATCTTGAGTAACAACGGCTACACCGTGCATGACCTGGGCAAGCAGGTTCCAGCGAACATCATTATCGAAAAGGCGCAGGAGTATCAGGCCGATGCGATTGGCTTGAGTGCGCTGCTGGTGAGTACATCCAAGCAGATGCCGATTATCGTGAATGAACTGGCACGGCGTGGACTTAAGTATCCGGTGATTATCGGTGGGGCGGCCATCAACCGGCGCTTCGGTCGACGTATCCTATTTCTGGACGAGAGCCAGAAGCCCTATGAACCGGGTGTATTCTACTGCAAGGACGCCTTCGAAGGTTTGTCGGTGATGGATAAGCTGATGAGCGAACAGCACGACGGTTTCTTGCAAGATGTGATCGCGGAAGCCTATGAGGAAATCGGAAAAGTGCGGCCAGCCAAGCGGGTACGATCCAACAAGACGAGCGACGTAAAACCTGCGCCGAGCATCCCCAAGCCTCCGTTCTGGGGTGTGAAGTCGATCTTTGAGATGCCTTTGGAAATCGTATTCAAGTATCTGCACAAGCCAGAGTTGTTCCGTTTGTCCTGGGGTGCGACTAATACGCATGGCGACGATTGGGTGAAGCTGGAAAAAGAATTCGAGGCACGACTCGAGAAGATGCAAAAGGAAGCGCTGCGCGAAAAGAGTTTGCGTCCGCAAGCGGTTTATGGCTATTTTCCCGGCAATCGTGACGGGGATGATCTGATCATCTGGGATTGGCAGCCGTTCGCCAATGCGAATGGGCATCCACCCGAAAAGCGGGAGGTGGCGCGCTTCTCATTCCCGCGACAGAACAACGGCGAGTATTTATGCCTCGCGGATTACTTTGCGCCGATTGAAAGCGGCGTGGTGGATACAGTGGCGTTGCAAGTGGTGACGGTCGGTGAACATGCAAATGAAGCCTTTGAGAAGCTGCAGAAGGCCGACAATTACAGTGAAGCCTATTTCTTTCATGGGCTGGCGGTGCAGACTGCCGAAGCAACCGCTAACTACGTTAACCGTGTGGTGGTGAACCAGCAGATGGGGATTCCGAGTAACCAAGGTAAGCGTTATTCATGGGGTTATCCGGCCTGCCCTGATTTGGACGACCACAAATTGGTGTGGCAGCTGATGCCGCAAATTGAGACGGACATCGGTGTTAGCCTGACCGAGAGCTTCCAACTGGTGCCGGAGCAAAGTACAGCAGCGATTGTCATCCACCATCCCGATGCCAAGTATTTCAGTGTCGGCAGTCTCGACCGAACGGCACAGATTTTGGGCGAGGGGTAGCTTTCGGTAAAGCGATGGTAACGACGAGTACAATACTCGCGGCAAGGTGCAGTTATTTACGAAAGTGTAATCAGTGAATGGATGAACGGCAATCGCCGGGATGCCGGCGGATGATTCTGGGAACCTTAGTTGTCATTATTGGGATCGTGTTGTGTATCGTAACCGTATCGATTGGTGTTGATCGAACGTGTGTTAATGATCTGAAGCCACGTTTGCCCATTTACCCCAACACGACAATTAAACTGCAACAGCATAACTTTTTGACTCAGTTCGGAATGGGCGAGTCGGTAATGATTTTACACTCGGATGATCCGGCTGACGTGGTGCGGGATTGGTACTCGAGGACCGTTGGTGCAATTGTTTATGCAGATGTGCAAAAGGGAAATATCCGGCATATGGGGCGGACGAGCTGGACGGTTGATGAAGCACCAGAGGGCAAGGGCAGCCAGATCATTTTATATGGCTACTGCGGGAGTTAAGGCTGCATGTCTTTAACCGATTATATCAAAGCGATGCCAAAGGTCGAGCTGCATGTTCACCTACAAGGTGGGACGCAGCCAGAAACCCTGCTGAAATTGGCACAGCGTCATCAGATTCCAGTTCCAGCACAGACCCTAGCGGATATGCGGCGTTGGTATACGTTCCGTGACTTCGACCACTTCCTCGATATTTACGATGTGATCTGTGAATGCTTCCGTGGTGGTGACGATATTGAACTGGCGATGCGCGAATTCTGTGCAGGACAAGCAGCGCAAAATATCCGTTATACGGAGGTGACCTTTACGCCACCCCGCCGCATTCCCTGGCCGGAGCAGCTCGCGGCACTCAAACGGGCGAGCGATTGGGCACGCGAAGAATTGGATATTATCGTCAAAATCATTCTGGATATTCCACGCGAATATGGTGCGGACGTGGGTAATCTGATTGCAGATTGGGTGATTGAGGGCGCGCGTGAAGGTGTAATCGTGGCACTTGGACTAGCGGGTCCAGAAGCGGGTAATCCTGCCTCACGTTATGCCGAGGCATTTGATCGCGTTCGATCATTAGGGATTCCAACTGTTATCCATGCGGGTGAACATGTTGGTGCGGAAAGCATCTGGGATGCACTAAAGAATGGACATGCGGCGCGGATTGGTCACGGTGTGCGCTGTTTGGAAGATCCGGCGCTGGTGGCATATCTACGGGAGCAACGGATTCCGTTAGAGGTTTGTCCGACGAGCAATGTGCTGCTGAAGGTGTGCGAGACACTGGAAGATCATCCCCTGCCAAAGTTGATGGAAGCCGGGTTATTGGTGACTGTGAACAGTGATGATCCACCGATGTTCAATATCACATTAACCGACGAACTTATTGGCTGTTCAGCGACATTCGGCTGGGATGTTGACCGGATAGAGCAGTTTACATTGGATGCGCTGCGAGCCTCTTTTTCGCCAGAAGCACAGGCTCTGGTGGATGAATACCAAACGGCGTTTGACGAACTGCGCGCGAAAATCGATATTTCTACTGCCACATAAAATTCGCAGCACTTACTTTTGGAAGGTTAGTAAATGACTTTGACTGAATTCATCAAAGCGATGCCGAAGGTCGAACTGCATGTTCACCTGCAAGGTGCGACACAACCGGAAACATGGCTGGAACTGGCAGAACGTAATCATGTCAAGCTGCCTGCGGATACGATTGAAGGGATGCGAGACTGGTTTGTGTTTCGTGACTTCCCGCACTTCATCGAAATTTATATGGCGGTGTGTGGAACGATACGCACGGCAGATGATGTCGAATTTATGGCGCGGCGGTTCCTGGCAGGACAGGCCGAGCAGAATATCCAATATACGGAAATTACTTATACGCCACATCTCCATTACAAGATAGCCGGATTGGATGGACGCACACAATTGGATGCGCTGAACAGAGCGCGGAAGTGGGCGAAGGATACCCACGATGTTGATTGTGGCTATATCCTCGATATTTCACGGAATGTGACAGCCGAACAAGGGTTATGGACGGCTGATTTGGCGATTAGCGGGATGAACGAGGGTGTGGTGGCGCTGGGATTGGGTGGGCCGGAGGTTGGGCATCCACCAGAAAAACACGCGATCTCATTCCAGAAAGCCCATGCGGCAGGATTGGCTTGTATCCTCCACGCGGGGGAAACGGAAGGACCAGCCAGCATTTGGGGGGCGATCAAACAGGGAACGGTACGGATTGGACATGGGGTGCGCTGCATCGAAGATCCGAAGTTGGTGGCTTATTTGCGCGAGAAGCAGATTCCGTTAGAGGTCAGCCCGACCAGCAACGTGTGTTTGGGGGTGTTCCCCAGCATGGAGCAGCATCCGTTACCTAAATTGATTGCAGATGGTTTGTATGTGACGCTCAATTCTGACGATCCACCGATGTTCAATACCACGCTGACCAACGAATATCTGACTGCGGCACGTATATTCGGCATGGATGTGGATGCGCTCACGGGGTTGGTCATCAATGCGGTGCGGGTGAGCCGCTTGCCGGAAGCCGAGCGACAGGCCATGGAAGCACGATTCAAACGGGGATTTGAGCAGTTAAAGTTGGAAATGAACTCGTCCACTATATGATGTGGTTGTTCTTGAGACGGCAAGATCGTGAATTGCAAGTCGAGGTGTTCTATGCGCGTATTCGTCTCTTACGCCCGTGCTGATAAAACATTTGTAATGATGCTCACTGATGCGCTAGATGTCCATGAGGTGTGGTATGACCATAGGCTCTACACTGGTCAGGTGTGGTGGAACGACATATTGAAACGCTTGGACTGGTGTGAACGATTTATGTTTTGTTTTTCTGAAGCCTCGATTAACTCTGATTATTGTCTGAAAGAATGGGCCACAGCGCAGCGCTTAGGCAAGCCTACTATTCCGGTGCTGCTTACCCCTAATTTGGTTATTCCAGATAGTCTGAAGTATTCGGAATATATTGACTTTAGTGAAGGTTTGTCACTTAGAGCGTTGAAGAGACTACTTGCTGCTCTTGATAAATGACGAACTGAGGCTAAGGAACACCGTCGGCAAACGCGGAATCTAGCGATTTGGTATGTGCTAATACTTGGCTGTTGAAGGTTTTATCCCAAGCAAGTTGTGTAGGTGTAAATGAACAGAGAATCCCATAGAGGAAATATTCCATGACGCATATCTCTTTCCGCGAACGGCTACAACAGGCGAATCCTATTTTAAGTGATGGGGCGATGGGGACATTACTCCATCAGCATGGTGTACCGATTAGTACCTGTTTCGATGAACTGAACCTGACCAATCCGGAACAGGTGGCGCGTATTCACCGTGACTATTTGGATGCAGGATCTGAACTGATCGAGACCAACACGTTCGGCGCAAACCGTTACAAGCTGGGGAAGCACGGGCTTGAAGGTAAGGTCGTAGAGATCAATCGCGCGGGAGTGGAACTGGCGAAACGTGTAATCGCGGACAATGGACGTGAGGCTTATTTGGCCGGGTCGGTCGGGCCGTTGGGTGTACGACTCAAGCCGTTTGGGCGTATAAAGCTCGAAGAGGCGCGGGCTGCTTTCGGTGAGCAGATTAAAGCGTTGGCAGAGGCCGGGGTGGATGTTATCCAGATGGAGACGTTCAGCGACCAGATGGAATTACTAGAAGCATTAGGGGCTGCGCGGGACGTGGCACCGAGTTTACCGGTGATTTGCCATATGACGTTCGGGCAAGATGACCGGACGTTACTCGGCGATTTACCGGCACAGGTAGCACGTCAATTAAGTGAGGCTGGGGCGGATGTGATCGGTGTGAACTGCGGTGGTGGGCCACAGCAGCTTTCGCGTATTCTTCAAGCGATGCATCAAGCTGTGCCAGCAGCGACGCTTTCGGCTATGCCCAATGCAGGATTTCCCGAGTCGGTGGGTGAACGTATGATGTACCCTGCGACAGAAGAATATTTCGCAGATTATGCGCTGACCTTCAAGGCAATTGGTGCGAAGATGATCGGTGGATGCTGCGGGACGACTCCAGCACACATCACGGCGATGCGGGCGGCGTTGGATAATCCTGAACTGCCGCTGCCTCAAATCCATGTGCAGGAAACCAACGTTGATGATCTGATGGCCGTTCCTGAACGTCCGACGGAACTGGCACGGAAGCTGACAGAAGGCAAGTTTGTTATCACTGTGGAGATGGCTCCGTTACGGAGTTTCGTCCCACAAAAGCTGCTGGCAGCGGCACAACTGCTTAAGGAAGCTGGAGCTGATATGGTGGATGTGGCGGACAGCCCAACCGCGCGGATGCGGATGAGTCCCTGGGCACTATGCCACTTTATCCAGACACGCGTACATATGGAAACGGTGCTGCACTTCCCGACGCGTGGACGGAATTTGCTGCGCGTGCAGGGTGATTTGCTGGCGGCACACGCGATGGGGCTTAGGAATTTGTTTGTGGTGATGGGTGACCCGACCAAAATCGGGGATTATCCTGAGGCGATGGATACCTTTGATGTGGCGCCATCGGCACTGATCAACATCATCAAGCACAAGATGAACACGGGGACGGATCAGGCGGGGAACAGCATCGGGCAGCCTACGACATTTACGGTAGGATGCGCGTTGAATATGTTCGCGAACGATATGGATCGTGAAATTCAAACGCTGATTAAGAAACTGGAAAGTGGGGCAGACTTCGCACTGGGGCAAGCGGTGTTTGAACCGCACCGGATTGAAGTTTTCCACAAGCGCTACCGTGAGATCACGGGTGAGGATTTCAAACTGCCAGTGTTGATGGGGCTCATGCCTTTATACAGCCCGAAGCATGCGCGTTTCCTGCACAACGAGATACCGGGCATCAGCATCCCTGATACCTTGATGGATCGGTTGGACAATGCAGGCGAAAAGGCAGCCGAGGAAGGTGTGAAGATAGCACAGGAGCTGCTGCGTGATATGCGCGGGATGGTACAGGGCGCGTATATTATCCCGGCGTTCGGGCGGTACGAGTTGGTGGCAGATGTGATTGATTCAGTAGTCGTTAGTCAGTAGTCTTTGGATTTAGGAAAGCGCTTCTGCTCGTTTGAGTAGAGGCGTTTTTTATTGGCAGAATTGGCAGTTTATCCGCCGAAATGGCAGGCAAGGTTGAGGGAGCACCGCGCTGACTTCAAGATTTTGTGTCGGCAGGAGGGCAGGCTTCTGCCGCTGAAATGGCACAAATGCAGCGGATGGCTCTCGTATCTCCGCCGCTGCACAATTGGCATTGCCGATTCGGCGGATGGACGGGAGAGTAGTGCTGAAAATGCAAAAAATGAATGCGGATGACCACAGAGACGCTGAGAAATGATGCTGTTGGCGAATACAAATCCTCACCCCCAGCCCCTCTCCATTTCATGGCAGAGGGGAGAAAAACAGGTACACGTGATCCTCAGAAAATCGATTCGCCAACAGCATCAGAAATAAGAGTCAAATTCAGACATACGCTTCCACATGAGAATGGCACAACGTTAATTACAGAATAGCATAAAGCGAAGGGCTTCGGGTTACATTTTGGTCACTCTTTGCAGACCGATTTGCTAACGATTTTGAGAGAGCAAGATCATAAAAAGAGTTGTTGCTGCGTCGGAAAACAGTTTGCCCGATAACAGGCGGTAATGAACCGTCCATCATGGCGTTATCGTATAGCACGTATTCAATATTCGTATGTTACTCGATTGCTTTCATAATTGTTATTATTTGATATATGTAAATGACTTTATTGTAAAATGTAAATAAATGAGAAATAATATAGGTGGTTTTGGTAAATATTATCCTGTTTCTTTAGTGAAAGAGCTAATTCCCATGTCGCCAGAAGAATTAAAGCATTTCATCCAACGGTTTGACGCTATGTTCAACACCCCGGACATCAACATCGCTGACGAGATCTTTGCGCCTCATTTTAAGACTGAACAACCGATGGGGCTGAAGTTCAATGATCTTGCGAGCTTCAAAGCCTATGTGCAAGGCTTTTATGTATCGTTCCCGGACATGCGGCAAGAAACCTACGACAGCATCTTAACTGCTGATAAGTTTGTGCTGCGGGTCTGCTATTTTGGGACACACCAGGGTGACTTTATGGGTGTGCCGGCAATGGGGCGCAAGGTCGTCATGCCGGGGATTGGCATTTTCCGATTTGAGGGCAACAAAGTTGTTGAAAATTGGGCGCAATATGATGTTTTTGCTGTGTATCAAACCGTGACAGCCCCCGCGAAGTAGTTACAGATGTTTAGGACAAGGGGCGTGAGATTCCGCAGTATCCGCCCCTTATAGTTGCTCAAGCGCGGGTGGGTAACTTCTGCTAGAATCCCCTGTATGAGCGAGAAACAAGACACAACTACCACACCACCTGATTCGTTACTGTCGGCAGAGGCCGTACGGCTGGCGCTGGATACTCCCTGGAAAGCCATCAACGAGATTGAACGGTTAGTGCTATGGCCCATCGCGCGGATTCAGTGTGCGCTGGCGGGCGTTGGTTGGGGTGCGGGTTGGAAGTTCTACGGCCTGCCGATCATCCAGAAGCACAGACGAAGTTCAATGACAATTGGCGCAAATATGGAACTGCGCTCGACGGCGCGGAGTAATCCGTTAGGGGCAAATCGACCATGTATCCTCAGTACACGGCGGGCAGGCGCAGTGCTGAAAATCGGCAGCGGCTTCGGTATGACGGGTGGGAGTGTAGTGTGCGAGGAGCGCATCATCATTGGCGACCGGGTGATCGTCGGTGCGAACAGCGTGATCAGCGACACCGATTTTCATCCTGTGGGAGCAGAACGGCGGCGAACACATATCCTCGATGGGGCGACCGCTCCGGTGATCATTGGCGACGATGTGTTTATTGGCATGAGCGTGCTGATCCTCAAAGGCGTGACCATCGGGGCTGGCAGTGTGATCGGTGCGGGGAGTGTCGTTACACGCGATGTACCAGCCAACGTCATCGCGGCGGGTAATCCGGCGAAGGTGATCAAGACACTTTAGGCACAAATAACCTCCACCCTAACCTTCCCTGCAAGCTTGCATTACGTTCAGTCGCGGAGGGCGGCGAGTCCATGCGTTGCGAGTTGGACAAAACGGTTGGTCATCTCTTCGGGTGTGTAAGGCATACCGGCTTGCAACCACCAACGCGCACTGCTGCGAAGTGCGCCTGTAATAAAATTGGCAACAAGGTCAATATTGGCTGATGTGTTTGCTCCACCTTCCAAGAGACGCTGCTCGATAATGGGTTTGACCGCGCTGACGATGTAATCATGCAGCAGTTGAGAGGGAACCGTATTCCCTTCTAATTGCAGTAATACACGGTACTGATTGACATGCTGTGCCATATGCTCGAATGTCATCGCCACACCGGATAAGGGTGCATTATCCGGTTGAATGCGATCCACAAGATCATCAATCAACTGCTGCTGACTTTTGATGAGCAAATCGTGTTTATCACTGAAATGTAGATAGAAGGTACTGCGGTCGATTTGTGCGCGTTCAGTAATGTCCTTCACCGTGACCTGCTCATAACCCTTTTCCAAGACAAGCTGCATTAAAACATCGGTCAACTGGCGTTGGGTTTCCTGCCCACGTTCGGTCAGGTTTTTTAGACGCGCCATGCTTCAGTTCCTTTCGCGATAGCTGCGAGTTCAACAATCGATCTGCTTGACAAATAATCAGCCTCGTCATAATATCAACACAGTGTAGACATCAACACTGTGTTGATATTGTACTACGAAAATCTATTTGAGGAAAACGTGCATGAAAAAACGATCTGAAAGTCCTCTTGCAGGAGCCGATTACAAAGCGAATCCCTATGCCTATTATGCACAACTTCGCAAAGAAGCTCCTGTGTACAAAACTGTGCTGCCGAATGGAGTAGACGTATATCTGGTGACGCGATACGACGATGTGCAGGCCGGGTTGAAGGACAGCAGATTGGTCAAGAATATCTCCAACGCGCGGCCCCCAAAAATGTTGGATAAGCTCGGTTTAAACCTCAATAACAGTAATATGCTGAAGGCTGATCCGCCGGAACATACTCGTTTACGGAAGCTGGCGAACGAAGCCTTCAAGCCGAAGTATATCAACCAGATGCGCGGTCATATCGAGCAAATTTCAAATCAACTGGTGGATAGCGTACAAGCCAGCGGCAGAATGGATTTGATTGCTGATTACGCCTTTCCGCTGCCTATTACCGTGATAAGCGAGATGTTGGGTGTTCCGGCAAAAGACCATGAGAAGTTTAGCAAATGGTCAAGTGATCTGATTGCATCCGGCGCGCTCAGCAGCGAAAGCTCACACTTTGGCACTGACATTTTGCAACTGGCAAATTATGTGCGCGGGTTGGTGGCTGATCATCATAAACGTCCCAAGGATGATTTGATCAGCCAACTCATTGATGCCGAGCAAGATGGCGACCGCCTGAGTGATCGGGAATTGATCGGCACGACTGTCCTACTCCTGATTGCCGGACACGAGACTACCGTCAACTTGATTGGTAACGGCATGTTGGTGCTGCTGCAATACCCTGAGGAACTTGAAAAACTGAAGCAAGACCCATCATTCATCAAGCCAGCGGTTGAGGAAATACTCCGTTTTGTAAATCCGGTGCAGGCGGTAAATCGTTATGCGTCAGAAGCGATTGAAATCGCGGGTGTACAGATCCCCAAAGGCGGGCATGTGATGATGATGGTTGCCGCTGCCAATCATGATGAGGCGCGGTTTGAACATGCAGACACACTCAACATCACATCGGAAGAAGCCAAACATGTGGCCTTCAGTCAGGGTATTCATTATTGTCTGGGTGCGCCGCTAGCACGGTTGGAAGGGGAGATTGCATTCAGCACACTGTTGAAGCGGTTGCCAACTATGCGGTTGGCTGTCGCGTCAGAGCAATTGATGTGGCGACCCGCGTTTGAGCTGCGAGGGTTACACAACCTTCCGGTTGTATTTTAAAGGCGTTATCAGCTTCCATCGGAGAAAATCATATGTCTCATTCAAAGCGTTTGGTCAGCTTATCGCTGCTGTTGGTACTGATTTTAGCCGGTGCTTCATTGGCACAAGCAGGCATAAAAGTACGGGTTAATCAGGATATGGCAACCGCTACTGGCAAGCTTGACCTACACAATGCGCGCTATTGTGAAGCTTATTGCTAACGGTGTTGCCCATCTGGTGCAAGATGATTTTAACAATCCATCAGCGCATTGAACAGGCCAATCTGACTACAATGGCTACTGATCAACCACCAGCGGAGGCCACCGCTACTGTGACCTCATAGTCACGATTAGATGGGATGACTGGTGTAATATCCCCCGACTAGCTCATTACAGGGCTGAGTCTTTCGGCTATACTTCCAGCACTTATCACTGGAAGGCCGACAAGAAAGCACCATGGCACACATTTTCATCAGTTACAGTAAGCAAGACATCGACTTCACACGTTACCTACGAACGATGCTGGAAGCGGAGGGATATGCCGTGTGGGTCGATGAAGCGCGGCTGACGCCCAGTGCGCGATGGTGGAAAGCGATTGAGCAAAATATCGTGACTTGCAGTGCCTTCGTGGTGGTGATGTCGCCCAATGCCTATGAATCGGATTGGGTAGAACGCGAGATTTTATTGGCGGAAAAAGAGAAACGTCCGATTATTCCGGTGCTGCTGGCGGGTGATGCGTGGTCACGGCTCGCTAATATCCAGCATGTCGATATGCGTGGTGGTCTGCGTGCGAAACTTTCAGAACACTTTTTGAATACGCTCAAGTCACATGTCGAACCCAAGTCGCCGGAAGTGACTTTCACGATTGGCTTTGGCGACATTCTGACGTATCACGCAGATGTGGCGGCCTTCAAATATGCAGGTGGGTTTCATGGTGTGGATAAGACGGTGAGTGAGAAGCTGCTGGAAAAGGGTGTTGAAGCCTCAACTTTTTCGCCCAAGGAAACGGGTGAATATAAAGCGGTGGACAGCATGGGGGCGATCCAAGCGGACAAAGTGCTGTATGTTGCCACGCCGAAGATGCGCAATTTAGGCTATAAGCAACTGCGGACATTTGCCCAGCGGATGGTCGAATCATTAAACGAAACGGCTCCAACGGTTAAACATCTGGCAATGACGGCGCATGGCGCGGGATTTTCGTTGGATGAACAGGAAGCGATGTTATCAGTCTTCGCTGGATTGCGTGATGCGATGCAAGGCGGGAAGATGCCGCCAACACTGGAAAAGATCAGCATCGTGGAGATTAATACCAAACGTGTTAACCGGCTGCGAACGGCAATTGACAAGGTGATGCAAAAGGTGGATTATGCCACCCCCCTCAGTGATGGTTGGGGGTATACTCTAAAGTATAAGGATACCTCTGCCGAAGCCGAGCCGGATGCTCTACAATCAGCAGGGGCATCGAACGTCACAAATGTCAAACCACATGCGTTTGTGGTGCTATCTGCGAAGAATCAGGACGAGGATTTGTTCGAGTATGGGATACAGACGCCGATTCATGCACACGGTTTGTTGTGTGAACGGTATGAGGATGTGGCGGAAGACAGCTACAGCGAACAGGTCTTAAGCACCATTAAAGAGAATATTCAGAATGCGCGTGTCGTGGTGATTGAACTGACAAATGCTGATCCTGGTGTCTATTTGCAGCTGGGGTACGCATGGGGTAAGGGTATTCCCACAATACTCCTGCTCAAAGAAGATGAAAAGTTTTATTTTGAAATACCTGCTGAAGTCATCCGCTACCAGAAAATTAGGGACGTGGATACGGCTATCAGCGAGGCATTGGATAAACTGAAAGCCGATGGGAAAATATGACCGTTGAGACTCGAAGACCGCCAGAAGCTAATTATTTCATTTCTAAGCTGGCGCGGTTCATTTTTTGGGTTTTTGGCTGGCATGTGACAGGGGAACTTCCAAATATTCCTAAAATGCTATTGATTGGTGGACCGCATACGTCTAACTGGGATGGGGCGGTTTTTTATTTGTTTTCGCTATCGGTGCGGGCGCATATTCAATTCCTGGGTAAGCATACGCTGTTTAAGTTTCCTTTCGGCGGTATTATGCGCTGGGCAGGGGGTGTTCCTATCAACCGCACTACGACCGTGAACGCGGTTGATCAGGTGGTCGAGGCGTTTAATTCTCATGAACGTATGGCGTTAATCATCGCACCAGAAGGTACACGCAGCCTGACAGAACATTGGAAAACGGGTTTCTATTACATCGCCCTGAAGGCTCAGGTGCCGGTCGTGATGGCTTACGTCGACTATTCGCGTAAACGATGTGGTGTCGGGCCGCATTTTATGCCCACCGGTGACATTGACGCCGACTTTAAACAGGTTCAAGCTTTTTACGCCGATAAGGTTGGTCGACATCCCGAGAAGCAGGGGCCGATTGTACTGCCACCCAAAGAGGCGTGAGTTAGGGTGCACCGGACTAATAACCAGTGGTGCAAGTGTGAGTTGTGATCTTTTGTAACCCACTCTGCACACTATTTTTCGCACAAAAAGAGTGTCCTAAAGCCCTTCTCCCTTGCGTGCGGGGGAGAAGGGTTGGGATGAGGGGGTTAGACTTGCACCATTAGTTAATAAGCTTTTCCGTTAATGCATTCTGCGAAAAGCCGGATTGCGATCTCAAATGGTCCGGCGTTATGAAGGGTCCCCGGTACTTTGATGGTCGAACGTAGTGATTGCCGTGCGTTTATAGTCTATTTGTTTGAAATATAAGTATTGATTGCCAAGGCCGTTTGAACCGATGACACATCAGGTTTCGAGAACAGCCCTTTTCTTAATTGGCCTGCTTGTCGTGATAATCCTCGCACTGCGTTTACTTCCTAATGATGATGCCTCTATTCGGACACTCCTGCTCCCGCCGGAGGGCTGCGCTGCCCCCTGCTTCATGAATGTTCGGGCGGGGGTGACAGATAGTATCGAAGCTGCACAGCTTATCAGCAAGCACGTATGGGCAAAATCGCCCCCATTTTTTGCCCGTTCCATGAATGACATGTACATGCGTTATGTAATCTGGCAATGGAGTGGACAGCAACCGATTGGCGTGGATACCAGTCGACAGGGACAGATGCAAATTTATAAAGGCCATGCCAGCAGTATAATTTTTCGTACAACATTGTCATTAGGCGCGATTTGGTTAGTGCTAGGGAAAACTACTCACGGAACACTTTCACTATCCGAGGTGCGATCCGCCACGGATATGATGATCGTTATCGTGTATCCGGAACAAGGATTATTGGTGCGGGTAGTCGTGCCGAAAAATACATCACCGTTAGAATTGTGGAAAAGCCTGGCTGAAATTGAGTCGAGTAATGCGCAGGCTATTGCTTATTTTGGCGGCTATAATCTGCCGGTATTGGCGCGATTGAGAGCCGGCGGATGACGCGGATTTGGTGTGCTCTGGCGACGGTTATGGTGTTATTCATCGGAGCGTTAGCATTACTGATTCAAGGGACAGTATGGGATGGACATGATCTGTTGGCGGTATTGGAATCGCCTGACTGTTCCGTGCCGTGTTTCATGGGTATCCGACCGGGGGTGACAAGCAGCAGTTCAGCCTATGAACATTTGCAAACACATCCCTGGGTAATGGACGTTAATGCGGTTTTGGGTACAGCCGATACCTTGAACCAGAGCCTCGAAGCCTTATTTACATGGAATTGGAACGGGCGACAACCGATGCTGCTGCACTCACCGTTTCTAGACGCGGGTCAAATTGATGTGCAAACCGGTGTGGTACGGTCGATTAGACTGCGAACTGTGATTCCATTGGGTGCGGTGTGGCTTTCGTTGGGAGAACCCGCTTATGGCTTCACACGGCTATCCAAGAATTATCTGGGGCGGTTGGCAAACCAAGTGGCCTATTATCCGAAACATGGTTTGGTGGCACAAACGTTGATTGATTATCCGCCGACTGTAGACGGATTCTGGAATGCACCGGTTGATTTGTTCCTGACAGATGGGACACCGGAGGGCAGCCATTACGAAGCGCCGTGCTGGCTGCGATGTGATGAGTGAGCTAATCGAAGGCGATCAAAGCGGGGTTTAATACCACCGTATTCGCCATGTTAGTGGGTAGATGAGTACAATATCGCGCGTATAAGCAGACAATCAGAAAGTGGGTCATAACGATGCTCAAGGTTGATTACAGTGCACGACAGGCCAAGCTGCGTGAGATTGCCGGATTGGACGCAGTAGCGCTCGTGCCAGGTTTTAACATGTATTATTTCACCGGATTGGAGTTTCATCTTTCTGAACGCCCGGTGATTGCGATTCTGACACCTGATGGCGAACTGTCCTTTATCATCCCGGAATTAGAAGTTCCGAAGCTCAATCAGCGTCCTGATTTGGAAGCGCGGGCTTTCCCATGGTCGGATAAGGACGGTTATGCTGAGGCATTTCAACAAGCCGTGAAAGAACTCGGACTCGATGGCAAGAAGTTGGGTGTGGATGGCCTGACAATGCGCGTAACGGAATTGTTGGAATTCCAAAAGGTGTCGCCAGACATTAAGATTAGTGCGGTCGAGCGGCAAATCATCCGGATTATGGCGATGAAAACGCCGGATGAGGTGGCGGCGATGCGGAAAGCCTGTCAGATCAGTGAGGCGGCTTTAGATAAGCTGCTGGCATGGGTACAACCGGGGATGACCGAACGTGAAATTGCCATCCGACTGAATCAGGAGATGAGCGCTCTGGGCAGTGATGGGGTGGCCTTCGAGCCGTTGGTTCAGACTGGTCCGAACAGCGCCTTACCCCACGGAATGCTCACCGATCGCGCGCTCGGACGCGACGAATTTTTGCTGATTGATTACGGCGGACGCTACCAGGGTTATCCGGCTGATATTACGCGGACATTTTGTTTAGGGACGCCAACGGCTGAGATGCAAAAGATATATGACACGGTGAAGGCAGCGAATGAGGCGGCCATCAAAGCCAGCGGGCCGGGTGTGTCGATGGGCAGCATCGATAAAGCGGCGCGTGATGTGATCAACGAAGCGGGATATGGGGCGTATTTTATCCACCGGACGGGACACGGTTTAGGGCTGGCAGGACATGAGATTATCCCGCAAATTGCTGAAGGTGTGACTGATTTGTTGGAGCCGGGGATGGCCTACACGATTGAGCCGGGTGTTTATGTGCCGGGTTTGGGTGGGGTACGGGTTGAGGATAACGTGGTGATCACCGAAAGTGGGGTAGACATACTGACCAGTTATCCTAAAAAGCTGATCAGGGGCTAAAATTATTTATTTTTCCTGCGACGATTTGCCTCTTCGCTGTGAAAAATAGATTGCAAGGCTTCGATCTCGTCTGTCATAAAACTCTGTTTGTAAAAGCGGCGGTTCGGGCTGACCTTAGGGGAAGAAGCTGGGTGTTTGACTGGCGTTATTAGTGAAGCAATTTTGCTCATTAGAAAAGTGACTACTAACATCTAAACTGTGATTCTCCATAAACCTACTGCTTGTTGTAGTTTATGTGGAAATGGTGATCAGTGTTCCCCAATAAATGGGCTATCCAATAGCCAGGAAAATAAAAAGAGGCGGGTTCGAAAACCTGCCTCTTTTTTATGCATTGTCTGAAATCCGCAGCGGCTAATTAGCCGCTGGTTGAAGGACCTTGCATGAGAGCCATAAGGTCAGCAAACTTGGCAACAGGGGCACCTGCGGGTGCAGCAATGGTCTGGGCTTCGCCCAAGCCAGTGTACTTGAGGTCAAGTGTGATGTTCATAGCTGTCGGTGGCTTAGAGTCACTGCTAGAGGTGCTGGCTGCTGCGAAAGCGGTCATGACATCACCGGGAAGATCCAGTGTCAACTTCACTTCGCTTAACTTATCACCGGCAAGCGAGAATACGATTTGAGCAGTCGCCTTGTCGAGCGATTCGATGGCGGCCTGTTGTGCCGCAGTAATTTCTTTGCTGCTGTCGGCTGAACTCACGGCTGCCTGGAAGTCTGGATCACTGAAAAGACCCTTGAGGTCAACGTTACCAGTAAAGGTGTCACCGTCGCGTGTGTAAACCAGGTACTTCGCAGCGAAGGCCTGAACTTTTGCCATATCTGCGGCTGTGGTTGAACTGCTAGGGGTGGTCGGTGCCATACCTGTAAGCATACCGCCAGCATTGGTGAGGGTGTCGACTAAATCAAGACCAGCCCAACCGGTCGGGATCTTATATGCCTGAAGCATGGGGGTGATGGTCGCAGGGAGTTTAGAGAAGTCAATATAACCGACACCATCCACCATCATAAGGTTGAGGGTAAGCGGTTCGCCACCGGTCATGGAGGCAGCTGATGCGGGCAAACCAATGGTAAGGTTGAGTTCACCACTAAAGCCCTTCAGACCTTCGGTAGCAGCCTTAATAGCGGCTGCGGGATCGGCGCTCATGGCGGTCACGTCGGTCACCGACATGGGCTTGACGCCGCTGAACTTACCATCGGCCTTGATGTCAACCTTAGCAGCCTGTGATGGATCGTCTGATTGAATATCAATGGTTGAAGCCAGTGTGAAAGCGCCTGAACCAGCCGCACCCGTATTGATGAATGCAGTGGTCAGCGCAGTGCAATCATCCGCCGACAAATTGCCACAAATGGTGGTGTCCTGGGCCATAACGCCCGGTACCATCGCAGCGATCAATACGAACATCATACACAATGCTAGCAAACGGGACTTCATAGATTTCTCCTTGTAATTTGGACGCAGAGGCATGACTGCCTACTAAGTCATTATATCTGTAATCTGTACGAATGATATGTGAGAAAAGTTCTAGAGAATTGATATTTGAGTACGATTAATGATTTTCTAAGGGAGTAAATGGGTGACGCGTGAGACGATGGCTTCGGCAACCCGGGTCTTACTGGCGAGCGCCAGGGGGGTTTGTGAGCCGTCTGCGCCCAAAATGATCACCCGATTGGTATCGACTTCGAAGCCGGCATCAGGGGCGGTGATGTCATTGGCGATAAGCAAGTCCAGCCCTTTGCGTTCGAGTTTGGCACGGGCATGGGCGAGCAGCTTTTCGCTTTCGGCGGCGAAACCAACGACTACATATGGACGACCGGTGATAGCACGTCGTTCTTTGACACCCAGCAAAATATCGGGTGTGCGCGCGAGGACGATAGTAGGAGCATCATCCGCGTCGTCTTTCTTTTTGATTTTTTGGGCAGCGCGATTTTGAGGCCGGAAGTCGGCAACGGCGGCGGCCATCAACAGCACATCGGCTGTGGATAAATGGTCAAGTACAGCCTGCTGCATTTGCTCGGCACTACTAACATTGATGACTTCTGCACCGACCGGCTGCGGTAAATCGCTGGCGGTTACCAGGGTAACGGTTGCACCGACATCTAAAGCGGCTTGCGCCAAAGCATATCCTTGTTTGCCGCTGGAACGGTTGGTTATAAAACGGACTGGATCAATGGCTTCTTGAGTGCCACCCGCCGTCACGATGACTTTTTTGCCAGCAAGAAGCGACTCGCGTCCGAGTGCCAGCCGAACATGCCCGATTAATGTTGCGGTTTCGGGTAAGCGGCCCTGCCCGACGAGGCCCGAGGCAAATCGCCCCATTTCAGGTTCGATCACGGTAACTTTGCGCTGACGTAATGTGGCGATATTGGCCTGAGTGGCGGGGTGCTGATACATGCTGCCATCCATCGCAGGTGCAACCACCATAGGACAGTGGGCTGCGAGCGCAGTCACACTCAGCAAATCGTCGGCCAGCCCATGGGCGAGTTTCGCCAAGGTATTAGCAGTAGCAGGCGCGATCAACAACAAGTCCGCACCTTCAGCCAAGCCAACATGGGCGATGTGGGTCGGGAGCGCACCGCTTGCCTCGTTTTGCCAGAGGTTCGTATAGACCGGGCGACCTGTCACCGATTGAAAGGTCAGCGCTGTGACGAACCTTTCAGCGGCTTCGGTCATGATGACATCAACCAACGCCCCGTATTGAGTCAATTTGCTGGCGAGATCAGCAGCTTTGTAGGCGGCGATACTTCCTGTAACGGCCAGTAGAATGCGTTTATTTTGGAGGAGTGTAATTGGTTCTTGGATCATAATCAGCTACATTTTGTTGACAGATATGCTGCGGGGTGATCGTAAATCACCCCGCAATGGATAAACGTTGCGCCTTAAGACCCGGGAAAGACCGGGAGCGCGGATGGCAAAATGGGTGATCCCGCACGGGTAACGCGAACGACATTTGCCAGTGTCGAGATCCAGCCTTCGGTACGGGTGCCTGTGTTGGGGTTGATGAAGCGAACACGCAGCCACTGCCCACTGGTATTGCGTCCCAAGACTTCGATTTCAGTGTTTTTGGGCAATTGGATCAAGCGGGCTGAAGTTGAATCCGGTTTTTCGCGGACATTGGCATTACCGAGAAGTACACCATTGTATGCTCGTGCGAGAGCCAGTCCGGAGCCGTAATCTTGAAGGGCAATTGCTTTGACAGGTGGATTTCCGCTGGGGGAACCCATGACCACAAAAGTGTAGACAACACCTGCAATTAACTGGATATTGGAAATGCTGGTGATGGCATTGTTTGCGCCAGACGGAATGAAACTCAGTTGATTATATAAACCCGGTGGTAGTTCTCCGGCAGCAGCTTCGGCACCGAAGGCGGCGTTGGCTGCCAAACTAATGCCGGGAATGGGAACAGGCGTGAGCGTCGGGGCAGCGGTCGGTTCAACGCCATTCACTGGTTTTACAGGAATGATAGGATAGGCTGGTGTGTACAGTGAAATCGCTTGCACACCCTCCGCAGCATTGATGATGCGTACCCGTGCAAGGCCATGTCGTGTTTCCGAGAGATCGTCCGGTAGGAGCGCCATCATCACATCACCATTTTCGGTTTGGAAGACAAGGGGCGCATTGACATCGGCATCGGGCGTGATATTAGTAGCCGCTAACGCTTGGATGGCTGCCGTGTTTTGCGCGTTGGAATTTACGAGCAGCAGTGTGTAATCGATTTGTTTGCTGTTGGTGGCGGTTCGCGTAAGGCTGCCGCGCGCTAACGGCTGGACATTAGGATCATCGGGTTTATCACCAAAACGGCGAATGGTGATGGTATGGCTGTAGTCTGCCAAACCTAAATATTCGGTAAAGTCGCCGTAGTTTACACGGCTGGCAACCAGACGCTCGTCAATATAGACATCGATAACGGCAGTACTGTGAGCAGCATGAATAATTCGCAACCGCAGTCCATTGGTGATCGGCGGTTCCAAGGGCGCACTGAGGATAATGGTTTTGGTTTGTGACGAAAGTGAACCAACTTGAGAGGTATTATCCGACGGTGTCACATTGGGCACTACGATAAAGGTGTAGAGCGTGTTGGCATAGAAGTTTACTTCACCCAAACGCTCCAATACGGGTGGCACATTCGATGGGGGTGCGTCTGCATTTAGGATGGCTAATGTGTAAGGCTTGGTATCCACGTCAATCGTGCCGAAAGGCTGTTTTAACCCGATCTGGTAAAGCAGCGCTTCGCCTGACGGATAACCGATACTGATCCGTTCCGGTGTTCCGACAGCGAGATGAGCAGCCGTAATGCGGGTTCTCCCCAATTGGATTGGACTACGATCATCGTTAATGACGAAAACCGCGCCGGATTGGTTAACCGTCACACCCGCGCTGCCATCGGCGAACTGCGTCTGATAAATCACAGCGGTTTGGCTGCCGTTCGGTTCAAGGTCGATGAGAATATCAGCAATCGGCGCGGCGAGGGCATCACCATTCGCTGATCGAACAGCAAGGGCATGGCGTCCGGCAGCAATAATGAAGTAAGTGGTTGCGTCTTCAGGCTTAAGGGTATAAGCGATAATTTGCTCGTCCAGATAAACATCAACGGAGCCAATGCCCGGCAGCGCGTTGACGATCCGTAAACTGCCTGTGTTGACTTTGGCCTGTGCCTGAACAGAGCCGCTGTTGGATGCTGCGCTCACGAGCACCAATGCGAGAGCCACGATTACGAGAAAGCTGATCTTTTTGAGCATTTGCGATACACCCATCCTGATTAGGTAAATCGGAAGGGGCAACGATGCTGCCCCTTTTCAGTTCATAAAAAGTGTTACGGTTGTGCGGTTGCTGTCGGTGTGATGCTCGGATCAGCAACGATAAATTGGGCAAAGGCGGCCTGTTGAAGTCCACGCGGACGACAATCCACGCAGACCTGAAGGTTGTGGATGCCGGACGTTAGATTTTCGGGCAGTGAAATGCTCTCCAGCAGCGTACCGTCATCATTGATCTTTCCAGTCAAAATGGACGTTGGGCCTTGATCCAGCGTGATTGCGAATTGCAACTTGGGTTGGAAGTTTTCACCAACAAGACTAATTGTTCCGGTTGTGGTATCAGGAGGTGCCGGATTGACGATCAATAAAGGCAGCCGGAATTCGGGTGTATTGGTGGGGCGCGGTGTGTTGGTCGGTATGGGTGTACGAGTAGGAGTCGTTGTGAAGGTTTGGGTGACTGTCACTGCTATTTGAGGTGGTGCAATTGCCGTTAGGGTGCCGGATACCGCTTCGTAAACGGCTGTGGGATTACCGGACCCTTGAACCAACTGTGTAATTTGAATAGTCGGCTCGACCATAAGCAGCTGTGCCGAACCGGTTTGTGCACCGGGAACGACCACGAAATCATAGATACCACCCGCCAGAAATTGTTGTGGAGGTAATTCAGCTAAGACCGTTTGACTGCCGCTTTGTACGACGCGGATGGAATAGATCTCCGGATTGCGACTGAAATAGGCGGACGCTGTGCCAAACTCGGCTTGACCAACCGTGGCCCATGCTGGCGCGGTAGCTGCTTGACCATTCGGATCAGACGCAGCGGCGCTTAGCGGACGGAATTGTAAATTCAACGGTACCGCACCGGGCAGCGCATGAATGAAGCGAACGCTGGCATTGATAGCTGAACGCGGTGCATTTTGAGAGAAGGTTACCGGAACGAAGGTTACCTTACTGGTATTTTTTTGATCCGGCAGGAGCAAGATAATTTTGTCAGAGATGGTATTGGCATCTTCGGCATAAGGCCCGAGTACACCACCATCAATTTTGTTTGGGGTTTCGCCGCCTGTAGAAATGACGAATGGCGCGCCGAGTTGCGGTACCGGAAGACTGGGACTGACTTGCCCAACCGCTAAGTTATCGATTACAGCCTGCCCAACTGCGACCTGGACATTACCAATGTTGGTGAGGGCGTTGATAAAGCGAATACCTAAATCATTTTTGACGCGGCCTGTTAAGCCTGTCCATTGATCTGAGGTGGTAATTGTGCCTCCTCCAATGACGGGCGGTGGTAGCAATATCAAGAAGTTACTGACCTGTCCGGTCAAGTTGATTAAGAGACTGGTGAGGGTCGTGACATTGGAGGCGCGGGCATCGTTCAAGTCAATCGAATAACGACCACCGGGAACATCCAGCGGACCGATGATATTACCCACAGTCAGGTTGCTGGCTAGACGGAGCTTTTTGTCGGCAATATCAATATCGATAGCGGGCAAACCGGGGTTGGCCTGAATGATGGTTAAACGGGCGGTGCCAACCGCAAGCGGTGATGGATCTTCCTGCGCGGCGTACAGATCCATACCTGAGCCTAAATCCAACGCCAATACTGAAACGACACCTCCGGGGGTGACATTGACTATGGTTGTCACAAGCGGAGCAGCAGTATTAGGATCGGTTCCCGTTTGATCCGCCACGCGTAGTGAAACGCGCACAGCTCCGGGTGTCACCTGATAATAGTTGGTCTGGTTGCCGAACTCTATACCACTGGCGATGCGGTCTTCATTGACAAAGACATCGACCGCGACAGATGCAGCCTGTGCATTGGCAGCGACCCACCGGTTTACAAAACGCAGCCAACCGTAATTCTGGTTACTAACGGCAGCAGGGGTGCTGGTCAACAGTGGAATATAGGTGGGGGTGAGGGTGTCACTGGGCTGTGGGGTTGGTGTAGGTGTAACCCGGCGTGTGGGTGTGATGGTAAAGGTTGGTGTAATGGTAGGTGTCGCTGACGGTGTGAGCGTCATACCGTTATTGGCAATGATGGTTTCGGTAATGCGAGCGTTGGCTTGACTAGTCGATTCTAATGCTTCGGCGACCGCTTGCTGTAAAGCTTGTTGGTTATCAACGGCGGTAATGTTAATAGTAATGGGAGGTGGTGTGGGGATGCTGGTATCGCAGGCTGTGAGGACAGCCACTATGAGCAACACAATGAGCGAGAAAAATTTCGATTTCAAAGTCAACGTTTTACCCCTTATAAGAGTTCGGGTATGAATACAATGTCACCGGGATTCAAACCACGCTTGGCTAGTATCGGGTTATCCAGTGCGAGAATTTCTTCGCTGACTCCGTTACGGGCAGCAAGTGTGGTGAGTTCATCACCTTTTTGAGCGATGTAGGGTTTTTTGAAGCGGCGGGGCGGGACCAATTGGGTAACGCCACGTGGGATTACGATTTCACTGCCATCACCAAAGTCAACATTTGGCAATAAATTATTCGCCATACGGAGGACATCTATAGTGGTGTCATATTGTTGAGCGATGGTTAAAAGCGAATCGTTTTTGCCGACCTTTAGAACAATATAATGCGGTTGGTCGGCTTCCAGGGTGCGGGTCGCATTATAAAGTGCATCCTGAATAGCGGTGGAGACTGCTTGGGTCAATATCCCGTCGTAGGTTTTGATGCGCTCTTCGCGGTCACCGCGATAAATATAATATCCAACTGCGCCAAAAATAGACGCTACCAGAAGAAGAATCAGTAAATTGCGTAGGAAACGGCGCAGCAGCATAAATCATCCTGATCAGTTGTTTCAGGCAGTGACACTTTCACCACTATAAGTAAAGCGTATCATCAAAGGGCTTAATTAAACAGACTAACACACCTCAACGAAACTAAAATAAATTTTCGACCTTTCAATCACATAAAGAAGACCTAATTGATTGTCGGTTGAATTCTATAATACACTGGAATTAACACAACTATCATCGTCGACAAGGAGTTTCAATTGCTTTTGATTGCCCGTGCGCCTGTTCGTATTAGCTTTGGCGGTGGCGGCACCGACCTGCCCGCTTACTATAATCAATTTGATGGTATGGTGGTTAACACCGCAATTAACCGTTATATCTACACCTTTATTTCAAGCGGGGCGAGTGATGCTGTTCAAATCATGTCCTCCGACTTCCGCATGTTTTACCGGTTGGAAGCGGGTGGTGAATACAATACAGAGGGCGAACTGGGCTTAGCGAAGGCGGTGCTGCGCGAATTCAAGGAAGCACAAGGGTTAGATGTTTTTCTGGCCTCACAGATTCCTCCCGGTACGGGGTTGGGCGGTTCGGGGGCGGTAGCCGTATCTATGGTGACGGCACTGGCCGCGTGGCAGGGGAAAACATTAAGCAAGATTGATATTGCAGAAACGGCGTGCGACATCGGCATCAATAAACTGCATTTACCGAGTGGTAAGCAGGATGAATATGGCGCGACGATGGGTGGACTCAACCAGATTACGTTCACAAAAACTGGCACGACTGTTGTGCCGGTTGTTCAACCACCAGGAGCGCTTGATCTCTTTCAAAGGCGGTTGATGCTATTCTTCACCGGAAAGTCGCGCGATTCGGGCAAGATTCTTTCTGACCAATCCAGGGCCAGCCGTGAACAAAATCCGGCAACGATGGAACGTATGCACAAAATCAAGGCGCTGGGATACGATATTCTGGCGGCGCTGACCGAAGGGCGGTTGGACGATTTCGGGGATTTACTGCATCAATCATGGGTGCAAAAACGGGGTGTCAACCGCGACATCAGCAATGATCAGATTGACGTAGCATATGACGCGGCGCGCAGTAATGGTGCGATTGGCGGGAAGATCACCGGCGCGGGCGGTGGTGGATTTATGATGATTTACTGCCATGAGGCCAAGCAACCAGCTGTGACCAGTGCCTTGCAAGCGCTTGGGCTGGCGCGTATGGACTTCCGTTTTGATTTTGATGGCGCGCAGGTTTTGCTCAACAATAATTGATGTGATCTGGTCGTCAAAGGCTCATCAGGAAACTAATGATGCTGTTGTTACAACATTTGCAGCATCAATTGCATGATTCTCGCTGAAACAGCGAGTGCGAAGCCCGGCTAAAACCGCCGAATTGATATTTTTGTCCGGCGGCAGGTTTGACTACTCACGCTGAAATGACACAAATGCGGCGGAAGGTTCGATTGGCTACGATTGTGGTGATTTGCAGCGGCTTATGTGTAATATAGGGTGTAGTTATTGGCATTACAGGCAAAGTCAAACCACATATGAGTAATCGACTGCGGATTGGGATTATTGGAGCTGGTGCAGCAGGTATGGCTGCAGCATGGGATTTGGCGCGGGCGGGACACGAAATTCATCTGTATGAAGCAGAGAAAAATGTCGGCGGGTTAGCCGCTGGCTTTAAGGATGACGGATGGCAGTGGACGATGGAGAAGTTCTATCACCACTGGTTTGAAACTGACAAGAGCATTCTAAAGCTGGTGGAGGACATCGGCAAGGCGGGTAAGGTTCTGTTTCCGCGCCCGAAGACCAGCTACTTTATTGATGGCAAGATATACCGTTCAGAGATGAATGCTTCGGCGCTGTCTCTGCCGCTGTCATTTACGGCGTTGATCCGATTGGGGCTGACGGGGGTGTATCTGAAGTTCCTGACACGCGATTGGAAAGCGTTAGAAAAGGTCACGGCGGATAGTTGGATGCGGCGCTGGATGGGTGATGAAGCCTATAACAAATTGTGGCGACCGCTGTTGATCGGCAAGTTCGCTGACCGTTACCAACAGGTCAATATGGCGTGGATGTGGGCGCGGATTTATACACGCAGTTTGCGCCTTGGTATTTTTGAGGGTGGGTTTCAGGCGTTTTTAGAGGCGCTGGCCGAAGCCGTTCAATCGAAGGGTGCGGTGATCCATTTGAGTTCGCCGGTGGATGCAATCGGGTCACAAGATGGCAAACCCACTTTGACGATCAACGGGCAGACAGAAGTGTTTGACCGCGTAATAAGTACCGCGTCACCGGGGTTGATGTTGAAGCTCGCGCCGACATTAAAGGATACGTCTTACGGCAAACAAATCGCCGATCTGAAAAGTATCGGGGCGTTGTGTGTGGTACTGGCGCTCAAACAATCAATCTTGACAGATGGCACTTACTGGCTGAATTTGCCAGCGACGAGCGCTGATAAGCGTACGAGTCAGTTTCCATTTTTGGCGCTGGTGGAACATACCAATTTCATGGACAAGTCGCATTATGGTGGGGATGTGCTGGTGTACTGCGGCGATTATGTGCCCGTTGATCATGAATACTTCAAGATGAGTGAAGATGAACTGGTCGAGCGCTTTTTGCCCGCGTTGAAAAAGGTCAATCCTGCATTTGACGCCAGTTGGATACGCAAGTCATGGGTGTGGCGCGCGCCTTATGCCCAACCTATTCCATTTATCAACCATAGCCAGAATATTCCGGCGCTTAAGACTCCGCTGCCGGGGGTGTTCTGGGCGAGTATGAGCCAGGTCTACCCCTGGGATCGCGGGACGAATTACGCGGTCGAGATTGGTCAGCGGGTGGCGAAGGAAGCGTTGGGTTCGGCTTAACTCCTTTGCTGATCCAATACAATTCACCACAAAGGCACAAAGAGTACGGAGAAAAGACCGGGATCCGTAGAGACGCCAAAGTTCAATTTGGGTTATCAGTCCGGCTGAAAGAAGATGGGCTGCATCCACTGTATGGATTCGATTTCAGCGTCGAGGGATGCGCTGAAGTCATAGGTTTTATAGACGGCGGTGGTTTGGGTGAGAACGCCAATTTGCTTACCGGACATGGCGATAGCGATGGTTTGCGTCACTTTGTCGTAAGCGAAGGCATAGCCGGGGTAATAGCCGCCGCCGATTGAAAGCGAGTCGGGATAAACTGCACAGGGATAAGTTTGGTCTGGTGAACAATCCACAACGAGGAAACGGTTGTCGTCAAGCCACTGTGCCTGACGAACGTGATCGTATTTGTCCAAGGTGTTGAAGTGGTTGAAAGGCGCAAGGTGATAAAAGCTGAGCGGTGACTCGTGCTGCGTGTCGAATTGTAAGAGGGTTCGGTCGTCTGTCGAAAGTGCGCCATCGGCGAGTTCTGCTCCGCTGACGGTATCCATATAATAACGGTCATCGCCTTTTTGAATGGCGAGATAGCGGCCTGTTTTGGAGAAAAAGCGCGGCGTCACGGTTCTGTATAACGGCGCAGTGAGCAGGCGTGGGCGCGAAGCGGAAGTGAACACATCCCACAAATACAAGCCCGTGCTATCGTTATAAGCCAGCATACGTCCATCGGGCGTCCAAGCGACATCCGTAGTGGGTTTGAGGACATTGTTGAGTGAGATGCTGTTCATTAGAAAAAGTTGGTAGCAGCATAGGCCGAGCCGATCATAAGGCAAGGCGTAAACACTGAGGGTGTCGGTATTCCAAACGGCGATGGCGTCGCTGGTGGGGGAGAAATGAAAGGCTGTACCGCGAACAGTCGCATTCGGGAAAGAGAGCATATTAACCGTGTAATCCTGCGTGACTTGAGCACTATCAATGCCGTTAGGCGAGACGCCGATGCAATTGACGACCTTACAGCCTGTTGGGTTAATGTCACCGTTTTCATCGGCAAGCCTTGAGTCGAGTTTGTGTGGCGGTGAAAAATCAACAGGCAGTTCATATTCGGTTCCGGCAACGGTGCGGATGTATAACGAAGTGGGCAACGGATAAGGTGTGTTCAGCCTGGGTGGATGCGGTGGCTGGCCGACAAATTGGCTGATGAGATAGGTGAATATCTCGTGATCGACCTGCTGAGTCGACCACAGCGGTGGTTCTGCTTGGTGTTCATAGGGTTTGATTGGTGACGCTTTATAAATGGTAACTTTTGTATCGGCACCTGGAAACGGATAATACTGACCCATCTGGTAAGCGATGGGTGCAATCTGATAAGCATTGTTCGGCATCTTTTTGAGAAAAAAGATAATCGTTTGGTTTGTGGGCAGTGCGTTGACCCCGTAAAAACACCCACCGGAAAAGCGTTCATGTTGTCGATGAATGAAGAACGAAGGCGCCAGATCGAGCAAGATATATTGCGGAATATTCTCGCCAGATAAGACACTTTCAACTTGCAGCACACCGTTTTGCCCACGTTCGTCAGTCATCACCATATGCCCCTGCACGATAACCTCAGCATTAGCTGCTATTTCGGATAGGGTATAGGGTCGGCCTCCGCTGCACGCATAGGTTGGCGCGATTTGGATGAAGGAAACAACCAGCAAGATAATCGAAATAAATCTTTTGAGCATATGGCACTCCGCGATTGCGTTGTGCTTAAGCTAACATGAAATCGGGCAGCGAAGATGTGCAGGAGGGGTAACGGCGGTAAAACGTAAATTTTGAAGGCACTTAAGGCGACTTGAGGTGTTTGCAAGGCGAGGGCAATAGTGTTTAATGAAGGTAGTCGGTGAAGGATGTTTGAGGCGATCATTATTATTGGGCCTTAGACTCCATGCTACACTGAAAGATATTCTAATCGTTCAGACGAGCCACGCTTTTACTGGCACATCACGTTCTAAACCAAAAGCTCATTAAGAGGAAATGCATGAAGATCATTGTTGCTGGAACCGGATTTGTGGGATTGACCCACGCTGCTGTACTTTCGGAGTATGGACACGAAGTTTATGCTTACGATGTGGACGAGAAAAAACTCGACGCTTATCGCTCGGCGGATGCAGCACGCATTGGGCATTATGTAAGCGAACCGGGTTTACCTGCCATCATCGCTGAAAATATTAATCGCTACCTGTTTTTCGTCAACAATATCGCTGATATTGTGGATGGGACGGACGCGATATTTCTGTGCCTGCCCACACCGCCACGTCCGAACGGATCATCCGACCTGAGTTTCTACTTTACGGCGTTGGATCAGATTGCGCCGATGCTGGCAAAACGGCAGGACAAACGCCGGATCGTGTTAATTAACAAGAGTACCGTTCCGGTCGGCACGGCACGCCAACTGGAAGCAAAACTCAAGGAACACGGCGTACCGAATTTCGGTATCGCGTCGAACCCTGAATTCTTGCCCGAAGGGGATGCGGTGGAAAAGTCACGGCGACCGGATCGGGTGGTCGTGGGGGCGGATACGGATGAAGATTTGCGTATCCTGCGGCGGATTTACTCACAATTCACTAACCATGTGCGGATTGCATATATTGAAACCACACCGGAAACGGCTGAAGCCATCAAGTATGTGGCGAATACGCTGTTGCTGACCTACATTTCGTTCTGGAATGGTGTGGGTGCGCGGTTGGGAGAGGCTTTCCCCAATGTGCGGATGGAAGATCTCAAACGCGGCGTGACGGCAGATAACCGTATCAGCAAGTGGGGATCGTACGTATCGAATGGCGCGGGTGGCTCGTGCTTCGGCAAGGATATTCAGTCGTTGATTTATCAATTCAAGAGCAACAGCCAGGCGACGGCGCTGCTCGAATCGGTTTATGACATTAACGAATACCAGAAAACATATCTGATTGACCGGGCGGTACAGGAAGCCAACGCGACTTTTAATCATAAGACGGTCGCTTTGTTAGGATTATCGTTCAAGCAACGTACCAATGATATGCGCGACTCGTCATCGCTGAAGGTGGTCGAGGCACTGCTGGCGCGTGGTGTCAAGGAAGTGCGGGCATATGATCCACTGGCAGTGGAAGAGGCTAAGCGTTACTTCCATCCTGATAAGAATCACCTGTTTGAGAAAGTGACCTATCACGACTCGGTCAAGGATGCATTGACAGGTAGTGATATGGTGTTCATATCGACAGACTGGGAAGAATTTCGCGGATTATCGCGGACAATTGAACAGGCGGTAAAACCTCCGTATCTGATTATGGATGGTCGCCGTATGATTCCCGATTACACAGAATTGGTCGAACGGGGTTACAGTTACATCGCGGTGGGATCACCTTATCTGACTCCCAGTAAATAATTCTGCACGAAACTGAAGACAAAGGCGATCTAAAAAGGTGGCTTTTGTCTTCATCTACTTCTCATATCTTCGACGCGATTTGTGAAAACTGCCCATTTTTATACACAATTCAGGCCTCCATTTTGTGCATAAATGGTACAGGTAATTCCTTGGCGTCAATAATTTATCAATAGTTTGTGATACTTTAACTAAAAATTTGCCACTAAATTTCGTCAAGTCATTCCAACCATGTTTAGGTGCGGGCGATTATCTTTGGACTATCCGCAAACAAATCCGAAGACGCAGTACACATTTGGAGGACGTAAATGATCTTAGAGGCGATCCGTACCGCACCCGGGCGTTTCATGACCAACATCAGAAACCCCAAGATGAGAAAAAATGTAGCAATTTTAATGGTCGGCAAGATGCTCGGTCTTGCACTGGTACTGCTGCTCATGAATATGTTCATGCCAGGGACCGCAACTAAGGCACAAGATGTCGCCACTGCGGTTGATACCAGCCAGATTAACTCGATTAACACCATGTGGACATTAATCGCGGCCTTCCTCGTGTTCTGTATGCAGGCCGGTTTCGTGATGTTGGAAGCGGGTTTCGCCCGTTCCCGTGAATCAGTCAATATTCTGGTTGAAGGTATCGCTGATACCTGCATCTGCGGTTTGACCTTCTGGGCATGGGGCTACGCTTTCATGTTCCAACCGGGTACACCGTTCATTGGTACACACGGCTTCTTCCTACAAGGGCTTGACCCTGCATTTGGTGGCGCGACTGGTTTGTACGGCGCAACCGGCGTACCGGTACTGGCGCACTGGGTTTTCCAATTCGCGTTCGCTGACACAACCTCGACCATTACATCGGGTGCTATGATTGGTCGCTGCGATTTCATCGGCGACATTCTGTACAGCGTGGCTGTTACTGGTTTCATTTACCCGATTGTCGGTCACTGGTCATGGGGCCCCGATGGTTGGTTGGCCGTTATGCAGCCGTTTGCCTTCCGTGATTTCGCCGGTTCAACGGTTGTTCACAGCATTGGTGGTGCGATATCGCTGGCAGGTGCGCTCATCCTCGGCCCGCGTTTGGGGCGGGTTTTCAAACGTGATGGCGGTGGCCCCATGAAGCCGCACGATCTTATTATGGGCTCAGTCGGTGGTTTGATCCTATGGTTCGGTTGGTATGGTTTTAACCCCGGCAGCACGCTTTCCGGTATGGATATTATGGGTATTGGTCGTGTCTCCTTCAACACGACAATGGCGGCTTGCGCGGCAGGTATGTCTGCGCTTCTGATCTCGTATATCACTAGCAAGAAGTGGGATCTTGGTTTGACGGTCAACGGCTTTTTGGCAGGGTTGGTCGCGATAACGGCAGGCTGCTACTGGGTTGAACCCGTAGGTGCGTTCTTCATTGGTTTGATAGCTGGTATCGTGGTATTCGGAGCGACTGAATTGCTTGAATACTTGCGTATCGATGATCCCATCGGTGCTGTGCCTGTCCATCTAGCGAACGGTATCTGGGGTACACTGGCAATTGGCTTGTTCGCCAGCGGTAGTTATGGTCTCCCCACGGCTACAGGTGCGGATACGTCGACCGTTGTTACGGGCTTGTTCTACGGTGGCGGCACGGGACAGTTGGTGGCGCAGTTTATCGGCAGCGCCTCGACGGTGGTGGTTGCTTTCGTCGCTGCTTACGCCATTATGTGGGTGATCGAAGCAGTTACAGATCTTCGTCTGGCACCAGAGAAAGAACTGGCTGGTCTGGATCTTGAAGAGCATGGTACATCGGCTTATCCCGAGTATGTACTGAATGGTAATGATGGTACACCCAAGACTTTGGAAGATGCTAAGAAGGTTATGGTACGCAGCAGCGCACCGGCAGCGGGTGACTAAGTTTGTCCTAAGTTAGGTCAATGATTGGTTGAGGGGTGGCAGTGATGCCATCCCTTTTTGTTTGGTGTGCGGCTAAGGTGAAAACAAAAAGAGTCGGCTGACTCTTTTTAGTTGATAAAACGGATGTGTTCTAGGTGGATGTTTCGCCGGGCAGTTGGGTTTGGCGCATCTGTGGGGTGAGATTATGGTGACGTTGGCGCACCTGCCAGACACGCATGGCCGCCTCGACCTGAATACGGATGTCCATTTTGGACTCGCCGAGTTTGCGGTCGGGAAAGTAAATCGGGATTTCCGCGACACGAAAACCTAAGCGGCTGGCGACATAGGCCATTTCGACCTGAAAGACATATCCACTGGAACGGATACGGTTCAGATCAAGGCCAATGAGGGTATTGCGACGCCAGATGCGGTAACCGCCAGTCGCATCGCGCACAGGGATGCCGAGGATGGTCGGTGTGTAGATACGGTTAGCAAACCACGTGAGCAGTTTGCGATAAAAGCTCCAGCTTTCATCGACGCTGCCGCCTTTGGCGAAGCGTGAACCCAAAACCAGATCATTATTTTCAATGGCTTTTAGCAGATCAGGGATATATTTGGGCTGGTGGGAGAAGTCGCAATCCATCTGGATGATATAGTCGGCATCCATGGTCAGGGCTTTTTTGAAGCCCGCGATATAGGCTTGACCGAGACCGTTTTTTTCCTGACGATGCAAGACAGTTACTTTGGGATTACGCGCAGCAAAATCATCCGCAATTTTTCCGGTTCCATCGGGTGAATTGTCATCCACCACCAAAATGTGTAAATTATCTAAATTAAGCGCAAAAAGCGCCTCAATCATCAGCGCAAGATTTTCCTTTTCATTGTAAGTAGGAAGTACGATGACAGTCTTAAGCATAGCGATCTCCACAAAGTGGCAGTAACAGGTCAACCGATTGGCTGAAAACTCGAATAATTTAGTATACATCAGAGCTTCGGGGCAGGTTGAGGATATTCTTAATGCATTAAGCTGTACGAATAGCATCGATCCGGTTAAAAATGGACGGTGTGTTAAATTTGACGTCCACGCCTTACAATCTCTCAAGGACACTTAAGGCTAAGCTGAGGATAATAAGTTGGGAATTATTCTGACCCTTGAAGCGGCACAGGCAGAACGGTTGCTGATGCGCGCTGCTGGACAAAAACTGGTGTTCACTAACGGGCATTTCGATTTGCTGCACGTTGGGCATCTGGATTATTTAGAGAAGGCGCGGGCTTTGGGTGATGCGTTGTTCCTTGGATTGAACGGTGACGACAGCACCACGCGGTTGAAAGGTGAAGGTCGCCCCCTGATTCCAGCGGTTGAACGGGCGCGACTGCTGGCAGCTCTGCAACCGGTCAGCGGCGTCATTATTTTTGATTCGGATACGGCTGATGACTTGATTCGGGCGCTGCAACCGGATATTTACGTCAAAGGTGGGGACTATGCCACTAAAATACTGCCGGAACGCCCAACGGTTGAAGCTTATGGCGGACAGGTCGCGTTGATTGATTATTTACCTGACCACAGCACGTCGGCGCTGATTGCTAAGATTAAAGCGCTGCCTTGAATGACTAGCCATTAATGTTCCATTCGGCGTCGAATTCCGCCAAAAATTGCTGCATGAAGGCATGGCGATGTTCTGCCAAAACTTTGGCGGTTGATGTGTTGAGCCGATCTTTGAGCAGCAGCAGTTTCTCGTGAAAATGATTGATGGTCGTGCCACGACTGGCTTTATATTGTTCAAAGCTGGTATGCATAACGGGCGGAGCATTTGGATCATGCATTTCGCGGCCTTTGGCACCCCCATAGGCGAAGGCTCTGGCGATACCGATTGCGCCAATCGCATCCAGTCGATCCGCATCCTGTACAACCTGACCTTCGGGTGAAAGCGGGGCGGCTTGTACATCCGCACCTTTAAAGGATAAATTGGCAATGATGGTGCAGACGTGGGCAATAACCCGTTCTTCAACACTGAGCGATTTCAGCCATTCGCGGGCGAGACGTGGACCAACACTTTCGTCACCAGCGTGGAATTTCCAATCACCGATGTCATGCAACAGTGCGGCGAGTTGAACGACATCACCATCCACATTTTCGCGGGCGGCGATATAGAGGCTGGTTTGCCAGACGCGATGAATATGCCACCAATCGTGTCCGCTGCTTTCGCCCTGCATGAGATCACGAACGTGATCGGCGGTTTGTGTGATGATGTCGTGGATAATGATATTGCTCCGTTAGGTTGCTACGGGTTGCAGGCGAACCACGGGAATTTTACGGGTGGTTTTCTTTTCATATTCGATGAAGCCGGGCCCCATTGCTTTGAATAATTCGTAGAGTTTATCGCGTTCGTCACCCGATGTGATGACTGCGTTGACCTTAATCTGTTTGCCGTTAATTTCAATGGTGGCTTCGGGCTTGCTGTTGATGTTCGATAACCAGGTCGGGTTTTGATCCGCACCACCCGCCGAGGCAGCGATCAGATATTCATCGTCTTTGTGAACGTACACAACAGGCGTTGTGCGGGGTAGTCCGGTTTTGCGCCCGGTGGTGGTGAGCATCAACACAGGGTTGCCATTCATCGATCCCCATATTTTTCCGCCACTGTTGTGATAAAGGAAGACATGAACGCTGGTGAAAAATCTAATCAGCCGATTCTGTAAATCTGACCCCATTTTCTACTCCCCATATCTATATGAGTCGCGTTTAGTATACTCCAGCTTGGCAGTCCCAAATGCGGAATTGAATTTTGATCACTTGATGTGTCAGTGTACAATCTAATCAAATAACTATTAGATTGGTGTAGGAGGTCGGTCATGGTCACGCTTGAAAAGCAGACTGCACCCAACACAGCCCAAACTCAACCCCAGACAGAAATTGCCGTCCATAATCCGGTGACAGGGCAAGTTATCGGCAAGATTCCGATTATGACTGCTGACCAGGTGCGCCAAGCAGCTGACCGTGTGCGCGCGGCACAACCGGCATGGGAAGCGTTGAGTGTGAAAGCACGCGCGACCTTGATGCGACGATGGTCAGATATGCTGTGGGATGACCAGAAAAATGCTATTGCTGTGATCCGGCGCGAAACGGGTAAGACTGAACTCGGCGCGTGGGAAGAAGTGGCGGTTATCGATACGGTGGTAAGTTATTACCACAAACATGCAGAGCGCTTTTTACGCCCACAAACGCGGCGTTCGGCAGTGCCGATACGTCATAAAGCGCGGTTGTATTATAAGGCGCACGGCGTCGCTGGATTCATTACGCCCTGGAATTACCCTCTCAACAATGCTTTTATTGATTTGATCGCAGCCCTTTTCGCCGGTAATACGGTGCTGCTTAAGCCCAGCGAGATTACGCCCTTTACAGCCGTTTATGCCGTTGAGCTGATGTATAAGGCAGGCATTCCCAAAGATGTGATCCAGATCATTACAGGTGGTGGTTCGACCGGTTCGGCGCTGGTGGATGTGGTGGATTACATCTCATTCACAGGGAGTACGGCTACCGGAAAGAAAATCGCGGTACGGGCAGCAGAACGATTAATTCCATGCAGCCTCGAACTCGGTGGTAAAGATCCGATGATCGTGCTGAATGACGCTGATGTGGATATGGCGGCAACCGAGACATTGGTGGGCGCTGCCAGTGAAAATACAGGACAGGTATGCATCAGCACCGAGCGGGTGTATGTCGAAGATGGGATATACGACCGGTACATTGACCGGATTAAGTATTACGCCAACCAACTTAAGATCGGTTCAGGGGATGGCATCGATATTCATATTGGCAGTCTGACGAATGAACGGGAACTGCTGCGGGCTGAGGCACAGGTTCAAGATGCGGTCGCAAAAGGGGCGCAGTTGATTTATGGCGGCAAACGGCGACCTGAAATTGGCCCCCTGTTTTATGAACCGGCTATTTTGACCCATGTGAACCACACGATGGATGTGATGACTGAGGAAACATTTGGGCCGATTGTTCCGATTATGCGCGTCAAAGATGCTGATGAAGCGATCCGGTTGGCGAACGATTCTGAATATGGACTTTCGGCGGCCATTTTGACCAAAGATTTGCGGCGCGGCGAGCAGTTGGCGACTCGCATCCAAAGTGGAGATGTGCATATCAATACGACACATTGGATATTTGGGACGCCGGGACTGCCGATGGGCGGTGTGAAGAACAGCGGGATGGGGCGGCGAAACGGGCCGGAAGGATTGATGCGCTTTGTGAAACCTCAATCTATCGTGATTGATAATTTGATGATGCAGAAGCCAACGCTGTCACGCGTCGATGGGTTTATGCTAAAAGGGGCACTTTTGCTACGCCGAATCCGCCGCGCTTTACCATTTTTGCCGCTCGAATAAGTGATGACATTCGATCCCATACATTATTTGACGCCGGGTGAAATTTATGCGGCAGCGGAAGAAGCCATCGGAGAACCGATGCTGGCGCGTGAACTCCACCTGGTACGGGCGGCTGCGGCGCGTCCAATGCTATATGCCTTTGGGACAGAAGCCTATCCGACCTTGATGGAGAAGGCGGCAGCCCTCATGCATTCGGTGGCCGCGCACCATCTGTTCTGGGATGGCAATAAACGGGCGGCGACTCGTGCCACAATCCTCTTTTTAGAAAAGAATGGTTATAAACCGATATGGGACGCGGAGGCTATTTACGCCTTCGTGCTGGAAATCGCACAGGATAAACATGATGTGCCGGAAATCGCGGAGTGGTTGACCGCACACACCGCACCTGTCGATTCGGGTTAGCGTTATGCAAGGTCATTACAAGATAATCCCAATAGTAATTATTAAAAGCATGTTAACAACCGGAAACCTACGTTTTGTATCAATACTGTTATTTGTAATCCGGTAAAGACTCAATATTATGTGTGATAATGAGAGAGATTATTACATTATTGTACATTGTCTAAAGAAGCGAAGCTATGGCAGCACTACAAACTGCATTTACCAACCTCCAAACCATCATTACAGCGGTCAACCAAGCTGATGCACCACCGCAGGCTGCCGAGCAGTTAGCGTATTGGCTCGGTGAGCATGTAGGATCCACAGTGATTGCTATCGTCAATCTGGAAAGCTCTGACCTGCAATACTATACCAGCAGCGGTTTTGTGCCTGCGGCCACGTTGATTCAATGGATGGAGTCACCGGATTCGTGGTTAAGCTGGCAAGGTTGGACGGCTCCACGCTGGCACACTATGGCTGAGCCTGTGCCGGAACTGGCAACTGACGACACTGGATTGCTACTACCGCTATCTTACGCTGGTTCGGTGCGGGGCATGATCTATGTGATGGCGCGCGAAGACGCCGGACAGCTTGAAACGGTAGTGCTGCTGGCAGGGTTATTAGCGGCGCGGCTTGACCATCTCAAGACGAGCGGTGGTTGGAACACGCTGGTTGATAAGCTCAATGATTTTAGCCGTGCGCTGTCTCAGCAAGGGGCGCAGGAAGAACTTTGGAACGCGGTGGGCGAACGCATCTCTGAATTGTTTGATGCCACCTCGTTTTTTGTAGGCATTTATGACCGGACGAGCGCACTACTTCATATTACAGTAGCGGCGGAAGATGGCTTTCCAATTCATGTTGAGCCACAGCCTCTACAGGGTGTGAGCAAGGCGGTTATCACGCAGGGCAGCCCGTTGTATTTCCGCAATCTGAGTGGAGAACAAGACCGTTTAGCGGCTTATAACACCGAATTCAGTCCTGATGAACCGGGCAGTAATATGCTGTCGTGGCTCGGTGTGCCGCTGCGTAACCAGACAAACGAGGTCATCGGGCTGATTAGTATCCAGAGTGAACTGCCCAACCACTTTAGCGACTCGGATTTGGCGCTGCTGGTATTGATGGCACTCCAGATGTCGCAGACAGTGGAAAATCAACGTTTGCTGGGGGCAGAGCAGGACCGCCGCCGCATCGCTAATACATTGATCGAAGTGAGCCGGTTGGTGAGTTCGACACTCGATCCGAATATCGTTCTTGACCGGATTTTAGAACCGTTGAACCGCCTGATTCAATATGATCGTGCTTATATCATGCTGCCGAATGCGGGTGTCACCGATAGCAGCCGCATGACGGTTGCTGCCAGCCAGGGTACGCAAGCTCCGCTGCGCGGACAAGAAATGCTGCTGTATGACGAAAGCCCCGCACGTACGGTCACGCTATCCGCGCTGCCAATGGTCGTGCCGGATCTACAGGCGCTGGTGACACAGGGACGTATATCACGCGGGGATGGTGCCATTACACGTTCGTGGTTGGGTGTGCCGATGGTCACTCAAGGGCGGGTGATCGGATTGATCGTGCTGGAAAAGTTCGAGCCGAATTTTTATAGTGAAGATCAAGCGAGTACGGTATTCGCGCTGGCACGGCAGGCGGGTATCGCGGTCGAGAATGCGCGCTTATACGAACAGACGATGGAAGCCAACCGCCTCAAGAGCGAATTTTTGGCGAATATGAGCCACGAACTACGGACGCCGTTGAATGCGATTATCGGATACAGTGAACTGTTGTTGAGCCAAGTTTATGGTGAGTTGAACGCCAAACAGTTTGACCGTGTGGCGCGGGTGGTGAGCGGCGGTAAACATCTACTGGAAATGATAAACGGCGTGCTGGATTTGTCGCGGATTGAGGCCGGACAGATGAATTTGGTGTTGGCTCCCGTATCGTTGGATGAGATTGTTTACGACGCCATGACGGATATTACCCCACAGGTCGAAGCCAAAAAGCTTAAGCTGTCCGTCAATTTACAACCGCTGCTGCCGCCTATTCAAGCTGATTCCCAGCGTACACGACAGATCGTGACCAATTTGCTGGATAACGCGGTGAAGTTTACGGCAGAAGGCGAAGTGCGGGTGGACGCGGTGAGCGCCATTTATCAAGGCGGCACAGCCATTGCGGGGCATACGATACCGGAACGCTTCAAGATACCGAACGGAAATTGGTTGGTGTTTACGGTTTCTGACACCGGAATCGGTATCGCCAAAGAGCATCAAGATTTTATTTTCGACGCCTTCCGGCAGGTGGATAGTTCGAGTGTACGTAAGTTCGAAGGTTCGGGTCTTGGGTTAGCGATCACGATGCAACTGGTGCGGATACACGGCGGGTTTTTGTGGGTTGAGAGCGAAATGGGGGCGGGAAGCACCTTTGTTGTGATGCTGCCGATCCGATCTGATACCGCTTATCAACCGGTTATCGAACCACTAGACAGTGCTCATCCGACGGTTTTGCTGATCGATGATGACCCGGCGGCTCTGGAAATTATGCAGGATTCTTTAGCTGGCAGCGCGTATCGGGTCATGGCGACGACCAATCCGCAGCAGGGGTTGGAGGTGGCGCGGCGCTTGCGTCCGGCACTGATTATCGCAGATGTGATGATGCCGGGGATGAGTGGTTGGGAACTGCTGTACGAATTGAAGTCCGACCCGCTGACAGCTTATATTCCAGTGGTGATTATCTCGGTGGCTGACCAACGTATGGATGATCCACAAGGTTGGGCGGCGGCGTATTTGACCAAGCCCGTAACACAGGAGTCACTTTTGAACACACTGGGACGGTTAGGCATCCGGTAAGGCTTTCGCCACGATAATAGATAAACAAATCTAGACATACATCCCCAATAGGTGGGTTTCTCGTTTATGCTGCTTGTCCTATGATAGACATTGTAGATTGGCTCTATTAAGGAGAGGCAACATGCGGCTGAAATGGATCACTATGTTGGGATTGTTTTTGTTATTTTCAGCAGTTTTGCAGCAGGTGACGCTGGCTGACGAGGCGGCTCCAGCGCAGACCATTCCTATAACGAGCAAAGGGTTTAGTGCAAAGCTCGCGCCGGATGGTAAGACGCTGGTGACTTTTGAAAATATCCTTCTGCTCGACCTAAAAGAAAATGTTCCAGCTTTACTGCCGATGCATGTCATCGATGTGAGTACTGGCAAGGAAATCACCCAACTGAGCGGTTACAGCGATTATACGGCTGATGTCGCGTTTACCAGCGGTGGTAAGCGTATGATTTCTATCCAGATGAACGGCGATCTGAATATCTGGGATGTGGCAACCTGGAAAATTACGAAAACGTATCAAACACCTTTGATGGGGTATTATTTGCCGATCGACGTGTTTCCGGATAACAACCATATTTTGTTGTTGAGCGGTTCTAGTCCGCAGCGATTACTGGTATTCGACCTTCAAACCGGCACGATTACGAAGATGGTTGGTAAACACTTCGACTCGTTCCTTGATTTCCGTACCAAATATACGGACATGGCGAACCGATTGAATATTGATCTGGCCGCATTTGCGTTATCCCCTGATGGAAAACGGGTCGCAACCGCCGCACAAAGCGATGAGGTCGGATTGTGGTCGATTGAGGACAACCAGTATCAACTGCTGCGCAAACAGTCTGACCGACCGGGGTTGTTTAGCGTCCGCCAGTTGGTTTTCACGCCGGATGGCAAATCCCTAATTTACTTCGATGCCAGCGACGATAAGACCCATATTTGGGATATTGCTTCAGCAACGGAGAAAGCGGCGCTCGACATCGGTGGAGAGGCTTTTGTCCTATCGTCCGACGGTAAGATGCTGGCGTGGGCGACCCGGATTAAAGATCAGCCGAATACGATTTCGTTCGCGTCATTGGACGCACCAGACAAGGCGGCTGTGTTGTTGACCCTGCCTGATGATCTAAAAGTTGGCCCGATGATGACCTCGGTGGCTTTCACACTGAACGGGAAGCAGTTGGTGGCGAGCGGCTTCTTCTCGTCTGATGAAACCCAAAACCAAATCTATATTTTGAACGTTCCAGCAGCATAAGAACCTGCGTTCAATATCCAATGGTGCAAGGCTTACCCCCTCATCCCAACCCTTCTCCCCCGCACGCAAGGGAGAAGGGCTTCAAGAAGCGCGATTTGGGCAAAACACTGTATGCGAAATGGTAAGCAAAGACCCAAAAGCACACTTGAACCAATGGTTAAAAAGGCGAGTGTGGAGAAATCCATGCTCGTCTTTTTTATGGCAGAAAATGCACAACATGCAATTTGTCCGCTGAAATGACAAACGGGAAGCACGGGAGAAACCACTGAATTGACATTTTTGCATGGCGGGATGTTCGGTTGTATCCGCTGAAATGGCACGTGTGCAGAGAGAGGCTCGCGTATGTCCGCCGCCGAATGTCGATTCGGTGGATGGGCGGGAGTGATCCGCTGAAAGTGCAATTTTTTGCTGCAAAGGAAAGACAGAGAATACAAAGACAATTGAACCGCCAAGTCGCCAAGGACGCCGATTCCCTATGAAATAGCATCACACCCAAAGATGAAAATAATCCATCCAGAACTCCCACCCCAGCCCTTCATCAGCTACCTTCGCAGGCTCATTCGCTGATAGCCCGCAAGCGATGGATGGAGCAATACAGGGCATGTGGCAGGTTATCTTCAGAGCAGAAATATGGAGCGTGATCTAGATACAGGATAGCAGAAATTGAGGCGGAACGGGTTACCAAAATGTAACACTTTGCGAGGCAAGTTGCTAACTGAAATGAGGGAGGATCAGGGTTAAGAAGGTCGCTGGATGGTTAGGAAAGGGTAGGGGCGATGGATGAGTTTGCTTGGCATCGGGCTTAAGATTATCAACTAAAAGTTATAGTGTTTTGTGAGCGGCGGAGGCACGCCTCCGCCCTTAATAAATTCATCCGTTGAAGAACACAATTCTTGACCGACGATTACTACATTAAGAACCATAGGCCGATATGATCTGACAAGGGAATAAGCATGAGCGTATTGTTGCCATCCCTACAAAACGCTTCAAAACACCTTGATGCCCCTCACTTTGATTACTATTTCATTTTGTGAAACCACATATTATTGCACCTTATCGATGTCACAAATTGTTATTCGCTGGGGATGAGGGCGTCGTGGACGGTTTTGAGCAGGGCGTGATCAGGTGAGTCGTACGAGAGTTCCCATGCCATGATGCCGCCGAGGTTGTTGTCCTTGACGTAATCCGCTTTGTATTTCAGCGATTCGGGATCGTCGTAGCTGATCATCATGCCGGTTTTAGCATTGTAGAGCCAAGGCACTTTGGCGGTGTCATCCCAATGGCGTTCCATGTTGGCGATCCAGAAGTTGGCAAGACCTTTATACTCAAAGATGCCACCGTTATCCGGTATTTGGCCGTAGGTTTGGAAAAGACCGTTCTCTTTATTGGGTACTTCCTTCCAACCGTAACCGTAAAAGGGAACGCCCAGGACGAGCTTATCCGCCGGAACACCTGCCGCAAGATAAGCGCGAATGGCGGTATCGACGTTGTTTTGCGGTGCGGGATCGTTGGGAGAGGCATAGAGCGGAGCGCCAAAGCCGGTATGGTTGGCCCATGAGCCTACAAAGTCATAGGCCATCACGTTAATCCAATCGAGTTGTTCCTGCGCTGCTTTCCAGTCTACATTGCTGATGGCGTTGTGATTGCTGCCAGCGGCTATCGTCAGCAAGTAATGTGCGCCGTCGAGCGCGCCCTGTGCGTCCAACTGCGTGCGGAGTTCGGTCAGCAGCAGGATGAAGTTGGCGGGATCTTCAGAACGTTCGATGTTGCCGGTGTTGCCACTACCCGTCGGATATTCCCAGTCCACGTCAATGCCATCAAAGCCATACTGCTTCATGAAAGCAATACAGGAGGTTGCGAACTTCTTGCGCGAAGCATCGGTCAGGGCGACATCGGAGAACTTGGATGACCACGTCCAACCGCCGATGGAGATGAGTGTTTGCAGGTTGGGGTTTTGTTCCTTGAGCAGTTGCAGTTGGTGGAAGTTGCCAAGCTGATCACCCCCTTCTGTTTCGCCGGGATAGGGGAATTGAGTATCGGCCCATTTGTCGCCCAGAATACACTCGCCTGCGTCGCTGATGTTGGCGAAGGCATAGTTGATATTGGTGAGCATATCGGCGGCGATATCGGTCACGAAGTACTGGCGCGCGTAGATGCTCCATGACGAGAAGTAGGCAATGATGTGCTGTGGGGATTCGCCTTCGGCACGGACAGTAAGGCCGATGAGGAAAAAGGCGAAGATAAAGCATAAAAGCAAGCGTCGGCGCATATAAACTCCTTAGAGAGTTGATAGTTACATGTTGTAAGTGACGAGTCAGATTACAACGCGGATTTTACCACGACTGCTGCAATCTGATATTGAACCGCAATGACGCGCTGAGCATCTCAATCATTGATATTTATACCTCTGAAGAGGATCCTCATGACTCGATGCAATCAGTTAATCGAAGTAACTGAATATTTTGGTACGAATGTCACCGTTGGTGATGTCATGATATACGGCTGCCAAATACTGCTGACGTATAGGGTCATTGTCCGCCTTGTGGTAGTTCGAAACAAGATCATAGAAACATTCATCGCCACACCAAAAGGCGTATTTGAGTTGGTTGACAGCCCGGGGCGGTGACTCTGGATTGTTCAAAAGGTCGCGTATCGCGCCGTTGACATAGAGCCAAGTCCCACATTGTAAGAATAGAGAAATGGCGATGACCGCGATAGCACCGATGAGGGCAGCACGTTTGCGGTTGACGCGGGCATTTGCATAGGCTCGAACAACCAGTCGCTGGCGGTCGAAGACGAAGACAGTGAAAATTGGAACGAGGCCTAAGATGCCGACACCCTCGCTACCCGCTGTGATGACGCCAATGATGCTTAAAGGTAACAGAAGTGCAGCGAAAGCGAACGCAATCGCTTGCCCGATACCCATAATGCCAAGGAGATAGGCACTGTAGACTCGCAACCGACCACGATATATTAACCACAAAGCCATCGCCGAGATGCCCAAAGCGATAGCCGTGTAGGCACCGATTTTAATTGGCGCGAGCAATCCCCCGGTAGGTAAATATGACGCGCCTTTAAAGATAAGCGGGTCCAAAATCAGTAAGAGCGGTGGTGCAAGGACTCCGAAGCCAAAATCGAAGAAGAAGCGGGGCGTGTATTTGGGAGGGCGTTGAGGTGCAGCAGGAACGGTCATATTAAACCTGTTCATAAATCCTCAAATTACGTAATGTTATTTTAGCATCATTTGGCGAGGGATGGGTAATGAGGCACAATGCAGGCCAGCTTGGCCGATATGAGAAGGTAGAAACTATTTGCAACGAGTGAGACAGATTATTCACAAGCCCTTGTTTTGGCTGGCACTCATTATGGTTCTGGCTGCTGTGCCACGCGTGGTGAACCTGGAGCGTGTGCCGGTGGGCAGCGATGGCGATGTGGCATGGTACGGCATCAATGCGCTGGACTGGGTAGATCGGGGTGTGTGGCCGTATTACATCCGCGAGTTGTACGGGACGGAACCGCTGTCGGTGTACGGTATCGGCGCGATGATCCCATTTGTGGGTATCAATGAGACTACGCCACGACTTGCCAGCGCTTTGTGGAACGTGATAGGCATCGGGCTGCTGTATGTGGCGGCTTATTGGCTGCTGGCGGATGCGTCCGATGGGGTGCGCGTACGGGCGGGACTGCTGGCGGCATTGGCCGGGGCAATCAGTTTACATGCGATTTTCGTGAGCCGGTTGGGATTACCTGCGTCCTATATTCCAGCGGTGGTGGCGCTGCTGATCGCATGTACGGCATGGGCTCGGGCGAAAGGCAGGCTCTGGCGCTGGGCATTGGCAGGGGGAGCACTGGCATTAACCCAGTATATTTACATCGCGGCGCGGGTAATTCCACTGGCGGTGATCGTGTGGTTCTTGCATGATGCGCTGTTTAACCGCGAAGGGTTCAAAGCTCGCTGGCGCGGCTGGGTGATGATGGCGGTGGTGGCGCTGGTGCTGGTGTCCCCTAATTTGTACACCTATCTGACCATGCCGAAAGCGTTCTTCGGGCGGGCGGAGGCGGCGACTCCGTACAGTGGGGCGCTAATCTGGACGTTTGATACGGCACGCTACGGGGGGCCATTGGGGCTGTTCGGACAAAAACTGGTGAATAACTTTCGGGCGGTGGGCATCGCCTGGCCCTCGGGACCATACACAACTGAACTCGGCCAGCCGATTTTGACACCCTTGTTTTTCATCGAATTTTTGCTGACGCTGATTATCCTTATCAGGCAGCCGGGGCGGATTGCAGTGGCATGGTTATGGCCGGTGATGCCGCTGGTGCTGCTGCCGGATTTGCTGACTAGCGCGACGACCGCGCCCCATGCCATGCGGCAGATCGATGTACTGACGTTTGTGTTTTTGTTGGCGGGAATCGGGCTGGCATATGGGTGGGAAATCCTCTCTCCCCAACCCCCTCTCCATTTCATGGCAGAGGGGGAGCAAAGGCAGGGAGGGGTGTCGAACCATTTCCCTTACGAACATCAAGATCAATCACGCAATGCAACCTCCACCCTGACCCCCGTCGGTTACCTTGCGCAAGCTCAGTCACCGATAGCCCGTAAACGAGGGAGGGGGATACGTTATGCAATATTAGGGTTAGCAGCGGTGGTAATTGCGCTGCCAGCCGTGCGGGATATACACCGCTATTTTGATTTGCTGGTGCCGCAGCAGTATGCCAATCCGGAGATCAGTTGGCGCAGCGATCAGGCGTCGTTGGACATCAGCCGCCGGATTGTGGCGCAGCCGGATACAGCTTATCTGATTCCGTATACAGAGTGGGAACGGTCGACGATTAGTTGGATGACGGCGGGGGCGTTCCGGCAGCGAAGCAGTCCGATTATGACCAACGGTACGCTGAAAATTGATGATCCATCACAGTGGGTGACGATTATGCGTCCGGCTGATCCGTTCCGTGTGCGCTGGGATGGTTCGACAGCACAGGTCGATGACCGGCTGTGGGTGCTGCTGGATAAAGGGCAAACGCTGCTGCTGCCACCATTGACAATTATTCAAGTGCGTGATCTACAAGATGCACTGTATCAAGTTAGAACAGCGGGTGAAGCACTCACGGATTTAAGCGGCCAGCAGATTGCAACGTTCTACAATGTACCGACACCGGATGGATTGTTTGCAGAACGGCAGGTCATTGATTATCCGACAGATGCGACTTTCGGCGGCGAACTGCATCTGGCAGGGTATAGTGTGCAAAGTGTTGAACTGTCGCGAGGGGCACCTTTTTTCGTCAGCTTATATTGGACAACGCTGAAACCCCCGAGTGAGGATTACGAGATTTTTGTGCAGTTGTGGAACGATGCCGGCCAAGCGGTGACACAGTGGCAGAATGTGCCGTTCGGGGCGATGTACCGCACACGCATCTGGCGCGGGGATGAGATGCTGGCGACGCATCATTGGTTACAGTTACCGGATGATGCGACATTTGGACGTTATCGAGTGGTGGTGGGTGTATATCGCACGCTGAAAGGGCAGCGGGTAACGGTCGAAGGCACGAACGCGGATATGGTGAACAACGTGGCGATTGTGGGCCATCTGCGTATTGGGCTGGCCGAAATGCCCGACACACTTTCTGCGTCACCACAAGCGATTACACTGGGGGATATACTCAACATCAAGGGGATGGAAGCGGCGGTGGATGACAAGCCGCAACCGCTTGACAGCCAATGGACGGTTAAGGGTGGTCAGACGATCCACCTCAAACTGCTGTGGGATGTGTTGAAAGATCCTCCATTGGATTACACAATGTTCCTGCATCTGACGCGGGTGGGCGCAGATCAACCGAGTGCACAGGTGGATCGCTTGATTCGACCGGATTTTCCGACCGGTGTGTGGCGTCAGGGCGATGAAATCAATGATGCGCTGAATTTCGCACTGCCAGCCGATATACTGGCAGGTAATTATGAGCTGTGGTTGGGCGTCTATTACTGGCAGACGGGCGAACGGCTGGCAATCCATACGCGGGGTGATGGGGATGTTACACCCGATCAACGGCTGCGGCTGACAAAGGTAAAAGTGGAGTGAGGAAATCCGCTTCTTTAATCTGAATATGTCTCTTATTCACGTTCTATAAAACTGTGGCAAGACCACTTTAGCAAAGGTGTGCAGGCAAATGGCATTTTACTACGATCAACCCTCTCGTACCTTCAGCGAATACTTGTTGGTTCCCGGGTATTCATCGGCGGAATGTGTGCCGGCGAATGTCTCCTTGAAAACGCCGCTGGTCAAGTTCAAAAGGGAGGAAACACCCGCATTGTCTTTGAACGTCCCGCTGGTATCGGCCATCATGCAGTCGGTTTCGAACGACACGATGGCGATTGCCTTGGCGCGTGAGGGTGGCGTCTCGTTCATCTACTGTTCGCAGTCCATCGAAAAGCAGGCCGAGATGGTGCGGCGCGTCAAAAGCTACAAGGCGGGTTTTGTCATCACCGACTCGGCTGTCCATGCCAATCACACCCTGGCGGACATCCTGCGTCTTAAAGAAAAGACGGGACATTCGACCGTTGCCGTCACCGAGGATGGGACATCGACAGGCAAGTTGATCGGCATCATTACCAGCCGTGACTACCGCGTCAGCCGCATGGAGAAAGATACGAAAGTTTCCAGCTTCATGACTCCGCTGGAAAAAATTATTTATGCCAAAGATGGTATCAGTCTAGGTGAAGCTAACGACATGATCTGGGAGCACAAAATCAATGCCCTGCCGATTATTGATAAGCATCAGCGGCTGGTATCGTTCGTGTTCCGCAAAGATTATGACGTGCATAAGGAAAATTTGAACGAACTGCTGGATGACTCGAAGCGCTACATCGTCGGCGCGGGCATCAACACACGGGATTATGAACAGCGGATTCCGGCGTTGGTTGAGGCAGGTGTTGATGTGTTATGCATTGATTCATCAGAAGGCTTCTCGGAATGGCAGAAGCGCACACTGGCATTCGTGCGTGAGCAGTACGGCGACACAGTGAAGATTGGCGCGGGAAACATCGTGGATCGCGAGGGCTTCCGATTTCTGGCGGATGCTGGCGCAGATTTCATCAAGGTAGGCATCGGTGGTGGCGCGATATGCATCACCCGCGAGGCAAAGGGTATCGGTCGTGGTCAGGCGACGGCCGTGATCGAAGTCGCAAAGGCGCGCGATGAATACTTTGAGGAAACGGGCGTGTATGTGCCGATTTGTTCGGATGGTGGCATCGTCCACGACTATCACCTGACGCTGGCCTTAGCGATGGGCAGCGATTTTTGCATGTTGGGTCGTTATTTCGCACGCTTTGACGAAAGCCCCTCGAATAAGGTGGTCGTTAATGGCAATTATATGAAGGAATACTGGGGCGAAGGCAGCTCCCGCGCACGGAACTGGCAGCGATACGATTCGGGTGGTGATGCTAAACTCTCGTTCGAGGAGGGCGTGGATTCGTATGTGCCGTATGCAGGTACGCTGCGCGATAATCTCGCCATCAGTTTGAGTAAAGTCAAGTCCGCGATGTGTAACTGCGGCAGCCTGACCATTCCTGAGCTTCAGCAAAATGCGCGTCTGACACTGGTGTCGTCGGTCAGTATTGTAGAAGGCGGGGCACACGACGTCCTCGTGCGCGATCAGCAGATTAGTGCAACATCGTAAGTGTGTGAAATTGTTGGGTGATGATTATGAAGGCGATTCAATTTGACCGGCATGGTGGGGCGGATGTGCTGCAAGTGGTTGAGATGGATATGCCTACCCCGAAGGCTAAAGAGGTATTGGTACGCAATCGTGCGATTGGCGTGAATTATGTCGATGTGCAGCACCGGCAGGGCGGTTATTATCCGGTTAATTTACCGTTGATTCCCGGTATCGAAGCGGCTGGTGTGGTCGAAGCCGTTGGGGATGCGGTACGCGAATTCCAAGTGGGTGACCGCGTGGCGTATGCCGGATACATGGGCGGGAATTATGCCGGGTATACGCTCGTGCCTGAAGATCGACTCGTGCCTGTTCCGGAGGCCATTGATTTCGAGCAGGCAGCAGGCGGCTTAATGCAGGGCTTGACGGCCTATGTTCTGAGTCATTGGGTGTATCCGATCAAACAGGGTGATTGGGTGCTGGTGCAGGCAGCGGCTGGCGGCGTCGGCTTGATGCTGGTGCAGTGCGCCAGGTTATGTGGTGCCACCGTCATCGGGACGGTTTCGAGTGCTTCGAAAGCCGATGTGGTGCGCGGGGCAGGTGCAGATCATATCGTCGTATACACCGAGCAGGATTTTCAAGCCGAGGTGATGCGGCTGACGGAAAATCGCGGTGTGCAGGTGGTGTATGACGCTGTCGGACAGACTACGTTTGAACAGGGGATGCGTTCGCTGCGGAAGCGCAGTCATATGGTGGTTTATGGACAAACCAGTGGCAGCGGCCCGTTGATGTTGGATGTCAATCGCTTGTCGGGCATTACCGAAAACAGTTTCGCCGGTTCACTCACGGTGACGTGGGCTGCGGCCAGTCACTACATTGAGGATCGTGATGAGTTCCTCGCTTGTGCGCGTTCCGTATTCGAGTTGATGGCAGACGGACGTTTACAGGCACGGATTGCGGAACGGATGCCATTGGAACGGGCGGCAGATGCACACCGGATGCTTGAGTCGCGTCAGGTGGTGGGGAAGGTGCTGCTTATCCCGTAGCGCTAAATCCCAAAAGGTTTGACGCGCGGCCAGAGGACAGAACCCAATGTGACGACAGCGATCAACTCTACCAGTCTCCCAAGCACTTTTAGCGATTCTGTGCCTACGACCCAAGCGCTGATGACGACCAGCAGCAGGCCGGTGTTGAGCAGGATGTAGCCGATCCAACCACGGCGTGTGCTGCCGTAGCGTGGTTCTTTAGTGAAGCGCGGCAGAATCCAGAAAGCGATACCCAGCGTGAACTGGATTAACCAGCCGACCATCAGGATTTCTTGATGGGTGCCGAGCAGCAGCCAAATCAACGGATCGATGAGATCCCCTTTGTTCCAGAGCATCAGGGTTCCGAGCGTGATACCAATGCCGAATTCTAAGAGCGCAGTCCGCACCATCCATACTGATAAACGGGGCATGTCAGCGCTCCTTGACGCGCGGCCAGATGACTATGATGAACAGCCAGACGGCGAACAACTGCATGAGAGCCGAGATGGGCAGCATCCAGCCGATGTGGAGGGGTTCACCAATGACGCGTAGCAGCAGACCGACATTCAACAGCCACCAAATTATCCAGCCGATGTTTTCGTCGCCGCGCGGGGATTCTTTGGAAAATTTGGGGAACATCCAATATGCGATGCCGATAATGAGTTGGGTAATCCAACCCATGACCAGCATATGAAGATAGGTGGGTGACATGGCGGTCAGCACTGCGGGGAGATTTAATACAGTACGGGCGCTGATGAGGAAGCCGGTCAAAAGCCCACCGACGAAATAGAGCATGGCGGCTTTGATGAAATAGCGGGTAATGGTGGGCATAAAACTTCTAACCATGAGGGGCGACTCGCGCCGCCCCTTGATGTTTATTCGATATTAGTGACCAGAACCGGGCGTCAGTGTGCCGTCGAAGATGTTGGGTTGTGCATCACCTTCAGCGTACAGGTATCCTGCCAGGCCGCGCTCCAACCGAGCCAGCGCATGATCGACCAACACATAGCGACCGGGCACCTGGAGTTTGAACTCGACCATCGTCGCGCCACCGGGGGCTACCGTCGTGGTCTGGACGTCTGTTTCGGGCGGTGAGGTCAACGACGCCTGATTGTAGACCCGGTCAAAGATTTCGCCAATGAGATGGAAGGAACTGGTGGCATTCGGGCCGCCGACACCGAAGAAGATGCGGACGGTGTCGCCAACCTTGGCACGCAGTGCATATTCGTCTTTGGTCAGTGCCATCGACGCGCCGTTGAAAACGAAGTATTCGGGGTCTTCATTCAGCATCTTTTCGTGGCTGAAGTCGACGTTACCGGTCGTGCCGAAGGGTTGCACAGTGTAAATCTCACCCTGCATCATGTAGAACTCTTTGTCGACTTTGGGCAGACCACCGGCAGGCTCAACTAAGATCAACCCATACATGCCGCTGGCGATGTGATGGGCAACGCTGGGGGTGGCGCAATGGTAGACGTATAGACCGGGGTTGAGTGCCTGGAAGACGAACGAACTTTCCTCACCGGGTTTGGTTTGAGTGAAGACTGCTCCACCACCGGGGCCGGTTACGGCGTGCAGGTCAATCGAGTGCAGGAAGCCGCTGCTCAGATCATTCTTGAGATGCAGTTCGACCGTATCACCGACGCGGACGCGCAGCATGGGGCCGGGAACGGTGCCGTTGAAGGTAAAATAGGTGTAGGTCGTGCCATCGGCCAGTAAGCCGGAGACTTCTTTGGCGACGAGGTCAATGCGGACGTTGGTCGGGCCGCGATCACCAATGGGTGCGGGCAAATCAGTCGGGTTGTGAACGACAGACACGGCATTTGGATTGGCAGGGCCAGCGGTTGGGACGGCGGCGACCTGTCCCATATCCATACCACCCATACCGGTAGACGCGGTTTGGCTGCCAGCAGGCGCTTCGCCCTTGATGGTAAGTGTACCTTCCATGCCGACCTGCCGATGACCGGGGGTGGCACAGTAATATTTGAAAGTGCCGGGTTTATCGGCAACAAAGGTCACGACCACCGTTTGATCTTTGGTGGTCATTACACCCGTTGAAACCTTGAACTCATCAATGGTCAAGTCATGTTGGATGGCATCGCCGTTGATGACGGTAATTTTGACGGTATCACCGACGTTAGCAGTCAGTTCAGGGTTGATCTTGCCGTCGATAGCGCCGCCAATACCGACGAAGGCCATCGGTGGTGTGCTTGATCCTAAGACAGTTTTGAGTGTGTACTCGACTGTTGTGCCAGCCTGCGCGTTGCTGGCGTTAGGTACAATGCGAACGGAGAAGGGGACGACGAGGACAGCGGTTATAGTGCCGACGAAGATAAGAATGGCCGCCCAGGTATTAGGATTGAACGATTTGCGGTTCACGGAATTACCTTTCCTTGTTGATTAGGGTCTAAACAAACGAGATAGGGAAGTTCGATGGCATTGGATGGACACAACGTTTCGCAATCCGCGCAGTAGATACACAAGTCCGGTCGGACAAGAGTTGCCTTGCCGCCGCGCCGTGCAAGCGCTTCGGTTGGGCATTGCGATATACATGCGCCACAGCCGACACATTGATTGAGATGAATGATGGGGAGCCACTGGTTATTGTCCACTTTCGGAAGCCTGTTCTTCGCTATCAATTGTCAATAGCTTACGGCTTATGGATGGGGTTGTCCTTGATCTAAATCAAGTCCGACAATAATTCGGTTTTAGAGTGCGGCGAGGGTGCGGAGAAGTTTTTCGTCCGTGATGACGATGCGGTGGCGGTCGAAGCGGATGGCCTGTGCCTGCTCCAGCGAACGTAAGGCGCGGCTGATGGTTTCCGGTTGGGTGGCGAGGTGAGCCGCAATGTTGGCACGGGTAACACCCGGGCCGCTTAGGGCAGGGTCTTCAAGCTGTTTGAGCAAGAAACGTGCCAGGCGGATCGTCACTGAATACAGCGCTAAATCTTCTAACTGCCCGACTAAATTGCGGACACGATTTGCCAGCAGTTTAATCACTTTGAGGGCGAGGGCGTTATCCATACTCAAAAGTTGATTTAAGACTTCGGCGGGTAACAACCAAACAGCCGCTTCGGTCAATGTGCCAGCGTTGGCGGGATTGCTGCCCCCATCAAAGGCTGAGACTTCGTTGAAGGTATTGCCGGGGCCGAGCAGGTGCATGATGTGCTCCTCGCCTTCCGGATTGACTTTGTAAACCTTGACGCGCCCCTGCTCGATCATCCACATGCCGCGCGACCGATCATTTTCGAGGAAGATGGTTTCATCAACCGTGTACGTCTGGCGCTGGCATTGGTTGGCAAGCCAATGTAAATGATCATCCGAGAGCGACTCGAAATACACGCGCGAACGCAAATAATCGGCGAGAGTCTCGCGTGTGAGCGCTGGCATATTAGCCCTGCACTGCGCCGATGGCTAAGCAGACCCATCCGGCAAGGAAGGCCAGACCGCCCAATGGGGTGATGGCACCCAGCCAGCGTTTGCCTGTCAGACTAAGGACGTAGAGACTTCCAGAAAAAAGAATGATGCCAAGCAGGAACAACCAGCCGGATAATGGAATAAGTGATGAGGTGAACTGTTTGGACGCCAGGGCCACGCCAAAGATGGCTAGTGCGTGATAAAAGTGATACTGCACGCCGGTTTTGAAGTTGGCCTCCAGGCGCGGTTTGTCACTGAAGTATGCAGCGAGGCTGTGGGCGGCAAATGCGCCGAGCGCCACACCGAGAAAGCCGTTGATGGCAGCCAGCACGATAAAGGTTGAAGTCATAGGCGTTTCGTTTCCGTGTTGATAGCGTCAGATTTCCGTTGAGTATAACGGATAATGTTATGATAGGGTCAGGGTATGCCATTTGCTCAGGGGAGTTGAAAAATGGTCAAACGATTTGTACTGATTGTAATATCCAGTGTCTTGCTAATCGCATCTGTCGTACAAGCACAAGACAGCATCGCGCCAATTATTGCCGTGTCGAAAGGCGACATCTACACTATTAATCCGGTGGATGGGAGTATTAAACAGCTTACTAACCATCATCAAACGTTGTACAGTGATCAACCGGGTTCACAGCGCGACCTCGCATTGTCGCCTGATGGGCACTACCTTGCCTATCGACAAGCGCCACAATTTTTTATTGAAGCTATGAGCCAGGATTTGATAGGTAATTTTGGCGAATCACCCTCGGACATCATACTCCTCAATTTGATGACTGGCGAAGAGAAAGTTATCGCGCAACAAGAGCCAAATATGACGGCCAATGATAGGGAAAAGTGGTGGTTTCGCAGCAGCTTATCTTGGTCATCTGATAGTACCCGTTTGATCTTTTTTCAATTCCATCTCGTCTTTGACGCCAAGAATTATATCGGGCAGATCATGAGCGCTAATATCGTTACCAATCAACTCACCACATTGGTGGAAACGACTGAACCGATTTGGCGGCTGAAGTGGTCAGGTGATTTTATTCTGGCGGATACCAGTGTTTATACGAGCGCAGGCGCACCTGTAACCAGGTTTTACCTAACAGATGGTATGACCTCGAATTATTTCATATATCGCCAAGGGCGGGACTATGTAATGGTCGACAGTGCGGACGTGATACCGCATGATGGACGTATGTATGTTATGGACTTGTTGACCGGTGAATACGACGTCATAGCAGGTGATCAGGCGAGTATTAGCGCCGTCACACCGCAAGACTCGTTAGTGTTTATTAAAGATGATAATGACACACGTCCCCGGAAGGTAGTTAATCTGCAAACAGGCGCGACCTTTGTACCCATCGAAAAGCCGCCATATGCTGTTGACTTCACCTTCTCGCCGGACGGCAAACAGTTCGCTTATGTCTTACTGGATACCAGTGTGAATATTTCCGACCTCAACGGCAATGAGCGGGTCGTGCCTTTTGATGCGGATACGATCTTGTGGAGCGGCAAACAATATACTGTGGCTGATACCAACGGCGACCAATCTGCACCTGTAGAACCGACGACTGATTTCTTTAACGCGAAACGCTGCGGAACATTACCGGCGGTTCACCTCGTAGCAGGTGGGCAAGGCAAAGTCATTGTTGGAGGTGGGCCGAACCGGGTTCGCAGCCTTCCCAACGCCGATGCCGCCAGAATAGGGCAAATTCCCGAAGGCGCGACGTTCAATGTACTTGTCGGAGGTCAGGGTGTATGCAGCAATGGTATCCGCTGGGCGCAGGTCGAATATCAGGGCGTGACCGGATGGACAGCCGAAGGCGCAGATGGACAAGCTTTCCTTGAGCCAGTGCAGTAATGCAGTCTGCACTGACATTGAAGCTCCTACAGCCCATTTTCGGCATTCTCAAACTGCCGCCGGCAGCGCCATTCCCAGAGTGGCTGAACGGGGTATCGCCCTATTTCATAGCGCGGACGGAAGACGAATTCTCGGTGATGTGTCCGCAGCCTGTGATTCCGGGTGAACTGACCTACAGTGCGGATTGGCGCTGCCTGCGGGTGCATGGCGCGTTAGCGTTTGATGAGGTGGGTGTGGCGGCGCGGCTTTCGCATCCACTGGCCGGTGCGGGACTGAGTATCTTTGTGGTATCGACTCACGACCGCGATTATGTGTTTGTGGCAGATAAGGATTTGACGAAGGCGCTATCCATTTATGAGCAGAATGGCTTTTTGATGTTTGGATAGGCGTCCTCATGCTCGCAGCGTTTTTAACAAAGTAGAGATTTTATGTACCGTACATTTTATGCTTTCGTGATCGCTGTTTGTGTTTTGTTGAGCATCGGTGGCGTCCGCGCCCAGGATATTCCTGAGCCGGCCTGCCCGACGCTGGGTGATTTGCCGACGCGTCTTAGCGCTGGCGTGTGGGCCAAGACCGTCGCCGGATTCACGATCAACCGCCGCGCTGAACCGGATTTACAGAGCGCCCGCACCGGACAAATCCCGAATGGTGATATTGTGCGGGTGGCGGATGGGCCACGCTGTGCTGATGGCTATGTGTGGTGGCAGTTGAATTACGACAGCATGATGGGTTGGACGGCTGAAGGCGATGTGAACGATGGCAGTTATTGGCTACAAGCGGTGGGTAAGATCGCTTCGCCAGCGGCGGACAGCAGCGAACCGGATGGCTGTTTGCAGCCGCCCGAAGTTTATGACCGCATTGTGTTAGGAGATGTGACGCTCAACCTGCGGACATTGGCGATGCTCGACCATGCACAGGAATTATATCGCGCGGAAGGCGGCGTGATTCATTTGCGCGATGTGATCATGCAGGGCAGTTATAACCCCGGTGGTGTGAGTGCCAGCTTTGGGACACATGATGGCGGCGGGGCACTGGATATTTCAGTGCGCGAAATCGGAACGGGTAAAGTGCTGACCGATGAGGTCAAGCGGCTGCTCCACGCGCTGCGCCTGGCGGGATTTGCAGCATGGTTGCGCGATTTTGATGAACTGTATAAAGGCTCGCCCATTCATATTCATGCAGTTGCCGTTGGTGATGCTGAACAGTCCGAGGCGGCACGCGGTCAGATCGATGGGACGTTTGGTTACTTTCGCGGGTTCAATGGTCTGCCGCAGGACAACGGCATCCCGCTGCCGGATACCTCCGGCGAGATGGTCGTTTGCGATTGGATGCACGCGCTGGGGTACGGCGATATGCGCGGTGAAGCATAGTTCACAAATAACAAAAACGGGCAGACCGCCTAGCCTGCCCGATTGAAAAGGATTTGAGCGCTGATGCTGTTTACAGTGCGGCAGTACGGCGGCGGTAAACAACTGTGCGACGGGAACGGCGGAAGTCGTAGTGAAAGGTGCGGGTGAGCGCGAATTGGATGAGGATGCTAATTAGAGCGATGACCAATATCCAAATAGTGGGAAGTCCCAGCGCGACCACCAGAAGCTGCGCGCCAACCAGCGACGACAGAATGATAAGGAATTGGAAGGAGAGTCCCAACAGGATAACCCCACCAATAACGCCACCGATAATCAGTACCAGTGGTGAAACAGGCTGCAAGGCTAAAGTCGTGGCGAGGCCATTGATCAGTAAGATACCGAAGTGCATCCCGATCAGGAAGACCGCTACATAATAGAGGAACATACTTAATACCGCGCCGATGACGCCACCGATCAGCAGGACAATTAAGTTAGTCGCGGTATCCGGCGCCGTAACGAGCGAGGTCGCAATCGCCGCACCAACCATCGCCCCTGCGATCACGATGATGAATTCATAAACGCGCCAACCGGCTACCAGCAGCACTAACCCGACGACGATCATCACCACCCGCATCACGGTCGATTCGGGTGTTTGCGTCAAACGGTTAAAGAAATTCACCATAATATCGGTAGTGGCCTGGGCAGCGTTCAAAGTGCCCTGCACAATCGGAACAGTGGTTGGCGCGGGCTGCTGTGCGACCGCGTGGCTGAATCCAATGAAGTTAAAAACGACGAATAAAACGGCTATAACTGCAAACCAATGGGTACGAATGGTGTCTCTAATTGTTGGCATGAGATCTCACTTTCAATCAAACTTATCAATCCCATTTCTCTCATAGTATCTATACATTACCCACAAGTCGGCTAGGGGAGAAAAATAGCGAACCTGAGTTTATTCTGGGAGACTAAAATGATTAACATAGCTATTTCAACGTACTTAGTAATGTTGGATGCCGATATAAGTCTCTAGAAATGGCATAGAATATTACCTGTTAAAACCTTTTCTGACCCTCTCGTTTTATGGGAACAATTCATGTCAATACCTCAAAAAGATGTGGGTAATGTATAGCTCATAGTATAGAAAGTCGAAGATCATAGGACATGCGTTAGGTGTCCTATTAGTAACTTGTCTACTGGATGGAAAGAAGCTGGGTAGTTTTAAGTGAGAATGTACGAGAAGCAAAAACGCGGTGCTTCCAAACCGACTATGAATAGGGAAACCCGCGACATCGAAAAAGGCTCGTCGATGGTCTACGTCCGTGACATCAAAAGTCTATGCAAATGTCGCAGGTGGCTGTTTTTAATGATGCGAGGAAAAGTGCCGTTACTTACAAATCGGATTACGTTAAAAAAGTGATGAACACTGCTACCGCAATCACAACCCAATGGGTACGAATCAGGTTTTGGACAGTTGTCATGATGAATCTCCTTTAACCTGTGTTAATTCAAGTTTCATTCCACTCCTCCACATTGTAGGGTGTGAAAAAAGAAACGACATGCGATATAAGTCCTATTAACGCATGGTCTACGGGTTGGAATGTGACTGGGTAGGTTTCCAGCGGGGATTGCGATAGAACGCTTCTATTGAAGTGAGTTCCTGGGGAACACAGGCAGCCGATTGGGCGAGACATTCAGCGACCGACAGTTGGAAAATACCGGAATTGCCGTTAGTGGTAAAGGCCGGATAGATGATTGTGCGTCCATCGGCTGACCAGGCGGGTGTGTCGTTATTGACAAACCCACCATCGTACAACATTGTTGATTGTTTGCTGGTACTATCCCACAGGTAAAAATTAACCTTTTCGTATCCAGCGCTATAGAGTAGAAAACGTCCATCGGGCGACCAGGCGGGGTTACTGCCGCTGCCTACTAAAATCGGGCTGATGACGTGGTTGATGATGTCCACGTTGTAAATACGGGTGTTCCAGCGCTCGTCCAAATCTGAAATAAAGGTGACGCTTTTACCATCGGGTGACCACGCCGGATTGACATGGGTACGGTAAGTATCAGTCAGTGCCTGGGTAGCGCCGGTTGCCATATCGTACAACATGACTCCACCGTAGCCGCCTCGTTCATCAATATAGGCAATGTGCTGTCCATCCGGCGACCAAACAGGATCATATTGGTTGTCACTGGTTTCGATCAAACGGCGTGCATCGTGCCCCTGAGCATCACTAACATAGATGGCATAGTTGCCATCACGGTCACTCACGAACGCGATATACCGACCATCCGGTGACCAATCGGGTAGGAAATCATTGGCGAGATTATGGGTGACGGCAGCTGTAAAGTGTCGTTGCAGACTCATGCGGTAAATATTCAGGTCTTGAAGGTTGAAGGAGGCCGTAAAAAGTATCTCTTGCTCCGGCGGCAGCATGTATCCTACGCTTACTGCCAGACCTGTGATACAGACGCAGACCAGCGACATCCTACTCATGAGCCGAACGAGAATACGCGTCATGGTTGATGAGGCCGCCATTGTGGTGAGGCAAATACGCCCGGGGCCAACATCACCAGTTCAGCGGGACAGCGCTCCGTTGTTTGCAGGCACTTCACAATATCCAGCATGTAAATGCCCATGTCGCCATAGGTGCTGTAAGCGGTGTAGATGATAAAACGTCCATCCGGTGACCAATGCGGGACGCTGTTGGGCGAGATGGCGGTATGCAGCAGCATAAATTGATTGGTGGTTGTGTCCCATAGGTAGATCGAAGGCGGCAGGCGATCAACCGTGAACAGCATGTAATGTCCGTCCGGCGACCACGACAGCGACAAATCGTGTCCGGGTGTAGTGATGTAGGACGCGATACGGCCAGTTTGCACATCCATCGTAAAGATGTTCATTTCACCGGATGTGCCCCGGTCGGAGATAAAAGTCACATGCTGGCTATCAGGCATCCAATCGGGTGTGATATAAGGCTGACGGTCGGTCGTCAGCGGGTGAACGGTATCAGTTTGTAGGTCGATCAACATCAACTGAGGATAATCAAGCTGCTGGCTGACGTAAAGGATCGTTTTACCATCCGGCGACCAGATAGGACTGTGTTTGCTGAGTGGTTCATCCGTGAGCCGTTGTAGATGATGGCCTTGATCGTCCATTAGATACAGGCTGTCGATGCCATCCCGGTTGCTGATAAGCGCAATCTGCTGGCCGTCCGGTGACCAGACCGGTCCAATATTATTGCCATTGGCGTGGGTAATGGCGACTATCAGATGGCGACCAAGTACCATGCGGAAGATGTCAAAGTCACGCCGGTTGAGTGTCGCAGCGTAAACGATTTCGGCTTCCGGCGGCAGTACATAACCCGTGAACATCGTCAGCGCGATAATAATGGTGCAGGCGAGGACTGCTGCACCCATTAACCGCAGTACAAAACCGATCATGAGATATGAGGCCGCCAGCGCGGATTGTCAGAAAGTCCCGTGTTGGTTAGTTGTTTGGGTGTGCAGCCTGCTGATCTTCGGAGGCATTCAGCAACGTTTAGGCTGTAGATATTGCTGGACTCACTTCGATACGCAACATAGAAGATCGATTGTCCATCAAGCGACCAATCGGGTGTACTCAAGAATCCGAGATTGTCCTTGTACAGTAGAAAAGTTTTTCCGTCGGCCAGGTCGAAAAGATTAAGTGAACTCAGATCACGGTCTTGATAGAGCAGGTATCGTCCGTCGGGTGACCCTGCCGGAGAGTTCGCTCCAGCTATCATTAAGCGCAGTGTCCCGCTTTGAATATCCACGCTATAAATATCAAATTGTCGGCTATTACTTGTGTAGGAGACAAAAAAGATTTGAGCGCTATCCGCCGACCAGGATGGAGACATATTGAAGTCGTTGACCTTCGCCAACAAGGACACATCTCGATTTTTTAAGTTTACCGTGTAGACACTTTTTAAGTCATCCAGCGGCAGATCAGAGACAAAAGCAATTTGGGTGCCATCCGGTGACCACACAGGGTTTGCAGGTGCGAAATACGAGTCGATCAATGATTGAACCTGCAAGGTTCCCACATCAAGCAGTTTTAGTCGCGGATGGATATCTTCGCTAATATACACGATAGATTGATCGTCCGGTGACCATCTGAGACTACTAATTCGAGTAAGTTCGCTGACGACAGAATGGTTACCCTGTCCATTTGCATCCATCACATAGATTCCTGATCCACCCGCGCTTTCACTGACAAACGCAATTTTCTGCCCATCATGCGACCAACTTGCCAGCCATTCCTTGCTCGGATCATGCGTGAGGGCGACCGCGATATGGCGCTCGATATTCATACGATAGATATTGGAGTCAGATTCGACCGACGAAACAACTGACCTGTCAAAAACAATTTCGTTCTCCGGCGGCAGCGTCTGACCTACGAATAGCATCAGTACGATGATCACTGTGCTAATGAAGGCTGCTACACCTACAAGCCGCATTATAAATCGAGTCATGATGGGTGAGGCCGCCAGCGTGGATCGGCATAGTCGCCAGATTTGTGAGTCAATAATTCAGGGATACAGGCTGCCGTTGGTGGCAAGCAGTTGGCTACCTCCAACTGCCAAAGACCAGCCCCCACATAAACATTGGCCATAAAGGTACTGTAAACAATATAGCGATCATCAGGCGACCAATCGGGAACACTCGTCACGTAGCCATCGGGTGTATAAAGGCGCGTGATTTCTTTGCTCGTACGATCCCAGAGGTAAATGCCTTGTTCCCCACCCGTACGCGTGAAAAGCAGGCGGTTGCCATCATTGGACCAACTGGGGAAAAAGCCTGTATCGAGTGTCTGTGCCAGCGGATAATCTGGAATACTGTTTTGAAAGTCGTGGATGAAAATTGTAGTGTAGTTCTGGGCAGTGGGCATGAATGAGTAGGCGAGCAGCTGTCCATCCGGCGACCAGGCCGCGTTGTTACTTACATGACCTGTATCATCTATGGCATGAGTTTCGCCGGACTCAATGTTGGTTATTATCAAGTGGGTAACAGCATCTTCTAATCGGATGTAGGCAACCAAACGGCTATCTGGCGACCAGGTTGGACTATAGTCACCGTGTTCCATTTTAGTGAGAGGCCGCCCGTTACCAGTATCTGGATTGACAAGATAAATCGCGGTTAGTCCGTTATCTGCCCGGGTCACGGCGATGGTTTGTCCGTCATGGGACCATTCCGGTTGTGAGTAAAGAACGTTGTCATGTGTCAGGCGGACAATGAGCCGATGAGCCATATCCATCCGGTAAAGGCTCATGTCGCCCGCGCCGAAACTGGCTGTGAAGATGAGATCGTTATTGGTAATGATAACTTGATGCCCTGCTGCCGACGATACTAATACAATCAGGAAGCCGCCCAGGCTAATTAGGGGGATAAGCCGCAGAAAAACGCGTGTCATGACGAGCGGGGTCGCCAGCGGGGGCCTAAGAAGTTGATAAAAGCTGAAGTGAGGAGTTGAGGTTCACAGGTGTCTGATGTATGGACGCACCCCGTTATATCCAGTTGAAAAAGGCCATTTTGTCCGCTTTTAGTGAATGCGGAAAAAACAATAGAGCGGCTGTCTGATGACCAATTTGGTATGCTGCTAAGGCCTGATGATTGGAAAATGAGGATGGATTGTCCTGCTTGCATATCCCAAAGATAAACGCTGGACATCGTTGCCTTGGTCATATACAACAGATAATGCCCATCCGGTGACCATGTGTTAAACGTTTCTTGGGCGGGTGTTTCAACCAGTGGACTAATGAGGTCGGTTTGAATATCCAACTTAAACAGGTCAGTCGAGCTTCGTGAATTGATGTCCGCGGCGAAGGTGATATAGCGTCCATCGGGCGACCACGCTGGCGCGTAGTAAGTATGCGCGATTTTGTTTAAGTGGCGTGTGTTTCCCAATTTTAAATCCGTAACGAATAAGTCGGTTGTGGTATCGTTCAGCCGCAAAAAGGCGATATAGCGTCCATCAGGTGACCACACCGGACTATATTCGTTGCCAGTAGCATCAGTTACAGGATGCCCGCGCCCATTGTAAGCATCCATTATGGATACGAGATACTTATCACCGTACTTGCTGATGAAGGCAATCTGTTGCCCATCCGGCGACCAGGCAGGAGAATTATTGACTGTTTGGTTATGCGTAATCGCTATGCTGATATGCCGGCTTGGCGACATCTGATAAATATCTGAAGCGGAGTTGATGAAGGCTGCGTATGCGAGATCATCTTCATTCAGCAATCGCCCGACCCCTAAGGCCAGCAGTCCACCGCCTGCGCAAGCGAGTGTTAACGCGCACACAAGTCGCACGACTAATCGTTTCATGATACACGCGGCCGCCAGCGCGGGTTATCGTAAATTCCGGGGACGTGCGTGAGCGATAGTGGCGTGCATTTCTGGTGATCTTGCAGGCAAGTGGTCACATCCAGTCGCAAGATACTGTTGCTGCCGATGGTAGTTTGCGGCGCGTAGATGATATAGCGGCTGTCCTGCGACCAACCTATGCTTCTCATATTGAGAAGATCGGGGGCAAAGAGCAGTACCGATTGGGCCTGCACCGAATCCCACAGATACATGCCAGGGCTAGTATCGTAGGCCACGTAGAGCAAATAGCGCCCATCAGGTGACCATGTCGGATTGAGCAGAACATTATGATCGGTGATTAACGGGCTGGTGTCGCCAGTTTGGACATCTAAACTGTAAATGATTCGACGTTGGCTGTCGGTATCGCCGGATGTAAAAGCGAGGTTCCGGCTGTCCGGTGCCCATGACGGACTAATGGCATTAGGGTAAGGAATAGTGATGCGGCGGGTGATGCCGGACTGCAAATCGGTCAGTAGTACCTCAGTGATTTGTCGTGCAAATTCCTGTCGTGCCGTCACGTAGGCAATCGAGCGATCATCCGGCGACCATGTTGGGCTAAAGTTATTTTGAGGGCTGTCTGTCAAGCGGTGAATTCTGCGCCCATCGGCGTCCATCACATAGATGGTATATTGGCCCTGACTGTTGCTCACGTACGCGATCTGCTGGCCGTTTGACGACCACGCAGGCTGATTATCTTCAGTTGTATTGCGGGTCAGCACTACAGAAAGTTGGCGGTCAAGCGCCATGCGATAGATTTCAGAATCGGTATTATCCAGATTCGCTGAAAAGACGATTTCGTCCTCTTGGAGCAGCGCGTGGCCGATGCTCAGCGTTAGCAGCACCAGGCAGCCACACATTAATGTGACAGTACCGATCAAACGAAGGAAAAGGCGAATCATGGCGGCATTGGCCTCCAACGTGCGGACGATATTTGCCCGCCCATATTCGTCACCTGCTGCAGAAAACGCCCATCAACCGCCATCAGATAGAGTTCTTCAATCGTACCGCTGGTAGAAAGCATCATGATCTGACGACTATCCGGCGAAAATGATGGGTATAGACTATAGGATAGCGTACTTTCGAGCAATGTGGCACAGTCGCTGGTGGTGTTGGCGCAGCGTGTGGATGCTTCATAAACTTGTGGTTGGCTGCCGCGATTGGACTGAAACAGTAAATGCTGGTTATCCGGCGACCAAACGGGATACCAATCGGTGAAGGTACTGCGCGTCAGGTTGGAAGCCTGTAAGCCACAGTCGTCCGATTGGGCGAGGCAGTCGGTTTGTGCGATTAATAAATCACCGTTGGCAAAATAGGCCAATTGCCGACTATCCGGTGACCAGGCGGGCAGGCTGTTGAATCCACCCCCTAAATGATGAATCGCTGAGGGACAGCTTGTGATTTGACTCAGGCAGTTCATGTTCATCACATAAACTTCCATATAGCCTCTGCGATCTGAGTAAAAGGCCAAATAGCGCCCATCGGGTGACCAAATCGGGAAGCTGTCGGTAGCTGAATCGTGTGTGAGGTTGAAAGCCGTACCATCCGCCGCAGGCATCCAGTAAATTTCGGGCGCGCCGTTGCGTTCGCTAACGAAGGCGATTCCTGTGCCATCCGGTGACCACGCCGGTTCCATGTCGGCTTCACGATGGCGGGTGAGGTTGATCGATGTGCCGCAAACGGTGAGCAGCGAGGCACACTCCACGTCCAAACGGAAAATGTCGGGACGGTCATTCACCTGCGCCACGTAGGCCAGTTGTTTGCCATCAGGCGACCAACTATAGTTAGGGAATGGATTGGTGCCGCGTGCCAATTGGAAACCTGTACGATGGCTAATATCAAACAAGAATAGACTGCGCCTATCACCCTGTCCAAATTGGAATGTGATGTCACCGGATGTGGGCAGAATTCGTCCCAGAGCGAACGCCAATATCATGCCGCTCATCTGAAGCATGACCAGCAGCCCTACAACCCAAAGATGCTGCCACTTTATCATGTGGTGATCATGAACCCCGCCTGCCATTTACGGCACCGATGAGGTTATAAATTAAATGCGGCTGGCAGCCTTCCGCTAAGCTGGAGCAGTCGTCCCGGATGGTATATAAACCGGGCTGGTTGGTGATGGCATCCCATGCCCGAAAGAATATTTCTTGGCCGTCCAGTGACCACAGCATCAAAAAAGGCACAATCGGACTTCCGAGGCGTATGTGACGCGGTATTTGTAAACTGCACTTTGGCTGTGTGTCTTGCAAGCAGAGCATATCCAATTCGTAGATTTCATAATCACCGCTGCGATCTGATAGAAACGCCATCTTGCGGCCATCGGGCGACCACACCGGACTGGTATCCACTACCAATTCATTGGTTACTTGGATCAATTCACGGTCACAGCGCAAACGACATTTTGCATCCACCACGAATAAATCAGGCAAATCACGGTAACGGCTGGCCGCAAATATCAAGTGATGACCGTCGGGCGACCATGCCGGACTGGCATATGTTCCAGCTTTGACGATCGTTTGCATGGGTGATGTGCCATCGGCAGCGACCGTATAAATGCCACGCTTGTTATCCGGCTCGAAACCCACAAAGGCGATTTGACTGCCATCAGGCGACCATGCCGGATTGTTCTCGCCCAACGTTTCGCTGTTCACAGGCTGATATTTTTTGTCGTACAGACCACCGACAAAAATCTGGATGCCGCTGTTATCCGACATGCTGAAAGCAATGTGCTGCTGGTCAGGCGAGACAACTGCATCGAAAATCATGTTGGGATTGGTTTGTCGGGCGGCAGCCATGTGACGGTTCACATCCACCAGCAAAATCGTGGGGCTTTCATAGGTGACAATCGCAACGATTTGCGTCAGTGGCAGCCATCGGGCGACAACTTGCATCAGTAGGACGAGCAAGATGAGAATAATGTTGAGGGGCAGCGTTAGGCGAAGCAGCGGCGTAAACATAGCGTAAAATCTTCAAGCATAGTTTCAGTGTACCCGTTATAATTAGTCATTAACCGTCCATTACACATGAAATATAGCATCAACTATTATGTCACGCAGTCGTCTACCTTCAAACCGTCGTAACCCGGGTTCGCTTGTTTTTCGTCTTGTCCTATTGGGTATCTTGCTCGGCGCAGGCTTTTTGGTCGTGCAGCGGTTACGCCATCCGCCTCCGGCAGAACCAGTGGTTGCCGTTGTGCCGACGCTAACACCCAGCCTCGTCCCGACGAGTACGCCGACTGTCGTGCCTCTGCCCACCAACACTGCTTATCCCAGAGCCAACCTAACGGCACCATCGATAGGCATTAACGCCAGTATTGTCGATGTCTATCTGGATGGGCAAAGTTGGGATGTTTCGGCACTCGGCAACAATGTAGGGCATTTGCAGGGTACTGGCTGGTTTGGCGCATCAGGGAATATTGGGCTGGCCGGACATGTCGAAATGGGCGACGGCAGAACTGGCATTTTTCGGAACATCGAGAAGATGGCGAAGGGCGATCCGATTTATCTTTCGCTGGGTGCCTTACAGCAGAATTATGAAGTGACAGAGGTCAAACGTGTCAAGCCTGATGATCTCAGCATTTTGACGCCCTCGAAAGTGGATACGATCACGCTCATCACCTGTGACCTTGGGGCCTATAACCTGCTTCAAAATACCTATGGTGATCGGGTGGTCGTGGTCGCCCAACGGATACAGTCGAAGTAATGGCAGGCTTGCGCGGCTGGCTGTTGGATCGTTTGTGGTATGTGCGCCCGCTGACCGCGCTGACCGTCCGGGCGCTGCCGAATGATTGTGTGCGGACGCTTGGCGCAGCGACTAAACCGAATCTCGATCGGCTGCATCTGCGAAATCTATTTATGGATGGTCGCCGTTATTATGTGGAAGCACTCAAAGATGGCTTTCAGATGACGAGCGACACCACCGTTCCCTGGCGTCGTCGGGCGCGGACATCGGTGGCGGCTGTCCTGCGTGGACACTTTAGTGCTTCCGGCAGCGATAGCACTGTCATTCGGATGCGGGCACGAATGCGGTTGCTGTACCTGCTAGATATTTTTCCGCTACCTCTGTTTATAACCTCGATTCTAATTTTCGCCCCCTGGCCCAAACTGCTGATCGTCGTGCTGACGATTGCCTTATTTTTCCTCTCGTGGGTTGGTCATCGCTTAACAGCCTCACTGCAAGCCGCTGATATGATTTACTTTGTCGAAAAAGTGCTGGAAGAAGTGATCACTACTGACACGCCCTTGCTCGGTTCTCAAAGTGACAATGTGGTTACACCGGAACAGGATTTTCCCGAGCAATGGCGCAAATTCTACGAGGAACACAGGCGCGAGTCGTAAGCCGTTATCTCGAACAAGACTGCTTGCCAAATCCAATTCCTTTTGTTTTATAGACTGTATAAGTTGACTCGTACGATCTTAAAATCTCAAGTATTATTATGATTTACCAATAACTATTCCTGTGATTTATTCAGAAAGAATTAAATTGTGAAGCATCCTCTACAACTTTCCGCGATGCTGGTTTTGATGTTTGTCACCACGCTCCTACCGCCGGTTGTGGCGCTCGATTCCATCTCGACACCCTGGCTGACGACCGGATGGCAGAGTTCCACTCCCGAGGAACAAGGTGTCGACTCCCAAGCTTTAGCAGACATGGTCAGTGCGAACAAGAATGTGCATAGCATCTTGGTGATCCGGCACGGGCAGGTTATTTTGGATGCGTCCTCTTTTCCATTTACCAGCAGTCTGCCTCATGCGTTCTTTTCCGTAACCAAAAGCTTTGTGTCGACACTGGTCGGTATTGCCTTTGATAAGGGGTACATCAAAAGCGTCAACCAGTCCATGTTGAAAGTGAAATGGGGGCAGGCCTCTATCAGCTTACAGGTAAAGCATAAAGCTTCGAAATTGGCGGATTTCGACATCGAAGATGGTTAATAGGGCTACTTAATGATCACCGTGCCAACTGCTGGTAGATCGGAAGAAGCCATCACCATCGACATACCGCTGCTCAGTTCCAGTAGGGAAAACATGGTCACACCGGAACAGAATTTCACCGAACAATGGTGCAAATTCTATGAGGAGTATAACGGTGAATAAATCTTACCTGCCAGTTCCTTTACAGTCTGAAAAATATCAACAAATGTAATGTTAAAGACGTGAGCATTCACGCTGTCTTGTGAGGATGTTGGCGTTATCTTCAAGCTGGTGCAATAGCATCTACAAAATTAATCACCTGCTGTCGCTGACATTGTAACCACACCATCGTACTTACAGAGCCATTATCCACGCAAGCGGGTTAAGGTTCTTTTTTATTGCTGCTAGAAAGGAATGACGTTTATGAAGCGCCTGTTTAGTTTTTTGATTGTTGTCATGATGTTTCTGTCGTTGTTCGCATTCGTATCGCAATCGGTCGCCGGAGATGTTCCTTGGCCGACAACCGCTTGGCAGTCCTCAACGCCGGAAGAACAGGGAGTTGATTCGCAAGCTCTATTAAACCTGATGCAATCCACCAGCGATGTCCACACCGTTCTGGCAATCCGGCATGGCAAGGTGATCTTGGATGCCTCGCGCTATCCCTTCAGCAGCAGTCAACCACACGCACTTTTTTCAGCGACTACGAGCTTTGTTTCGACGTTGGTCGGAATTGCCATCGATAAAGGCTATATTAAGGACATCAAGCAGTCGATTTGGGATTTCTTCCCGAAGGACAAGACCGCCAACATGGACGCGCGGAAAGAAGCCATTACGATTGAAGATCTTTTGACGCAGCGAACCGGCTTACTCATCGATGACGATCTCAATATTTATAAGCTCACCGCAAAAGATGATGCTTGGGTTCAACACATACTAGACAAACCCATGCAAAACCAACCGGGCACAGTACATCAGTATTGGGAGGCCCACGGGCATCTCGTCTCGGCTCTGGTTCAGATTGCGACCAAGATGAGTGCCGCCGATTTCGCCGCAAAGTATTTATTTGCACCGCTGGGTATCACTGACGCCACTTGGGTCGCTGATCCACAAGGGGTGAGCACTGGTGGCAATCAGCTTTTTATGAGTCCACTGAGCATGGCGAAACTTGGTTACTTGTATTTACATGGCGGCCAATGGGATGGGCAGCAAATTGTGTCCGAGGAATGGACGAAGACCGCTGTTATCACGCGGATAAAAGCGGCAGAAGTCAGCGGTGTACTCAATTATGGATACTTGTGGTGGACGAGTACAGTTTCCGGGCATGAGGCATATGTCGCTCTGGGGGCGCTCGGACAGGCGATTTGGGTTGTTCCTGATTTGGATCTAGTTGTAGTGACCACAAACGATATCGGTTTCATCAGCCGAGCGGTTGTCATGACTATTATTAACGCATCAACTTCGGATAAACCGTTACCAGCAAATGAGGCGACCAACAAAGCGCTTCAAACCCGAATTGACGAGTTGATGCATCCGACAGCCGCGACACCCAAGTCGGTTCCCGATGCCATCAAAATTGTTTCCGGTAAGGTTTTTCAACTTCAGCCCAATGATTTCGGTTGGACATCCTTTTCAATCGATTTTGCGAAACCGGAAGAAGCTTTGATCACGATTGGAGTGGCCGACAAGACTATCAGCCTGCCTGTCGGGTTGGATAATGTCCCGCGCTTATCGACGGATGGGCTGCCTGCCGAACCGCTATGGAGACCGCTCGCGAATGTTCCGCAGATGCTGAAGGCTGGTTATCTGGGTAAACATCTGATGGTCTACATGGCTGACTCGATGGGTATGGAATTCTGGACGATGAACATCAGCTTCAGTAAGGATGGCGGCAAGATGTGGCTGACGGCCCAATCAATTGATGAAAGCGATGGTGGGGGTTCCACTACTCATGATTTGGTCAGCACGCCTTGAGGTTAGGTTGAATTAGTTTTACAGTACATAGCCCGATGTCGAATGAATTGGCATCGGGCGTGTTGTTAATGGGGTGCGCCGAATGTGATTTCACCAATCGTCGCCAGATCGGATTTTGTCTGATCTGGCGCGGTACTCATCAGCCGTTCGCCGGTTTGCCAGTTATAGACCGCTGCTTTTAGTTGATAATCACCTGCCTGTAGATCACTTGCGGCAATATCTATCACCTGGCAGGATGTGCCAACGGACGGAATACCCGTATCCATTTGCCCTCGTACTTGACCACTATTGTCCATTACATACACACCGACCGAATACGCGTTGGCTGGTACATTCGCATCAATCTGGTAGCCCAACCATACTTGAAGCAGGCCATTTTTCACATGTGGCACACCGATCATCGAGAGGCGAATACCGTCGCCGTACTGCCACACCTGTGCCTTAGGGTCCACCCGTCCAAATCCCCAGATGACCATTTGGGAGGTGTCAGCGATGGTGGCGCAGTGAAACAGGTTTTGTTCGTTCAAGCGATATTCGGATAAATCCCATGTGGTGTTCGTCCAACGGGGATCGCGCAGCAGCCACAGGCGGGTTGCATCTCCGGTGGCTTGCTGCATCCGCGCGGCGAAGGTTTGGACGCTTGGGCGCAGATTATTCTCTACGACTTCGATCCGCGCGCCGAAGTTTCCCATGTAATACACCAGCGAATGTGCCGCTAAGGTCGACCGATCTTCATCACCCACGACGTTAACGATCACATCATCTGGCGCAACAAGCGATTCTAGTGCCTGAGCCATCTCACGGATCGGTTGCCCCGGCCAGTGTTGAATGATGCGATCCATCTCAAAGTTGCCATCCAACGACAGTGCCGCCACCAGCCAGATGCCGATGATGAGGAGAGGTGGGATGCGCCGTTGTGCCAGTTGATCCATGCCGAAACCGGCCAGCAGTGCCAAAAAAGGTAAGAGTGCGATGTTGTAACGCAGTTCGATGAGGCCAAAAATGTAATAACCTGCGAGGTTTAGCAGCAGTAACCCTATGCCCAGCAGCCAAATCCAGCGTGCCGGACGCGACAGCAGACTCAGCGCCAGCAGAACGATAAGCAGTGCTACGCCCGCATTGCTGAAAGCAGCCAATGTATCACCGCTTATCTTGAGCAGCAGCGCCAAATTAGCCGTGACGCGTGCCTGATTTTGAGTTGGTGCGACTGCCCGTTGGACGTTGATGAACCAGGGGATGAGCATCAGCCCTGATAATATCCACCCGCCCATGATGCCCCACCAGCGCCGGTTCGGACGTTTATGGACAAGCTGCACCACATGCCACAGACCAATGACGGCCACAACCAGCACTGCGAAATAGTGGGTGTTCGCTAATAAGCCAGTGATTAAACCGAGTGCTACAAAATGCCACAACTTCGGCTCAGGCTGGCCGTACATAATCCGCCTGTAAAACAGCAGCAGCAGCACCGTAAACATCACCATCAGCATGTAGACTCGCATCTCGTGCAGGAAGTAGATGAACCACACGCTGGTGCCGAGTAGGGCCGCCGCGCTTAATCCCACCAATGGACGTTTCGACAGTGCCCAACCCAGCCTGAAAACACTTGCGAGTGCGACTATTCCTGCCAGAAGCGATAATGCGCGGGCAGCAAATTCTGTCCACCCCACAGCGCTGCCCCATGCCGACAAGCTGTAGGCATAGAGTGGAGCCTGCCACACATCCTCGGTCGAGATGCGCTGCCAGATGTCACCGACCGCGCGCGACACATGGAACACATCTGCGCCCGCCACATACAACGACCACCATTCGTCGTACCAGAGGCCGCTGGCGTTCAGTTTTCGCGCGCCTAACCATGCCGCGATCAGCAGCACCGCGAGGATACCCGCCCAATATTTTGCCGATAATTTCATGGATGAATCCTGTGAGCCCATAGATGCGTGTATTTTAATACCAACTTCCAAAAAGGCTGCGTATATTTTATAGTCGTTGATGGGGCAAAAACTTACAAAAAATGAAAATTTTACAAGCGAGTAATTTGCAGACTTGATATTCGTGCTGATGTTCATGAAAATACTGTGTATTCCCTCAAATATCTGTAATTTTTTTAATAACGAGGTATAATTTCCTTAAGAGTTTACACGTTCATCAACCGCATTGCGTTTTTGTAAGTTTGCCTGCTCCTCGCGTTTTTCGCTTACTTCATAGTTGTTCTTCGCACCCCTGTGTGAACCCTAGCAATATAACCATTTTCTGTTAAGGAGGATATGTTATGAAGCTGAAGGGTATCCTTATGAGCAGGTTGTTAGTGACTGTACTGCTTGCACTTGTAGTGGTGTTGAGCAGTCCCCGGCAGTATTTGCTTGCTGCGACTGAGAACTTGATTGAGCAGGTGACTATTAACTCAGCCCAGAAAACGCCGACCTATGCTTCCACCCTCTTACAATCAGGCGCGACCTATCGAATCGAGGTCAGTGGTGTTTACTTCAATGGTTCAACTTCCTTAGCCGATGCTGAATGCAGGTCTGATGATGGTTGGGTGATAGCCACCGACTCAGGACCAATCTTGGATCTGCTCGTCGTCTATGGATCCGCCATCGGCACATCCTATCTTAATTCAGCCCAAGGCATTACCGCCCAGGACGTCAATTGGGGACCATGTGCTACCAGTCATGTATATAGCCTAACCGTCACAGGTAATGGCGGAAACATCGGTTTTGTCGTCAGCGACGAGTTTTGGGGTGATCCCGGAGTATGGTGTAGTAGTTCGTTCTGCCAGAATAATGGGACATCTGACAATTCAGGTTCGCTGACGGTGAATATCTTCCAAGAAGTCATATATAATTTCAGTGGTTTCTTTCAGCCAGTTGATAATCAACCGACGTTAAATAGCGTCAAAGCTGGTAGGGCTATACCTATTAAGTTTAGCCTAGGTGGTGACCAAGGTCTGAGCATCTTCGCCTCCGGCTATCCGGCTTCAAGAAGTGTTGCGTGTGGTACAGCGGCGCCGGATGCCATCGAGGAAACTGTCACCGCTGGGGCAAGCAGTCTCTCCTATGATGCAGCTACTGACCAATACACATACGTATGGAAGACAGACAAAGGCTGGGTAGGAACCTGCCGCACGCTGGTTGTAAAACTGAACGACAATACATTTCACTATACCAATTTCCAATTCAAGTAAGGAACTATTTGATAATTCATTGAATCTCAGAACATACTCAATGTCCACGAATAGCTTATAACAGGTCTTGAAATCGCCTCTCAAAATTAATGAAGAGGCGATTTATGGATAGGGAGTATGAAAAACCTGCTCTCGACTGTTTATGCTCCCCTTTGATTGCTATGCGTATTCCGGCAGCACGTACGTCTTATACCGTTCGCGGATGACTTTCTTATCGAACTTGCCGACGCTGGTTTTGGGAATGGCGTCAACAAAGATGATGTCATTGGGAAGTTGCCACTTGGCGAAATGCGGTGCAATATGGGCGTAAATACTTTCTTTGGTCGGCGGTTCGCTGGTTGAACGCGCCACCACCAACGCCAGCGGACGTTCCTGCCACTTGGGATGTGGCACAGCGATCACTGTCGCTTCCAATACGCCCGGATGCCCCATGATGGCGCTTTCCAGTTCGACAGTTGAAATCCACTCGCCGCCGCTTTTCACGAGATCTTTGGTGCGGTCAACAATCTGGATGTAGCCGTCCTCGTCAATCGTTACCACATCGCCGGTACGGAACCAGCCGCCCTCGAAGCGACCGACCGACCGATCATCTTTATAATAGCTGGATGCCACCCACGGGCCGCGTACTTGCAGTTCACCCATCGACGTGCCATCCCACGGGACTTCCTTGCCCATTTCATCGACAGCCCGCAGTTCAACACACGGTGATGAAATGCCCTGCTTGGCACGAATGCGATATTGTTCTTCTTCCGGCAAATCTTCCATCTCGCGTTTGAGGTTGCAGACCGTACCGAGTGGACTGGTTTCCGTCATGCCCCACGCATGAACCACGCGCACGTTATGCTTTTTCTGGAAACCTTCGATCAACGATTGGGGTGCTGCCGAGCCACCGACTACCATCGAGCGCAAACTAGATAGATCGTAGCGTTCACTCTCGAGCAGATTGAGGATGCCCAACCACAGTGTTGGCACACCGCCGGTAATCGAAACCTTTTCAGCTTGAATCAACTCGACCAGATCACGCGGCGTCATATGGGGGCCGGGGAAAACCTGCACCGCGCCGAGCATGGTCGCCGCATAAGGCAGCCCCCACGCCAGCACATGGAACATCGGCACGACGGGCATCATAATGTCGCTGGATGTCAGCCCCAGGCCATCACCGAAACACACACTCATAGCATGTAAATAACAGGAGCGGTGTGAATAGACCACGCCTTTAGGATCGCCGGTCGTGCCGGAGGTATAGCACATGGCGGCCGCCGTATTTTCCTGTAGATCGGGCCATTCGTACGCGCCTGATCCGGCACTCAGTAATGCCTCGTAACTCAAGGCGTTGGGCAGCGAGGTTTGCAGCGCCCCATCGGTCATCACCACGAAATGCTCAACCGTTTTCAGGTGTGTGGCTAATTTTTCCAACAAGGGCACAAGCGTGCTATCTACAAAAATAACTTTGTCGGCGGCGTGGTTGATGATATACGCCAGTTGATCGGGTGGCAGACGCAGATTTAATGTATGACACACTGCGCCCATACAGGGCACACCAAAATACAATTCAAGATGCCGGTAGGTGTTCCACGCCAGCGTCCCGACCCTATCACCGGGTTTCACGCTGAGTTTTTCCAGCGCCTGGGCCAGTTTCGCCGTACGGTGATACAAATCGGCATAGGTATAACGGTGCATATCTGGTCCAACTTTGGTGATGACCTCGCGTTTGGGGAATAACTTGTAGGCACGCTCCAAAATGGGGCGGAGCGTCAGTTGGTAATCCATCATAAGACCCTGCATCATTTTTCTCCTGAAATCTAATTTTGCGTAAACGATTTTTTCGGAACGATTAAATGTCGGCTTGCCTCCATTGTTCGGGACTATAAGGCCAGTTGATTTGTTCGCAGACCACCCACCATCGTTCGGGCATGTCCGCAGTAGGTATCATATGGAACCAGCCATCGGGGATGATACGCACTGTCCGGGATTCGGGTCTGCTATCATCCCAACTCGGCCAGTTTGCCAGTGCCATCCGTTTATAAAAGTGTGGTTCATTACCGGGGTGGTAGGTTTGCAGCGAATAACCCGCAGGCATGGGACAAGCAGGTGGCGCATTGAAGAGGGGCCGCGACCAGACCATTTCGAGTTGACGATAAGGCTCCTGATCGTTCAACACTGCTCCTGCTATAAGATTGCTGCCACTATGGAAGATTGTACCACTTTAGGTACTACGCTAGAAATGCATTCAGCAGATGTTTATAATCACGGGTGTTGTAAATTAGAGCGATGGAGAATGTCTCTCATGACTCAGATTGCAAGCATTGTCTACCGGCCCATCGGACAACCCAACCCCAAAGATGATTATCTCCGCCTTGATCTGGACGACGCAAACCTGGTTGCTGGTTATGGCATCGAGGGCGACGCCAAAGGCGGCCATCCCGCCCGTCAGGTGAATGTCATGTCCTACGAGACTTTGACTATTTTACGCGGTCAGGGCTTTTATACCGAGCCGGGGCAGATGGGTGAGCAAATCGTCATTCACCAGTTGGATGTGGATGCTTTGCCAGCAGGGGCCAGGGTGCAGTTAGGTAATGAGGCCATTATCGAAATCGTCGAACCGCGTACGGGTTGTGATAAATTCGAGACGGTTCAAAAGAAATCGCGCTCACTCGTTCAGGGACAAATGGGCATGATTGCCCGCGTAATCACTGGCGGCAAAATCCATGTGGGTGATCCGGTTCGGGTGATTAAAGATAGCATCGTCACGCCGTAGTCATGACACCCAAAATTGGCATCCTGCACCCCGGTGCGATGGGACTTTCGGTAGCGGCGTCCGCGCAGAACAGTGGTTGTACAGTTTATTGGGCCTCACAAGGCCGCAGCCCGCAAACTGCTGCCCGTGCCGCGCGCCTCAATTTGCCGGATGCTCATTCGATGGCAGGCATCTGTGAAACCTGTTCAGTTATTTTCAGCGTGTGTCCGCCTGCTGCTGCCGAAGCCCAGGCCAATGACGTGTTAGCGCTGGGCTTTCGTGGCCTCTATGTGGACATGAACGCCATCGCACCCGAGCGCGTAATCCGCATGGCCGGAAATATGGCGTCACATGGCACACGCTTCGTCAGCGGCTCGATCATCGGTGGGCCAGCATGGCAGCCCAATACAACCTGGCTTTATCTTTCCGGTGCGGATGCGCAATCAGTCGCCGATTGCTTCACATCAGGGCCGTTGGAAACCGAAGTGCTGGGCGGTGACATTGGCAAAGCCTCCGCCCTCAAGATGTGCTTCGCCGCATATTCTAAAGGCACAACCGCTTTACTGAGCGCCGTGATGGCAGCTGCCGAAGCCCTGAATGTCCGCGGGGATTTGGAACGCCAGTGGTCGCGCAATGGCTCGACCTTTGCCGCAGACTCCGCCAAAAATGTGCAGCAGGTGACGGCCAAAGCATGGCGCTTTTCCGGCGAGATGCAAGAGATCGCTTCCACATTGGAGAGTGCGGGGCTGCCCGCGGAGTTCCATCTGGCGGCAGCCGATATTTACCAGCGCATGGCAGGTTTCAAAGGTGCTGATCCACTGCCGTCGCTTGATCAAGTCTTATCGGCATTGATCCAAAAACCGGACACTTCTTCTAAAGGCTAACAACCAGGAACGACCGACTACCCATGTCTGAATATGTAACCGTAGAAACCCAACCGACTGAAAATCCTGATGTGTTGGAAATCATCACCAACCAGCGAATCGCGGTGGATGGAGATGAGGTCTACGACAGCTTTGAAGCAGGCGACGAAGGCTCGCCCATTGCCCAGATGTTGTTCAATGGTGTGCGCGGCATTATCGCCTTGACCATCAGCGGCGGGAATATGCTTATCACCCGCGATCCCGACGTCCCCTGGGAAGAAATTATTGACGAAGTGCGCGACGCCCTCCGTGACTTCTTCTTATAACGCGTCAAGAAAGTTCTAAAATGGCTAACCCGCCGAATCTCATTTTTGTATTCGCTGATCAATTGCGCTATCAATCGGTTGGTTTTGCTGGCGATGCCAAAGCGCGTACACCTCGACTGGATCAACTCGCAGCCGAGTCGACAAATTGTGTCAATACCACGTCTGTGTCGCCGGTTTGTGCGGCCTACAGGGCATCATTGGTTACAGGCAAATACTCCAGCAGCACAGGTATGGTGATTAATGAACTGCGAATAAACCCCAATCACGATGCCATCGCCAAAGTGCTGCACCGTAACCGCTACGACACCTACTACATTGGCAAATGGCACCTGTGGGCGAATCAACTCGGCAATCATACCGATCCCAAAAATTCTTATACGCCACCGGGGCCATATCGGTTGGGCTTCGACGGCTATTGGGCAGCTTATAATTTCCATCATCTGAACTACGAAGGCTACTATCACAACAATAGTCCTGAGAAAGTCATCATTGACGGTTACGAACCGGACGCGCAAACCGCCCATGCGATAGAGCAGCTTCGTCTTGCGAAGACCAATAACCGGCCTTTCGCCATGTTCTTATCCTATGGCATCCCGCATGACCCTTGGGATACCAGCAACGTGCCAGAAGCATACTGGCAGCTATTCGAAGAAGTCGATTTTCCGCTGCCCCCCAATTACAAGTCCGAAAACGATCCTCATGCCGATGATTGGGCCAAGCTTGACGATGCAGAACGTGCCTTGCTTTCGAGCTGGATGCGTGGGTATTACGCCATGGTCGCCAGCTTGGACGACAATATAGGTCGGCTGCTTGATGCGGTCTTTGAACTGGGTCTAAAAGACAATACCATTTTCGTGTTCACCTCCGATCATGGCGAAATGTTTGGCTCACACGGCAGACGCGCCAAGAACATCTTTTACGACGAGGCCGCCCATGTTCCTTTTCTGATACGTCACCCCGAACATATCCCTGCGGGACAAAGATCGGATGTTTGCCTGAACACACCGGACATCGCGCCCACACTACTGTCGCTGTTGAATCTCCCGGTTCCCGAAGAAATGGAAGGCTCGGATTTGAGCGCAGCTTTACGTGGAGAACACGGCCCCGAACCGGAAGCGGCTTTTATGCAGGGAATGGGATGCACCGCGCAGTGGATTGACGGCTATGAATGGCGAGCGCTTCGCAGCAAGCGGTTCACTTATGCAATCTATCACGCTGATAACGAAGAGTTGCTATTCGATAATCAGGCCGATCCCTATCAGACACGAAACCTCGTCAATCAACCCGAATATGCGGCTACCTTGCAGCATTTCCGTACCCTGCTGCAAAATAAAATGTCTGAACTCAATGACACCTTCGAGGTTTGTACGTGGTACAGGGATCATTGGACGGAAGATCGTATTATCCTGCGTACCGCGACGCTTAATCCCACCGTCAGTTAGCCGAACGCGAGTTGCGCCTGTGCTCGAATCACTCTGATTTGCTGAGCGAGATACGCATCTATCTTTGCTTCACCCTGTGCCAGAACACGCTGTTCCAAATCAATCTGCAAACCCCGGACGAGCCACGCCACCGAAAGATAACGCGCGGCTTCGAGGTCATGTGGTTTCAACTCGCGCACACGGGCATAACCTTGTTTGAAGGCTATCCACTTTTCAGCATAGTCGTCATTGTTGTACGCCCAACCTTGTAAATCCGTCGCCCGCCAACCGTGACCACCGGAGTCAAAGTCATAGAGAATAATTTGTCCATCGTCTGTCACATGCAAATTGTCGAGCGTGGCATCCCCATGAATTGGCCCCCAATCCAGTCCGTCTGCGATTAGCGCGCTCATTTTGTCGCTAGTCATTCGCGCGATCTTCTCCAAGTAAAGCCCGTCATCCTCGTCTTTGATGAGTGGCAAAGCCAGCTTGAGAGGGCGATCAATAATCGTGGTCAGATCAAGCATTTTTCGCGAGTAACTTGTCACAAAATCATCCGAGGCGTTGTGCATCTGCCCGATAGCGTGACCAAACGCGACATACAACGCATTTGAAAATGGCGGCTGGGGTTTATATCCTTCAGCATATTCAAACAGCACCGCGTACTGCTCACCGTTTTGCGTCGGCAGCATAAAGATTTTTTGCCCATCTTTACCTGAGATAGCATTGGCGACCCGCAAGCCTTGATGTGTCAGATGTTCAAGCAGCTCCACCTCATATTGAATATCGTCTTCACTGCGCCAATGGATGCCATAAACCTTAAGCACAAACCGGCTGGAACCAGTCGTCACCAGATAAACGTCATTGGTATACGAGCGCAAAAGCTTTACTTCAATGATGTCATTTAGCGCGTAATTATTTCGTAGCCATGCTTCGAGTTTCATGCCTGTAAACCCTTTGCCTGTCTCAATCTGAAACTATGCTCCAAAGTCGTTCGTATTATAGACAACAAAGATATGGTGAGGTGAAAAATAATGTTCTTCTCAAAACGCAATCGTAAGAATGATGATTCCCCTCGTTTTCCGGCATGGCTATTGGTGCTAATTGCCATCGGCCTGGTCGTGATTGTCGAGCTAATCTTTCAGCCCACAAATCGTAGCATTACTGAGCAAAATTCTCAGCTAGCCATGCCTAGCCCCGATCACCCCGATGCCTTTGAACTCACGGCGACCTACATCATCCAGCAGGCGACCGCGATTGCTCAAGGCACACCGCAGCCCGGCATCATAGTCGGAGCGGACAACCTTGATCCTCTTCAAGTCACGGCAACTTATCTCCTCGAACAGGCTACATCTCTGGCACAGGGAACGCCGCTCACAGCCTTTAATCTTAATCCTATCGAGATGACCGCCACCTATATCGTCCAGCAGGCGACCTTACAAGCTGGCACACCCGCCTCATAATCTTCAATGGGACTAGGAACAAAAAAGCGTACCGCAATGGTACGCCTTTTTGATTTATGGGTGAGGATTTAGCTTATGAACTGCGCGGATTAATCACAAAGTCAAAGCCATCATAGCGTGGGCAGCTGGTCTTGACCGCCAGCACCTGACCGGGGTAAATCTTCGTTCGGTCGGTAATGTTGTTCTCACTGACCAGACAATCCACCTTCACGTCATACAGCGCGCCAATCTTGTCCAGTGTGTCTTGATACTGCACCACATAGGTGGCATCACCGTTCTTCAAATCGGTCGCTGACGTTGTTGCTGCCGGAGCGCCACCACCACCGCCTTGACCGGCTGCCGTATTCGCCGGATCAGAAGGATTACTCGGATTGGCGAGCGCGGGTGTCTGACCAAATGGCACGCCATCAGTCGGGATAGTCAGTGTTTGCCCTGGTTGCAGGACTGTAGTCGTCAGGTTATTCGTATTTTTCAATGATACGACCGACACGTTCAATGCCTGTCCGATGCTGTCCAACGAATCGCCGCGCTGAACCTGGTAGTTCCCTGTGGGTGTGCCACCGCCACCCCCTTGTCCCGCATTTCCGGTCACATTTTTATTGACCTCGCGGGGAGTGGTGACATTATCAACACCGTCATATAACGGACAGTCGAAGCTGATTGCGAGAACTTGCCCCCGCTTGAGCATGTCGCCCAAACCGATGTTGTTGGTCTTCGCCAGACAGGCGGCTTGCACATCGTAGATTGCGCCAATTTTGTCGAGCGAGTCACCCGTTTGAACGGTGTAGCTGTCGTCCTGTGCATAGGCCACCAGAGTGCCGCCGAGCAGGGCAATACAGCCGATAAGTGCGGGGATGAAGCGGTTTAAGCGAAGCATAATCACTTCTCCAGTATGGAATGATAGAAAAAACCTCTTCTCATTATTAGGTATTTTGTGCTTTTCACAAATAGGATTTTGGTTTGAAAACCCATACATGTGATATTCTTAGAGAAACCCTCGATTATTTGGGGGACAGCGCAACCCACAATACCTGTAAACTCGTATTGATAGGTAGTGTGCATAAACGCATGTTTTGGATTAGCGGACATCACGCATTATTGAAGCAGGATAGGGCAGTATGAAGCAACGCGGAACCATCTTTATCGTGCTGTTTATCCTCATCGCAGCCGCCATCATCGGCGTCAGTCGTTTTATGGGGTCGCAACCCCCTGTTGAATATACCCTGGCGGTTGATCCATTGGCGCAAGCATGGGCGGAATCAGCTGTTAGTGCGTTCAACGCCTCTCAGCCCACTCTCAGTGGACATCGCATCAGTTTTCGCGTTGTCGCGGTTGATGATTTGAATGTCTGGCAGGGACAAAACATTTGGACAGCCAAAAATCACGAAGATGCTTGGTTGGCTGCCGCTCATGCCTCGGTCGATTATGCCCGTTCCAATGGCATCGGCCTGACCAGTGTTGTCGACTCATTAGCGCGCACGCCGATGGTCTGGGGCGGATACATCAGCCGCGCCGACTTGCTGACGACCGCTGGAACCTTACCTTTGGATTGGCCCTTAGTTCAGGGCGCTGCCGATAAGATGCTGCTCAGCAATTGGGCGGCTTTAGGTGGCGACAAAAGCTGGGGATTTCTCAAGCTGGGTTTCGGGCAGGCCAACACCAAGATCAGCGGACTGGCAGCCCTGTTTTCCGCAGCCGCCAGCTATAACCAGCAGCCTGATTTGACGCAAACGACACTCAGCGCCCAGGCTTTCCGTACCTGGCTGTCACCGATTGTCAAAAGTAAACCCAGCTTCTCGACACCCGGAGATCCGGCCTTAGCGATGGCGCGCGGCCCGTCCACGATTGAGATGGCTTTATTCCCCGAAGCGCAATGGCTGCTCAATATAAAAGGCATGAATAATCAGGAAGCGGTACGGGTGAATTATCCCGCCTACCAATTTATGTTGGACTTCCCTTTGGTGAGCTGGCAGGACGACACGCCCGAAGATGCCGACCGTCAATTGGCCGTCAAACAGCTTGGCGATTGGCTTGCGACCACCCAGCAGCAGGGCGCACTACCCGATTATGGCTTGCGACCCGCTGCGACCGAACCGACTCAAGCCAACGATTTATTCCGTGTTGCCATCCAATATGGCATCTCATTCACACCCGGCTATGGGCAGGCTGTTCAAGCCCCTGCGGTCAATGACGTCAAAGGACTCATCCAGTATGTGATGAGCCTGCGATAGTCTTTGTTCGAGGTGTGGATTTTGAAGCGCCTTTAGGGCGTGTGTCCTCCGTGTAGCGTCGCGGCTTATGGTCTTTAATTTTTTAATGTGGTAATCAATGGTCGGCGATTTGGATCTTCTAACGAAGCGAACTGATGTAGGGATGAGGCGTGCCTCGTCCGCTGACCAAATACTGCACTATTTACTTAATCACCATTAGTCTGGTGCGGTAAAAACACTTAACTGGGTATCTATGGAGATTGTCTGAAACGCTCTCCTAACTAGAGACAACTTACAGAAGGAATAAAGATTTATGCAGTATCGAAAACGTTTGATTGCGCTCATGATGGTCATCGTCACCGGTTTACTCGCAGCCTGTGATTTGGGCGGCGGCGGTGGTGCTTCTACTACGCCCGGCGCTCAAACCGGTAACAAACCCGCCAACGCCATCGAAGTCAGTATCATTTACGCGCCCGAATCAGCGCTTTACATGCCGCGTATCATCCAGAGTTTCAATGATCTCTCGGCACAGGGCAAGAATCCGGTTACAGGTGCCGCCTATGCCAACGGCGAAAAGCCCATTTGGGTGACTGATCCGACCAATGGCGCGGGTGGTTCGTCCGGTACAGTGATGCAGGGTGTCATTAATGCCATCATTGCACCTAATAATGCCAATGTTGCCAAACCGGTAATCTTCGAACCATCGGTCAGCCACTGGTTAGCCCTTGCCAACGAACGCAGTGGGCGCCAGTTGTTCGACCTGGCCAACAGCCAACCGACAGCCAATGCCGCCGTTGTCATGGCGATTTGGGAAAGCCGTTTGCAGGCCATCCGCGACAAAGTCGGGCATCAGGACATCGGTTGGGAAGAACTCTTACAGGTTTTGAACAGCCCTAATGGCTGGTGTGATTACAACCTGCCCAACTGCCGCCGCACCGTCTACTACGGACACACCGATCCGCGCATTAGCTCGACCGGTCTTTCGACCTTGATCGCCGAGTTTTATGCCTCGGCTCGTCTCAACGGCTTTACTGGACGCGCCTTAACCGCCGACCAAATCAAGGGCTCTAATGTCCAGGATGGCGTCCATAACATCGAAAACCTCATTCGTCATTATTCCAGCCGTACCACCGAGTTCAAGGAATACATTGCTCAGGGGCCGCAGTTCTTGGACTTTGTAGCGCTCGAAGAGAACGATCTGATCTTCATCAACGAAGGCAAGACACAGTACAAGCCGCCGGAAAAACTGGTCGCTCTCTACCCCAAGGAAGGTACATTCTGGCATGAGCATCCCTTTGGCATCGTCAATGCCGATTGGGTGTCACAGGAACAAAAAGATGCTGCCGGCGTCTTTACACAGTATGTGTTAGCGGCCCCGCAGCAGGAAATCATCATGGCCGAGGGTTTCCGTCCGGTGAATCAGAACGTGAAGCTGACTTTCCCCTTCGTGCCGGAAAATGGTGTTACGGTTGAAGGCCCGAAGACCGTCTTGGATGTTCCCTCCGCCGATGTCATTACCAGCATTCAGCAAAGTTGGGCAGTCGTCAAGAAACAGGCCGATATTACCCTCGTAATTGACACGTCCGGTTCGATGAACGACGAGGATAAAATCGGACAGGCCAAAACGGCTGCCACCAAGTTCATTGGCGAGATGGACCCCAACAACCGTGTTTCCCTCGTTACCTTTAGCGATACCATTATTCCGCAGGTCAAGCTCGGAACCTTGGAAACCGTTAAGAGCCAGTTGGTCGATAGCATCAATGGCTTGCGTGCCGATGGCGGAACAGCGCTCTTTGACGCCTTATCCGGTGTTCTCTCGGATATGAATAAGGTGACGGATAACGGTCGCATCCGCGCAGTCGTGTTACTGAGTGATGGTGCGGATACTGCCAGTAACGGTCAGTTGAATCAAGTCTTGCGCGAGATTGAAGCCAGTCGCAGTGACTTGAATCCGGTCATCGTTATCGTCGTGGCATATGGCTCGAATGCCGATATTGATACGCTCAGCAGTATCGCCCGTGCCAGTTCAACCACGGTTCAATCCGGTGATCCCAAGAACATCACTAAAGTGCTGGACATCATCAGCAGCTACTTCTAAAGCTGCCCTTTGTACGGGAGGACCTATGTGTCCTCCCACCGTTTCTAAAACAAGAATCGACAAAATGCGTTGTAAAACGTCTCGTCTATATACTGATCGCACGCATTTCCCTCTTCGCTGTGTGGGCGGTCGCTTTAACGAATCCTCCATTTCGCGTTCTTCCCGAAATACCGACCACTACGCCAAAATAGGTTGAAGAAGGCTCATAGGCACATTTGCTAACGGTGACACTGTATCGACCGCTGCTTTCTAACTACCAACACTCAATAATTCGCTCAAGGATCAAGACCTTGTATCCTCGGCTCGCCCCCTCAAAATTCCAACGCACATCCAATAAAACGGTGGCAAAATAAACCTGTAATAACGTCCTCGCTGCATCCTTGCTGCCGCCTTTTCAAACCCGATTCAAACTTGACCGTTTAGACCTTTTGTTCTATAATTAGGTTTAATGTAGTAACACGTAGCACTACACTAAACGGTGGAGTTATTTTCTCCTCTCCCTGATGCTTCGGGCTATCAGCAGAGTGAGGCGGCGAACATTGCTGATGTAGGGTTGGGGGATGAGGGTTTCATTCATCTCCACCACCTAACGCTGTCCTATCGGTCACATGGTATCTGATAGATAAAAATAAACTGTATTTCCGTAGGCGAGGGTTCGTAACATCCCATTTCTGACTTGACCAAATAGTTCTGCCGCCAACTTTAGCCGAAGAATGAGCGGCAGCAGACCCCTATGCTGCCGTCGCTGATGGAGTTGCTCAAGCAAATAGTGATATTTAACGTGACGATAGTGTTGACCCATCATGTATTTTTGGACCGGTATCTTGCTCAACTCGGAACATCAAAATGTCCATTATCATGTTTGAAATTGCCGAAATTGCTGCCAATTTTGCCAATATAACGGCTATCGACTTTATGCCTTTTGGTGCTTATAGCGGAAAATAGGTGTGAAATTGACGAATTTGAAGAAATTGACGCAGATTTACTACCCGAATGAAAAGGCTCGCCGTGTGCTAACCGCGGTCATCGCTGCTGCCGTTTTGGTAGCCGCCACCGCCGCCATTGGCAAAATGGTTTCGGGAATTTGACCGTTATGGATGCCAATATGTTTCGTAACCTGTATGACTATCACTTTGCCCTTAATCGCAAGCTCTGGGATGAGTGGTTAGTCCCATTGACGGATGAGCAGTTCACCCGCAAAGTAGAATATTCAGTAGGGTCGGTTCGGAATCAAGTCGTGCATCTGCTTAATATTGATGATCGCTTGCTCATTAGTCGGCCTGCGAGTTCCTGAATTGTTATGTAATAGCTTTGAACAGAATGTCATTGAGAAGGTTACAACTCGGTTCTTACAGAAATTGTTTCGCAACTGAAACCCATTCTCACCCGTACAATTTAGACTAAGCTTTCAAACATGGAGCATACATGTCTGTTAAAACGCGTGACCGGCAAGCGCCACGTTCTTCACGCTCGCGCAAAAAACCGGTCAATCAAATTTGGATGAACTTGCCCGTACCCTTCAAGCGTCATCTGCCGGCGTGGCTCGTGCTGGCTGCTGTGCTAGCCATTCTCGCCCCGCGCGTCGTCCTCGTTACCTTTGAAGCCGGTGGTCGCGTCATTAGCACCATTCCCGCTACGATTGATCGTTTGTTACATGGTTCGAGTGATATTGCGCCCCTCTTTAGTCCGGCTGTCCAACATTGGGGGCAGGATATTGATCGCTGGGCAAGTACTAATGACCTTGATCCGAATCTCTTGGCTACTGTCATGCAGATTGAATCCTGTGGTCATCCCACGATCAATAGTTATGCTGGGGCACAGGGCTTATTTCAGGTTATGCCCTTTAACTTTCAAGCCGGGGATAATTACCTCGACCCCGAAACCAATGCCGAACGCGGTATGAACGTCCTCAAGCAGTGCAAAGGCTTCGCCAATGGTGATGTGGGCTTAGCGATGGCCTGCTATAACGGTGGCCCATCGGTACTTTCCAAACCTTTCGCGGCTTGGAGTGACCAAACACGGCGTTACTATTATTGGGGCACTGGCATTTATGAGGCTGCGACCCAGCATCAATCCAACAGCCCGCGCCTGGACGAATGGCTGGCTGCGGGTGGTGCGAAACTCTGCCAGATGGCTGGCACAGCCCTCGGCATCTAGCTAGTATCGAGACTGAGCGAGGCGGACGCAGGTTCGCCTCTTTTATTTCACTTGACCGCTAATCCACCGTCTGCCCAACGTACCCCTCTAGTACGGTTGACTCACTTTTCCCACATGTTATAATGCCGCCCGTAGGTGGACGATTAATTTGTCGCCTACCCTTTGATTTCAAAAGATGATCCACGTTCAACCAATGTGTTGATGTGGGTTAGGAATAAGGTGTGGCATGATGAAGATGCGTTTACGACTGCTGGCGCTGCTGGTTCTGGTCATTCTTGGTGGCACAATGCTGACCAGCGCTCAAGATGACAACAAACTGACCAACGGTGGTTTGGAAGAAGGCTCGTTCGGTCCTTATACTGGACGACGTGGTGGTACATTCCCCATCTACTTGCCCAACGGCTGGAATTACTGGTTTGCTGCGGCTGTCAATGACCGTATCAACGTGGGCGAGCGTGCCAGTATTCAACCCCATCCCGGTCCCGGCCCCTCACCACATGGTGGAAGCCGCGCCCTGAATATTAGCTGCGGTTACTTTACTTGTACTGCTGCGATTTTTCAGACCGTAAGTGGTATCCAAACGGGGACTAATGTGCAGGCAACGGCTTGGTCACAAATTAAAGCCTGTAATCTCGGTGGTGGATCAAGCTGCGGTTCTTCGCCGGCCTCCGGCTCTCAAACCCGCATTGGTATCGATCCTACGGGTGGGAGTGATCCTAATAATCCGGCCATTGTTTGGTCGGCATGGGTTACTCCTCATGATCAGTGGCTTTCACAGAGCGTCAGCGCGACTGCAACCAGTGGTAATGTAACCGTATTTTTGTACTCAACCCAACCCAATATTGCTGACCTGAACAAGACCTACTGGGATGATGTGTCCCTAACAGGTGGTGGTTCAGGTGGTGTGGCTCCCGGTTTGACTCCGGCTGTCCCACCGACTGCGACTCCTCCTCCCTATGTGGCGTTTGTCGTGCCACAGGGCGAACAACCGGACGGTTCAATTATCCACACCGTGCAAAATGGTGACACGATGGATAGCATCGCCTATGCCTATGGTACGACCCGTACCGAATTGCTTAAACTCAACAACTTACAATCAGCCAACTTCATATTCCCCGGTCAAAAGCTGATCGTGAAGCCTCCGACCAAATCGCCTGAAGCCACGTCTGAGGCCACAACGGAATCAACTGTCCAACAAACGGGTGGTGATAACGTGGCTGCATCTGTACCGACCAATGATGCCTCAGTAGCCGCGCCCACGACCGATACTTTGTCACCCGAGACAACACCTGAAACTGATGTTACGAGCGTTGCGGCTGTCGCAACTGATATTCCGGCAACCGTACAACCAACTGTTGCCCCTACAGATGCACCGACTAGCGCTCCTGCGACCGCACAACCCACAACCGCGGACGGTCAGCCGACTACTCCCCCTGAACCAACCAAACCGCTTGCTACTGCGCCTGTTGTGGTAGCCAATGCAGGAGCGCTTGATCCTTCAGCCGTGACCGCGCAGGTATGCGTACTGCTTTTTGAGGATACCAACCAGAACCGCATCCAGGAAACCGGTGAGAATTTGCTGGCCGGAGGTGTGATTTCGCTGCTCAAAGGCAGCGACTCGGCTGGTTCCTATACAACCGACGGCAAAGGTGAACCGCACTGCTTCGATAAGTTAGCAGCCGGTGATTATGTGGTCGCTGCCAGCGCACCCAGTGGTTACGGTTTGACGACTCCTGACCAACTGCGCGTCCAACTACAGCCCGGTTCGACCATCAATTTGATTTTCGGCGCGGCTCAGGGTGTTCAACCTGTTCAGCCCCCGACTGCTGATGCGAATGCCGTTGCAATGGCTGTAACACCGTCCTCAAGCCAACCTGCTCCATTAGCTAATCAACTGTTGTCGATAAGCGGATTGGTGGTGTTCGGCTTGGCTGCGGTGGTGCTTATCGGTGGCATTGGTCTGGCGATTGTCCTGCGTCGACGTTAATACGATTGCACTATTGAATTCCGTAGGGGCACATGGCTCTGTGCCCCATAAATTGCCTTACGATTTCTTGCAACTTGCTTTTTATGACTGATGAGTAACGACTAAGGACTAAGAATATGCGACGGATGGGGTGTGTCATCATCGCGGCATTACTGCTCATCGGCAGTACGGTTCATGCCCAAACATCGGGCGGGCAGTTTTGTGTACGGGCATTTGAAGATACCAATGCCAACAGCAAGTTGGATGCGGGTGAAGCATTACTGACTCACGGCATCAATGTTAACCTGCTCGATGCCCAAAATGTGACCATTGCCAGCGCATTGCTGGATCAATCACCGACAGCTGCGCAAGGTGTGGTTTGCTTCCAATTCTTAGCCGCTGGTCAATATACTATCAACATTAGCAGTGCTGAGTACAAAGCTACGACACCTGCTTCCATCACCACGACCATTGCTGATGGCGGGTTGCCCACAGTGGTTGAGTTTGGTGGTCAGGCTGTGGTAGCGCCAACCAATAGTGCAGGCGTTAGCGGGGGCGTGTCGGTACCTGCGGCCGATGCGGAAGCCAACCAGCTGGTTCGCATCTTGATTGCAACTGCCGGAACGTTGATTGTGATTATCGGAATGGGTATTTTGGGTTTCATCGTCTACATGTTGGCCTTTAGCAGACGACAACCTGTGACTGATGTCCGGCGCACCACGGGCACAATGCAAGCGGTGGATAAACGTGATACCACTGGCAAGATGAAGACTGTTAACGTCAGCGATACCGGTAGAACCAAAAAAGTCGAATAATGCACAGCGAAACTGCTGGTTTGACGCGTTTACGTGGAATCTGCCTCGCACTGCCTGGAGCGAGTGAGCAGGGCGGCGTAGGCGATCCGACTTTCAAAGTGCGGGACAAGATTTTTGCCATGCGTCATCCGATGGACGAACGCGAGTCGGTGTGGTGTAAAGCTCAACCTGGGGTGCAAAGTACGCTGGTCGCTTCTGAGCCGGAACGCTTTTTCGTCCCACCCTATGTTGGTAAACACGGCTGGATTGGCGTATAGTTGGATGTTGATCAAGACTGGAACTTCATTGAAGACCTCATCATGGAAAGTTACTGCCTGACTGCTCCCAAGAAGCTGGTTAACCTCCTCAAATCTAAATAGTCCCTCTGGAGGATTAAGTGTAAATCACCCCTGAAAAAGTTGTGCTATTTGTCATGTCATTCTACTGGTTAAAGCAATTTAACTGGATTGAACTAAAGTTGTCTAATCGTAGATAGTTATGTTGCCACACACTCCTTTGCAGTGGCAGACAACATCATACTTTCATCGAAACTGCCGGAGCTTGGTCAACAGACTACCTATGCTCCGGCTTTTTGTTTTTGGGCAAGGATAAGAGGTGCTTTTTCGCCAAAAGGATTTTACTATGCGTATGTTCAAAGACCTTTTTATACTGGTTGTAATAACCCTCATTATGACGGCTTCACTGCAAGTGCAGGCAACACCTGTAACGGGATCAAATACAGATATACCAACCTATGGTCTGCCCGGACCTTATGCAGTCGGTCGGAGTTGGTTCGGTCTGGATCAAGGTACAAAGCAATCGCTGGTTATCGTTGTCTGGTATCCGGCGCTAAAGCCTATAGGCGATCAGACAGTTGGCACGCTGAGTGTGCCCAGTGAGTATCAATTACCGAAGCTGGAGGCGAATGATGCCCAAATGAACTGGGGACCGGCCACATTGAACGCTGCTGCGGATACTTCCAAGGCTGCATATCCGCTGGTGATCTTTTCACCCGGGTATGGCGCTACTCCCAAATTCTACGTGAGTCTTGAGGAACAATTAGCATCTTATGGTTTTGTTGTGATGTCGGCTCTGGGGCTGGATCGTGCTATATGGTCACACTATATCCTTCGACCTGCAATTATTACCCGTGAGATCGACTTTGCTGAACACTTAACTAACGGAGATGGAAGCTTTAAAGGCCTTATTGACACACAGCATATCGGTGTAGTTGGTCATTCTTCGGGAGGTTATACTGCGCTGGCGGCCGGTGGTGCACAATTCGACCTTGCATGGTTTGAGACTTGGTGTGGAGATCACAAGGAAAGTCCCGATGCCAAGTTGGCTTGTCCCGATTTGCTCGGACATAAAAAGGACATGCTGGCGCTTGCTAAACTGGATACGATGCCCACAGGCTTGTGGCCGAGTTGGGGCGATCCGCGTATTAGCTCGATTGTCAGCCAATCCGGGGATGCATATGTGTTTGGGCGTGCTGGTCTGACATCGGTCACCATACCTGTGATGGTTCAGGTAGGATCACAGGATATTGATAATACCCCAGAGTGGAGCGCATACCTGACCTATGACAATGTTTCCAGTACACAAAAGGCGGAGGTCGTGTTTGAGGGTGCCGGACATATGATATTTGCAGGTTTCGGTGGAGGATGGAACACAGATCGTGCCCAATATTTCATCAATCATTTCACGACATCTTTCTTGCTTGACACACTCAAGGGTGACCAAGAGGCGCACAAGGCACTGCTATCTGATGCCGTGAAATATGATGGCATCCAGTACAAAACGACCCTGCAATAAGGCCATTGTCCTCTGACGAGTTGGTTTATCTCACCCAATTGGCAGTGTCTTGGGCGATGATAGCCGCGCAATCAAAGACATCATGTAGATTGACGTATTCGACTGCGGCGTGCATGCCCTTTCCACCCAAGCCGAGGATCACGGTGTGAATGCCTGCACGTCCTATAATGGCTGGTTTTCCAAATGGATGAGCATCCTTGAAACGCTTATTTTCTGAAAATCTCGTAAATTTAATTTTCATGGAAGCACTTTGATGAATCCTTTGTGTTTGATTTCACAATTCTCTTCTAAACTAGAATTACGAAACATTACACTGAGGTGTGCTATGCCAATTAAAACAAGTTGGTACGATGACCAACATCGGGTGGTTTTGCAAAAATTTACGGGCAATTGGACCTGGGAAGAACTCGGTCAAGCCTTAGATGCTATGCAAGAGCTGCCGGACCCTGCTGAAGGGGATTTCATTATTCTGAATGATATGAGCCATACCAATGTTCTACCCCGTGGCAATGTGCTGATGCAGGGAAAGACGATTTTTAAGAAATCGCCACAAAACATTAGTAATATTGTGTTTGTGCTTGAATCGCAGTTGATTAAGACATTTGTGGGAGTGGTGTTTGACCTGATGCCAAGTTGGCGCAACCGTCTACAATTTGTCAAAACGAGCGAAGAAGCTTACGAATTGGTTGAGAAATCTACTGTGAAATAGGCTCAAAGCTTGGGTGGATTGCACCAACTTTGTAAGATGCTTTTGAACCATTGAAATAGGCCATAACTACTCGATGTCTGACAGATTGTGTAGGACTTCAGAACAGATTGTTTAAAGATTACCACCAGATGCCGCAAGTCATGTATGACACGAATCGTTCGGTCACTACATTATCTATGACCCAGGCTCAACGAGGGTCATCCCACCCACTCTGCGGTAGCTTGGGCAATGATGGACGCACAATCAAAAACATCCTGTAGATTGACGTATTCGACTGAGGCATGCATACCTTTCCCACCGGGACCGAGAATCACGGTGGGGATGCCTGCACGTCCCATAATAGCGGAGTCCAACCATGCGTACATGCCCATATAAGACGGTTCGGATTGCATCACCTCGCTGAACGCGTCGTGCATCACTTGTACAATCGGTGCATCGCGTTCAATTTCGTAACCGGGACGCTCGAAGTCGAGTTTCACTGTGGCACTAAATCCCGGTATCGATTTGGTCAAATCATCAATTTCATCCTGCCAGAGCTGGACAATTTCATTGGCATGTAAATCCGGCAGATAGCGGTGCTCGATTTGCAGACTACACTGGTCGGGATAGGTGCTGAGTCCCAATCCTCCACGAATCAAACTGGCATGAACCGAATTCCGTCCCAAGAGAGGATGAAGATCATCCACGAACACGGTTTTTTCGAGCGTGGTAATCATCTTGAGCAAGTGCTGCATATGGGTGATGGCATCTACACCTTCCATATAACGACTGCCATGTGCGGCTGTGCCAAAGGTTGTGAGCGTCAGCCACGCGAAGCCCTTGTGCGCTACGCAGATTTGCACGTCGGTGGGTTCGGTCAAAATCGCCGCATCGGGTTTAATAACTGTGACCAGTGCATCGGTGCCAACGCTCAGATATTCCTCATCGGTCACAAAGCCCAGCCAAATATCGCCTGCTGGTTGAAAGTTGGCTGCTTTGAGCGCGGCCACAGCGCCGAGGATGGAAGCCAGCCCACCTTTCATATCGTATGAACCGCGTCCATAGAGCCGTCCGTCTTCGATGTGCCCATCAAACGGATCGCGCTGCATATTTTCCACGCTCACGACATCCGTATGACCGGTCAACAAGAGGCTTTTGCCACTTCCGCTGCCTAGCCAACGTGCAATGACATTGGGACGATTGGGGGCAGTTTCCTGATACTGAACTTCGAAACCGAGTGCAAGACAGGTTTGATAGAGCCATTCTGCGACTGCGCCTTCACCAGCGCCTCCCAGGGCAAGGCCGGGATTCACCGAGTCGATTTGTACCATCTGTTGTAAATAGTGGGTCGTCAATGCGGTATCTATCGGATAGCGAGCGCTTTTCATAACAATCTCCATCAGCTTTGGGCTTTCGGGTTATGCTGGTTGTCTGCCTAAAAACGGTCAATAGTCGGTGGACACGGCATAGTGTGTCCTTATGAAAATTCATTTGATTGAAGCACAAGATTATCGATCTGTGATTACCAGAAGGGCCATTTGGTTTTTTTAGGCGCGGGTGGTTCGGTTGGATTTTGAATGGTGATGATCAAATCCCGTTCTTGATCAGGGTGCCAGCCGTGCGCTAATAAGTCATTGAGATAACCCATTACCCTACTACCTTGATAGTCTTGATCGGCTTTAGCCTGCTGTGTAATATCGTCGCTCAAATAGGCACGTACGAAAACTTTGTACGTTTTATCCCCATTTTTCAGCCCAACTGACCAATCCGTACCAGGGCGACTGCTTCCATCGGCCTGTGTGAAATGAGCTGCCAAAGCACCTTCAATTCGCATTAACCACTGTGCGTCACCCATGAACTTATCTCTCCCTATAGTGAAATGCATTAGCATCTATTTACAAAAAGACAACCTCATTTTTACTGATAGGGCGATTTTGCGATAGGCTAATATGAGCGCAGGGTAGTTAGTTTACTAAGCGTATAGCATCCGCCTATCAAAATAGTTCTGCAAGTTGATCAATCCTGTGTATAATTCAGGAGTGTTTCGCAGCGTTCATGGAGATTCAAATTATGATAAAAAGGCTTATGATATTTCTCCTCGCGGCCTGCTGCCTATTGATCGGATGGAGCAGCACCCTAGCGAATGCTGCTGAACAAAGCAGCAGCACCGCGCCCGGTATTACTAGTTTTACCAGCAGTGTAACCAGCCTCGACGCTTCTGCTCTGGCTGGACGTAACATACGCATCCCTGTGGCATGGGCTACGGCTAATCGTCCCAATACGGCCAATCTGGTATTCGAGCAACCCCTACCTGATGGCCGCGTGATGAACGTCGAACTGCCGCGTGAAGATCCGTTTGTGCCATCTTCCGGTGTCGGTGTTGTTGTACCTTTCCCACCAGGTGAAGGAATCACAGAGGTTCGCCTGCGCGTGACTCTGGCCGACATCGTTAGTGGCAGTGCGCTCGACCAGCGTGAACTGGTGATCCCGATTGGTACTGCAACGGCCGTTACGCCTGCTATTACCAATCTCTCGACCAGTTCAACCAGCGTCAGCCGTGCCTCGCTCACCGATAAATCGGCGCGCGTACCAGTTTCGTTTGCAGTTGAGAACCGACCTGACAACAGCAATCTGGTTTTTGAGCAAGTGTTGGCAAGCAGCAGCGTCAATGTGGAACTGCCGCGCTCTAACCCGATTATTCCTTCGGCTGGTAATGGCGTCGTTGCGCCGGTCGATCCCGGTGCTGTACAAACCAGCATTCTTATCCGTCTGCGTTTGGTCAATTTGGGTGACAACAGCACTATTATTCAGCGTGATTTGTCGCTGCCGATTGTGGATGCTGCACCTTCGACGCCGACTATCAAAACCTTTGCGACGACTGCCACGAGCGTCACCCTGGCGGCATTGACCGACAAGACTGCTCGTCTGCCAGTGTCGTGGGCAGTTGATAATCGTCCTAACAACAGCAATTTATTCTTTGAGCAAATACTGGATAACGGTTCAGTGGTCAATGTTGAATTACCACGCTCGAATCCATTTGTCTCATCATCGGGTACTGGTGTGGCCGCACCGATTGCGCCCAGCAGTGCGAATGCAACCAGTATCACCTTGCGGTTGCGGCTGGCGGATCTCAGCACACAGGCTTCATTGGCCGAAAAGACCATCACTGTACCGATTGCGGCAGCAGCACCACCACCGACACCCACTATCAAGACTTTCTCGACGACTGCCACCACCGTGAGTTCGTTGGATCTGGCAAACAAAACAGCTCGACTGCCGGTTGCCTTTGCAGTCGATAATCGTCCCGCGAACAGCAATCTGGTGTTTGAGCAAGTGGATGGTGCAACAATCACCAATGTTGAACTGCCACGCACTAATCCTATCATTCCTTCGAGCGGGTTAGGTGTTGTTGCGCCGATTGCACCTGCAGATGCGAATGCAACCAGCATCACCTTGCAGCTGCGTGTCATCGATCTGGCATCCAAGACCACGTTGACGCAAGCGACGATCACTGTTGGCATCACCAAGGTTGTAGCGGGTGCGCCCATCATCAAGTCCTTCACCACCAGCGCTCAGGCGGTGACGAGTACTGCACTGCTTAACAAGACCGCGCGGGTTGGTGTGGCGTGGGCAGTGGATAACCGTCCTAACACAGCCAATTTGGTGTTCGAGCAAGTATTTGAAGACAACAGCAGTGTCAACATCGAACTGCCGCGTCAGAATCCAACGGTTCCATCATCTGGCAGCGGCGTGGTTGCGCCTAATGCGCCCAAGATTAACACCACAACCAGTATCACTATCCGTGTTCGGTTGGTGGCTGCCGGTGGTGCCGAGTTAGCACAGCAGTCGATTACACTGCCGATTATCAATGACCCGAATGCGCCGGCGATCAGCAGCTTTAACGCGACTGTGCCATCTGACGGCATCGATTCAGCGGCTCTTTACGCCGGAACTTTTCAGGCGCCGGTCACATGGGCAACCATCAACCGTCCGGCCAATAGTAATCTGGCCTTTGAACAGGTTTTGGAAGATGGCAGTGTTGTCAATGTGGAACTGCCGCGTTCCAATCCGATTATTCCTTCGACTGGAACGGGCACTATCAAACTACATGCCCCGCAGAAACCCGGTGCGACTACAGTCAAATTACGGCTGCGGTTGTTCAATTTGACGGGCAGCACCACGATTACACAGGTCGATATCACCAAGCCGGTTAAGGGCGGAGTGGTTGCACCTGCACCCGAAGCTACTCCAGCACCGGAGGCCACAACTAATGCACCGGTCTCGGGTTCCGGTTCGCCTGTGACTGTGACCAGCTTTACGGTATCGCCCAATCCGGTGGCGCGTGGTGGCAGCGTAACCCTAACATGGAGCGTGGATGGTGGCGCAACCAACATCAAGATTGACCGCTTTAACGAGTTTAGTGGTCAAGTGGCTGAGACGATCCTTGACCAACAACCCGCCAGCGGCAGCGCACCCTATACGCTGCCTGCGGACTACATCAACAGCGCAACCTTCCAATTGAGTGCCAGCACAGCCGACGGTCAGGAAACCATCCAGTCGGCAGTCGTTAATCTGACCTGCCCGTTCCCGGATAAATTGACCGCTGATTCGTGCCCGGCAACACAGGCCAAGAATATCGATACGTCCTTCCAATCGTTTGAGAAGGGCATGATGTTTTGGCGCGGCGATACCCGTAAAATCTATGTGCTGTTTAACGATGGTACATGGCAAGTGTTGGACGACACCTGGCAAGAGGGTGACAATGTGGGTACAGACCCCGCCCCGCAGGGATTGATCAAACCGGAACGCGGTTTCGGAAAGATCTGGTTCCAAATCGCGGGTCCCAGCGTTTTGGGTTGGGCCACCGCAGATGAATTACCCTATAAAGCCACGTGGGAAATGTACCCCCTGGTGGATGCTAACCAGATGTCGCTGGTACCGCACTTTACACTGCCGGATGGCCGTATCATCAATATCGGGAATGTCTGGCAAGCGCAGTAATAAGCGATTCTGAAAGTGAGAAGTTAAGGGCGAGCCTCATTGGTTCGCCCTTTTTGTTTTATACAGAGGGTGATTCAGCGGGCTTAGCGGTACGGGAGAAAGTAGGCAGTGCCATGCTGATAATCCCGATAGTCAGCGCGACGATGGCTGATCCAGCGAAGTAAGGTGAACTGTGACCAACCCGGTCGTACAATGCACCACCTAGCAGCGGCCCACCGGTCCTCGCGAGAGATTGCGCGGCCTGGCTGCCACCTTGTACTTGACCCTGCGCATTGGCATCAACACCACGTGACAGCAATCCGCCTAAGGCAGGGCCGAGCAAACCGTCACCCATTGCGAAGATGATGGTGCCGATAAGCAGTAATAGCGGTGAAGGGACAATTGCTATTGAGCCGATGAGCAGATAGCCCACCATTTCACTGACCATTCCGCCGATGGCAACCTGTTTCTCGCTGAAATATTTTAGCAAGCGTTGGAGTAACAACCCCTGTACTACAATGTCCGTAATGCCGACCAGTACGAAAATTGAACCGATAGCAGCAGCATCCCAATTCAATGAGTCTTTTGCGAATAATCCAATGTTACCCTGTAACGCTCCCATCGGTAGTGCGATCGCGAAGCCAACCAGCAGAAACCAGCGGACCTGAGGCATAGAGGCAACCTTGGTTAGGATGCTAAACGGATTAAGCTGGGTGATATGGATATGGGACGTTCGCTGGGCTTTTGACAAACTTTCGGGCATGAAGACCAACCCAAAGAGCAGGTTTCCGAAGGTGACAGCCGCCGCAAGATACAAGGGGGCTGATAGACCCAATCTAGCGACCAGGCCGCCAATGGCAGGGCCAAGGATGATGCCGATGCCCGAAAAAGCACCCAACCAGCCAAAGTACTTGCCGCGTTCATCGGGTAGCGTGAGGTCGGCGACATAGGCGAAGGTTACGCTGAAGTTGCCACCGGTTAGGCCATCAATGATGCGCCCAAGTATGAGTACCCACAGCGCACCACCGATGCCCAGCAGCAAGTAACCGACAGCCGAACCGAAGAGACAAATCAGCAGGATAGGTCGCCGTCCGAAGCGGTCACTGAGCGCACCGAGTCCCGGCGCGGCGATAAACTGGCAGATGGCGTAAGCGGATGTTAACCAACCTAAAATGAGGCCAGCACTATTTGAATCCGTCACGTAGCGCGAGATCATGAAGGGGGCAACTGGACTGATCAAGCCGATGCCTAGCGAACCGAGAAAAGTGGTTATGAGTATAAAGATCAGTGCCTTGCGGTCAATGCCTTTACCAGTGGGCGTTTTGATATGTGTGGAAGAAGTTTCCGTGTGTCTTACCTTTCGTAAACTACAGACACATGGATTGTAGGGAAAATGAGGTCAGTCGGATTGTAAAAATTCGGCGTTCTTCTGCTGACGCCATTTGTGCCAATCGCTGAACCGATCCCAATTGCTGGAAACGAATTCGCCGGGGGTGAGCGTCGCGAAGGTCTTGAAGTCGTGGATGAAATGGGCTTGATCCGTATAACCGAAATCTTGCGCCAACTCGGTCGCGCGGCGCAATGGATTGAGGTACATCATGTAGCAGATGGTTTGAAAGCGGATAAGACGTGCCATCAATTTGGGTGTAACGCCGGTCAGGTATTTAAAGCGACGTTCAAATTGGCTGGCTGATAGTGCTGTTTGGGCAGCGAGTTCGTCCATACGTACCTGACCGGATGCCGCGTAGAGTTGGTTGGTAGCGGTGCGGATGGCGTGCATGTCATGAGGAGGCCTGTTGCCCATATCGCATATATACTGCTGAAGTTTATTCATGGCTTCTTCATAGCCGCTGTGCTGAACGGTAGCAGCAATCGTCTTGCCAAATTCCTGCCATGTGCTGTCTAAAGGCAGCAGGGCGTCAGCGGTTTGGTGGGCCTGCACATTGATCAGTGGGTTAGCTGCCCAAGGATACATCTTCATGGCGACAAACTGGCATAAACCGGTGGTTTGAATGCGTAACGGCTTGCGCTGCAGCCCATTAAGGAAAACACGGGGCAGATCAACACGAGCGCCATCATCGGTTTGCAGATACAAGGGCGCACCGCAGTTGACAATCAGTTCGACATACGAATCGGGAACGATGCTGTCCCGATTATAAGATGTCAAATCTTCTTCTAAAGACCAGAAGTATTTGACATCCGATTGTAACTGCGGTGCGGGGGCGATTTCAGTGCGCTGCATAGGTTTCGTACTCATAATAGATGTTGTTGGCGATCATTGCTTCATTAATACGAAACACAAAACAATTTATTCAATATAGTTACCGTTCTATCAAATCCTGTTCCTGTGTGACTGTCAAGTACAGATACGAGGTGCAGGGCAGCCTGTTTCATTTGGGACAGACCAATTTCTATAGTAGGTGTGTTTCATTGTGGCGTATTGTAAAAAATCGGCAGATTTGGCTTTAGATCGTTGTTCCCCGGCGCATAGGGCGGATGGCACCATAATAAACGGCGATGCCGAGCATGATGAGGGCAATAAGCGACCATAATAGCGCCCATAGGGCCGCTGGCTGGGGCGAGACATTGGCGGAAAAGGCGGCTGCATCGTTGCGAACATTACCCAAAGATGCGCCACTGTTACCGATCAATTGATACACATCCAATACCGCGTTCAATCCGGTTAAAATGGCAAGGATGTTGAGCAGGAAGCTGTTGACGTACTCGTTACTTTTCCAGCCGATCACGATGAGAACAGTGCCAAATACCGCGCCGACGATCAGCGAGAGTAAGGCGATATGACCAAAAAGAATCGAGTAAATAATCAGACCGATGCCCAAGACGATGGCGACAATACGGCTGCGCTGAAAACGGTTGTTGAGGTAAAACAAAATTGCACCGAATAAAGCCGCTCCGAGATAACCAGCGGGTAAAGTAATCAGGTCACGACCTCCGAATATGAGCGCTTGCCCTGAACCATCACTGAAAATTTCGAAGCCGTCGAAGCGCCCGCCTGTTAAGAGCGCGGCTGTGCCATGCCCTGACTCATGTACATAAGTGACGAACAAACGGAAGGGATAGAGGATAAAATCAAGCTGGGGAATATTCCACACGATAAACACTACCACCGCCGCCAAGATTGCCAGCAGGAGACGGCGGTCGGAACGGTTAAATTGTGCAAACATTGGATTTTCCCTCGCGTAGTATCACTGATAAAATAGAACTAATGTTAGTCATTTTCCTGTATACTTGCCGCCTCCGCTGCTCATTAAGGTTGCAAGCATACGATTTAGATTAGGAAGGATGTCTCTCTTGAACGAACATGACACGATACGATTTGGCACGGTCGGTTCTCCACAAACAACGAATGCTTCCGGTACACCCGCCGCGATTGCTCATATCCGCGCGCTCGGCCTTGACCATCTCGAAATCGCATGGGTGCAAAGTGTACGTGTGAGTGATGAAACCTGCGCGGAAATCAAAGCCGCTGGCGAAAAACATGATGTCACTATCAGCATCCACGCACCGTACTATATTAACCTCAACAGCCAGACCTCGGAACTCATGGCGAAAAGTGATGAGCGCTTGTTAGCTGCTGCCCGTAAGGGTTATCTGGCGGGGGCTAAGGATATTATTTTTCACCCTGGTAGTTATCACAGTCAACCGCCTGAACAGGTATACGAACGCGCTAAAGAGAAGTTGCTGGAAATCACCGGCATTTTGAAAAAAGAGAAGGTCAAGGTTAACCTGCGCCCCGAAACGATGGGCAAGGGTGCGATGTTCGGTACGCTGGAGGAAGTCGTACAACTGAGTAAAGATGTGCCGGGTGTCCTGCCGTGTATCGATTGGGCGCATTTGCACGCACGTACTGGCAACGGCACATTCAACAGCTACGAAGAATTCAGCGCGGCGCTGGATACTGTGAAAGCGGTACTGGGTGACAAAGGGCTGAAAAAGCTGCACTTCCACATCAGCGGCATCGACTACGGACCCAAAGGCGAGAAAGCGCACTTGCCCTTAAATGAGGCTGACATGCGCTACCGCGAGCTTTTACAGGCGTTTATTGATTACGGTGTGCAGGCCACAGCGGCGATTGAAGCACCGTTACCGTTCCATACGGCAGATGCTTTGACGTTCCAGGCCACCTACCGCCGGCTGCTTGATTTGAAATATGGTGATGGTAAGCTGGAAGACGAGGCCGATTAGGGCCTATACAGAGCAAATACAGGCAATAAACAAGGGTATTTTAGACCCTATTACTATTGCCTAAAATTACACCAGAGAATTTGCCGATTTGGTAAATAAGGTTTAACATTTCGGAGCTAGGATTTGTATCCTGGATTTGATGCATCATCTGCTCACTTAATCAAATGTATATGCGAGGGAAACAATGAGACTCAAAAGACTTTCCGGATTGCTGCTCATTATGATACTTGTCTCGGCCTTGTCGGTTTCCATCCAGGCAGTAGCCGCCCAAAGTGGCGACCTCGGCACGGATGCCAATCCAATCGAGGTATTTTTCGTGCCGTCGGTTGAAGCACAAGTGATTACTACCGGCGGTGAAGTCATGTCAGCCGCTTTGGAAAAAGCGACCGGTCTGAAATTCAAAGTCTCGGTTCCAACCTCGTATGCCGCCACTGTTGAAGCGATGTGCGCCGCACCTGGCAGCTCCATCGGCTTTATTCCGGCTGCCGGTTATGTTATCGCCAACAAGCGCTGCGGTGTGCAGGTCGCAGAAGCAGCCGTGCGTAACGGTTGGAATATTTACTGGTCGGCCTACATCGTACGCCGTGACAGCGATATTTATACCTTCGGTGATCTGGAAGGTAAGAGCTGGGCTTATCCCGATGCGGCTTCCACTTCCGGTTACATTGTTCCGGCAGTCGAACTCAAGCAGGCTGGAATCACCCCCGGCAAGGAAATTTCGGCTGGTGGACACAACCAGGTCGTGCAGGCTGTCTATAACGGTGATGCCGATTTCGGTACAACCTTCTACAGCCCGCCGTTGGTTCCCGGTGCGCCGTGGCGTGTCGGCGATTCGCCCGAACCCTATGATCTGACCGTTGACCAATCAAGCGTGAGCGAAGATGGTAAGAAGTTGATGGTCGGCAAGCTCCAAATCCTGGATGCCCGCGCCAACATCCGCGACACTGCGAAGGATGTCATTGAGAAGGTTCGCATCCTGCGTATTAGCTCGCCAATCCCGAACGATACACTGAGCTTCGGCAAGGACTTCCCACCGGATGTGAAGGAAAAGATCCTCACCGCTTTGGAAGCTTTCGCCAAGACGGACGACTGGAAGACTTCTATCGGCAGCACCGACTTCTACGGCTGGAGCGGTATCGCCCCTGTGACCGATGCAGCTTATGATGCTGTCCGCGCCCGTTTCGATATTCTTGGTCTGACAGAAGAAGATGTGTTCAATCCGCCCAAGAAGTAATGCCTGTTCTCAACTGATACGGTAAACTGTACGGACAGAGGCATCATTGCTCTGTCCGTATTATTTATATAAAGCGAGACCTATGCTCGTCATCGAAAACCTCACCAAAGTCTACGAAAATGGCTTCATGGCGCTGAAGGGGATTAATCTGGAAATCCCTGACGGGCAGTTTGTCGCCATTATCGGGTTGAGCGGGTCGGGTAAATCCACCCTGCTGCGCTGCATTAACCGGCTGATTGAGCCGACCTCGGGCCGCATCATCTGGAACGGGTTGGATATTACGGCTGCGCCTGATGATGAACTGCGCGTCATTCGCCGCCGCATCGGGATGATTTTTCAGCAGTTTAATCTGGTAAAACGTGCCAGTGTGATGAGCAATGTACTGTCAGGCCGGCTGGGATATGTTAATCCAGTGTACAGCCTGTTTAATTATTTTCCAAGCGCAGATAAAGAAAAAGCGATTGTGGCGCTGAAGCGGGTGGGTATTGAAGACAAAGCCCAGAACCGCGCCGGTATGTTAAGTGGTGGGCAGCAGCAGCGCGTCGGCATCGCGCGGGCACTGATGCAAGATCCGGAGCTGATGCTGGCGGATGAACCGGTTGCGAGCCTTGATCCGGCGACTTCCCATTCGGTGATGAAGTATCTACAAGTGTTGAACGAAGAAGATGGCATCAGTATCCTGTGCAGCCTGCACTTTTTGAGTCTGGCGCGGGCGTATGCTGATCGTGTGATCGCGTTGAAGGATGGCAAGCTGGAATTTGACGGTTTGCCCAAAGATATTGATGAAGATCGCTTCCGCCAGATCTATGGCGAAGATGCGGTACAGGTGGAAATCCATTAAATGTACCGGTTAATACGAACCTCAGGAGCATGTTTATGAACCCCATCCCATCTCCGGCTGCGGTCGCTTTGCGGCGCTTATTGATCGTCATCAGCGTGGCGATTGGGTTGGTGGTGTTTGCGTATGGCTGGTCGGTGACGGAAATCAACTTTGATAAACCGCAGGAAGTGCTGCGACAGACAAACTTCGGCAATGCGCTGCGCGAACTGCTTTCACCGAACTTACTGGCACGGGATTATGACATCAAAGTGGGTAGTGTTCCGTTTCTGGTACAGTGCAAAGCGGGTGAACCCGCGCCAGCCGCCGCAACCGCGCCTGCGGATAACACGCCGTATATCGTGGTCACGCCAACCTGCGGTGACAGCGGCACACCGATCACTATCCAGGGTTACAATTTTTATCCGGATGCGCTGGCACGGCTGTCATGGGTGGCGGAGGATGGCACACGCAGTACCCAACAGATTGTGGGCAACAACAAAGATAACTTTGTGACCAGCGGCGACGGCACATTTAATGTGCAGATCGTTGTGCCCAAAATACGGGGCAGCGCCGGTAAGATTTCGACAATCGAGACGCAGGGTTTATTTCCTGCGGGGCCACCCCATTTGACGGACACAGCCGGATTGGTTCTCCAGAAGATGGTAGAGACGATTTTCCTCGCGTTGATCGCAACGGCAATTTCGATTTTACCTTCGGCGGTTATCAGCATTTTCGCGGCGCATAACTTGATGCGTCCGGTACGGATTTCGCTGGGCAATCTGCTGGTTATGGTGGCGCTGCTGCCTGTAGGGTGGTGGCTGGGAACCATACTGCTTTCGCAGCTAGGACATTTAATCATCGGAATGGGACACGGCAATTCGGCTGCTGCCGGAGGCGCTACCTCGCTGATTGTGATTGGCGCGGTGACCACGACACGGATGCGGTCGCCGGATATTAATCCGTTTAACGGCAAGCTGCGGCTGATTTTCAATACGCTGCTGGTGGTGCTGGTGAGCGTGGCGATTGTCGGGATCATCGGTGGTATCTTCCTGCTCATCGGGCGGTTGTCTCATGAAGGTATTATCGGTTATTTGAGTAACATGTTCGGTTCGATAGGCCAATTAATTGAACTGATGATCATACCGATTTGTGGGATCATCGGGGCATTCGGCGTGGCTTCGATTGGCGGCACATTGACGGTTGATGGTCTGAAAAAACTTGACGGTACGATGCAGCATGTGGTGGGTGGCGTACTGGGCGCGGTCTGCGGAGCGATTTTGCTGGGCGCGATGGCATTGATCGGAATGCAGGCGGCGTGGTTAGGCTTGTTGACACCGATTGTGGCCGGTGTGTTGGGCGCGCAACTGCTGCCGCTGCTGTACACCCAATTATCCGGTAAACAACAAACGAGTATCGCCGGACGCAGCCTCGACGCTATTTTGTGGTGGGTGGGTTTCATTGCGGCGTTCGCGGTGACGTTCTTGATGCTCAACGTGTCGCTGGCGATCATTGAAGGGACGCTGCCACCACCGACAGCCGTAACCAACCTCGGCTTTATATCGATCAACACCTACATCTTTGAAGCCATGCTGATCGGTGTGGTGTTGGGCGGCATGGGTGGCTTAGCCGTAGGGACGAAATCGAACTTCTCGTTGGGCGAGGTGCTGTACCAGACGACGCGCACCATTTTGAATACGACGCGGGCGATTGAACCGCTGATTATCGCGCTGATCTTTTCGATCTGGGTGGGCATCGGGCCATTCGCGGGTGTGCTGGCGCTGACCTTACACTCGATTGCCTCGCTAGCTAAGTTATACTCGGAGCAGATCGAGAGTATTGACACCGGACCGATTGAAGCGCTGCAAAGCACGGGCGCGAACCGTTTGCAAACGATTATGTATGCGGTCGTGCCGCAGGTTATCCCGCCGTTTGTTTCTTTCACCATGTATCGTTGGGACATCAATGTGCGTATGTCCACGATTATCGGTTTTGTGGGCGGCGGCGGCATCGGTTTCCTGCTGCAACAGCAGATTAATTTGTTACGCTACCGTGACGCGGGTGTGGCAGTGCTGGCGATTGCGATTGTGGTATCGGTGCTGGATTATTTGAGCGCGATGATCCGCGAACGCTACGTGTAGTCGATAGCTGTTAGGCGTTAGTCTATAGAAATGCGAAGAGGGGTGCGGAAGCGCCTCTTTTTGTTGTCGCCAGCCAAAATCAAGAGGCTGTACCTTATTGTTAGATGTCTCCTGAAAATTGAACATTCCGAATCGGGGATGAGGGAGAAAATTCGCAAATGTCGTCCCTAAAGGGATTGCTTCGATTATTAAAATCGTTACAGTCGTCAATAACTCAACAGGCGCAACAAGCGGCAAATGCGGCACAGGCGGCAAATGCACAGATGCATTTTGGGCGGATCGTGCAATGGGTGAGATGTTAAACAGCCCGGACACGGCATATCGTGTCCCTGCGAAAATCATAACCGAAACGGTGAACGAATGGGTTACATTTTGGAAGACCATTTGGTAACTCTTTCGAAGCGTCGGCGCTAACCTTTTTGAGGGAACTGAAAGCGTGGTGAGGTTGGGGAATGGTTAGCGGATGGTTGCCTATACAAACCAGAATTAAACCTGATTACGAAGATTATTGGAGGCCTCAGTATTAAATCGAGATGACGTATACGGTCGCGCCGCATGAGGCTAAAGCGCTCATGCTAACCAAAAGACAAACCTGCTCAAGCGGCTTCAAAATCAGCCGGTTTCGTCGTGAGCATACTAATCTATCTTTCGGTGGTTTTTTGATATAACGCCATATCGTGCAACAAGCCGTGCGTCATACAAGGTTGGGGATGGGCGCGATGCACTTATGACGCGACGACCGCATGGACGGCGCGTTCGGCTTCGGTTGTAAAGAGGTCGCGATGGTGGGGCTGAACATAGCGAGTTTGATAATCGGCGCTGCCTACATCAGCCATCACCTTGAGGTGAAAAGGCTGCAAGAAGGTTTGCACTTCAGACGGTTCGAGGCCGAAAATCCAAGGGGAACTGCGCGAAACGACATCCATCATGCGCTCGGCTTCGGGATTACCGGTGCGGCGTTCGATGATGCTGCGGAGAACATAGGTGAACACGATTTCGCTGCCGGGGAAAGCCTTGCCGATAAATGATAATGTCTGGTGGACAGAGGCTTCAGGAATGTATTGGGTGACGCCCTCCCAAACAAACATGGCAGGTTTGGATGCGTCAAAATTTGATCCGGCAAAGACGTTTTCGAGGGTCTGTGTATCGAAGTCGATGGGAATAAAGGTGACATTAGCCGGTATGCGTCCAAAATGTGTTTGAACCTTGGCCTTTTTGTCGGCCTGTACATGAGGCAGATCGACTTCAAAGACTTTGACCTGTTCAATCCCCACAAGGCGGTAGGCGCGGGTGTCATAACCTGCACCGAGAACAGCCAACTGGCGCATGCCTTTGGCGAGCGCGGCTTCGACGGTTTCATCAATAAAGCAGGTGCGGCAAATCTGAGCGCCAAAGATACCTCGCGCAACGGCTTCAGTACGGTTGACGGTCAGGGCGCGCATAGGGCCAAGCTGCATCATCAGGCGGAGCGGCGTTCCGACCAAATCCTTGATGAGCGGATCGGTGAATAAACGGGTTTCAGCCGGTTCATATTGTTCGATTAAGCGGCAGACTGCTGCGCCGAGGGCTGTGTTGCTGACACTTTTCTTTGCCATTTGGGGATTCCTTTGCTTCATCCATCCGAAATCGGATTAAGCTGTATACGAATCATAATCCCATTTATTCGATGTGAGTAGGTCAGCGTTGATGGTTCGGTTTTATCTAGCTGTCATCATGGTGATGAGCGCGCTTTTACTGCTCGTCATGGCGATTATCGAGTCGCCTCTGGTGAGGCCGCGTGTGAGATTGGGACAACTGGTGTTTACGGATTATCCCAAGCCTGACCGTCATTTTACGGTTGATATGGTTGATCTTGAAATCGGCAGGCGGACTTCACTACCACAAGAGCCTTATGATGACATCGGGTTTCTATCCGCGATTGATACGCAGCGGGTTTATGGATCACTGTGTTTTGCGAGAAATATTTCAGGGTTTTGTTTATCTCCGGTCAACACGACGATCCCGCCAAAGAATCTGGCACAGCTGGCGACGATCAGGCAGTTATGGAAAGGCAATTATGGCCCACCGGTTTGGTCGCCTGATGGGACGCATATTGCCTTTAGTGTGGTGGATAAGGGAACACAAAGGGCTTCATTAGCCAGTGGTGATACCTATGTGATGAATGCTGACGGGACGCATATTGTCGATTTAACGCCCACCGAGAACATCAACGGCTATGATTTTGTGTGGTCACCGGATAGCAAACACATTGCATTTGCGTGTAGTAATGCTCGATACCTGTGTATGAGCCAAACTGACGGCAACCATTTGCAAGAGTGGACGATGCCACTGTATATGACGGTACATGAAATGGCGTGGTCACCCGATGCCAGCCAACTTGTATTTTCGCTGATGGCTAGCGATTATCATAACGCTGCGCTTTATCTCGTGAACGCTGATGGTTCGCATTTGCACCGTTTGCTCGAAACCGAAACGGCTCATTATGGAGAGCCTAAATGGTCGCCGGATGGTTCAAAGATCGTTTTTACCAACAAAGAAGGGGGTAATCAAGATCTTTATATCATCTCACCAGATGGCACAGATTTACAGCATCTTTCGCAGGGTTTAGGTGGGCTTGACTTTGGAGCCATCTGGTCGCTGGATAGCACAAAAGTGGCTTTCTTTTCCTGGCAATTGCAGAAAGGCGTCATCTTTCTTTATGCAGCCGATATCACAAGAGGCCTCCGGCAAAAGATCACTAATCATCTTAGTTTAGGCATGACAGATGCGGTCATGCCTGAATTGTTCTGGTTACCATAAGGCCGGTTATTTCAAATTGAAAACTGGCGCATGACCGGGGTGGATGCGTTTGCCGCCGTGCGCACGGATGGCGTCCCAACTCTTTTGGAGAGCGTGCAGGTTGTCCTCGCCTGCCATCATGGGCGGGGTAAGATCGCCAACGAAGGCGTCACCCGTATCGAGAATCAGGCTGATACTGTCATCAGAGTGACCGGGAGTAGCGATAATCTCCCCTTGAACACCTAGTTTGGCGAGAAAAGCACGGCTTTCGGCGAGGGTGATCATGACAGCCGCTTTGGGATCGAAGGGCGAGTCGTTTTTTGCCAGTTTGGGATCATGCTGGACAGCGGCGATGGCGGCTTGCTGGACATCAACCACGATCAGTTTCATCCCGATACGTTGTAGTTCCTGCGCGAGTCCGGCGTGGTCGGGATGGTAATGGGTCGCCAGCAGATGCTTGATGTCAGCAAGCTGAATGTTCATGCGCTTCAATTCGTGCTGGAGTTTGGGCAGTGTCCCGGCAAAACCGACGTCAATGAGCAGACGTGGTTTGGTGTCCGCAAGAATGTAGTAATTGGTCGATGTGTAGCCCACGTTGAGGATATTCATCGGATAACCCCTACCCCGGCCCTCCCTCGTTTACGAGGGAGGGAAGAAAACAATTCGCACAATTTTAGGATGAGGGTCGGTTGAAAAGCGAGGGTTTATTCGTCGCGGACGACCATACAGGCTTCCGGCATAAAGTTGAGTGAGACGGGCTGCCCGATAGCCGGTGGCACGAGATTAGGATTGTTGAAGCTGTCAAAGTTGATGTGCTGGGTTTCCAGACGCACCCGCACCCGCACGACCGAACCGAGGAAGGACACATCATCAACCGCGCCCTGCAGGTGATTGCCAAGGCTGGCATTTTTGCCGTTGATGGTGATAGCTTCGGGGCGGATGGCGACCGATACCGCCTTACCGACCTGTGCGCCGACCAACTGCTGCCCGACTTCGATTTCCTGATCATCAATCTTGATGCGCCCACCGCGCGCATCCACGACTTGAGCATCCAATAGATTGAGCGTGCCGACGAATGAGGCCACGAAACGGGTTTGGGGCGCGTTGTAAATATCGAGCGGCGTACCCACCTGCTCCATACGTCCGCGACTCATCACCACGATGCGATCCGAGATGGAGAGGGCTTCTTCCTGATCGTGGGTGACGTAGATGGTGGTGATGCCGAGCTGGCGCTGAATGGCACGGATTTCCTGCCGCAGCGTGATCCGGATTTTGGCGTCCAGGGCGGAAAGCGGCTCGTCCATTAACAGTACCTGCGGACGGATGGCGATGGCGCGGGCGAGTGCAACGCGCTGCTGCTGTCCACCAGACAGTTGGAAGGGATAGCGGTTGGCAAACTCGCTCATGCGGATGAGTTCCAACATTTCGCCGACGCGCTGCTTGATGACGCTGGCGGATTCGCCTTTGACCTTCAAGCCGAAGCCGATGTTGTTGGCAACGCTCAGGTTGGGGAAGAGGGCGTAAGACTGGAACACCATGCCGATATTGCGCTTGTTGGCAGGCACATTGGTGATGTCCTTGCCTTCAATGTTGATGTGTCCGCTGGTGGGCTTTTCGAAGCCTGCAATCATGCGTAAGGTGGTGGTTTTACCACATCCGCTGGGGCCGAGGAAGGAAACAAACTCACCCTTGTCTACATTGAGGTTAAAGTCCTCGACGGCGGTAAATTTAGCGAATTCTTTGTGAATGTCAGTCAATTCCAAAAATGACACGTCAATACCCTCATCTAAACATGGTGGTGCGGGCTTGGCCCGAACGCCGACCCAGCAGTTGAATAAGTGCGATACATAACCATGTCAGCGCGAGGCTGAGAATGGTCAAGGCCGAAGGTTCGTAAACCTTGGCGGAACTGAGTTGGAATAAATAGGGGCCGAAGGTAGGCTGTGACAACAGGGATGCGATGGTGAATTCGCCCATGACGATGGCGAAGGTGATGAAAGCGCCGTTGATGATCGAGACGAAGACATTGGGGAAAATCACCCGAAAGAGGATGGTTATCCAGCCTGCGCCCAGGCTCTGCGCCGCTTCGGTTAGCGTTCGTACTTTGATGGATTGAAGGCCATTATCCACCGAACGATAGACGTAGGGAAACGAGAGCGTCACATAAGCGCCGACCATGATGGTGTAAACGCCGCTGGAACTATCGGTTAGGCCAGTGCCGTTATAGGCGCGAATCAATCCAAATACCAAAACGACCGCCGGAATGACGAAGGGCAGCAGCGTGATAAATTCGATGAAGGTACGCGCACGTGGGAGTTTAAGCTGCACCCAATACGCGGTGGGAACGATAAGCAAGGTGCTGACGAGAATAGTAATCACGGCTGTTTGCATCGAGAAGGTAAAACTCTTGATGAAGGCCGGTGCTTGCAAGACGTTGGTGTAGGCGGTGAAGCCGAGTTCGCCGCGTTTGGCTTGCAACGAAAAACGGAAGGTGGCATACAAAGGCACGAAGAAATAGAGCGCGACTACAATTACCCAGAACCATGCCCAGATGGAAGTTCGCTTCGGCATTATTCACCTCCCACTTTGAGCCAGCGACCGGCACGACGACGTAAAATACTGTAAATAAAAATGGTCACGACCATGACGACGATCATACCGAAGGCAAGCGCATTACCGATGCCGGGATTGTTAAACGTATCCGAACTGAACTGGCTGCCGACGAGCAGGGTGATGACCGAGTATTGACCACCACCGCCGATCAAGGCAAAAGCAGTCGCCTGTGCGCCGAAGGCATTGCCAAAGAGCAGGGCGAACGTGCCAGCGATGGAGGGCAGCAAGATGGGCATCGCGATATAGCGCCAGTATTGGAAGCGGCTGGCACCCAAATTTTCACTGGCTTCCTGCCATTCCTGCCGCAGCCCGTCAAGCGCGGGTGCCATGATGAGTACCATCAAGGGAATTTGAAAGTAGATATAGACGATGATCAATCCGGTGACGCTGTAGAGTTTGAAATCGGGATAGAGGAAGATGCCGATTCCCTTCAACGCTACTGTTAAGATGCCGACCTGCCCGATGGTGGCGATGAAGGCGAAGGCCAATGGAATACCACCAAAGTTGGAGGCCACACCGGAAAATGAAAGGACCGCCGAACGTATCCAACCGGGGAGATGACCGAGCGTGATGGCCCATGCCAGGAAAAACCCGATGAGCGCGCCACCTAAAGCACTTAATAAACTAATTCGTATGGATGATAAATAAGCGCCCAAAATCAGCGGCGTATTCAGTGAATTGATATTGTCAAATGTGAATTTCCCGCTGGTATCCTGGAACGACTTCACGACAATCGACATCGCAGGGAACAATTGAAAAGCAATAATAAAGAGAATAAAGGGTACCAGCCCCAGCCAATTCCATGTCCACAAACCGCTCAGCCGCCGTCGAAGTCCGGGTGTGGTGGCAGCAGCACCGACTTCCATAGTTGTAAGACCCGCCATGCAACCCCCCAACCTTCTAGTCGATTAGCGAATATCCGGATTATAACGATTGTGACAAAACTTTGCATTGAAATGACAAGGGGGCGCACGCGGCACCCCCTAACCATTAGCTTACGTTGAAAACAATTCTCCGATTACTTAGGATATGCCAACCCGACTTTGTCCGCCCAACCGGTCTTGATTTGATCTGAGACTTTGGTGATCTGGTCGATGGTCGGGAAGGCAACCGGTACGTCCGACTTGGGCAGCTTGGCAGCCAAATCTTCGGGGATAGCCTTGTTCTTCACCAGATCATCAAAGCGGACAGGCTTGGCGTAACCGGTCAGCCATGCCAGTTGGCCTTCATCCGAGTACAGGTACTCCATCCACAGACGGGCAGCATTCGGGCGAGGCGCATAGGCGCTGATGGCCTGAATGTAAAGACCAGCAATCGAACCGCTCTTGGGATAGACGATTTCAATCTTCACACTGTCGGCATTGGCGTCACGGTTGCCGAGTGAGTTGTAGTCCCAACGGATGGTGATGGGGGTTTCACCCTTTGCAATGGTAGCGGCGCTGGAGATTACCGGAACCACATTTCCCGCGTCAACCAGCTTCTTGAAGAAATCCAATCCGGCGGTGGCATCATCCAGCGAACCACCGTTGGCGAGGGCAGCTGCCCAGACGGTGAAAATGGCCTGATTGGCACCGGTTGGGTCGCCAGCGAGGGCAATTTGTCCCTTGTATTCGGGCTTGAGCAGGTCTGACCAGTCTTGAGGAATGTTGGTCACGACATCGGCATTGACTTCAAATACCAGTGTGCCGTAGTAGTCACCGTACCAATAACCGTCTTTGTCCTTAACTGAATCAGGGATGGTGTCCCATGTGGCGACCTTATAGGGCTGGAGCAGACCTTCGTCAATGGACTTCTGACCCCAGCTATAGCCCACGTCGATGACGTCGGGGTTCTGAGGACCTTTGTTGCCAGCGTTGGATTTGATGGCTTCGATTTCTTGAGCCGAGCTGCCATCGGGGTTGAGGTCATTGTGTTTTAGAAAATCGTATTTAGCTAAGAAGTCTTTCTTGATTTGTACGTAATTGGCCCAGCTATCCGGCAGAGCGATGGTCGAAAGTTCGCCTTCGGCCTTAGCGGCTTCAACGAGTTTATCCATGCCACCGGCGGCTTCGAGATCGATGGGACCGGGTGCGGGCGCAGCCGGAAGTGGTGCTTCAGGAGTAGCGGTGGGGTCTTGTGCAAACACAGGTACACCCGCGATGCTGACGGCGATACCGGCGCTGGCGAGTGACGCCAGTTGGAGGAACTTGCGGCGAGACATATTCGTGGACTTCATCTCTGTTTTCTCCTAAAAAAACGAGTTTATGGGTTTTAGCGAGCTTGAGATCAAAACAAGCGCATTGCGCTATGAAGCTGTCAAAACCTTGCGTGATTATAACGCGAAATTAAATTTAGCCAGTATTCGCTAACCGGGCGTGAACGAATTGTTAAATTCAGCATAACAATCGGTTAAATTAATTGCACGAGATTCGCCCGTGTCGTTAACGTTGATGGGCGCTAGACACCCGGCGCTGGTTGCTGCATAATGGCTGCATAATCGTAGACAAATATTGAGGCGCATGGTGGGCTTACTCCTGGTACTGGCAGGTGCGCTTTTCGCACTGTTTTTCATTCTCATCGCCATAATCCGCACATTACGCAACGCTATAAAGATCACTTTCGTGGAACTGCTGCTGGCCTTTCTGGCGGCACTCTTGCCGTTGGCGGGTGTGATTGAAGGGTCGATGGGCGATATACCTGAGCCACAGCCCTTGCGCCTGTCGATACTGATCGGCGCGGTGCTGGTGGTGGTGGGACTGCTGGTGGCGCTGTTGGAACTGCGGCGTGAACAAAAGCTCAAACAGTCACGCGGTATCTTTAGCATCGGCATCGGTGCGCTGGTGGTGCTGGCGACCTTTACCGTTCCGATTACCTCGCAAAAAATCCTGCTGCCTGCCCTGGCGACGGTCACACCGATTGATGTGGCGGCTTTGCAGACGACGCCCACACTGACTGGCCCGACCCGCACAGCGACGCCTGTTCCATCCGCGACTGCTACCCGCACACCTACCATGACTCGCACTCCACGCCCCACTGGTACGGCGACCGCGACACTTTACGTATTTGTCACCAGCACACCGCTACCGACCGTGACTTTACCCTCACCATGTTTGGCGCTGACCAAGTTTAATGTCAATTTACGCGCCAAGCCTGAAGCGGATGCGGCGGTTGAGATGACGATCCCGTTTGACAATACGATTGCATTGTACGGCCACAGCGAAGACTCGGTGTGGTGGTATGGCGATTTTCAAGGCAAGCAGGGTTGGGTAAAAGCTGAATTCCTGTCTTTGACCGCCTCCTGTGATACGCTGCCCGTCAAGCAGGTGGATTGACGAACCCCTCATAACAGGGGGATTATCGAGTCCTCATCGTAGTATTATTTTCCTGTTGGTTACGTTGGTTACTATTTACAGGATTTCACCTGCATATTTTGCTACACTGTGAATGTTGCCCAAAAGCAATATAAGGTTTATTATTTGCCCTCATGTTATCTAAAGCTACGTGTTAAGGGGTAGATATGGCCGCTACGACCACTAACGCGCAATTCATGAAAGACCGGGCACGTAGACAAGGTATTTTCCTGTCTTTGCCTGCTGTTTTCTGGTTGGGCATATTCTTTATCCTACCAGTGTTGATTGTGCTGGCGATCAGCTTTATGACCCCAACGACGGATGGTGCAGGCGGTCAACTGCCGCTGACGCTGAACCACTATGCCGACGCATTCGACTTCTGGAAAGCGCGCCCGATCTACTCGGCGGTCATCCTGCGTTCGGTATGGATTTCGCTGCTGACCACCTTGATTTGTTTATTCATGGGTTATCCCTTATCGTTTTTTATTGCGACACGTAAAAATCCGTATGTGCGCCAGTTCGCCATGTTTTTGATTATTATGCCCTTTTGGACCAACTTTTTAGTACGGACTTACGCTTTAAAAACCATTATTGCGCCCGAAGGAACCCTGGCCGGTCTACTGAATGCGGTTGGCGGTCTAGGGCTTCTGGTTAACGGCAAGCTGACGTGGTTGAACACGCGTGAAGCGGTTATTCTGGGTCTGGTCTACAGCTATCTGCCCTTTATGGTGCTGCCGATCTATGCAGTGGTCGAGAAATTCGACTTCCGTTTTGTCGAGGCCGCCAACGATTTGGGCGCGAACGACCTGAAAACGCTCTTGCGTGTTGTGATACCGATGACCGCGCCGGGATTAGTAGCCGGTTTTATTCTGGTGTTTATCCCGACGATTGGCGCTTTCGTGACGCCTGATTTGCTCGGTGGTACGCAAGGCTTAATGATTAGTAACCTGATCCAGCAAAACATTCGCGGCAGCGGTGCGAATTATCCGCGCGGTTCAGCCTTATCGGCGGTACTGATGTTGCTGGTTACGATTGGTGTCGTCATCTATCTACGCTACGGTGATCGGGAGGTGGCATAATGACCGAGCAAACAATGAGTCCGCCTGTCCGTCCGGCGTTGAGCGAGATCGACTTCAATTATGGTCAGATCCGCCGTGACATGCTGTCGCGGAAGGTGGGAAAAGTACTTTTCTACCTGAACCCGATTGTGTCGTATTTTTTCCTGTGGGCCCCGATTGTCGTGCTGGTGGTGCTGTCGTTCAATAAGAGCAAAACCGTTTCGGTGTGGGGCGGGTTCACCACCGATTGGTACGCAGAAATTTTTAACGGTACCAGCCAATTCACAGGTGATATGGTCGGTGCGCTGCGAAACACACTGTTTATCGCAGTCATTTCGACTCTTATTTCTACCGTCATCGGAACGATGGTTTCGATTGCGCTGGAACGCGGGTTTTTTCCCGGTAAGAGGATCGTCGATGCGGTGTTGTATCTGCCGGTTGTGATCCCTGAAATTACGCAGGCCGTATCCCTGGCTGTGTTTTTTAAATTTCTATTTGATGTGGTTCAATTTATTACCGGTCAGCGGGCTACATTGGGTTTTGGCACCATCATTATCGGGCATGTGGTATTTTCGGTATCGTTCGTGGTGATTACCATACGCGGACGTCTGGCGGATATGAACCCACGCTATGAAGAAGCCGCCCGCGATCTGGGTGCAAACGAGTGGCAGACCTTCTGGCGTGTCACCTTCCCGCTGATTTTGCCCGGTATCATTTCAGGCGCATTGCTGGCGTTTACGTTGTCGTTGGACGATTATATCGTGACCTTCTTCACCAACGGCGTCGGCACGAACACACTGCCGATTTTCGTTTACGGTTTGCTGCGAAAGAGCGTATCGCCAGAAATTAATGCGATTTCCACCGTCCTGCTTCTGGCATCGATGGTGTTAGTCGGGTTTTCCTTGTTTATACAGGGCCGTGGGGCGAACCGCACTTAACCAAGTGCCTACCTCCACAATTGAATGTTCTCAAAGCATGTATCTAGGAGGCAAAATGTTACGTAAATTGTCGCTTGTACTCTGTTTGGGGTTGCTAGCGTTGGGAGTACCGGCTTTCGCGCAGGATGCGACCGCAGAATCCACGGCAGCCAAAACCACATGGACTTGTCCGGCAGATGTGGTCGCGATGGTACAGGCTCTACCGGAAAGTGACCGCGTACTGAATTGGTATAACTGGACGACCTATGAGGCCGACACAACCCGTCCTGATTTTGGGACTTTGTGCGGTGTGAAGGTTATGGAAGATAACTTCGGCAGCAATGAAGAATTGATCGCCAAGCTGCGCCAGGGTAATCCCGGTTATGATGTGATCGTTCCCACCGGAACCTTTATTCCACAAATGGTGCGCGAAGGCCTGTTGGAAGAACTCGACCTCACCAAGATCCCCAACTATGCCAATTTGACAACCGCGTTGCAGAAGCCGACCTATGATCCCGATAACAAGTACACTGTACCCTATCAATGGGGTACGATTGCCATCGGCTATAACAAAGAAGCGGTCGGTAAAGAAGTGACCAGTTGGGATGATCTGTGGAACTTCCAGGGCAACGTGGCGTGGTTGGAAGATCCACGCGATATGATGGGTATCGCGCTGGTGCTGCTGGGTAAAGATCCTAACTCCACCAATGCCGATGATATTAGTGCCGCCCGTGATTTCCTGGTTGATCATGGCAGCAACGTTCGTACTATCGCCCAGGATGATGGTCAGGAAAAACTGGTCAGTGGTGAGGCCGATATGGTCGTTGAATATAGCGGTGACATCTTCCAGAAGATGGCCGACTGCGATACCAACGCTGATCTGAAGTGTGCGGGCAAGTACGATTTCGTCATTCCCAAGGAAGGCGCAATCCGTTGGGTCGATAATCTGGCTATCCCGAAGGATGCCCCTCACAAAGAACTGGCACAGGCCTTTATCGATTATGTGCTTGACCCACAGGTCGGCGCGGACATCAGCAACTTCACCGCTTATGCCTCTCCGAACCAGAAGGCTATCGATGAGAAGTTGATCGATCCTGCATATCTGGACTCGACCATCATTTACCCCAATGAAGAAGCCAGCAAGACACTGTTTACAGTCGTCGATGTGGGTGATGACGCTGCCCGTTTGTACAATGACGCATGGACGGAACTGCGTACCCTGCTCGGACAGTAGTCCTAACGAATTTGCTAAGGGGTAGGTTGCAAGACCTGCCCCTTCTCATTTATGGATCGCTTTTTTAACAGACGAAAAATTAGACACTTTATTTTTCATTTCATTTTGTAAAGGCTGATGCAATGACCCGTTTAGGCACAATGATGGTAGGACTGGGTTTGCTGGTGATGGGCGCTGCTCCTGCGCTGGCTCAAAACAGCACGCCTAAAACCAGTTGGAAATGTCCTGACGATGTGGTCAAGCTGGTGCAAAGCCTGCCCGAAAATGACCGTGTATTGAACTGGTGGAATTGGACGACCTACGAGGCTGATACCACACGTCCCGATTTTGGAACCCTGTGTGGCGTGAAGGTCAACGAGGATAACTTTGGCAGCAACGAAGAAGTGATCGCCAAGCTGCGGCAGGGTAACCCCGGTTATGACATTATCGTGCCGACCAGTTCATCGGTCGAACTGCTGATCCGTGAAGGGTTGGTCGAGCCGATTGATCTGACTAAAATCCCGAACTTCGCTAACGTGACTCAATCTTTGACAGATCCCGTTTATGACAAAGGCAACAAATTTACCGTGCCGTACCAATGGGGTACGCTGGGTATTGGTTATAACAAAACCGTTGTCGGCAAGGAAGTCACCAGTTGGGACGATATGTGGAACTTCACGGGAAACGTAGCATGGATCGATGATCCACAGGGCATGTTGGCGATTGCGCTCAATTTATTAGGCAAAGATCCCAACAGCAAGGAACCCGCTGACATAGTCGCTGCACGTGATTTTCTGGTGGAACATGGCAGCAATGTGCGGGCGCTGGCTGCTGATGATGGACAGGAAAAACTGCTGACCGGCGAAATGGATATGGTCGTTGAATACAGTGGCGACATCTTCCAGATTATCGCGGACTGCGAAGCCAACGCAGATCAGAATTGCAAAGATAAGTTTGCCTATGCGGTTCCAAAAGAAGGCAGTCTCCGCTGGGTGGACAACATGGCGATACCCAAAGGCGCACCCCATTATGAACTGGCGCTGGCGTTTATGGATTATGTACTTGACCCGCAGGTTGGGGCAGACATCAGCAACTTTACGGCTTATGCCACGCCCAACCAAAAGTCGATTGATGACAAGCTGATTGACGAGGCATATTTGAACTCGGACATTATTTATCCAACCGAGGAATCCAGTAAGGTGTTATTCCCCGCGCTAGACGTGGGGGAAGAAGCCACACGGTTGTATAACGATGCATGGACAGAACTTCGCACGTTGTTGGGGCAGTAATCGGAAGCATGACACTTGAGGCCGGATAGCTATTATCTGGGCGAACCGCTTTTCGTATTGATTAAAGGGATGGGAATATGGCTGAGTATGATGTCGAACTGATCAATGTGGTCAAAGAATTCGCTGCTCCCCGACGGGATGGCGCAGTCCGTGCTGTGGATGATGTGTCGCTGCAAATTAACGATGGTGAATTCTTCGCACTGCTGGGGCCAAGCGGCTGCGGTAAGACAACCACGCTGCGGATGATCGCTGGCTTTGAAGACACGTCATCAGGCAAAATCCTGATCCGTGGTAAAGCTGTACAGGATGTGCCGCCGTTTCATCGTCCTGTGAACACGGTCTTTCAGGATTATGCACTTTTTCCGCACATGACGAGTTTGCAAAACATCATGTTCGGTTTGGAGATGGAAGGCGTCAGCCGCGCCGATGCCAAGAAACGTGCCGAAGAAGCACTTGAGCGGGTGCGCCTGCCGCAGGCACGGGACCGCCGCCCACGCCAGCTGTCGGGCGGGCAGCAGCAGCGTGTAGCTTTGGCGCGCGCCATTGTGAAACGTCCGCAAGTGCTGCTCCTTGACGAACCGCTGTCAGCGCTCGACCTCAAACTGCGTGAAGCGATGCGTTATGAATTGAAAGCCATGCAGAAGGACCTGGGCATCACCTTTATCTTCGTGACGCACGATCAGGAAGAAGCGATGACGATGGCCGACCGGATCGCCGTTATGGATAAAGGGAAAGTGTTGCAGGTCGGTACGCCGGAAGAAATCTATGAAGCGCCAACGACCAAGTTCGTGGCGGACTTCATCGGTGAAACCAACTTCGTCAGTGGTACATTCACCGATATGGTCGGGCAGTACGCGCTCGTCAAGCTGGATGAAAAGACGACCATACGCGGTGTTCCCAGTCCTGATTTGGAACCGCCAACCGCATGTACAGTAGCGATCCGTCCCGAAAAGCTCAATGTGTTTCAATCGACAGGACAGGTGAAATTCCCGGACGGCAGCAGCGATACGGCTGAGATTTACAAAGCGGCCGTCCTGAAAGACCCGGATGTCAATATGGTGACTGGCAAGATTTTGCAGGACATTTACATCGGTACCGATACGCGCTATCGCATCGGCATTGGAGCAGATTACAAGATTGAAGTAATCGTGCGTGTGCAGAACTACGGTCTGCGCTCCGACAAATACTATACGACTGGCGACATCGTGAATGTGTTCTGGGATAGTGACAACGCGCGCTTGCTTTCGAGCTAGAGTCATCATGCACAACTAAAGTTTCAGACAGAGGTGGGCAGCGTCCCGCCTCTATTTTTGTCTGTGCAACCTTTCTTCATGTGCTGCGTATTAATGTGCAATACGTCCGCAATTAGATGGAGAAAAATGATGATGACAGCAGAACGTGATGGTCGTCCGGTACTGGCAGTAGGGTTGATTGGCCTTGGTGTGCTGGTGTTCCTGGGTCAGTTGACAGGTTTCGGTGGCATGATCAGTACACTGTGGCCGTTGTTCGTCGCAGTGCCCGGTCTGGCCTTCCTCTACTTCGCCTACACCGGCGACAAGAAGGTCGCTGGTTTAGCGGTACCCGGAACGGTGATTACCGGCACCGGCTTGATCCTGTTTTACCAGAACCTTACCGGACATTGGGAAAGCTGGGCTTATATCTGGACGCTGTATCCGTTGTTCGTCGGGCTGGCCTTGCGCTTTATGGCACAGCGTACCGGTGATGAAGGCTCGCACAAGGCCTCCAGCATCCTGATGCGTATTGGCGCGATTGGTTTCATTGTCGGCGCGATCTTCTTTGAGCTGATGATTTTCGGCAACGGTGGCATCTTTGGTAATCTGGCTTTACCGGTGGTGCTGGTCGCTATTGGCGCCTTCATGCTGATGGCAAATAAGAAGAACCGGTTTGCCCACAGCTATGCTGGCAAGCGCAAGTTCGATGACCTGTATACGAATGGCAAGTATAAGAACAGCGACCGTCTGCAGCAGCAAATTGACGAAGCGTTGGCCGAAGACGACGAGCATACACCAGTCGTCTAGAGCCACAGCAGTACGACAAACGCATATGACATATAATGATAGGGCGAGCCACTGGTTCGCCCTATTGTATTTAATATGACGAGGTCAAACCTTTGCAACTCAGTCAATATCAATGGTCGGGCAATCCCCGGGGGATGCACAACGAAGGCGCGTACAAGCCGATTAACCATGACCGCCTGACGAGCTTACACCTCGGTTGGTATAAGATGGTCACGGGTGGTGAGGAATTCGCCAACGACTGCGCGTGGATGCTCAGCCAAAACATCACCCCGATTGTGCGTATTTACCGGCCTGCGCCGGGAGCCTCGCCGCCAGATGACTCGATCCGTAACCAGTGGGGCAAGTATATCGGCGCAGGTGTGAAGTGGTTCGAATTCTTTAACGAGCCGAACTTTGCTGATCCTGAATGGCCGGAGGGCATGAAAAGCCGCATCGACTACCGCAACTTCGATGAGGTCATCAAACCGTTGTGCGAAAGCTGGATCATGTTTGCCGAGTTCATTATGAATCAAGGCGGCTATCCAGGCTTTTTCGCGTTGGGGGAAACCAGCGGCGTGAGCGGTGCGATCCAATGGATGGACGCTTTGCTCGGCTATATGCGCGATTATCAGCGTGAGCGCTTTGCCAAAATCATCGACAACGGTTTATGGTGGGCGACGCACCCTTACGCACTCAACCATTGGTATCAGGAGCAGCCGGGGCAGCCGAGTGTGCCGCGCGATCCCGCCAACTACAACGCGCTGGAAGATGGCTGGCACTTCGAATATCCCTACGACCCCTTTACCCAGAGTTTTGATCCCGGACGGACGGCATTCGGTAACACAGGCAGTACACCATACGGTGATCCTAATGGCATAACAGCTATGGGTGTGGCTTTTAACCAGCGCTTACAGGAATGGTTCGGTGCCGGGCCGTTACCCGTATTTGGCACAGAGGGCGGGATTTATCCGCTGCCGACACATGATGCTCAACGACCCGATCCACGTTTTCCGGGTTATGACCGCACCGCCCACGCTGAGGGAACGGCCGCCATGTTTAACTGGATTGCGGCCAAGGCAGAACCCTGGCATTTCGGTTTGGCGCTGTGGAAGGAAGACGAATACTACAACAACCAACTGCCTGCTCTCGATAAGCTGGTGTCCATTGCGCAAATTCCCAAGGGCGGACAGTGGCCGGCGAACGTGGTGCATCCTAAAGGGCCGGGGCCGGTTATCGGTGAGCCGAGCTTCCACGCGGTTATCCTCGCGCCCGGGCTTGATCCACAGTGGTTTATTGAGGCTGGACGCGCCTACTGGAATACGTTTCATCCGATTGTGACGACCGTGTGGGACTTCATCCTGTACATTCCCTACGATCGTTCTCTGGCCGCCACCGTCATTGCGCCACCGGATTTAGCCGACAGTATGCGGAAAGTCATCCAGAAAGAATACCCGAATGTGTTCTTCGACCTGATTTTGACGACTGAAAATCCACAAAGTGTGGCCGATGTATTGAATGCGCGGGTATGGGCCAATAGGCGCTTCGGCTAGGAAAACGAAAAGGGCTGGGAACTGAGTTCGTACGCCCTTCGATTGTGCAATACTCATAAAAGATTTGCCGTAAATGCCTGAGAAGATTACAATCAATTATGAGCATGATGTAAATACTGCATAAAAGAGTATAGTAAATTAAAAATTATAAAAAATAAAGGTTTTTAAGCATGAACCCCCATGATGGGGCGGTGAAAGTCACTCATAACCTGCTTCGTCAGACTACCTCATTCGTGGGTAGAGAGCAGGAAATGCTTGAAATCATCCAACGGCTGAATAACCCGCTGTGTCGCCTGCTCACGTTTGTAGGGCCGGGTGGCATCGGTAAGACCCGCCTTGCGGTAGAAGTTGCCAATCGTATCGGCCCTATGTATCGAGATGGTGTGTATTTTGTTCCCTTGCAACCCCTCCGGTCTGCTGCTCATATCCCATCCGCTATTGCTCATAGTCTCGGATTGGTGATCCGCGACGGTGATAATCCTTTACAGCAAACGTTGAACTATCTGTGTAACCGGCAATCACTCTTGTTACTGGACAACTTTGAACATCTTGTCGAAGGTGCCGACTTTATCACACAAATTTTGGTTGATGCGCCTGATGTACGATTGCTTGCAACCTCGCGCGAACCGCTTAATCTGCATGAAGAGTGGCAGTGGGTGGTCGGCGGGCTGCATTTTCCCTCAGATGAAGCGGATGAGGCCGACGAACCTTACAGTGCGGTGCGATTATTTGCGGAACGTGCCGCGCAAATTAAACCCGAATTCGCCCTTGACCATCACTGTCCGGAAGTGACGCGTATCTGCCAGCTTGTCGAAGGCATCCCGCTGGCAATTGAACTGGCTGCCAATTGGACGAAATCGCTGACCTGCGCTGCAATCGCTGACGCAATACAACACAATATTGATTTCTTGACCAGTCGCGAACAAAACATTCCGGAACGCCATCGTAGTATGCGGGCGGTCTACAATCACTCGTGGCGGCTGCTGTTCGAAGAAGAACGTCGGATGTTTGAAAGGTTATCTGTTTTTCGCGGCGACTTTACACGGGAAGCCGCCGAGCAAGTTGAAGGGGCTAGCTTGGAAACACTCGCTTCCCTTGTAGATAAATCGTTCATCAGACAGGATGCTGCCGGGCGTTACGACATTCATGAACTGCTGCGGCAGTATGGGGCCGAACAGCTTGCTAAATCGGATGGCATTGCGGCGGCAGCAGATCGACATATGGCTTATTATGCTGATTTTGTGAGGCGGTACGAACCGGAACTGAAGGGGCAAAAGCAGCTCAATGCCTTGAACATGATTGAGGCTGATTTTGAAAACATCCGCGCGGCATGGACTCATGCGGTGGCACAGTGCGAATTTGGCCTCATTGACCAAATGATTGAACCATTGATGTGGTTTGGAGAAACGCGTAGTTTTTCAGGCGATGTGCGCCACCTTTTTGAGGTGGCCGCCGCTGCTTTTGAACCCATTACGGATAGTGTCCCACATTCGGTGTGGGCACGTTTGGCGGTCAGAATTCGTCAATCCGCCGATATTGACATCATTGATCGAGCGTTAGCCATTGCCCAAAATGGTGGAAATCAAGCTGAAGTCGCCTACTGCATGATGCAGCGTGGTGTTTATGATACTGAACACCGTCATCCGCAAGCCTTTGACGAACTGAAGAGCGCGCTGGCTATTTACCGGAGCATCGGTGATGATTTTGGGGCAGCCGTCACCTATTTGAATATCAACTATTATCAGGGCTTCTTCTGTGATCAAGAGACGATCATGAAAGAGCTTGATCTGGCCCTGCAACAAGCGCGCAAACTCGGCAATCCCTATCACATGTATAAAGTCCTGTTCCGCCGGGCTTGGACATATGCCAGTAATGGACAGTATGAAGTCAGCCAGCACGATTTTATTGAAGCTTTAAACATCGCTAATCAGAACGGCTTTCGAGAACTGGCTGCCAGTTGCATCGGGTCGCTGGGTGTTCTGGCATTTTTTCGCGGCGAGTTTGATCAGGCTAAGCGCATGGCTTCCCAAAACCTCGAAGGTGTGATGCAGCTTACGGATGTCGGTGAACAGGGGTTTGCCAGGATGTCTCAAGCTAACATCGCCAATGTTGAGGGCAATTACGCCGAAGCCCTTCAGCTTGCCGAAGAAGCCCTGGTCCTTGTTAGGCCCAATCTGATGCGTGAACGCTCTGTCGCTCGCGCGATGGCGATAGCGTACTATGGTCTTGGCAATTTCGAGAAGGCACGTGAGCGCGCATATTGGTCAATGGCCGAAGAGCTCAGCCCCGGCATCCGCATGTGGAATTTACCGGTGTTCGCGCTGCTGCTGGCCCATGATGGCGCTGCTGAACATGCCGCCGAATTACTCGGATTGATCTTCACTCATCCGGCCAGCCCGATTGGCTGGTTTGAAAATTGGCCGCTGATGAACGACCTGCGGGCGCAGCTTAGCCAGCAGTTGGGTGTGGATGCTTATACTGCGGCCTGGCAGCATGGCACAGACCTCGACCTTGATTCCGTAGTTAACGAACTGCTGTTGATGACCGATGAGCAGGCACGGCAACCGCTGGACGAACCGCTCACTGACCGTGAACTTGAAGTGCTGCGCCTTGTCGCAGACGGATTATCTAACCACGAAATGGCTGAACTGCTGACGGTCGGTGAAGGCACGATCCGCACCCACGTTTATAACCTCTCTCAAAAGCTGGGCGTCCGTAATCGCACCAGCGCTGTAGCCCGCGCGCGCGCCTTACATATTCTGCGCTAACCTCAACACCCTTTTCGAAAAAATCAACACCGCTCAACACGCATCTCTTACTTTTATTAGATGACGCTTTTTGCGTTGAGTTTTACCCTAAAAGTAGCACAAAACATTTTATAGAAACGCGAAGCGTTAAGCAAAGAAGCGCATGTACCATCAACCACATAACAGGCATATACCTGATAAAACAACGATCTACATGCTGGATCAATAGGGATTCAATATTGGGCGCATCGACATGGATTTCTAATCACATACGAAAAACTGTTGACGTGCCCGGTTAGTTAATCGGTATAGGAGGATAAAATGTTTAAGCGATTAGTTCTTTTTACTACAATTGCGGTGGTATTGCTGAGCTTGGTCGCGGTTCAAGCAGGTGACACCAAGAAACCTCCACCACAACCAACCAATGGCTATATCTATGACGGACGACTGAATGGTGCCGATGTAGCCGCGCCAGTAGCAGTCTTTTACAAGTATGACAAAGTTCGTGTGCCATCTGACAAACCGTGGCTGTATCCCTTTAAGGAAGTCAAGCAGCTGCGCGGTGTCGAAATCCTGGCGATTGACCCCAAGACCAACACGGGCAGTCTGGCACTAGCGGTATCAGCAGATGATATCACGAAGATTGTTGATAAGGCTGGTCATAAGGATGGTACATTGATTGCAGAACAAAATGGCTATGCAATGTATTACTCGAAGGCCAACTGGTTCTGGATCACTACGCCTGCGGACGCCACCGGCAAGACTTACACTTTCCAATGGCAAAACCTAACAGTGACGCATGACTAGTATCCTCCTTAAGTCGGAGTGGAGGGCGCAAGCCCTCCACTCTTACTGTTGCATAGCTGCCTGATGAAAATATCAGTGAATAGAGTTTTCGGTTTATGTCGGTACAACGATTTTGGCTAGGTCATTACAGAATAGTTATTAAAAGAGAAGTACGGCTTCTCTTATTTTGTTGAAAGGACACTTGTCATGCTGCATCGTACTCGGTCATGGGCATACTTGATGCTCACCCTCATCGTTGCACTTTTAAGTACATCTATTATTTTTGCACAGGATACTAAACCTGCTGCTGTTGGCTTGCGTCCTGACGCACCAGCCTATGCTGTTCATGGACCCTATTGGGTCGGCACACAGGCATTTCAGCGCGAGGCTGGAGCCGATCCAGTAGACGTTCGCGTCTGGTATCCGGCGCTCAATCCAGCGGGAGCCGAGGAAAAAATAAATTATGTCATGTACTGGAAATCAGAGGATTTTGGTTTCACGCGGGATCAGCTTTTGGTCAATATTGCCGGACATGCGCTTTCCGATGCCAAAGTCGATCTAAGTGCCGCGCCCTATCCACTGGTGGTATTTTCACATGGAATGAGTTCTGAATCGGTGTTATATGCATGGACAATCGAACGTATCGCCTCGTACGGGTTTGTCGTGATTGCCCCCGACCACAAAGAAAGAAATGGTCCTGGAACGCCCGATTATCCGCGAACAGCGCTTGCCCGTCCGGTTACAATATCAAAGACGATTGATTATGCTGCTATGCTGACCGCAGCCAAAGGCCCGTTAGCAGGCATGATTAACATGGACAAGGTCGCTGTCGCGGGTCATTCCCAAGGCGGCTCTACAGCACTTGCCTCGGCGGGGGCGCGTATGGACATGGTGCAGTATGCGGCGCTGTGTGCCAAGGTTATATCGGATTCTCCATCAGCTTATCAAACCATGTGTACGCCACCGACCGATGTCGTTGTGAAGGAAATGGCGAAGATTCTGAAGCTCGACTCGGTACCGACAGGTCTGTGGCCGTCCTTGAGCGACCCGCGCATAGATGCTGCTATCTCGATCTCAGGAGATGGTTTTACTTTTAACGAGAAAGGGCTGGCAGAACTCACCGTACCGCTTCTCACAATGGGCGGCACATCTGATGGTTCCACACCATACGAATTGGGTCCCAAGCTGACCTATCAGGGGGCAGCCAGTAAGGAAAAAATTCTGGTTGCTTTCGCAAACGGCAATCACGAGATGTTCACATCGAGCTGCAAGGATGCCCCGACCACCTGGGAAGTACTGGGTAATGATTTTTATTTTATATGTTCGGATTCGGTCTGGGACGTAGACCGCACCCATGACTTGGCGAACCATTTCGCGGTTGCTTTCCTGCTTGACGTGCTTAAGGGCGATAAAGACGCCCATAAAGCCCTCGCGCCGGATGCGGTCAGCTTCCCCGGCATCACCTATAAAGCGGAGGGTTTCTAGTGACTTAGCGTTTACAGGGGAGGGCATATGTCTCTCCCCATCCTCAAGAAAGGAAGTGTGTCATGTTACATCGTACTCGTTCATGGGCGCACTTCGCGCTCATCTTTATCGTTGTTCTCTTAAGTACATCTGTTGTTTTCGCACAGGATGCTAAACCTGCTGCGGTCGGTCTGCGTCCCGATGCGCCTACCTATGCGCTCCATGGGCCGTACTGGGTGGGCTTCCAGACCACGACTATTGAGAAGGGTGCATACCCACTGTCAGTGGCAATTTGGTATCCGGCGCTGAATCCGAACAGTTTAGTTGAGGAAATCACTTACCCAGCGTTGCCAGCCAAGTTTGAAGGGATGCCGGTAGATTACACTATGCCATCTTACGGCCATGCCTTGCAAGATGCAGCACCAGACACATCAAAAGGCCCATATCCATTAGTCATTTTCTCACATGGCTTTGCCAGTTTGCCCTATGATTTTGCCTATTTTGCGGAGCATCTTGCCTCACTGGGTTTTGTGGTGTTGGGACCTGATCATCCGGAAATGTGGGATCCTACTTATAAAGATATTCCGGCGACCAGTGTGAAACGCCCTATGGATATCCTGCGAACGATTGCATTAGGAGAAAAACTGACTGCTAATGGTGGGATGCTCGCTGGCATGATTGATATCAATCAGATTGCAGTAGCCGGTCATTCTTATGGCGGTTTTACCTCCCTTCTCATGGGTGGGGCGCGTTTTGACTTTGAAGCGCTGAAGACGACCTGTGCGCCGCTAGCTGCTGACCACACCATTGGCGCGCTGTGTGGGCCATTGCTGTCACAGAAAGCTGAGATGGCGCGTATGGCTGGCCTTCATGCGGTACCCAAAGGGCTATGGCCGTCGTGGAACGACCCCCGCATCAAAGCCATCATTGTGTCAGCTGGAGAAACCGAGTTGATAGGTGCAAAAGGGCTGGCGGAGATCACAATTCCAGTACTTCTGATCAATGGTGGTGGCGATCAGACTGTCCCAAAGGAATGGGGGGTTAACCCAACATGGGAATATATTGGTAGCGTACAAAAAGCTTCTGTACTCCTGAATAACGCTGACCATACAGTCTTTGCTGAAAAATGTGTTAATTATCCGTGGCCGTCGGAAATCGGTTGGTACGAGGGCTGCTCCGATCCGGTGTGGGACATGGATCGTGCACATGATTTCTTCAACCACTTCACCACCGCTTTTCTGCTCGACATCCTAAAAGGTGACAAAGACGCCCATAAAGCCCTCGCGCCGGATACGGTCAGCTTCCCCGGCATCAAGTACGAGGCACAGGGTTTCTAATGAATTTGCATTGTTCACAGGGGAGGGGTTGAGTCTCTCCCCATGTTCAAGAAAGGAAGTGTGTCGTGTCACATCGTACTCGTACATGGGCGCAACTGGCGCTCATCCTCGTCGTTGTTCTTTTGAGTCTGTCGGTCGTTTCTGCTCAAGATGCTAAACCAGCGCCAGTTGGCTTTCGTGCGGATGCCTCGACCTATGCCTTACATGGGCCTTATTGGGTTGGCACAAAAGAGTTGACCTTCAAAGATGGCAAAGACATCGTTGGGATGGATGTCTGGTATCCGGCGCTGAATCCCAAAAATGATAAAGAGCAGACTAGCTATACCGTTAGAGTCGCTCCTTCTAATCCTGCGAACCCGTTCAAGGTTAATGGACAGGCGCTGCGAGATGCAGTACCAGATATAACGAATGGATCATATCCGTTGGTTCTGTTTTCGTCGGGGCTTGCTGGATTTTCCACTTCAAATGCTTATCTCTTGGAGCATCTGGCTTCCTATGGCTTTGTGGTCATTTCATGGGATCCACGCGGAGAAACTTTCGAGGCTTTTTGGGCGGGCGCTGGCTATCGTCTCCATGATCCTCAATTGGTCATCGCTCGTGCTGAGGAATTGACTTCGTCAAAGGGCGAGCTGGCAAATGTTATTGATATGAACCACATCGGTATTCTTGGACACTCATCGGGTGGATGGACGGCTTTGGCGGGTGGTGGTGCGCAGATGAGTTTCGGTTGGTGTGAGGCGCATAAAGAGGAAGTGGCACAGAACGATTTGAGCAACTGCAGCCAATTTATTCCGCATAGTGATGAGATCGCAGCCATGATTGGTCTGAATTCAACACCAACCGGCATGTGGCCTCCAACCAATGATCCGCGCGTTCAGGCTGTTATTTCTCTGGCAGGGGATGGCGATATTTGGGGTGCGGACTATGAGGGAATCGCTCAGCTCAAGGTTCCGACCATGGTTATGGGTGGTTCAAAGGACAGTCTAAATATCCCCGCAATCACCTCCTATCCGATTTATGAGCACCTTGGCAGTCCAATCAAGAGTCGGGTCATCTTCGAAAATGGCGATCACATGATTTTCTTTGATGATTGCAAGGCAGCACCTTGGTTAGCTGCGAATTATTGGACATGTTCTGACCCGGTTTGGGATATGGAACGTGTTCACGATCTGATTGACCACATGGCGACAGCCTTCTTGCTTGACGTACTAAAAGGCGACAAAGATGCTCATAGGGCATTGCTACCTGACGCAGTGACTTTTACAGGAATCGACTATCAAACAACCATGAAATAAGTTGTACCAACTTTGGGAGGGGAAATTCCTTTCTCCATCCTCAAGAAAGGAAGTGTGTCGTGTTACATCGTACTCGTTCATGGGCGCACTTCGCGCTCACACTCGTCGTTGTTATTTTGAGTGTATCGGTCGTTTTCGCTCAAGATACTAAACCTGCTGCTGTCGGTTTGCGTCCCGATGCGCCTACCTATGCTGTTCACGGGCCATATTGGGTCGGAACGATGGCAATGGATGCAAAAACAGATTTCCACCCGACGAAAGTTCAAATTTGGTATCCGGCCAAGAATGCAGCGGGTAAGCCAGAAACCATAACCTATCAAGGCGGTCCGGGTGGACAGATGCCCTTTTTAGGCCATGCAATTTTGGATGCAGAAGTGGATTCTGCGGGTGGCCCATACCCGCTCGTTATTTTTGTGCATGGGCTTGGCGGCGGAACGCTTTCAAGCATTTATCTGTGTGAGCATTTGGCTTCACAGGGGTTTGTCGTCATAGCGATTGACTATGCTGATAGTGGTGATTTGCCTACTCAGACAGACCCGGCATTGTCGTTGTTCACACGTCCAAAAGATGTTTCTTGGCAAATTGATTACATGGGACAGCTCAACACGGATAACAGCAGCAAATTGCAGGGAGTGATTGATCTCGAGCACATTGCGGTGGTCGGACACTCCTTCGGCGGATATACAACATTGGTTGCCGCTGGAGCGCGAATGGATCTCACTGGATCAACGAGTTGGTGTCTCAAAGAGCCGAATAAGGATTTACCTGCTGAAATTGGCGGTGGGACACTTCAAGAGCGTTTCTGTAATCATGCTCAAGATATAGCGAAGCTGGCCGGTTTGAAAGCTGTGCCGGACGGATTGTGGCCGTCTTGGGGTGATCCACGCATCGACATGCTTGTGTCACTAGCCCCTTGGATGCCTTACTTTGGAGCGCATAGTACCAAATCGGTCACTATCCCGACCATGCTGATGTACGGGACAAAGGATCGCATTGTGTGGACGGAAGACACGCTTTACCAACCCTATGCTTACGACAATCTCAGCAGCAAGACCAAATCATTAGTGCTGTTCGATCAAGCCGATCACTCAGTTTTCGGTACTGATTGCAGTTCTGCATCGTGGTTGGCCGATGTGGGGTATTTCTGGGCTTGCTCCGATCCAATATGGGATATGGATCGCGCCCATGATCTCACAAACCACTTCATCACCGCCTTCCTGCTCGATGTACTGAAAGGCGACAAAGAGGCGCATAAAGCCCTTGCGCCGGATGCGGTGAAGTTTGTTGGTATCCAATATAAGGCACAGGGTTTCTAATGAACTTGCGTTGAAAATAGGGGAGAGACATCCTCTCCCCACTGTCAAAAAACGAAGAACATTAGGGTTTGTGAGTAGTTAGGATTAGGTTAGTAAAGGGGTATAGCGTCGGCTAAAATCAAGTAAATTCGTAATAATTATCGTAATTATTACCTGTTATCGCCTGTTTATCAGGTCTTCACTGCTTTGGTTGTACCTTTGTAGTCAATCACTTTCCTATTGACCGATTGGCTACCGACTACCAATCAGGCTATTTGCAAAGTTGACGACCTATCTGGTTCCTGTGGTATGGCAATAGCTGGCACAACCACCCGAAATATGCTGCCCTCTCCCTCTATGCTTTCCACCTCAATCGTCCCTTGATGGGCTGTTACGATGGTTTTGACAATCGCCAAACCTAACCCTAGCCCTACGCCGCCCGTCTCAACCGTTCGTGTTTTATCAACCCGGTACATCCGGTCAAAAATATGTGGTAAATCAGCCGCTGGAATACCTTCGCCGGTATCTTGAATTTCCAATGCTACCTGTTCGCCATAACGCCGTGTACAGATCGTCACTGTCCCGCCATGTGGTGTATATTTCAAAGCATTCGTCAGTAAATTTTGCATCACCCGCACAAACTGGTTGCTGTCCAGGGCAACTTTAGGCAGACCCGCTTCTAACTTTAACGTCAAATGGATGCCTTTATCTTCGGCCAAAAAGCGTTGTAAATTGACGGCCTGTTCCGCCAGCAGGTTCAAATCCCCCGGTGTAAACACGAAAATTTGTTTATCCAGCTTGACCATCTCTAACATGCCTTCGACTAGCGTTTGCAGTCGCAAAGCACTGGCATCCAGATTGGTGCTTTTGTCTCGCATGGCGTTGATGGTCGTTTCTAATGTAGATAACGCCACAGTCGCATTTTCGGGATTATTTTTGGCTTCAGTCACCATAAGACTGATTTTGTCCGCCAAGGTTCGCAGCAGATAAGTCGAAATCCGCATGGCCGAAATTGGTGTCATAATGTCATGTGACGTATCGCTAATGAAGCTCTTGAGCAATAGTGTTCGTTCCCGCTCTAATGCCAGATCAATCTCTTGCTGTTCCGCCTGTTTGCTGGCACTCACATCCCGCAGCACCAAAATCCGCCCTGTCGTTTGCTTATCCGTATTCCGCAGTGGTGAAATGCGAAGGTCAAAATAGCGCATGGTTTGATCACTCGCTTTGACCTCAATGATTTCCTGGGCATCAAACACCTTGTCGAAACGCTCGACCAGATGCGGCAAATCGCTAAAGACCTGCTCGGCAGACATACCAACCATCGCTTCTGTTTGCCGGCTTCTTAGGGCAATTGCAGCCGGATTTGCCTGTACAATCCGCCCCTGTAAATCCAGCACCAGCACCGCATCTTGCATACTTTGCAGAACAAAACTTTGAGCCGCTGGCACGATGTCCAGCAGCCGGTAACGAAATAAGGCTAAGCCCAACGGTATAACCGCCAGACATAAGGTAAAAATGGGTAAGTTCAGGTTCGGTATCGGATAAATGCCCATAACCTCTAACAGAATCCCGATGGCTGGTAGCAAAATAGACAGCAGCAGGTAAAACACCTGACTACGCAGCATCCCTGGTGAACGTATAATCGCTCCCCGGATGACCAACGCCATAAGACCCGCAATGATCAGAAAGTATAACTGTCCCGCCCAGAAGACCGGACTACCTGTGGCATCTTGATAATGGGCAAATAATAACGTCCCAACCTGTCGGGTTGTGTAAGCTGACCACTGCATGTGGTAGGTATCGTTCGTCCAGATGGCAAAAAGCCGCACAATTGGTAGGATACTGAGGAGTAAAAAATTCTTCCACGTGACCCAGCTTTCCATCCCAAGATAAGCCAGGATGAACAGCAGACCCATCGGTGGTATGAAAATTGAAAAGATGAAACGCATCTGCACCCACACCAGCAGAATTTGCGGATCAGCCGATAGTAATTCCAGCGTATAAAAGATCAGCGTCGAAATAGCTAAAATCGTGAAGATAATGAACAGCCGAACAGACAGTGTCGTTCGTTGTTGATGAGCACGGTAAGCAAAATAGATCAGTGGCAGCAGCCCGAGTAGAATGAGGATTGCATAGGGGTTGAATTGCCAGTACATGCGTTCGTAATTTACCGGAAAAATGAAAAGTTACTAAAACTATTATAGACGTTATAGATGTAAAAACATCTCGATTCGACGAAATTCCTCGACGTAATTAAATTGTTGTAACACGTCACTTGTCATTTCAGTAATGGGAATGTTTTCGATCTTGGTATCCTGTTCGCTGTACTTCCGATGTAGATGATAAAGCAGGGCTATCATCATCTGTTCACGAACAGCAGCCGGAGCTTGCAATACGACATGAGTCATTTCGAATGTCTTGTGTTGAAAGATGACCCAACCGCTGTAACCGGATGGCAGTTTGACGCGCAGTCCTTCCAACTTGTCGACCTTCACTAAGGACGCATTCTCGTTAACCCACGACGCACCTGGTCCACGCTGGGCCAAACACGCCCAAATTTCATCCGACGAAAGTGGATTCACTGTCATGCCTAGAATAGGTGGTTCTTCCGGTGGTGGTGGTTCCGGTGGACGTCGTATCACCATCAGGCGACGTGTTTCGCGGAAGCCGCAGCGCAGAAAAAGGCGATGTGCCGGGTCATTGCCTTCGATAACTTCAAGCTGAATAAGCCGGACATGACGTTCACGGGCAGCAGCGATCAGCCCCTGCATCATGCACATCCCCATGCCATTTTTGCGACGATCTGGAATAATGCCCAGACGGGTTATCCAACCGCGATCATCCCGTACACCGAGCATCCCCAGACCGGCAGGCTGTTGGTCAGCATCAACAATAATGACGGACGCATCCAAATCAACATCATAGGTACGAACATAATTTTGGATACGTTTGGCATTCATGGGCATCGGGACGATGTAATCCACACGCCCGGCATTGTAGATTTCGGCTAGTTCATCTGCGCTGAAGTTGCTGGCTGGGACGAGTTCGTAAGAGCAGTGGTTTTGACCAGCATCGAACATTGTGGTTGCATCGCCTCCTAGTGCTGCTCAACTTGTTGGGATGCAGTAGAGTTTAGGAATTTTTCCACCTGTGCGGAAAAATTACGGGTATCAATTGGCTTGTTGATGACGCCATCGCAGCCATAAGCTTGTGCCATTTGTAAAGCACGGTCTTCCGGCCACGCTGTGAAGGCGACAATCTTAGCTTTTTTCATTTCAGGGTTACGGCGGATCAGCGCAGCAACGGTTTGACCATCGACGTCAGGAAGGCCGAGATCAATCAACACCATTTCCGGCAGTTGCTTCAGCACCACTTGCAGACCGGTTTCGCCATCCTCTGCCAGGGTGACGTTGTGCCCCGCATGTTTAAGCAGCTTTTCTGCCAGGCGGGCATTTTCCGGATGATCTTCAATAATAACTATTTGACTCACTTCTGTTTCCTCACCTGTGATTTGACACTATCATAACATTGAAATGCAAACAGAAGTCGTGAGTATTATCACGAAGATTGAATATCAGTGGCGATAAATGAAACGGACGAGACATCCGCTCGTCCATTTCATTTTGAAAAGGCTGCTGGTTAAAGCAGTAGTATTAATTGGCTGAACTGACGACGCGGTTGACCGTTTGGGTACTGCGCTTGAAAACCGGAACCGTGAACCAGAAGGTTGTACCGACGCCTTTTTCGCTTTCAACTTCCACCACGCCACCGTGCATGGTGACCAGATGGCGTGTAATGACCAAGCCCAACCCCGTGCCGCCTGCACGCCGTGTAGATGAACCATCGACCTGATGGAACTGTTGGAACAAGCCTTTAAGTTCTTCTTCGTTCATGCCCATTCCAGTGTCGATGATTCGCACTTTGATCATATTGTTTTTGTCGAGCCCAAGATCAACCGTTATGCTGCCGCTATCTGTGAATTTGATGGCGTTGTTGACCAGATTAAGAATGATCTGTTTAAGACGAATTGCATCACCCTTAATCGTTGGGATTTCCGTTTCGCGATGGACCTTCAGTTCTAATCCCTTATTACGCGCCAGAATGTCGCAGGTATTCAACACATCTTCAACCACAGTCATCAGGTTGGTTTCACGCGGTTCAAGGAACATTTGACCCGCTTCAATCTTCGCCAGATCAAGAATGTCATTGATGATAGTCAGCAGATGCTTACCACCGCCATGAATAGCTTCCACATCTTCGGTCGCTTCCTCATTCAGCTCGCCATCAAGACCATCGAGCAGCACTTCGGAATAACCGATAATCGAGTTTAAAGGCGTACGGAGTTCATGGCTCATGTTGGCTAAGAACTGCGATTTAAGACGATCGACTTCACGTAGGCGTTCAGTCGTCCTTTGCTGTTCCTGGAAGGCATGACCATTTTCGACCGCGACTGCGACCTGATTGGCAAGCGCTGTTTGAACACGGATGTCTTCTTCAGTGAAGCGATTGATTGTATTATCCTGCACGTCCAGCACACCGACTAATTTACCGGCCACCACCATCGGTAAGGCCAGTTCTGAACGTGTTTCCGGCAGCAGCGCGTTTGGCAGGAAGTCTTTGGCGGCTGTAACATCGTTAGCGATGACGGCCTGACGCTGAAGGGCAGCCCGAACCACAAGGCTGTTCGGGTTATTCAAAGAGATAAAGTGACCATTTGCCCTCATGGTGTCGCCGGCTTCACCCGCTCCGGCTGCCAGCACCAGCGTTTCGCCGTCTTCATCCAGCAGATAAATATGGGCATGATACAAACCGAATCGGTCTTTGGTGAGATCGGCTACGGTCTTGAGCAGCTCATCCACATCAAGGATGGTGGTCGCTATGGCACTCACCTGGGCTACCGCTTCCATGTTGATCGACCGGCGTTCAGCTTGTTCACGGGCAATCAAGGTTTGTAGATAGGAGCGGCGACCGGCAACGACTGAAGAGGCAGTGGGTATGATTGATTCAATCAATTCACGTAAATTAGGTGAAAAGACATGGGCTTCTGCCCACGCAAACATGACTGTTCCCTGCCATTCGTCACCAGTACGAAGTGGAACTATAATTGCGGCTTTTGTTCGTAAAGTCCTGAGCAAATTATGGGTATGCTCATCAAGCTCAGGATCATTATCAACATCTTCGATAAAAAGCGGCATTTGCAGACCACGGTTCCAGCGATTCAGCATTGTGAAATACGAGGCGGGCAAATCTCTAGTGACCAGGGATTCCAGCGGAATAATATCACCATCACCTGAACGTACGGCGACAACTTGAGCGCTGATAATTTCATTTTGCTCGGTGCTTTCAACAAATGTCAGCGCTGTGCGCAGAACATTTTCGCCCTCGGTGACAACCGAAAGCGCTGTCAGAATTTGATCTTCATCAGCAGCTTGTGTTAGCGCTGCGTTGACCAGACCTAGCAACTCAGTACGGTTACGGGATTCGTTGATGGCGGCGTCTTGCAACACACGCTGCGTGATGTCGTTGGATACACCGACGAAGTGTGTCATGATATTGTTGGCATCAAAAACGGGTGAAATGGAAAGTTCGTTATAGAACATCTCACCATTTTTGCGGTAGTTGCGCAGTGTGATGGTGCAGGCGCGACCTTCCTTGAGCGCCGCACGAAGATCAATGAGACCCTCTTGATCGCGGTCATCGTTCTGCAGGAAGCGGCAGTTGCGTCCAAGGGATTCTTCAACACTATAGCCGGTGACACGCGTAAAAGCTTCGTTGACGTAAATCAGTGGCATATCCGGCTGGCGTACATCAGCGATGGTGATACCCGATGTACTGGATTCGATAGCTTGATTACGGAGCATAAGTTCGTCTTCAGCTAACTTACGTTCGGTAATATCACGGGTCACGCTTTGCAGACCGGCGATCGCGCTGCCTTGCATGGTCAACGTGACTTGCTGTTCTACCCATCGCCGTTCACCTTGCTTGGTGAAGATGGGGAAGCTCAAGGTGGTTTGCGGAATTTTCTGCTCGGTCTGATTGATGTAGAACTCGATCAAACGCTTACGCCAGCCTTCACCTTTGGGCAGCAAATCCGTGAAATGTTTGCCCATCAATTCATCCGACGAAAAACCGGTGAGATGTTTGGCCGAAGGACTGATATAGGTGAAGAAACCTGCCGGATCAATGGTGTAAACCACGTCGGTCGCTTCTTCAATAATCTGACGATAGCGGCGTTCGCTTTCGACCAGAGCAGCCTGTGACTCTTTACGCTCGGTGATGTCTTCAGAAATACCGAGTAAGAAACGCGCCTGACCCTGCGCATCACGTACAGGGATCTTCTTAGTATGCAGGTAGCGGTTGACTCCACCAGCAGCCTGTATAAGCTCTTCAGGAATATCGACCATTTCATCATTCGCCAACACTTCGCGGTCTTTAGCGGTGAAAAAGTCAGCTTGTTCGGGTGGATAGAAATCGTAGTCGTTCTTGCCGATCATGACTTCGCGCTTGATACCGAGCAAATCCTCACCGGCTTTATTCAAACTAATGAAGCGCAAATCGGCTGCATCTTTCACGAACACCATGTTAGGGATGTTCTCGATGATGGAGTCCAAGAAGCTTTGGACACTGCGAGCGTTTTCTTCAGAACGTTTGACTTCATCAAAGGCACGGAATTGGTCGAGCGCCTGTGCCACAAGGCGTGCTGTATCCTGGATGAGTTCTTCATCATCCTGTTGTAATTGGAAGCGAGCATCGTCATTTTTAACCACAATGCTGCCGATTTTGGCACCACGAACAACGATCGACTCGGAGATATGTTCATCACTCGATGCTTCGAATTGATCGGTTAACGGACGCGGCATTTCGAGGTCGTACTCATAGCCGACACGCTCTCCGTTTGCCAATGTCCCAAGGTATCCGTTCCACGCAGAATCGGTCAGGCGCTCATTAATGGCTTCCGCACGTGAGGTGGCCGTTCGGGCTTCATCGAAGGCCTGAGCACCGCGCAGCACAGCAGCAATTTGTCCGGCGAGTGCTTCGAATACCGAGGCGTTTTCTTGAGTAAAGGTGTTCGGGCGGCTCGCCTGCATGTCCAGCACACCGAGAATGATGTCGCCGATTTGCATGGGAATGGCCGTTTCGGAACGCGTGGCAGGAAGCAGGGCGTTGGGCTTATGCGAGGCATTGCTCTCGGTATCGCTAACCACGACCGGCGCGCGGGTTTTGACTGCCTGTGCAACCAGAGAGGTTTCTTCCAAATCCAATTTATGATTACGCGCTAATAACTGCTGACCGACATCACCTGTACCGGCACGTAGTAGTGCAAAGCGACCGGCTTCGTCCAGCAAATAAATCTGAGTGTAGTACAGATCGAATTTGCTGCGGATGTATTCCACCAGTTGAGGCAAGAGTTCTTGCTGGCTGTAAATACTGTTGGCAAGGCGACCGACTTCAATGGTAGTGGTGAGGTCACGGGTACGGCTTTGCACACGTTCTTCCAGCGAGTCAACCAAACCCTGGAGTTCGCGGCTCATGACGCGGAAGGTGTTGGCAAGCTGACCAATTTCATCTGCGCTTTGCACCGGAACTGCCGTATTGAATTCACCCGCACTCAGGCGACCTGCGATACCGGTAAGCTGCTGAATGGGCTGAACGATGCGGCGCGCCACAAACAGCACTGCCGCTGTAATAATGAGGATGGCGAGCAGACCCAGTAATGCTGCGCGCAAAGCTAATGCTTGAATGGGGGCGTTAACTTCAGCCAATGGGACGTTGACGAAGGCGATCCAGTTTTCCAAACCGATGTCCGGCTTATAAAAGACGAGTGCCGGATCACCATCGTCATTGACGTCGGTGATGGTGCCTGTTTCGCCCCGCAGAGCAGCCTGTACACCTTTGAGATGATTGACGTCTTTGAAAAGAACATTAATGTCCGGATCAATGACAATCAATCCCTGCTCATTGACGACAACGACCTCACCACTTTGACCAATTTTAGTGCTGCCTACAATGTCGATTAATTTTTGTACATTGATGTTGCCGGCGACAACGCCTACTTCTGAACCATCGTCTGCAAAAATGGGTGATGAGATGGTGATGACATCGGCATTGGCTGTGTCGAGGTGATAGACATCACTCAGTACGACGGCATCTTTATCAAGCGCGTTCTTATACCAGTTTTGACTAGACTGGCTGCCCGCTGTCGAGTCGGTGGCAGCCACAATATCGCCAGCGAGATTGGTGACATAGAACGAATCGTATGCGTTATAGGCTTCCTGGTAGCTCTTGAGGTACGGGTTTTTGATTTCAGCCGTGTTATCCGAGCCCCAGAGAATTTCAGCACGGGAAAGCACCTGAATGTCACCGCGCCGCTCGAAAAGATAACGTTCAAGATCTTTTGTGACTGCGTTCGCCAGGGATTGCACATCTGCTGCCGCATTTTGCTGGAGCGTGTCAGACGTTTGCAAAAAGCTCAGGGTGAAAATAGCGACTACAGGGACGAGTACCACCAGCAGTACAACGATAACCAAGCGCCATTGAATACTGTTCTGCCAGGGCCATCGGCTGCGGCGTAAAGTGTTAATTGTGGATGTCATATTGCTGTTTCCTCTGTGCCTGGGTCAGCTTTGGGCGTCATCTGGAGTTCGATGGCGGTATAGGGTACACGCAAAGCCTTACCCAATTCGCGCACGGTCGTTTGTAAAATTTCATCCATACTGACTGCACCTTGAATCTTGCGATCAATCGTACCGAGAGCGCGTTCACGGCGGCTGATTCGTTCCGAGGTTTCGTACAGTCGTGCGTTACTGATGGCAACGGCGATTTGGGCAGCCATGAGCTCAATAACCGAGTATTTGCTTGTTGTGAAGAAACCGACACTATCACTCTGAACGTCGATGACGCCGATCAACTCACCGCGTGCGATCAGCGGTGTCGCTAATTCGGAGCGCGTGTCTGGCAGTAATGGATGGGCGAGGAACGTAGGTGACTCGCGAACATCATTAACGATGACCTCTTTACGGGTACGTGCCGCTGTCGCCACGATACTATGCGGGTTGTCCAGTGCGATAGAACGTTTTTCGGCCACCATTTGACGACCTACCGCGCCTGCACCGGCAGCCAGTACCAGCGTATCTCCGGCATCATTTAACAGATAGATGTGGGAATGATAGAGGCGCAGACGTTCTTTAGTGAGGTCAGATACATCGCGTAGCAGACGATCCATTTCCAGGATGGTGGACACTTGCGTACCGACATCCAAAATGGTCTGAAGCTCGACTGAACGGGCTTCCGAATCAATGACTGCTGCTTGTAGAGATGTTCTCGAACGGGACAATTCGGCGACAGTTTCCGCCTGACGTCTGGTGAGTGGTCGTATGTAGCTAACGCCGAAAATAAGAACAATGATTATGATGGCGACGAAAAGACCGAAGACGATTGCTTGCGATTGGGCGATATTGGCACTGGCTTCGGCATCATATTGAAATGTGATGGCGTTCATGCCTTCCAGAAAACCACCTTCGTTTGCCAGTATGGTGTCGACATGGCTGTTGGGCAGACCTGTGCAGCTTGTGCTGTTTTCGCTCGCCAGACAGCGACCAGCAGCCCGTATGGTATCAAAATAAGGGGCGACTACAGTGAATAATGCAGCCACTTCTTTGCTATTGACCTGTGATGGAATGCCTAATTCGGCGTCTCCGTATTGGAGGCCAAGCTGCGATTTTTCCCACAAATCAATGAGCGTCGACAGATCTTTTTTGAACTGGTTGCGCTGCGTGTCGTTGGCCGCCACTTCAATTTTCAGCGCTGTTTTGCTGATGTTCTGGCTGAGCATACGCTGACGACCGGCGATATTGATGATACGTGGTTCGCTGCCTTCACGTGCCAAAAGTACCTGTGTAGTCACTTGCGTAACGAGCGTGAAAGCGAAGAAAATGAGAGGGACAATGAAGGTCGATAAGCTGACAAACCGCCTCGAAGAATCGGCAGGCGTTTGTGGAGACGAATCATTTACGGACTGCTGCATTTGTTTTTCCCTTATTGATCATCAGGGTTTCGTGTTTGTCGAATAGGGCGCATTGTCTTGGGTCGGTGAATGGGGTGAATCGATCACGAGCGATTACCCAATGGCACTGCTTACAACCTCATTCTACGATTAGATAGTAGCGTATAGCATTAAGAAGAGGGAAATTACATTACAGCATCAATTAGGTTATAAAGTTCTAACCAAACGACAATGGTTGTTGGTTATCCCAGCGGAGGAAGTTTTGGGAGTCTGTCCTATCTTTTGCTCTCGTATGCGGCTATAATGCGCGGCGTTTTGGCCTGAATATCCGGGCCTTGAAAGCGAGAATGAGCAAGATGAGCGTTGAGACAATTGCAGACGGCGTCGTCGTCAGCATGACCTATCTACTGACAGTAGATGGGGAAGAAGCGGGTCGTGCAGGTACAGACGAACCATTGGAATATCTGCATGGCGCAGAAAATATTGTTCCCGGCCTAGAAACTGCCCTTCAGGGTAAAAAGGTCGGTGACCGGGTACAGGTTACAGTACCACCGGAAGATGCCTATGGTGATTATGACGACGAAGAGATGGACGAGTTCAGCATGGAAGAAATTCCGGGCTCGGAAAATCTGGAACTCGGTATGATTGTCGAAGTAGAGGACGATGATGGTTACATTTACGAAGGTACAGTGGTCGAGATCGAAGACGGGGTGATTTTGGTTGACTTCAATCACCCGTTGGCTGGCAAGACCTTGAACTTCGATGTGACGATTATCGGACTGCGCGAGGCTGACGCGGAAGAATTGGAACATGGTCATCCGCATTCACTGGCTGGCATGTTTGAGGACGACGAAGAATAGTCTTCGCTGGTTCATCAACAGTCACTGAAACTAATCACGTGGGCGTGCTGCGGTGCGCCCTGTGCGATTCACATAGTCATTTTCTAATTCCTCACCTAGTCTAATTGATGGCGCATTTTACCCCTGATGACTGAATTTATTCTTGCATCCAGTTCCCCGCGTCGGCGTGAACTTTTTGGTACGCTAGGTATTCCCTACACAGTTATTAAACCGGATATTGATGAAACTCAACACACGGGTGAAAATCCACTAGATTATGTGGAGCGGCTGAGTCAGGAAAAGGCTGTGCAAGTCGTGAAGCATTTGAGCCAACCATCGGCAGTATTGGCTGCTGATACGGTCGTCATCCTGAGTGCCGACACGATGGGTGTTGATGGTCAGGGTGTTATCCTTGGCAAGCCTGTGGATGCGGCAGATGCCCGTGATATGTTAAAACGACTTCGTGGGCGTGTACATCAGGTGTGTACGGCAATAACGCTGTTGTCGCTGATTGGGGACGATGTACGAACCAGAATCACACAGATTACACGCACCGATGTCTTGATGCGGGACTATACCGATGTGGAAATTGACGCCTACATCGCAACTGGTGATCCGTTTGACAAAGCCGGCAGCTACGCCATTCAACATCCCGTCTTTAGGCCGGTGGCGCGGATTGATGGCTGTTATACCAATGTGGTGGGTTTGCCAATGTGTACCTTGCAGACGCTGTTAGCAGGCATTCGTTGGCCGAACATCGAGGCGAAACCCGTGTGTCATTGTAATGAACAATACGCGGAATTGTTCAGTTAAAATATCACATTTACCTGCCTAACCACGAACTGCTCAAATCATAATACGGATTCTTATCGTTTAGCCGAATTTCTGAAGAATCTGGTCACGCATTTTACTGGCGTAAGCTGGGCAGTGAGCTAATGCCAGCGATTCTTCAACATTGCGTTCCAGGTTGTAGGTGATGTCAAAAACGCGGCTGATTGTCCATTCGGGATAAGGACGTTCGAGCAGCTTTAGTTTTTGACCTACTATAACAGTTCCGACTTCTAACACACGCACATACCAACCGCCAAAGCCATTTTGCTCCACCCGGGCCGCCAGGTCTTTTTGCTGCCATCGGCGCGCGAGTTTCCAACAGGGAATACGGGGTTGAGAGACTTCGACGCGGATACTGCCGATGCTGTATATATCCCCGAGCGCCACTTTGTCCTCGGTCATGTCAGTCACCGTCAGGTTTTCGCCAAAACCGCCATAGACCCAGGCCCGTTGGGGCAGAACTTTCCGCCAATAAGCATAATGGACTTCGGCGTACATCAATACAGCTTTATCGGGTCCACCGTGATTTTCAAGATCCGCCTGGCGATCACCATCGAAATTTTCTTTACCAAGACGTACAGCGCTAGAAACAGGTGTTTTGAAGATTGCCGAGCGCCAGACTTTATCTTGACCATCGGCGTCATTGCCATAACTGCGTTGGGCGGGCAGCCCCACCTGTAATGAAACAATTTTTGGCATAGGTGTCATCCTATTTAATGGTTGATTTGCTTCCTCAATTTTCAGAATTATAAACGCCATATACAGGCTCGACAAAATATACACCGGCTTGGCCTTCTGCGAGCCAGCCGCGTATCGCCCCGATCCCATACAATATTTCGAACCACGCCATACCTTCACCGCAGGTTGGGCCGCTGACGACCTGGAATGTTTGACCGGGCGAAACACGACCGATACGCTCATAGCTGGTGGCAGGCCCACGCCGGACGCTGACGGTAGTGGTATCGGTGTCGCTGGATGTCACGCGACCACGTGCACCGGGATACAGGCGAGATGGAAGATCGGTGGTGCAGCTGGCAGGTGCCGGCGTGGGTGATGGCGCTGGTGTGGCGGTTGGCAGTCCGAACTGAATATTTTCTTCATCGGTTAAGGCACGGGGTACACAGCATCTACGCGCGAAGGTGATTAGCGCTTGAGCATTACGCCAAATCTGCCAGACGCGCACGGTCTTGTCCAGGCTGGCGGTAGCGAAATATTGACCATCCGGTGACCATTTCAGGCTGTAAATCGGCCCGTTGTGTCCGGTGAAAGTCAGCAGTTGACCGCCGCTGTCGGTATACCAGATTTTGGCTGTGCCATCCGAACTCACGGTAATGAGGCGGCTGCCACCGGGTGACCATTCCAAACCGTTGACTTCAGCTTCGTGTCCAAACAGCGTTCGCATCAGCGTACCATCTTCGGCATCCCAGATTTTGGCCGTGCCATCAGCGCTGGCGGTAGCGATAAGTGTTCCATCGGGCGACCATGCTACACGCGTGACCTGCCGGATGTGCCCCACGAGCGTGAATACTTGTTCGCCGGTGTCAGCGTTCCAAATTTTGACGGTGTTATCAGCGCTGGCGGTGGCAACACGGGTATTATCACCCTCCCAAACGACACGGATGACATTAGCTTTGTGCCCGCTGAGTGTTTGAAGCAACGCTCCGGTTTTTGCATCCCAAATGCGGGCGGTATTATCAGTGCTGGAAGTAGCGATGCGTTTGCCATCCGGTGAAAATGCCGCGTAATTGACCGCGCCAGTATGGCCTGTCAGCGTAAAGAGCAGTGTACCCTTGTTGGCATCCCAGATTTTCGCTGTGCCATCATCGCTGGCGGTGACGATTTCTTGGGTGTCATAACCACTCGATTTATCACCCCACCATGTCAGACTGTTGACCTTTTTCGCGTGTCCGCTAAGCGTGTACAGCAGTTGTACATTGTTATCGGCGGCTGACCAGATAGTGGTTGTGCCATTTGCGCCAGTAGCAGCAATCAGTTTGCCATTGGGCGACCAGAGCGCGCGCGTAACAGCCCCTTGACTGCCGTTCAGAACCGCGAGTTGATTACCCGCCACATCCCAGATACGCGCCGTGCCATCATCACTGGCACTGACGAGGCGTTTGGCATCCGGTGACCAATCAACGCTGGTCACAATGTCGGTATGACCGCTTAAGACATGTTTTTCAAGCAGCTTTTCGACCGCTTCAGCCAGTGCACGCTCGGCTTGCCATGTGACTTTGATTTGGAAAGCATTCAAGGCAAGGATAACCGCCCGTTCAGGCCGCGCACCAATGAGTTCGACCTGCGACTGCCCTGAAATCGCGATGCTTTGAGAAGTATAACGTTCCTGAGACACCGCCGTGGCCTGTGTCTGAGCTTCCTTTTGAGCAATGCCAGCCAGAGCGGCATTGGTGGCTGCGAGGGCCGCTTGCTGCTCGGCTTGCCCCTGCGCGATAGTAGCGATGGCAGCCTTGCTATCCGCGATGCCACGTTGAGTATTGGCTTCTCCAAACAGAAACAGCGACAGGATGGCTAACGCTATCGAGACGACTAGTGCGACACTGACGCCTGCCAGCAGTCGGCGCTGACTGGCGGTAGCCGCCTGACGACTAGCCGAGATATATTGGGCATGAAGCGGTGTTGGTGCTGGCTTTTTGGCGACAGCTTGTGCCAGCCATGCCTCTGCTTTGCGCAGGTCATCGCCTTGCAAGAGCAAGCTGGAATCATTATTACCTGCTTCCCACTCTTTGGCGCGTATCAATAAACGGGTATGCGCGCGTACATTGCTTAAATCAGTGTCGAGGGCGTTGATGAGCGAAGCAAAGGCATTATCAAAATTATCGGTTTCGCGAAAATAAATCCAGTTATGTGAACTAATGACCGGATGCATAAGCGCTTGGTCGGCAGCATCAAGGATCTCGCGGCGCAGCAGCGGAATAAAGCGTTTGTTGTTGGCAACCGCATGGGTAATTTCGTTGCGGCACACCTGTGATCGAACTGAGTCCGGGCTGATGATGAACACAAAGGCGTCAGCCTGCTCGATACCGGTGGTGACTTCTTTCCACCAATCAGCGGTAGCCGGAATATCTTCCCAATCGACCCACGTATTGCGCTGCTGGGCAGCCAGTGCATCATTTAACTGATGGACAAAATCTTTATCTTTGCGGGAATAGGAAATAAATACATCGGTCATAAGCGGTCTTCATGCCTCAAACTGGGTGAACGGCACAGCACAATGGTGTATGGGCATGATAACACAATCTGCGTTCCCTCGCCTAACGCTTAGCCGGCGGGCTATCAAGGCTGTAATGTGCGCTTGAGAATCGATGTAAAAAGGGCAAACCAGCGGCTTGCCCTCGATTTGCTTGAGTGATCGTCAAGCTTTGACGGCTTCGCGGCGTTGAGTTTCCACCACCCGCAGCGCTTCGGCAATAATAGACATCGCTTCATCCACCTGCTCATCGGTAATATTCAGCGGTGGCAGGAAGCGGATGCAGTTGCTAAACAAGCCGGAACGAATGGCGATCAGACCGCGTTTCAGACATTCCTGAGTCAGCAGCAGAGTTTCGTCGGGCGCGGGGAGTTTGGTGTCGCGGTCACGCACGAGTTCCATCAGCATCATCGCGCCCAGGCCGCGCACGTTGCCAATCAACTGGATTTCGGCTTGTAAGTCCATCAGGTGATTACGAATCCGGTCACCGATTTGAGTAGCGCGTTCCAGGAATTCGGGCTGGCGGATCATACCGATGGCTTCGATAGCCGCGACGCACGCTAGCGGATTACCGCTGTAAGTACCGCCCAATCCACCGGGGTGTGGGCCATCCATGATTTCAGCCTTACCTGTGACAGCGGCCAAAGGCATCCCCGCAGCCAGGGATTTTGCAGTGGCAATCAAATCCGGTGCAATGCCGTAATGCTCAACCGCGAAGAGTTTGCCAGTGCGCCCGAATCCACATTGAACTTCATCTGCGACATAAACAATGCCGTGTTGGGTGCAGATTTCGCGGATACGCTGGAGGAATTTCGGCGGTGTGACGATGAAACCGCCTTCACCCTGCACCGTTTCGACGACGATGGCAGCCACCGCGCTTGGATCAATTTGTGCGATAAAAGCATTTTCCAAACGGGCGATGCAATCATCAATATATTGTTCTTCCGTCATGCTGGCTGGACGGCGGTAAACATTGGGGAATGGCAGACGGTAAATTTCCGGCGCGAACGGGCCAAACCCTTTTTTGAACAGGCCATATTTGCTGGTCATGGCGAGCGTCATATTGGTGCGCCCATGATAGGCCCCTTCAAAGACGATGATACCGGGGCGGCCTGTGTAAGCGCGGCTAATTTTGACACAGGTTTCGAGTGCTTCCGCGCCGCTGTTCAGCAAGACGGTTTTCTTGGGGAAGTCGCCGGGTGTGATCTCATTCATAAGTTCGGCAGTGCGGACGTAAGGTTCATAGGTTCCGACGATAGCGCACATATGGATGAGTTCAGCGGCCTGTTTTTGCAGCGCCTCAACCACATTAGGCGGGCAATGTCCCACCGCCAGGACGCCGATACCACCTGCAAAGTCGAGCAAGGTGTTCCCGTCCACATCGACGACTGCTGCGCCTTCTGCCCGTTCGACGGCCACTTGCGTCAGTTTAGACGCGCCACGAGCGGTAGCAGCTTCACGACGTGCGACCATCGCTTTGCTCTTGGGTCCGGGGATTTCTGTAACCAGATTAATCGTTGGCATTTTGTATTCCAGCCTGTATAAATTCCTAAGAGGCTATAGTGTGACACACTCGCCCGAAATTTGCATCTGGCCTGAATGTGTATATAGCCGGGTTCAAATACTGCTATTTCACACGCTCAAAATGCTGTTTGCGGATGCGCCCCGTGAACCAATTGAATCCGTCAACGTTGCCTGATTGGTCCCGCGTGAAATGAAAATCGCCGCTGCCCATAAAAGCGTCAGTGGCTGTGGGCATGAGCGGCATGTTCGGATGCTTATAATGTTTCATTACCAGACCTTGTTCGGTTTGTTCGACCTGATATTTGGTATCGAGTTCAGTACTGGTGTAGGTGCCAACAAATGCGTGATATTCTTCTATGGTCAAGCTCGGTTTATCGACCCATTCATAAAGGGTAGGTTTGCCGGAACCAAAAACCTCATGTATCGCGCGTTTGCCGTTATGGTTAATGAAGTCGAGTTTGATTGGATAGCCTTGCATAACAAAGTGTTCAGGCGTGGTCGCTGCCAGCGGAAGGGCAAAATCTGGTGCTAAGACACCAACTAGTTGACCATCACGGAGTTCAATATAACGTGTACCACCTGTAACCGGATTGCGATAAATTCCCGCTTTTGCCGCCAATTGCGCTTCACTCAGTACAATCGTATCGGCCTCCGCTTCGTTGGCTCCCAGATGTTCGGCCAGATATAAATCAGCGACTTTTTTACTTAAGCCGTCCGGACTCATCAATGCGAAGTTACAGAAGATAATCACCGCAAACTGCTGGTCAGGAAAACACAAAAAGTCTGAACGGTAACCAGCATCAGCCCCACTATGCCCGAAAGTTTTTACGCCCCGATACGCTGCGACTCGAATACCAAAGGCATAGTCGATCATTTCCCCATTGTTGAGTATGCCGGGCTTGAGCATCAAGTCGATGACGGTTTCACCACCAAGTTTCTTATGATAGAAGTTTTGCTCCCATAGGGCGAGATCCTCGACAGTCGTGAAGAGACTGGATGCACCGACCGTATCAAACAACGGGATGCTAATCCGATAACCACCTTCTGGTCGTGGTGCGTATCCGTAGGCACGATTTTTAACGATCATCTCGAAGTCATCGTGGAAATGTGTGTTTTTCATGCCCAGGGGTTTGAAGATGTGTTCGGACGTGAATTCGCGCAAAGATTTGCCACTCACACGTTCAACGATAATCCCGAGCAGGGTATAACCCGTGTTGCTATAAGAGTATTCATCATTGGGTTTGAAATTGAGTTCTTTTTGCCGTGATGCCAGATAGAGGACATCGCCGTTGGTCTTCAGATCATTCTCACGCCAACCTGCCATCGAGAGCAGTTCCCACTGATCGCGCAGGCCGCTGGTGTGGTGCGCCATTTGGCGGATGGTAATGGTATCGCCATAGTCCGGCATTTCCGGCAGATATTTGCGAATATCATCATCAATCGCCAGTTTGCCTTCTTTAGAGAGTAGGGCGATGGAGAAGGCCGTGAACTGCTTGGAGATGGATGCGATGTGGAAGACCGAATCAGGGCGAATGGCAAGGTCATAATCTAGGTTTGCCATCCCGTAACCCCGTGAGTAAATGATTTCGCCATTTTGTACCACGGCCAGCGCGCAGCCGGGGGAGTTACTCTTATCCCATTGGGTGAAAATCGCATCGACTTTATTGCTGATTTCACTCACGTTACATCCCCTTTGTTGATATGCTTGAGATCCTAGTGTGCCACGCTAATCCAAATTTGCCCAAGGCAGTCCACAATGAAACAAAAAGCCGGAACGATTTATTCGCCCCGGCTTGATTAATTGTGCCTGCTATTGTGTTAGGTGACAGGCTGTTTCTCGACCCGCTTTTTGAGCATATCCAGCGCGGTATCCCAACTCATTTTCGAAGTCTTTTTGGCTTCGTCATTTGGAAGATTGGCTTCTGTTAGCGTTAATTCAGTGCTCCTGCCCTTTGAAACCAGTGAGTAGGTTACGCGCTGATAGTTCTCGGCATTGTCAGGCAGACCGGACATCGAACTCCAATGGGTATGCGAGAGCAGTTTAGGCGGCTCGAATTTTAGAACCTCGCCGCGGTCTTCATAGGGTTTGCCCTGATATTCACCTCTATGAACGATAGGGGTGCCTTCCATCCATGTGGTACGAGTGTTCACTCCGAAGAACCACTGCCTAATCAGTTCTGGTCGCGTTAATGCATCCCACACTTCTTCAACTGGAGCATTAATTGTAATTGTTTTCTGGGTGCGTAAATCGGTTGGCATTTTGATGAGCCTCTACTTTCTTTCTACGCCGATCAGATGAAATCACTTTAGCCGCACAATACATTTCGTAATACGCCACTTTTTAGGGGGTGTCGCTGAGTGTTTGATGAGCTCTTTACGCTTTGACTGCCCATTCTTCGTTTGCCATTAAGCAGCCTTTAAGGTTTGGAAACTCGAACGGACTCGCATTGACCTATGCAAACTTTTGTTCTAAAATAGGTATGGAACAAGATGACAACCCATTAACCAGGTGAGTTCCTCATTCCACAAAAAATGATCATGCAGTCCCGTAAGGCTGTGTGCGTGACCCAACTTAAAACGCTTAAAATGAGAGCCAGGACAGCAGCGGCAGACTCAAATTGTGGGGCGGTGGCATTGACCGGGCAATCCGCCGCATTTGTGCCATTTCAGTGGCAAGCACCGGGCGTCCCACCGTAACAAAATGTTGATTCAGCGCCTTATTCCCTCACATCCGCTTGCTGATTCGGCGGAAGTATTGCAGCAATTGCACGAACAACTGCAATAACTGTTACATTTTAAGCATTAAGGCTTATGCGAACCCATCCATCAATAAGCGATCCGATCACTTATAGTATCCGTTCATGTGAGGCTAAATGGCGAAATCGACATCTGACTTACCCATCATTCTTTTTGAATCTGCTGAAAAGTGGGAACAATGGTTGGAAGAAAATGCCTCTATATCCGATGGTTTGTGGATAAAAATGGCTAAAAAAGAATCGGGACATGCTTCAGTAAATCACTCTCAGGCCTTGGATGTGGCGCTGTGTTTTGGCTGGATTGATGGACAGCGGAATAAATTTGATGACGAGTATTTTTTACAGAAGTTCACCCCACGCCGTGCCAAAAGCCCTTGGTCAAAGATTAATCAGAATAAAGTGGGACTATTGATTGAGCAGGGAAAGATGCGTGAATCGGGCTTAAGAGAAATCGAGCGAGCCAAAGCCGACGGTCGCTGGGCAGCGGCTTACGAGTCCCAAAGCAAGATGAGTGTGCCGGATGATTTGCAAGCAGCCTTGGATAAAAATCCGAAGGCTCAATCATTTTTCGACCAGCTCAACAGTGTCAACCGCTATGCAATTTTGTATCGTGTGACGACAGCTAAAAAAGCTGAGACGCGGCAGCAGCGCATTGAGAAGTTTATCGCTATGTTGAATGAGGGTAAGAAGATCTACGACTAGCCGATGCGGATGCCTGTTTTGCTATCAAAAAAGAGCAGTTCATCGACTTGTAAATTGCAGTAAATGGTCGATCCCCGTTCGATATAGGGCTCAAGAGGCGCGGTCAGCGTCCATGTTTCGCCGGCCAGATGTACCGTTATGAGTTGGTGGCGCTCGGCCAGCATCGGTACAGCTTGCTCGACAACACCCGGTACGCCACCTTCTTGAATAAACATGTGTTCCGCACGGATGGCCGCAGTCACCGCCGTGCCTTCGGGCAAATCCCGACGGATCGCGTAACCACCGAAATTTTCGCCCTGCCAGTGACCGTTTTCACTGCGACCTCTAAACAGGTTTATCGGTGGGCTGCCGATAAAGCTTGCTACGAAGATGTTATGAGGGCTGCTGTACAACTGCTGATACGTACCGACCTGTTCAATTCTGCCGGCGCGCATGATCGCTATGCGGTGTGATAGGGCTATCGCTTCCACCTGATCGTGTGTCACATAAACCGCTGTAACCGGAAAGGCATTGAGCAGACGCTTGAGTTCGACCCGGGCTTCCGTTCGGTATTTTGCATCAAGATTGGCGAAAGGCTCATCAAAAAGAAGGACTTGTAGGTCACGGGCAAGGGCGCGCGCGATGCCGATACGCTGTTTCTCGCCGCCTGAAAGATGAGCAGGACGACGCTCCAAAAGTTTGTCCAGCCCAATGCCAGTAATCTTAGCCACTTGATGGAGTTTTTCTGGTACTTCCTCTTCGCGCTGCCGCAGGGAAAGAAAGAATCCCACGCTTTTGCGACTTTCCCAGTGTGGAATGAGCGCACCCTCCTGAAAGACCATACCGATGCCGCGTTCACGCAGCGGGACATCACGTAGATCAATGTCATCGTAAAGGATTCGTCCGGCATCCGGTTTGAAGATGCCTGCAATCAGGCGCAGCAAGGTTGATTTGCCACAGCCCGATGGCCCCAGAATCGCCAACACATCGCCAGAAGTTAGCTTGAGTGAAACATCATCAACGGCTGTGATGGCTGGGTCGTGGGTGAGTTGATCCGAGCCAAAACGTTTGCTGACGTGTTCCAGCGTGATTGTGGTCATAATAGTGCTGCCTGTAAACCGTTAGTCGATTCCAGTTTAGCTCGATTTTGGATATTGTGTGGAGATTGGCTAGGTCTATTAGGTATCTAAAGAGGGGGCAGCATGGGTAGCATCATATTCGCTCTGGGCAACCGAGACGGTTTTGATATGCGACTCCGCCCAGTTGCGGATAGCTGCAATCGGTTCAATTAGAGTTCGACCCAGTGGGGTTAACTCATATTCCACGCGGGGCGGGACTTCGGGATAGATGGTACGCAGGACAAGGCCGTCACGCTCCAGACTGCGGAGGGTTTGTGCCAACATCTTTTGCGAGATACCGCCGATACCACGCTGAAGCTGTGAGAAGCGTTTGGGCTCACTTTCCAGCAAACCGATAATGAGCGCCGTCCATTTGTCGGCAATACGGTCGAGGACACGCCGTGTAGGACAATCGGCATCGTAAACATTGGTGAGGGGAGGGTCAAATAAAGTTACCATAGGGTCAGTATAACCCTGCTAGATAGGTTCTTGCAATCAAGGTATAGTAGATGCTTTATAAAATAATCAGGCCTAGTTTGGTGGCACGGACGACCGCTTCGGTGCGGCTTTGTACACCCAATTTAGTCATAATGGCGTTAACGTGAAATTTGACGGTGTGATCGGTGATGCTGAGTCGGTTGGCGATAGTCTTATTAGGCAGGCCTGACGCTAGCAGTTGCAACACTTCCATCTCACGTGGGGTCAGGGCCTCGACTTGGCCTTCGGGTTGGGCGGCCTCAACCTGTGCCAGCGCGCTCACCAATGTAGGTTCGATGATCGCAAAACCGTGCGAGGCGGCCGTCAATGCTGCACCAAGACTATCGGGATCAAGGTTGCCAAGCAGCAGGCCACGCGCACCCGCTCGCCACGCTTCGGCAGCCTGTGAGGTTTCTTTCAAGAGCGCCACAATCGGCATGTCACGGGGGAGTTCTGGCACGGCATTCCAACTCCAATCCCAGGCGATCACATCTGGTTTGGCGAGATCAAGGTCGGTAGCGAGTTGGTTACCGCTGCTTTGTCCAGCGACGCTCAGGCCATTTACGCCAGCCAGGAGCGCAGCCAGCCCCATACGGGCGAGTGGATTTTCGGCAACAAGCAATACTTTGATGTCAGACATGAAACAGTCGCCAGTCTTTAGTTGCCAGTAGTCAGCCAAAACACTATAAAACTGGCACGAGTGATGGACATTATATTAGCGACTTACTGTTGGAAGCATGTCAGAATCGGTTGTGTGAAGACTGTACCTTTGTCCGGGATGACTTCCGTCACAAGACTGATGTGTCAGATAGCCGGAGATGCAATGATGTAAGCAAGGAGTATGCAACCATGAAAATGTTCGAGCTGCGACTAAAAACGGGGAATCTGGTAGAGGCGCGGCACTTCTATCATGACAGTATGAAGCTGCCTGTGTTGGAAGAAACACCTGACATGCTGCTGCTGCAGGCTGGAAGCACACGGCTGGTATTCGAATGTGTGTCGGGCTGGCATGGAAAATATCACTTTGCTTTTGATGTGCCGGAAAACCAGATTGATGAAGCCGCCGCGTGGATTACGAGCAAAGCAAGGCTGGCCACATCGAATAGCCAGACGATATTTAACTCAGGCGCTCGATGGAATGCTCAGATGGTCTATTTCTATGATCCAGCGGGCAACATCCTGGAATTTATCGCACGGCATAACCGACCTAATACGAGCAGCGAGGTGTTTTCCGAGCGCAGCATTATTGGTATCAGTGAAATTGGGCTGGCAACAGGCGATGTGAAGCGTACTGTAAAGTGGTTGTGTAATACGTTAGGCATGACTGTCTACGATGGCGAAGGAAGCGACAATTTTTCTGCCGTTGGGGATGAGTTAGGCTTATTTATCGTGGTCAAGTCGGGGCGCATCTGGTTTCCAGAAACGGGGATCGCGGCAGGCTTAAATCCGGTTAGCGTTACCCTTATTGATGAAGAAACCGGCGAGTTCAGCGTTCCGGATTTGCCATATCACATCAAATGGGTGAATTAACAAAAAAGGGCAAGCTAGTGGCCTGCCCTGAAGTGATTTTGTTGAGCATTAGTTCGATGCGTCGTCTGATTGAGCTGCTTCAGTGTTGACCTTGGACATATCCAGCGCAATCAACTGCTTGATAAGGTCGCGGAAAGCTGATTCGGGCAGCGCACCGGGTTGGCTGAAGACAATAGTCTTTTCCTTGACGAGCATAATCGTCGGGATGCTCATAACGCGGAATGCCTGCGACAGACCAGGGTTAGCATCTACATCAACTTTGGCGACGCGGATTTGGCCTGCATATTCTTTGGCGAGTTTTTCCAGCGTTGGCGCGACCTGACGGCACGGTCCACACCATTCTGCCCAGAAATCGACCAAAACGGGTTTGTCAAAGTTGATGACTTCGGCTTCAAAGGTCGCGTCGGTAACATGTACAGGTGTATTCTCGACGACCACGGGGTTCTTTTCTTCCACAATGAGCTCCATAACTGCCTGTGTTGGTTCAGGCTGGCGCGATTTGACAGCCGCCTGCACCATCTCAACGGCTGGCGCAACATCCGTACCCCAGGGGCGGTTGCGGCGTAGAACTTCCTCACCACAATACCAACCAAAGAGAATAGGCTTGTCACCGACATCGAAACGTTGCGCCAGTTCCGGGCTGGCGGCGGGGTCAATTTTCGCAAAAACGATAGATGAGTTTTCATCAGCAGCTTTTTTAAAAGCGGTAATAAACTCGCCTTTGAGGCCGCTACCATTTGAAAAAAGAATCAGCGCAGGTTTATCACCCAGCAGCAGGTTTTCCAATTGCGTTCCGGTTAAAATAAGCGGTTCTGCCATAACCCTGATCCTTCCATATAGGCTATAGACACAGCGACTATGCCATTTATTACACTGCAATATCATCAATATTCTGGTGCAAGTATTTTCGGGTCTATACTACTATTTGTCTATGGTAGGCAGTTGACATAAGCTTTTTTGAAGTCGTCTGCATGGATTAAGCCATGGGCGCATCAACACCAACCTTGAGGATATTTTAGAATGCCCAAATTACGCTTATCACCCATTTTGTTGGTGATGAATATAGCGCTGGTTGTCTATGGCCTAACCGCACTCTTGAGTATCGTAACGGCTTACGATCCGACTCTGAGCTTGGCAACTATGATCGCGGTGATTGTAAGCATTATCGGTTATTTCATCATTGTAAACCGGCTGCGACGGTTAGAAACCGCCCCATTCTTTTCGAAAGGGCTGGTCATCATCGGTCTACTTTTTTCGCTGTTTTTTATCAGCCAATTCTCGTACCAACATTATATTGAAACACCGGATATTATTAATCGTGTGGGCGGTTTTTTACCGCGTTTAATTGCCAAATTTTTGCCTAATTTTGATGTGTTTATCCATCAGAACAGCGCAGCGACATTCCTTGAACTGCTGCTGCCTATTGTGCTGTCGCTGATCTGGGTTTCAACCGAGAGAAAACGTAGAGCCTTTTGGGTGTTTTCGCTGCTGGTGCTGACATATGCGTTTGTGTTGACATATTCGCGTGGTGCCTATTTGGGGTCGGCTGTGGCGTTTTTGCTAGGCGCAGCGGTGATCGCAGCGAAGCGGCTTTCGGGCAGGCAGGCAGCGACTCTAATCATAAGTATCGTAGGGATAATTATTCTGTTTGTGGTGGGGATTGTTACGTTAGGACCGCGTGTACCCTTTGTGGCTTCGCTAGCAGGAGTTACGTCCAGTCGGTTGGAAATTTACCGCAATAGCCTGGTGCTGGCAGGGGATTATCTATTCACCGGCATCGGCGTCGGTGATACCTTCGCCATGATTTATTCCCGTTACAGTTTGATGATTTTAGTGCCGCTGTTTACTTATACCCATAACCTGTTTTTGGCTGTGCTGCTAGGACAGGGCATTTTCGGTTTAGCGGCGTTCGTGATTGTTATCTTCACCTTTTATTTGTTCGTGGTGCGGGTGTTATGGGTGGTACGGCTTACCCAGATTGAGCCGCTATTTTATGGTGCATTGATCGGTGTAACAGCGACATTGGTACATGGTCTGACGGATGCACGGCAGTACGTGGAAAGCCCCTTCAATCTGCCCCTGTTATTTGCGGGGATGGCCTTGACAGTCGCCTGTGGCATTACCGCACTCCGTGTAGAAGCTTTTGAAGACCCGACGACTAACCAAGGCCGAGGTTGGCGTACATTGAGTGCTATTACAGCCTTCGTTGTTGTAGTGTTAGTGGGGGGATTTGTGATTTTTAATAAGCAGCTTTGGGCCGCGTGGCACACGAATTTGGGGGCACTGGCCGAAACCCGTGGTGACGACATCATTCAGCCGAATATCGGTCAGGTGAATCGCGATGCATATATCAAGATAGCACGCGAGGAATATGTACAAGCATTGCAGATCGATCCCGATTATCCGAACGCTAACCGGCGCTTGGGGAATTTGAATACTGATGGAGAAGCCTTTAAGGAAGCGATACCGCTTCTGGAAAAAGCCTATGCGGCAGAACCCAATTATCTGCCGAGTGTCAAAGGGTTAGGACTGGCCCATATGTGGATTGGGGAGACGGCTAAAGCGGCATGTATCTTCAAACAGCTGCCGGATGTTAACGGGATGGATAGCGAATTATATGCGTGGCAGGATTACCGCCATCGCCAGCAGGAAGATTTACTTTCTGCGTATGCCTTGGAGACGGCAGCTATTTTAGAAGACTATCAACAGACGAATATGGATGTGTGGGTGTTGACAGGTGACCGGTACAGGGCTGCGGGCAAAGCACAACTGGCGCAACAATGGTACAGCCGCGTACTGGGTAAAGACCAAAACAATAGTGGAGCCGTGGACGGATTGAAGGCGCTTGGCCTAGAGCAAGTTCAAGCAGTTGCGGCAGTCAACTGTTCATGAGCGTAGGCTAAAAGTCCAGAACACGGGCAAAGAGCCATGCTACAATACGACGTTTGAGTGTCCGTATTTAGGTCATTAACAATTTATGCACCGAATCCTGTTTTACATCACCCATGCGGTCAAGAATTTGCGTCACAGTGGACATTGGACAACTTTTGCGGTGTTCTGTGTGGCGGCTGGTGTGGCAACGGTGGTCGCACTACGCAGCTTGGGGTTGGCGATCAACGACTCTCTGATCAATAACTTGCGCCAGGTTAATCATGGCGACATTAACGTTAGCAACATCATCAGTTATGGGCCGTTTGCAGGGACGCTGCAACGTGGTGATTACGAAACACAGATTCTAAGTCCTGATGCGGTTGAATTTACCCGCCATTGGGCGGCCCAGCATCACGCTGTAATTTCTGCCTATACGCTGGTGAGTAACATCCGCTTCACGCCATTTGATGAAACCTCGATAGGGGCACCTCAGTTCGCCTCTTCCTTCCTGATTGATCCCAAAACATTTGATATCAGTGGGCCGATTGTAGCACTCGATCCGGCAGGGGTTGCACTGAAGGATTTATTCACTGGCGGACATGATGTAGTGATGAGTAAAAATCTGGCGGATTCCCAACATTTGAAGGTTGGTGATGAAGTGCGGGTGAGCAATTTCGACGAGCCGTTTATCGTGCGCGGAATTGTGGCGACTGAAACCGAGTCGAGCATCAATAATGTGCTGGCTTCGTTTTTCGGCTTCGCTTATTTTGATATTGCACAGGCGAGTACGCTCCAGCTTAACCCCAACCCGAATACGATTAGCATTGTGATGCCCGATGGTGCTACTGGCGAGGAAATATCAGCCGCAGCAGATGAACTAACTCCCTTGCAGGAATATAGAGAGATTAATGCGACGCCCTGGCTGTTGAAGCGCAATAAAGAACTGGCTGACTTAATCGGGCGTTTTATCGTAACGATGGGATTAGGTGCGATGCTGATCGGTGGCGTGGGCATTATGAACACGATGCTGGTGCTCGTGGGCAGACGCACAATGGAAATCGCAGCGCTCAAGACCTTCGGCTTGAAGGGGCAACAAATCGCCCTGTTATTTTTGTCCGAGGCGTTTTTGCTAGGCGTGATGGGCTGTGCTCTGGGAGTGGTGGCAGGAATTGGATTAAGCGGGGCGGTTAATGCTTTTGGCGAGGCCTTTCTGAAGCAAAAACTCCCCTGGCGACTGCATCCGGAAGCAATGGTATACGGTGTGATTTTGGGGATGGTAGTGACGCTGGTGTTCGGTGTGCTGCCGGTTTTGATGGCGGCTAATGTACGTCCAGCGATTGTACTGCGTCCCAACGAAACACATCTTCCACGCGCGAGTTTCATTCAAATTATTACCGCACTGTTGGTTGTGGTGTTGGTTCTGGGGGTAGTGGCTGGCGAGATTATCGGGCCAGTGGTAGATACGGTATTTACGAGGATGACGAATCCGCCGAGTCCGATCATCATCGGGATTGTACTGGTCGCGCTGGTATTGCTGATACTGGCAATCCTAACGGGTGTGATGTGGGGAATCGTATGGGTAATCGGGCATCTGCCAACGTTCGGACAGGTTGATTTGCGGCTGGCATTGCGTAACCTTTCCAGCAGGCGCGTACGAACAGCAACCACATTGTTGGCTTTGGCAGCAGGGATGTTCGCCCTGAGCGCGATTACTTATTTCGGCTTGGGGGCACGGGAAGTTATCCGCTTCCAGTTCGCACAAACATTGGGTGGGAATGTGATGATGTTCCCACTTGTGCCGAGGCAGATCGCGCAGCCGGTCGTAAAAACATTGTTGGCTACCCAAAAGCGTGTTCAATACGATACGGTACTGAACATTAATCTGGGACGGATTACGTCCGTAGATAGTAATCCGATCAAACTGGTTGGTAAGCTCAAAAACTTCCCCCTGAGTATTTTGACTCGCGATACGGATAATCCGGCGCTCAACAGCGGTCCATTGTTGGAAGGGCGTGATTTGACGGTTGATGATCGTGGGAAAGGTGTCATTGTGCTGACACAGCAGAACGCGATTGGCGGGTTGGTGCAGGGCTTTGAATCATTGGACGATTTGGGTGTGAAAATCGGTTCTAAGGTAGAGTTACAGATCAATAGGCGCAATCACCAATTTGAAGTGGTAGGGATCGTGGGCACCGCCAGCCGATTTACACCGAGCATCGCGAACGCTTATATCCCGCCGGACGTGCTGGGACTCAATGGTGGTTATCAGGTGAATGTGGTTCAGGTTGCGCCAGAGCAGTTGGATACATTTTTGACGAACATGAGCAAGTTTCCGCTGGTGTTTGCTGTGGACGTGTCCTTTATCGATGGGTTGTTGAAACGGCTCATCGACCAAATGGCAGCGATTCCAACCGTGGTAGGTATCCTTTCCTTGCTGGCAGCAGCGGTGATTATGGCGAATACAGTTTCATTGACAATGCTGGAACGGCGGCAGCAAATCGGCGTGTTGAAGGTGCTGGGCTTGAACCGTAGGCGTGTACTACGGGTGGTGCTTCTAGAAAATACGGTTATTGGTTTGTTGGGCGGGCTGATCGGCATCGGGATTAGTTCACTAGGTGTGTCGATACTGACTCTGGTCGGGACAGGCTTCGGGATTCCGCTTCCGAGTGACGCACAATTGATTACTGTCGGGCTGGTGGCGGCTTCGGTGGTGATTGCATGGGTGGCGACGTTGTTGAGTGCGCGTGTAGCTATCGGTGAGACAGTGGCGAAAATTCTGCATTACGAGTGATCAGAATGCGTTGAGCCGAATAGAAATGCAGATCGATTTCACTTCAGAGACACAAAGCGACAACCGAAACAGCCGAAAGGAAAGCTTAAATCGGTGTGCAGTCGGTTTGAATGCGATGAGTCAGTAATTTTGTGCATCAGGCGCGTTGACTGGGAAGGTCGATGGGTGGAGGTTCCGGTGCAAGTCGGTTGATGGCTTCGCTGATGAGGGGCGAGAAAGTATAAACGAGAAAAGCGACGAGGGTTATGAGGACAACGAGCAAAAAGATGACCCGCTTCCACGTCCAATAAGGTGTAGGGTCGTCATCGACGTCGGCATTTTCGCTATTCCATTCGTCGTACATGGTTTACTCTGTAAGTAACTTCTTTTTCACATTATCATGGGAAATTACGCTAAAGAGCAACCTTGATTGGATCGTTCACTCAATTGTTATTGGTCGGGTGAGCCGTATCGGATGCACGCCACCGCCCTATAAAGTATGGATGGCTGAGGAACAAAATTATCGACTGGCCTATGCTTCAAGGAGGTTGATCATGTCAGACGCGTCATTTTTGGACACCATACCTCATCTGGAGAGTCTTGGTAACGTGATTCCAGAAGGTTACGAATATTATGAAAAGGTCATCACGCCGGGGGAGGGTCTGAGTCTGCCGGGGGCATACCTTAAATGGTACGACCTTTATCCACTTGATATGAAGATTACTGCCGAGCAAGTGGCAGAAAGCCGCGCCTTTTTAGCGACTGCGGTTGAGCAATTAGGTCTGAAGAATGAACTCGGATTCGTTATTTTGCATCGCGCCGGATCATTTCTGTTGCTGATGCTCATGACATGGCGTAACACAAACGAGATTTGGGAAGCGGTGTATTACAAGGATCTGACACAAGCAGGTAGTTATGTTGAGACGACTTTTCAAAATAATCATAGAGGAACATTTTGTGTCTGGGAACTTGGCGCGGTTTGGCATGAGCGGCACGCGTGGGTACGCTTCATTAAATCCAAGCGCGATGATGAAGCGAAATTAGCTTATATTAATGATCTTTTCACAGGACAGTTGTAGTTTTGTTGGTGTAAACTGAGCGTCGGAAGACGACTATCGATTTATGAACGATGATCCAGTATCGGTGTTTCATGTGACCATCCCAAACGGACGTCTACGGATGATTAGTTTGGCGTATGGGCTGATGCTGTTTGTCTGGCTTACGCCAGAAGATAATACAGTATGGCCGGTAGCTGTTTTGGGTGTTGGACTGGCGCTGTTAAGTCTGATGTGGTTGATACGGCGGCATTTGGGCGGGAGTGGTTTTCATGGATGGTATGTGCCAATAGGTGCTGCGTTGCTCGGGGGCATCATTGGTTTAGGAGGCACGCTGGCAACAGCGGGATTGATGTTTTTTAAAAACGCATTACATGCCCATGCTTTTTGGGATTTCCCGCCGGGGATGGTGGTGGCGATGCTCATACGCGCGCCAAGTTGGGCATTAGCTGGTGGACTGGCAGGAATCGGGACCGGATTATTGTGGGTGTGGCGCAAAACTATAATGCCAGTCAAACAAGAAGAGGATGCCTAAGTTTTGGCGTAATACCTATAGGCTATCAGGTTTCAAACCCCGTTTAGCTGACCTGTATACTGGTAAGTACCTATTGCATTGGTGAGTGGGATTGGGTTACTCTGATGGAAAGAGCCAGCATAAATCGCTGACCTTATAACCCATTGGGCTTTGGCGCATTGTTCGCTGTTTGGGGCTTTCCAGAGGTATAAGGTCAATTAGCATGTAGTCCGACGAAATGCATGAACAACGCGCAAACCCAACTCTTCAAGAAACTTCTTCGTGATCATATCGCTCGCTTTGTAAGCGTCCAACGGTGTCTACTTGGACAGCCGTCTATGGCGGCTGCGCCAGTGCGTGACGTGGATATTGTAGTGAAAATGTGGGCAGGTGTGATCATCCACATTCATGTGATAGACGAGCCGATTAAGGTGGGCAGGGTTCGACGTATTATCGAGAGCGCGAACGATAATGGCATCCCTATTATGTTTCTACTGGATGCGAGTTTACTTCCCGCACCGAAAGCACATATCGCCATCGACCAATGGTATGTGCCGTTTCAATCGCTGGTGGATGATCGCGCTTACTGCTACCGTGTGGAAAATAACACGCCGGTTATTATGCCGGTGCAGTTTCGTCCTTACAGCCGGATTGAACTGGAAGTCAGTTACGGTGCGCCGCTGGCTGTTAGCCAGATTCAACACTCCCGCATCAGTGTGCGGCAAAGTTCGTTAAAAGGGTTCTGGTTGCTGGCAGATTTTGAAAGTGACCCGAACGCGAATGTGCCGCCAATCCGCCGTACTGATTACAGTAATTACCAATATACCGGGCCGCGTCCATCCTTCCAGGATATGCCGCATTGGGAGAAAGTACCGACCGGTGACAAAACAAGTACTCCGCCACCGAATACTAATCTGCCACAGAAATCCCGTTTGGAGATGGCATATGAATTGTTGGGCGTCAGTGCCAGCGCAAGCCGTGAGGAAGTGAAAGCTGTTTTCCGCAAGCTGGCATTTGAGGTTCATCCTGATGTCAGCGATTTGCCGAAACCCGAAGCAGAGGCGCGCTTCAAACTGCTGAGCGAAGCCTATGCGTTCATCAAGACGACCAACCGCTGGGGATAATGGCATTTTGATTAGCAAACACCCACTGGCATTACAATCACCTCCGTCATCGATCGCGATGCGTCCCGTACGGGCAACAGATACGGATCGACTGCGCGCAAACTGCTGGCCGAACCGTACTTTTTTGACGATCTATAATTTGGTAACCCGTACGCTCCGTAATGTGGCTGATGATCGCGGATTAGGTTTGGTGGTGGTCAGTGAGGACGATACACCGCTGGCTTATGGACAGTATACCTTATGGCCAACCTGTGCAGAGATCAGCGATTTGGTGGTGGCTGAGCCGCTGCGTGGTCAGGGGGTAGGCACGGCCTTAATTCAGACCTTGGTGAAGCGGGCGCGCGGGCGGGGTGCAACCGCCTTTGAAATCGGTGTGGCGATGGATAATCCACGTGCGGCAGCGTTGTATCGGCGGCTGGGATTTGAAGACAGTCATACAGTCATGATGGATTTGGAACGGGGCAAAGAGAAAATTCTGTTTCTGCGGCTGGAAACGCCGAACAGCCGATAACGTGCCAGGATTTATAGCATAAAGAAGTAAAAACACGAAGGCACATCGATAAGAAATTGAACCGCAGAGCATGAAAAGATTATATCCAGTACCTCTACCTCAATCCTGCCCCGTAAACAAGGGAGAGGATCAAACCCGGAAACGTATCTGTTTTCAGCACATAGCAGACTGTTTTGAGTGTGGCATGTGCGAAATATAGTGCAAAATTTTATGCTGCTTGTTGTGCTATCAGGGATCCTTTTGATGGGATCAACCAGCACACAAGCTCAGGACATTGTGACCACAACACCTGCTCCCGTGACATATACTGTACAGCGAGGCGATATTTTGTACCGCATCGGGAAGCGCTTCGGTGTGACGGTGGCAGTGATTGCCACAGCTAATGGAATCGTGGATGTCAATCGGATCAAAGTGGGGCAAGTGCTGGTAATCCCCGCTGCGGGAACGACCGTTGAAGCCGCATCGGCTCAACAGCAGATGGCAGTTGATGCCGTATCGACAACGGATGCAGTAGAGGTCGCGGCAGCGCCCTATGATCCGAATGGTATTAACGGTGTGCCGATGTCATCAATACTGGTGATGCCACCCCAGACGGTAGCGACTGTTCGCATGATTTACGGTGTCGGACAAGCCTTCAAGCGCAATCCGCAGGCGTTTTCCAAACTGGGTGACAGCACTATCGAAAATCCATATTTTCTGGCGCGGTTCGATACACCGGATTATAACCTCGGTCATTACAGCTATTTGCAAACGGCGATTGATGCTTTTCGTGGGTCATTCGGTCGGGACAGTGTAGCAGTGCGGCGTGGTCTGCATAGCTGGTCAGTCTATGATCCGATGTGGGCGGATACCAGCCAATGTAAAGTCGGTGAAACGATCCTGCTGTGTGAAATCCGGTTGAACAACCCGATGATGCTCATTATTAAACTGGGTTCGAATGATGTGGGCGTGCCGGATCAATTCGAGACCAACATCCGACATCTGGTGGTCGACACGACAATGCAGGGTGTTATTCCAATACTCAGTACCAAAGCTGACCGTCATGAAGGTAGCAACCTGAATAACGAAATTATCCGCAGGCTGGCCGCTGAATATAATGTGCCGCTGTGGGATTTTGACTTATTGGCAGGGACGTTAGGGGGTCGGGGTTTGGCGCCGGACGACGTGCATCTGACGACGTTTTATGCCCATGATTGGCGACAGGCGGAAGCACTCAAACGTGGATATGGGTTGATGAATCTGACAGGGTTGATGATGGTGGATGCCGTGTGGCGTGCGGCAACGGGGCAGTAATCCCTAAGCCTCCCTCGTTTATGGGAGGCTTAGAGCAAAAATCTGATGGCAAAGATCGACTTGCCTCATTTGATTCTTTTTATGGTGTGACTTCGGGGGTGACGCCGGGTTCGGCGGTTGTGGCAGGTGCGACAGTGACCACTGGCTTGGGCGTATTCGTTGCCGCTTCTTCAGTCATCATTACTTCTGCTGTGACATCGGGTTCGACAGTCGTGGCAGGTTCGGCGGTTGCGCCGGGTTCATCAGTGGTGAGGGCTTCGGTAGTGGCAACTGGTTCAGTCGTGACAGCAGGGATGCCGCCGCGATTGCTGCCAAAGTTGGGTAGGATGTCGTAGCGGATCAGGTAGTTGAAGATGCCGAGCAAGGCGGTAATCAACCAGAGCGTAATGGTTAGCCGCATGACAGGTTTGGCGTTTTTGAACCAGTATTTTGATAACTGCTGCCCCTTCTCCCCTCGTGCTTTGGCAGCGGCGACCTGACTATCCTCGCGCAACATTCGGTAGATGACGTAGGTTGCCAGCAGTTGGGCGGGCAAGCCTAAGACAGCATGGATGGTGGGCATAAGGTAGCGGGCGTTGGCGGGCTGCGAGGCAATATTACCAGCCACATCATAGCGATAAGCGGTGAGCATCAGGAAGATAATCAACAGCCAGTTGACTACAGTGATAGTAATCATGGTGACTTTGTGATGCGGACGGTGTTTGCCACGTCGAGCGAAGACAAATCCAGTAATCATGCCGGGGACAATGAGCAGGACATAGGCCAACAAGGTCAAATCCGCCAGCAAACTCGCGCCTGTTCCCAGAAAACCGGGTGGTTGCAGGTATGGGTTCATCTCTTCGCTCCAAAGGTGGTGATCGCAGGGTATTTTGATAAGCATAGCAGATTTCGTTTTCTACGCTTGATATACGTTTACCCTGTTGACTTTGGATTTATAGTTAAGTCGGCTTGTGTTCATCTTCTATTGGCACAATAATGGCATGTGTTGATTAACTGTATTCAGGAGGTCACTATGAAAATGCGCGTTGCGGGTTGTGTAGTCGTCATGATGAGTCTATTCGCGCTGGGTTTGCTGCCAGCGGCGGCACAAGAAGATGCCTGCTATGCCAAAAATGGTAATTGGATGAGCGACACCCAAAAATGCGTACTTAGTGCAGGTGTGCACGTGAATGTGGATTATCCGTTGGAGATGGCCCAATTCCCGGCGGCGGCAAGCGTCATTGACGCTTTTATTCTGGATCAACAAAAGACCTTTATTGCTTCGTATACGCCAGATTATACATTGCCATCGTATACAAATGATTGGACGATGAATATCAGCAACGAGCTTTACAAGTATTCGGATGATATTCAGACGGTGTTGTTCGACATTAGTTTTTACACAGGTGGGGCGCATCCCAACAGCGGTTATAAGAGCTTCACGTTTGATGTGAAGCAGGGCAAAGAACTGACGTTGAATGATGTGTTTTTGAACGGCACAGTTCCTTTAGATGTAATTTCCAAGCTGGCACAAGAGGATCTGAAAAAACAGCTGGGTGATATGGCAGATCCAGGTATGCTCGAAGCGGGTACGACAGCGACCACACCTGACAATTATAAGAATTGGGCGCTGACACCTAACTCGTTAGTTTTCTTCTTTGATCCGTATCAGGTGGCGGCCTATGCTGCCGGCCCACAGAAGGTTGAAATTCCCTTTACGACGCTGAACGGTCTACTGGCAGCGCCATTCGGAACTCCGTAGTTAGTCTGTCATTGCGAGGGGTTTAGCAGTTCTTGCTAAACCCCTCTTTTTCTCCTAAGTACATCGCGAAATTCTATAATTATTTTTGGCTCAAATTCTTTATTGCCGGTAATATTGATTCCTTATATACTCATGTTACGAACTGAATTAAAGGTAAAGATCATGCCTATCTCGACAAGATGGTACGGTGACGAGCAGCGCGTAATTTATCAGAAGTTTGAAGGCAGTTGGACCTGGGAAGAATTCATACGTGAACTTGCCGTGATGAATGATCTGGCTGATTCAGTTTCGTACAATATTGTTTTGTTTACAGATATGAGCCAGACCAACCTTATGCCAAAGGGGAATGCTTTAGCGCAAGGAAGATCAGTTATAGGGCGAATGCCCCCTAATGCTTCGCACGTTATTTTGGTGATTCACTCGCGCTTAATTGAGGTTTTTGCTGGAATTGTGGTTGACATGATACCGAATTGGCGTAATCGTGTGCAGTTTGTAAAAACGATTGAGGAAGGTCAAAAGTTGATGATGGCAGCGGTTGCTGCCAATCAAGCGGGATTGGGTGCGAGTTAATATTTGGTGTGCTGTTATTGCATAAATATCTGACTAAGAAGGCGACATTAAAAATACGCCAATCTCGACAAGTGAAATAGATAAAACCGCAGATTCGTCTTCGCGGTTAGTCCCTGGCCCGTGTTAACCTCGCAAAAAGATCGGATTGGTCAGCCCACGTATATTCCCATTCTGGTCGCGTACCTCAATCAAACACCAATGCTTTTTAGGATCATCCAGATTCCGGGAGTATTCACCTTCCGGTTCAGCAATTACTTCAGCTTGCATCTGCCCATCAACGATGAAACGAATATGGTCTCCTGCTTTGCATCCGCTCCATTGGACAGCGAGCTGACACTCCAGACCATCAACGATTTCGCCCATCATAATCGTTTTACCAGATGCGGAAGTAGCTAAGAAGTTGAGTTGTGGACCGCTGCTCAAATAGCTGTGTCCGTGACGGATGGCGTCAAGAATGGCCGATTCAGAAAGGGTTTCAGCAAATACCGTGTTAAAACCAAATTCGAGGTTAGGATCGGGCTGACCATGAATGTCCGTACCGGCCGTGGCATAGATGCGATGTCCTTGATTGAGCCATTGATACCAGAGTTGAAGCGCTTCTTCGTTGTTGCTGGTGCTGTCCCAATGCTCATTCCAGACTTCTACCACTCCCGCAGTACCCGGCATCAGGTCAATATAGTCCCAATGACAACCAGTACAAACCGGATCACCGGGAGCCATAGGGTGTGCGATGACAAACAGGCCGCCGACTGCTTCAATCTCTGTCTTGATTTGTGCCATTGTCCGCTCACCGGGGCGCACACGCCAATCAATCAACTGGCGCGTACCAAGTGCTAAGGCATGTCCATAAAACGTGGTCAGTTCATAGCCGCCCATTGTCATCAATGTATCCGACGAGAGGCTGTCCATCTGTGAGAGCGCCGAAATCGTATTGTGATCCGTAAGTGTGACAAAATCGAGTCGATGCTCGCGCGCAAATCCAATAAGCCCTTCGACATCCCAACTCCCATCCGAATGTATCGTGTGTCCATGCAAATCACCGCGATACCATCCCTTACCACGGAGCTGTGTTGTACCGCGTGACCAGGTGGTAGGCTGAGTCTGGACATCAAAACCAAGCGTTATGTCCAAATGATAAGTCACAGATGATCCCGCATTAAGCAGATTGCAGTTAATCATAATATCCCACGTGCCTGCTGGCAGCGCGCCGGGCAGATAGCCGGGGGATGCCGACGATGTGCTGATCATAATGTGTTGAACGGGCTGTCCGCGATGACCGGTTCCACGCTCGCCCTGTGGGTCGAAAAGGCTCAGAGTCAACAGATTGCCATATTTCCCGGTGCGTTTGGGGGTATATTCAAAGTCAATATCAAGTCTTGTAACGCCTTCCGGCACCACAAAATTATGCGAGACATGACGATGGTTGTCCTGCGCGGTCAGTATTCCCTCAATCTGAAATGTCATCAATCAGTCCTCATCCGTGTCCGATTTATGAAGTCATTATTTGTTCCTGTGGAGATGATGATTATAGCCTAACAGATAGCAATTCGACCGATTGGACGCCTTTGCAAAGACTTAGCCTCAGTTGCCATACTTATCCTTTATACTGGAATTGTAATAATTGTAATTACCGCCAGTACCAAGGAGATTATCATACCCATTACTACCGCCTAGTATGATGCTGACCATCGTGTGATTGTCATACGTTATGACGGAAAATGGTCCTGGGATGAGTTGAATCATGAATTAACGGTCTTGATTGACCTGTCTGCTTCTGTCTCTCACGAACTCGTAATCCTGAATGACCTCAGCCAAACCAGTTTTGTACCTGAAGGGAATAACATCGCCCAGGGCACTAACTTCTTGCGCCATATTCCTGAGAAAATCACGCTCGGTGTTTTTGTAATCCAGTTACGGTTTATCCAGGTACTAATCGGTACGGTTTTTAGTTTGTTCCCACGCTAGCGAAACCGGATCAAGTTCGTTAAGACGCTTGACGAAGGACACGCATTAATTGTTAAACTTACTGAGGCTAACCAAACCCCTATTGTGTGAAGTACTCGCTTTTTAAAGTCTCGGCACATCCCCTATATTTATTTGGGACAAATTTCACAATTTCTTCAACTCTGAAGCCATAATATTTCGCAACATTCTCTTATAATGTAATTATTTGAAATAATCTTTGAGGAGTGCAGAGTGCCAATAACGACGACATGGTACGATGATGACCATCGAGCAGTCTATCAAAAGTTTGAAGGGCAGTGGACATGGGATGATTTTGCCCGTGAATTAACTGCGCTCAACGACTTTTCTTCATCCGTCCCCTATAATCTGGTGGTGTTTGAGGACTTGAGCCAGGCGAACACCATCCCGGGTGGAAATGGTATCGCTCAGGGCAGAATGATCATGAAGCTGATTCCGAATACGGTGACTGTTGTTTTTGTTATTCAGTCGCGTTTCCAGGAAGCAATGGTGGCTACGGTAATCAATTTGTTCCCTAATTGGCGTAATCGCGTCAAGTTTGCCAAGACGCTTGATGAAGGCCAGGCATTGGTTGCCAGACTTGTCGCTCAGAACGCTGAACAGTCGACTGTAACCTAAGCGTTTACTACCATTTGGTCATTCAAAACGGGAGATTGATGTCTCCCGTTTTTATTTACACCAGCAGACTAAATCTGTCCTGCCAAAAAGAGTACGAGGTAGACTGTGAAGTCGGCCAGAAAGTGTAAGAACCAAGCCCAGCCCATGCCGCGTGTTTCGATCATACTCTTAGCGAAAAACCAACCGCCAATGGCTGTGATAATGACCCCTGTAATGCCATTCGGTACACCAAAGTAATGTGCTAGGCCGAACCATAATGGAACCAGTAGGAGAGAGGCATTCTTACCCAATAGGGGCAGCACCTGGGGCAATAAGGCTGAACGATACAGAAATTCTTCGGCAAAGGCATTCATGGCGGCGCATAGAACTGTGAACAACACGAGGCTGATTGACAGCTTACTCGGTGAGGGCTGGAAGGAGGGAATCATAAACAGCAGCAATAATCCCACCGAGATCAATGCGTAGTTACGTCCGAATTTGCGCCATGATTCCGGTTTTCTCGGTATGCCGCGCGGTGAAGGTTCAGCGGCAGCATTGAGGTCTCCGATTGCTAGATAAAAGTCTCGACGTTTAAAGCCCATCATAAGCAGTACGAGTAACATGACCAGGACTGCGCCGATACGCATTAGCCGTTCACCAAAAAAGGTCAGATTGCTATCCCCACCAAAGAGGTCTTGATACACTGGAGTTGATGGGACCAGTGTTAGAAAGAACCAGCCTTCAACTGTGTAGATCACCAAGAAGATCAGGAAGAGTCCGCGTAAAGGGCGAATATGCATTGATGCAAAGCTGAGTGAAAACAACGCCCCAAGGAGGATGATGCGGGCAGGAATCAACCACGCTGTATCTATGTGTAAGAATGCACCAAGTATGATCTGTGGCAGTGTGAGTAGTAGAACGACTGCCCATGCGAGGTAAAACTGTACCCGGGTATCGGACGCGGGTGTGATGGATGCTGAACTATTCATTATGCTCCTGACGCAAACACGCGAATCCTATTGGTTCAAAATATATGATACACATTAAATTGGTTGAATGCGAAAAATCGTGCTGCTAAGGTAAGGCTGTTGTAACTTCCGTGAGTGGTAGCAATCGAGAATCCTCTATAGCAGCCGTTCGATGTCCTATACCCGCCAGGTAGGCTTTATGCGAGGCGAAAGCCAGGAAAGACTCGGCGCTTTGCTGCCTTACGAGCATCATCATATCCCAGCGTTCGGACTCCGGCCCGATTAAGTATGCGCCACCTTCACCAAGAAATATGAGATCACCACCGGTTTCGCGGAGATACGGCAAAGTGTGATCGATGTAGCATTGAAAGGCTGCTGCGCCACTAATCGGGGCATCGGGCGCTAATTCGGGCGTTGCAGAATAGTCGGCGATCTCTCGAAAACGGAGTAGATTGAGCATGACTACGCTGCCCTGCATCTGGCGTATTACGAAAGCGCGTCCCGACTCCTGTGTCGGTTCGAGATAAGAAGTTGTCATTGTTGATAGTCCTTTGGTTAAGCTATTGCGTTGAGATAGTGTCAGCACCGAAAGCAAGTTTGGTGGCATAGGCGCGCACATCGTCAGGCCATATGGTGACAAGTTCGCAAAAGCGCGGCTGATCATTGGAGAATAGGGCGCGTGTCGCCTCTTCGAAATTGGGTAAATTACCCGCTACTGCCGACATAAAACGGTAGGCACATTCCTGTGCTTTGCGGCTTTTATCTTTGTCGCTATAAGTTCGACGGGCTTCTTCCACCAGTTTGCGGAGTGCCACAGATGCGCCACCCGGTTGTGTTGCCAGCCATTCCCAATGGCGCGGCAGCAGGGTTACTTCGCGGGCTACAACACCCAATTTTGGACGCCCCCGACCACGTGACTCGTCAACCGATGCTGATGTGGGTGGTGTATCCTTGGCTTTGTCGTTCGCGGGCGCAGCGAGACGAGCGATGACATCCGCGTCTGATCCGCGAATATCAATATCGACCAAACGGCCTGTCTCATCATCAAAAGTTAGCACAGGACCGCGTGATTTGTTTTCACTCGCCTGCTTAACTGCAAGCGCCACCGTTTGCAGAGAACCGGATGCAATGCGCCGATGTTCCTCGAAGCTGGTATAGGTGCTGCTCGTATTATCCATGCACTTCGCCTTCAATTGATTATTTAAGGTGAATTTTACCCGGGTAATATTAAGAAGGCAAAGTGAAAATGGAATCCAATCCCTGAGTTCATGCTCTTTTTCAGAGTTTCCGATCTGCTGGTATTGCGTTTGTTGATCGCATCGCCTTAATGCAATTCAAACCTCGGTGGCCGCAATCAACTTGTCCGCCAACGGGTATTGCCCAACGCACGTAGTGTAAGGGACGGCAAGGATACCATCCCTATGTCTACGGATATTCACGCCCGAATATTAAGGCTTTCACCACTCGGGGTTCATTGAGTGGTCATACAGCCTGTTTTGTGTTGGTGCGGATACGATCTTTGCGGATTAGCTGATCAGCTTCGGCCAGACTAGTAACGAAAAACAGGCGGTTACTATAAGCGGATTTACTAAATAGTTTCGTAAAGATTGAAGCCATCGTCCGTGACAGAACGCTTTTGGTTACGATTACCTGAATACCAAAGTTAGAAGGCATTAATTGGATTGCTCGCTTGAGGTGCGGTTCTGCACTGCCACGCGGCATGATCGAGTTAGGTTTTGGCGCGACAATCAAATCCACACGACCATTCACCGAATGCATCATGGTTATGGCTTTGTCGAGTATCTGGTGAAAATCATCCCATGTCCATGCGCCGCTGTATTCCGTGCAGATGATATTTTGTTCGGGGTTGTACCAGTTTATTTCACAATTTGACATGAGTTTGCCTATATGGAGAGCTTCTGTTTAGTCTATCGTAGGCCTGTATTTTCGTAATGTGTCTTAAGAATTAAATAGTTGAGTAAAAGTAAAAACCCTTGTGCTCGGACACACCGCCGGGCGCAAAATAGCTGCACAGCAAAGGTATTAACCGAATCATGATAAGATCGACAGGGTTGGTTATTCTGGTGTCGCCTGTGATCCATTCATGCAGCATCACTCGCAGAGGAAAATCAACATAAATGTGCCTGCGAACACCACACGAGGTTCAATGAAATAACAGCGCCGAACACGATGGCTTAGCCTTCGCAAAAGCGGGGTTTGTGTCTGCGAACGGGTGAGGCTGTTCCGCTCAGGAGTTCGAGCAATGAAATGTCGAGTTTAAGATCCGGCCAGTAGATGCCGCTGAGACTAAGTTGGACGTTATTGCGTTGTTCGGAGGTCGCGTTGGCTAGAGTCGGATAATCGTCTACTGGGACAGCAATGATGCGTCCGTTTGCCAGCGTGATGTGGAGATGTACAGCGGAGAAAGCCACAGCAATCGGGCGGTCGCGGTCAGGAATCAAAGCTGTTTCTCCAATGAGTAATCGGGGCGCATATTGTAGCATGGGTTGATATTAATTTTCATGAATAACGATTCAATTTAAGTTATGCTACTCTGTAAATATGGCGAACACCACATCTTCTCCACCCCAATCATCATGGTTTAGACAAATTATCTTGTTTTTGGCTTCATTGGGTGTGGTAATCGTTGTTTATCTATTCCGTCGCAAGTCCATCCAACAACTGCCTGAAGAACTTCCAATCGGTTTAAATTCGGCAGAGATGCAGGCGGATCACCCGGCCGATGCGCTTGCGTCCGAAGGCATCCAAAAGACTGTGATGCTAAAGGGATGGCAGCAATCAGCCGTGTTGCTGTTGACTTTTGTTTATGGTTTCGCGCTGCTTTTTATCTATAATGTTGATCCGCAACTCTCTCGTAGTTTTGTCGTGCTGACGGTGACTGCGATTATTGGCTTCCTCATTTGGAAGCAGCATCGCGCACTTATCGTTTTTTTGCATATCTTCAAAGATCTTATAACCTTTCCAAATCGATTTTATGAGGCTGGTCAACCAAAGCCACTTTTCGCTCCAGCTAACTCTGCTGTTTCATTTGTGCTCTCTGGGATTTTCTTGTGCGGCCTGATTACCGCACTATTGTTATCGCAGGCACTTCCGCTGCTGGCACTAATCATCGTTCTGGCGTCGATCATGTTGGCAGCTTATGGGTGGTTGGCATCCTATGACGTCCTGATTATTGAACGCCGTTTTGTAGCAATAATAAGTGCTGTGCCGGCTGTAGATACAGCGACTTTGCCCCGCCTGAGATGGTGGCTTTTTCTGGCGGAAATGTCGGTGATTGTGCTGACCACTGTATTGACCACCCAACCTTTTTACGAAAGCCCGCCAAGCTGGCAGCTTTCGGGCAGTGAGGCTGAGTGGTTGACCAGTACCATACGAGCCGCGCATACGGGGCTAGAGGAGTATGGACGTATTCCCCGCTGGCAGCCGTATATCGCGCATGGCGAACCAACCATTGAAAACCCGTTTAATTTCATTTTTAACCCCTTCGCTGCAATGCCCTCCTTGATACTTGGCGCAGAAAAAGGGCTGCGGATTAGCGTCATCCTTTGCTATTTTATGGCCGGGTTGGGTGGCTGGTTTTTGGGGCGCGTGGTAGGGTTTGGGGCGTTAGGGAGGGTGCTGCTGGCGACGATCTTGATGGGTAAGGGCAACATCCATGCGGCGCTGAACTCCAGTTATTATCAGTTGGCGTTAAGCCAGATCTATATGCCCTGGGCCATCGGTGGAGTGATCGCTGTAGTGAGGTTTCCGAAGCAGCGCTGGCCGATAGTGTTGACGGCATTGGCCCTGACACTGCAATTGTTTAATGGCAACCTGTGGTATGTCCTGCCCACAGCGGTTGGCGCGTTCATCACGGCGTTGGTTTGTGCATTTGGTGTCGATAATTGGCAGATCAATTGGCAAGCATTACGCCGGTATGTGGTAACTGGTGTGCTGGCAATTGGTCTGAGTGCGATCATTGCTTTGCCAGTGCTGCTGCAATTCAACCGGGTAGGCAAGCACGACGAAGAACTCGAGGCTGGTTGGGTAACGCCTATGTCGGACGTGCTGCCGCTCTTTTTTGATCCTGGCCGCGACCGTACCGTTAGTTTTTATGAGCCAGTGTATGGACGAACATCAATTCATTACATCGGGGATGTAGACGAGTTTTATTTCAGCTACATCATCCCCGGTTGGTATGTTTTGCTGATCTTGTTTGCGCTGCCGTTATATCGTCCGGTGGGCAGGCGTGACCGCATGATCGGATTAGCCGCTCTAGGCTTGTTTGTGCTGGCGACCCTGTGGGGTGCGGGAGGCAGGCAGCCTTTTCTGTGGCTTTATGAAACCTTTGCCGCATTGAGGCAGTGGCGGTTTGTGCCACGCGCGTTAGCGGTCGCAAGCTTCTGGTTAGCTTTATTGGTGGCTATGCGGACAGACCACCTGTGGAATAACATCCAAACGGCGAATTGGGCACAGTTGTTGAAGATGAAAGCGGATAGGCGCTTTGTAAAGACACTCCCGATTTTGTTAAGCGTAATATTGATTGTAACGACTGGATTGGCGGCGGCTCAGGTCAACGACCAGTGGTACCAATATCAAAATATTATGCAGGAACCGGACGCCGTGAGTGATGAGTGTACGACATGGCTGCGAAGCCAATTCCCAACTGAACAACTGAGTGTGTGGCAGCAAAATTATGCGAGTATCATTACTTTTTTGAATAACCGTGTGCGCTCGTGGCACATATCGGCTGCTTTTGAGATGACACCCCAGCCATCCACAATTGGACCGATATGGCTGGATTTGAATGGCGTCCTGCCGACATTTGCGGAATTTGCCAATCAGGATCAGCGGCGATGGGGGCGGACAAATGGCTATTGGATTATCCGCGAAAGCCCGAAGTTGGCTGACGGTATTCCATGCCTATCACGGCGGATCGGAGCAGTATTGCCTTATGCCTACTCGATACCGCTCAATTACTTCGAAGCGCTGCCCAGACCCAAATATGCTCATCCAGTTAATGTGAGTGCTTTCGTGCCTATACATTTGGTTGAACAGCGAACGGATCAAGTCGCATTAGTCGTGACGGCTAAACGATTGACGCCGTTGGTGGTGGGTGTGCAGGAGAGCGCATATCCCGGATGGCGTGTCGAAGTTGATGGTCAGCCCGCTAAAATCGAGTCGGTTGGGGGGCAAATCGGTGTTGTCCTTCCGGCAGGAGAAAAACCGGTACAGGTTTATTTTGTATATGCACCAAATCAACCGGTTATTGGTGGAATGATCACATTGGCGACAGCCTTGCTTTGCATCGTGTATTTGCTGAATCTGCGTCAGTATTGGGCTAGACTTTCGGCTAGCGTGAAGAAACGGCCAACTGACATATAATGGCGCTATTCGCAGGTTATAGTTCATAACTTGCATGGAAAGGTAATGTGTATGGCGATCAGTATGCAGGGTAAGACGGTTCTAATCAGCGGCGCAACCAATGGCATCGGCAAACAATCTGCTCTCGATTTAGCGAAGATGAACGCACAGGTGGTTATCATCGGGCGTAACAAAGCCAGGACCGAAGAAACATTGCGTGAAATTCAAACAGGCAGTGGCAACAAAGATGTCCATGCACTGATTGCGGATCTGTCATCAATGGCCGAGGTGCGGCGGGTGGCTGCTGACTTCAGGAAACAGTTCACACGGTTGGACGTGCTGCTAAATAATGCGGGTGGGGTATTTGCCTCAAGACAAGAAACAGTTGATGGTTACGAGATGACTTTCGCGCTCAATCATCTGAGCTACTTTCTGCTCACGAATTTGCTGTTGGATATGCTGAAAGCGAGTGCACCATCACGCATTGTGAATGTGTCGTCTGATGCCCAAAGTTCTGCTTCTATCAACTTTGATGATTTGCAATTCAAGCAGTCCTATGGGATGGGTGGATTCCGCGCTTACGGGCAATCCAAGCTTATGAATGTGATGTTTACTTATGATCTGGCGCGACGGTTGGCGGGTACAGGAGTCACGGCTAATGTGCTGCATCCGGGTGTGGTGAACACCGGTTTTGGCCGGAACAATAAAGGTCTGATGACCATCGCCATGAATGTTTTATCTTTGTTTACCCTTAAACCGGAGGATGGTGCAAAGACCAGTGTGTACCTAGCGTCATCCCCGGAGGTTGACGGTGTGACTGGCAAGTACTTCGACAAATGCAAGCCGAAACAATCCACGGCCCCATCCTATGACGAGTCAGCGCAGAAGCGGTTGTGGGACATCAGCGAGCAGTTGACAGGAATGGCGACAGCGGCAACCGTATAAATCCGATTGGCTTATCGGTGGCACAGTCGTTGTGCCACCTTAGGCTAGAATTTACAAATCGCTGAAGAATGACATTATATGCAGGATATACGTTCATAGTCCGCATAACGAGGTTAAATACATGGCAACCAATATGCAAGGCAAGACAGTTCTAATTAGTGGGGCAACCAACGGCATTGGCAAACAATCGGCGTTGGAACTGGCAAAAATGGGCGCACAGGTGGTCATCATCGGGCGTAACAAAACCAAGACTGAGGAAACACTGCGCGAGATCCAAACAGCCAGCGGCAATAATGATGTCCACGCCCTGATGGCGGATTTATCCTCAATGGCAGAAGTACGGCGAGTGGCAGGAGACTTCAGAAAACAATTTACGCGGTTGGATGTGCTGCTCAATAATGCAGGTGGGGTCTTTAGTACCCGCCAAGAAACGGTCGATGGTTATGAGATGACCTTTGCGCTTAACCACCTCAGTTATTTCCTGCTGACGAATCTTTTATTGGATATGCTGAAAGCCAACGCACCATCCCGAATCGTCAGTGTTTCATCCGAGGCACACACGTTTAGTCCGCTCAATCTGGATGATCTGCAAAGCAAAGAGTCCTATGGCATGGCAGGATTTCGCACCTATGGGCAGTCTAAACTTGAGAACGTGATGTTCACCTATGAACTTGCACGACGACTGGCGGGAACAGGGGTTACAGCCAATGCGCTTCATCCGGGAGGCGTTAATACGGGTTTTGGTAAGAATAATACCGGATTGATGAAAATCGCTATGAACATTTTCACCTTCTTTGCGATAAACGTAGAAGATGGCGCGAAGACCAGCGTGTATCTGGCTTCATCGCCTGAAGTCGAAGGCGTAACGGGTCGATATTTTGATAAGTGCAAGGATAAAAAATCCTCACCCTCATCCTATGACGAATCAGCACAGAAACGGTTGTGGGCCATCAGCGAGCAGTTGACCGGAATTGCGACGCCAGCAGGCGTGTAAACAGAATTGAGACAGGTGGTACCCAAAACGTGCTACCTAGACTCAATCTTGCAAACTGCGCTACAATGATTCTGTTAATCAGCGCAGTGGAGCAGTCTATGGCACATGATAAACCTGAACCGAAGCGCCGTACCGGAACCGAAACCGGTCTTGTTCATAAGGTTGAAATCGGCCCGGAAGGGGCGCACGAACCCCCTCAACCGTCTACGCTGCCCGAATTCGACATCGGTGGTATTACGGGCGTGATGCCGTTGAAGGCTGAAGGTATGGATGCCGCTAAAGAACGGGATGACACGACTTCAATGGCTTCCAACAGCTAGCTGAACTCATCTTCTTAACCCATCATTAGTATTTCCAAAGCCACCCGACGATTGCCCAACGTTGCCTTTACGTGCTATGACCTCACCGTTATAGTAGGTGCGACAGGCGTTTAATAGAAGCAAGAGGCGGGTGCTTATGCCGCGTCGTAAACTGAGCGTTTTGACTATGGTGCTGCTGATGTTTCTAGCAGCTTGTGGAGGGCCATCCAGTACAACAGGTGGCAGTAGTATCGTCCCAATACTGCAAGGCTCTGCATCTCCGGAAGATGTGGCGAAGGGTTTTCTGGATAATTGGAAAACAGCCAATTATCAGGCTATGTACTCGGATTTGAGCGAACCCAGCCAGCAAGAATACACATTCCCTGTATTCCAGAAAATTTACCAGGATGCGATGAGCAAAATCGCGCCAGATCAGATTACCTACACCTTTCATGATGTGACTATTCAAGGAGCTTCGGCAGCTATCACCTATGATGTAGCTTTTACATCCTCTCTATTCGGCACGATAGCCGATGACAACCGTACCATGCGATTGATCAAGACACAGGATCGCTGGGGAGTGGCGTGGTCGAGCATGGATATTGTGAATGGGTTGGTGGGTGGTTCGCAGGTGGTCGTTAAATCACGGGCACTTCCACGCGGCAATATCTATGATCGCAACGGACAACTGCTGGTTGACCAGGCCGGTAAAATGGTCGCGATGTACAGCGCCAAGCAAAATATGGCTGGCGAAAGTGATTGTGTCGACCTACTGGCGCGGCTGCTGAAACGCCGCCGTTATGATTTGCAAAAGTATTTTGATACTCAGGGTATTGAGACTATTTTTTATCTTGGCGAAATTGATCAAGATACGGATACTGCGAATTCAGCGGAACTCGACCAAAAATGTGGGGTGGTTCGTTATCCGCGCGACACTCGCACTTACATCGGTGAAGGTGCTGCCGCGCACGTAACCGGTTATATTGCCTACGCAACCAAGGATCAACTGAACGCGCTCAAGGGTTACCAGGAAGGTGACCTAATCGGGCAAATGGGTATCGAAAAAGCTTATGAATCGCAGCTGGCAGGCAAGCCTGAACAGGTACTGCAAGTCATTTCGCCTTCAAATGTGGTGCTGCGGGAACTCGGTGGTAGGAAAGGTACGACTCCACAATCGGTGACGCTGACGCTTGACCGTGACATGCAAATGGTAGCTGGACAAGCGATGGCAGATGCTTATAACTACGCGGAGGGAAATTGGGGCGGCCCGACTCATTCGCCTGGTGCTGGTCTGGTGGCAATCGACATCAAGACAGGTGCGGTGTTGGCGATGGTCAGTTGGCCGTTCTTTGATCCCAATGTCTATAATGGCACCGATTCGCCTGCGCCCAATGAAATCAATACGAATGTGCAGGATCCGCGCGCACCACTGCGTAACCGGACGATTCAAGACCAATATTTTCCCGGTTCGACCTTCAAAATCGTGACCACTGCTGCCTCAGCATCCGAAAAGATGATGACCGAGCCGACCTTCGACTGTACGCTGGAATGGCATGGGCAACAGTATGGTGATACGCTGCCTGTCCGCACCGACTGGCGCGCGTTGGAAGATCCGAAGTCGGACTTTAGTAAACCAGCCGGCCCAGTAACAATGGCGCAGGCATTAATGGCCTCTTGTAATCCATTTTTCTATGAGATGGGTGCCCGGCTTTACACCAAGGCAGGGCCGAATGTGCTGATGAATTACGCCCGCAAAATGGGTTTTGGTGTGGAGACAGGTATTGATTTGCCAGAAACCGAAGCGGCTGGAACGTTACCAAACCCAACCAGCGTCGAGCAGGGCATCAATGAAGCGATTGGTCAGGGCGGCGTTCAAGTTAGTATATTACAGATGGCGCGGATGGTGGCTGGTATCGCAAATGGTGGTACGTTGTACCAACCGTATATCGTGCAGCAGGTTGGCGGGGTGAATGGAATGCCAGTAACCTACTCGGCACAGCCCAAAGTCGTGGGTCAAATGGGTTTAAGTGATGCGACACTGGCGACAATCCGTGAGGGTATGTGTGGTGTCATCTCGGATATGACGTACGGAACAGCCTCATTTGTATTTTACGGTTACACGGGGAACTATAAAAAATACAACGCCCCGTATGTAGCCTGTGGAAAAACGGGCACGGCACAATCAGGACGTGTGGAACCCTATGGATGGTTCGTAACCTTTGCGCCCAAGGATAATCCGCAAATCGCGATTGTGGCGATGGTCGAATATGGCCGTGAAGGTTCGGAAACAGCTGCACCGATTGTCCGTCGCGTATTAGATAATTACTTTAAAGCTGACGAAGCCCCTTTCCCAAACTGGTGGAATACGCTTGAATACATTCCGCTGGAACTCAAAGAAGGTCAGACAGGTGGCTAATTGAGAAGCAGGATGCAATGATAACAATGATTGTGCCGTGTCCTTCTTGTGAAGGCTTCGGTTGGTTTGAAGATGATGACGGTGTAGCACAGGATTGTGACTGGTGCGCGGGTATCGGCTATATTTACCGTGAGGCAAATGGGCTTGACAAGCGTATTCCTCCGGCGGATTATGGACGGGTATCCGATCAGCTTGAACAGTTAGAAACAGAACGACTGCGGGTTATGGGCTATACGGGGGAAGCTAAAAAACCCTGGGAACAAAAGATTCGTCAGCAGCGCGATGAAGGCAACCCATAGCTGCCGTACCATTATTTAGGGACTCATTTGACGCGGTCGCACGCGTCACAATAAGAACGCGAATATGATTAGCTTATATCCTCTTTTTTCCACTGTTCACTATTGGGTTAGCCGCGTTGGCCTGTTGGTCGCCGTAGCTATGTTTGTGCTAGGGATGATTATCGGCCTCGTGCGGCATGGAGATGTAACGCCCTATTATCGCCGCGCGGTTTACATTGTGGCAGGTGTCATGCTGCTGCAAGCATTGTTGGGGTTAGCGATGTACTTAATGGGCATACGACCCTATGAAGATGTACATCTGATTTACGGATTTGGCGCGGTGCTGGCACTGCCATTCTTCATTTTTGTGGAAGTGACAGCCAAGAAACGACCCGCAATGGGCAGTTATATGTGGGGGTTCGCCGTATTAGCGGGAATCCTTATACGCGGCATTATGACAGGACACGCCTAACGCATCCTCTCCTCATGGTACTTTTTCTGTAACCCAGCGTTTGAGTACAGCATCCAACGACTCTAGACTAACAGGCTTGGCGAGAAAGTCATCCATGCCTGCATCAAAACAGTTTTTATGGTCATCAGGAGATGTGCTGGCAGTCATAGCGACGATGGGAATATGGATGCCATTAGCAGTTTCCCGACGGCGAATTTCTTTGGTGGCTTCGATGCCGCCCATTTCCGGCATATGCATGTCCATCAATATCAATGCATAAGGAGTGGGTTGAAGTTCGAGCAGAGTGAGCGCCTGGCGTCCATCCTCCACGCCCTGGGCCTCATACCCGAGACGATCAAGCTGCTGAATGGCGAGTTTTTGATTGATGACGTTATCTTCGACAATCAGAACCCGAACGCGCTGCGTCTTGGGTGGCATAATTAAGGTCTGTGCCCGACGCCGGGCCGGTTTGGAATCTGTTTCCTGTTCTTTGTGGATTGCCACCAGGCTATCCAGTAAGACGTTATGCTTGACAGGTTTGTTGAGATAAGCCTTGAAGCCTATCGCTTCAGCTTCATTTTTTAGCTTGACGTTTTCAGAACTGGTGAGCGTAATGAGCGCAGTGGAGGCAATCAACGTTTCTTTGCGGATTTTTTGCGCCAGCGTAATACCGTTCATGCCTGGCATGAGCATGTCCATAATGACGACGTTAAATGGCTTGCGATCTTCGGCAGCTTGTCGTAGCGCCTGTAGAGCATCATCAGGTGTATGGACGCTGATTGTTTCGGTCTGCTGACCATATAAATAGTGTTCGATAATCTCACACTGGGTTTGGCTGTCGTCGACAATGAGTATACGCATCCCTTTGATGTCGATTTCCGGGTAGACATTTGCCAATCCTTCGTCATGATCGAATTGAGCGGTAAACCAGAAAGTTGAGCCATGCCCCTCGATACTATCTACGCCCAAATCGCCACCCATGAGCGTGGTTAAGCGGCGGGAAATTGCCAGCCCAAGTCCGGTGCCACCATAGCGGCGGGTAGTACCACTGTCGGCCTGCATGAAGGGTTGGAATAGACGCTGACGGGCGACTTCAGAAAGTCCAATTCCGGTATCGCTGACCTCAAAGCGCAGTGTTACACGCGTTTTTTCGCGCGACTGCACTTTTACGCGTACGACGATTTCGCCATCCAGGGTAAATTTGACGGCATTACCGACGAGATTGATGAGGATTTGCCGCAAACGGGTTGAATCACCTTTAAGGGTGAAGGGTAAATCCGGCGCGATATCGCTCATGATGACAACGTTTTTACCGAGCCGCTGTGGATTGAGAAACTCGACAACGCGTTCGATGACATCCACCATGACGAATTCAATCTTCTCAAGAATCATCATACCGGCTTCGATTTTCGAGAAGTCGAGAATATCGTTGATGATGGTCAGAAGCGAATTGCCTTCGCTGAGGATGATCTTGGTGTATTCTTCCTGTTCGTCATTCAAAGGCGTTTCTAGCAGCAGCTCGGACATGCCCAGAATGCCGTTCATAGGTGTGCGAATTTCATGGCTCATGGTAGCCAGGAATTCTGACTTTAACTGAGAGGTTTCCAGTGCTTTATCTGTTGCCTGTTGTAAGGCAACTTCCACTTGTTTACGGTTGGTAATGTCACGCGAGAAACCTAACACCGCGTAAGGTTCGCCTTTGGCATCTTTCAGGGGATGAATCTGGGTATCCTGCGCGATGACTTCGCCATTCGTTTTGGTCAGCCAGTTATCTGGTTTGAAATACGATTTACCAGTTTGTAAAACTAGTTCGTCTTCGTTTCGTGTGCCGAAGATGTTCTTTTCGGGATTTCCAAAAATAATTTCGTCGTCCACACCCAACTCGACGTCGGTCTTACCCAAAATATCATTTACAGACTTGCCGATGCCATCCGCAAAACCCTTGTTGGCGAGGATATAGCGGAAGCTGCGATCCTTAGCAAAAATCCAATCGGGCGTTGAATCGATGACGGTTCGCAGCAAATCCGCATTTTTCTGAACTTCGCTGGTTAAGCGGTTACGTTCAGCTTCCTGATGCATACGATCCGTCATATCGGTGATGACAGCGATTGAGCCAATGTTGACATCATCTTTGTAACGGGGCACACTGGTTACCATCGCATAGATGGTTTCGCAGTCGGCTCTTTCGAGGCGGATTTCGTAGCTTGAGGTCTGCCCCTTGATGCGATGCCTAATATTCTCTCTAAATGTTTGGATGTCATCTTCAATAATTAAAGACTCGAAGTCGCGTCCTAATAACTCGTCTGTTGAGTAGCCAAGTACTTGTGTGACAGCCGGATTTACATATTCGAGACAATTATCTTTGTTTTTTACGATCAGCGCCTGGCCCATATTGTCCATGATTTGATGGGCGAAATCGCGTTCCTGTTCCAGCTCAACTTCCATTTGTTTACGCGATGTAAGGTCACGCACGAAAGCAAATATAAACTCTTGATCGTCGTAACTCATGAAGTTGGCAGCCATTTCGACTGTGAATAGGGTGCCATCATGTTTGCGGCTGGTCAGTTCTTTAGAAAACTCACCTGTCTGCTGGATCTCATCCCACATTAAGTGCCATTTATCCGGTGTGATGTCGGGATATATATCACTCATTGTTAACGCGAGCAATTGATCTGCATCATAACCGAGGGATGTGCTGGTTGCCCGGTTGGCGTAGCCGAAATGACCATCTCGCTTGATCCAAAAAGCAGCATCTTGAGCGGCATCTAACGAGAATTGCGTCAGCAGAAGATTTTGCTCGGCTTCATGACGTGCTGTTACATCACGCACCATGCCTGTTAGCTGGGTGACAATGCCATTTTGGATGGTGAGTTTAACGTTTTGCTCGACCCAACGTTGTTCGCCTGATTTCGTATGAATTGGAAAGTTTAAAACTGTTTCAGGAATTTGATGGGTAAGTTGCTTTAGATAAAAGCGTGTTAGTAGATTTCTCCAATACTCTTCAAGCACAAATGTAAAAGGCCGCCCAATGAGTTCATCAGTTGTATAACCGACGATGTGGGCGGTGGCAGGATTAGCATAGGTAAATACACCGGCGACCGAAGCCGTGAAAATAGCATCGCTGGATTCTTCGATGATCTGGCGATAGCGTGTTTCACTCTCGCGTAGTTCAAATTCAATTCGGCGGCGTTCGGTAATATTACGCGAAGCCACTTGTAATTCGGTGATGGTACGCGCTACTGGATCGCGCACCGGGCGGGTGATTGTTTCAAACCATAGATAATGTCCATCGCGATGTCGGATTCGATGTACAAAGGTAAAGGTGTGAGTGGTTTGGGTAATGCCGAGCCGGATATTGCTGTTTTCGTTCACTAAATCTTCAGGATGGATAAAATCCGATTGCGGACGGCCAATCATCTCTTCCGGTTCATAACCAAGTAAGGTTTTGCAGGCGGGCGAAATATATAAGAGTTTTCCTTCAACCGTACTGCGCGCGATGATGTCAGTAGAATTTTCAGCTAACAGTCGGTACTGACGTTCGCGTTCTTCCAACCCTCGCTGCCGATCCTTTTCCGACAAATTATGATGGCGTACAAATACGATGACGAAAGCAGAGACGACTGCGACGAAGGTAGCTGATTTGATAACCCAATCGGGGTCACTCACAAAGACGAGATTAGGCAAAACAAATAAGATACTCAATACGCAAATTATTGAGATGCTGATGGTCACATATTCGGAGAAAAGTAATCCCGTTATAAGTACCGGAATGACAAGATAAATGAGTGTCTTGCTGAAATCATAACCGGGAAAAGCAGCCATAACTGCGCTGAAAACGAGAATGATAATTTCAACAATAATCATGACCGCAGCGAGCTTGTAACGGCGGCTGCGACTGACGATATACATCCCGATGGCAGCAGCCATGCTGAGCAGATTGAATTTTATGCCTAGCCATGAACTTCCATGACCGATTAACACATATAACAATCCCATTGACAGCAATGCAATATGAATGCCAATTTGGGTTAGCAGCACGCCTGCCAGCAAAGTGGCAGTGCGTTGTTCCAGTTTCGGGACATCAGCCGACGGACGCGTTAGCCGCGACCAGAAGCCATGTGTGTCTAGCGGATCGGTCATAACTATTTAGCCAATAAAACGGTGAATGGTCTCTAAAAGTTCGCGAGAACTGGTTGGTTTGGTCAGGAAGCCGTCGGCACCAATGTTAAGCGCTGTTTGGCGATCTTCATCCTGGCCGCTGGCCGTGAGCATAATGACGGGAAGGGCGTTATAGCGCTTGTCATTCCGTAGTTGACGCAAAAGTTCCAGGCCGTCCATCTCTGGCATGGCAATATCAACCAGCGCGAGATCGATAGGAGCGAGGTCAAGACGCTCCAAAGCTTCCAAGCCATTGTTCGCAATTTGGACATCATGTCCGCTGTTTTTGAGAGTCAGGCTTAACACACGTTGTGTCACGGGGTAGTCTTCGACGATCAATATCTTTGCCACTGTCATTTATCCTTATATAATCACGCCATTCCAATACGGAATGACAAGTCAAGAGTGTCAATAGAAAAAAAGTGCATTTCTATAAATATTTAACCATCCGCCAGCAGTTATGGCCGGGTTGTGGATCGTAAATGACTTCATCCATAATTTGCCGCATTAAGAACAGCCCATAACCCCGTACCTGCGGTTCCTCAAAATTGGGATCAGGCACGCTGGTAGGGTCGAATGGACGGCCGTTATCATGCAGTTCCACGATGATTTGTGGAGGTGTCCAGCCTAACATCAGGTTGACCGCAATCCGCCCACCATCATCAATATAGGCATGATCGACGATGTTGGTGCAGCCTTCATGCACGGCTAATTGGATATTGTAGATGGTTTGCTGCGGGTCGGATATACCATCCACACGGCTGAGCATTTCGCCAATGCAGACCGCCAACACATTCAAGTATCGGGCATTTGCTGGGAGTTCCAGCCGGACAACTTCTGATGCCTGCATAATGCTCAAACTCCTTTTATGACGACTACGGTTTGATCGTCATCTTGCGCGTGTCCGGCGCTAAATTGGGCAATGGTCTGAAATAAAGTGTCCATAATCACCTGCGCGGGTTGATGGGCTACATTCGTAACAAGTTGCAGAAGTCTTTCGTATCCAAACATCTCACCAGCATTGTTTCCAGCTTCGCTGAAACCATCGGTAGCCGCAACCAGCACATCACCGGGATTAAAATAAATAGCCTGATTTTCACAGGTGCTGTTAGGCAATACGCCAACGGGTGCGCCATCGGCTTCGAGAAGTACTGCTTCACCGCCAGCGGGACAGAAAATGACGGGTGAGTGTCCGGCATTGGCGTAATATAGGGCTTTCTCCCAGTTGTCATATTGACCTACGAAGACCGTCGCGAACATGCTGAGTTCTGTGAAGTCGTCGTACATCTCATCATTGACCGACCCTAAAATATCAATCGGAGAGGGTCGGGTAAACGACTTTGTTTTGCTGCGGAGGAGCGTGCGCGTCATTGCCATCAACATGGCAGCGGACATGCCCTTGCCCGTAATATCTCCAACTGTGAAAATAAACGGCTCACCAGCTTGTTCCATGAAATCGTAGAAATCACCGCCGACTTGCGACGCGGGCAGTGCGCCAGCAGCTACTTCTAGCCCTGGCACATTAGGTAAGCGCTGCGGCAGCAAATGGGTTTGCACATTTTTCGCCAGATCCATTTCGGTTTGGATGCGGGCGCGCGCCAATGATTCGCGATAGCGCAGCAAATTTTCGAACTGTGCGCCTGCTTGATCGCATACGGCCTGAGCCAGTTTTAAATCAGGCGAGCGAAAGGTATCCTCTGTGCGTTGTAGGCACAGTGCCCCGATCACTTGATTATCAATACGGATGGGTTCAAGCAATATCGCTGTTGCACCAACAGACATGCCGGAAGCCTGACTGCCGCTGTGCATAATCAGCCGGGTGCCGCTGGCGATAACCTGTTCCGCCATATGTTGCAGGGCGGACGCGCTCATCATGGGCTGTGGATGCTGGGCGATGACCGGTGTCTCGAAGGCCAGATAACCGGCACAGGCAGTGGACTTCACCAGCCGTCCGATCTCGCACACCAGCGAGTTAAGTGCTTCATCAATGCTCAAGCGATTCCGCATGGATTGCGTCAGATCGTAGAGCGCCAGCAGTTGGTCTTGTGCCTCGATTAATTCTAATGTGACATTGTTGAGTTCTTGATCTTGCCCCGCTAATTTGCCGATAGCGACTGCATCGGCTTCCAAACGCTGGCGTGTGGCAGGATCACTTAAGCCAAAGACCCATAAATCCGCAACGATGCGGTTATTCACTTTTAAACTGGCATGTGCGCCTTGCTCACCCGTAATGGCGAGTTCAGGCCACAGAGCTAACCATTGGCCGTCATCGCTGATACCGAAAGCTGTTGCGCCCGAATCCAACCATGCCTGAGCGATCTCGGAAAGGGTTTTCCGATGACCGGTCAGAAAGTCATCAAGCAGGTGAACAGTTTCAGCAGTAGCGACCATTATGTCAGAGCGCGAATGGCGCTGGCCTCGTCAGGATGAATACTAAAGGCTTTATCCAGCCGTGTGAGTTCGAAAATAACTTTGACCTGTTTTTGCAGGCCACAAATGAGTAAGTCGCCATTTTGTTGGCGGCAGCGTTTCATTCCCTTCACCAGTGTGGAAAGCGCAGTGGAATCCACAAACGTCACGCCCGCCATATTGACGATGACCTGTGCCGGACTCTGCCCACTGACGGTATCCAACCATGCGGAGAGCTTAGGTGCTTCGAGTGCATCAAAACGACCGATCATTTCGCCGATGGCGATCTGGTTAGCCGTTCGTGTCGAAAGTTCCATATTCTCTTAGTTCCCTTCTCAGTTCCCATAACGGTGGGTTTGCAACACGGTACAGAATCAATAAATCTCGCGTGTTGACACCCTGCATTCATTATACGACAAGGAATAGTACGTAATGCTTAATCCTTCACGCGAATTCGGAAAGACTTCGTTTCCTTAATTATATTCATATACCTTAGGGGCGAATCCTTTCATCTTTAACCCTTTCCTTTTATACTCAATACCATTAGCCCGATCACTGACAGACGCACATGGAGGATATAAGATGCTCAAAGTATACGTCGGTGTTGTCCGCTTTCCGGATGACCGCGATTTTGTGATTATGGTCGATGGTGAGCCGGGGCCGGTGGAAGACTCGGTGCGGCAGGTGATTGAGGAAATTTGGGGCGAGGGTGAGATTGTCGTTCAAACCTCCGGTGCAGAGTTTACCGAATTGGTACATCCCAAAAATGTCGATCGTAATCGTCCCGACGGGTATGTGTTGGGCTGCGAGGTGGGTGGTTTGAAGCGCATTAATTACGCTATCCAATACGCGCGGCGAATGCACAATTTGGCACCGGATACCCCGGAAGCGTAACCGGTAAGCTTGTTTGATCCACACCATGAATAGTTTTCTCGCGCCGCCTGATGCGGTTTACCGGCAAACCTATCTGGAAGCTTTGCGCGAGTTCCATGCGGAACTGCATAACCTCGATCAAGATATGGTCGCCCTGACTCATAACTTTGATGGCTACGTGCGCTATTTGCAGCGCCAATCCACTGACGAGCGGCGAGACGGACTCGTTCCCGAAAGTTTCTTCTGGCTGATTGATGATGGCGTCTATATCGGGCGGTTGTCGCTGCGACATCATTTGAATGAACGTCTGATGCAATTTGGCGGGCATATCGGCTACGAAATTCGCCCCAGTAAACGCCTTATGGGCTACGGCAAAACGATCCTCCGCCTGGGTTTAGCAAAGGCACAGCAGCAGGGCATCACCCGCGCACTCGTTACCTGTGACGACGACAACATCGGTTCTGCCAAGATCATCGAGGCCAACGGCGGCATCCTCGAAAACACGGTACTGCTGAGTAACCGTGTGGTGCCGACGCGAAGATACTGGATAGAACTCCCGCCCCAAGGACGTTGACGACAATAATTGGATAGCCCCTCTTTTGTAATGCTGATAAGCTATTGATAGTCTAATCAATAGCGAAATGAGGGAAACCTGATGAAGCCAACACCGATTCTTGATGCTGATGCTTGTTATCAGGCAGTGGCCGACCGTGACCGTACACAGGATGGTCACTTTGTGACGGCCGTCCGCACGACTGGTATCTACTGCCGACCATCGTGCCCCGCACGGACGCCGCACCGTGAGAATGTCACCTTTTATCGGACGCCAGCCGAGGCCGAAGCAGCAGGCTACCGCGCCTGTAAACGATGCAGCCCCAATACACAGGCCTTTGAGGCTGATCTCGCCGAGCAAATCTGCCGCTATGTGGATGCTCACCTCGACCAACGGCTGTCACTGGATGAGTTGGGCGGGGTGGTGGTGATTAGCCCACAGCACTTGCAGCGGATTTTCAAGCGCGCCACCGGCATTTCCCCTCGCGAGTATATCGCTGCGCGGCGGCTCGACCATCTCAAAACACGATTGAAAGCAGGTGATACCGTGACCGAAGCGATGTATGACGCCGGTTTTAGTTCCAGCAGCCGCCTGTACGAAAATGCACCGGAAAAGTTGGGTATGACTCCGGCGGATTATCGCGGTGGGGCGCGGGGCTTAAACATCCGTTACACAGTTGCAGAAAGTTCATTGGGCTATGTCTTAGCTGCTGCAACCGAACGCGGCATATGTGCGGTGATGCTGGATGATGCACCTGAAATACTGGTCGAGAAGCTGCGCGAGGAATTCCCCGGCGCACACATCAAAGCCGACAGCGAAAGTTTACGCGAACCGCTGGCGGGTGTTCTGGGATACATCGAGGGGCAGGAGCCACATATCGAACTGCCGTTGGATATTCGTGGCACCGCCTTTCAACAGCGCGTGTGGCAAGCACTCCGTCAAATCCCTTATGGCGAAACCCGCAGTTACAGCCAATTGGCCGAGGAAATTGGGCAGCCCGAAGCGACACGGGCAGTTGCCAGCGCTATTGCTAACAACCATATCGCAGTGGTTATTCCGTGCCATCGTGTTATCCGGCAGGACGGTACGATGGGTGGTTATAAGTGGGGCATGGCGCGCAAAGAAGCCCTGCTCCAACGGGAACACGGACAAAACGCAAATTAGGCCACCTGGTTGTGTCAGCGAGAATTAAGGTCATCTATACTAGGGAAAAGGTGTGACTTTTCCCCGGATTGCTTTTCATAAGTTTAGGAGCTATTCATGACAGTTCAGGCCGAAAAAGCAGCACTTTTCTTGCAGATGCATCACAAAGGATCGGCGCTTCTGTTACCGAACGCGTGGGACATCGCCAGCGTCAAAGTGTTTGAGGCGGTAGGTTTTCCGGCCATTGGCACGACCAGCGCGGGCATTGCTTTCGCCAACGGGTATCCCGATGGGCAGCAGATCAGCCGCGACGAGATGCTGGCGCAGATCAAACGGATGGTGGCCGCAGTCAATGTGCCGTTATCGGCTGATATTGAGGCCGGATACGGTCCGACGCCGGATGATGTGGTGGCTACCATCAAAGGGGTAATCGAGGTAGGTGCGGCAGGGGTCAATCTGGAAGATAACAATGGGCTGCCCAATGCGCTCTATGGTGTGGAAGCGCAAGAGAACCGCATTAAGGCGGCTCGGCACACAGCCGGATCAGCCCTGGTGATTAACGCGCGAATTGATACTTTTCTGCATCAGGTAGGGCCGGAATCAAGCCGTTTGGATGAAACGCTGTTTCGCGCGAAGGCGTATCTGGATGCGGGTGCAGACTGCATTTTTGTTCCAGGTGTGGTTGACCATGCGACGATTGAAAAGTTGGTGACCGGGATTCCCGCGCCGTTGAATATTATGGCCGGGCCGGGTGCGCCATCCGCGCCGGAATTGTTCAGGATGGGTGTGACGCGGGTGAGTGTAGGAGTGGCGGCTATGCTGGCGACAATGGGATTGGTGCGCGACATCGCCACTGAACTTCGTCAAACCGGAACCTATGAGCAGATTGCTAAACATCCGTATGGCTTCGGGGAAGCCTCCACATTATTCGCGAAAAAGAATACTTAAGGAACAGTTTATTCGGTCAAGTTGACCCTTAACGCCCCATAAGACCACCGCGCAAGAATCGGATAGACTCGAAAACTCATTTGCCCTACACTGTAAATAATAGGAGGGCAGAATGCTGAATTCACGCGGTGGAAAAGATCGCTTCGATGTCGATTTGGCGAACCGTCTGGCACGGTTTATCCAAGAATCGCCAACCGAATCGCCTACGTTGGATGAGATGGGTGCTGAGTTTAACGTCAGCCCGTTTCATTTGCAGCGTACTTTCAAGCGTGTTGTCGGCATTACCCCGCGCCAGTATGCTGACTACAGCCGCCTAAAGGACTTGAAATCTCGTTTACGTGAGGGTGAGAATGTCACCAACGCCATGTACAATGCGGGTTACGGGTCGAGCAGTCGGTTGTATGAGAACGCGCCGGAACGTTTGGGTATGACACCCGCTACCTACAGCAAAGGTGGCGAAGGCATGTTCATCCACTATGCGATTGTGGACTGCCATCTCGGACGGATTCTGGTGGGTATGACCGAGCGCGGCATTTGTGCAGTACACATCGGCAATAACGATACTGAACTACTGGCTGTCCTGCGGAGTGAATATCCGGCAGCCACCATTCAGGAAAGCGCTGATGCGGCTTGCGAATGGGTGCGTGCTTTGCTAGATGTGGTGAAGGGCGCACGTCCACATACCGATTTGCCGCTTGATGTTCAGGGTACAGCCTTCCAATGGAAAGTTTGGACAGCACTATTGGAAATTCCCTACGGCGAAACTCGAACTTATGGCGAAATCGCAGCGATGATCGGGCATCCCAAAGCGGCGCGCGCCGTTGCCGAGGCGGTCAACGCCAACCACACTGCGGTCATCATTCCCTGCCATCGTGCCGAGTGCAAAGATGGTAAACCGACCAAGTATTACAGTGAACGGTCGGTGCGGAATAAGAAGGTGCTGCTGGATATTGAAAATCAGCGTCCACCCAACGATTAATCAGTCCCATCCGCGTTAATTATCCCAATTTCTAAATCGCTTCCTGGCGGAAGTCGGCGTAATTCATACGCCATGTGTAAACGAAGGAGTCGCATCATGTCTGATCAACACCCGATGATTTTATTTGTAGGCCATCAAGAACAAGGTGCTCAATTGCTCGAAGCAGTTGAACCATTGGGCTGGTGGGTTTATCAACCACAGAATGCTAATGAGGCGCTGGGCATGTACGTGAGTTATTTGCCTGATGTGATCCTGATGAACGCCGATTCGGCACCGGACATTACGGAAGAGGTTTACTACCATCTGGCTTCGATATTGGCCGAACCGATGATTGTGATCGGCGGCGATGAAGTGTGGAGCGACCGCGTCACCCATCATTTGGAAGCACAATCCCATGTGGCAGAGATCATCGCTGAGGTAGGCGAGGCGACCGGCGCACTACAACTTATTCACTAGTTGATCGCGTAACCGCTATACGAGAAGGAGTGCCTTGGCACTCCTTTTTGATTCACAAGATGATGAGCGTTTGGGTTACATTTTGTAACGCTTTGCGAATGCGGTGCTAACCGGATGGGGTGACCAGAATTGTTAAGGTGGGTGGAAATTGGTTAGGATTAGTTTGTCATAGTTTGAGGAAATCAAATCAGTTTATAAGCGCGTTGTTTGTCTCGAAGACGATGCACGGTCAATCTGTGCAAAACAACCACCGTCGCAAGGTTTACCAACGGTGGTTGATGAGAAATGAGTGGTTTTAGGGGACGTTGGTTGTTGCCTGCCCGGCCACATTGATTGAAATGACACCGCCCCACTGGCACATGAGTTTGCAGGAGTTGTTGAGCGCAGGCTTGTTGGCGATCATTACAGTTGCAGAACCGGGAACCCAGGGCGCAGATGTCGCTGGCACGCAGGGCATAGGGGTTAATACGCCTTGGGCAGCGGCTGTGGCACTGATGACGGTGGGATTCGAAGGTGAACTGCACATACCAAAAGGCATGACGTTTTTCATGGGGACATTATCCATGATGGTGGCCGCGGGCACACTGTTGACGATGACCTTATTTTCCGGTGTGACGACCAGCGTTGATGGGGCTGCCCCGAACGTACACTGCAAAGCTGCTGCCATAACCACTTGTTGTCCCATAATGGTTTTATATCCTGTTGATTACCGTTAATACTACTATAACGGAAGGCTGGATTGGGAACAAATAAGTTTGCTTGAGTTGGGCGGATAGAAAAGAAAAATCGTATTCAATTTGTTCCTGATACGCTACCGGGAAGAGATATTCCTGAGGTCACAGTACACTGGCAGTCAGCTTAAATCCTGTCAGCGGGTCGCGCCCTTATGGGCTAAGTACCTGCTTCCCACTCTGGTCGAAGGACACCATAGAGGTACATATCAAAGCGCTGCCCATCACGTTCGAGGAATTCACGGTAGACACCTTCACGCTGGAAGCCGAGCTTCTCATAGACGTGGATGGCGGCATCGTTATAGCTGAAGACGGTCAATTGGATGCGGTGCAAATTTAGTTCGCGGAAGGCGAAATTCAAGGCTAAGGTCAAGGCCTCCGAGCCATAACCGCGCCCACGATATTCCGGTTCACCTATGGCGATTGTTAGCCAGCTATTGCGGTGCGTCCACATCACATCACCCAGTTCGAGGAAACCGATGAGATCGTCACTGAGCAGCACACGGATTCCGAACAAGAAGTGTTCGCGCCCACGCTGGCCTTCGCGTATCCATTCACTGACCTGTGCCTCACTTTTGGGATAGGCGGCGTTGGCATCCAACAGACGCAGATAACTGGTATCCTGCTGCCAGCGCGCGACGAACGTGGTGTCACCGGAATTCAGCGGGACAAGTTTGACACGTGTGCCTTCGAGGAGGGATGTGAGAGACATGATTTACCTTAAGAATGTCGAGGCGGGACGACATATAATAGCGATGACGTCCCTACAAAAAACCGTGAATAAGTATTTGCGCTTTAGCTCTGCCCACCCTGATTGCCGAGCAGACGTTTCTTGCGTTCTTCGATGAGCGCTTTGGGATCAATCGCGGCGGCTTTTTGAGACGCTTCTGCCTCCAGGCGGGATGATTCGGCGGCGATTTGTTCCGGCGTTTTAATCACGAAGTCGGTATCAAGCAGTTCACGATTTTTGAGTGCGGGTGTCACATCAGCGGCGGGTTCAGGCGCAGCCTTTTCGTCAGGTTTGGCAGCAGGTGTGTTGACCTTACCCTGTACAGTGACTGGTGCCTTTTGCTCGGCCATGCGCGAAGCGGCAGCCATCACCGTTGTGCTAGCCGTTTGCGCGGTGCGGAACAACTGTCCCATGCTGCGTCCAGCGGTAACACGTCCCAGGATAAAAGCGACGACACCGGTAATGGCAATCGGCACAATCGCACCGATGAAAGTGCTGAGAACATTCATGCCGAGGATGACCAGTACAATCGCGCCAATCGCTAGCAGTACATTACGGATGTTAATATTGTTCATATCTCTCTCCGCTAAGTTATAACTTCTAATTATGATTATACATGTACAATATGACGCGCTCTATATCATTTAATCAATCTAGCGTCTCACACCTTATTTGTTGAATACTTAGTTATTTATAGGTATTAAAGACTCGTGAATTTTGAAACCTTAATATTGTGGATGTAAATTATGTGATAGGTTATTTTAAATACTTGCTATAATACCATAAGGATAATCGACGACCATGAATGACTTAAGCCCTTATGATCGCAAAGCACTAAAAGAAATTCGTCAATATACTGACAAATCCTCTAATTTTATGAATAAGATTGGCAATCATCCAATTGTTCGTAAAATTGGAACATCCGTTGACAATGCCAAAACATTTGCCCAAAATACTTCAGTAGGAAAGGCAACAATAAATGTTGCTTTTCAAGCTACTGAAGTTATGAATACAGCTGTTAAAGGTGTGGTGGATCTACTTAATGATGCGGCATCAGTGTCTATTGTTACTCAGCTTATTCATAAGGATTTTGTGTCTCACGGACATCCCATAAGCTCAACTGATGATATTTCCAGACTTAGCCTTGAGCAAATTGACAAAGTAATTAGATATCTAGATTTAAAATACAAGTTCGCGGCGGCTGGTGAAGGTGCATTAGCTGGTTTTGCAGGTCTTCCTGGCATTGCTGCTGATATTCCACTGTTGCTTCTAATAAATATGAGGGGAATTGCAACCTATAGTTATTACTATGGCTTTGATATCACTCTTTCTTCTAATCGAACATTTGCACTTGAAGTTCTTGGTTACGGATTTAGCGTTACTGAGACAAGTAAGCAAGCATTTTTGGCAAATATTCGTAAAATAACCGTTGAATTAGCCAAAGGAAAAACATGGAATGAATTAGAAAAATATCTACTTGTGAGCACGAGTAAACAAATAGCCGAGATTATTGGTGAGAGATTGACTAAAGAGAAGCTAGGTCAGGTTCTTCCCTATGTGGGATCGTTTGTGGGCGGCGGTGTAAATGCGTATTCAACTGGAAGAGTGCTACGCTCTGCTTTCTATCTGTATCGGCAGCGATTCTTGGTAGAAAAATATGGTCCTGATATATTGATGACCGACTAGGTTGATTAATACTTCGAATATTATGTTTTGACTTATTTCACGCCTACTTTTGGGCAGATGTCGTTGAGCGGACAGCGTTTGCACTGTGGATAGGTGGGCAGGCAGATAGCCCGTCCGAACATGACCATCAGCGCGTTCCAATGCGGCCACATGTCACGTGGAAGCACCTGTTCGAGTTCCTCGTTGACCTTAGGCGGCTGTTTGGTCGTTGGCTTGACCAAACCGAGGCGAATGCCAATTCGTGCCACATGGACATCCACTGTGATATTGTCGTTGATGCCGTAGCCCATCGCCAACGTCAGCACAGCTACTTTCCAACCCACCCCTTTGTATTCCATAAGTTCGTCAAGGGTGCGTGGAACAACCCCTCCGTTAGCAGTTACGCGTTCAGCTATGTCGCGCACGTAGCGCACCTTGCCCTCGAAATACATCACCGGACTAATGGCAGTACGGATTTGGTCGTCGGTAAGTTGCGTTATGCCTTCGGGGGTATCGGTCAGAGCCAGCAGATTATTAATGGCGGTAGTGGTATTTTCTTCGCGGGTTTGGGCGCTGAGCATGGCTGCGAGCAGCGCTTTAAAAGGTTGACCTTCGAAGTGACTGAGGCTGGTGGGTTCCCACTTTTGAAGATCACGGGTATGGATCAGGCGGTCGTAAATTTCGCGGATGCGGGTTTGTTCGTCCATTTACCAGAGTTTTAGTCCAACTAATGTTGATCGAACCGTTAATGATAGTGGATCATTGAGATCAAGCAATCGAATTGTTACTCGCCCGACAGACGATGTGCCGACGATGAGGGCCGCTTCATCCATATAGAAATGATCGTCCCCTGATTGAGTACGCGGATTGAATAACGGTGTGAGGACACCAGCTTCATCATAAGCTCCCACGTCCGTTTCTTTGGTGCGATTACAATGCGGACATGCCCACGCCATATTATGGAGGCTGTCTGCGCCGCCATGTCTCTTAACGGGAATAATGTGGTCGACCTGAAATGAGTTGGACGAATATTGGTCGGGTGTGCGACAATATTCACAACGGGCGTTTGCACGTTCACGAACTTGCTGTCGGATAGACAAGGGGACACGCGTCATGACGTGGTTTTTGTGGCAGCCGTCGCACGTGCTTTGAGAATCATCACCCGTTGATCGAATTCAATAAATTCATCGAGTTCCTGGCGCTCGTCTGGTGTGATTTCCCCTTCATTGTTTTTGCTAAATAGTTCTTTCAATCGCTGCTGCATAGTTTCTGAAATTTTGAATGCGAGTATCTGTTCTGGAGTTGCGAGATTTGCAAGGTAATCCATCAATTCCCAATAGAACGATGTTTTCACATTTGTCATATCTGCCTCCATTGTCTTTTCTTTCAGCCACAGTATAGCACGGATTTTCGAGTGATCGCCTTACTCGATGTAGCCCAATGCACGCAGATGATCAACTACCGATTCGTCAACTTCACTAGCTGCGGCAGGGCTGTTTTCGATGCGCTGCGATTCAGCTTTGTTGACCTGTGCGATCAACATACGCTGCATGGCACTAAGGGTCGACGTCTGGGTGGAAGCGATGCTTTGCACCTCGGTCGGATCAGAAGCGATGTCGAAGAAGCCCTCGACCTGTTGGCCGACGACCGCTAATTTATGTTGATCTTGATAGAGGGCGCGGCGGACGTTTTGCAGGCGCATCCGTTGGATGACTGGCTCGTTGCGATGCTTGATGACATTCAGGAAGGTTAGCGGTGGGAAGGCCTCGGCCATCGCGGTGTTTTTCTCGATGTCGGTGCTGCCGTTTGCAACGCCGGAGAGCGATAAATTGGGTGTGTAATCTGCTGGATTGGATGGCACAACATTGGCGGCTTCCAGGACAGTATGGAACAGGCGGCGTGTAGAGATCGTGTTCATAATTCGCTTGCCGGTGGGGAAACGCTCGGGATAGTGGATGATCAGCGGCACATGCACCAGCTCGTGATAGACGACAAAACCATGACCGATAAAGTCGTGGTCGCCCAGCCCTTCGCCATGATCGGCGCAGATGACAACCATCGTGTTATCCAGTTTGCCCGTGTCCTTAAGCCACTTGAGTAACCGTCCGACATGTTGATCCTGGCTGGAAATTTCGGCATCGTAAAAGTTGTTGAGCGTTTCGCGTTCCCAATCTTTAAGAGGAGGATCGGTCGGGCTGGCCCAACGTGCAGCCTCGGCATTAAAACGGCGCATGAACGAGTAGGTGTGGCGGTCATTGCGGATATTGGGCGCAACCCGGTCGAGTGCATCCTGCGGCGGGTTATAGGGCATGTGCGAACCCATCAGATTGAGGAAGGCAAACATAGGCTTATCGCTGCCACCTGCCGATTGCTGCCCCCAATAACTCATCAGATCATCAATCGAATTAGCGCTGCTGCCTTTGAAGTTAATCAAGCGATTCCAGAAGGGCACGACCAGAGGATTGAGCGACATGCGGAACAAAAAGTCCGAGTGCGCGAATTGGTTGCCGATCGGACGCGCCATATAACGCCGGAAGAGGTGCATGGCCTCACGCCGGAGTTTGCTTTGTTGGTGTTCTTTCGGTCGAAACGGGGCAGCACTGGAATAATTATAGAAGCGGGTAAAGCCGCGCTGTAAACCGTTATTCAGCACACCGACCAATGGATTATTGCAAAAGGCCACTGTTTCATAACCGTCACCACGCAGAACTTCGGCCAGCGCCGGATACACACGCGGCAGCATTCCATCAGCCTGTGTGAGACCGTGTGTGCTGGGATATAGACCGGTAAACATCGACGCATGAGAAGGCACCGTCCACTGGGCGGCTGATACGGCTCGTTCGAACAGCGTCGAGTCCTGGGCGAAGGCATCCAAATAAGGGGATGTTTCGCGGTCATGACCGTAAATCGACAAGCGGTCGCGGCGCATGGTATCCAGCACGATGAACAGAATATTTGGTTTTGCAGTCATAGGGCGATTGTCTCGGTATGAACTGAAATTTGGACGTTGCTGCCTAGCATCATAGCACTGCCCTGGATGGCGTTCAATATGTCAATGTTAGACCATTGTTTATATTGGATTGGCTTGAACAAAATAAGTATTCGCGTGCCTAAACCTGTGCTAACCTAGAATGATGCTGAATCTTATCTCTCGTAAGCGTGTGTTAACGCTGTTGGTACTGGTTGTACTTTACGGCGTATGCGTCTATCTGTTGCAAAGCCTCGTGCCGGAACTGGTGACTGTCTTGCTTGCATTCACCCTCGCTCTGATCGTTCTGGCAGGCAGCCTGAAGCTGTGGCTGATTAAACGTCTGCATTGGATACCCTATCTGCGGCAGTTGTGGTGTCTGCCACGACGTTTTTATGAAACAGGTGTCGAGCCTGTAACCTCTGATCCTGTCACCAAAATGTCCACGCTTTCAGTGGTTATTTCGGCGGCATTCTGTGCCGGTTTGGTTTTTGTGCCACTTTTATTTTCGGTCATTCCACTGCTGGGCATTCTGATCGGATTGCCACTGATCGCGATGGCGTTTTTCGCATCGAAGTCCAATTTGGACCCGCTTCTATTACCGCGCCGTTTGTTGGTTCTGTTAAGAACGCCTGCCGCATTATCAGTCACGGCTTTACCCCGTTTGCGCTGGTGGATGGTGCTGCTGGAAGTGGCTGTGATCGTTATTACCACTTTGCTAACGACGCGGCCTTTCTACAACAGCCCATCCAACTGGCAGTTTTCAGGCAACGAGGCGGAATGGCTGACCAGCACGATTGCAGCCGCCCATACAGGGTTACAGGAGTCAGGGCGTATTCCCCGTTGGCAGCCGTATCTGGGAAAC
>JBGAHG010000056.1:0-36819 GCA_044226325.1 Aggregatilineales bacterium
CCCCAAGAGGTAATGAAGTTGGTTTCACTTCATCTGGGCTTCATTTTCGCAGGCTATATTCAAGTGTTGTTTAGGAGAACACTATGCACATTTTGCTGGTTGAGGATGATCGAACAATCGCCACATATTTGAAATCGGGACTTGAGGAAAATGGATATGCAGTTGATTTAGCTTATACAGGTCGTGACGCGCTGGATTGGGCAAAAGGTGGTGCATTTGATGCTATCGTATTGGATATTATGTTGCCACCACCAGACGGACTTGAAGTTTGTCATGAATTGCGAAGTCTGGGAAATGACACCTCTATTCTGATGCTGACCGCACGAGATACAGTTAATGATCGGATTATTGGACTGGATGCAGGAGCAGACGATTATCTCGTCAAACCTTTTGCGATTAAGGAATTACTGGCCCGTTTACGGGCAATTACACGCCGTACTTTAGGGGTTTCAAAGACATCTGTCTTGCAGTGTGCTGATTTGAGTCTGGATGCGCGTACCCTTCAGGCCACTCGTGCTGGACAGGTTATTGATTTAACTGCTAAAGAATATGCCGTATTGGAATGCCTAATGCGATCATCAGGATACATCCTCACACGAGAGACGATTGTCAACCATGTTTGGAGCTACGATGTAGCGCATGAGTCAAATGTCATTGATGTGTACATCCGTAATTTGAGGCGAAAAGTGGATGATCCGTACCCCGTCAAGCTCATTCACACGGTACGAGGCATGGGGTATCGTATAACAACCGAAGAAAATGATGATCCAGCGCTATAACACAATTCGGGTTCGTTTTGCACTTTGGATAGCAGGTCTATTGATTATTGCTCTCCTCGGTTTTGGCTTGTTTGTCTACATAATCCTTGGGAGCGAACTCGCAAGATCAGTTGATGATTCCTTACAACTAAGTGCAGAACAAGCAATTGCAGCAGCAGTTGATAATGGGCAAATATCAATCTCAGACGGTGTACCAGAATCTTCAGCTATTACGTCGCTGCATGATCGCGGCTTTACTATTCGCATCTTAAGTCTAGACGGAACGACGCTCAAGGCTATAGGTGCTTTTAGCAATATAGCAATCACCAATTTTGACATCGCAAAGGTTCAGAAACGCCATGTACGTTTTGATACGGTTATTGAACCCCTGCAACAAGAACCTGTACGTTTCTACACTGCACCCATTGTTGTAAATAAGCAGGTCATCGCCATTATTCAGGTCGCACAGTCACTTGATACCATCGATGACACCCTTGAGAAATTATTAGCTGCACTCCTCATTAGCGTTCCACTTCTCGTTGCACTTGCATCTGGTGCTGGTTATCTACTTGCCGCTCGTGCCTTATCCCCGATTGATACCATCACACGTACCGCGCAGCAAATTTCAGCCCATGATTTACACCAGCGACTCAATTTGCCAACAACCAACGATGAAGTTGGACGTTTAGGTGCGACGTTTGATACGATGTTAGGTCGATTAGAATCAGCGTTTCGCCACGAGCGACAATTTACCGCAGATGCCTCCCATGAACTCCGCACCCCGTTAACCGCCATGCAAACCATTATTAGCGTTGTTCGTGAAAGCCGTCGTTCTCCTGAACAGTATGAAAAAGCATTGGATGATTTAGCAGGAGAAACCAATCGATTGCGTGAATTGGTCGAAAATTTACTGCAATTGGCTCGCACCGATGTCGGTTCGACCAACCTTTCAAAGTCCGTTGATCTCTCGACCTTATTGCGAGATGTGGTTGAAGTGACTTCACTGTTAGCAGAAGCCAAAGCCCTTACGATGACCTGTACCATAGCTGACAACTTAGTCATATCAGGCAACAGTGATGATTTGATACGGTTGTTCGTGAATCTGATGGATAATGCCATAAAGTACACGAATCAGGGCGAAATAAAGCTACAGGCAAAACATCAACGAGCCTGTATTGAAGTAGTCATATCCGATACGGGTATTGGGATTGCCCCTGAGAACATACTCCATTTATTTGATCGCTTTTATCGCGTTGATTTGTCACGATCTATTCAAGGAAATGGATTAGGGTTATCCATCGCACAAGCGATTGTACAGGCACATCATGGACAAATTAACGTCTCAAGCAACGTAGGTCAGGGAACCACGTTCACGGTCATTTTACCGATTGCATTTCCACAACAACCCATGTTATCTCTCTTGGAGAAAGATATAGTATGACTACCCTTTTACAAGCGGTTATTCTCGGCATCATACAAGGTCTAACCGAGTTTATCCCAGTGTCCAGTTCTGCTCACCTAATAATTGTTCCTTGGCTCTTTCGATGGAACGATCCAGCGTTGACCAGTTTAACGTTTGATGTGGCGCTCCATCTTGGAACGTTAGTGTCTGTATTATGGTACTTTAAGGCAGATTGGGCGTGTCTTGTTCGTGCGGGTATTGCCAGTATCCGAGAACGGAATATAGGCAATGATCCAGATCGGCGAATATTTTGGTTGGTCATACTTGCCTGTATCCCCGGCGGTATTGCTGGCGTGGTATTAGAAGGAAAAATTGGTGATTGGTTCCATACACCCAATCAACCGATTCGTCCCTCAGCGATGATCATTATGGCTGTTATCATTATTGCCTTGGGGCTGCTCCTATTCTTGGCTGAACGGTTCGCCCGCCATATTCGCAACTTGCAGAAAATGACTTTAAAGGATGCTCTGATTATTGGTGTTGCCCAAGCCTTCGCGATCTTCCCCGGCGTATCCCGCTCTGGCAGCACCATCACCGCTGGATTAGCTATAGGGTTTGAACGTGAATCGGCTGCTCGTTTTTCGTTCTTGCTGTCTGCGCCCATTATTGCCGGAGCCGGTTTGAAAAGTCTGACTGAGATTTTTGCGGGAATTAGTTCGGGCAGCCTTGCACAGAACGATTTGATCCTCTTTCCGATTGGGGTCATTGCAGCGGCTATCAGTGGTTATCTGGCAATCCGATTCCTGATGCGCTATCTTCAGAAGAATTCGACCAACATCTTTGTCTACTATCGCTGGTTATTGGCTGCGATGATTATCTTTGTAGCGTTGACGCGCAGATGAGCAGAAAAGTAATTCATTATCATTAAATTGAATAACTTAGAAGAAATTGGCTAGTTATGTATCGTGGGTGGAGGCTACTTTTGACACCTGCATAGGATATTGCGCGTGTATCTAATCTCACAGTGGAATTCATCGTCGTAGTGGAAAGATTTTAAATTGGAAGTACAACAAACAAATGTGCCCGTAAAAAAGACGATATTCAACAATGTCTTTTTCATTGGCTTAATCAGTTTTTTCGGTGGTATTAGCCAAGATTTGATTTTGCCCATTTTGCCAATTTATTTATCGACTGTCCTCCATCTTGATAAATCGTTTATTGGATTAACGGAGGGCTTAGTCACCAGTAGCGCCAGTATTTTTAAGATTGTTTCTGGTTATTTATCGGATCGAATTCGCTCTCGAAAGTCAATTGTTTTTGTTGGGTACCTTTTATCGTTGATCGGCAGACCATTACTGGCATTGACCACTTCAAGCGGTGTGGTTTTGTTATTGCGCTTTATAGACGGTGTGGGGAAAGGAATCAAAGACTCGCCGAAAGATGCCTTGATTGCTGACACAACCGATGCGGTCACCAGAGGCAGAAGCTTTGGTATCGCCCGCGCATTGGACACGTTGGGATCTGTGGTTGGGCCGCTCATTTTATTTGCAATTTTGTATTTGCTGAGGGATAACGATCTTAAATACCATTATGTGTTTTTCATCGCTGCCATCCCTTTGTTCTTTACGCTAGCTATACTCCAAATCTATGTTAAAGAGACGCCGCTAAAAGAAAAATCAACATCACAAATCCCTTCATCTATTCTGCCCAGAAAGTTCTACATCTTTCTAGCGATTATGATCGTCTTCACTTTAGGGAACTCCTCCGACACTTTCCTTATTCTGCGTGCACAAAACGTGGGTGTAGCGATTCTTGCTATTCCACTTGTTTATGCATTGTTCAACTTTTTCTATGCAACCGCGTCCGTCCCGCTTGGCAGTTTATCTGACAGGATTGGACGTGAAAGAGTTATTATTTTGGGGTGGCTTGCTTATGCTTTTGCCTATCTAGGTTTTGCTATTGCAGCACAAGCGTATCAAATCTGGTTGTTATTTGCGTTTTATGGCATTTACTACGCGACGACTGAAGGTGTTGCCAAGGCATTGATTGCCGATTTGGTTGTCAGCGAGCATCGTGGCAAAGCCTATGGGATTTATAACTCTGTGATCGGTCTGATTGCTTTACCCGCAAGCATAATTGCAGGTTTCTTGTGGGATGCCATAAGCGCATCAGCTCCTTTCTTTTTTGGAGCGGCAATGGCTGGAATAGCAACCGTTCTGCTGCTCATTTTTATTCGCAATTTTTATCCAAAGCCGTCATCAAAGGTTTCTGAATAATTACTGTTTCGGTTCAAGGCATTTTAAATCGTGCCGATACGAGCACCACACTTGTTATACTACGAAGACTTTGGTAGAAATACGTGATTAAGCTATACAAGATCAATAAATCTTGTATAGCTCGCCACGAGGACAGATCGGTTGAAAAGTGTTTTCAACTGATAAGGAAAGCGTGGACACGATGCCGCTAGGTACAACGGTGCTGGCGCATTCTGACTGAGTCGGGGCCGCTGCGCTCAACAAGGGTCAAAAATAGCCCTTGACCGCACTATTCGTCGTAAAAGCAATCTTGCACAACGCAAACAGAACAGCATAAAACCCAAGAAGTCTGATCCTGAAACAAGCTCCTCTACCCCACATCCCATACGCATTCAGCAAACTGTCGTGAGTACAAGCAGCTATAAACCACAGGCGGAACTCTATCGGAAATTGAAGGGATGAAAAGGACGATCTGCGAACCGTTCGTCGCGGCGATATAGGGACTGACCATGTGCCACTAACCCGACATCTCCGGGCTTGCCTGCGACTTGAACCAAACGGTTGATCAACCGACCGCGAAAATACACTGGCTTGGTTGTAAAGAGAATCGGGGGGTTCTTGAGGCTAACGAGCATAACAAAGTATGACAGGTTGTGAGCCTCAAATCAAGCAGCAAACAGCCTCGCTTTGGCAAGTTGACAAAGACGTTATAATGTAAACAAATCGCAGCCGAATACGGTCACGTTATTGATGGGTGTCCACAAGGACTAGGCTGTTCCAACTTCAGATGTTGGTTTCTAAGAAGGGGCACAATGTGCCTCTTCTTTCCGTCTCTGGTTGTGCAACGCTACAGGTGGTTGACTTCCAAAACAGGTGTGCTATACTGCTCATAAGACGGGTGGTTTGGGGCTTCGCCGGTAGCCAGTCCGCTGATTAACCAAGCAATCCTGCGCGAGCAGTCCCCGTCATTTTTGTGGCCTCAAAACTCCGCTAATACCTCTGCTGCTGTAATCTCTCTATCGGCTTTTGTTTTTCCCCGAAAAACTTGAATAGCCAGATCGTGTGCGGGTGACTTCTTCCCGACCAGATGAAAACTGAGCAAGTGAATGGGGACTTTGATCCGGTGACGACGGCACAGGTTCAGAAAATGTTCTTGGATGTCGCCGTCATGTCCATGATATTCCACGTCCACAACGACACTCTCAAGTTGGGAAAGATGCTCTTTCAACAGCAAAAACAACAGCGTAGCAAACACCAAAATATGCCGTTTGCTCTCACTCCGACTGGCTCGTTTGCGCTTCAGTTCGTTGAAGATCTCGCGTTTGGCTTTTGCGGAAATAAAAATGCTCAAACGCCGCCCATTGGCAAAGGCTAAGGCCGTGGGCTTTTGTGTCCATTCGATTTTGCCGCTTTGGTCTACTTCGACGTGCATAATAGCCGTATTCTACACATAATTCCTTCACCTCAAAACCGGCAAAAATGACGGCTCCGGGCACAACAAACTCCCGTGATGGTGTCTCACGGGAGTATTCATCAAGGTCTACCACCCTCCCCTTTCGGCGCGATGCTGCTCCTCCAACTCTCCCAGTGATCGAGGTTTAAAATACAAATCGCGTTCTACCGGTAATCCCAATGCGCCGCGGGCTTCGGTCAGTTCCGATAGGCTGAAAAAACCGAACTCAATCTCAAATCCAATCACCAGACCAAAGAACAGAAAATCAACCTTGGGCTTGTCCGTGTCATAGTACCCATCTGCATCCACCGCTGATCCTTCCGATGCAAACCAACTCCAACTCCCATCAGGTTGAAAGAACTTTACCTGAGCCAGCGCCTCTAAGCCCAGATGTTCATTGCTGTACAGCGGTGGCAGCTTGGCTCGACTAGCCTCGTCGAGGAGCGGCCGCTCAGGCGCAATCATCGGCTTAGGTGCCGGTCGAACATCCACCATGATTTTCTGCGCGTTGTCATAGGTAATAATCAAATGCTCCGATAAATCATGCCCGATAACTTCGATCTCAGTCTCCCCTCTTTTGTGAACCAGATACCCAACCGCTTCGGCAATCCGATGGGCGTGGACAAACGCACTATCCCGATCCGAATACAACTCTAAATCCATTTCGCCGAACAGGTGCACGATAAAACGCCGGTTCTTTCCTCTCCCCGTCCATATTTCATAGGTCGTATGCGACGGAAAATTCAGCAAAGGGTATTTCATCCCCTGCGTCCAGTTCTGGCCGGTCTTTCGACCAACCAAATCTCCATCTAAGAAAAACAAGCCATTAATCGGCGCTGTGTCAAACGGTGTGACGGCGTTCTTGGGATAGCCATTCATAGACCACTCTCCTTTCCCAGATACAGGAATCAAAAGACCGCTTTGGAGCGGCTTTCTCGTTCTAAAAGGTCTGCCTGTTTTCAAGGTGCGGAGCCAAACGTGCAGACCCTTTATTATTTCACGTCCAGTCAATCACCAGCAGCTTGGTTAACTTCGCGTGCTGGTCGGGTCGGCGTCCCGAGATGCATCCCGATTTGTTTGGCGTAATAACGCAGGGTCGAGGTGGGAATGTTGAAATGTTTAGCCGTGGTACTGATAGCGAGGTTACTGATGTGGGCATGTAGCGCCACCAACTTCTCATAACTTTTGGGCTGTGCCAACAACGCATTCGCAAGCTCCTCTACCTCAGCCGCACTGGCGGGTGTCAAGGTAAACACCGATTTTGTCCGGCGCTCCGGTCGCAGCATCCGCACCGTCCCATCGCGCTCGGCCCCGATCATCAGATGCACCCGTTTATAGGCGCGCTGCATTTGATACTGTGGTAGGTGATGAGTTCGGGCCTGAGTGGATATGGGAACACCCTGCCGGATGCCCTCTAGAGCAAACTCGTCAATGCGTCGCGTATCGGCATTCAGCTCTTCAATCCGGGTTTGGATGACCGTGTATAAGTCGTCGGATATGTCCTTGTTTGCTTGTTGGATGGATTTCAGGTCTTGTTGCGGTAATTTTTCTCGACCATGCTGCTGAATACGTTTGGTCTCCCCGACTGGCGCGTAATGCGGTAAGGCTGTTTGTAGCCGTTCGCGCACCCGCTTATAGGCGGCCTGCATCGATTGTTCGCGCACCCCAAATAACCGGCTTAACTCACTTGAACTGACCTTGAGCATGGTTAGCCCGTAGAGTGCCCATAAATCATGATCTGCGCGTTTCCCCTTCCCGGTCGTCATGATCTGCTGGGCAACCTCAGCAATCGCCTGCTGGATGTCCGCTCGCATATCGGCCTGGCGCGACTCCCGCGAATGACGGCCCCGGTTATCGGTTGAAGAGTGTCCTTCTTCGGCTTGGATATGCTTCTGATACGTCCAGTCGCTCCGAATAGCATGTAATCCTTTGTAGACAATCCCTTTCCCGATCCACGCCATCTGCTTTCCTTGCAAGAGGTTCGGCTCCCGTTGTAACCGTTCCCACAGAGCGGTATATCCCGCTTGTAGCCCATCCTCCATATCTGCTGGTGATACCTGATGGGTATGTTGAAAAACAAAGGCGGCATACTTGCGCGTTCGCTCGTGCAGCGCTTCAAAGGATAGGCTTCCGAAGGGGGTCAGATACAGGGTTTTCTCAACTGGTGCTTGAGCGGCTTGGATTTCTTCTGCCGGGTCACTTTCAGTCGCAACCGACTGCCGCAACCGGCTCATCAGCTTCGACAGGAGTTTGTCCTGTACATCGTAGGGAGCGCGTATCTTGGCGAGGATTTCGCGCGATGTTCCTGTGAATTTTTGAGTGCTTGAGCCGTCCGCTGCCGGTGGCGGGTAAATCTGGATGGCTGAACACTTTTCCACCGTGTCAGGTTCGGGAAGGCTGACTCGTTGAAGTGACAGTTGCGGATTGCTGGGAAGAAGTCTGGGCGCAACCTGCTCGCCATACCAGGCCGCTGTTGCCAGTGGCTCAACTGCTCGCCATTCAGAATGAGGGACGGGTTTATGCGTTTCAGTTAAGGCTGATACGGGAACACAGATGGGGGTCTCGGCTGTAGCATCGGGCTGCGATTCAGCTTGGATACAGGGGGCATCCGGTTGAGGCCAGCGGTTGCTGTCAAGGGAACTGGTTGGGCGATCACAGCCAGAAGGGTGGTCTCCATCCGTATCCGCCGGGGAAAATGAGGGGCGGAAGTCGGGCTGAAGACCAGCAGTTCTATCGCGCTCCATCTCCCTTCTGAGCCTGAAGCGTCGTGAAATCAAATGGGAAGTTGCTGATCATCGGGAGCAATTAGCCTAGCACATCCCCTTCCCCACTTTCAACCAGCACTTTCACCAACCAGCGAGAGCAGCGCGGTCAAGGGTCGGGTTTGGTCGTGGTTGAGCGAAGCGGCACTAGCCAGCCTCGACCAAACTGCGAAGCACCCTTGTACCGAGCGGGGGTAACATTAAAGCTTTTGCTGTATCGAATGAACAATTCACTTGTTCGTTCGATCTGCCTAGCGGCGAGCGAAAAAGCAAAAAATCACTTATTGGATGAGATTATTTTTCTTTGTGTTAAGTTTTAAGGTAAGATTAAATGACAACAGGGTGGACTATGGGCATTCTCTAGTACAGCTAATAAGAAAGAGGATGAACTTGTCAAATCACCTGGTCACACGCGCAGATTTATCTACTTTCAAAATGCTTGAAGTAACACCTCATGCAAAAAGACGGATTATTTCAAGACATATTCCAGAAAAATGGGTAAACGTGGTCGCGGCCTATGGTGGATGGAATTTATCATACCGGGTATTTCTATCCGGGAAAGAAGGTATTTTCCAAACTTCCAATCCGAGTGAGATGATCCAATCTGATCTCGGAGTGGAAATTGACAACGCTGAGTTACACGATTTGTGTCGCTTAGTGGTCGTTATCAGTCCCGATGGAAGACGTGTAATCACTGCTTTTCAAGAGGATTAACTTGTTATTGCGGTGATAAGTTGGTAGCTGAGTCTCTCGGCTAAAATCCTGCCCTATTCTGCTCTGTTGTCCTTATACCGACGAAAGCCCTACGCTTTGGACATAGGGCTTGTTTATGTGTCCGGTTTCCTGTGGCTGATGTAGAGCAAAGTCTTGCCAAACCTTGATACATTGCTGCGCGGGGCAAGCGCGTGACTCAGCATCACCCACCTTTATGCGACAATAAGGTATTGGGTGCGTTTCCACAGACCTCGTTAAACACTATACCAGATTATGCCAAGCGCATGAGCGACCACAGCTTATACACCTCTGTTTTTATTTGTACGGCTGGTTCATTTTCGGGTGGCGCAAACGAGCTTCCCCGCAGCCAAATGGGGTCAAAAAGAATACTCCGGGCATTCATGGCCGCGTCATAAGTTGTAAACCAAAAATGATTGGCGTATTTTGTGGCCTTTTCGATTGCCTTTTTTAAGTAAAATATGCGCTCTTCTGGCCTGCCACTGTTCACCACAAATAGCATTCGACCAGACTTCTCACCGGTACGGAGTTCAAAAATATCACTGTCAAACCACTTAAGGGCTGGCAACACCTTTTCGTTGACCATCTTTATGTTGTCCTTAGTTGCATTGTCCAGTTCTATTAAAGCGCGTAGGTTGAATGCGCCCGCTGGGTAGTCAATTCTGATAAAACCATCTGGCTCAATATTGCGTTTGGTTTTTACCTTTAAAAAGTTATCGAACTCCACGACTTCTTTATGTTTTGTAAAAGGTATTTGCCCCGTCCACTCAAGCAGTTCCAAAGCACTGTTGGCCTTCACTTCATTCGTCAGTTTTATACGAAAATTGGTCAAAGGTATGTGGTGCGGAAGCCTATCCAATCGCGGTTTTAACGACACATCAAGGCTTTCAACTGCCGTACCTTCAACCTCCGCTGCAATTTCCGCCCCTGAGTGTGTCAACCAATACACCTGATCGTCCAATGACATCCGCTTTTTCATCGGTGGATGTTTGACATAGCCAAACTTGGTGAGCTTGAGCATTCGCTCATAAGCCGTGCGCCTCGAAGGGAAATGAAGTGCCCTGATATGCTCAAGTGTCAGTATGCTATCGTGCTTATAGATGTCGTGAAGTATCTCCCTATCTCGGGGGGTGAGATACATTCCGCTCGGCTGCTTCAGCATGTTCACTCTGGGTTCGCTCATGGTTTTACCGTCACTGTACACGAATAGTCATTGCTCGTCACGCGGGTCATCCGTCAGCAAGCTAAATTCAGAGTCACCTACCAATGTTTCAACTTCAGCATCAATGCTTCTGTAGTCCTGTCCAAGTGCAAGCGATTTCTGGCGAATATAGACTGCAATAGCGGGGTCTGAGGGTTGGGTAAAGTCAAGCGTCTTTATAAGTCCGTCTGCCGTTCGTCCATTTTTTATAATTCGGATATCCGCTTCATAGTCATGAAGGGTGGCTAATAGATTTGCTCTCTCGGCCTGCACATCATTAAATGTCCTGCGTGGAGCGGACACCTCTTGATAAACGTCTGTGCCTGTTCCCGCTGTTGTCGCCTTCACAGTGAATCCGTCTGCCGTTTTACCATAGATCGGTTTGGTATCTGGGTCTTCTTCGGGTGGAGTGTTGTCGAATTGGGAGGCCAGCTCGTGACTGTCGCGGCCTGAAGTTCGGAGCATTACAAAATTGGCAACATTCATCGTTGAACCTTTATTCAAGTCGTCCAACTGATCACGGAATTGATGGGCAACAATCACGTCAATGGCGTACTTTCTGGCCTCGCTCTGAAGCACCGGAAAGCTGGTTGTGGCAAAATTTTGGTACTCATCAACAATCAAATGAAAGGGGCGACGCTCTGCGGCTGGCGTGTCACGACGTTGCAAAGCGGCGGATAAAATTTGGTTGACAATTACTGAACCTAAAAGGCTTGAATTATCTTCGCCAAGTGCGCCTTTGGAGAGGTTCACGAGAAGAATATGTCCCTTGTCCATCATCTCTTTGATATTGAATGCGCTTTTCTTCTGAGACACGATTCGCCGCATCAGTGGGTCTATCAGAAAGCGACTGATCTTGTTCAGGGATGAGCCGACCAGTTCCACACTGTCCCGCTCACTTTTCGTCATTTTCGGAAACTGCTTCGTCCAAAACTGCTTTAGATAGGGGTCTCTCAATTCTGCCGCGAGTTCTTGGAGATAAGATGCTTTGTGTGGGTCGCTCGGTTTAACATCACTCAACAAATACCACAAATGCAAAAAGGTGGTGTCTGGACGCTCCAAAAGCGCATAGATAGAACTTCGCAGCAAGTCCTCCATCCTCGGCCCCCACGAATATGAAAATATTCGGTGCAGCGTTTCCATGATAGCTGAAGCCACTCGGCGCGTTTCGCGGGGGTCACTCCGGTTACAATCAAATACATTAAGTCCCAAGGGGCGGTTAATCTGGTCGTTATCTCCGGGTGCAAATACAATTACCTGATCGCGTCGAGCGTGTGGTACCCGCTCTAGTAGACCGTCTATCATGTCGCCATGCGGGTCAATCACACACAAGCCCGCTCCTGCCTTCATGTCTTGATAGGCTATGTTTTGCAAAAAGGTGGATTTTCCTGTTCCTGTCGTACCAATGACATACACCCCCTGCCGTCTGGCCTTTTCGGTCAAATAGACATTGCTCCCCTGCTCTACACTCGTTCCCAAAAGGATGTCCATAAAACCTCGTCATATAAACTATTTGGCGAACAGTAGCAAAGAAAGTACACTTAATAGCAAGATAATATCTTATTAACCACTTTAAGGGGGTGTTTCATGTCCTCTGGCGGTGAAGATTTCGTAGCTGCGCTGAAAGCCGAAAAAGCCCAAACAGCGTCCTCAAGCAGTACCTCATCAGACAACATCCATAACGAGCCTTTTAACCTGAACAGTCTGGGAATGTTTATTGATCGCTGGTCAAATGTCTTCGAGGGTATGGCAGACAAAAAAGATGCGGTACGCACGCAGGTATTGAAAGACTTGCAAGATCGTAAGATTGCTCACGTCAAATTGCGGCCTGTAAAAGCCACTGTCGGCGGTTTACTGCATATTGGAACTCGTCCAGAGCGGCCTTATATTGTTGCCGAAACTCAGCCGGGCGTGACAACAGCTATCTATGTCGGCGAAAGTGGCAGCGATTTGTATGTATCATGGCGAACGCACGTGAAGGGTGTATTTAATATCCCTCTGATACGGTCATTTGTTGTGCTTGCCGTCATCCCTGCGCTTTTATTTTTACTCTGTGGGCTGTGTACCTCATACAATCTACGTGGGGGTATTAACTTAGGTTTAGGGGTTTCAGATCCCACTCTAGGCTTAGGTTCACTCCTTTCAGGAGGAAACACTCAAAATCAATACAACCAATATGCAAATCCACCCAATGATGTCGAGTTGTTTTTCAGAACCTTGGGCGGCTGGTTAGGCTGGATACTCCAAATCATGCTCGTAGCTGGAGTCTTGATTTTTGCCTCCCTTCTTGTAGGCACAGCGGCATTCGGCCATTTCTTGAGAAACGATCCCCTGTATTACTTTTATGTTGAGCCTACAATTTTCGACGCTGAGAATGTCGCTGCGCTTTCAACCACTGTTCATCAAGTTCTACTTCACGCTGTTGACAGCGCCGGAATAGACATAACAAAAATTCCTGAAAAGGTGGTTAATTCTGGCCGCCGCAGCGATAGGATATAGCCTCAAAACATAAATCCCAGTAGACTATGGGGTGTATGAATAAAATCCATATACTGTTTGCGAAAGCAAACACTACTAGGGGTTTGCGGAAGGGGGTGATCATTTTATGAACACTTCCGATGCGGACTTCGAGCGATTCTTACAAGAATTCGCTGAAAAGAACAGACAGTTGGGAAGAACTGAACATCAAATCGAGTTACTCGAAATGATGCAGTCAAAGCGCTCCAAAAGGAACGACTTCCCGATTGTGGGTGAATTCATCCAACTGGTGATGTTCGACGCGCCAAAAAAGGTGGTCGAGGGCATTGTCGATGTAATCAGATTGCTGAATAAGCGATCTAAACACGATAACGCTTAAGTAAACCTTCTGGTGGGGTGTCCTAACCGATACTCCACCAGACGAGTTCTCAGTCATGGCTCCCAACGACCTAAAGCTAGTAGTCATAACACGATATACGAATTTTATTTCATACACCCTTTTGAGAGTTAAGGGTATTATATCACGTTATAGTAATTCCTCAATATGATATAATACCCTATGAATTTGTATCGCTTTTATCTTTATGTAGTTGGCCTCTCCCCTTTTATTTTCGTTGCGATAGTGCGTTCAGACTTTTGGGGCGTGATAGGCTTGGGCTACAAACTGAACCGCGCTCAAAAGCGCTTGTATGCCAAATGGTGCGCTTGGAATTTCGCCCGCAAAAAGCTCAATCAAGAATTCAAACCAATATGGGAAACGTATGTCAAAAACGACAAATACCCTGAGCATCTCCGTGAAGCATACCGATACTTGAAACGGGATACGTGGGAACACCTGTATCGCGAAGCATTTGAAATATATCTGGCTGAATTTGAAAAGAATAAACATCCTATGGAGCTAGAATATGAGGATCGGCAACGACGCGGACTCTAAGCTCTTTCCTTCCCACTGATCTTAGTCCTCATTCGTTTTCAGACCTATAACAAATACGTTTTTCACACTCCTTTTCACAGCCTCATACATGGGTTGGGTTGTCTGAAATCAAGGCGCTGATTAGCCGATGATTTTAGACAAGCAGAACTGCACTGCTCGTGAAAACACTTCTGTTCCGATCAGCGCGTCAAGGATTGCCACCGGCAACCGTCGTCAGACGGCGCGTAAGCGTCCTTGATGCGCGTCTCAATCGGAAACAGGAAACGAATCGGATCGTCCACTCCCCGCTCCTTAAATCGCATTTTATGACTTCTGGGAAGCATTTCTACGGGTCGGTCTGGATGACTAAACCAATGGATAAGCACAGGGATTTTTGTATTGAACGTCCCGCAGAGCGGGACTATAAAGTGGGCGCAAAGCGCCCTTCCTTGTGTCCCCCACACATCGTCAAGCGAAGCGCCGACTGCCCAGACAAGTGAGCTACTGGCAAGCGTAGCGCAGTCAGTTGCCACGCCCGCCGCAGTTCGCAGCCGTCGCAGACGGCGTTCAGCGAACAAGGGAACCCCTCGCCAAGTTTCAGGAGTACACATCAGATTTCATCAGGGGACTACTTGCGAGGGGCGGTGGCTGGGCAGTCGGCGGTTTTGTCAGGAGCGTAGCCCTAGACAAAAGCGACGACGATGTGATGGCTCGACGAGTGGGGGGTGGGTCACAAACAGGCGAAGATTTGGGCTCACTTGTGGCACGAATCGAGCGTTTGGGATACCCCCTATGAGGATGAGACATATTTTTCACGCAGTGAAAACCGTTGTATTCAGGTTTACAGGGGTTTATACAGAAGCCATTACATAGATTTTTGGCACTCCAAATCAGAGGTGATTTTTTACTCGACACGTTCACCCCAACCCCTATAAGGGCTTCGCCCTTGCACCCTCCTTCCCTGTTGCCCTCCCCCTTCGTGTCCTCAGGGTCTCCTATGCGGCTTCGCCGATTTTTAAAAATTCAAATGGCGAAGAACTCCGCATGAGGTGTCTTAGCTTGGTATCCCTACCAAGTTAGATGAGTTGCCTCATCAACGGTTAGCGTCGTACTAAACAATACAATCTCAGGTATAGGCCGTTACCCATTCGCTGTAACGGAAGCGTTCCGCGTCGTCAGTCCATAAAGAACTGACTCGCACTATAACAATGGGACTCAGATGATTGGGGGTCAAGCAGAAGATCGCACCGTGATTTCAACCATGGTTGCGTGGTGTCATGACACCACGGTATCGCGGTATCACTCGTTGAGTGCTTTTAAGACCTGATCGAGAATGCTTTTGTCGCCACGCAGTTTGTAATCTTCAACCAGATAATTGACACCGATCCGGGCAATTTCATTCTCACTGGTTCGGATATTCTGATTGCGGTAGGCAAACACCACTTCAGCCACTTTGCGTTTCTCGTCCGGGGTAAACCGGTGGGTGGCCGCTTCTTTCCCGAATTGTTTTACAGCGGCTCGGATAAGTGGTATCACGGTATCATGATGCCGTGATTGCTTGATACCATGGTATCGTGGTATCAAAGTATCTGGATTATCACCTTGGTAATCTGATTGGATCGCTTCAATCCCGGTAGAATTGGTTTCGGGTTGAACGGTTGAGAGTTGTTCTTCAAGCTTTGTCGCAACCTGTTGCGCCCTAGAAGATACAGCGGGAGCATCCGCTTGAGCGGGTTGGTTAAGTTTGAGGAGATCGCCGTAGATACCCATTATCGTTTATCGACCGTGATATCGCTCCAAGCCATACTCACGGTATCTTTGTCGACATGCGTACTGTTATTGACAGCGGCTCGAATCAGGGATTCGTTGGCCACCTTGACAATAAAACGGGGAACGCCTTGCGTAATCCGGTAAACCTCGACAATCGCTTCTTCATCAAAGGGCAGCCGTTTACCTCCGGCCACCGTCCAGCGAAACTGCATCATCTCTTTGGTTTGCTTCAAATCCAGCGGGTCGAGTTTGGCTAAATTGAGACGGCTGAGCAGCGACGGGAGGCGCTCCAGCTTGGGCTGAAAATCCAATTGCGCAAATAACACCATTTGGATCAAAAACTCGGTATCGGTGCTGAAGTTGAAGAAATGTTGAATGAGTACCAGCATATCTTTACTCATGTTTTGCGCTTCATCCACCAATAAAACGGGGGAGATGCCTGCCCGTTTCTGATCAATCAAGAATTGTTGGAAGTTCTTGAGCGATTTTTCATACGAGCGCTCGGTCTTCACACCGAACTCGTCCATCACGAAGCGTAAAAAGGCATTGGTCGATTTGAGGTTGGGGGACGGGGCGAAGACAATTTTATACCGCTCATCGCTCGACAGTTCTTCAATGATCCGCTTGGCGAGCGTCGTTTTGCCCGTTCCGATCTCCGCCAACAAATAAATCGGGCCTGCGCTCTGGGTGATATGGTAGAGAATTTTTTCTTTGGCCGCTTGGTGTTGATCTGAATACCACAGAAAGCGCGGATCAGGTGTAATGCGATAGGGAAGTTCTGTCAGTCCAAAATACTTAGCGTACATAGCTCACTGTCTCAAATTGCAGAAACTCTGTCAAGAAGTTGGTTTAACTTCTGATAAAAGTTGAGCGAATTCTCGGGCGAGCAGCAAAACACAAAACCGACATTCTTATAGTCATTTTAAAAAGCTTTGCTTTTTGTATCCCGCAAAAATGTCGTCTCCCTCAAGCCACCTGCGCAGCAAGAAATTGGATCCGGGTTTCAGCTTGTTTCTTGAAGTAGCGGTATTCATCCTTGATCGAAGCCCGCTCTCGAGAGTGGGTCTGTCCATAACTCAGCGTCGGTTCAAAGACCCCTACCCCATAGGGATTAACACCCCGCCACAGATAGCGTTCATCACAGCCGGTTTTCTGGACATAGCGCTTGAGCCGCTTCGGATTTTCAAAATACAGCTTCAAAGGTTTTTGTAAAGAAGCAGGCTGGCCGGAGGTCTCCGGCACGGGCAACCCGCATACATAATCTTCAAGAACTGCTTGAACCTTCTGGCGAACTTTTCGGGCTTGTCCCAAATAAGGGTGCTGCTGAATGCCGTGGGGAATATAGGTATTGGACAGGCGCCAGTGATAGGCGACCGCCTGTGTGTGTTTGCCCTCCTTGACGATATTGGCGAGATACGGTTGTGCGTGATCGGGGATGACGGACGACCACTGATTGGGTTCAACATGATACTGAGCATAATTGGCTCTGACCGTCAGAGTCTTGTTGAGCCGGGCCTGCTCCCAACGCCTGAGCGTATCCTCGCTGCGGCCAAATAAGGTGACCAGAACTTTTTTGGAAATTGTTGGGGCTTCGCGGTGTGTCATCCAGCCCGCATACAGCGCCGCTTCGAAGGCTTCATGACTATCCGAAACGTTGATATATAGATCCCGCACACCGGGCATGTTGGTTACAACCAGTGCAGGGTCTTGCTGAAGCGCGGCAGCGGTGAGGAGTGGTGCGACAAATCGAGGAGAGCGCAGATAAACGAAGTCTTGGTTACAATCTACATTCCAAAAGCCCTCTGCCCCGCGTCGGATCAGACGGCTGAAATGGTCGCGCGTCATGGCAATGCCAAAGCCCTCTAAGGCTTTGTAAAATGCGTTCCGAGGGATTTTCCCGGATGGATGGGATTGGCGTACCATTTCGCGTCCAACGGTCCACAAACGAAATTCTGCGGCCTTATAGAGGGCAATCGCCAGCCGTCCACATTCGACATCCGTTCGGATGGGTTTTGAGAGTGGTTCGAGGACTTCAACAGGCGTCGGTCCCGCAGATAGCCAACCATAGATCGATTTAGGGGTGAGCATACGAAGGGCTTCTTGGCGCTCATCGCACCGGAAAGTTTCGTGCTGAATACGTTCCGCATAGTGTGCTTTAAGAGCCTCATCACCGTGGTTTGCCACCACGCGAGCAATGACCAGTGCACGGTTTCGCGGGTTATTCTGTAACTCGTGCCAAAGTAGATTGACTTGTGCCTGAAAATCCGATAACTCCACCACGTTTCACAGTCCATTCGATACGTGAAAGTGGCGGTTTTTGTGAAGTGCGGGTTAAAAAGACTTGCCTTGTCAAAGAATTTGAGGATATACTCTTTCATAGACAAGGGGTGACAAAATGACCCCATATACCGCCCTCTCACGAGGGGTTTCAGTGCAAGCACCCGTAAGTTTTCCAGGCCGACGGGTGTTTGTTATTAGAGGGTATGCTCTGCCCTCCTCAGTTAATCGCTTTTGTGATTATTTAGCTCTCCTCGTGCCTTCATGCCTTCCATCATACCCTTCGCGTAGGAGTGTCCAACTTCTCGGAGCAAGTCCTCAACGCGCTGATGTGTCTTATCTAAATCTGCTTTCAGCTCTGCTATCCGCTGTTCCCGTTCTTGGGTTCGTTGTTGCTCAGCTTCTAGTTTCACCTCAAGGCGGATTTTTTCGTCTTTAGCAGCTTCAGCAACTTTTAATTCACTTCTCGCATCATCTAGCTGTCTCTGCAACTGCATCATGCTACGTTGTAAGTATTCCACTTCAAGCGATAATCGTTGCTCTTTTTCGCCAACAACCAGTGCTTGAATCTCATCTGGATACATTGATGGCGGATCGCCACGCTGCCCATTGTCGAGGCTGCCGTGAATATCGTCGTACACCATCCCTTGTTTCTTTTGCTCAGCGATCAAAGCAAAGATACGCAAATCATCGTGTGAATACATCCGATGTTTGCCTTTTCCGGGAGTTGCGGTAGGCGACAAATGACGCTCAAACTCATCCGCCCAGTTACGAACAGTTTCAAGCGCCACACCAAACATGGTGGCAACATGCCGACTACTGTAGAGATGATCTTCTGCCATGAATAAGAAGATACCCTCGTTTTTGTTTTCGCGCAAAAAGCGACAAAAGCAAAACTACCACCTAGTACCAGATGGTACTAAGTTTGCCAAAACCATTTTTCAATGTTTGTAATAAGGCAAAATTTGTTTTTTTAAGCGTTATATGGTACAAAAGCACAAAGTGTCAATGGCTTATAGTGCCAACACGAGGTGAGGCATGACTAAAAAGAGAAAAACTCCAAGTAGAGCGACTCGCTTCCGGCTACGGTTTACTTTTTGGCTTGATCTCAATAAGCCTGATGAAAACTTAATTGCTGAGATGGTTGCTGATCTTAAAGCCAGCAAACTCTTCGCCAAAACAATTCGTGATGGCATCCGTTTGATCTGTGATCTTCGTGCAGGGCGGCTCGATGTCTTGTTTGAATTATTTCCGTGGGTGCGAGAGGAGATGGAGCAGGGGAGGGTACAGCAACCCATCACTGCTATCGAAGCCCAACTTGCACGACTTGAAAAGCTGATGGAGCAAAATGGGGGGGTAGTGGTTGATGCCAACCCTCAAATACTTACGCCAACTTCAGGCTCTAAACCTTTGGTTGCACCCACCTTTGCAATGCCACAATTTGACGATAATGAAGATACGCTCAATTTCACTCAAGGCAGTGATATAGGTTATATAACCAATTTCCTCAACCAGATAAAAAGTTTGTAAGCATATAGCAAGAGGTGACTAACGATGGCTGACTACACAGCGAGCGTGGACGCGGGCAATGGCGGCACAAATGCAGTTATTGCGCAAACAAAGGGTGGGTACAAAAGCTTTTATGCGCCAAGTGTCCGGGCTGCGGCCACCGGCGACACATTGGGGCTAGGGCAGGGATGGGAGCTGAGTTACGACTATGTGGATTGGGGCGGGCATCGCTATGTCGTCGGTGACGACGTGATTCGTGTGACTCGCCGTCAGCTTGAACACCACATTGGAGCGAACCGCTATGGCAACGAAATGCATCAATTCCTAGTCGCCCATGCCTTGGCACGGCTCAGCGTGAAATCAGGAACGATAGATTTGACCCTCTTCGCGCCGCCTGGCTTGTATAACGACCTTAAGACCTTCATTCATGATCGCTTTTCCCAACGAGGTGGTAAAGTTGAAATTGCCCTGAAAGACGACAAAAAGCCTCGCAAGTTCCAATATGAAAAGGTCAGCGTATGGCCTGAAGGCATTGGCGCGGCTGCCTGTTTCATTCTCGATGACAGTGGGGAAGTGGTTGTGTCGGATGTATTGGCTGGTGACGTGGTCATTCTTGATCTTGGGGCGCATACTTTAGACGCGGTTCAGCTTACCAACGGCAACTTTAACCCTGAAAGTTTGCAACATGCCACATGGGAGGCGGGGGGAGTGCATGTACATATCCGTGAGCCAATCCTCCGGACGGTCAAAAAGCAAGTTGGGGATGATGCCGCCAACCTGAGCGTCGATGATATTGACCGCATCATTCGGTTGGGGAGTGTAAGCGGAGATTACACTCTGACCGTTGCGGGAAAAGATGCGGACTTAAAGCCGCTTTTAGACAAATATATCGAGCGCTACGCTGAATGGATCGCGAACAATATTGCAGACGGTGTGTTCGGTGGTTTTCGCGGTATTAAGTCGGTTATCCTCGTTGGGGGAGGGGCGGTATTGGTTGAGCCATTTTTAAACAAACAGTCGTGGTATGGCGGAAAGATTTTGGATCGCAAAACCCATGCGACAACCAAAAATATTCACCCGGTTGATATGAACGCGGTCGGTGGCTTACGCCTCGCGCTGCACAACAGGAAAGGGTAGGGTCGCGGCATATATTTCACTTAACTCCATAAATTGAACCCTAGTCCAACACTTTCTCGGCAACTGGGTAAAGAATACATCAGAGGTGTCATAGAAGCACTACGGCGACATGATAATACCTCCAAAAGGCATAATAAGACGAGTATCTAAGATCCCGCATCAACGCTAGTCGCCGAAAGATAAGCCAAATAAGAGCAACCTAACAAGAAACGGATTCGGCAGCCCAAGGTGGATCAGCATGTACGAGACCAGTAATTCCTCGAACAGTTATGGATGCCCACCGATACTTCTTTCCGTTTGGACCATCACCCCAGATTAGAGCCATAACTGAGATTATCCCGTCAGTCGCCAGCAGATATCCGATCTCATAACCGTCAAAGGTTCGGTTTATGTCAGGATAAATATTGATACCTTGTGTTGATTGTTTTACGTAAATCACGCAGTGCTTTGCATCCGGTGTGTAGGCAACAAGCGGGTTACCATTTTGGTCAATAGGTACCAAAACAGTTGGTGCCAATAAGGTTGGTGGTAAGGTTGGTGGTAAGGTTGGAATGGGGCTGGCTGTTGGTATTTGCTCTTCATATTGTTGAATATGACGAGCTGCCAGATTCGCTGCTAGCTGAACTGCGAAATCCTTGAACATTCCTATTAAAAGTATGAATAAGGCGATCAGCGCTGCAAACCAGCGCTTTCGGGTCATATTGCCACCTCTATCGCAAAGTAAAAGCGCTGGTGGGAATGTGATCCTAACCAGCGCTTTTTATATTTACCAAAAAATGAAAGATGACAAGGATTTAGTTTATGGGAGGGGACTTTGAGGTGTATCCATAGATGAACTGGGTTTTTCATCGCATTTTGTCCTTGAAGGCTATTCAGAATGCTAGTGACTTTATGTCACATTCATATTGTAAGACAAAATTGCTGAGTTTGTAAATACACCAACTTTACGACTGTCCGGAGCTTGTCAATGGGCTAGGGGTAAGAGCATATCCGCGCGGTTTTTCTAACTTATACCCGTACTGTTCCAACTTCGTGTTAAGTCTCCCTATAAATACGTCACGAGCATGGTCTGGATCGGAAGCATCCTTAAAAAAAGGTGATAATTCATCAAAACTAACGAATCCTGTTGGACTGTTGAGCATCAACGTAATCACTTGTTCAAATTTTGTAGGATGACTTGTTTCTGGTATGCGATTATTTGATCTCAGTTCAGTAACCATTTCACGTACCGCAGTTTGAAACGGATTATTTACTTGTCCTTCTACTAGCTGGGGCGTATCGCGCTCCATATCTGATTTTTGTTGCCTGTCAGGCGGCAGTAGTTGTGTTAAAACTAATTCGTGATCGTGCCTGAATTTTTCCATCAAAGCATTCCCTAATGGACTGCTCGCGATTTCTTCAACCGCTTTTGTTTGTTGATCTGGTGATAAGCCTCCCCAATACCCGGCAAGATCGTCAAATTTCCATTGAAATTCACCAAGTACGGGAACTTGGTCTTCTTGAGCATTTCTGGGTTGGTTGGTATCACGTTCGATAATGGATGTAGCATACAATCCTATATTATCAATTGCAAGTCTTATCCGATAGCAAGCCAATATGAGATTATAATTTTCCTTTGCAAAAGCATCCGTTTTACTCTCGTATATAGGATCGAAAAAAATATCCGGTCTTAAGGATGTTATGCTGATAACAGCTACACAGATACGGTTTTGCTTATCCCACCATAATACGGGGACACATATTATCCCTTTATCTAGTCTCATATCTGAACCAGGGAAATGTTGGTACCCGCCTCGCACTTTCTCAAGATTAGGATGGACAAGCGTCTCCATAAGAAAAGCGGCATTACCAGCCATCCCTTTAGGGGGGTTATTACTAATTAGCAGCCCCACAAAGTTACGCAGTTCGGCAATACGTTCTTCGCTAATATGTGCTGAAACTAACCTGAACATTAACCCGTCAAATGATGTAAGAAAAATTGCTGCATGGAAAAGATTTGAGGGTAGGGGAAAACTTTCTAGCAGCGCTTTCAGACGTGCGTCCAACTCAGTAGTTAAAGGGAGTGTAGATTTAATATCAAGGGGATGAAGGAGTAATTCAAGGTTGCGTTCTGTATCCAAACGCTGTTCTTGTGAAAACATAGTCAGTCCTCAAGCACACAACAACCCGCAAGTTGGCGGGTTGTTCGTTCTAACAAGTGGTTAAACTTGTATAAGTTCAGATGGGATTAAGCCAACTAAGCATAAATAATGCATAAACATCTATGGTACTTCAACTATCTTTACGTGACAAGTAAATATATAGAAAGAAAAATCTAAAAGCCTCTAATGTGAAAACCGATATATTCCATCTGACAAGTTAACCTGAATTAGACGGCACATTTTTCAGTTTTTCTCTACTGTTAACGTCAGTTAGATACTTGCTATGTTAGGGCATCACTTGTTTTTATTGCTCAATAAATTGATAAGGTACCAGTTATGTCTCTTCAAAAAGCGCACTTCGTCCTCCGGGAAGGTGGCGATAGAGCGTAGATGGGGAAACACCCACACGGCGAGCCGCTTCCTCAACCGTAATACCCGGATCACGGAGTAAAGCTTTGGCGGCGGCCAGATCAGCAAGGGCTAGGGCAGAGGGTCTGCCACCGATTTTGCCGCGTGCCCGTGCAGCCGCCAAACCGGCCTTCGTGCGCTCACGGATGATACCGCGCTCGAACTCAGCAAGGGAAGCAAAAATATGAAACACCAATTTGCCACCAGGACTGGTGGTGTCGATGGCTTCAGTTAGTGACTTAAAACCAATTCCTCGCACTTCGAGCATTTCGACGGTTTCGATCAATTGATTTAACGACCGGGCCAGTCTATCCAGTTTCCAGACAACCAGCGTATCACCCTCACGCATGTACTCCAGCGCGGCAATAAGCTGAGGGCGGTCGCGCTGTGCGCCAGAAGCCTTTTCCGTAAACACCTTATCGCAGCCGACCTGTTCCAGTGCGTCTTGTTGCATGGCAGGATCTTGTTCTTGGGTTGAAACGCGGGCGTAGCCTATAAGCATATGAAATCTCCTAAAACTCGATTACAGTGTAACTTTTGCGAGAGTCGGTTTCAAGAGACAGTTTTGGGAGAGAAAAGATAGGCAATGATGGATAAAAAGGGTAGGGGTAGGGCATCTGTCAAAAACGAACGTTTGTGACAGACATGGATTTCAAGTGTTTGTGTTGTCATGAAGTTTAGTTTCGCTGTATAGGATATTAACAGGTTACTACTACAGTCAAAATCAAGAATAAGCAAAGCCAAGATCGATTGAAATCTGTGTCGGTTTAAACTCTATTTAACTTTTCATATTTAGTCTTCTTGCTATGGATTACCAACCAAGGAGACAAACATGAAGCAACATAAGTTTTGGCTACTGTATGTAGGCACGCTTGCAGCAGTGGCGATACTCGACATCAATATTCTCATCCCCTCAATGAGCCTTAGCGCTCAATCTTCAACACCTACTGCCAGTGTTCAACCTGCGATGACCCAATGCGGGTTTATTGATGCTCTCGTCGCAGACACCAGCCCAGTTCTGGCTGAGGCTACCGTCGCAGTAGGTGTCAGCCCTCTGGCTACTGCCACCACATCACCGACTGTTGCCGTTGTTCCAACCAAACCATCTGCTGAGAGCGGTTCAGGTGAGATGGGGGACGAAGCCTTGACAACCTATCGTGACAGCAACCAAGGCTTCAGTATCGACTATCCCCACAGTTGGTCACAGGAAATGACTTTTCACAATGGTGTGTGTTTTACCGCAAGAGATTCTTCAATAGCCGTACAGTTCGTCAGAGGCACACCACCGACTGATCTCATGGCCTATGTGCAAGCGGACGAAGCGCGGGTGCAGGCTAATAGTCCCGGTTACAAACAGGTTTATCTGAAAGCTTCAACCCAAGTCGCAGGTGCGGTGATTTTAGGCTACGAATGGGATGCAGGAAAATCAATTGTGACCGAGAAACCCATTCATGCCCGCACAGATCGCTACTACTTGGTGGACAGCAGTGGGCGGCTGGTCATTGTCAGCGAAACGGAGCCCATCAAGAATTTTGACCCAGATGGTGTGCGCGATACTGCGTTGACCTATCAAGTGGTCAAATAAGAGACAAACTATGAATACCCCAACACTCGTTATCCAAGATGTGTTCAAGATTTACAAAGAGGGCGACGTGGAAACCGTCGCCCTGCGGGGAGCCAACCTGACCGTAGAGCACGGTGAGTTTGTCGCCATACAAGGCCGTTCGGGGAGTGGTAAAAGTACCCTCATGAACCTGATTGGTGGGCTGGCCATAGCCAGTGCCGGTCGCATCATTATCAATGATACAGATCTCTCGCGTCTGAATGAAGGTCAGCGGGCTGCCTTCCGCCGCCAGCATGTCGGCATTGTGTTCCAGTCGGACAATCTCATTCCCTTTCTGACAGCCAGTGAAAATGTGGTGCTGCCTATGGCGTTAGAAGGACATGAGAACGCTCACAGACGAGCCGTATCGCTCTTGACCGAAGTCGGGTTAGCAGAACGTCTCAATCATCGTCCAAACCAGCTATCGGGTGGTGAACGGCAGCGAGTCGCCATTGCTGTGGCTTTGGCGAACGAACCGGATCTGCTACTAGCAGATGAACTTACCGGTGAACTGGACAGCGCGACTTCTGACAGTATCATGGCGCTGCTCAAGCGGCTGAATATTGAACGGGGTCTCACTCTGATTGTTGTGACCCATAATCCAACCGTGGCTGCGCGTGCCGGACGGCAGGTACGAATTAGTGATGGTCAACTCACTGAAGAAATGGCGGTGGCTCATGCGTAACTCGTATGTCCTCCAAACCGACAATCTGACTCGGGCTTATCGTATGGGGAAGGATGAAGTAACCGCGCTGTGCGATGTCAACCTTCAGATCATGCCCGGTGAGTTCGTCGCGATCATGGGGCCAAGCGGCAGTGGTAAAAGCACGCTGCTCAATCTCTTGGGTGGATTGGATACACCAACCCAAGGTGAAGTTCTGCTCAATGGTCAAGCGCTGGCAGGACTTAAAGAGAATGAGAGTGCTGCACTGCGACGGCACACATTGGGCTTCATCTTTCAAGGCTATGATCTGTTTCCGGTACTGACGGCGCTTGAAAATGTGATGTTTCCCTTACTGGTAGCCGGTGTGCCGCTGCAAGAACGGTTTGAACGCGCTCAATCGTTGCTGGCAAAAGTTGGCTTGAGTGACAAAGCGCAACACTTTCCCGATGAATTATCAGGTGGACAGCAGCAGCGGGTGGGGATTGCGCGGGCGCTGGCCAGTCATCCATTGGTATTGTTGGCAGACGAACCCACTGGAAATCTAGACAGTGCCACTGCTAGCGAAATTCTCAATCTGCTTATGGCGCTCGTTGAAGATGAAGGCTTGACACTGGTGATGGTGACCCATGACCCGGATTCAGCCCGCCGCGCCCACCGCGTCTTGCGCTTGAAAGACGGGCATTTAGAAGGAGAAAAGGTTCATCATGATTAGTATTTTAAGCTACGCCGGACGGCTGGTTTGGCGTACCCCCGGACGCACGTTGACCTATTTGTTCGGGCTGGCGTTGGCTGTTGGCTTATTCGCCAGCATTTTGTTTTTCGTGGATGCCTCTGCCCGGCGGATGACGACACTGGCATTAGCACCCGTACAGCTTGATATGGTGGGACATGCAATCACACCCGATTTGAATGTGATACAGGCCGCCCAAAGCTTAACGACTGTAGATGGTATCAAAGCGGTGGAACCGGTCATTACGGCTGATTTTGCGACTGCCAGCAAAGTAGGGGCGACAACGGGCAGTCCGGCGGGGCGCATGTTTGCCCTCACCCCAACCTATCTCAAAACCTTTGGGCTGCTTAACATCAGTCAGGGAACCTTTGACCCGAAAGGTGCCATGATTAGTGAAACGATGGCGATTGCCCAACAAATTAAGGTGGGCGATACGCTGAGTGTGACCTTTAAAGGTATTAACAAAACCGTTGAACTGCCTGTCACGGGCATTGTGGATACGACTAACGCTGATCCACTGTTTGCCGCCGGGGAAGCGGAGAACACCATCGTATCGGATCTGCTGTTCGTGGACATCAATTGGTTTAATGCCAACCTCTATACTGGATTGAAGGCACTGCCACCCACAACCCTAACGACGGGTACAACCACCACTCAGGTCTATGCCGTTGACCCGCAGCTCCACATCCGTACCAATCGCGATGCGCTGTCACCTGACCCAACCAAAGCTAACAAAGAAGTGATCGCGCTCCGCCGTCTGGTCGAACGCCAATTTACCGGACAACTGCGAGTGGTCAACAATTTGGAAACGGCCTTCAAATCAGCTGGTGCCGACATCTTGAGTGCCAAGATTCTGTTGATCTTCTTGGGGCTGCCGGGTGTAGCACTCGCAGCTTATTTGAGTAAATTCGCGGCAGAACTCTTCGCTGAAGCCCAGCGCCGGGAATTTGGCCTCTTACGGACACGCGGGGCAACACCGCGCCAAATTATGGCGATTGTTGCGGCAACCTCTATATTACTGGCTATCGGGGGATCGATACTGGGGCTGATTCTCGGTACAGCCGGTGTCGCCTTGGCCCTCGGCCCGAGTGCTTTGTCTATTGCCAATCTACCGCAGTTAGCCTCGTCCGGCTTGGTGGCTTTTGGTGCGGGATTACTCCTGACCTTTGCGGCTGCATTCATTCCCACGTACAACGCCCTTCAGCGTGAAATTACGCAGGAGCGACGTGTGGTGCGCCGTACTGAAGGCAAACCCTTCTGGCAGCGAGCATGGCTAGATGTTATCCTGCTCATAGCGGCGGCGGCGATTTGGTATGTCAACAACGTCAATGGCGGGTTCAAACCCAAGGCCGTGGAAACGACGGCTGTCGAACTGTCCTTTTTCATCTTCCTCATTCCGTTTTTTATCTGGTTAGGAACAACACTGTTGATGTTGCGGATCGTGGATGGTGGATTGAAACGCACGGCTGTACCCTTCTCCAAGTTGCTATCACGGCTCATGGGTGATTTGGGTGATGTGGCAGGGCGCAATATCAGCCGCCGTTCCGGTCGGGTGAGTGCTTCAGTTACGGTGATTGCGCTCACGCTCTCTTTTGGGGTCAGTCTGTTGATTTTTGGCAAAACCTACAGCACAGAACGGCGTTTGGACTCACAGTATGTGGTCGGGTCGGACTTGCGGATTACCCCTGCCTTGACGACACCTCAAACAACCGCTTTTGCCAAACAATTGCAACTGCCCGGTGTGGTGGCGGTAACGGGTATCGCCCGTGATAACCAAGCACTGATCGGTGCAGAGCGGCAAACGGTCTATGGGATCAATGTGGCTGAATTCCGTAAGGTTGCTTACTCCCCGGATGCGTTCTTTGAAACCAATGCTCAGCAAACCTTCGATGCATTGGCAAATACACCCAACGGGGTCATTGTCTCACGGGAACTGGCCGACAAGTTCAATATTCTGCTGGGCGATCCAGTATTGATGAAGCTGTTCAATCGGGTCACCGGCAAGTACAGTGACGCACGAGCCGTTGCGGTGGGCTTTTTCACTCAGCTTTCAACCTCATCTCAAGACTCGGATTTCATCCTGAACCGCGACTTTATGATCCAAAGTTCAGGGAACGCCAATCTCGATTTCTTCTTAGTGAAAAGTGATGGCAGCGAGGCTACCATTAACAGCCTGCATACGGCCTACGTTACCCAGTTCGCCAAGGTGCTGCCGGTACGCGTACAGGATGTGAATACAGTCATTAACGCCGATGCCAAAACATTGACGGCACTCAATCTGAATGGGTTGGAAACCCTTGAAATCATCTACACCTTACTGGTGATCTCCCTCGGTCTCGCCATCTTCCTCCTGGCAATGGTCAATGATCGGCGACGTGAATTTGGCGCGATGCGTGCCTTAGGCACAACACTGGGTCAACTGCGGCAGTTTGTGTTCGCCGAGGCCATTACCATTGGGGGATTAAGTCTCGTCATCGGCGTTGTGCTGGGCGGCTTTCTTGCCCAACTGCTGGTTCTGCTGCTGCGAGTGGTGTTTACCGTACCCACCCAAACCCCCATCTGGTCGGCGCGTGATTTAGGCGGATTGGGGCTGCTGGTCATACTCGGCATGGGCATCAGCACCTTGCTCAGTACCCGTCGTTTGAGCCGCCTCAAGGTGATTGAAGCGTTACGTGAACTCTAAAGGTGGCATAATAGGATAATCTGAAGAATACATTCTCACAGTTTAACGACTGTGAGAATGTTGAGAATGTACTGTTTGGAAAAGAGAATAAAACATAAATGCGTATCCTCGTGGTTGAAGACGAAAATCGAATGGCAACTCTCATTCAGCAGGGGCTTGAAGAAGAAGCTCATGCAGTTGATGTGGTTGGGAATGGTGGAGAGGTATTGCATTGGATACAAAGCACTAATTATGATGTCGTCTTGCTCGACATCATGCTCCCTGAAAAGGACGGTATCACCGTTTGCCGAGAGTTGCGTGCAGCGGGGTACACAATGCCCGTGTTGATGTTAACGGCTCGTGATACGCTCACCGATAAAGTAAAAGGCTTAGACAGTGGCGCGGATGATTATCTTGTCAAACCTTTTGCGATTCAAGAACTCATCGCACGGGTGCGAGCGCTTGGCCGGCGCGAAGGATCGAATAAAACAAGTGAACTCGTCGTCAATGATCTGATTTTGGACACTGTGACGAAGCATGCGAGACGCGGCGATAAAATTATCGAACTCAAGGCCAAAGAATATGCCCTGCTTGAGACCTTGATGAGACATCCTCGGCAGGTCCTATCCCGTCAGCAAATCATCGAACGGGTATGGGATATGGATTACGATTCTGAGTCTAAATTGATTGAAGTTTACATCCATTTGCTGCGGAAAAAAATTGATGATGGTCATGATGAAAAGCTGATCCAGACCGTACACGGATTCGGTTATCGTATTGGCAACCATGAATAAATTGAATAATCTGCGCCTGCGGTTGGTACTATGGACCATTCTACTGGAAACGGTGTTGATGTTGGTGTTTGGTTTTGTGCTGGTGACTGTGTTACAAAATGCTCGTAATCGTCAGATTGATGAAACCCTGCGCCTCAGCGCTTCACAACTCAATGCGGTCGTTGATGTGAGTGGGGGAAAGTATCAGATTTCCCAACAAGACAGCGCCACCTTACAAACGCAGGGGGTGGTCGCTTGGATATTAAATCCCCAAAATGAGATAGTTACCACCGTTGGGGGGGCAGCAACGACTTCACTTCCTGTATCTTTACCGGCTGTGAATGAATTAACGGACATCGATTTGCCTGACAAAGAAACTTCGCGTGTATTGGTATCACCGTTGTTAGAAGGCAATCAACAATTAGGTACATTGGTGCTTGCCGTATCCCTCCGCAATACCCAGACAACTATTCAGCAAGTCTGGTTCAGTTTAGGTATTGCTATTCCATTTGTACTTCTCTTATCGGGCGCAGGAGGTTTATTTTTAGCCAATCGGGCGCTTGCACCGGTTGCAACCATCACCCGCACAGCCCGTCAGATTAGTACTGAAGACCTCAGCCGACGCCTCTCACTCAAACTTCCGAATGATGAAATTGGAGAACTGGCACAGACTTTTGATGCCATGCTGGAGCGATTACAGCAGGGGTTTCAGCGTGAACGCCAGTTGACGGCTGATGTATCTCACGAACTGCGAACGCCCTTAGGAATGCTCAAAGCCCAGTTGAGCCTAGCTCGTTCTCGTCCACGCGACGCGAACACGCTGCTCGGTATGATGGCGGATATGGAAGGGGATGTCGACCGGATGACCCGTTTGACTGAGCAAATGCTGAGGCTAACACGGGTTGAACACAACGAAAATGTTATTTTGAGTTCTTTGGACTTGGGGATGCTTTTGCAGGATGTGGTTTCATCATGGCTACCAAAGGCACAGGAACTCGGTATCCATCTCACCTTTGAACGCTTATCCTATAGCAACTTACACCTATACGGCGACTCGGACGGGCTACGACAGGTGTTTGCCAATCTTATAGACAATGCACTCAAGTACACCCGTCGCGAGGGTTCAATCACCATCAGTGCTTATCGAAAAGGTGCTGAAATCGAAGTTCGTATCGCTGATACCGGTATTGGGATTGCTCCTGAACACCTTCCTCATCTCTTTGAACGTTTCTATCGTGCCGACGGTGCGCGCACCAGTACGACCGGGGGCTTTGGCTTGGGTTTAGCCATTTCACAAGCCATTGTTCAGGGTCACAATGGGCAAATGGATGTGAGCAGCGAATTGGGATGTGGAACTACCTTTGCCATTCGATTGCCGGTTGATACTAGTTCGAAATAACAACCTCTGATTGAGTTATTTAAACACTATTTAAACTTTTGTAGCCAGAATACGATTGATTGTCCAAGCTAACTAATCTGCTGGGTAGAATTAAACTTTCTCATTGAAGGAACCATTCGCTTATGCGTATTTTGATAATTGAAGATGAAACCAAAATGGCTGCCTTTCTCAAACAAGGGCTTGAGGAACAGCGTTATGCAGTGGATGTGGCACACAACGGTGAGGATGGGCTGCATTGGGCACTCAATTTCCCTTATGATATCCTGATTTTGGATGTCATGCTGCCGGGTATTGATGGCTTTCAATTGTGTAAAGAACTGCGCAATCAGTCGGTTCACGCCGCGATCTTAATGCTAACGGCTCGTGATACGGTTGATGATCGTGTCATCGGTCTGGATTGTGGCGCTGATGACTATCTGGTTAAGCCTTTTGCCTTTCGGGAACTGGTGGCGCGTTTGCGAGCACTGGCAAGACGCGATACCCCTCATACAACTCCAGTATTATCTGTAGGCGATTTGTCGTTGGATACGGTGACGCACACTGCCCAACGGGGCGAAAAACACATCGAGTTAACCGCAAAAGAATATGAATTGCTCGAATTTCTACTGTTACATCCCAATCAAGTGCTGTCACGAACCGTTATTGCCGAACATATCTGGAACTATGACTACAGCCCCGACTCGAATGTGCTCGATGTCTATATCCGCTATTTACGTCGGAAAATTGATGATGACTATGACGAAAAACTCATCCATACCATTCGTGGGACGGGCTACCAATTGGTTGACCCTAAACGTGTTTAAGAGCCTCCGTTTTCGGCTCACACTATGGACAGTCTTCCTTCTATGTCTCATTCAAATGGTTTTGGGATTAGTATTTTACCGTTTTACGTCCGCTTGGTTACTCGATCAAATCGACCAAAGTCTCTTGACGACTGCCGAACAAATTGGTGCAACCATTCAACCTGACGCAAATGCTAACAACGGGGATGGTGTCGATTTCCAGTTTCAGGAGGGAGATCAAGCCACCAAAGCCATTTTACAGAGTCATCTTTTCTTCGTGCGGTTGATTAATCAGAAAACCGGCGCAATTCTAGAAACAAGCGCACCCTATTCACTGATCGTCAGCAGCTTAGCTCAACAAGACACACCTATCTATGAAACCCTTCGCCAAACGGATGATGCTGCGACCTTCAGGGTTTACACTTTGCCGCTGTCAAGCATCGATCATGTAGCCCTTCAAATCGGTCAATCCCTTGCTGATGTCCAACAGACCCAAGCCCAGATTATTAAACTTCTGGTTTTGATAATCGCGGTTACTGCGGCATTAGCAGTCATTACGGGTTTGTTTCTCTCCAATCGTGCATTAGTCCCCGTCCGAGCACTCACTATCACCGCCCAATCGATTACCGAAAAAGACCTGCATCAACGCGTTAGTTTAGAGGCTTCCGACTCTGAACTACACCTCCTCATCGCGACCTTCAACGGGATGCTGGAACGGCTTGAACAGGCTTTTCAGCGGCAGTCAAGGTTTACGGCTGACGCTGCTCATGAACTTCGCACGCCATTGTCCGTCATGCAAACCGGTATTGATGTCATTTTGAGTGAGGAACGTAACCCTTCTCAGTATCGTTCGGCTTTAGTAACCATACAGGAGGAAGTGGAACGCCTGACTCACTTGACGATCAAATTACTCACCTTAGCGCGGGCAGATACGAAACAACATTTCTTAGAACGCTATCCACTGGATTTAACCCTCTTATTGAACACTGTACTTGACCAATTAACACCATTGGCCGAGGAAAAGGGGCTGATCATCAAACGCCATCTCATCCCTCAATTGATGATCGTTGGCGACGAAGGTCAGATTATTCAGATGGCACTGAACTTAATCGAAAATGCTATCAAATACACTCCGGCAGGCCGAGAGATACACATTCGTCTCTATCAAAGAAAAAATCAAGCCTATTTCACAATAGATGATACAGGAGTAGGCATTCCGGTCAAGCATTTGCCTCATCTGTTTGAACGCTTTTATCGGGTCGATTCCGCGCGTAACCGGGATCAGGGTGGGTTTGGGCTGGGACTACCGATTGCCCGAGAGATTGCCCGGTTGCATGGGGGCGAGATAACGGTCGCTAGCAAAGAGGGAGTCGGGAGCCAATTTACAGTCACATTACCGATTTCATAGCCATCTAATCGTTATTTAATTTTGGTCATCGAAGCTAGGAATAAGTCCAGACGAATGATCTGGAATAGAAAATGAAGGAGAACTGTATGATGAACCAAAATCGTGTATCGATACGGGAATCGCTGTATACCGTGACATTGCTTGTATTGCTGGCGCTGGTTGGCACCGGTTTCTTAGGCAATATCACAGCGGTTCATGCACAATCGGCTGTAACCTGCGGTGGGCAGGATACCGATCAAGTCCAAGATCAGAATACTGCCAACGATGTCACTGAGCCGAAGTGTCCTGAAGATACCAAGACAGAAACCGATTCGACTGCTTGTATAGTTTTCGGCACCGCATCAGCAGAAACAACGGATGTGAATGCTATCGGTGAACAGGCTAACGGACCGGAAGTTCAAGACCAAACTGGGACGGAAGCCAATGGGCAGGAAATTCAGGATCAGACAGGTAGTGGTGAGCAGGCAGACCAAGTTCAAGACCCGGCTTATGTAGGCAGCTTGAAGGTTGACGAAACAGCCCTCCAGACGATGCCCGATGCGGGCCGTTGCAGTGCCTTAAAGACGATGGCAAAGATCACTGTTGAAGCCGCTCAGGCAGCAGTCCTCAAAGCTAATGCTGGCAGTGCCGTAGACATAATTGAATTGGATGTTGAAAACGGTTATCTGGTCTACAGCGTCCAACTCAAGGATGGACGTGATGTAAAGGTCGATGCGGGCAACGGCAGCGTTCTGGCTACCCAAGCCGGTGATGCAGCCGAGAGTGCAACCCCGTAATCCTCAACCGCAAGTCAGTCATAAGCTGTGGGGCAATTTACCCCACAGCTCTCAAATGGATTGTTAGCCAACACAGGAATGACACATCATGAGTAGCATTCGTAAATTCATCGTCATTGTAGGCTTGTTAGGTGCAATGATTTTAGCTGCTGTCCCCACTTTTGCGGCGAAGCCCAAACCGACACCAACCCCTGCACCGGTTGCGACCAATACCGTTATCAGTCCCACTTTAGTTCTTGTCACTGGCGATACGGCATTACTCAACGGCCCCAATGGTAGTAGCCTGAACGCAAATGTCAAACACTGCCAGACCTTTTTTGCGGTCGAAATCAGTGCTGACAAGCTGTACTATAAGCTATACATTACGCCTAAATTCAGTGCTTGGATATCCGCCGCCGATGTACAACAAGTTGCTGCCAACTACGGTCAGCGTAATGGTCAATCGGCTTCCTGCAAATAAACACATCACCTTAAATCCCCTAATTTGATGTGCTCATAATGAGGAAGATGAAAAACTCCCCTCAACAGTCAGTAAGGGTATACCATCCTCGGCTTGCCCTTACTGTATTGGTGAGCCTCTACATGCCGCTGGCGATGAGTACCAAATCGGTCAAATAGGCGATGAGAAACCCGATAAAAATCCCCCAGCCCATCAGCGATTTGAAACCGTTCCGGCGGTTGGCTGCGAATAATTCACCCAAAATATAGATGAGTGCGCCGGCTGACAGGGCCAGAAAAAGTACTGACGTAACAGTCGATATAAATTGGTATCCGATTAGTGTTCCGATAAAGGTTGGCCCACCGCCAATCAGACCGATCAGCCCCAAAAAGCCCCAAGTGGGTTGCTCAGTCCCGACTAAGGGTCCCACAATGCCAAATCCTTCGGTCGCATTATGGAGGCCAAACCCAATAATCAGTAGGGTCGCAAAAGACACATTTCCGCTTCCCGCCGATTGACCGATAGCCAGCCCTTCAGAAAAGTTATGGAGGCCGATTCCCACGCCAATCATCAGGGCTAAGTGCTGTGGAGACAGTAGCTTTGTCCCGTTCGCGTCAACTCGAATAAACCATTGTTCAAAAGCAATGAGAGCCAATAAGCCAGCGCCGAACCCAAAAACAAAAACCCCCAACAGGACAAAAAGATTAACTGACGCAGTTTCTCCCGCCTTAACCTGTAAGAGAGTACTTTCAATTGGTTCCGAAAGTTTGCTTAAAATATCAAAGAGTAGGAAAAAAAGTATTCCCGCCGAAACCATACTTAAGAATGTGCGAGCTTTTACAGACACTTGCTTGATACGTCCCACCGGGAGACCTAGATAAATGGTAAAGCCAGCTAAAGCACCCAGCAAAACAGTTTGTAACAAAGTCATTGATTGTCTCCATGTACAGCCACACAATTTTGTTGATAGTATCGAAGGTAATTTCAGCAATCCACACAGCAAGATAAACCTTTTCTTTTGGAAAGAATAAAATTCAATTAACACCGAGCAGTGATTAATTTAAGCTAGAGGCGAAGGGATATATCCTCAGGGGCAAGAAAAAGTTTTATGACAGGGAAACCCATATTTGCATAACAATAAGGATTAAAGACTGCCGTCCATTGCTTCATATTGAATTCAATGTTTGGCCTCTAGGTATCTTGCAGCCTGAAAAATTAAAAAGGCGTCCGTTGTTATGTAACGTGACACCTTCTTAAATCCCCGAATCATAATATCAAGAGGTTATATTCCCTCTTAGCTGAAACTCGATTACTTTAGTCAGATCCTTCCATCATAGCGGGAGTCATGGTGTCAGCATGTGGATCAATAGCCACAGCATCTTTCCTAGTGATCGCAAGATAAATGACGGTGATTAAGATTGCAGTCAGGAACAAGGCACTTGTTCCAACTGTACCTAGCCCCAAGCCACCGTCATCGGGAGATTGTGAAAAATAGTCGCCGAGTGAAGCACCGAGAGGTCGGGTTAAGATATAGGCAATCCAGAAAGCCAGAACCGGGTTGAGCCGGAAGATTTTGTGGGCAATCGTATCCGCCGCAATCAAAGCGCCGAATAAGATGGCTGAAACAAGGTAGCCCAACTGGAAACGCTCCGCCACGAGGTCTCCAGCAGCCGTGCCGAGCGCGAATGTAAATAGGATAGCCAACCAATAGAACGCTTCGCGTTTGGTCGTATAGATTGAATGAATAGACAACGTTTTTTCGCTGACAAACCATGCCACGAAAACCCCTGCCAATACAACGCTGAATACAACGGTGGTCGTTACTAAACTCACACCAAAGTTGTCGGTCAGGTTATCGGTAATGAGTGTGCCAAAGACGCTCAGTAAAACAACAACCAGCCAATAGATGCCCGGTACATAGCGACTTGATCGGAACTGAAAAAAGAGTGCGATCACCAGAAAGACACCGAGAACAATAGTAGTACCCGTCAAGCCTAAGTTGAGATTGGTATTCAGAAAATCGGCTGCGGTCTCCCCAACCGTCGTGCATAAGATTTTGATGATCCAGAAGAAAATGGTGACTTCAGGCACTTTGCTGTAGATAAGCGATTTGTTCACGGCTTCAATTCTCCACTGACTACGATTTTAATAGATAGGCATAAACGCCTGTGACTTGAGAAAGAGTGGTTCAATTCGTTGTTAACCGAGTCTGAAGGTAAGAAGCCAAGGTGAAGCCAACATGAAATCCCCCAAGAGGTAATGAAGTTGGTTTCACTTCATCTGGGCTTCATTTTCGCAGGCTATATTCAAGTGTTGTTTAGGAGAACACTATGCACATTTTGCTGGTTGAGGATGATCGAACAATCGCCACATATTTGAAATCGGGA
>JBGAHG010000057.1:0-36812 GCA_044226325.1 Aggregatilineales bacterium
GGGTGATGAAGATCAATCGCTTGCAGATGATCTCGCGTGAAGTGGTCGAAGTTGCTCGTGATGGGTTAGTCGTCGGTACGGTCTAAAGTTTGCGCCATTTAGCGTTGCTATTTTTACGCCAAATAATTTTCAAAGTGACAGGTACTTAGTAGATTAAATATAGCAGAATATCACAAGGATATTCAACCGATTGTTTTGCAATATTTAAAGGAATCAAACGACCGTTTTTCTTGCAATAATTAAATGCATTATTGAGTTAACTGGCTGGCTGAAAATATAATAAACTCGCTTAACATCACTTATTGTTATAAGTCAATGTATCGTTAGATTGCCAATTTGCAAAGAAGTTATCTTATGAGCAGAGAAGCGGATATTTGGGGAGAAGCGATGAAGCTAGTCGATAATGCACGTTAGACTTTTTGAATACGCAGAAAGAGGAACTCTGGGCGTAACATCAATTTGGTATACCAATCAGGATGAGTTTTTTTAGTCTCTGGTGACGGTAACGGCTCAGCTATTGTGTCGATTAGGAAGCCAGCCTTTATCGGAGGCATAATGATTTGACTAAATGATCGTCTAAAAAAACGCATTTGAAACTGTTCTCCTGAGATGGTCCAAATTTCTTCAATCAACTCAATATCATGATATCGCTTGGAAGGTGATACACGATAGTCACCAATTGGATGGTGAGTAGAAAATACCATCACACCACCACTTCTGAGGATACGAAAGTATTCTTCAAATACAGGATACCAGTTCTCAATATAGTGCATTGTAAGAGATGATACTACTATATCAAAGCTTTTGTCTCTAAAAGACGTTAATGGGTCAGCTAAGTTGGCTTGAAAAGCCTGAACACGGTCACCAAGTCTGCGTTTTACAACTTCAATCATTTTTTCACTTACATCAACACATGTAAGTTTTGCTCCTTGATCCAAGAGCTTTTCGGCCAAATTTCCAGGTCCACATCCAGCATCAAGAACATCTTTATTATTAACATTTGGTAGTAGTGATAGAGTAGCTGGCCGCTCATAGTAAGCATTCAAGACGCTATGTGCATTGCTTTTTGCATAATGTTCGGCAGCAGCATCATAGCACGCTTGTGCTACAGAGTTTGTGTAAATCATTGCATGCCTCCCACGAAGAATGTATTTTGCCTACTATTGAATTAATGCACTAGCGGAAAATAACTAATTAACTGTAGTCAACACTCCTACCTCAAACGCTGCGGGTTTAATGACATACTTTTTCTGGAAGTTTCCGTTGGATAATTTCTATACTATATTTTCTCGCATGATCTCTATATATTTAGTAATACACTATTATCCTAAAAAATTATAATTCCAACATCTCTATAATGTCATAAATTTCAAGTTACTTATGTAACTAGTATTGTGTACATTGTCAGTATATTCTTATCATATCGTTTATTTTCTACATAAATATGAAAGGATAAATGATGTTAAACCAAAAGTTTGTTATTCTCGCCAATGGTAATGGGGATAATTGCGGCCGCTCGCGTAGCGGTCCGTTCCCGACAGACTGGTCGGAATTCGGCGAGTTCGAGCAGGAATTGCTCGAGGCGATCTCGGATTATAGTTCGGATCCTGATACGTCCAAAAACGACCCCTCGGTCAACGATGTTCCGACCAACGAAGCCGAGAAAGTCACTGACAACTAGTCGTTAACAAAAGCGTCAGAATCCAATACTTTGAACTGCCATTGGGTAAAACTGCTTTTTGCGCTTTACCCAATGGGTTCAATAAAAAAGCTAAAGGAATGTTATAATTACATATTATATTTTTACGTTTAAATAATAATTGAGTAATGTTTACTTAATAGGGTTTTGTATAGCAGAGAAACTAGTCCTCTGAATTGGGACAGAAATTCTATCGCTCACGCTAGCTATTCAACACTCGCAGAATACTGATTATTTAGATTATCTATCAAGAGCGACCACTTGATAAGTTATTGAGCATCATATCGTTTTCTGTTAGGCAAAGCAGCAAAAACGATCCGCGTCAGTTCGGAACTACACAACAAGCCATGAACATCATCTAGGAGAGAATGATGAATTGTAATGTTCAGCTTGCCGACTCAGAAGGACATTCACCAGTCAATTTTTACCCACCGATTGGCATGGAAATGCAGAGCTCGCGCAAGATCTACGATGACACACAGCCACTTGCGCTGTACATCCACATCCCCTTTTGCATTTCTCGGTGTTTTTTCTGCTCCTACATGACCGTTGTTGGTAAACAGGTCACCCCAAACTTAATCCAATCGTATTTTGATGCCTTAAAACAGGAAATTTATAGCTATCACTCTATCCTTAAAGCAACTAACCCACCGATCAAAACGATCCAGATTGGCGGGGGCACACCAACCATGCTTTCCGCCGAGCAGCTTGCTGAGTTACTCGAATTCGTGCACCTACACTTCAACTGTGAGCAACTCAATGAGATTATCGTCGAGGCTTTTCCAACCACCATCACCGAAGAGCATATCCGGCTATTGTCCGCAAACCCGCTGCTGAAATTCAACATAGGAGTTCAGACTTTCAACAGCCAATTGCTTAACACGATTGGTCGCCACCACGAGGGGAATCAGGCGTTCAAGGCGATTGAGCTAGTGGCACTGGCAGGCTTCTCGTCGGTTGGGATCGATCTGATCTACGGGCTACCAAATAGCAGCGAAGAAACCATCAGCAAAGATATCGAACAAGCCTATGTACTGGGAGTCGATCACATCTCTTTGTATCCGCTCTGGACGTATTCTCAGAGTCCTCTATCTTCGTTAATCAAAATGCGGAAGATTCAGCTTCCTGGTAGCAACGAACGTCGTCGTCAACTCCAGATAGCTGATGAAGCGCTGAGGGCACATCACTACGAGCGTTATACCGCCTTTCATTACAGCCGCAGCAGCGAGCACCAGCATATCTACGGAAAATGGCAGATGCAGGGAGGTAACTGGCTCGGCGCGGGACAAGCTGCAATGAGCTACCTCAACGATACGATCTACCTTAACACTGCAAATATTTACCGATATATCGACTGCGCTAGCCACGAAATCGAATGTACGGAAAAAACTCATTTCTTGTCCGACAACGAAAAATTGCTGCGGAAGTTTCTTTATCAATTGAGATTAACCTATGCAGAGCAACCAAATTATGCTCCGGTGGAGCATGCTCAAATCGTAGAAATTTTTGGGGCACAACTCACCGAACTAAAAGCCAATGGTTTGATCGAGACATCAGGCGCGAAAGTACAGCTCACGCTTGAAGGCGTGCTGCATCTGGGAAGCATCGAGAAGATGCTCAGCGAATCGATTTCCGCACATATCAAATATTTCGTTTAGGAATGAGAGTTAATTGGGATGCAAACTATGCAGAGGTCATTCCAGAAATCAAAATATATCCACGCGTTCTTGGTCGGTGGGAGTAGTGTCTTCTACAATAGCGCGACCATGGAACTGTGGGAGGGCGACGACTGTGACTATGCATTCTTGCAGCAGTACGAGCACTCCTGCCCGATTGATGAGACCTCGCCTGTTGCTCAGACTTTCGTCGAGCATGGTCTGATCATTCAAGCTGATCATCCAGAGCAGAATCGCGCGATCAATTACCTCAAGGCACTACGAGCACGCAGACTGACGGAGCGTAAGGGGCACGTTGGTTACCTGCGCCTTTCACTCACCGAACGTTGTAATCTCGCTTGCACCTACTGCTTCATCGAAGACTTTTTGGCCGATCATCCTTCAATGCCGCCGGAACGATTTATGAAAATCATGTCGTGGTTCATTAGGATGAATCGTGGTCAATCCCCCTCGATTCAGTATTTCGGCGGCGAACCTATGCTACGTATGGACTTGATTGGGCTGGGAAACTCGATGCTAAGTGAGGCGAAATCCGCAGGACAAATTCACGATTACTATCAGATGGTCGTTACTAATGGGACACTGATGAATGAAGAACACGCACAGTTTTTTGTCAAGAACAACGTCAACGTAATTTTCAGTATCGATGGTTGGAAAGAGATCAACGATCAGAAGCGTGTCGATCGGCAAGGCAGAGGGAGCTTCGAGGCTTTACTACGCGGCATTAACATCTATAAGCAGAACGGCGGTAACCTGAAGTGTCTAGTAACGCTTCAGCCACACAACGCCGCAGTGCTGCCGAGCATTGTCGAATTTCTGGTGAATGATCTCGGCGCGGTTGAAGTTGCGATCAATGCTTCACAACCGACTGCTGAGGGCTGGCAGATTGATGGCGAACTGCTCGCCAATGTTGTACAGCAATCTTGGTTATTCTGCAATGCGCATCACGTTCGCTTCCATTCGCCAGGGACGCACATCGTTGCGATGATTAATGGACGCACACCACAGGTTGACCGATGTTTCGATTCCTCGATGCATATGCAGCACGCGACTTGGGGAGCGTATGTTTCGGCTGAAGGTGTCCTGTCAATGTGTACGGTATGGCATCGAGATGAGCGAGTGGTACAGAGCAATCTAGAAGATTTGGTTTCGACCGCAAAATTCAGGAACTGGCACTATCCCGAAACCGTCGAGAGTCAATGCGACTGTTGTATTGCATCGCTAATCTGCGGTGGTCCGTGCAGTCTGGAACTGATGCTTAACGGCGGCAAGCTGAACCCGGATCGCTGCCGCTTTTTCCAGAAGATGGTTCCTTGGATTGTGCAGCAAAGCATTCAGTCGGAGGGCGATCCGCAGCTAATCATCGATGAGCCAGAACTAAGCAGTGAGAAAGATCACTTTTGGATTTCCTAAATTTCTATTCATTCGTAGTTGCACTAGGAGCTTTGTGTGGACGAAATCAACCACTATGACCAGTTATTAAGCAAAATGTACGACTTCTCGCCAGTAATGTCGCTAAAGCCGGATGATCCCGCGTACGAGTTTTACGCGCAGGCAGCGCAGAAGTACGGTGATCCCGTGTTGGATATTGGCGCAGCGACCGGGATCTACACTTTGCCGACGGCACGTGTTGGTCTGAAAGTCACGTCGTTCGATCTTTCTGAGCACATGTTGAATGTCATCCGCACGAAACTGGTGGATGAGCCGCCTGAGGTTCAAGCGCGTGTAAGTCTAATGCAGGGTAATATGCTGGACATGAATTTTGAAGAAGAATTTAATACCGTGTTTTTGCCTGGAAACGCCTTTCTAGTAAATCTAACGACGAAGAACCAAATTAAAACGCTGAAGAATATCTATCGCGCACTGAAACCCGATGGCAGATTGATCATGGACGTTTTTACACCTGATCTGCACCTAATGTCGGTACGGAGCGCTTACCAGAGTGGCGAATTTACAATTACGCCGAGTGGAGAACACATACTCTACCATCAGTACGTCGAGGTCGAACCTCTCCGCCAGATCGTCCGGTTGCGTGTAATTCATGAATGCATCGAGCAGAACGGAATGCTCACGAATCGCCACACTGCCACACTCGCGTTCAAGTATCTCTACCCGTCGGAATTGCTACTGCTGCTTCAACACTTGAATTTCGGCGTCGAAAGTTACTACAGTGATTTTGTCAGCTATCGGACAAAGTCCGTATACGAGGGGCATCAGATCATCGTTGCTGTCAAAGGCTCGGTTGGGTTTTCTACATGAACAGGCTCAATCGCTTTTTTGCTCGTGATATTACTCCAGCTAGTGTGGGAAGGTGGGTAACCGTCTGCGGTTGGGTGGTTGCAAGTTCGGAGACACAGCTCCGTATTCGGGATTTCACGGGCTTAGTGTTCTGTGATGTCAGTAGAATCACCTCACTGGCTGCGATGCCCATCCTAGGCGACGTTGTTGAGGTGTATGGCTTGATCCATGCAGATCAGAAAGAGGTCTGCATCGAAGCCGTCAAGTTGATGATTGATAACCGTGCTGATGGGGCCGTTCCACACGGCGAGTATCTGCGATTTCGCACAGAAGCCTTTATCACTGGCCTGCGTCAACAGAATGAGATGGAAACGGTCACGCGAAAATTCCTTCAAGCGAATCGATTTCTGGAGATCCGCACGCCGATGTTGTGGCAGTGTGGGCAAGAGTATGGCGATCCAGTTTGGCTCGTGCGCAAGAGTCTTCGAGAAAAACGTGGCTATGCACTGTTACAGTCACCTATGCCGGTCAACTTGCTGGCGGCCGTCGGCGGGATTGAACGCGGATTTCAATTTAGTCAATGTGTACGCGTTGTCGGCGAAAGTATTTCATCCGGTAAATACATCACATTCACCGAACTTACGCTGACACTGACATTTACGACACGCGCAGAAATGCAACGTTGGGTCGAGCAGTTGATTGCGCAGGTTATAGAGCAAACCCTGCAAGAGTCAATCTCGCTTCCCTTCCCCACGCTAAGCTATGAACGTGCCGTCAGGGAATACGGCGATAGCGCCGTTGATTTCCGCTACACCCACTACCGGCTAATTCAGACTGACGAGAACGCTATACTGATTGTTCCAGCGGAGATTGTACCCTCCTTAAGGGCAGCTCTGATGCATGTCCTGACAAAGACCTACGGATCGCAGTTCGATTTTCTGTCGATGTCAGAAGCGAACGCTTACTTTGCTGACGAGCCAAGTATATTGGCACAGCTTGCAACACTTGTTGCCCCATTCACTGCGATACTGCTACCGCCGGATGCGCCTGGAGTACTTTTGGCATATCTCACGCGGTTTATCAGCAAACATCTCAATTTGCCCGTGCCCAGATTTGGATTTGTCTGGGTCAATGACCCGCCGATTCAGGATGAATACTACTCAGAGGATCCGCGATCATCGCATCGACACCGCATGATTTTCTCGCGGGTCAGCGACAAACACCTGATTTCAAGTGACCTGTACCTGAACGGGATTAACATAGCTTCGGGTAGCGAGATTGAGGTCAGTAAGCCGAAATTTGAGCAAACGCTGAAAGAAACACTTCCGCTATACAGTTATGACTATCACTTACATGCATTGGAAACAGGTGTGCCCCCAGTTGTCAACGTTTGTATTGCATGGGAAGTTTTTCTGTACGCGATTTTGGGGGGCGAGTCGTGGGCAGATTGGATGTCTTTTCCATTAGATGAACAGGGATGTATTACGCTCGCAGGAATCTCAGAAGACCTTTAGGTGATTGTCAGTAGTTCAACCAGTTTGTTTTGGGAGGTAGTAGATGTTTAGGGCGAATGACCGGATATTCAGTGCTGAGCTCGCGAGCGTGGAGGATGCCGAGACAGTGAAAGTCTGCGGTTGGGTCAGCGCGATCGATGACGCCACATTCACACTACATGACTTCACTGGGTGTGTGGAAATTCAATGGCAGGACGCGGCAAATCTGAAACTATGGGATGTGGTAGAGATCTGCGGGAAACTTTTACTCCAGCAATCTGTACCAACCCTCAGTGCCGAACAGGTGAAACTGCTCAACCGCGCTGAGACAACTATTCCGCAGGACGCTTTTTTCGATCCGTACTCTCCATGGTCGTACCTCAAGTTCCGAACGGACGAGCAGATTGGACTCCTGAAGCAGATGAACGCTGTCGAAAACCATGCCCGTAACTTCTTTCAGCAGCGCGACTTCTTGGAGATTAGGACACCCGTATTGTGGCGAAGTACCGAGGAATACGGCAGGCGCGAATGGCTGGTGACGTCAAAACTTAACACAAATAAGGGATTTGTCCTCGTGCAGTCGCCGATGCCTTTCAACATGCTCTGCGCAATCGGCGGGATCGAGCGTGCGATCCAGTTCGCTCACTGCTTCCGCATCGAGGAGGATAAGCCGCAGCCGAAAAGCGCAATTGAGTTCACCCAACTCAACTTGACGATGACATTCACGACAGTAGACGAGGCAAAGCGACTTGTGGAAAGCTGGCTCGCAGACTTGTTAAAGAAGCAGTTTGATTTTGATTTGGAAGTACCATTCCCTGAAATCGACCATGCCCGCGCTATCCAACTTTACGGGGTTGACGATCCTGACTTTCGCACTGCGAAATACTTCAAGCCTTACGTGTTGCCAGAGCATTTTGACAGCTTTGACGATGCCCGCTATCAAAGCCTGCTGATTCCAGAAGTGCTCAACGAGCCCATACTGCGGGGAATTCAGGTGACACTCGCCGAGCATTTTCAGAGTAAATTTGGTCTGCTTGTGGTTGAGCCAGAGGGTATCACCCAGATCGGTGGTGGACTCACTATCAAGGACGACTTTCGCACATATCTACAGGCGATCGAGATCGTCTTACCACTAACTGCCATCGTGCTCAAGGAGGGTGATGAAAGCATACGGTTCTTTGACTATCTTATTCATTTTCTTCAAGAAACGATCCATAACGAGCCTCTACAGCGATTCGCGTTTGGCTGGGTTGAGAATCCACCCTTCCTGTTGGATGCCGACGCAGTCACTGAAGGGTATCACCAAAGCCGCATGATATTCGGCTTCGTGCCCGATGAGGAAAAAGCTAACGGTAAGCAGCGGATCAAGAACGTTGATCTGGTACTAAACGGCGTGGAGATCGCCGGAGGTTGCGAGATCGAGTATCGCCCAGAGGTGTTTCTGAAAAACCTAGAGATCGCGCAGACGCAGAATTTAGAACAGCATTACGCTTACCACATAGACGCGCTCAAAGCTGGAGCTCCTCCGCACTTCAACATGGGCGTCGGCTGGGAGCGACTGCTGTGGCTGCTGCTGGAACGCAAGCAAATGGGAGAAGTGATGCTGCTGCCAAAAGATAGCGCGGGTAGATGCGCCGTCGCCGATTTACCTGAAGTGCTGCTCTAGAGGATATGTCATGGAGTGTGGTGTTTGTAGTGGGATCGTGATTGAGCACGAGTGCTGCACAAACTTTGCAGTCCTATGAAAGGAAATCAGCTGATGAACTGGATTCGTAAACGAGTTGTATTTTTATTCGGTAGTGTGATATTGACATACAATTTTTCCGATAAGCTTTTCGGTGTTGTGTACATTCTGCTGATGTCGAATCGCGGATTGACTCCTGCCGAAATCGGCATTGTCCTAGCGATCAGCTCATTGGTGCTTGCGATTGCTGACTACCCCAGCGGTAATTTTGCGGATGTCTTCGGGCGCAAAAAGACGATGGCGCTCGGCTTCATCGTCTGGGGCACGAGCCTGTTGCTATATAGCACTGCGACCAGCCTGTGGGGATTTCTTGGAGCGCTAGTGCTTTGGTCGATCGGTATCGCGATAATCAGCGGCACGCCGCAAGCATGGTTTGTCGATGAACTGAAGGCGCAGTCGCGCTTCGAGGAAAAGGACAAATATATCCCACGGCTTCAGGGACTCTCGCTACTGTTCGGCTCACTAGCAGGTGTCGTGGGCGGTTGGCTAGTGCTACAAAGTGTCTCGCAGCCAATCAGGATTGGCGGGATTATCTCGATCGCTGCCGGATTTGTTATCATGTTTTTGCTGAACGAAAACTACGGCGAAAAACAGTCCCTGCGCACATCGATTCAGAGGAACACGCGGCAGTTGATCTCGAATTTCCAGATGCGGATGATCTTACTGCGGACGGTGTCGCAGAACATCTTGTTCTCGGTTTTCATCATCTCATGGCAGCTTTACGCCGTGAACACCGCGAAAATCCCGTCGCCTTTGCTCGGTCCGATTATGACTGTATTTATCTGCATGATGGCATTGGGCACATTCATCTCCGAACAGTCGATGAAACGATATACTGGCGTGTTCGTTTCTCTTGTCGGGGCGATCATCCTCACAATTGGGCTGGCTATTCTAACGATTTTTCAGCAGCCGTTGTTGGTGGCAGTTGGCGCGCTGATCTTTCAGCTTGGCTTGGGGATCGAGTCGGGAGCATTCAATTCGTGGGTTCACGACCACATCACGAGTGAACAACGGGCCAGCTATCTTTCAGCAGTTTCGTCGGTCGGCACGTTTGGCTCGACCGCCGTTGTGCTGCTGGCAGGCATTCTGATCGGCACCCTAGGCTTTTCGATCACTTGGTCAATCGCTGTGCTTTCAGGCGTAATTATGATCGGCTGTCTTGCCCGCTTGAGGATGGAAATTAACAAAAGCATTTTACCCGTGTCCGCCACTTAGCCGAATGAGCAGCGTGCAAAGTGAGTTATGGCTTCTCAGGATATTTATAAAGCGTTGTTGAACGTCGTCAGCCAGTGTTTACCCGTGCAGCGGATGCGCAGAGCGGTCTGTGTATACCAGCACGGAGAGGCGTTCTGGCACGGGCTGACGATGGTGTTTCAGGAGCTAGGAATAACGCTGCAATTGGTGCACGTCGATACGTCGAGTACTGCCATCACCGCGTGGATTCCACGCCCAAACGGCGGCTCGACGTTCTACATGGATCAGCTTGGTAACTATCAGGCTGATCTGACGATTCTTGGACTGCCGCTAATACCCATTCAGGTCGACCTCTACGCAGCAATTTACGACTTGGAATGTTCGAAGTCAGCCACGCTGCTGTTCGAGTGGCTTGCGGATGATGTTCCACCGCGCCTGCGTCCGGCGCTCATAGAAGTCTATCTTAACGCGCTCAATATCGACTATGGTGAACTACGTAAAACGAACGCCATCATCAGCGCTATGCTGGCGCATGGGGATTGGTTTGTGGTGCGATCTGATGAAGGCACTCAGGTCAGTTTTCGACGGAAAAATCGTCCGATAATACGTGAGGACTGCCAGTTTACCGAGGACGAAACAGTATTTCAGCTCCCGGGTGGTGAGGTCTTTTTTGCTCCAGAGGAGGGAACTGCAGAGGGGATGGTTGTTTTCGTGCGTGGATCGCAGCGCTACCTCGTGACAATCCACGATGGAATCGCCGATTTTTCGCAAGTTCCTGGCATGGTTCTGAAAGCGCCGTTGGCAGAATTTGGAATTGGAACGAACCGCAGATGCCTTGCCATCAATTTTCTATCGCTTGGCGAAAAGGCAGAAGGGACGTGTCATTTCGGTTTTGGCGATAATCGCCAGTTTGGTGGTGAGCAGCAGGCCAATTTCCATTTCGACGTTGTTGTAAAAGGCTACACGATCGAGGTTGTAAGCTTATGATTTTGCTCCATCACAACACACATCTATTTTTGCCCGACGGTCTGCCCTCGCAGGTGCAGACATTAGTTCTCGCCGCGACGCCGCAACCTCAATGGCGGTCTACAGATGGTGTCGTGACCGCTGCTGGCGATTTTGTGATCTGCGGCTCTCCCCACCAGCGTGGCTATCTGGATTGGGAACTAATGCAACTGGGCAATCAACTCCACACCCAACAATCATATACCGTCGATTTGGAAATCGTCCAATCTAAACCTCTGGTCGTCATAAATGTGCAGATCCTGCCAACTAACCATAGCCGTGAAATCTTTCCCGTCTTCGTTCTCCACTCCGCGTGCCTAGTGAGCCGAGTACAAAATCTGTACGGCATGCCACTGTCCGCCAAGCAGATCGGTGCACTGTTCTTCCTTCCGGAGGGTACAACAGGTGGTTTTAGCTTCACATATACGATACCGCTTGATGCTGATGGTACGTCGAGACTCTTAACAGCAAAAGACGGTTGGTTACCGAGGCTGGTCGCACCTTGGAACACACCTCAGTTCAGCATCCGCAGCCAGCAAACGCAGATTGTCGCGAACGCCACCTGTGTGATGCAAGATGATCTGATGCTTGTGCTCTGCTCAGATCAAACGATGCGGATCGAGGTGCAGGACGGAGTGACAATCACTGCAGTAAACAGCATGCGCCTCCAGCGCGAGTTCATCGACGAAATGCAAAAAATTATCCATTTTCTGGATACGCTGTTCGCTGATCACAAGTCGTTCACAATTGTCGAAGCCGCTACCGGGAACGTAGAGGCACTTAGCTTACCAAGCGTGATTGTTGTGAATCCAGCATTGTTCGATCAGCAAAATCGTCTGCTCTACCGTTTTCTGCCGCACGAAATCACTCACCAATGGTTGGGGAATAGTGTGCGTTTCACCGGGCTGGGAAGCGGTTGGTTGCAAGAGAGCCTGCCGGAATTTCTACAGATGCTCTACATCTACCAGCGTTTTGGCGAATTGGTACTCTGCAAAAATATTGAGATGATGCGGCAGAGTTGCATCGAGAATTTCGGGAAGACCCTTGAAGTCCCGATCTGCGAGTGGGGAATCAATGTCGACATCTACCAGTATCATGGGCTGATGTCGAAGGGGGTTTTAGCTTGGTGGGTACTCTACAAATGGATTGGCATAATCACCTTCCAAACAATGCTGCAGCGGCTGATCGGCGAGACAGAGCCAGTCGATCTGGCGCGTTTCAGACAGATCCTTGAGTTTGCGGATTTGGACATACTGGAGGGCTTTTTCGAGGCGTGGGTAGAGCACACTGGATTACCTGTGTTCGCAATTAGTGAAACCGATGTATCTCTCTAAGGCATTTTTAGTGGGATAAAAGGCAAAGTTTGGAATCGGAGTAAAGCAAATGATAGACGTTTATGTACTCGTATGTACTACATGCAATATCAAGTGCAAATACTGCTGGTACGTTCAGGGAGTAAATTCACGTCTGCCACAAAGGCTAAAGCCGGACAACCTCGCTCAATGGCTGGAATCTGCCGCGCTGTCGGTCAGAACATTGACATATACCGGTGGCGAACCGTATATGCGAAAGGATTTTGACGCCTTCCTCGACTTAGCGGCACAACATCACTTCAAGACGACCGTCATCACAAACGGCACGCTGCTAAATGAAAGTAGGGTATCCAAACTACGCGACTATCAGGTCAGCGTTCATCTTTCGTTGGATGGTCTAGGGAAATATCATGAGGAGATGCGCGGGAAATTGGCGGAAACGATGAGAGCTGCACACTTGCTAACCGCTTACGACATCCCCAACCGTCTGATTACAGTCGTGCTGACGCGGGGGAATCTTCAGGAGATTGAGCCGCTTCGCCACTTTTCCAGAGATCACGGCTTCGAAGTGAAGTTTCAGCCTGCCGATTTGCCCGCTGAAGACCCCTTATCACTGGCGAACTGTTCTGACACTGAATTAGAAACGATGATGCGTTCCTTGATTCCTTGGGCGGAAGAGTCGCACTGTACGGACTATCTGGGACTGATCGTGAAGTGGTTACGCGACGATATTCTCTTTGTGCCGACCTGTCCCTTTGCCCACTCCTCACTGGTCATCGACGCCGTCGGCGAGATTTATCCCTGTTTCCAGACGCAAGGTAATTCGCTCGGCAACATTGCTGAAACTACGCTAGATCAAGCAGCGAACAAGCGCGTGGACTTTCTCCACCATCTGCAACCCGCCCGCTGCTTTCAGACTGGGTGTCTAGGAGTGTTTCACTAATGCAAACAGTGATACAAACTGAAGGAAAAACTTACGTTGATTTCATCACAAGGATTTATCCTTGGTACGCCTTCCGGTGGGGAATTGAGCGGACATGCTTTGCTGCCGATAATGAGACTATTACCACTGAGACTGCAGTTCTGAGAGCGCTGATCGCTCGGATCATGAATAGTCCAGAGCGCGAGTCGCCAGACGCGCGGATGCTGCGCAGTTCGGTTGAAGAACTTCTGTTTGAACAGGAAGTTCTGCTCAGAGGGCAACTATGCCCCTACTATTACGTTGAAGAGCGTGCCATCGGTGTGATCTATGCTTTCCTTATCCTATTTCGTTCGTCACCGCCTGCAGAATTCCCAATGAATACGCTGTTCAATCTCATAGATAATTTACTGACGGTTCTAGCGGTTGCGCAGCAGAATCTCGATTTTCAAGCGTTGCCCCGGTTCGATGCGCTGCATTCCTTGCAGCAATTAAAGTTGTTCGTCAAAGAATTTACGGAGCATATTGCGCCGGCGCTGGCATTACCCGTTAAGCGGGTGGCAGATGTTCGGCAGTCCTGCCAATCGTTGATTGACCGTTTCGAGCAAGTACCGAGAGGGAACGATCAAGTCAGGGTACTCGCCCCTAATATACTGGCGGAATGGTTCTATCGACATTCGCAGATCGTCACTAATTGGACTGATCTGACAGCATGGTGTACTGGATTCCTCGACAAACACACCGCTGACTTACAGGCTCTTGTTGTCAAGGACGGAGCGCCAATTCCTGTCACAGAGGCTCGGCTTAGTGAAGTCTGTCATCAGAATTATCAGCGGCTCAACCCAATCTTCGGTCGCGACGACGCATACTTAGAGGAACTGCCCAATTTCGTACCAAGCGAAACAATTGCCCGGGCGGGTTATCTGTTTACGCACTATCTCACTGATCATCCGCGACAAGAAGTGCAGTTTAACCCGCAGGGTTATATCCACGAAATCGATTTGTCTATTGATATGGTGCATGAGACGTTTCCAGGGCATCACTGGGAAAGGTCGCATTATCTCCAATGCTATCACGGGCAGTGGGGCAGCCTGACCTATGGGAACCACGCATTTCTTGAGGGCTGGCCTCGCTACTGCGAGGCGGTGTTTGCCCGCTGTTGTGGTGATGCGAATGTTGAACGCAGGGTGAATGGCAGGCTAGCGAAATCCGCACTACAAACCTTAGCGGTCAGTGAAATTTATCGGAGCGGCAGTATTCAATCAACGGTGCAAAAGCTAATGAAGCTTTCTAAGCTGCCGCTCGCCTTAATTCAACCTTTAGTTATGCGCGCTTACTTTGTTCCTAAAGAGGCTGCCTGTCCACTAATTGGCTATCTGGCACTCGAAAAATACGTTGGACAGCAGAGTAACAAACTTGAAGCGCATCAGCAAATCGTATCGACCGGATCAATGCTCCTATGGGGCATAACAATCTAAAAAGTGGGGAGTTGGGAAACTATGTCCAACAATCACATGAAACCAAGCTTGGGTCTGACTGGGTATTCGGCGGGCATTATCGTGGAAAGTTGGCGCTTGTGGGAACAACTTAGTAAAAGCCCGCTTTACTCCACACAAACTAGGTCATTTTGGTGGCTGGATGCTGACTATTTCGAGCTTACATTTGGGGATAAAATGCTACCTGTCGTGATAGCTCAAGGTGCTTCGATGGTTGCAGACGCTACGGAACGGCTGGCAGGAAGTGGAGCTCAAGTAATTATTCGGTTGGGTACGACTGGTGGATTGAGCCGCGACAGCAGCATCGGCGATTTGGTGATACCTTTTTCTGCAATTCGCGACGAGGGCACGAGCGGATTTTATCTTCCAGCGGGAGTTCCCGCAGTTGCTGACCTGAGTCTGGTGCTGGCACTGTGTGAGCGGGTTGCTGGGTTGTTGAGTAAGCAACTGTTACCGACTCTCGTCTGGTCAACCGATGGTCGCTGGGTCGAGTCTGCTGCGGACATCGAACTTTATTCAACCTTGAACGTTCAAGCGGTCGATATGGAGTCGGCTGCCCTATTTGCCGTTGGGATGAAACGCGGCGTGAAAACTGCCTCAGTTTCGGTGATCACAGATGTGCCGATCCGTGACATGAGCGGCGAACAATCGGATCGAGACGATTCACGCCGTGATTGGAACCGCGTTCTCAATACCTGCCAGACGATTTTCCCAAAAATTCTAGAGATCGCGTTGCTGTATGGGTTTAAAGTCTATTAGACACGGAGTTGTTGTACAAGATACTTGGCGGTCAAGACATTCTCGGTTTAAGCTGCCCATGAACCGCTCACAAATTGGGGTTTTCTGCATATTCCCCCGAAAAGATATAGTCAGTCATTTTCAAAGGGGAGATCGTCGCTGAGATAGCGGTAAACAGTCGCTTTTGACAGGTTGTAATCCTGCATCAAAACCCGAACCAAGTCTCCCTGTAGACGGCGTTGGCGCAAATCGGCAATCTGTTCAGTCGTCAATTTCGGTCTCGCCCCGAATTGAATCCCGCTGGCTTTGGCTTTGTGAATACCATCCATTTGACGTTCAGCCCGAATCTCAGTCTCAAATTGGGCAATAGCGCCCAACATATTGAACAGCAAGCGTCCGGTTGTGCTGGATACTTGGATCATCCTCACTCAGTTCAAGCTGATCGGTGATAGTCATGATGTAATCCGCCTAGCATTAGACGGGCAATAATCCTGTCATGTAAAGTGGACTCGGTCGCTGAAATCACTTTAGGTCCGGATATACGTTGCCCTGATGCGGCCGAGTAGGCCATATTCGTTAACCATTTTTGTAAGATACTTTTAAACGCATCGAAACAGGAACAATTGCAGAATGTCAGACAGTCTGTTGAAGATTATTTTGTCAGACAACCAGTAGTGTAAATCTACCAGATGCGTTTTTTCGGTTCGGTACGCCGAGCCGACACGCTGACCTGCACCTCGGTGCGTGGTCAGTGGTGCTGCGCGTGAGTGCGGCACATCAAGCCTTCACGGCGCTTGAGTGACGAGCTTTTAGCTCGCGGGCCTCCTCAGCCAAAGAATAGGCCACCAGAAGAGGCACTCCGCTCTGTCGCTATCGGGTGACAGACAAGTTTTTTGGCTGAGGAGGTTAGAGGAGCACGTCATTAGTAATTGTGGCTCGAAAGATGCGGGATGACGCTACGGTTGTCTGACACGAGAGGATTCACTTCGAGCGCGGCCAGCGATGATTAAAGGTAGCAAAACAACGTACTTTTCACTTTCCAAATTCAGGAAACGGAGTATAGTAATACTCGAGAAATGACAAACACCCGCTAGGCGTGGAAAACTTTGCGGGTGCTTGCTTTACCCTTCGTGAGGGTGGTGGTATGGTGGGGCATGATTGTCCCCTTTGCTTCCTTGATTGTACAGCCAAATTCATTTCTGGCAAGAGGCGTTAATCAAGACTTTAAGTAACCAGCCACCACCCCCACGCACCAAAGCGGATGGTGTGTCGTGGTGGACAGCAGCAACAGCCTCGCAACCGAACTCCAAAACCTGTGGCAGGCGCTAGCCGCCAACCCGGCTCATCGGGCGTTAACCTTTGCCAACATCCTCCGACATCGTGGGGATGAAACGCTCAAACAGCTCTATAGCGAGCGCATCCAGCAAGAAACGGGACCCTGCTCCCAGCGGGATGAAGCGCTGCGGCTGCTGGCACGTCCGGCGCTGTTGGTCCGGCCGCTGCTTATGGTGCCCTCCCCTGCCCCGGTGGATCCGATCCGGGTTGAGCCGGAATTGGGACGGTTGGCGATTGGGCTGTCTTTGGCGGCTCTGTTCCGGCTGTGGTGTCTGGGGCGTGAGCGGACCCGTACCGAAGGCGGCAGCGGCCAGCTGGACAAGAAAGCTTTGTATGCTGCGCTCAAACTTTACGGGATCGAGATGACGGCGGATCATTTCAGCCGTCTGCTGCGCGAAGGCGGCGGGCTGTTCTGGAATACCGATCCGGCGCAGCGTTTGGTGTATCTGCGCTCGCCGGTCTTTGTAGCCAAGTGTTTGGTGGCACAGGCGGCAGCCGAGAGACCGTCCTTAATCGCCTCTAACCTGCCCGGGGTACGCGACATGGTTGTTTCACCGACCGGGACGCTGGAAGCCTGGGAAAGTGCCTTGTACGCGGCGTGGATGGCCTTCCGCGAGAACCCGACCCTCAGCCGCGACAAGCTGAGCCAGCTCTTCAACCGATCGGGAGATACCCTGCGGCGCTGGGAGAAGGCCCGCTTGAGCGGGGTCTTAGCGGTGCGTCCCAATTATGCGCAGCAGCACGTCGAGCCAGGGTACTGGCCGGACACCATTCCGGAACATGCCCTACCCTATCTGGCTCAGGTGCGCGATGCCAGCGGCTGGCATCAACTCCAACGATTTTACTGGCGTCTGCCCAACACCTATCAGGTGAAAGGCATCCGCCAACATCCGAAGCGTGGACAGGCTTTCAAAGTCCGACAAGCCGTGCTCACCACGCTTGACCAAATTGGCGGGTCGCTCCGATCCGGGAAACCGGATCAGCCTGCTGTTCATTTGGGTCAAGCCTACGAGCGCGTGTACTTCGACGATTCGAAGCGTCTCAAACGCTATGTCCGGAAACACGACTGTGGTGAACGGCTGTTGTGGCGGGGGGAGAATGCCCAGGGCTGCGGCATCTTTGAACCGACCGTGAGCTACGGGATGACCCATGCCAATGAACGCGCGTCCTACAAACAGGAATACCGCTATTTCAAACGGCAGGCGGAGCAGCGGATGGCTGCCCAACAGGGACGGGTGGCGTAAAAGGGCGACATTTTTGCGAGGGACAATAGACTTGACTATTGATATTCTGGGTTTTTCGTTGAGCTTTTGTCTTAGTACTGACTGGGTTTTAGTACTATGCGAAATTACTATGCTGATGAGCGGGTGCTATACTGAGCGCCTATGGGATCTGAAGTCAGACGGTTTTGCGAGTCGCATCCGGAAGCCCTGCAGCGTTTTGCCGAGACGTTTATCGTCCGCCGCGACACCTACCCCTACCAACTCCCCGACGGAGCGTATGCCCGTGCCCAAGCGACCCTACCGGACAGCCGCAAAGTGTATTATCCCCTATCCAACACGCATTTGGAGCGCCATCTCAAGGGGGACCTGACCCTCGGCATGTACGTGCTGAATGCCCACAGCCAGACAACCCGTATCATCTTGGACGATGACAGCCCGGATGGCCTGCAGCGGCTGTCCAAACTGAGCAAAGCCTTGGCGGAACAAGCCATTCCGAGCTATTTGGAGACCTCGCGGCGCGGTGGCCATTTGTGGCTGTTCACACCGCCGCTTTTAGGACGCGATGCCCGGCGAATTGGCCAGTTTCTCTTGAGCCAGCAGGGATTGACGACCAAGGCGATTGAGCTGTACCCGAAGCAAGAATTCTTACACGGCGAACAGGTCGGCTCACTGGTGCGGCTGCCCTTCGGTCAGCACCGCAAAAGTGGCAAGGTGTACGGGTTTGTGGATTCGGAGGGCAATCCCCTTGCCAAGCGGCTGCGGGATCAACTGGCGCTGGTTTCCAACCCGGAGCGGATTGCGCCAGCGGTGGTGGAGACTTTATTGGCGCAAGCCCCAACGGCTCAGAAAGTCTTCGAGGTGGATCGGAAGCGGCTGAAGCGCTACAGTCTGGAGATGCCGCCGGACGAACGTATCAAACGGGCCGTCTCCCCTATCGATTACATCAGCCAATATGTCGAACTGGATCAGAGCGGGCGTGGACTGTGCCCGTTCCACGATGACCACCGGCAGAGTCTGAAAGTGTATGCCGACGGCTGGCACTGCTTCGCCGGCTGTGAGGGCAACAGCATCATCGATTTTTACCTCAAAATGCGCGGCTATTCGGACCTAGTCCTCTCCCCAGATGATTGGAAGCATGAGCTCTACGCGATGATGAAGCAGATCGGCCTCTAGTCTTTTCCCCTGCTTGACTTTCCCCTCGGACTTTGAAATGGTGGATAGGGTATCAAGGGTCACCAGTTGTGCGATCTTCGGTACCTTCGCTATGAGTTTCTTAGACCCATTCCCATTTCTGGAACGGTACGGTTTACAGGAAAATCCCTACTCGACCAAGGCCAGTGAACGGTTTTTGTATATCGCGCCGACGCACAAAGAAGCGATCGCGACCATCGCCAAGGTCGTTCGAGATCGGGAAGGTGCGGTCTTAATCTATGGGAATTACGGGACCGGGAAAACCTCGCTGATGCGCCGGGTGTACGCCGAGATGCGAAACGAGCTGCAGCTGCAGGTGTGTTTAGTAGGAGACGGGCGAAACTGCCGGACAGAATATGAGCTGGCCGAGCAAATTATTGTCGGGTTTGGACAGCAGACGCAGTCGAACAGCCGCAGCGGACGACGGGAGCAAGTGATGCGGTTACTGAAGGAAAATTGGGAGAAAAAGGTGGTTTCGATCCTGGTGATTGACGATGCTCAGGAAATGCCCGCGAGGGTGCTTCGAGAGCTGCGGGGGTATATGAATTTTGAAACCAGCCAGGAGCGCTTGCTGCAAATTGTCTTGTTTGCCCAGCGCGAAATCGTTTCCAAGAAACTGCCCTATGCGCAAGCTTTTCGAGCGCGGTTATGGCGGTCAGAATTAAGAGAGATGAACCGGAATGAACTGGCGGACATGCTGCGCTGGCGCTTTCAGCAAGCCGGGGGCAGAACGTTTCCCTTTGAAGAGCCGGCAATCGATCACATCTTTTTACTCTCATCGGGGAGTCCCCTATCGGCGGTGATGTTAGCTGAAACGGCCTTAGAGGTCGCCTCCTATGGAAGCGGCACGATTACGGCGGACACGATTATCAAAGCGAAAAGTAAGGTTTTTGGAGAAAGGAGGAACCATGAGTAATTTATTTGTGGATTTGTTGGAAGAAGATCAGAAACAACAGAACCAGCTCAAAGGAAAAGCGGCGGAAAAAGACACGTTCAATCGCACGCAACCGCGTGATAACCCACGGGATCGATCAAGTGGAAAGTCACGTGACCATTCACGTGACACGGCCCCTGAGGCATCATGTACTTTTCCAACCCGAGATGAGATCCAGGAGTTTAGCTTTCACTTGAGGGATGCGTTGAATGTGAAGGTACAGGCGGAACTCCCGCATGAATGGCAAGCGGAGTTGGAGCGGATTGCACTGGATTTGAGGGTCAAGAAATTAGAACTTTACCGGTACATCTACGGAACCTTTCTGGGAAAGATAAAAACGAAAAAATGATTTTTTCTCTTTATGGAACTCTTAGCTGACTTGGCCCGATTTAAGGCGCGCCAGAACATTATTTTGGAAGGATTTGATCCGGTCGCCGCCGGTGGATTTACGCAAGTCCCCAACTTCATTCTCAAAAACCCCGAATTATCGTCCAATGCCAAAGTCGCCTACAGTTTGCTATTGTCCTACGCCTGGCATTTTGACCGGGTCTTTCCGGGACAAGAACGGATGGCGAAGGATATGGGGACCTCCCAACCGACGGTGACTCGATCCATCACAGAACTGGAGCATACAGGCTATCTGGAGGTGCAGCGCCGGGGACAGGGTTTAACCAACATCTACGTCCTCCGTCACACGGTCAAGCAAAAGCGCAGAAGATGAGGCGGATATTCACCTGTGAATATCTGGTTATTCACCCGTGATCGTTCTTGATATTCATCCGTGAATATCAAGATGAGGCGGGTTTGAGGCGGGGGAAGAATACGAAGAGAAAGCATACACAGAATAAGCATACGAAGATAGAACGCGATTTAAAAATCGTTTTGTGGATAAAAGGTGATCAGAGTGGGTGATTTGGATCGAGTACTTTTGGTGATCAAGCGCGCCAACCGATGGCGTGAGGCCTCCCAGACAAAAAGGGGATCGACGGTCTGGGTATCCCCATCGCCAGCACACCCCCCATTCCCAACCCTATGGCTCGCCTCATGGAGGGACAGCCGGGATCGATTTTTCCCGTCGCAGCCGGAAAAATAGCCGTCTTTCCCCCCAATCGTTGAGCCATGCCGCCGTCGCCCTTTTGCGTTTCGTGCCGAAGCCGCAAAAAGGCGACTGACCCCACCGCCAGCGCCTGCCCCAAAATCTCACTGGCGTGAGGCTTTTGTGATCCGCTGGAAACGGCCACGCCCATCCCTTCAGGACGGGGTGTCACGTCGGCAGGGTCAGTCGCCTTACGGCGACGGCGGCCAACGCACCGCTGCTCGACTCTCGACCGCTTCACAGCCCCCTATCCCCGTTATATCCACATCCACTTAACACAACCTACTGCCGCCCGGCATTTCCCCCTTTTATTGTGTACCCCTTCAGCCTCATCCGCCAGAAAACGCTCTGTCGTGTATCAGAATCATTCTGAACTGTAATGAACTATAAAAAGCTGTAAAAAACCCAATCAAGCTATTTGTAAACCAATCTTACCCTGCGAAAAAGCTTGCGAAGTAGTTTCGTAAGAAATTTGTCAAGCTCGGAAAAGACGCTACACTTATGAAGAGCGGTCAGCAATGAGGTGTGCCATGAGTGCCCTGCCCTTTTTTGAAGTGCGTATTCCCCAGCCCGGTCGTGGTGTCCAGACGGCCCACAGCGCGCTGGTGACGGCCATCACCCGGGTGATGGGGGATCAGATTTTTTCGTTTCGGATCACGGCGACGGTCGAGGGGCTGCGCTGGGGGATAGCCACCAACACGCCGTCGCCGATCCAGATTCGGGATCTGGAACAGATCGTCCGTCCCTACTATCCGGGGGCTGAGGTGACGCTGTGGAGCGCGGCGGAGATCGCTTACCCCTATCATGAGCGCTTCACCTATCTGGCGCGGGTCGGCGAGAATTGGCTCAACAACTTGACCCCGGCCCATACGGGGCGGGGACAGGAACCGCTGGCGGTGCTGACGCAGGCGATGCAGGACTTACTGCCGGATGAGAGGCTGTCGTATCAGGTGGTGACCGAGATGTACCACTACAGCCAGGCGGAGATTGAAGACATTCTGAGCGTATCGGCCTATGAGGCCGGCTGGCGCGCAGGCGGCGGCCCGCTGTTTCGCAGTGATCCGGCGGCTGTGGCCGGGGCTTTACTGGGGACGCTGGTGGGGAATTTACGGCTGCGGGGGAAACGGGTGCTGCGCTTCAGCGAAGCGGAGACCGAGCGCTATCTGGTGAAGCTGCACCAGCCGCTGGGCATCTGCCGAATACGGGTCATCTTCGATACCCCACACAAGGCGCGCTTAGGGCGGGTGACGGCGGTGACGACCGCCGCTATGAACTTAGTCGGCCAAGGGGCGCTGCGCCTGGGCGATGGGATTGACCGCGAGGTGACCATACGCTCGAAGGCTGACGAAGAGGCTTTAGGGGCTGGAACCTATTTTTGGACGACCTTGAGAGCCAACGACCACAAGACCAAGACTGATTCGCGCCTGCCCTACACCGTGTGGTTGTCCCCGGAGGAGATCAGCCTGCTGTGGCATCTGCCGACCGACGCCTTCGCCGGGCAGACAGTTCGTTGGGCTTCCTCACTGCCTTCGGCACTGCGCCAGCCGGTGAGCAGCGCCGAAAGCTATGCGATTGGACAGGATGATCAGACACCGGCTCAAACCATCCAGCTCAAACGCCAGGATCGGAGCTATCACGCCAGCGTGACCGGCCAGACCGGTATGGGTAAATCGACCCTGCTTCACAACCTGATCCATCAGGACATTGCCAGCGGTCAGGGGGTGGTGGTGCTGGATCCGCACGGTGCGCTGATCGACGCGCTGCTCAACCAATCGATTCCAGCGGCACGGCGCGATGCGGTGGTGATGCTGGCGCTGGGGGATCCGGCCTATCCCATCCCCCTCAACCCGCTGCGCGCGCCGGAGGGAGTGGACAGCCAAACGGTGCTCAACACCATGCTGTGGATTATGAAGTCGATTTACGCCGACCAGTGGAGCACGACGCGCATGGAAATGGTCATTCGTAACCTGCTGCAGGCGGTCTTAACCGACCGGGAGGCCACGCCGCTGGATTTACAAGAATTGATCCTGAACGCAACTTACCGGCGGCGGATGCTGAACGCCGTGCGCCAAAGCGGCGGGTTAACCCGGTCTTCGCTCAATTTCTGGGAGGCTTTTGACCGGTCTTCACCCAGCGACCAGCAGGCGCAGACCCAGCCGGTACTGTCGCGCCTGAACGCCTTTTTAGGATCGCCGCAGGTGGAAAAGATGACCTGTCACCCGCACACCCTGGATTTTCGGGCACTGATCCGCGAGAAAAAGATCGTGCTGGTGCATTTGCAGGGGAACGGGATCGCTTCCGAAGTGGGCAGTTTGGGGGCGATTCTGCTGGCGCAGTTGTTTCTCGCCAGCCAGAGTTTAGGGGCACAGGATGGCGGACTGCCGCCGCGCTCATACATTTATCTGGACGAGGCGCAGCGGTTTATCACGACGGCTTTTCCGGCGCTGTTTTCTGAATCGCGCAAATTCGGGCTGTCGCTGACCTTGTGCTGCCAGTATTTAGGTCAGTTAGACAGCGAGACACAGGAAGGTGTGGTCAACAATGTCGGGACCAAAATCAGCTTTGAGTGTTCGCCGGATGAAGCGCGGCTGACGGCTAAACTTTATGAGCCGGACGTGTCGCAGGAACAGCTCATCCGGTTGGGCAAAGGGCGGGCTGCTGTGCGCACACGCTTGGACGGACAGACCTTACCGGCCTTTATCGTCCGCACCCACCCTGCCCCACAGCGCGAGGGTCAGGTAGCGGGAGAACGGGAGGAACTGCTGAACCGTTCCCGGCGCAATCTGGGGCTGCTGCCGGTGGCCGAGGTCGATGGGTGGTTAGACCGGCGCTACCACAGCGAAGCCTACCGGACACCGCCGGAAGCGGGTGGATTGCATGACTTTGAATAACAAACGCCGTCCGCGTCATGAACGGGTGGCCCCCGCCGAGCGCCCGCCCTTCCGGCTCAATGCCCGGGATGTCTTGATTTTGCAGTTCATCAACGACTGCCGGGCGCTGACCACCGAGCAGGTGGCGCTGCTGTTTTTCACATCGCTCAAACCGGCCTACGGACGGCTGCACAAGTTATTTCATCATGGCTATGTCGAGCGGCAGTTCATCACTCAGGTGGTAACGGCACCGGCTGCCAGCCGGATGGTGTACACGATTGCGCCTCTAGGTGCCGCCGTGCTGGCGCAAAATGCCGGTTATAGTTCAGAAGGTATCCATTCGGCCAGCCGTCAGGTCCGGACGTGGGACAAACTCCAGCACCTGCTGGCGGTCAATGACGTGCGGCTGGCGCTGACGCGGGCGGTCTGGGATACGGCCGGGATGACCCTCAAAACATGGCGCGACGAATTCCAATTCCGGGCCGCGCCGCGGCTGGTGACGGTCAAGACCGTGCGTGGGGGCGACAAACGGCAGCCGGTGTACCCAGATGGCTACGCCCATCTGGTGACGCCGCGCGGCGAAGCCCGCTTTTTCTGGGAAGTGGATTTGGGCACCGAGGGATTGGAGCAAATTAAAGGGCAGATCGCCATTTATCAGGCCTATATCCTGAGCGGCCAATACCAGGATGATTTTCAATCGCGGTCGCTGCGGATTTTAGTGGTCGCGCCTTCGCAGAGGCGGCTGGACAATCTGGTCAAAGCCATTGAAAGTCAGGGGGGCGGGGAGCGTTACTGGCTGACCACCCGCGATCAGGTCACTCCGGCGCAGGTACTCAATGCTCCGATCTGGCGCAAAGTGGGCAGTGAGGGGCTGTTTTCCCTGATCGGCTGATCCGGAAAGCTGAAGCGCGAATATGCTATAGTGTCGGCATGACCCTGACTCGCCAGCCGATCTTGACCGCCCGTGACCGTGCCCTGCTCAACCGGTTATTAGACGACGGTCTGCTAACCTTGACCCAAATCCAGGCAGCTTATTTCCCGGCGGCTCAGGAAACGCTGCAAACCGTCAGCCGCCCCCGTCGTTATGGGGTGACCACCACCGTGCTCAACCGGCTGTATGCCCTGGAACAAGCTGGATGGATCGTGCTCTCGCGCCATATGGAAACCGCCCGCTACCGCGATTTACGGGTAGCATGGTTAGGACGGCGGGGCGCACAGCTGATCGCGCAGGAGATGAAGCTGCCGCTGAGAGCGCTGCACTGGCAGCCGCCGCACAGCCGGCTGCTGCAAATCCCCCACGATTTAATGGCGACCACCTTTAGGCTGCGCCTCGAGGCCGCCCTCGCCCGGCAGCCGGAATGGGTGTTGAGCGAGTGGCTGTCAGGACGGCTGCTGGCAAGCGATCCGGACCGGGTGCAGTACACCTTTCCAGCAGGTGGACAGTCCATTACCCGGACACGGCGGGTGATCGCGGACAGCTTCTGTATCTTGAACAGCGGTGGAAGAACCGCTCGCTTTCCCATTGAAACCGATCATTCGACCTTGAGCCAGAGCCGCATCATGAAGGAGAAAATTCATGCCGGATGGGCTTACCTCCGCAGCCCGGAATACCGGAAACGGTACGGCGACAATCAGGGGCGCTGGTTATTCGTGATGGAGAGCCAGCGTCGTCTCAAAAATCTGCAAGGCCTGGTCTTACGTGAACTGGGCAAAGTCGCCGCCGCCGACTTTTATTTCACCAACCATGAGGCCGTTCAGCAGCGGGATGTGCTGGTGGATCCGATCTTCTATCTGGGCGGCGCGGCTCAGACCCCGCAGTCGCTGCTCTATGCCCTGCAAAACCGGGTCTGAGGACGCGTGTAATGCCTCTAGCAGGCCGAGACGGAGACAAGCGGAGTTTGGGACCGGAACAGAACGATCACCCCCGTAAAAGACGGTTTGCGAGGTGTTATCATGAATGTTCTGTGGGAGGAGAGTCATGAGCCGAAGTAGCCTGCTTATGCTCACGGGCCAAAAGGTGGTTTATTGCCCTATACCTAAACCTTTTGGGGATACAGCCGGAGGTGCTGTTATAGGCAGCAGCTGCGGGTATTCATCCCCTCAATTATGCCTCCTCGCCACAGGGAAATGATCGACTAGCCCTGCTCTTTCAGCCGGTGCAGCGCAAAGCGCAGGCCGCCGACGGCATTCATATCCACCGGGTGCAAATGGCGGGTGGTCGGGTGGCGGGTGCGATCCAGAATTTTGTCACCGTACCAGGTTTGCTTGCTGAGGTAGGGTTCCACGAGTACCGCGCCGCCGCCCACCAGAATGACCGATTTGATGCCTCTAAAGCCGCCAAAAACCCCGTCGGCGATATTGTTGGCGATCCATTCGGCATAGCGTTCCGCATATTTATCCAGTAAGGGCTTTAGATCGGCTTCTTGACCGGCGACGGTCAGCGTGTAGTCTCCACTGACACTGCCCAGACGGATGACACGATCAATGTCATCGACACTCAGATAGGCGGCGTCGTCGCCCATTTGTTTTTTGACAATCCGCAGCATCGGTTCGCGGATATGCACATGGACGCCCCCGGCCTCCCAGGTGGCATGTTGGAGGCTTTCCGGGTTGAAATTGCCATTGCTTAGCTGGAGCACGTCGAGGGTATGGGCACCGAGATCGAGGACGACCGTTTCACCGGCCAGAATATCCGAAGGAACGAGTTCGCCGCTGTCGTCCAGGGCAAAACAGACCGCCGCGCCGATCCCTTCCGGCCAGACATTGATGGTCTCGTATTGGAATTTGCGCGGCTTTTTGTCCCCTTTGAGCGTAATTTCGACCTTGCCGCCGCGCTGTGAGAAGCGGTCATGAATAAAGGGCTTTAAATCGTTGTAAAGACCGGGCGGCGCGAACAGGGTCAAGTTGATCGTGCCGGATTTGATGCCGAGGCGGGCCACGGCATGCGCGACCAGAAATTGGTGCAGCTCGTTGCCATAGCGGTTGGCCCCCATATGCCGTTCCAGCTGGCGGCGGGTGACGCGAATGACGTCATCGCCGACCACATAGCGGTGGCCGTTCCAATCCACGTAATCGTAATCCAGTTCCCAACCTTTCCCTAACCCGAGGCTGTCTCCGGTGGCCGCCGCGCGCACACTGGGGGTATAGAAACTTTTATAGCCCTGCTTCCCCTGGGCGAGGACGGCGTTGGTACCGCCGTTTCCGGCATCGACACTTACGGTATAATCATAATCGGTCATAGAAGGCCACCTCCAATGGCCTGAGTGAGATAAAAGTCCTGCACTGACCTGCGGGACTTTTTGAACCCCGTGCTAGCACCCTTTTAGGGATCGGATCAAATTGGCGGTGGTTGAGTAATCCGCCTTTTTGCGCATCGCGAGTGAAAAGTCGTCATCGTCAAACTGCGGTGCAGCCATGGCCGGAACGCTTAAGGGCTTTGGCCCGGCAGGCATAGATGCAGGTGATTTGGGTTGGGTGTCGACCGGAATGGACACGCCCTGCTCCATCAGGCGTTCGAGGCGTGCAAGCTGGTCTTGTAGGGCATTGACCGCTTGTGGGCTGCCCCGTTTATCGAATTCTGCTTTGACCCACGGGAAGAGCGAAAATAGAACTTCCAGCCGCCCGGCCTTCAAATCACAAACCAGCCGGATCCCATCCCGTACCGTTTTGACAAAAGCCCGCTCGTCTTTAAGGATGGCGATTGTTTCAGCAAGATCCGCTTCATCCGGTTTGTGCATATCTAGCCAGAATGGAAAACGCAACCGGAAACTTTTCTTGGTGCTCTTTTGTGACATGGCACACCTCGTTGCACTATAAGCAATATGCACTTTGTGAATAGGAACTACATAGAATTTTATATGGGATATAGATTCCTAGCTAGTACCAAATAGGGAATTTTTTCCCTATCTTGTGGAAGAAATGTTTTTAAAATCCAAGATTGGATGGATGCGGAAGTTGCTCTGAGTAAAAAGTGAGGTACAGTTAATCTCATGCTTTATCGAACACAACACATCTGTACTCTTTATGACGTGTCTCCAGAAACCGCCCGAATTTGGGCTATGGAGTTTGCTAAATATTTGTCTCCCACTGCAACACCTGGGAAGAATAAGCACCGCCTATTTACAGAAGAAGATATGCAGGTATTTTCTCTTGTTTCAGAACTCAAACAGCAAGGATTGACTTACGAAGATATTCATGCGGCGCTCAAAAACGGTACGCGGGGTAAACCGCCATCATTACCTGCTGAAGATGTGCAAGCTATAGTTTCAACTGACCGAGAACATCAATTAAGTGCTGAAAATGAGTTTTTACAGCGTTCACTTGCAAAAGTACAACAGGAACTTATGCAGGTGAGTGCACTTCGTGAAGAAATGCAACAAATCAAAGAAAAAAATATTCGTCTTGAAGCACAACTTGAAATTGTACAAGAGAGAGAAAAACGGCTTGAGGAAACTGTTAAAGAGTTATCCCGCGATCTAGGACGGGAATATGCAAAAGGTTTTACGGACGCGCTTCGAGAACGTGAAGATTTCCCTAAAAAGGCAGAATAAAACAGCAACGAACATAAAGTTGCAGGGTAGGGCATACGGACGAGTTGACTTCGCATAGACACCATGCTAGGATGCGTAAAGTTAACCAACATTGCGTAACGATACACAAGGAGTGTGTGACTTGACCACACGACCATCTATGCCAATCACCATACCCGCCACTATTGCTCATCGTCAATTTGGGGACTTGATCCGTCGTACCTATTCCGGTAAAGAACACTTCATCGTGGAAAAAGACGGGCTGCCTGTGGTGGTTATTTTATCGATGGCTGAATACGAACAACTGATGCGGGAACGAGCCGGCGTCGAAGAGCGCCTGGGCACGTTTCAGAAGGCTGCTCGGATGATCGGCGAAGAAATCGAACGCCGTGGTTTGAGCGAAGAAGCGGTCATGGCCGAACTGGAAGATACGAAGCGGCAAGTCCACGAAAAGCATTATGGCAGAACCCCCAATAAGTAAACTGCGGGTGATGGTGGATGCCAATGTGTTGGTGGCCGGACTGGGGTGGCCGCGCTTCCCTTACGAAGTGCTTCGCCATACGGTGCTTGGCGATGCACAGTTAGTTCTTTCCCCGTTTATTGTAGAGGAAGCTCGTACTCACATTGGGCGCTTATTCCCGGAGCATGTGCCGGAATTGGATGCCTTCTTAGAGGCGAGTGGTTATGAACGGGTTCCTTCCCCAAGTTTGGAAGAGGTTCTGAAGCATGAGGGATTAATACGCGATCCGGCGGATATCCCGGTGGCATTGTCAGCTATCCAAGCCCAAGTCGATTACCTGATTACACAAGATCGAGATTTTACGGATCCCAACCCCCGTTTACATGAGCAGCTGAAGGTCATCTTACCCGGCACCTTTTTGCGAGAGCATATGGGCTGGACACATGAGGCACTAGAAGCCATTCGCAATCGCACCTGGAAAGAACTGGATGAACGTGAATGATGAAAAATGGGGAATGAAAGGGGAGAAGGTAAGAGCCGTGCATCATTATTTCGTTCTGGATTATGACGATGATCGGAATATGATCGCCAAGCGAACGGAATATAGCATCGTCCTTGAAGTTGCGGTCAACGAAGGTTTCTTTCCAAAGTGGGACATGGCCTATTCTTTTGGTGGACAAAGCGGACAGATCACGATTTATGGCGCCACCTTTGAGCAAAAACCGACCGGTGAAAATATGGAAATGGTCGAAGTGTTGGTGATGAAAGCGCTTCTAGACCAATAAAATCATTGGTAGATGCATGGGTTTGGATATGTTATGCTGCGCACATGAGCGCAGAAGTTCCCCGTTTTGAGAGTTATCAAAGCCTCGTTTGGAAAACTGAAGATTTAACGATAGCCAACTGCCGAAATCAAGAGATTGACGACTTTTCGCTGCTGCGCTGCATTATGGCGGCTTTACAAGCGTATGAAGATGGGGTCAGCCAGGAAGCGATTGCCGAAGCGGTGCAAGAAGGCATGACTGGTGGGAAGACGCTGTATCAAAATACGCAAACTGGTGGTGAGACCATCGATTATTGGCGCTGTGTCCGGGCGGATGCCCGCGCCTTCTGGGATAGACGAAGTTCGGCTGACGAATGAGAGGTCGGCATCCATCACGAGCTTCTCGAAGAAATGTTCGTTGCCGAATTGAGGGCTTGAGCAGGGAAGGGGAGATGTGCTAGGCTGATCATTCCTGATGCACCCCTATTCCACAATCATGTTCCAGCGATTACCGGAGGCGTGTGGAGCGGTATAGGCCCGCTTCTCAGCCAGATGGTTTAATGAGGACGCCTCCCGATGAGGCGATTAGTGATCGTGAACCGGTTGAGCCAACGCCGTTCTCTCAATCAGTTACAACAATCTTCTACGAAGCTCCGCTGCCCGTTGTCTTACAACCGACCGGACTCAAACCATCGGGTCAGATTTATTCGGCAGATGAGGCCAAGCGCGAGGCTTTCAAAGCCCAAATCATCGCCAAAATACAAGCACCATACGAGGCACAAGAAAAACAGCTTAAGCGCTTGTTAAAGCGAGTCCATCAAGCTTCAGATGCCGACTCGGGTCCGTATTTACCCGAAAAGGATAATGTTCTTTTACCCATTTATGCCACATCACTGGGGGACTTGTCTTTTGCCGAACTGATTGATAAGACGCGAAAGTATGCAGCGTATGCTTTGAACACCACCTATCACGTCTCTCCAGCAGACGTTGGGGACGGCTTGCAAGCCGGTTATCTGCATTTGTGGCGGCGGTTACAAGATGAGCCCGATCTACTAAAAGATAAAGCAATGGCGTGGATTGGGAAGGGGGTTATCTACAAAGGGCTGCATGCACTGAGAGGGGACTGGCGTTACCAGCAGCGGGTCGTCGCTGAAGAAGGTCGATCATCAACCGACAGGCGAGGCAAGCATTCACCGGAGTCACGGGCAGCCGACATCCAAATGGATATCTATCGGGCGATTGCTGAAGTTGCCGAACAGGCAATCACGACAGGAAAGGGGAAGCAGGCTAATCAAACCCTGTGGGCACTTTATGGATTGACCATGCTGCAGGTCAGTGCCAGCGAAGCCAGCCGCATCTTCAGTGTGCGTGAACAGACCATGCAGGCTGCCTACAACCGTGTCCGGGAGCAACTGAAAGCGTTGCTGCCGGAATACGCACCCAAGGGGGAAACCCGACTCAAACGTAAACATGGACGGGAGAAATTACCCGGACAAGATATGGCTGCTATTCGCCAAGGGAACCGTCACGTGTCAGCGGAAATATACCAATCGGTACAAAAGCGAATCGACGATTTACAAGCAGATACTCGGCGGACGGATCAGATCGCCTTGGCGGGTATCCGGCAGGGGATCCAGATTTCAACACAGGCTCGAAATCACCACATTCCACAATATCAGATGCAGCGCGCCTACCAGCGTGTGCACCTGATGATTGGCGCTGCACGCGATCCGAGCGTGCGGATGCTGCGGCCTGAGCGGCGAAGCAAAGCGGTGTTTATACTAACGGCAGAGAATACAAAGGCTGTCCAGACCTTGGCAGAGGATCTATTGAACCAGCCAAAAAATTATGAAAAATTGGTGGCGCTGCACGCCTATATCAGCAACCTTGCTATCAGTACAACCGCCAAGCACTTCAATATTCCAACCTCGACTCTGCGCTATTATGCAAAACGGATGGAAGCCCATTTGGCAACTTCGTTTCAAAGACCACAGAGAGAGGGCAAGTCGCAAGTTCATTCAGAAGAAATAAATGCATTACACGAGAGTGCAGGGGATTAAGGTGAGTATCAATACATTTTATACTGGGCCTGTCATATACTGGAATTTGTAACGCAGTGTAACATGCGTTATTGTCGAGTAGCCAGTTGGGGGATGGCGCTCCATCAAAAAACCCCTATGCTTAATAAAAACAGATGTTTCAAGAGGAGGAAATGGGGTAACAAAAGTGGCGCGAGGGGTGTTCGAAGCGTATGACCCTACTGAACTAGGGTGACGAGGTGACGGTTCTCAGCGGTGGCTGAGTTAAGCTCTCAAAAGAGAGCGAAAATCGAAGCAGTCAACGGATGCCGTTAGGGTGTGTTCCACTACCCTTTATATGCCCCTCAATTCATCATGAAGCGAACCTTGAAAACCAGAAGGTAACGATTGGCACAAAAGGTGAGCAGTGGAGCGAATGGAAAGCCAATCTGAAGGTGAGCGAGCCTTTCAGATGCGCTTTTATCTTTTGTTACACAACCAGAACTGGTATGGTCTATTTTTCATCCTTAATCCGTCTGATACAAAATCGATACGGATATGATAAAATAATTCAAGATGTTATGCGTGATGAAACGACAACATTTATTGGTCAGCCGTTTGGTTGGTTAGGCTTGCCAGTAAGCGTCCGGAAACTTTCTTTGACAAGATACGTATAAATGCTGCCGCAACACGCGGCAGTTTTTGCTTTTATAAAGGGGGAATTATGGAAGCATTTATCGTGACGATAAGGAAGTTTGAAGATGACTTTATTTATATAGAATTGTGATCATATAAAAATAGGGTGCCGTGGTAATGTGAAGAAATAAGACAAGGTCTATATTAGACAACAGTTAAGAAGCGCACAGCTTCTTACATGGAGCATTTTATGAGTTCAGCAGGAATTGAAAGAGGCGAAAATTCTAGGCGTTCCCAGCCTACTCGAAACTCCCCTTATAAGGATGTTCATTCGACGATGGAGGCTGAAGCCAATCGACGTCCAGAAGTATGGACGGATCCGAATATGGAAAACGGGGTTGTATCGAGATTGAATCCGGAAGCGCATTTAAGTGCAAGGCATTTCAACTCGGTTTCGGCAGAAAGTGACGTATCGATATATGCCGCAGCTGAAGAAGCGGTCAATCAGACCGAGGCTGCGATTAAACAAGAATTGGTCGATCAACAAAATATCATTTTTCAGGTCACGACAAGTGAACTGGGAGACGTATGGGTATGCCGTGCGGCGCCCTATGAGAAGCCTTTATTAACCGAAAGAAAATCCTACCGGTTAAGCGATTTGATCCAACGTTTTCAAACGACCGGGGCGGAGATCATACATTGGATCAAACGACATAAGTTACTGGCGCCATCAAAGGATCGCAATTATGGAGATCAAAAAGTCTATGATTTTAGTCCGGAGGATGTGGCAAAAGCGGATCACATTTACCGGTTAAAGGGACTTGGCTACAAAATTGGAGAGATTGTGAAAATCATGGGCGATCAGGAGGCTTATGACCAAGTCGCTGAACGATTAGATAGTGCGCTTATGGCGTGGCGCGAAAATCGAACATCGGCTGCTTGGACTAAGGTGGTCGCTGCGGTAGCGGAAACGCCGACATTGACCGAAATCGAAAGACAAGTGTTCATCAATATGAACACTGGTTTTAGCTTTGAAGAATGTGCCTATGATCTGAATTTGGCTGCGAACGGCATTGAACAAGGCGAAAATCAAGTCCGGGGCATTCTCAATCGTGCACAAAGCAAAATTGACTGCAATGTGATGATGCGTTTGTTGTATTCAATGGGTGAAAAGCGGTAAGTGAACATTCCCATTTGTGCGTGTGTTTTAGCGAAAGTACAACCGGGTCAAGCGCTGAGTGTAGTACCGCGTATTCAAGCCATTCCAGAAGTCGGTTTGGTGGCTGCTGTGACAGGTGGAGATGACTTACTGGTTATCGTCCGCGCAAATGACCCGGTTGAACTCGGACAAATCATTATCAACAAACTACAGCAGCTACCGGTCATTGAAACACGAACAATGGTTGTGGTTGGCGATCTCGTCCCCGTCAATTGGCTGACATCAGCTGAATAAAACCCAATAAACGCATGACAAAATCCCACTTTTCGTGGGGTTTTTGATTCTTACCCGCAACTAGTTACATAAAAGTGTGTTATTGTTACTAGTGACAAGATATGAATATTTTGGAACAAAATTCACAGAGGAGTTTTGGAGGCAAAGAAATGGGACGAGAGATCGGTAATTGGGAGCGATTTTTTCGACGGGTTCGTGTGTTAAACGGCTGGGCAGTTATTGGGGCATCGGCATTGTGTTTGGGTCTCGCTGTGGCTTTTTTTCATACGGGCCACCACATGGTAGCGTCAGGTCAATTTCTGGACACCATTTTCGGATTTGGCGGTATGGCGGCGGGCGGCATCCTGCTGCTGGCAATTGCCAGCACCTTGTTCCTTGTTTTGTTGAGCTACGTCGTAGGCTGGCCAACCTTTGAAGATCGGATTCAATTGATGTCTCCCGACGAAGTTACCGTGTCACCCTTCTTACTTCCATCGGATGCTGGTGAACCGGAGAAGTCACCCATGGGAATGCACATTCCCAATCTGATCTATACGGAAGAGCCGGTTTTGAATCACGACCAAAGCGATTCTCAAGAATAGAAAGGATGTGTTCGATGAACAAACATAATAATCGCCGCAAACGCATTTTACATCGGGTGTTGGCGCTGTGTGCCTGCATCAACACCGCTGCCGTCACCGGGATATTGCCCATCGACCCTGATGTGGTTCAAGAGGCCTTTATTGAGCCGGGGCGAGAAGGTTATGTCAGCGTATTTTTTCGGACAACTGAATATCAAAAAATTGCCGGCTTATTTACAGAGCAGGCGTGTCAGTGGATTGAGACGCGGCTGAATATGCGCGTTTACCCGGACCGTGATCACGCTCGATTAGTTTTGTTTAGTGAACAATGGGCTATATGAATTGATCTTCAAGGAGTGTTTAAAGAGGTGATGTATGGCTACGCAAGAGCATGGAACCCCCCCGCGTTCGGTGACACGACCCAAAACAGCAAGGCGGCGGAAGGCTATAAGCTGGCCGCGCCGGTATTTTCAGCAGTTGAAAACGCTAATGGAAACGGCGCGTCCCTATACCATTCCACTCAAAAGTCTTTTGTATCCGGTCAGTGTACTGCTGCTGGTCATTATTCTGATTGGGATTTTCTATACGCCGCGCAGTGACGAAATCAGTGCGGTTTTGATGAACCGATTTAAGTTTCCGGATTATTGGGAACGCGTGTTTGCCTTTTCCATTGTGGGGGCTGTTGGAACCCGTTTGTTGCAGCGGAAGAAAGCCAATTTAGGCACATACATGGCGGACGTACTGGTCGATTTGGTGTTTGTTCCGGTCGCCACACTTTTCATCATTTCACTCATGTCGAAAATCCATGTCGATGATATCGGGATGCGCGATTTTAGTTTGTCGACCGCGGATCCCATGATCGTAAACGGGATAGCATTTGTGCTTGGAGGATTCACCAGTTATCGGCTGCAAAGAATTCTCGATCATATTCGGAATGGTATGACGGTCAAGAACAGAAAGGGAACTAAACAAACGCATGATGAGATGGAACCGACCGATGAAAATAATGAAAGGAAATCATGATGAAATCGCGTATGCGCTATGGCTGGCGTGAGGAGCGACGGCATAAGCGGGCAATTTGGTCAATTGTTGTTTTTGTGATATGGCTCGGCGGTTTGGTGGCTGCCGCATTTGTGATTTGGCGGGATGACGACGAGATCATTTATCCCTAAAGCATCGGGGTAGGGTATGGATTTGATGAGTTGGATGGACCAGTAAAAGGGTGCCTTTTGATAAAAGCGCATCCTTTTTTAATGCAACTGAGTAGGTTATCGAAAAGGATTAGCTTTTACCCCCTCCCTAACCCTCCCCCGCAAGCGATGGAGGGAATCAAGACAAGTGATAAAGGGATTGCTAAAGGTTTTCGATAGATCACTTGTTAGTGTAAAAAGGGCTGTAAGTGTTTGTGTGTTGCGCAAAATAATTTTCAAAGTGACCGTTAATAGGGAAGATTCACTGTTTCGCTTTTGCTTCTTTTTGGGCCAGCTTGAGCTGGTCATCCCGCTCAACGAAATAGACATAGCTGTTATAGGTCAGGGGCGTTTCCAGCCGCTCGTTAATCAACTTCATAATGGCGGTAGTTGATAGGCCAAGACGGAGATATTCCTCAACTTGATTACGGAAGGAATCAAGTGGCCGTTCTTTATTACGACTGCCTTTGCGCCGTCCCAATGGCGTGCCTTTGGCTTTGACGGCTGCCAGAGCCTGCTTAGTACGGACAGAAATGAATTCCCGTTCTGCCTCAGCAAAATAACTATAAATCGCCATCAGCAATTTAGCCTGGGGGCCAGTCGTGGAGAGTTCAGGCTGCCGCACGAAAATAATCTTGACACCCGCCTCCGCAAACTCATTAATGAGGTTCAGTGTTTCCAACATGTTACGTCCCAAACGGCTTAGTTCAGCCACAAGAAGCAAATCGCCCGATTTGAGGATCGATTTCACTTCAGAGATTCGCCGGGCATCCTGACTCTTGCGTGAGGAAATTTCGACATCAATGAACTGGTCGATCAAGATTTTGTGCTGCTGAGAATAGGTCAGGAGCAGATGACGCTGCTTTTCAACATCCTGATCATCTTTACTGACACGGATATGTCACTTTCAAAAATAAATGGCGTAAAATTATCAACGATAAATGGCGTTACAAGATAGATTGCGGTGATTGAGCTACTGCAACAGAGTGCTGCTAAGTCTTATTAGCAGAAAAGCCTGTGAGTGTAAGCTATGCGCCAA
>JBGAHG010000058.1:0-36540 GCA_044226325.1 Aggregatilineales bacterium
CCTCTCCTTCCTTTCACTTTCTCTCTTCTCTTATCCTGTATATTATCCTGTGAGATGGGTTTGGAGGGAATAGAAAAACCCGCATATAAGCGGGTCAAAATGCGACGTGTCGCAATTTCTAGGTCGTGTAAACCAGTAATCCCAACGGGGCTTCACAGCAAGATACGTACCTTGAGTTTGGCGGCCTAGAAAAAGCCAAACGTCTCTTCCTTTTCTCCATTTACTACGATCAAGACTTTTCCCCTCAACTAACGATTAAGCAGCGCAATCAAGACATCAAAAATCGCCATCAATTAGGTGAAGCTATGAGCGACCTTGCACGGGCTTATGGCATTTCTCCACAGCGGGTATTTCAGATTGTGAAGCCAAATAATAGCCGCAGTAAATAGGAGACGATGATGAGCGATATTCTAAATATGGAAGCCATTTACCGCCAAGAACGGCAACGCTGGATGAAAGAAGAAGCCCCTCGTAAAAGCGTCCGTGATGGGATTGCAGAGAGCGTTCCGTACTGGATCATTCTGGTTGCACTCGTTCTATTTGGCCTATCCGCACCACATACCGCAGATGTGTTTGATAAGCTGACTCCCGGCTGGGGATGGCTTGCTCCAATTGGGGTTGAGTTTGGATTACTGTATACGGCGTTTAGACGACGGCTCATAAACGTCGCAAAGCAAACTCTTCCTTGGACGTTGTGGGCGCTTGAGATATTGTTATTTCTCACAGCAATGCTTGTAAATGGTGCAGGTTCTTTTACCTCAGTGGTAGCCGCTACACAGCTTGATAGACTATCTTTTGCTGCCATCATAGAAGGGTTTGGTCATTTGCCCGCTACCAGCCAAGCTGCACTCATCATGGCGGGTTTATCTGCGTTCATCATTCCAATCGGAACGTTGGTGGCAGGTGATGGACTAGCGGCATTGGCACTAGAGCAACGAACAGGGAATGACTATCGCGAACAACGCTGGCAAGAGGTCGAATTTACAGTGATATACCGAGCCATGTTTGTTCGGTATATGCAACAAGGTCTTCAAGAACGGGACGCACGGCAACGGGCATTTACTGAGGTCAAAGGGTACTTAGGAAGAGGTAACCCGTCCGGTGTTCGATTACTGTCCACCCGAACGGACAAAGCGGACAGTCAACAAACGGACACAATGGACTGAAAGCAGACGGAAAGAAGGGAAGAGTTAGAGCCTATTTGGATGCGAACTCCGATCTTAATCAGCTATCCGCCAATCAAGTGCTATCCGCGCTCAAAAATGCAGGAGTACAAGCAGGGCGAACAACTGTTGCCGAGGTATTACAGGAACGCAAACCGCCTGAGTAGCGTTATTTTGGCCGGCTATCCATCACAGACCTGACAACACAGGTATGCTCTATGTCCTCTCTTGTGAGAACGTTGGTCAGTACCCGCGTTAAACCGTCACATTCGAGAGGGCTTTTTTCGAATTGATCGAGTAATTCTTCGTAGATGAAAGTATGACATAGCACTGGGACAACAGAGAATTTCGTTGAAACTTTCGCCTGCTGACCTTATAACTCTTCTATAGTCTCCTTTCCACTGTTACTCTAACAGCGTAGAGATGTTTGATTATCTGTAGTTGAAAGAATTGACCTCGTGAAGTTGGCTGATTAGAATGGTGTAAATATGTTCTGTTTAACAGTTTTGAGCGATTTATGAGGCACACTGAAGCAATTAGGTATGAGGGACATTTAGGAGAGAAAAGTCTTTTTAATCGGGCTATGGGAAAATTCTATACGCCTGATTTTGTGGTGGAAAGATTATGCTCTCAGTTACTTGGTCGGATCGAGTTTTCTGGGTTGGACACATTCTCTCTAAATGACCCGTTTTGTGGGGACGGAAGGTTGATAGTTGCTTTACTCCGTCAAGCCGTTGAGGGAAGTGCTTGTAGGAATATTCATTGGCATATTTCTTTGTGGGATTATGATGCTGAGGCGTTGGCGGTTGCCGAAGAAAGTGTTAGACAAATAGTTGCATCGTTTGGGATTGATGCTGAATTACATTTAGGTCATTGTGATTCATTTTTGGTTTCGAGGGATGAGTATGGTCAATATGATTGTGTCATTACAAATCCTCCTTGGGAAACCTTAAAGCCCGATAGTCGTGAAATGCTCGAAATGTCACCTGAAAAAAAGAGTTTTTATCGGGATGCTTTGAAAGAGTATGATCGGCAGTTAGCGAAAGTCTTGCCTAATTCGCAACCGTTGAAAAAGTATGGGGGATGGGGGACAAACTTATCTCGTAGCGGTGTAGAACTTGCCCTACGGCTGACGAAGCGAGATGGTAAGTGTGGTATTGTGACACCGATGACGTTGTTTAACGATCACATTTCATCTCCTCTTAGAAAGTGGATATTTGCGGAAGCCCAACCATTTACTTTGGATTACTATCCGGCAGAAGCAAGACTTTTTAGCGGAGTTGACCAAGAAACTGTTTCCATTAGTTTTGAAAAGCATCCGACTAAGAGCTTTCAGTTAGCCGTTACAACCTTTGATCGGAATAGGGATATTGCTTCCTCTACTAATTTGGAAGTGACACATGATTTATTAACTTCGCTTGATTATTGCCTCCCTGTGAAGCATGGCGAATTTGCCATGCAACTTTTGGATAAATGGCATGGGTTACAGAGGTTAGAAGACTTAGAGGTATTAGGAGTGAAGGGAATATGGATTGGGCGTGAGCTTGATGAAACTGGCTATAAAAATTATCTGGTTGATAGTGGAGAACACAGATTTTTAAAGGGGCGAATGATTGGTCGTTTTGGGTTCATTGAACAGCCAACTCAGTTTGTTTCTGATGAGTTGGTGCGCGTCCCTGATACGGTTTCTTATTTCAGAATAGTGTGGCGGGATGTTTCAAGACGCAGCCAAGCACGACGAATGTATGCAGCGATTATCCCTCCCGGCATAGTGACAGGAAACTCGCTAAATGTGCTGCATATTCATAAAAAAGACTTATTAAAATTGCAAGTTCTTGTTTCTGTTATGAACTCTGTTTCCTTCGAGTTTCAGGTCAGATCAAGATTAGGTACAGGTCATATATCGGCTAGTATTGTAAAGAAAATCTCTATACCTGATTTAAATAATAATCCTTACTTAAACCGTGTTCCCGAATTTTTTGATGGGTTAGGTCTGAAAGATGCCGCTATGGAACGCGATTTGGAGATCATTGTCGCAAAGGCATATAAACTTAATCGTGATGAATACCACATGCTACTAGATAATTCAGAGGGCTTAACTGATGAATATAAATCTAGCCTGCTTGCAAAGTGGTACGATTTTGATTAAAAGTTGCAATGAACTGTTACATAATGGAAGTTAGTAAACTGTGATTTCACAACATTACTCGGCGAAGCTGAGTGAAAATGATTTACAAATGGCGATCCACATACCCCCGGGCGGGAATTGGAAAAATATTCCCGAGTCTGTTCCATCACGGCGATTAGAACAGATAAGAAAAAGTTTTGCGGCTGGGGAAGGAAGTAGATCGACTTATTACGGGCGACTGCGCCCAGATGCACCATCATATACTATCAATGAACTGATTCAAACTTTGTGAGCAAAGAGATGACGCAGGTTAATAAGAGCAAAGGCGAGATGATGAGCGCCGAGAAAGTTGGTATCCTTGCGGTCGTAGCGGACGAGCAAGGCTCGGAACTTGTCAACCCAACCAAGCAAAACTGCGTTCGCTGGTGAAACGGAGTTTATAGACGAGTGGATTGAATAAGCGTCTCCGTCCGCGTTTGACCGATTTTCGGTTGCGAGTGTTGTGACAGATATTGGGAATAACATGATGATTGAAACAGACCTTACGGGCTTCGAGCGTATCAAAAGCGCTATCCGCGTTGAAAAAAGCACCGGCAATCGTCAGTCCCAAGCGCTTTATCTGCTTAAAGGCCGCTTGTACGTACGGTTTCAGGTCAAAGGCATCGTGATGGTTGTCTGCGATGATCCCTGTCGTAGCCAGTACATAACCCTGAGCATCCGTGATGGGCAGGATGTTGGATGTCTTGGCACGTTTGTGATGTTGGTAGGCTACACTTTCACCGCCTTTCTTGGCGATGGCATGACTACCATCTAGATTCAGATGCGTGAGATGGAGGCACTCACGGATGGTCTCAATGCTTTGCTCCCAGACCCGTTGCAAACTGCCATCGGCACTCCACTTCTGGAAATGGTAGTAGACTGCTTGCCAACTTATCTCTTTTTTTCGCTGTCTTGGGTCGAAGCTGCAATCGGCAACTCCGACCACTGACAGCCGGTACAGGATATAGTTGAAGACTTTCACCAGCGCGATTTTGCATTTATAGCCTCGTTTAGCTGTACTCAAGCAAGGACGGATATGCGCCTCAAACTGTTCTTCGGTTACACTGCTAGGGATAGTGCTCATGGGAAATCACCTGATGCACAATCATCCCTTTTCATTCAATTAGTTTGAATCAGTTCAATGAAAGCCAATTAACTTACTGTACTTTAAAATATAGTACAATATAATTGTTCGAACGGGTCTCCGCACGTATCCTGGATATTTTAGAGTTGAATTCGCCTTCAATAGAGCAAAATGCAAAGCTCAACCTCGGCCTATCGATCCCACAAAGTTAAACCTTCAAGCACAAGTCATTGGACTGCGTTCAAAATGATGGAGTTTTCCAGCTATTGCAAAACATCTCAATATTAGTGTTGGAACTGCATGGAATATGGTTGAACAAGAAGTCTAGATACTTCAACACCAAATTCAGTCTAATACGTCACCGTTTGCCTCAGATGGTAAATTGTTGATCCTAACGCTTATATTGTACAGCGTACCTGCACGGTGTCTTTTTAAGTCGATAAATGTGTTTAAAGCCACAAGGGCCGGCTTAATATATAGTCTCTATAGTAAGCATTTTTGCTTTTGGATTATTAGGCTCGAGTGTGTTGATGGTGCCGGCTAAAGCATTTATGTCTTAAATAGTAATGATTTCAAACGCGTTAAATGAAGTATTTGGGATGCTTACTGGTGTTGCGCCCTGAGGCTTGATAGCCCCACTCACCACATCTGCCGCTGCCCGCGCAGAGGAAGGCCGGAAGCTAAATGCACAGACATATGTGTTCAAATCAGGTAGTTCTGCCAGTTCATACGGATCGCGCAGTGCCACTACAACTAGCCGTTCCCCCGCATATATCGCCAATTGTTTGAGGATTGTGATCTGGCTACTCTGTTCAAAATCAACACCTGGTAGTGGATAATTCTCGGTTACAGCAATGATCGGCTCGCTGCCCTTGAGGATTAAGTCGAGGTTGCTTTGCAGGATCGTTTCTGCTGGGACAATCTCCATATGGGGATAATAAGCCCGCATACCGTCTACAAAATAATCGAAAGCTGCTGTCGTTTGATTAGGACCAATGCCACGCGTTGTACCTAGAATATCATAGCTGTTGCGCGTCGTAGTATTGATTAGCAGGATCGATTTTGAAGAATCTACTGGAATAAGATGGTGAACATCTTTGAGTACTGCCACCGCATGACGTGAAACATCCAATTCCACCTGTCTATTCGGTTGGCTTCCGATCACTTTGCGAGCATGAGCAACGGTTGGCGTCGTTTCAAGCACGGTGGAATACTTTTGTTTGAGCTTCAACACGCGGCTAACAGCCTCGTCAATACGTGCGATAGGCAACCGTCCACTTTCAACTGCGGCTTTGACAGCACGAATCAGTGACGTTTGTTGTTCAAGATACTGCTGCGAATTGTGGCTGTAATGCTCCTCGGCCAGCATCAGCAAATCAACGCCTGCATTGAAGGCACGGATTGCAGCATCTGCTGGAGTGTAGTTTTTGAGCATAGCCTGCATATTCATGCTATCTGAAACAATCACACCCTCAAAACCTAATTCTTCCCGCAGAACCTTTTGCAAAATGATGGATGACAAGGTCGCCGGATTTTCCGGATCAAGCGCAGTGAAAATGATATGGCTGGTCATGACCATATCGGTTCCAGCTTTGATTCCCTGTTTAAACGGAGCCAAATCAATCGCCACCAAGTTGTTTCGGGAACGGGTGACGGTTGGTATACCGCGATGACTATCGAGTGTCGTATCACCGTGACCGGGGAAATGCTTAATGGTCGAGATGATGCCACCGTCATGCAAGCCGGTCACACCTGCCGCCGTCATAGCGCCGACCAACCCCGGTTTCTCGCCAAACGAACGCATCCCAATGATAGAGTTATAGGGATTCGAATTGCAATCCGCACATGGTCCAAAAACGGCGTGTAGGCCAACTGCCTTTAGTTCTTCGCCAATTACCTTGTACATTGCTCGTGAGTCATCGGGGCGATGAGTTGCGCCTAGCGCCATATTCCCCGGTCCTGTGCAGCTATCCGGTACAATGACACCCCACGCGCCTTCTTGATCCACCCCGAGGATCAGCGGGATTTTCAATCGTGTTTGGACCGCATAACTCTGAAGTTTGGATGTTAATTCGACAGCTTTAGCCGTGTCGGGCACATTGTCGTTGCTAATGTAAGACGCCCCGACGAAATAATCCTCAAACAGTACACGAGCTTCATCTAAACGCGCTTTTTCAAATGCCAACAAAAACATCTGCCCCAATTTTTCATCGAGGGTCATGTCACTCATCAGGTTTTCGATATTCATCTACCATCCAATCCTTAAAATATTTTGTGCCAGTAAAAATCTACTTGACCGCACCCATCGTCAGACCACGCACTAGATAGCGTTGGAAGAATAGTGCCATTAAAAACGGCGGGAGCATCGTCAGCACGGCCGCCGCAGCCATATCTTCCCATGCCACTTCGTACTGCCCGATAAACAGGGTTAATACCACCGTCAATGGCTGCGCGTTCGAGGTGCGCGTAAAGATCAATGGGATTAGGAAGTTATTCCACGTCGATAGCAGAGCCACTAGGAATACTGCGATCATACCAGGACGGGCGAGAGGCACCACTAGATGCCACAAAAGCTGCCAGCGGTTACAGCCATCAACTAAACCCGCGTCCTCTACCTCAATCGGAATGTCACGAATAAACGTAGACATCAACCAGATCGAAAGCGGCAGCAAAAATACGGTGAAAATAATAATCAACCCTTGAGGCGTGTCGATCAGGTTTAGCTGCGTCATGAGGAAGAACAAGGCGATCAACGCCACCCACAAGGGCAACGGCATCATTAGCATCAAAAAATAAAAGGATATTTGTTTACCCCGGAAGCGCATACGGGCGAAGATGTAGCCAGTGAAGGTTGATACCAGAGTCACCAGCACAGCCGTAGCAACACTTACCACTAAACTATTTTTGAGGCCAGAACCCATCAAACCGGCCGTCGGTGAAAAACCACCATCACGGAATTTAGCGCCATTGGTAAAAAGTGTCGTGTAATGCTCGAATGTCGGTTGGCTGGGAAACCAGATTTTATAGGGACGCGCATATAGCTCGGTACGACTGGAAATACTGGATACCAAGACCCAATAAATCGGTGCCAGTGCCCAGAAAAGCACAATTGCACAGGCGATATAAATTAGGATCTGACGCCGTGTTTGGGGGTGGAACAGCTTGGCTTTCATTCGCGTATCCCCTGATTATATAAACGCCGCACGAAGAAAAACCCGACTCCAAGTGACATGATTAAAATGAGATATGAGAGTGCCGCGCCCAACCCAATCCGTAAGTCGCGGAACACCAGTTCATAGTTGAAGATCATGAGGGTCTTGGTAAACGGATTGATCGAGCCACCTGCCGAACCACCCGCTGTCAACGTCCAAATGACATCAAAGATTTGGAATGCAGCGATAAATTCGACGACCAACGCGATGGCAAATGATGAAATCAGCATCGGAAAGGTGATGTAAACTAACCGCTGCCATGCCCCTGCGCCATCGACTTTAGCGGCATCGTACAAATCACCCGGAATGCTCTGCAATCCGGCTAAGAGGATGATGGTCGGGAAAGAAAAGCGGGTCCACGTCTGAACAATCGCTACCCAGAATAATTGACTTTGAGGGTCTTGTAACCAGTAATGATACTCTCGAATTAAACCAAATTGATAAAGCAGTCCATTGAGCGCGCCGTAATCTCCGTTCAGCAGCCATCCCCACAAAAAACCATTAACCACTGGCGGCAGCATCCAAGGTAGGATTACCAGTGTCCGCACCAGCGCACGTCCCCGAAATTGTTCATTGAGGAGCAGCGCGATGCCGAACGCGATGAGCATTTCCATTGGCAGGATAAGAGCCACTACCTTGAAACTACGCAAGGTCACTTCCCAAAATTCAGGGTCATTTAATAATTTGGTGTAGTTATCAAATTGGATGAACTTGGGCGGCTTCTGGATACGCAAATTCCAGTTGGTGAGGCTGTTCTGGAAGGTACTTGCAGCCGGATAATAAATCATGAAGGCGACAAAAATAATAACAGGAACTAAAACAAGAAGAATAAATAAGCGATCTTGTGTGAAATAGCGTCGGTGCATACAACTTCCCCAAAAAGTGACCCTTGGAGTACTTTATATCCCAAGGGTCTTTTTATCTACGAGCGTTTATTGGTATTCAGTTTTCAGATCATTCCATTCTTTAGCCAGTGCATCAATCACTTCGTCGGCTGAAGTTCCCTTTTGCGCAGCTTGTAGGATGGCTTCACTTACTTTTTGGGTGAAAGGCCCCCACCACACGGAATAGCGCGGCAGTTCATTGATATGCTTACTTTGCTCAATAATGGTGTCGTAACCGGCGATCTTGCCATCTTTATTGAGTTGTTCGGCTACTGACGTGCGGGATGGATACAAACCAACCGAGTTGTAAATCGCGACTTGATTTTCCGGCTTCACATACCACTGGATGAATTTCCATGCTTCAGCCGCATTCGGTGAGTTTTTGTCGATGCCCATCGCCGCCGGGAAGCTCCATGTATTGCCTACTTCGGGCAGCAACATGTAAGCCACGTTCGGTGCTTGTTTGGAAGTTTTTTCGTTGTTACCAACTGCCACCGAACCTTGCCAACCTTGATGGAAAGCACCCACACCGCTCCAGAACGAGGTGTGCTGGCTGGCAGCGCCAGCCAGAATATCCGGGCTGATTAGCTTGTCAGAAAAGAAACTCAAGAGAGTGGACATGGCTTCACGGGCTTTTGAGCCTTTGTTAGCAAATACCGGATTCAAATCGGCATCAAACATAGGATCACCCATCGATAGGGCGATCAAATACCATGACCAGTCTATAGCACCCAGTGCGACCGGATAATCATCGACACCTTTTTCCTTGATAGCTTTGGCCTGAGTTTTAAACTCGGCCCATGTCTTGGGCGCAGCGTCAAAACCAGCTGCCTTGAGCTTCTCGGTGTTGTAATCCATCATGACCAATTGCAGGTATACGGGAATACCATACACCTGGTCGTCTTGCGTCCAGAAATCAACCTTGTTAAAGTCTTTGAGATCCAAGTCAGGCGTACTTGCGATCAAATCATTGAGCGCTAGCATGTTACCTGTTGCAACGATATTGGATGGAGCTTCTTCGGTCAAGAAAATCACATCTGCCGCAGGCTGTTTAGCCGCTGCCGATGTTTGGACGCGGGTGAACAAATCCGACATCTGAACAGACTGAATTTCAACTGTAAAACCTGCTTCTTTTTCAAATGCTTTTAGAGCATCCTCGTCTGGGGGCACACCCCACGGCGGAGTCAAAAAAGTAATTTTCTTGTCCTGAGCCATGCTAGGTGCAGCAACGCTCATTAGAACAGTAATTAACAGTAATAGCGGAATTATTTTCAGAAACTTACGCATTGTACAAACTCCTTAGCTTATTTGCTTCTTGATTACATGTTGTAAATACTGAGACTTTGATGCTATATTAACCCTCCTTGTGTTGATAACTGTATTGCAGTTTTGCCAAAATATTACAATAAATACTAGTTAGTTTAGTCATTAGTTGCTCATCGCGCTACAGTCCAATATCAACTAATTGACTGGCTCAACGTGTCATCGGAAAGTGCGTTAATTGTAGATTTGGTTTCAAGTCATTAGAACTGTAGGAATATTCTAGAAAACCCGTTCATAGATGGGTCTTGGTTGGTTTTAGTAGAAGCCGAATAACTGATTGATTTGAGAAAAATGTGCCGTGTCAAACTACACCGAAATTCGGCTCTCGAAGATTGGACAATTGAAATGTAAGCGAGGGATAATTTTCTTAAATTTGTATGCTTTGTAGCAACCAAGCTTAGAACATCGACGCCTACTTGTGTAGAACATATAAAGGCACTGAAACGCGGAATGCGAGGTTGGGTGGAATTCAGATCTATGAGATATGCAGATGATAAATTAAACGGAGATAAGGTGTCAACATTGGTTTTTTCGAGCAATAATAATTCATTTACTGTACTTTCAAATACAGTACAATATAATTGTTGCGAACGGGTCGCCTTACCTATCCTAGGTATTTCAGAATTGAATTTGCTTTCGAGAGAGCAAGATATCAAGTTCAACCTCGTGTCGTTGATCCAGCAAAGATAGAGCTTCAAGCAAAAGTTATCGAACTACGTTCACAAGGGTGGAGTTTTCCTGCAGTCGCGAAATTCCTGAATATAAGTGTCGGAACGGTGTGGAACATCGCAAATAAGAAAGAATCGACATAATATCTATATTCCCAAGGGTCGCAGACATCTACTACGATGCCACACAGCCATTCTTAGTCAGTGATCGAATTGGCACCATTCGTACGCGATACGCTAATGGCGAATCAATATCTAAATTAGCTGAAAAGTTTGGCATCTCTCAGCAACGAGTCCATCTGATTGTGAATTTCAAGAACAAGCAAAATAGCATAAATAGTTTTCAACGGATGCGTTCTTATACACCATTGGTTCCATTTATCTTTCGACAATCTCCTCGATCAACGACACTCAAAAATTATTTGTGCAATATATACTTCCCCTTTTGATGAAGCCTCATTATTGTTGTTGTGGGACATGGATGTTACTACAATTTGATGGGTCAATCAGCTCCATTTCAGAACGCAGTAACTCAACAGTTGTTAACATTTTAAGATTCTCTACGAAATTTACTGTTCTGGAAACGGACCGTTGACAGATTTGTTGATAACGAAAAGTTGAGGTAAAAATAACGGCGTTCATTACCTTATTCAAAAGGTTACAACTATGGAATTTGTTCGTGAATTACTACCCTTCTTCCTTGGCATGATTATTACCCCGTTACTCATGATTCTGGTGATTCCGCAAAAATGGTCAAAGCGGACAAAATTCGTGGCTATATTGGTTATTTCTTTAATCGTCGGCCTTATCGGAAGTACGATTGTGGGAGAGCAATTTGGGGAACTTCCTGACCGTATCATCGCGTTGGTCATTGATACCTCAACGGCATACGCGGGTTCGCAGATTGCCTACTGGCTGTTTTGGAAGCCGGTGCTGGAACCACGCCTACACCGTCAGGTCGATTATTGAGTTTGGTTCGGCGTATCTATCAAACCTTATAGGGGACAGCCTTGTCCCCTATGAAAGACAAGTGCTAAACAATCTTCACGACTGTTTCTTGGGCTTCAACACCAGTGGCGAGATTTCTGCTGCCCAGATCAGGTCGTTGAAGTGGTCAACGTCCGTTTCCACTACTTGATTCAGAGCTTCTATTTGAGCGTCAATCTGCGTTGACACATGCGTGAAGACCTCGTGTACCTGTGTGGTAGGTGCGAAATCAGCGCTATTGATCACCGGTACGAGAGCAGCCAATTTGCCAGCCAAACGGATGCCGTAGTTCAAGGTCTGATGCTGCGACTTTAAGCCGGGCACAATCAATGGCTCTTCAACTGCCTTAAGTTTCTCCTTCAATACTTTGGCAGCCTCTTTGATTTGGTCAGCTTGCGGCTGCCCCTCAAAGCGTTTCGTCCATTCATCCGCTTGTTGTTTGAGATAGCGAATCTGATTAATTGTATGGTTGGTGTCCGACATTTTATCGCGGATGAGGAGCAGCAGGTCGCGCTGTGCTTCGAGTTCGGCCTGCGATGTGTTCACGCGAGGATCTTTCAATACCTCGAAACTTTGGGTCTGGGTCTTACTGCCCACCGTGAACTGAACCTGATAAGTCCCCGGCGCAACCACAGGCCCGCGCACGACCGATGCCGAAATATCTTCACCGTCTACTTTGGTACTATCGTCGTAGCGCATATTCCATAAGAAACGATTCCATCTCACATTCGTCGTCAGACGCAGTTCGGTCTTTTCTTCCGGCGTTGGTTCCGGTTTTTCGTATAGGATATTGGCTGGTGACTCATCCTTTGGCTCTTCGGCTTTGCTGAAGAATTCTTTGATGAGATTGCCTTGTGCGTCTAGAAATGCGAGCCTGATTTTCTCTTTGGGCTTCTTTTTCAGGTAATAGGTCACAACGACTGCTTTGTGAGGATTTGCTCCCGCATCAATGAATTTGCGAACGGAGGCGTTTTCGGGTGTTTTGGTTTCGGTGAAGGTTGCCAGTGTACCGAATCCGACAGAATAAGTTTTGCCCGGGACTGTCTCGAAACCTCCTTCAAATAGGTCTGGAGGGATGCGGTAGGTTGGATGAGGCTGAAAGAGATGGGCGTTGGATTTTGTGATGCGGTCGTCATATTGATGGAGCGGTGATAAATCGTCCACAATCCAGATTGAGCGTCCGTGTGTCCCCACGACGAGATTATTATCCTTCAACAGCAAGTCATGAACGGGCGAAACAGGTAAATTCAACTGTAACGACTCCCAGTTGAGGCCGTCATCAAGCGAGACATATAAACCGGTTTCTGTCCCTGCATAGAGTAGCCTATTCCGCGCCGGATCAGCCCGGATGACACGGGTGAAATCATGGTCCGGCAGGCCGCCTACGATGAGTTTCCACGTTTTACCATAGTCGCTTGTTTTATAGAGATAGGGACGGTAATCGTCCATTTTGTAGCGAGTGCCAGCGAAGTAAGCAGTCCCGGCGTCGTGTGGGGATGGCTCAATCGTGCTGACCACCATCCATTCGGGCAGATTCTTGGGCGTGATATTTGTCCAATTCTTGCCATTGTCGCGCGAGATGTGCAGCAGTCCATCGTCCGAGCCAGCCCATAGCAAGCCTTTTTTCAGTGGTGACTCGGCGAAGGCGAAAATGGTCGCGTAGGTTTCCGCGCCGATGGAATCACGGTTGATTGGCCCACCTGTAGGTTCGAGGGTTGAGGGATCAGCGCGTGTTAAATCCGGGCTAATGGCTTGCCAAGATGATCCCTCGTCGTTCGAGCGAAATACTATATTTGCGGTGGTATAGATCACTTTGGGATCATGTGACGAAAAGGCGATGGGATATGTCCAATGGAAACGATATTTCTGATCTTTCGCACCGTGACCGGTTGTGGCCTCCGGCCAGACGTTCACCAGACGGATTTGTCCGGTTCGATGGTCGTAACGCTCTAACGCTCCACCGCCGCCCGGCGCGCTTCCGATTGCGCCTACATACACGAGATTGGAGTCTTCGGGGTGAACGACAATATGCCCACTCTCGCCTGTTCCGGCCATATAGCAGTCTTGCCATGTGATCGCCCCGTGTGAACTTTGACTGGGTACACTGATGCTGCTGTTGTCCTGCTGCGTGCCATAAACGCGATAGGGGAATTGGTTGTCCGTAGCCACATGATAAAACTGTGCCGTCGGCTGGTTATAGATGTTCGACCACGAGTCGCCGCCGTTAAGGGACACGCACGCGCCACCATCGTTGCCTTCGATCATTCTCAGAGGATTTTGAGGATCTATCCAAAGATCATGGTTATCTCCGTGCGGCGTGGTGATTTGGCTAAAATTCCGCCCGCCATCAGTGGATTTCCATAGGTCATAATTCATGATGTAGACGGTATCTGCGTCCTTGGTATCCGCGACGATATGCATGTAATACCATGAGCGCGTCCAAAGTGTGTCTTTGTCGCTGACTTTTTCCCACGTCTGACCATAATCATCCGAACGGTACAAGCCACCGTCCTTATGCTCAATCAGCGCCCACACTCGTCCGCTTTTAGCTGGGGAGGCCACTAGCCCGATCTTGCCCTTGATGCCCTCCGGCAGTCCCTTAGCATTACTGATGTCCGTCCATGTATCACCACCGTCAGTGGATTTGTAGATGCTGCTGTCTGGCCCACCACTGGAGATTTGCCAAAAACTTCGATAGGCTTCCCACATGGCGGCATATAGAATTCGGGGGTTGTTTCTGTCCATTGTCAGATCAATTGCGCCAGCTTTCGGGCTACGAAACAGCACTTGCTCCCAATTTTTGCCGCCATCTTTAGATCGATAGACACCGCGTTGTTTGTTTTGCCCGAAGGCATGACCCAAAGCAGCCACATATACCAAATCGGGATTGTCAGGATGAATCTTGATTTTGGCAATATGTCGCGTATCTTCAAGACCAACATGTGTCCAGCTAAGACCCGCATCAGTGGATTTGTAGACACCATCGCCATGCGAAACGTCGATGCGGATGGTTGTCTCGCCTGTTCCAGCATATATCACATTGGGGTCAGACTCGGAAACTGCTAGCGCGCCGACGGAGGCTGTATTGAAATAGCCATCTGAGACACATTCCCAATACGTTCCGGCGTCATCCGTTTTCCAGATGCCGCCCGCCACAGCGCCGAAGTAAAAAACGGCCGGATTCGTCGGATCTCCAGCGACCGTTACTACTCGACCACCACGAAATGGACCGATACAGCGATATTCTAGCAGTCCAGTAAAACGCGATTGCGCTTTGCTTGGCAGCATAATCAAACTCCTAAATATTCTATTTGTGCGTAATAAGTAGAATCAGACAAGATCGTGGTAACTTTATATCCAATAATTGCGAAATGCGAATCGACTATAGGTGTAATGTTCTCCCCACTGTAGCAGGGAGATGTTTAGATCTGAATCGTGTTGTATAACAAGTATGTAGCCTGACGCAAGCATGAATTGTATTTATATAAGAGAGTGTGTTGCGGCGCCATTATTAATGAATAGTTGCTCCTATATTCAATCGATTATGACCAAGATCGCAGTGTAAATAACAAGCATTAGACTTGCGAGTTTGAAGACTAAAGCCGGGTAAGTCTATTGCCACAGGCAACCTATAACTGAACTACTATTTTCTTGATCCAAACAATTTGGCGTTAATGTAACTGTAATCATCTGTAGAAAAATGGCAGTTGGATTTGTGCCAAAATAATCGACCAAGTTGCCGTTGTTCAAGATATAGAACATAAAATGATAAGGTCAAACGTTTTGGATGTGCTTGTGTTTTTGACCAACGCCAGTTGAAGTTGCACGGACACTATTTCTTCGCACGTGGATCTAGCGCATCTCTTAAACCGTCTCCAATGAAATTGACACACAGAACCGTCAGCGAAAGCAGCAGTCCGGGCCAGAAGGCCACTAACGGAGTCAAAGGCAAAATGTCTTTGCCATCAAATAGCAGACGACCCCATGTTGGGAAATCGGGTGGAAATCCGAGGCCTAGGAACGACAGAGCTGATTCGGTAATGATTGCGCTGGCAATGCTGAAGGTTGCCGCCACGATGATCGGGCTTAACACATTAGGCAGAATATGACTGCGTAAAATAGTGAAATGAGGGGCCCCCATACTTCGGGCAGCCAAAACAAATTCACGCTCTTTGAGGCTCAAGACCTCACCTCGAACCAACCGCGCTGTCGGCATCCAACCAAGGATACCAATCACAACCACAATCAGGATGAATATTCCCGCTTCGGGGCCAAAAGAGGCACGCAGCGGATCACGGAATAGCAGGGTAATAACCAATAGCAGTGGTAGACCCGGCAGCGAGAGAAACATATCGGTGATTCGCATCAGAATATTATCAAGATAGCTGAAGTAACCGGCTAGGATCCCAACTAGCGTTCCGATAAATATGGCAATCCCCATTGCCACCAGTCCAATTGCCAACGAAACACGGCCACCGACTATCACACGCGCTAATGTATCGCGCCCTAGGTTATCGGCACCAAAGGGATGTACAGCCGTCATACTCGAATATGAAGCTGGAATGTCAATAAACTCAGGTCCGGTTTTCCACAGCAAGGTGCCAAATAAAATTAAAAGTATGATGAAAAATAGTACTCCCACGGCCCCAATAGCCAGTTTGTGCTTACGAAACTGCAACCAAGCATCTCCCCAAAGGGATCGCCGTTTTTGTAATTCGACAATTTCGACTCGCAGGCTGATGAGTTCGGTTGTTGTGTCCACAGGTTGCTTATCCGTGACTCAATTATAAGCGATACGCGGATCCAAAAGCGCATACAGGATATCCGCAACTAAATTAAAAAATACAATCAGGATAGCGAAGATAAACGTCAAAGTTTGCACAGTGGGTAAATCGCCATTTTGGATCGCTGAGATGAGTAACTGACCTAATCCATTGACACGGAAAATCTGCTCCGTAATGATCGCCCCCTGAAAAATCGCTGGAATCCCCAATGCTAGCAAGGTCACGACTGGTATGAGACTATTTCGCAACGCGTGACCGATAACCACTCGGCGTTCACTCAGTCCTTTGGCACGAGCTGTCCGAACGTAATCTTGATTGAGTGTCTCAAGCATAGATGAACGGGTAAAGCGGCTCATCTCTGCGGTAAAGAATAAAGTCAATACCATCACCGGCATGGCGATTTGCCGGAGCTGGGCCCCCAGATTCTCAACAGTCGTCACCTTCAGAGTGGTATCGTATATAGAAGGAAGCCACTTCAATTGAACACTGAAAATAATGATGAACAGGAGTCCTGAAAAGAAAGTGGGCAGGGAAAATCCAACCATCGAGATGAACGTGCCAATTTGATCAAAAAGGGAGTACTGTTTGTAGGCGGAAATGACGCCAATAGGTACAGCGATGATAATCGAAAGAAGATAGGCTGTCCCCACTACCCATATGGTTTGTGGTATCCGTTGAAGTATCACATCAACGACCGGGCTTCTCGTTTGCCATGAAAGGACCCGTACGCGCTCCTCCGAACCCGGAAATTTTGCACCCGTCAGGGCTTCTATGACGTTGATGGGTTCATCAATCAAAAACTGCCGCAGCCATTTGACATATTTGACCAAAAATGGGTCGTTAGCACCTAATTTTTCTCGGATTTGTGCACGCACCGCTGGGGGAATAGTCAATGGGAGGTTGCCAACCGGATCGCTAGGCGAGAGGTCAAGAATGGCGAACACCACAAAACTAATTACCATCAGAGTTGGGATGATCGTCAAAATGCGCCGAATAAGAAATCGACTCATGGCTTTATCCTCAAAGCGACCAAAACCTCATTTGAAATGGGTTAGCAAAAAGGGCGAGTCATAACTCGCCCTTTAATCATACGTGTTTCAGTTGGATACCTAACTCTTCCGTGTCCAGTCAGCAATGTTCCACAGTTCAGAATCCCACGGATTCATCTTGATGCCCTCAATCTTGTTGTTGTAGCCCGAAACGCTACCACGATGAATGAGAGGGATAATCCCGCCGGTCTGAACGTACAGATCATTTTCTTTGATAACGATGGCCGCGCGCTCATTCAGGTCAGCCGTTTGCCCCAGTTCTGCTTGCAGTTTGTCATAGTCTGCGTTGCACCAGCGCGAAACATTCTGACCGCCCCAGTTGTTAGCTTGGGTCGGCATTTCCGCACAAACTTGCCCGCCCATATAAACTTCTGGGTCCACACCATCAAAGTTATTAGTGTACATTTCAACATCAGCATAGAACTTTGTGGCTGTGTCAGGGCTGGCAAGGTCATTGCCGAAGAATACCCCTGCGTCAGTTGACTTCAGTTCAGTATCCACGCCGATCTCTGCCCACCATTGCTTGACGAGCGCTTGGTTGGCCTGCCGCACGGCATTCACGGTGGTTTGATACAGAATATGCAGCCGCACGCCATCTTTAGCTCGGATGCCGTCACTGCCGGGTACCCAACCGGCATCGTCCAGCAGCTTCTTCGCACCCTCAATGTCCTGCTTCAAGCAAGAATCATTGTTGGTGGAAACATAAATAGCAGGGGCTGGAACCAAATTGCAAGTCGGCTTGCCAGCGGGACCATAAACTTGGTCAGCAATCGCTTGGCGGTCAATTGCCATCGAAAGCGCTTTGTAAACAGCCGGATCGGTCAGGAATGGATGCTTATTCGAGCCATCAGCCTCGTATGTCGAACGCTTATCGGGCCCAAGTGCTGAATCGGGGTTTGCCTGGTTCAGGTGCAGACGTTCAACTTGAGAACCGAAGGCGGTAACGATTGTGCCGATACCCGCCGATTCCATTTGCTTCAATACTTCAGGTAAGACTTGGAGGTTCCATGCATAGTCTACTTCACCCGTTTGCAGAACAGCCTGTGCCGCTGCCTGAGCATCACCGCCACCCTTGATGACAAGACGCTTGAAGAAAGGCTTACCTGGATCACGGTATTTCGGGTTCGCGACGAAGCTAATCGTGTCACCGGTCTTGAAGTCCTCTACCATGTATGGGCCAGTGCCAATCGGGCCGAAGTTCTGTGCCGTGCATGATGCAGCGTTCGCACCGATGCAGTCCTTAAATTGAGCCTTCTGGATAATAGGGACGAGCTGACCAACAAACGGCCCATAGGGGAACGGCTTGGGTTTGCTGAATGTGATCTTGATAGTTTGGGCATCTACTGCCTCGACCTTGGACACATCAGCAAAGTTCGGACTCTGCGTGCAGCCCGTTGCAGCATCTGTGCAATATTGCCACGAGAAAACGGCATCGTCAGCAGTCACTGGCGTTCCGTCCGACCACACCAAACCATCCTTCAGTTTCCATGTGATTGTGGTTAGGTCTTTCGAGACACCGCCATTGGCGACTGTTGGGATGTCTTGGGCAAGGAAGGCCACCATATTGCCATTCTCGTCATAGCGCGCCAGCGGCTCTACAACAACTGACGCAGCATGATCGTCCTTGGTACCTGTGGCAAGATAGGGGTTCAGGGTAGTAGGCGCCTGCCAATACAAGACATTGAGAGTATCGATATCCTGAGCAAAGGTGCTTCCGATGGTTCCGGTGACCATCAATATTGTGATTACCAGACTGAGGATCTTAAGTAAAGAACGGTTCATACTTACCTCCTAATAATTCATTTAATTGTGGTTATGTTGGAACTTAACCGAGCAGTGTAACTTATGTATAGTTACTACGCAAATATCCGTTAATCTAAATAAGGAAATACAAAAGTTTGATTTGTTATTTTTACCTTGATTGCTAGTTAGCGTTCATGCTGTGCACAGGTCAGAATAGTCGTTACCACACAACAAAACTGACGAGGGGCAGCATGAACGAGGACTATATTGTAACCATTTATTATGTGATTGATGAAATGTTGAATGCGGTTGAGTACCAAGATGATGGACGTAGTTGCATCAGCGCCAGTGAAGTGTTGACGGTGGCAATTGTAGCAGCACGCTACTTTCATAACCATTGGGAACGGGCATTGTGTATCCTAATCCAACGCGGGGATATTACGCCCATCAGTGTGTCGCGTTTCAATCGCCGTTTACACCACTTGTACGACTGGCTGTATGGCATGGTGGTGAGTCTGGGTGAATTGTTCGCGGGAGGTGAGGTGTATATCATTGATAGTATGCCCTTGCCCGTCTGCAAGCGCGTCCGCGCCAGTCGCTGTCGTAAAGTGCGCGGTAAAGCCTATTGTGGCTACTGTTCAGCCAAAAAGGAGAAGTTCTTCGGTTGGCGTTTGCACTTACTTTGTACCCCTGACGGTATTCCGGTGGCCTTTGATCTCTTGCCCGCTGCTCACCAAGACCTGACACCCATCCATGAACTGACCCTGACCTTACCCAATGGCGCACGTCTTTTCGGCGACAAAGGCTATATCTCGGCTCCCGATGCCACCTCCATTCTCGATGCTATCCATGTCCGTTTAGTCACTGCCCGTCGCATCGAAACCCTCTACTCCCAAATGGAACGGATGGGTACTCAACATCTCTATTCCCGCACCAATGCTGGCTTTGCTCTCAAGGCTTTTGCTTCTGTTTTTGCTCTCGCCTTTACCAACATTCTCAACTAGCAATCAAGGTTATTTTTAGAATTACCCAAGAGTGTTGAGAGTAGATGAACGGCAGTATGACTTCAAAACATTTGAAACATCCATGTCGCAAACTTCCGAGAAAAATTGGATTAACATTAATGTATAGAGGAATGAAATGCATTTGCTGTACTTTCAAATACAGTACAATATAATTGTTGCGAACGGGTCGCCGTACGTATCCTAGATATTTCAAACTCGTATTTGCTTTCCATTTCATTGCTCTATTTTACAGGGAGAGACTCACTCACTCCATTTTATTAGGTTAATTCCAGAATCCTCTATTTGCTTGATGCTCCCAAAATGGGTACAGTGAAACGAAGCATTAACTAAGATTACGAATATGAACCCAAATTCTTCTCCTATCTGGCAGGGGCATCTCGCTGAAAGCTTGATTCAAAGTATCAATGTCTGGGTTAATGTCTGTGATAACAAACTGAATATCCTCGTTTGGAATCTAACTGCCGAGCGTATTTGCGGTTATTCTGCTGCTGAGGTCGTCGGTCATCCCCGCATTTGGGAGTGGTTATACCCTGATATTTCTTACCAAAAAGAAGTCCTTGAACTCACTTCAAACGTGTTGGTTGCGGACGGCAATATTCGTGATGTCGAAACCCAAATATGCTGTAAAAACGGTGACTCAAAAACCATCGCATGGTATTCACGACCACTGATTAATGATGAAAACTGTGTTCAAGGATTTGTAACTTTCGGCTATGACGTGACCGACAAAAAGCGGGCAGAACGCGCTTTACAGAAAGCCCATAATGATTTGCATGTCCTCTACGAAATTGCTTCCATCACCAATGAAATCACGAATCTCAATCAAATTTTAGATCGTTCGCTTGAGCGTATTCTCTCGGTTATGAAAAGCGTTTGGGGAACCATTCACCTTTGGGATACAGAAATGGGACGGTTAGTTGCGGTTGCTAACCGGGGTACTACTCAACAGAATCCTGATATGGATTTTGTATATTCGGTTTATAACCAAGCTCAACATATACAATCACAAATTCCCTGTCTAGCGAAGCATGAAAAGTCGCTGACTTTTCTCGGTGTTCCCATGAGGGCGAAGGGTCGTGTGAATGGGGTCATCAGCATACGGGTTGAGGATGGCAGTCTGGTGAATGAAGATGACATCGCTCTCCTGTCCCTCATCGCTGATCAAATCGGTATTGCCGTCGAAAACGCGGCTTTATATCGCCAATCGCAACAATTGGCGGTTGCTGAAGAACGGCGGCGGTTGGCGCGTGACATGCACGACTCGGTTACACAATCTCTTTACAGCCTAACCCTATTTGCTGAGGCAGGCCAACGTCTCTTAAGGGCAGGTGATACCGAACTTGCCGAAAAATACCTTGAACGGTTGAACCAGACCGCCCAAGAGGCGCTGAAAGAAATGCGCTTACTCCTATACGAACTCCGTCCTTGGGCGTTCGAATCAGGCAAATTGGTTGAGACCATTCAACACCGGCTTGAGTCCGTCGAACGGCGTTCTGGTCTGACGGCGCATTTATTTGCAACGCCATTACCCGTGCTGCCACCCCGCTTTGAAGACGATCTCTATCACATCGCACTTGAAGCGCTCAACAATGCGCTCAAACACGCTTCTGCGTCGATTGTAACTGTTCGCATTGGGACAAATGAGGATTTCATACAGGTTGAGGTGACCGATAACGGCACAGGATTTAACCCTAGTCAATCGGGCAAAAATGGTGGTATGGGATTAGCCAACATGAGTGAACGCGCAGAAGAAATCGGTGGGACTTTGAAAATCGATTCATCTATTGTTTGTGGAACGACTGTGAACGTATTAGTACCATTGAGCGTGTTAAAAACATCATGACAGAAAAAATTGGCATCCTGATTGTCGATGATCATCCCATCGTCCGTGAAGGCTTATATGCGCTCATCAGCACTGAACCGACGATGAAGGTGGTCGGTGCAGCTTCAAATGGTATTGACGCTGTTCGAATGGTCGCCGAATTGAAGCCAGATGTTATACTTCTTGACCTCATCATGGAGCCGATGAGTGGCATCGAAGTCATTCGGCGCATCAAGGCAGATAACCAGAACAGTCGCATTTTGGCGCTCACCAGTTTTGCCGAAGACGATATTGTTTTTCCGGCCATCAAAGCCGGTGCTTTGGGATATTTATTGAAAGATTCAGCACCCAATACACTGTTACAGGCTATACATAATGTCTATAATGGCATACCATCGTTAGCTCCTTCCATCGCATTGAAGGTGATTCAAGAAATTGACCGTCCTACAGCAGGGCGCGTTTCTACCTCCGAAATCCTGACGGATCGAGAGTTGGTCATTCTCAAATATGTGGCGCAAGGCCTAGCCAACCAAGAAATCGCGACTTTATTGGTTATCAGTGAACGGACTGTTCGCAACCATGTGGGAAGCATCTTGACGAAGCTCCACCTCGCTAACCGGACTCAAGCCGCTCTTTATGCCCTGCGAACGGGCATTGTAAGCTTTGATGATCAACAGCAACCTTGATTTAAGTGGCAGCAAGTAAGTCATTTGACCTACTTGTGTAAGTCATTTGTCTCAACTTCATCGTTTTTTTCAGAATCCTTTCTAAAATCTGAGCGCTTAATAGCGTTATTTAGGAGGGATTGGACACATGAAACGCTACCTTGTTTTAGTGGCACTTTTTGTTTTTGTTCTGGCAGCACCGGCTTCTGCTCAAGATGCAGGCCCGAAGATCGCATTGTTCAACCCATTGGGCAATAACGATTATGTCGCGAATGCCGAAAAAGGTGTACGCGATATTATTGAGGCCGCCGGTGGTACCGTACAAGCATTTGATGCCGGATTTGACCCCGCCGAACAACTCAACCAGATACAGGATGCCATCACCGCCGGTGGTTTCCAAGCCTTCATCATTTACTCGGTTGATGGTGTAGGCGTTACTGTTGGTGTGGATGCAGCTGCAGCTGCAGGCATTCCCGTTATCGCGCTCGATGCTCCCATTAACGCTGATCGCAAGACATTGGTTCCCTACAAGAATGTCGCCGGTCAAATCGCACGTACAGGTGACGGCGATGGCAAATACATCGGTCAGGCGATTGTCATGGCCTGCGAAAAGATTGACCCCTGTAAAGTAGCCTTCTTGATCGGTTTCCAAGGGTTCCCGCTTGATCTCGACCGTCAAGCCGCCGTTGAAGCCATCGTTAAAGAACATGCGAATATTTCCATTGTTTCCGTCCAAGCTGCTGATTACACCGCTGAAAAAGGCAATACGGTTACGACTGACATTCTCCAAGCCAACCCTGATTTGAATGTCATTGCCTCAGTTGGTGACCAGATGATTGTTGGCGCGGAACTGGCTGTTCAAGATGCCAAGCTCACTGGCAAGATTGCCCTCATCGGTCAGGGTGGCAGCAAAGATGGTTACGCCGCTGTTTCCGAAGGCCGCTGGTTTGCGACTATCGCCAACCTTCCCTATACCAATGGTCAAATTGCCGCACAGATGGCGCTTCAGGCTATCAAGGGTGATTTGATTATCCGCTCGGTTGACATGTATAACCAGGCGCCTCCGCTGCCCGCGAGCGGTCCCATCATCACCAAAGACTCCGCAAAAGATTTCACGCCACAGTGGTAATCATCTGCAGATAACCAGTGGTGTAAGTGTGAGTTGTGATCTTTTGTAACCCTCTCTGCACAGTGTTTTTCGCCCAAAAAGAGTGTCCTAAAGCCCTTCTCCCTTGCGTGCGGGGGAGAAGGGTTGGGATGGAGGGGGTTAGACTTGCACCATTAGTTAGATAGGTTTGTAAATGATGAGGCATAGTCGACACTGTACCTCATCAAAGAAACACGTTGGATGAAACCGCCAAAATTGGTAGCCAAGGAAAACCTGCTTTGAGCAACGTTAATTTGGTTGAGGCTCAAGGAATCACTAAGCGATTTCTAGCCGTTCAAGCCTTGGATAACGTGAGTGTCGCTATCAAAAAAGGGGAGATTCATGCCCTTGTAGGCGAAAATGGCGCGGGGAAATCTACATTGGCGAAAGTCATCACAGGTGTCATTCAACCCGACAGCGGCACGCTCATCATTGACGGTCGTTCCGTGCAGTACAACTCACCGCATGATGCACTTGGTGACGGTGTAACCGCTATTACGCAAGAAATATCCCTGCTCGGCAAGCAAACCGTGATTCAAAACGTCATGCTCGGTCAGGAGCATTCCCGCTTCGGTGTCCTGAATTTTCGTGACATGACGAAACGTTATGCGGAAATACGTGACCTGACCGGATTTGACATTGATCCAAGCGTTCGTGTTGATACGCTGCGGATGGCTGACCAGAAAAAAGTGGAAGTGATGCAAGCCATCGCCCGTAATGCGCGGTTGATCGTCATGGATGAACCGACAGCTATGCTCTCCGATGATGAAACAGCGATTTTTCTGAAGATTGTTCGCCAACTTCAACAAATGGGACTCACCATCATCTATGTATCGCATTTCTTGCGTGAGGTTCTCGACCTCGCCAACACGGTAACCGTGATGCGGAACGGACAAGTTGTGCGTACTAATACGGTACAAAACGAGACAGTCGAATCGCTCGTAACCGCAATGCTCGGCAAAACGATGGCGCAAATGTATCCCGCTAAAGGCGAGATTTCGCCGGATGCCCCGATTGCACTGAGCGTCAAAGGTCTGCGAAGTGAAATTTTTGATGGCATTGATCTTGAGGTTCGAGAAGGGGAAATCGTCGGTTTAGCAGGGTTGGTCGGCAGTGGACGGTCACGTCTCGCGCGGACTCTATTCGGTGCCGAAACGATCCTCGGTGGGGAAATTGCTGTTTCAGGCAAAGTAGTTCGTATCAATACTGTGCGCGATGCCATGCGTGCTGGTATTTCAATGCTGCCCGAAAGCCGCAAAGAGCAAGGATTACTGCTCAAACAAAACGTTCAACTCAATATCACATTACCACATCTCAGTGAACTGACCAGCTTCGGCGGAATTATCAAAACCCGCGCCGAGGCTGACGAAACTGCCAAGCTCATTAGTGCCGTCAATGTGCAGCCACCCAATGCTCACAACCGTGTCAATGGTCTGTCCGGCGGTAACCAGCAAAAAGTGTTGTTTGCTAAGTGGTTATTCAAATCACCGCGAATCTTCATCATCGACGAGCCTACACGCGGTATTGATGTTGGCGCTAAACAAGCGATTTATGAGTTGATTACCAATCTTGCCCAGCAAGGCATGGCAATCCTGCTGATCTCATCCGAGATGGAAGAGATTTTAGGGCTTTCTCACCGTGTATATGTGATGCGCTACGGACATATTGTGACCGAATTACACGAATCCGATTATTCCCTCACTGAAGACAACATTATGCGTGCCGCTTTTGGCACAGTGCCAATCATTGACGGAAGAGAGGCTGGCTAGCTCAAATGAACCTCAATCGATCTGCTTCAACCAAACCGAGGAGCATCCGGGCGCTGCTTCTGGATTATGGCATTTTGATCGCGTTCGTGGTGGTTTTTTCGTTTCTGACGTTCCGCGCAGAAGCCTTTTTTACGGTTCGCAACCAGCTTAACCTGCTTGACCAAGCCCACCAAATCGGTCTTCTGGCCTGTGCGTCAACAGTGGTCATTATCGCCGGTGGGTTCGACCTATCAACGGGTGCGATATTTGCCATGTCCGGTGTGGTAGCGGCCTTTGTCGCGCGTGATCTCGGTCAAACAGAAGCCTTTGCCGCCTCTGCTCCGTATATTGGCTGGGTAGCCGGTATCCTTGTTGGAACCCTATGCGGATTCATGAATGGAATTCTGGTAACGGTTCTTAGAATCAACACCTTTGTAGCAACGCTCGCATCCGGCATCGTCATTCGCGGACTAGCGCTCATCATCACACAGGCCGAACAGGTTCGCGTGAGCGATAAAAACTTCCAGTTGTTGGCGCGGGGTGGCATCGGGGATGTACTCAACACCGTTTTCATCTGGATTGGTTTTGCCCTAATTTTGACATTTGTACTGACCCGTACCAAATTTGGACGTTATGTTTTTGCCTCGGGTGATAACCCCGAAGCGGCACGTCTTTCCGGTATCAATGTCAGCCTGATCCGCACGATTACCTTTGGCATTAGCGGTTTTGCTGCGGGTATGGCAGGTGTGCTTTATGCCTCCAAATTCCTGAAGGCACAGAACGATGCAGGGCAAGGTTTGGAACTGATCGCGATTGCATCCGTTGTCATCGGCGGCACCAGCATCACCGGTGGGGAAGGTGCGATTTGGCGGACCGTCCTCGGTGTGATGTTTCTACGCCTCATTTCTAATGGTTTCAATCTGATCAATGTCAGTACGTTTTATCAGGATGTCTTTCAAGGCCTGATTATTTTGTTCGCAGTCGCATTAGACGCCATGCGTCATCGTCGTAAATAACTATTCAGCTAAGGATTTGAACTAATGGTGAGATTAACGGTGCTTTATAACCTGCCAGAAGGCGCGGATGAAAACGCTTTTCTTGAATGGCGATTAGGCGAACATCAGCAGGAAAATGCCTCGATGGAAGGAGTCATTCGAACCGATTTTGGTCGTGTAGACGAACAATGGACACCCGATAACTGGCATGCCAAACCGCCTTACCGCTTTATGACAACGGCAGATTGGCCGGATCGTCAGAGTTTTGAAAAAAGTTTCTATGACATTAAAGAACAAGCTGCCTTACTTGAAAATCTAAAAAAACTGGCTGACCCTGTTTTCTTGGTCAGCGAAATTCTCATCTCTACATAATTGGAGGACTCTCACTATGCCCTACCGCATCTCCGTCGACATCGGGGGGACGTTTACCGACCTTGTGATGGCGGATACCGAAACGAAATTGACGACCACAGGCAAAGTCCTCTCGACACCTGGCAATTCAGCCAACGGTGTGATGAATGGGCTGCGCCAACTTGTGGATGATCCTAAAAAGATCGAATTTTTTGTACACGGAACCACTGTTGGCTTAAATGCCTTTTTGGAACGTAAAGGCGCACGCGTCTTACTCTTAACCACTAAAGGGCTTCGCGACTCGTATACGATTGCCCGTGGTGATCGTAAAACCTTATATGACGCACAGTACCGCAAACCGCGCCGCCTCGTGCCGCGTCGTGATGTGCTGGAAATCACCGAACGGTTGCGTTCAGATGGTTCTATTCTCGAACCGATTTGCGAAGAAGATTTCGAGCCAATTATTCAGAAGATTCAGGCAGAGGGTATTCAATCGGTTGCCATTTGTTTCATCCATGCCTATGTCAACCCTGTGCATGAACTGCGTGCGCGGGAAATCCTGCAAAAAGCATTAGGCGACAGTGTATCCATTACCCTGTCACACGAAATCGCGCGGGAATGGCGTGAATATGAGCGGGCTTCATCGGCAGTGATGAATGCCTATATTGCCCCCATAGTTCAGCGTTATCTGACCAGCTTGGAACAAGAATTGGTTGATTTCGGCACAGATGCGGCAGTGCACGTGATGCAGTCCAGCGGTGGCATTATCCGCGCCAGGACCGCACGCGAACAACCCGTTCACACTTTACTCTCCGGCCCTGTCGGTGGAGCAATTGGCTGTGTCGCGCTTTCTAAGACAACCGGCCGCAAAAATCTGCTCGGCGTGGATATGGGCGGAACATCTTTTGACATGTGTCTCATTATTGATGGCAAACCGGGTGTTTCCAACGAAACCGAGCAGCAGGGTTTACCACTGCTTCTGCCACTGGTCGAAATTCACACCATCGGTGCAGGTGGCGGCTCATTAGCGTGGCTCGAAGCCGGTGCATTGCGTGTCGGCCCACAGTCAGCGGGTGCGCTCCCCGGACCGGCCTGTTATGGACGCGGTGGTACACAACCAACCGTAACTGATGCAAACCTTTTCCTCAGCCGTATCGGAACCGATGCCCGTTTGGGTGGTTGGATGCAGCTTGATGTAGAAGCGGCCAAGAACGCTATTCATTCGGTTGCTTCTCAACTCAATTTGGGGGACACAGAACTCGCGGAAGGGATGCTTTCCGTCATCAACGCCAAGATGGCCGATGCCATTCGTACCATTACTATTCAAGTGGGTATTGATCCGCGTGATTTGTCGATGGTGGCTTATGGTGGCGCGGGTTCGATGCATGCCGTTTGGCTTGCGCGTGAACTGGGCATTCGTGAAGTAATTGTGCCGTGGAGTCCCGGTACGTTTTCGGCGTGGGGTATGCTCCAGACCGATATTCGGCGTGATTTGACTACCAACTTCTACTATCCATCGGGCAAAACCTCGTCGGGCGCGATACAAACCGTGTTCGACCAAATGTTGCAAGAAGGTAAGAAGTTGATGGCTGAAGAAGAAGTGGCGGAAGACGATATGTACTTTGCTATCTCAGCCGATATTCGCTACACAGGACAGGAATACTTCGTCAATATACCCATACACGCTCCGTTTGAGCTTTCGGACGAGTCGGCAGTGAAGTATTGGGCTTTCAACCCAAAGCTGATGCAGGCGATGCAGTGCAAGGTACGCGCGAGGTTATCCTCGATGGTCAATCGCTTATGACGACTATCTTGAACCGTGATGCTATGCCGATTGGTGCTCAATATGAAGGGCCGCTGATTATTGATGAATCGAGCGCGACGACCGTCATTCCTCCGGGATATAGCGCTTCCGTAGACAAATTCGGTAATGTCATTATCACAAGGCAATAACGATGACTACAACACAAATCGATCCCATTACAACTGAAATCCTGCGTAACGCTTTTGTGTCTATCGCGCAGGATATGAACGCTACGCTTATTCGCAGCGCCTATTCGCCCATTATTTATGAGGGCAAAGATTGTTCAGTCGCATTACTCGATAACCAAGGTAATGTGTTAGGGCAGTCACTGGGTTTACCACTTTTCCTCGGCAATCTTCAGGTGTGTGTGCAGCTCACCGCCGAGATGTTCGGTTGGGATTATTTTCATCCCGGTGACATTTTTTTCATGAATGATTCTTATATGACTGGAACACATCTGAATGATGTAACCATGTTTGCGCCCATTTATTGGCGGGACAAATTGGTTGGTTTCTCGGCATCCCGCGCACACTGGCTTGATGTCGGTGCTAAAGACGCAGGCGGCCCGATGGACTCCTCTGAAATCTATCAGGAGGGTATGCGTTGGGCTCCCACTCGTCTTTACGAAGCAGGCAAGCCACGAGAAGAAATCATCGACTTCCTGCGCCGGAATGGTCGCTTTGGCTTCCTGCTCATAGGCGATATGAATGCCCAGATTGCAGCCGGTCGAACAGGTGAACAACGCTTCAGCGACATTCTTGACCGTTTTGGATATGACACTGTGATGGCAGCCCGTGATGAAATATTCCGTCAGTCGGAAGCGCTTGAACGACAGGCTGTTGCAGCCATTCCTGATGGCATCTATCAATCGGAAGGTTTTGTTGATAATGATGGGCTAGGCAATGGTCCGATCCCCATCAAGATGGCAGTAACCATCAACGGCGATAGTATGACTATTGATCTTAACGGCTCATCGAAGCAGGCACTTGGGCCAATTAACTGTGGTTTTGCACAAACCATCTCCGCCTGTCGTGTGGCCTTTAAACTGTTAGTCAATCCGCGACGACCTGTCGATGGAGGTACATTTAAAACTCTGACGATTGAGGCTCCTGAAGGTTCTATCTTCCGCGCTCAGGAACCGGCTGCCTGCCAATGGTATTTCACGCCGCTTGGTATTTTGATTGACTTGTTCGTCAAGGCACTCACACCTGTTATGCCCGACAAAGTAGCAGGCGCACATTACGGCGATTCGATGGTTATTTTTATCGCCGGTGTCGATCCACGAAATGGATTACCGTTCCTTGCAGTCGAACCGACCCCCGGTGGATGGGGTGGATACGAAGGTGGTGATGGTCAGGATGCACTAATCAACAACGTCAACGGCGGTTTCAAAGACCTACCTGTTGAGGTTTACGAAAACAAGTTTCCAGTGCTGCTGCGTAACTACGGCATTCGGCCTGATACAGGTGGTGCTGGACGGTTCCGGGGTGGTTGCGGAATCTACCGCGAATACAGTCTTGGTTCCGACAGTTATATTTCTTTGTGGTTTGACCGTTCTGTAACACCTGCGTGGGGGCTGCTCGGCGGCGAATCAGGAGTGGGTCCAGATGTAGTTATCACAACGCCCGATAACCAACAAATGCACATTTTGAAGACCAATCGCAAGCCAGTTCCCAACCACTCGGTGATTAAAACCCATACTGGTGGTGGAGGTGGTTTTGGCCGCGCCGTCGAACGTGATTCTGCTTTAGTGCGGGAAGATGTTTTGGATGGCTATGTAACGGTTGAAGCCGCTAAACGCCAATATGGGGTTGTTCTGCGCGATGATTTGACTGTTGATAAAGATGCAACAAACGCATTACGCGAGACAATGAACTAAAACGTATCGAGAAATTGACCTAAAGGTCGGAAGAAAAGTAATACCATTCCGACCCTATGGTCATTTGGAACCTGCGTTATCCTAACTGCGGAAGTGGTACTGCGGGTACTGCCCACATAAACCGTTGATAATTCACGCTTGACCAACAGCGAGGCATCGATAGGATTCACGGCTTCTGTATGATTTTTCATCGTTGCCTGAGTCACATATGTCCATCTTCACCGTATCTGTGCTGGTCAATCATATCCTAATCGCCAGTGCAGCAGGGGACTTAACATTCTGTAGAAATAAAAACACCCCACCAGACGAGTAGGGTGTTGCATGAAAAAGCCTGTTTTCATCCCTCGATTGGGGTTTGAGGCTCTCAAACCTGATTTCTGACCGTTCCGTGCGCGCGAACGCTTACCTTGAATTATCAACGGTATTGCAGCTTCAGAAAGTAATGGACCAATTGACGGTCTAACCTAAGAGAGATTTTAGAATCGTAGGAAATCTAATAATGAAAGTCAATTAACTTACTGTACTTTAAAATATAGTACAATATAATTGTTCGAACGGGTTTCCACATGTATCCTAGATATTTCAAACTCGAATTTTCATTTCACAGAGCTGCATACCAGGCTCGAACTCGCGCAATCAATCCTGCAAAACTGGAACTTCAAGCACAAGTTATTGAACTTCGCTCAAGGGGATGGAGTTTTCCAGCTATTTCAAGATACCTTAATATTAGTGTTGGAACTGCGTGGAATATTTCAAGGCAAGAAAGTTAATGCTTTGTTCGCAATCATGACACGATACTTGGTTGTAACTCCAGACAAGAACATGAGAGTTATATTCGATGCCTACGCAACCAATACACTTAAAATTCGGGTTTGATTTGTCCCAAAAGCTCTGAAGATATATACACAGATCCAAGATGCCCGTGCAGTCGTCAAGCAGCATACCGGGGCATTGCGCCGCACACAGCATTTGGTGGCGCAGTCGTCAATCTAGGGTGGTTGGGTATAATTAGGTCAAGTCTCTCTTACTAAAATCCCCGCATACCCCATTTGTTTTGACGACATACAGATTGAAAAACACAGCGTGTGCCACTTTGAAGTGAATTCTGCCCGCCTTATTTATTAGGGCCGGCATTGCGCCGCATGAGGACTCCCAGCGGCAGTCCGACGACCAAAATATGATCCAAAATAGCTGCAATGAGCTGGGGCATTGTTGGAGGTGGCAGCGGCGGTGCCGCGCTGAGAGGCAATACAATCATATTCATGACAATGTACACACCAACACCATACACAAGCGACGCAACGATAGGGTGGCGACGCAAGAGCGGGATTCGATGGGCGCTTACGATAAAGACAGCAGCGACCACAAAAGAAACGAAGAAGTGGAAAAACACCCCAAGCAGGACGGTGTTGATGCCGCCTTCGAAGGCGGCCATGCCCAGTGCACCGCTTGCCAGATATTGATACACGCTCGTTAATGGGTTCCCCTCAATAACACTTGAAACCAGCCAATGATAGACGATGGTATCGGCGATACCGACTATCACTCCTCCGAGAACAATCGAACGAAGCAGTGAAGTGCGGTTATTCATGGACATACTTGCAATTGCAGACATCATCATTTCTCCTTGCTCATAAGAGGTGCTAATTCAAGATAGTCGCACCCATGATCACTAATCATTGGATTTGTGGACGGATCAGGGTAGTTGACTGATGACGGTTGCCCGGAATGGCGCAGCCAGCAGATCTCCCAAGGGAGCATATGCGCCGCTAGACATGGCCTTCTGCATCGCCGCCGCCCGTACCTCAGCCGATTCCCAATCGGCAATCTCGACGAGTATGTCGGGATTGTCGAGCACCTCGTAGCGCGTGCTGCCCAAGAAACCGGGCTCATTCGGCCCAAGCGTTGTGGCAACGTTTTCAAGCAGATTCTTAAGCACAGCTCGCTTGCCTGGTTTAGCTTGTAATTCAACGATCACTTTGATTGCCATTTCAATCTCTCCTTCCAAATTTGCGATCATCTCACTTCATGTGAACAGACATGGTGCGTAGTTCGCTATTGTCCTCGTCAGTCATGCTCCCCGTGACGCAGTCATCCCGTACAGGTTGCAAGGAAAGGTGTACCACTGACAATAATGACGGCCGTGGTGGCTTGAGCATACGAACGAGTGCATGCCGTTTGCCATCCCGTTATGCCTGTATATTCCTGAACTAACACCCCGATATTCGTGGCATTGCCGGGAACCGTTAGCGTGACGCCTTGATTTATGTTAAATACACCACTATATAGGCTCTGCATGGGCAAGCCGGGAAGATAGTACGACAGGTAGTATTGGACAAAGAAACTGCCAGTGTTGTAGACCGTAATGCTCGCCGGTGGAATTGGAATGGGGGTGTTGGTTATAGTCGCAGTATTCGTTGGGGTGGCAGTGTTCGTCGGCGTGAATGTCGGAGACGGTGTATTAGTCGTGGTCGCCGTACTTGTGGGCGTAACTGTAGGCGTATTGGTAGGAGTCGATGTTGGGGTACTAGTTAGTGTAGATGTCGGGGACGGCGTATTTGTTGGCGTTGGCGTGCAGAACGCGGGATTCCCTGATGTTGCGGTGCCAGCACGACCATTTACAGAAGCAGGTAAGTTAACACATTTACCATCTTTCGCCCCTTGGTCAGCATAGATGATTGTCCCCGTGGTTTGCCCTATTGGGACAATCATCAACAAAGCCAAGGCCATTAGGGTGGTTACGATAATAAGTCTTGATCTGAGCATTGCTGTAGTCCTTTCTCACTTTTGGATAGCGGTTGAGACCGTTAGTTCACATAGAAGTGCTGGTAATCACGTCTTCCTTCCTGCGTCAGAAAATCACCAGAACCCCAATGAAAGAAAGCCTATTTTTTGTTCGTTGTGCTATATTCAACACATTAGTGAAACGCCATTAATTCATCATTATCTGGGACGACTTTGGCAGAACTGGTTTTTTCGTTACTCGGTCCGTTGCAGATCAAGCATCGCCAACTGGGAGGGATCACCCTCACCAACCGCAAGGCAATCGGACTACTTGCCTATCTTCTGATGGAATCAGATCACGCACACAGCCGTGAATTTTTACTTGGTTTGTTGTGGCCCGACTTACCGACAGCTGCTGCTCAAAACAATCTTCGGGTAACTTGGGCGCACCTTCAGAAAGCACTGGGAACGAATGCTTCTGACGAACAGTCACATCTGATCGGCGACCGGCTCACATTAGGTTTCAATCCCCTCAGCGATCACGAACTGGATGTGACCCGCTTTTGTACACTGATTGAAGCTTGTCATCTCCATCCACACCCAAAACAACATAGCTGTCTGGAATGTTCCGCACGGCTGGCCGAGGTGCTCAATTTGGTACGGGGCGACTTCTTGGACGAATTCTCGCTCGTAAATTGCTTGGAATTCGATGAATGGCTGCTCAATCAGCGTCAGTATTTCCGAATGCAGACGACCGTAGCAATGGAACAGCTTTCCGTGTTCTATGAACACACCGATCAACTGACTGAAGCCACACACCTATCACGCCGCCTGCTCGAATATGATTCACTGAACGAATCCGCCTATCGTCGACTGATGAGTGTACTTGCACGGGCGGATCAGCGGAGCGCCGCGCTGGAGGTCTACGAAACATGTCGCCGAATGCTGGCAACCGAGCTTGGTCTAGCGCCGACATCTGAAACCGTGACCCTTGCCGAACAAATCCGTGCGCTTGCGCCGGTGGAGGCGCATTCGAACCGAATCGATTTGCCACCTGTTCTTACGCGCTTTTTGGGTCGCCAGCAAGAATCCGCGCGCCTTGTCGATCTGTTGTCCCGCCGAACGGTCAGGCTGGTGACATTGACAGGATCCGGCGGTGTCGGCAAGACACGCCTAGCTATTGAGGTTGCCCGCCGAATGGCAGGCGTTTTCGCCCATGACATTTGCTTCGTTGAACTGGCAGGTCTTGCTGATGGAAGCGCTGTGGACGACGCAGTCGCGGCAGCATTGCGTTTGCCGACCAACATCGGTCGCTCATCAACTAGCGTCATAGTAGATTACCTGCGCGACAAGACTCTCCTTTTGGTATTGGATAACTGTGAACATCTGGTGAAAGCCTGCACTCGCCTTGTCCAAACACTCTGCCGCGAGTCCGCAGGGCTGACCGTACTGGCAACGAGCCGTATTCCGCTTCATCTTGTAGAAGAGCAGGTGGTACGACTGGAACCATTTGCCACGCCCACAATCAATGGCGTGGAACGGCTCACGGTTGCTGAGTCGATGACATATGATTCGGTTCAACTGTTCGCCGACCGGGCTGCGCAATCGTTGCTCTCTTTCATGCTGACCGACGCGAATGTTCAGTCAATTGTTCGAATCTGCCAGCAGCTCGACGGTATCCCTCTGGCAATCGAAATTGCCGCCGCGCAAGCCCGTTTGCTGCCTGTCGAAGCCATCGCTGAACGTCTGGGCCAACGCTTCATCTGGCTGAATAAGCGGTCTGCCGAGGCCGTGTCACGCCAGCGCACACTGCACACACTAATTGACTGGTCCTACGAACTCTTGAGCGCTCAGCAGCGCTCGGTACTGCGCCGACTAGCGGTTTTTGCCGGTGGTTGGACATTGGGAGCCGCCGAGGCGATCAGCGAACCGGGTGAACCGTGTGCTGAGTTACTCGCCGAACTGGTTGACCACTCATTGGTGGCCTTTGGAAATGATGTCAAGCGCCAGCGATACAGCATGCACGAGACCATCCGCCAATTTGCCCATGAGCTTTTGCGCGGCAGCAATCAGGAGGCGGATGCGCTGGAACGACATGCTTACTACTATGCGCAGTTCGTCTCCCTCGCGGCAGAGAATCGTGCCGGGCAGACGCTGCCTGAAAGACTGCATGCTATACAGGATGACCACGATAACCTACAACGCGCGTTTGAATGGCTGCTCGCTAACGACCACGAGCAAGCCCTTACATTGGTCGCGCAGTTGGGCACGGATCTGAATTTCTGGGAACTGAGCGGGTTTTTCCAAGAAGGGCGTCGATGGCTCGAACGCGCATTGGAGGAAACCCAGACAACGGTTTCGCTCCAGCGGGGACATGCTTTGCTGTCTGCAGCTGACCTGTCCTCCGCAATCTCCGATTTCGACTACGGGTTGCAGTGTGCCCGGCAAGCGCAGCAGGTGTTTTATGAACTTGGCGATCAGCGGGGGATAGTAGATGCTCGGTTGATGCATTGTGATCTGTCTCGACACGCCGGCCATCTCATACATTTGCAAAAGCAGATCGAAGAAGCGTTACAGATGGCGGAGCAAATGTCGTACACAGCGGGGATGGCGAAAGGCAAACAGTTGCTGGCGATAAATATATGGTATACGACAGGTGAAAGTGAGGCAGCAATTCAGTATGAACTTCAAAGTGTTGCGCTTTGGCGAAAATTAGCTCGTCCGTTTGAACTCGCAACTGCTCTTAACTTTCTTGGGGCAGATTTGCTGGAGATACATGACTTCGTGGCAGCGAGACGAGCATTGCTCGAATGCCGGGATATATACCAATCAATAGGATACCAGCGTGGGGTAGCTTTAGCCACACATAATATGGGATGTGTTGCTCTGGAGATGGGTGAATATGCTAAGGCAAGGGAATTAACCTGCGAATCACTACGTATTCGCCGCGATTTAGGTCTTCAACGAGGATACGCCTACTCATTCGAACAGCTTGCCCAGCTCAACGAAATAGAAAAGCGCTATGAACAAGCTGTTGAACTATTCGCGGCTGCCGAAACCTTGCGGATTCGTATTGGTGCACCTCTCGAGCGAGTAGAGCAGATAAATCAACAGGCCGTGTTAACTAGGCTCCGAACTTGGCTTGGGGATATTGTATTTGAATTGGAATGGGACAAAGGAACGACGTTGACGACCGAACAAGCGATCGCGCTTGCGCTGAGTTGAGTGAATTGCTCCCGATACTTTGTTCCAGATGGGGAGAGTATCTCTTGATTTAATTCCTTTCGGAGTCTCATAGGTACTGAAGCCGTACACT
>JBGAHG010000010.1:0-231197 GCA_044226325.1 Aggregatilineales bacterium
ATAAATGATTTCCCACTGCTTGTCAGTCAAATCACTGGTGTAACGCTTCCTCTTGTGACACACTTAGCTTCTTCCTGTTCGATTAGTTTGGGTTGGTTGGTACCTCCATTCTACCGAACAGGATTATTCAAATGGCTTCTCATATACAAGGATGAATTATCATGAAACTCGGAATCAACGTCGTCGCCATATTGATCGCGCTTATGGGCGGAGTCTGGTTCTTTCAAGGTATTGGTGTCATTCAGGGCAGCTTTATGTCCAATACCTCGCAGTGGACGATCATCGGACTCATCTGCGTCATCATCGCGGTTGGCTTGCTCATTTATAACAACCGCCGCAAAGTGCAAGTTTAGGGTACGGTACAACGGTATTTTTTTGTCATTCACCACCCATAAAAGAGGCGAGTCTGATTTTCCAGACTCGCCTCTTTTACGATTGTTTATGAACTATTCGCCACCGACTTCGATAAACATAGATCTAGGCAGCAACGGATTTGTCGATTTTGTCCCAACTAATCGCTGAATCGAAAAACTTCAGATGGTCTATCGCCTGATCGAGCGTGCTAAATGCTCTGAAACGCATCTTAAAAATGGAAGAGCCAAGCGAGGCTCCCATTTTGATTAATGCAGACTTTTCACGGATGTTAAGTGTCCATCCGGCGCGTGGATGAGGACCAACCTCACGAACAATCTTCATTGAATCTTTAAATGACACAGGTTCGACGATATCGCCAACATCGCTGATGACATGGATGATGGAACGTGGACTATGCTCCATAAATTCTTGTGTTTGTAGCAGGCAGTTACGTAAATCTTCGGCTGTTACCGTACCCCAATAGTGGGTATAAATGATTTCATCTTTAATGTACCAACTTACTGAAAACGGCATAGTGATGTTCTTTACTCAATTTTACTGAAACTATTACAAATAATTATGCACCTTAATTACACCTCAAGAGTGTTAAGAGTTATTACATCAATTCGTTTCACCAATAGCTGGATTGAGAACGATAAGTGCTCGATGGGTATATAAAAATATAGAGAGGACGCGTGTGTCCTCTCTATACCATGTCTTACTGCATTACTGTAACCATTACCAGTAGGAACAGTTCACTTCCGCCGTTCGTCTACCAGATCAATCGCCTTCATTAGAATGTCCAGACCCTTCATGATGTCATCGCTGATGTGCAATCGTATGGCGCGCCGGTCTTTATGTCGCAGCGCTTCCAAATCACCTGCCGATTGTGCCGCCTTCAATACACCGAAGGTCAGATTCTCCCCTGGAATATCGATGTCGTTATCATCGTCACAGGTCAATTGAATAAAGTTTCCGCTGTTCGGCCCCCCTTTATGGAACTGTCCAGTGCTGTGCAGGAAGCGCGGCCCGAAGCCTAACGTCACCGCACGGCGCGTTGAATGGCGCAGTCTGCGGCGTAGTTCTTCCAAGGCTGTGTTGATTTCAGCCGTCATTGGCAAATAAGCCTGAAATGCGAAGTAATCACCCGCCATTGTCGAGTTGATGAAAGCCGCCAACATGCCGGTCAGATCGCCGCTGTTATAATTGTGCTGCAAACACAATTCGCTCAGCAGCCGCAGCATCTTCTCGTCAGCAAACAATTCAACATTACCTTCTTTGAAGGCGTGTTCGGTCGGGGGCAAGCCGCTGATATCGTAGTACTTGAGCAAGCGAGCCGTGTTTTCTTTGCTCTCAGTTACATTCGGCTCATCAAACGGATTGATCTCAAACACCTTGCCGATTATCGCCGTTGCATATTCCCAGCGGAAAAACTCGCCCGCCAGAGAATACTTATTCGGCAGATAGAGTGTCACACGCGGATGTCCGGCCTCACGCAGTGCTCGGATACTGGCATCCATCTCATCATTGTGGGGATCATCCTCGACTTTCAAGTAAACAAACAGCCGGTCGGATGAATAGTCATGGGGATGACCAACCGTTGCTCCAACCACCGGCAGAATACCTTTGCCTTCTTTACCGGTGCTTTCGGCGATTAACTGTTCAATCCAGTTGCCAAAACTGATGATACTGGCGCTGGTCTGGATAGTCACCTTGTCGCGCCCCTGCTGTCCGATGACGCCCATAATCGCGCCGAGCCAGATGCCGGGATGCTGCTGCTCTGGAATGATGGTTGAACAAGCCTTCATCATCCGGTTGCTTTCGGCAGCCAGCTTATCCAAATCCAAACCCATCAATGCCGCCGGAACCATGCCCACATAACTCAAGGCGCTGTAACGCCCGCCAATATCCGGCGGGTTCAGGAATATATCCAGATACCCGTTGTCTTTGGCATCCTTTTCTAAGCCGCTGCCGGAATCAGTAATGGCAATGAACTGCTTGCCATTCTTACCCGCTTTGTCGTAGAAATACTTGGCGAACATCTCGGTTTCAATCGTTCCACCCGACTTACTGGAGACGATAAATAGCGTATTCTTGATGTCAATCGCCTTTTCAATCTGCCGGATGTAATCAGGATCGGTACTGTCCAGCATGTGAAATTCAGGGAAACCGGCCTGCCGCCCGAAGGTCTGGTAAAGCACCTCCGGGGCGAGGCTGCTGCCGCCCATCCCCAACAAAAGCACATGGCTGAAACTGCCATCCTTGATGTTCTTTTGGAGGTCTTTCAACCGCGCAAGGTCAATCGTTTTGTCTGTATCTAGCCAACCCAGCCGGTTTTCAATCTTATTGATTGCGTTCGACTGGTCCTTCCATACGCTGCCGTCGCGTCCCCATATTCTGGCATTCACTTTGTCAGACGCCATTTTTGTTATGGCTGTCTGAACGGCGTCACCGTGAATGCCCAGTGCTAAATTTTGTTTTTGGATAACACCTGCTTGCAAAACATCGCGTTTTGCCTCTACTTGCTTCAGCAGATTTTCGAAGGCTTCAACGAAGAGCGTTACGCCGTCGGCCTGCAACTGCGTGGTGACATGGGCCATATCAATGCCCACCTCTGCCAGCATATCGAGTGTATCCTGAACGTTATCAATGCCATCTTCCAAGGTATTGGCAGCTGTACCATGATCTTTGAAGGCTTTCAAAGTCGCGGGCGGTACAGTATTCACCGTATCCTTACCAATCAGGCGGTCAACATACATGGTGTCGGGATAGGCCGGATTCTTGCTGCCGGTCGATGCCCACAGCGGACGCTGGACCTGTGCGCCTGCTGCCCGTAACTTGGCGAAACCATCACCGTAAAACATTTCCATGAAACGCTTATAAGCCATTTTAGCGTTGGCGATTGCCGCCTTGCCCAACAGCTCGCGATTACGCGCCACTACATCCAGATCACGTCCCTGTGCTGCACGGATGTTGTTTTCGAGCATCCGGTCAATCATGACATCGATGCGGCTCAGAAAGAAGCTGGCTACCGAGGCAATACTGCTGATGTCGCCGCCTGCCGCCAAGCGCTTTTCCAAACCATGAATGTAGGCTTTCGCCACATCTTCGTAGTTATCCACAGCGAAAATCAACGTCACATTGATGTTCACGCCCTGCGAAATCGCTTCTTCAATGGCAGGCAGCCCAGCCGGTGTCGCTGGAATTTTGACCATCAAATTAGGGCGGTTAACCGCCTTATACAACCGCAGCGCTTCCGAAATCGTCGTAGCGGTATCGTTCGCAATCAGCGGCGATACTTCGAGGCTGACATAGCCATCCCTTTTGTTGGTGCGGTCATAAATCGGACGAAACATATCCAACGCGTGTTGAATATCTTCGATTGCTAGCTTTTCGTAGATGTTATACGCATCCAATTCCAGCAAATGGGTGATCGAACTGTCATATGTATCCGACTCACCAATCGCTTTCTGGAAAATCGCTGGATTTGAAGTGACACCGATTACACCAAATTCATCAATGTACTTCTGCATTTCACCGTTATCCAGCGAATTCCGGTGAATAAAGTCGAGCCAGATACTCTGGCCGTACTTCTGCACGTCTACCGGGGGATTGGTCATTTTTTGCTCCTCTGCTTATCCACCGAAAACATGAAAATCAATAATATGAGTGACGGGAAATAAAAAAGGTCTTATTGAGTTCTTGTAGTCTATCAATAAATGACTTTTTTGAGTGGTGACAAACCACACCCATTATCAAAACAATCGTGTGACAATCACCCACAATTAGAGTATACACGGAATTCAGCCTGTCAGGTTGTGGAATGGTGTTAGAAGCTGGTTAGTTTGTCGGTATGTGTGCTTGTTCTAGCGCTTTGCGCCGCAGCACGGGCAGCGCAACGAAGGCGGTCAGCAGCGCCGAAACCAGCAGCAGTCCATTCACAATCCACGCGCCAACCACTGCTCCCGATTGTGATCCTAATGCCAGCAAAGGTGTACTCCCTTGAATCACAGCCCAAACATCCAGTACTGCCGCTTTTTGCTGAAGGATCAATAAGCCGGGGAGCAGAATCGCTGCCATCGTCACCAGTTTAATGATGATAACAGGACGCATCAGGTTCAGACCCCGGTATAACGGCCCAATAATTCCGCCCACTGTTCCTACGATGCCATAAACGGCTAGAGCAGCCACCACCGGTATTGCGGGTATCCACTGCCGGCTGAAAATCAACGGCACAATGATCGGCACCACCAGCGCGAACAACACATAAAATATCACCGCACCGATGCCCAACACGGTTAGTACACGTAAAAAATTTCGCCGCAGATGAACGTAATCACCGCGCCCGATAGCCTGCGGCACAACTGCCTGTATATTATCAAACAGCGCCGAGGCAAAAGTCGCCGGAATAGTCAGCGCCTTAAAGCCTAGTTCCAGATAACCCGCCGCCGTTTTGCCTGCATAGATACCCACGATTTGCAGCGGGATTTCGGTGTAGAACGAGGCGATATTTTTATCGACCGCATTCAGGAAACCAAACCCTAAATAGGCACGACTCGCCACCGAACCAATCTGCCGCAGCACGTGATTCATATGCGGATAGGGCACAGCGTAATCTCGGCGATAGTGCTGGTAAAACCATAACGCCATGAAAAAAGTCACAGTCGAATAAACGATACGCGAGATCACCATGCTTTCCGGCGTCGCGCTGATTATTAAAGCCACCAGTGTACACAGCAGCAGTACGACTTGATTGAGATTGGTCAGGATGACCAAGCGCCGCATCGACCGTTGGCTTTGCAGCGTCGTCGTAAGCAAGTTATAGAGCATATCCGGCAACACTGTTAGTGAGAGAAAAGCTGCCAGTAATCCAATATGCCTATCGCCGTTGTAGGCTAATCCGGTCAGCAGTGGTCCAATGAGCAGCAGCACGACAAAAATGCCCACGCCCCAAATCAGTGCTACCTTGACATAGGCTGCCAACAGGTTGCGGATTTCGCGTTCGTCCTTCGCACCGACAGCCATCGGTAACTGCGTGTTGATGCTGGTGTTCAATCCAGTCAGGTTAAAGGCCTGGGCAATGCTCAGTACCGACTGCGCCAGCGCCCAGATGCCGTACTCACGCGCACCCATCAGCCGTGCTACCAGCAAAGCCGAGAGAAACGTGAACAGGGTGATACCGACCTTGCCCACCTGCAAAATCAACGTGTCACGGACAAATTTCTTGCCGAAAAAAGCGCGGAGTCGATCAGGGGCTACCACAAGCGCGTTACACCGTTAAATACATTGAACCGCCAAGACGCAGAGAAAACGCAGAGAACGCCAAGAGAGGGGAGAGTTTCAATCATGTTAATTGCATGTAATCATTAAAATCATCAGATACGGTAAACCTGCCCTTCGCTGTTCCAAATATACGGCTTTCCTGTTTGGGTTGATCCGCTGGCGTGTAATCTTTGAAAGCCTCAAGTGGAGCGTCAAAGTCATCAGAAATTTCAAACTGTCCTTTGGCAGTTCCAAATTCCCGTAACTTCTTTTTAGGTTTTTCAACCTGAACAAGCATGATTGTTTCTTGTTCGTCAGTCACGATCAGAATATCCTCACCGTTTTCCGCTGCTTGAATAAGATCATTGAGCTTGATTTTTGCATCTTTAACAGTGATTTGGAACATGTCGTATTCTCTGCTACTTACCGACACTTTGATTATACACCCCGACCATCTCACTCGCGACGATATCCCACGTCCGATGCTGAGCCTTGTGCCGCCCCGCTGCGCCCATCCGCGCTGCCAATGCCGGGTCACCTAGCAACCGAATAATCGCCTCTGGCAGTTCGTCTCCCACCTGTGCCTGTGATACCAGCAAACCTGTCACCTCGTTCTCAATCGCATCCTCAGCACCACAATCCGTCGTACCGATCACGGGCAGACCTACCGCGCTGGCTTCCATATGTACCAGCCCGTACCCCTCAAACTTCCAACCGTCATTCATCGATGGCAGCGCAAATACACTCGCCTTCTGATAATAGTCCAGTAGCATTTCCTCCGATACACGCCCCAAAAGCTGCACATGATCGTGGAGATTTTTTGATGTGACAGCCTGTTGCACCCGCCGCACATAATCGGACTCGTCGGTCAGACTGCCGATAATGACGCATCGGGCATCAGGGAAGCGTTCTAGTACTTCAGGCATCGCTTGGACCAACTCCAACTGACCTTTACGTGCCTTGACTGCGCCCACTGCCAGCACGATGGGCGGCTGCTGTGGCGTGTGAACCAATCCGGCAAAACGTGCCGCATCCACACCGTTGTTGACCACTCGCGTCCTTACACCGGGCAGCGCTTGCTGCGCGACTTTGGCCGTATAGTGACTCACACATACCAATGTAGACTGCATCAGCGCGCGGCGATAAAGCATATTGAAAGGCCAGCGTTCATGCCCGGCAATATGGACGTAGCTCCCATGTCCAGTGACTAACAAAGGACGCTGACCCGTTACCAACGCACCTAATGGCGCATATGGCTCAGCCAGCACATGAATCACATCGCAATCCCGTAATAGTCGGCGTGTAGATGGTATTTGTGCCAGCACTTTGAAGTTGAATCCCCGTTCACGTGGTGCGAGCATTGGCAGCACCGGATGTAGATCAATCCCTGGCAGCGATGGACTATTTTTCGCGGCTATCACTGTCAGTCGCACACCCATTTTTTGCAGCGCCTTAATCAGGCTCAAGCTGTACTGCGCCCACCCATGCCGCATGGTGAGGTCGGGTGCTATCAGACCGATATGCACGTCAGATTGGTTGATATTGCTCATGCCTGAGACTCTCGAATGCCAGCGAGGATATTCTGCGCCCGTGCCGCCCACGTATAATGGGCCATCACTTCGGTATATGCCGCGTCTGCCAACCGCTGCCGTAATGTCGCATCATCCCGCATTCGTTGAATAGCATATGCCAACGCACCCGCATCACTTGCTGGAACAAGCAGCGCTGTTTCTCCATCAACCACCACCTCGGCGATCCCTGGCAAATTCGACGCGATAACAGCCCGCTTTGACGCCATATACTCGAACAATTTCATCGGTGAGGTGTAATAGGCAAATTGGGGTGTCCAGGGTAGGGGTATCACGCATATATCCAAGGCCGCCAGATACAACGGCACCTTATCCGGCGCGACCTGCCCGGCATACAAAAAATTATCTACGCTCAATCCGATTTTTGACCAGTGCTGCCGCAGAGCCTCTGCTTTATCATCCGGCCCGCCGACCAACCCCAGCGCCACATCACCAACCTGTGCTAACGCATCCACCAGCGTCCCAACACCTTTGTCGGTCGCAAGTGACTGCAATCGTCCTACGTAGCCCACGATGAACGCCTCGCGCGGCCAACCAATTTGTGTGCGTGCTTCAGCTTGCGAGGGCACATTCGCGAAACGCTCTTTGCGGATGCCATCATGTGCCACCAAAAACCTGGTTAATTGACTCCTTTGATCGCTAACGGAGGAAGATTGGAGATCCTCTTTCAACTTTTGCGTAATTGGGATAATAGTCCCGACACGGCGCACAACCTGACGTTGAATCCACCGACCGCTGCGCCCACTTGCCAGCATATGCGCTTCATAAACCAGCGATTTACGCGGCTTGATGAAACTCAAGGCAAACAAGCTAAAGGTATCGCGGCTGTAATATATGTCGGCGTGGGTAAACAATGCAGCCACCAGCAGTACCAGTGTATAGGTCAACGCTTGCACATAAAACAGCACTTGCGAAGCGCGTCCGTTTTGCGGCACAAATGGCATCAAATCGAGGCAGGGCAACCGCCGCACCTGAAAATTCTGCCGCACGCCATAATGTGCCCACACATCCTTAACCACAGCCATCTCAGCCGTATTCACACGCCTGGCCGCCCATAAGCGCAGGTCCGCACCGGCTTCAGCAAAGGCTTCGCAGTTCTGCATGATTTGCAGTCCGTGTGCTTTCTCGGTTGGCAAACGAATATTGGCAAGGTACAGAAGTTTTGGCATCGTTTACTGCTTAAATATCATCATGAGTTGGTCGGTTAAGTGTTTCATGCTGTGATTGTCGACCACCAGCTTCCGCAGTTCAGCACCAAGAGCCGCACGTTCGCCGGTTGGCATTGCCGCTAAGCGCTTCAAGCGTACAGGCAGCACTTCCGGCGACTCTGGCGGGATATAGAGCAGATCTGCCCATGCTGCAAGCAAACTCTTAAAGGCTTCATTGGCAGTCACAACCGGCAAAGCGCAAGCCATCGCTTCCAGTACCGCCTTATCCATGCTGCCGGTAGCGCTCATGTTGACCATCACATCTGCTTGCTGATACTCACGCACCACCGCCTCATAGGGCATTCCACCCGCAAATGTCACCGCATTTTCCAAGTGATAATCGGCTACCAACTGCCGTAATCGTGCCTCGTAATCTACATCCTGTGCTGCCACCTCACCCACCAGGATCAGCCGCAGATCAGTTAGCCCCTGTTCTCGAAGGGCTTTGATTGCCGCGATGATAATCTCCAGCCGCTTAACTGGCGCGATTCGCCCTACGCTAATCAATGTAAACGGCTTTTGAGTTTGCGTGCTGACTGCTGGTTTGAACTGTTCGGTATCAATTCCCTGTCCAATAATCTGAACCTTATGGCTCGGTAGACGGAAGCCTTCCGGCGTCGATGTCACCACATGGTCAACCAGTTTTTCTGCCAGTTTAAGTACACGTCCAGTCGCTTTGTGCGCGTACCACAGCGTAACCGGCACATGGTACAGCTTCAACACAGGCCCAGCCATCACCGCGAACAACTGCATCATGTGGGCAAAGCACGCCTCATAATGATTTTGCCGCAGCAATCCCAACAATATCCGGTAAAACTCAAACGCCCGCCGCGCTTCGTTATAACCCTTTTCCTTGCCGACCGAATAAACCTGTACATTTGGCGCGACCGCCAGCCGCCCCATCTTCATAGTGATCACATCCACCGCTTCGCAGCGTGCCGCCAAGCCATTAATCCAGGTGGTGGTGAAACCCAAGACCGGATCATCCGCATCGGTAACGAGGTTAAATAGCAGAAGACGCATCACTTAGCCTTTCCCACTGCCGCCGAAAGCAGCCGTTTGTAACCATCCACGTATGCGCCTTCCGAGAAGAAATGTTCGGCAAATATCCGCGCACGTTGGGTCATCCCCTCAACGTCCCTGTTGGCATACATTCGCCGCAGCGTATCAGCTAACACATCCGGTGCTTCTGGCGGAATCAGATAGCCGGTCACACCGTCCTCGATCACTTCCGGGATACCGGATACACGGCTGGCAATCACGACTAACCCGCTCATCATCCCCTCGACCACCACACGCGGCAACCCCTCCGAAAGCGAAGCCAGCACCATTGCTCGCCCTCGTGCCATATATTTCGCCAATTCCTGCTGATTGACGCCACCCACAAACGTGACCCGTGATTGGAGCCCCAGCACTCCGGTTTGTGTATGCAACTGTGCCGCGTAGGCTGCATTTTCTGGCTTGCCGACAATCCATAGATGGGCATCTGGCACTTCTGCTGCCACCTGAGCGAAGGCATCCAGCAATGTATGCACACCTTTACGTGGAATCAACACCCCTGCGTGGACAATATCGCGCGCCTCTGCCACTGGAATTTCGCGCGGACGGTCACGGAATGCACTCACATCCGTCCACGTCATAAACTGGATAACCGTTTTGCCCTGTATCCAACGTCCAAGTTGTTCCCGCGTACTGTTGGATACCGCCCGCAGCACATCCGCATGGTGGAACGCATACCCCGCCGCTTTGTGCATCAGCCAGCGATACCCGCTGCGGAAGGTCACCTGCCGCTGTTCGAGTACCGCCACCTCAAAATCACCATGACTTTCGACCACCAGCGCCACCCGCTTGCCGAATAATCGCGCCACATTTTTAGCCAGCGCTCCGATTGATCCCTCAAACGGACTCCCTGCCACAATCACCGAGACATTATGGCGTATGATCAGCCACAACAAAATAAACGGGGCGATCGTGAACATCTCCCCGTAGCGCAGTATCGAAACAGGCAGTTCTGGCAGCAAGAGAAACCGCGCGTGCTGGCTAAACCAGTGTGGGCGCGTTCCGATGCTAAATCCCACCACGAACATGCCCACGCCTAAACCCTCTAATAATTCCCACTTCTTGTCATCGGTTGGGTTTAAAGGCTGGCTGTAACGCGGATTTCCGATCCAGCATACGTTGATGCCCTGGAGGTTATTCTGGTTCTCGGGGTTGGAGGTTTCAGGCAAGACGGCTTCCAATACTCATAGAATAAAATCATGCCCATTATAACAGTTCGCCGTAGCACAACCGAACACCTTCCGCTAGACTTTACCTCATGACAGGTACATTTATACTCTCACTCGACACTGAAATCGCATGGGGTACGGGCAGCCTAAACCTCCTGCGCTATGCGGATTGTTTCAACCAATATCCATCCATTCTGCGTCGCCTCATTGATCTGCTTGATCAGTACACTATTCCGACGACATGGGCGATTGTCGGGCAATTGATATTGAAGCCGGATGATAAACGTTCCATGATTATGGCCTCGCCGGGATTGGACATGGTGAAGTGGTTTCATGCGCCCTATGTTGTCGAGTGGATACGTGCCGCCAAAACCACTCACGAGATCGGGACGCATACTTTCTCCCACATCTACACCGATGACCCCATGACCACCCAGGCTGTGTGGGAATATGAACTTCAACAAGTAGCGAAATTGTACCGGCAACTCAAGCTGCCGGTTGCGCGTTCGATTGTCTACCCGCGAAACCAGATCAAATACCTTGATACGCTCACCAAATATGGCATCATCGCCTATCGGGGCATTGAAGGCAACCGTCCACGCGAACGGCGCGGCCTCGTCCATCTAATCGACCGCAGCTTAGCCCTAACACCACCTACTTATAATCTCGCCACCTGCAAAGTCAGTAATAAGCTGGTGAATCTTCCCGCCTCACAATTCCTACTGGCTTACGATGGCATCCGCAGCCGCATCCCGACCGCCTCGCGCGTTCGCCAAGCCCGATTGGGTATGGAACAAGCCGCCCGTAAAAATGAACTTTATCATTTGTGGTTTCATCCCTTTAACCTTGGCACCAGCCCACGTATGTTCGATGCGCTGGAACAAATCTTGAAGATTGCTTCTATCATGCGCGAGCAGGGCAAACTAGACATCCTCACAATGGAACAAACCGCAAACAAGGTGCTTGCGTAAGTAAGTTCGTAAAACACTTCACGGTTTAATTGCATTGTTGTTTTAAATACAGGTGCTGCTATTGAACGACTCCACCAACACCCCCATCATCATTCTCGCCTCGCGAGATGAACTCTCCTACCTGCTGATTAACCACCTCGCGCAGCATTTCACCATCGCACAGGTGATCTTTGAAGCGCCCCACACCCGCAAGATGCTCCGCTACCGCCTCAAGAAACTCGGCGCATGGATCGTAGCCGGACAACTCGCCTTCCTCGTGATTGACCGCCTTTTTATCCGCCGCCAATCGCGCCCCATCATCGAGCGCCTGCTTAACGGGCATGACGCCTCGCTACCCGATGGACGTTTACCGGTCATGGATGTGGACTCGGTCAACGGTGCTGAAGTCAGTGCGTCTCTGACCCAGCATCAGCCACAGGTGGTGGTCGTCACCGGCACCGGCATCATCGCCAAACGTATCCTGGCGCTGGCTCCTACCTTCATCAATATCCATGTCGGCATTACACCGCGTTATCGGGGTGTGCATGGGGGCTTCTGGGCGGTCTACGAAGGCCATCCTGAACTGGCTGGTACGACGATCCACCGTGTTGATCCCGGCGTGGATACCGGCGCGATCATCGCTCAAGTCCCGATCACGGTTGAACCGACAGATACTTACCGTACGCTGCCTGTGAAGCAGTACCTCGCCGCATTAGATGCCATATCCAAGGCTGTACAGGCCACGCTCGACGGAAAATTAAGCACTTACGAACGCACTGACCTCGAAAGTCATCAATGGTATTCGCCCACGCCGATTGAGTATTGGCGCTTTGTCCGTCGCCTACCCCGTTGATTGTGAATTTATAGTGAAAAATAGCCCTGATGACCTTGAACATGCCTCCTTTATATGCGAATATTACGAAATATATCGACACTATAAAGGTTGTGAATTTAAATGCCGGTTTCTGTGAATTGGGATGACAACGCGCATACCCTTATTTGTTTCCGTATCGCAGGCCATTGGACGTGGCAAGAATTTAATTGGGCATGGCTGGAAAGCGTCGCCATGCTGAACAGCGTGCCTCATAAAGTCCATACGATTATCGATATTGCCGATAACATCAGTGTGCCTCCCGATCTGCTGACGCAATCGGTTAATCTGGTTCGCCTTCAGCCGCGCAATACCGGTCTGGCTTTTATAATTACCAACAGCGGTTTTCTAAACTTATTACTTGCCACTCTCAAACGGATTATCCCACGTGAAAGTGCTTATCTCCGATCCGTCCCTAATGTGGAGGCCGCGCGCCGCACTTTGGCGGCTATGGCCTAATGGCTTATTAATCTTAATTAAGTCCAATATCTTGATTTTTTATTGATTGGACTTAAATGGTAGGCCTATAATAAAAATTGTAACCAACGTCGCATCACTCTACCGCCACGTTGGCTTCTTTTTCATATGGGATGGACAAATGCAGCGGCTCTCATACGCTTTCCGCACTCCGCATTGCTCGCTTTCGTCTTTATTTCATCGGTCAGACCATTTCCATCTCCGGCACATGGATGCAAACGGTGGCCCAAGGCTGGTTGGTCTTCCACCTTACCCAGAGTGAACTGTGGCTGGGACTGGTGGCTTGCGCGGCAGGTTTGCCCAGCCTGATCTTATCGCCGCTGGGCGGTGTCATCATCGAGCGTGTACCGCGCCGTACGCTGCTGCTTTTTACCCAATCGGTGCAGATGATTCTGGCTTTCATTCTGGCTTACTTGACCTTCACCAACACGGTAGCTGTCTGGCATATTATGCTGCTGGCCTTTTTGTTGGGTGTCAGTAATGCGCTGGATGCTCCCACCCGTCAAGCCATCGTGGTCGATCTGGTGGGGCGTGAACATCTCGCCAGCGGTATCGCCATGAACTCCATGATTTTTAACATCTCGCGTGTCATCGGCCCGGTGGTGGCAGGTATCGTGCTGACCCAGATCGGCCCGAGCTGGTGTTTCTTGCTGAACGGCCTGAGCTTCGTGGCGGTCATCTTTATGCTCTGGATTATCCGTATCGACAATGCGCCTACTGGAACCCAATCGTTAGCGCCGATCCGCCAGCTTAAAGAAGGGCTTCAATACGCCCGCGCCCACCACACCATCGCGCCGCTTTTGTTGTTGGCGGTGGCGGCGGCACTCTTTACCAACAACGTGTCGACACTGCTTCCAGCTTTTGCAGATGTCGTTTTGCACTCTCCCAAAGAGGCTTATTCGACCATCACGACCGCCATTGGTATCGGCGCTGTTGTATCTTCATTAGTCCTGGGCTTCGTCGGGCAGCGGTTTGGACGGGGGCATGTGGTTGCGGCTATGGCCGTGCTGGTCGCCTTATCCGCTTTCCTGTTCAGCTTTGCCAGAACGGTTGAAGTAGCCATGATCTTCGCGGTGGTTTACGGCTTTGCCATCATCCTTCAATTCGTGCTGGTCAACACCCTTATTCAAAATGAAGTGCCAGATGCTTTTCGCGGTCGTGTGATGAGCCTGTATACCCTGTCGTGGTTCGGCATCGCACCTTTTGGCGCGTTGTTGATGGGCGGCATCGCCAACGTCATTGGTACACCGGCTGCTATCGCCATTGCGGCGGTCGCCGGGGGCCTGATGAGCGTCGCGGTGCTGTGGAACTGGCCGGCAGCCCGCCAGATGACCTAGACCCTCTACTAAGCTTCTTGTAGGGGAGAGTCTTCGTAGACTCTCCTTTTTATTTCCACCGACGGCGCTGAGTGTCGCACAGGGTTCAACCGTTTTATGGCGGCAGTGATATCCATGCCAGAACGATGGTGCTGATACCGTTGGCAAAATTGGCGGCCCACAGGACTCCCTTCGGTCGCAATTTCGGCAATGGCAAAGGTCGATTTTGTGCCAGAATTGCCATCAAGGTTGAACCGATTCGAGATATTGCACCTGTAACACGTCCATTTTTGTAACCCTTACGAGGAGTGGCGGTTTTGAGGAGGATCATCGCTGAATGAGCAAGATATGCGGCAAATGCGGCAAAAGCAGCAATTGGCGACAGTGATTTTGTGCCGGTTGTGCGCGTTGGCGGTTGTTAAGGTGCGGTTGGGAACCCCTAACCCCGACTCACATCAGCTACCCTCGCAGGCTCACTCGCTGATAGCCCGAACCCTCACCCCAGCCCCTCGCCCTCAGGGCGAGGGGAGCAAAACAGAAGCCCCCAATGAATATTTTATTCGATATGGGGAAAGAATGGGTTACATTTTGGAAGACCATTTTGTAACTCTATCGAGGTGTTGGAGCTAACCCTTTTGAGGGAGTCGGATGGTTAAGATAGTTGGCGGATAGTTGGAACTCCATTTGTCGGGTTAACCGAAAGTAAACCAATGTTATAAGACGTTTGATGAGGGTCACCAACTACACCGACAATGGAAGTGCAACACGGTTGAACCGCAGAGGCGCAGAGAACGCCAAGATCAAGCCGGAGGCAAACGTAGAGTGAACATTTTATTCCTTTGGTATGGCGAAGATGCTACGTATGCCGAAAAAATAGCATGGGAACGCTTCAGTAACTCTAAGGCAATAAAAGATGCTGAGTTTCTTCAGGTTGAGACTAAAGCGCAGGTTGAGATAGAGCATGAGCGACTTACTAAAGAAGGCTGGATATTGCAAGGTCTTGGCAGCGGGTCGCTTGCACGGATTTCATCATATGCGAAATCAGAAATGTAGTCGTTTACGCTGATCTAAGTGCGTTTATTTCCGGCCTCAAGTCGTTTATGAAGCGCGAATAGAAGGCGAGACGTGCAGAGCAAAGCGGGTCGGCGTTGGGGTGAAGGTTGAGCGGATTTTCGCGGGTAGGGTGGGGAGTGGAGCATTCAAGAGTATGTGGAACAGGGAAAATCTATAGCAGCTCAACAAACTCGTCAACAGTCAAACCTGCTTGACGGATGATGGAACGCAGTGTGCCGGGTTTTACTTCCTTATGTAGAGGAACAACGGCAGCAGCATATGGGATGTCCCGCTGCATAAAAACGTGGTCGCCCTTTATGCGACGTTCGTAGAAACCAGCACGTTCCAACGCCCGAATACATTCACGGCCTGAAATATGAGGCAGTTTGGTCACACTGCCATCACTTGAATAGGTTCAGGATAGTCTTCAGGTATAGGTTTGCCATCTTCCATCAGCACTTCAATGTAGAGATCAATGGCTTCCTTGATATTGACGAGTGCTTCAGCAATGGTATCACCTTCGCTGACGCAACCGGGAAGACTAGGAACTTCAACGGTATAACCGCCGACTTCAGGGTCGGGAATGAGAATGACTTGGCGCATGATCTATCCTTTCGCTGAGCGAATCATAGCATAAGTCTTATGTTTGGTCATGTTATAGGCTTTTTCATTTTCGGCCTCACTCAGGGTGTTCGTGAAGCGTGATTAAAAGGCGAGAGGTGTAGGGTAAAGCTTGTCGGCGTTGGAGTGTTATCCTACGCGCACCTTAACATCCATGCTGTAACTGTGACAAAATCCGATGTGTCGCAACAGCATTCAATCGCATCCTGCCGCGAATCAGAAGTACAGCAATCGGACTACGAAGTGTGCCTTTAGAGAAGGTTTTGTCATATGAAGCAAGATACCGAAGGGGGCGCACGGGGATGCGCGCCCCTGAACGATTAAACCGTTACAACTTTACCTCGCCGCCGATTTCCTGACTCTTGTACACACCATTAAGAATGGTCAACACTTGCAGCGATTGTTCTGCCGGAACAGGCGACGGCTTACCATCGACAATGGCCTGAGCAAATTCGACACATTCCTGGGCGTGTGCCGGACGGATGTCTTTGGTGAGCTTGAGCGTGCGGTTGCTTAACTGCTGCGTCGCGTTATTGCTCTGGTAAATTTCGCACTTCGGCCAATGACTGCCACCGTTCTTGCCGTACAGCCACATCTGCATATCTTCGCCCTCGGTGTCGTGATGCAGCAGCCAACTCACTTCAAGGATCAGGGTCGCACCGTTTTCAAAGCGCACGAAGGCCGAAGCAAATTCTTCGACGTTCATTTCCTGCGGAATCGCGCCGCCCCAGATGCTGAATGCGCCCGGTTTATGTGCGAGTTCGGTACGCGAGACACCTGTCACCGACACAGGTTTCGGATTGCCCATGAACCACAGCGTCAGATCAAGGATATGGACGCCGATGTCGATACAGGCACCACCGGTTGCCTGATCTTTAAGGATAAAGCCGGGACGTGTGGGAGCCGCCGCCCGCCGCAGCATCCAACTTCGCGCGTGGTAAATCTCACCCAACACACCCGTCTCCAGTTCGGCTTTCATCGCTTTCGCCACACCCGAAAAACGGAAATGCTGCGCGGTCATCAACAGCTTGCCACTGGCATCCCGCGCGGCAATCATATCGCGGATGAGATCGGGATTCGGTGCCAGTGGTTTTTCACACAGCACATGTTTGCCAGCTTGCAGCGCTGCGATTGCCAGCGGTGCGTGGTAATTATTCGGTGTACAGATGTCAATAATGTCGATGCCTGGATCGCTGAATAAATCACCGGTTTTGGTCGTCAGGGTCTTAACGCCGTGTTTTGCGCCCCAATCTTTCAGTACGCCTTCGGCTACGTCACAGCCCGCGACCAGTTCAGCATTGGGGTTATCCAGCCATCCGGCCATATGGGCGTTGGCGATGCCACCGACACCAATAATCCCGACCTTTAATTTTTCTGCCATAATTTGTAAATGCCCCTTGAAAATTGCGAAAATAAAACTGCGATTCGGCGGTGAACGCTTATGCTTTTTGGGGTGTAACCCAACGTTTTTCTTTGTGTCCGGCGTACAAGGCTTCCATAACAGCACTGCGATAAGCCGCTTCTTGAGCGGTCACCAGTGGCGCATCTGCCTTACCTTGGATGAGGTCGAGAAACAGATCGAAGCCGCTGGTTTGCTTGGGTGGTAAAGCAGTCCAGGGTGTTTTGCCGTCCGCACCTTCGACGTGTTTACTGACGAAATACAGTTGACCATCATGGACATGGGCATGGCCTTCGGTGCCGCTGATTTCCAGCCACGCCGGATCCGCAACATCGACCCAACCCGCTGCCATACTCCCAACGGCCCCATTGGCGAACTGCATCAATCCTTCACCCGATTCATCACAGTCGCCATAACGTCCGGTTACGACATTGACGCTGGCGGTTACGCTGGTCACATCGCCCATCAACCACAATAAAATATCCAATGAATGCGCACCCAAATCGCCATATGCGCCCACGCCAGCCTGCGAATAATCGGCCATCCAGCGCCAGTCGGTATCGAACCAACCACCCAATGAGCCGGAATGGCAGTTGGTATGACGGATTCGTGTGATCTTGCCGAAACTGCCTTTTTGAATCTGCTCGCGCACAAACAGATGAATCGGATCACCGCGCCGAAAGAAACCGGTGTGGAATACGACCCCCGCAGCATCAATCGCCTGTGCCATTTTGTAACCGTCCGCCGCGCCCATTCCCAGAGGCTTTTCAGCAAACAATTTCTTTTTCGCCCGGGCAGCGGGTATCACCAATTCTTCGTGACGGTTGGTTTCGGAGCAAATAATAACCGCTTCAATTTCCCCATCTGACCAGATTTGTGATAAGTCGCTGACCACAGGCGCGTTAACTTCTTTCGCCCGCAGCGCTGCCCGTTCAGCTTGATGATCCCAAACGGCTTTCACCTGAATATCAGACCGCTCATTAAGTCGTTTGATAAATCCAGGCGTATGAATATGCGCGCAGCCAACCAGCGCAACCTGATGCACCATAAAGACTCCTTTATATAAATATCTATTGAATGTGCGGTTGGGATTGTAACGCCACAGCAAAAGCCATCCCAGGCCACTGGATGAGAGCATTATGACAGCCTATGCCTATCCATTTGCTGCCCGGCAAGAAGCCGAATAGAAAAGACCCCGTCCGGCGCTTCAGATTGGCCGTCGAGGTCTTCAGGATCTCATGCGATTTTTGAGGTTATTTTGTTTCAGCAGGTAGTTGATGTTCGCTGTCGGCTAAATCCGGCCATAGGGTTTCGATCGCTTCCCATTGAAGGGTCAGCGTTTCTTCCATCAATTCGCCCGAAGCACTGTTGAACTCGGAATAACTGACAGCACTAATCCAGGCACCTTTAATCACCCAGCGCCGGATTTCTTCACCATCATCAACGGCAACCACGGCGACGCTGCGTGTAACGCGCATAATGTCGGTATGGGTGGCAATCGACTCCCGCAGCCAGCGGTTGACCACATTGTTCGGATCACGCCGTACCATTTTGACAATCGTAATGGGGTCTTTATTTATTTTGAGGGCGGACGATTGTTTAACATCTAATTTGTAAGGTGCAAGGCCACCCACCTTAAAAACGCCGTCTACAACTTCACCATCGATTTCGACACGAAATTCGTTGGCGGAAAGGCTGTCAATATGTTTGGTGCTTTTGGAGGCACTGGAACGCGTAGAACTCTTCTTCGCCATCTTGGAACTCCTCACGATTGTGACCACACATCATGCCAGTATAACGCCGCTCACTCCTGAAAGACAAACCGCCCGATGCGAGGGGGGCGCAGTCGGGCGGCTTGTTGAGGGAAGGGCTTATCAGAAGATTTGGTGACTTAACGCCTTATCTTGACTTGCCCGCAAATCTGGCTCACACAACTTGCACCACTTCGGAGGAATGAGCACAATCCAATCAACCAGACTTGCATGATTACATAATACGCCTGTTCGCGTAAAGTCCTTGTTAGTTGTTCATGAGCGCGTAATGAGAACGCCATTTAAGCCATTTATCCGGCAGGAAAAGCCCATGCCAGCGCCTCCGGCATTATGCTTCGGAAAGCTGCCAAACCGTGACCACTGCCGATTTCGGTGTAGCTGTAACCATCACCAGTACGCGGCGTAAGAATGTCACGCAGCGCTTGTGCCGGACGCAAGAAACGCGCTTTACCTTCATAGCGACCGACCGATTGGAAGATGCGACCGGGGAGTACCGAAGCTTGTGCGAAACGGGCAGTGTATTTACTCAGTAAATCTTCATCCTGCCCCTTACCCAGCGGTGGCGAAACCATAATCAAACTATTGAACACGGCCGGATTTTTAAGGGCAGCATGGGCAGCCGCCACCGCACCATTTGCCACACCGCCAACACCGATATGTGATGAATCGATGCGGTATTTGGATTGCAGCAGGGGCAGCACTTCCGACAGCAGCGAGTTGTAGTGCTGGTCGTTGCTGGTGTATTCAAATAGGCGCTGATTTTGGTCACTGCTTTGCACCATCGCAATCACCAGCGGTTTAAGGCGATTGTGTTTGATGAGGGTATCAGCGATGGCAGGCACTTGCAGCGGACCACTGGCCCACTGACCATCTTGTAAAATCAGCAAGGGATAGGCTAAGCCGGAACCCTCATATCCGGGTGGGGTATAAACCCACAGCGAACGGCCCTTGAAGCCCAACTGCTCGCTGTCAAAACTCAGTTCATCCACCTTGCCGCGTGGCACATTACTCAACGCATTCCAGTCCAGATAAGGCCGCGCGCTGCCCATTCGCAGCACCGATACATCCTGCTGCCCTGAACTCATTTTGAGCGGATTCGCCGGATCGACGCGCCAATATTTGGTGACGCGGGCAAGAATGTCCGACTCCTGGGCAAGCGGTGTCAATGGATCATCGACTGCGAGTAGATAATCGAGCAAATCATCTTCGGCAAATTGGCGCGTGAGATGCCAGAGGGTTGTCCCTTCAAGCTGTTTGAGTGGCTCAAAAGGCGGATCAGCTTTGATCGTATCCAGATTGAGCGAGACATTTTTGCGCGCGCCCAAACTGTTGAAGATAAAGGTCGCTTTATTTCCCTGAACCCAGGGCCACTCACGTCGCTCGACTAGTAATTCGTCCACCAATGTTTGGCGGTCACCATCCCTGCGTGCGCGTTCGACTTCTGCTACAAAGGTGTCAAAATCAGTCCAACGGGGCATTAGTCTATGCTCCTGAATAGTCGCAAATCACAATACGTTCCATTGTAGCACTGTGACGGGGGAATGCCTAATAGTACCGAATAGGGGTTAAACGTAAAGATCATCCATAATGAGATGGTTCACACAAGGAGAATCAGATGCCGGAACAACCGCCACTTAATTTATGGCCTGCGGGCGTAGGGATACTCGCCGTGCTTTTTGTGGCGATGAGCGTCATGTTCTGGCGCAAAAAACATAGTTTTACACAGTTGCTGTGCTTCGGGGTATTCAGCTTCTATCTGCTCATGGCTATGGACAAACTTTTCTTTCCCATCTATCTGACCGGCTCTTTCGCCGACGCTATGAGGCAAGCAGATCTTTCACAAAATCTCAATCTCATCCCGTTTTATTTCGGGCCGTACAGCAACCTCGAAAATTCGCTCGAAACCTTAGCCTTGAACGTATTACTCACCATCCCTTTCGGTTTCGGTATCAACTTTTTGGTGCATATCAAAGCGAAACATATCCTATGGGTTGCACTAGCGGTGGGCTTGTTTACCGAAAGCGGGCAGCTCTTGATTTCGCTGCTGATTGGCTACCTTTACCACATCGTCGACATTAACGATGTCCTTATGAACGCCCTGGGTGTGGTGCTCGGCTACGGTAGCTTCCGGCTGTTTGCATGGCTTTACGTTTGGCTTGCACAGCGCTTGGGCATCAAACGATGGGGATTATTCGGTTATGTTTATGAGATAAGCAGTCAGGCATAGCTTAAATCAATCTCCCCACAGTTCCGGTAAGACTGCATTAAGTGGTTTTACGACACGACAGTTTTGGTCGATTGAGGGAAAAGCGGAAGGCTCTCAGAGCCTTCCCTACGGGAGAAAAACTCATTAGACTGTAAAAGTGTCGTATCGTGAACCAAAAGCATTAGGGAGGGGAGAAAATGCAAAATTCGGGTGCAAAAATGACTGTTTTTCGGGTAGAAAATGTCTCCACCGTTTAGGGTGGTGCTACCACAGTTCCTCTATCAAACTTGTATAAGAAATCTGTTCGATGCGTTGACCCCGAACCCATACCCTCATACAATAAAGAGTAGCGGCAGCAGATGTCGCGCTATTTGATATGTCAAAAATCAGGATAAGCCCCTCTTACCCTGCACATGAAATCCATGTTCGTTGAGGAAAACAATGGCTCAGAAAGATTATTACAAAATACTCGGCGTGAATAAAAACGCGACCGAGAAAGAAATCAAACAGGCGTTTCGTAAGCAAGCCAAACAGTGGCATCCCGACGCCAATCAGGATAACCCTAACGCCGAGGCTCGATTCAAGGAAGTGAATGAGGCCTATGAAGTCTTGAGCGATGCCACCAAGCGCTCGACCTATGACCAATTTGGCTCGGTGAATCCGCAAGATTTCGGGTTCGGTGGCGCAGGTGCGCCCGGCGGTGGACGTTATAGTTACACCACCAGTACCGATGATATGGGTGGTTCACCGTTTGCCGATATTTTGGAACAATTCCTGGGTGGGCGTGGGCGCAATAACACGCGCGGACGGGGCACCGCTTCTCAAGATCCGTTTGGTTTTGGCGGCAATATGGGCCGTACAAACGGACAGGATATTGAGCAGCCGGTAACGATTAGTCTGCGGGAGGCCTACAGCGGCGGTGTGCGTATTGTCACAAAAGGTGATCGCAAACTACGCGTGAACATCCCCGCAGGTGCAACCGACGGCACGCGTATTCGTCTCGCGGGTGAAGGTGGCGCAGGCGCAGGCGGCGGTTTGACAGGCGATTTGTATCTGGTCGTGCAGATTGAGGAAGATGCCCAATTCCAGCGTAAAGGTGATGATCTGACGGTGGAAGTAAAGGTTGATATGTTCACCGCAACCCTGGGCGGTGAAGTCGAAGTACCGACACTTGACCGACCGGTGAAACTGCGCATTCCGGCTGGCTCACAATCGGGCAAGAAGTTCCGGTTGACGGGTAAGGGAATGCCAAACGTCAAACAAGCGGATCACACAGGTGATTTATACGCTCGTCTACTGGTTACTGTACCGGAAAATTTATCGCCTCTCCAGCGTGAAGCGGTCGAAGAACTCCGCAATAAACTTCATTAACTCCTAATTTTGCGCGGCGGTGGTGGCGTACTGGCTTTCATAAGCCCATAACCACCATCGACCGACAGCACCGCGCCGGTGATATATCGCGCCTCCTCAGAAGCCAGCAACCGACAAACGCCTGCAATATCAGCAAAAGTACCCAGTCTCTGCATGGGAACAGCCTGTTCAATCAAGGGTCGGGTGGCCGGATTCAGGTAGTCGCTAGCCCACTCGTCAGGTGTCCAGCCCATAGTCACCACATTAACGGTCACACCAAAGGGCGCTAACTCGACCGCAGCTAAACGTGCGATCACATGCAGCGCTGCCAACGAAGTTGACACCACACTCAAATCAACCAGCGAAGTTAAAGCCGCGACCGATGACATAACGAGGATAGCACCGTGTCCTTGCATCTGTAGGTGCTTTCCCGACGCACGAATGGCATACACGCTCTGTTCAAAATTGTCGTGTAAAGCAGCATCCCAATCGGCAGGCGTGCTGTCTAAGAAAGCCACCGACTTAAACCATCCCGGTACAATAATCACCATATCCGCTTGTCCGACAGATGCCATTTCGGCGTCGAGCATATCAGGACTATCGAAGCTCAAGGCAGCCGTTCTGGCGTTCAATAGTGCAGCGCTTCGGGCGACATCATCCACATCTGCGGGCGCATGTCCGAGTATGATTTGCATTCCCGCCGCGTGTAATTCCCGGGCAACACCCTCCATTGTCGAAAGCGATTTACCGATAATCAGGGCAATTTTGTTGTTGAAGTCACTCATGGTATATGCCCCTAATATTTACCAATTCCAAGGCCGCCATCCACGCGCAGGCCGACACCCGTCACATAATCCCCATCCGCCGCAAAATACACCGCAGCCCGTCCCATCTCATAGGGTTCGCCTGAACGCTTGAGGGGTATCGCTTGACGCTGACGTTCAATCCCTTCGGTGGTTTGGAGATCAGGCGTAGGATCATTAAGTGGCGACTGCACCCAACCGGGTCCAATGTGGTTGACGGTTATGTTGTGTGGGGCGAGTTCCAGCGCGAGGCAGCCGACAAAGACATGCATGGCGTATTTGGTCGCACCGTAAATCGGGTTGATGGTGAACTGTATATCCGCCTGCACCGAAGACGTGATGATGATACGTCCGCCACTGCCCTGCGCCACCATCTGGCGAGCAGCGGCCTGGCACACATAGACGTTGCCTTTGAGGTTGACGTTGACGATGGCTTGCAAATTGCGCGGTGTAACGTCTAGCAGCGGTTCCCAGCGGATGATGCCTGCGTTACTGACAACAATATCGAGTTTGCCCATTTCGGCAACAGTACGCGCCACCATATCATTGACCTGCTGATAATTAGTCACGTCAGCTGGAATTGCCAGAGCTTTACGACCCAGTGCGCGGAGTTCTGCCGCCCGCTGTTCAAGCGCGTCGAGCTGGGATACGTCGTTGACTACAACATCCGCGCCTTCATCGGCCAGCGCCCGAGCAATTCCCCAACCAATACTGCGATCATTAGCAGCACCCGTGACCAAGGCCACTTTGCCTTGTAAACGCATAAGTATTCTTCCTCATTGTTTATCCAATAAATATTAACTAATGGTGCAAGTCCAACCCCCTCATCCCAACCCTTCTCCCCCGCACGCGAGGGAGAAGGGCTTTAGGACACTCTTTTTGGGCGAAAAACAGTATGCAGAGAGGGATACAAAAGATCACAACTCACACTTGCACCACTGGTTATTAAAGCGGGAGCATCTATTGGCGCTCCCCCACATAACATTTGATTTAATTATTGGCGGGATAAAAAACCGTCTTGATTCCGGTGCGATCTTCGAAGGTATCAAACCCTTTCTTCCAGTCGGTTACTTCGAATTCATGGGTGATGAGCGGCCTGGTTTGCACTTTGCCTTCACCCATCAACTGCAATGCCCGTATCCATGAGGAGGGCACGCTGGCGTTGGTTCCAGTAGCGACCAGTTCCTTATACACCAGTTGGTCGACATCCCAACCGATTGCTCTGCCGAATAAACCAATCTGCACGTAACGTCCACGCCGCCGCACCAATTTCAATAAATGTTGAGCAGCCGCTTCTGCCCCTGCACACTCATAAACTACATCTGCGCCAAGACCTTCAAATGTCAGGTCAGCGATGACTTGCCCGGCATTATCCTTTTGGACGTTGAGCGTGTAATCCGCACCCAACTGCTTCGCCATTGCCAGACGGTGTTCATCGGCATTCGTACCCAACACGATCACGGTTGCACCAGCTGCTTTGACGACCTGAAGCGTCAGCAGTCCGATTGCACCTGGCCCTGCGATAACTGCAACATCACCCGGGCTAACGGTAGGCGTGCTGGTGACAGCATGAACCACACAGGCCAAGGGTTCAGTCAATGCTCCGGCTTTGAAATCGATGTTATCCGGCAGCAGATGGATGTTTTGGGCAGGTACGATGACATAGTTGGTGAAGCCACCGTTAACGCGCGACCCAATCGAACGGCGATTGAGACACAGATTGACCTGTCCTGAACGGCAGTAGCGGCAGTGTCCGCAGGTTTCAAAATAAGTTTCGGTGGTAACGCGCATCCCCTCGTGGAGTCCAGTGACACCTTTGCCAATCTCCGCGATTTCGGCAGCGACTTCATGACCGAGTACTACCGGTGGTTCAGACTTGAATTCGTCTTTGAGGATATGGAGATCAGTGCCGCACAAACCAGCCGCTTTGACGCGGAGTTTAACTTGACCTTCGCCCACCTGCGGCTCATTGATGTCGCGTACTTCAACATTTCCCACACCCAGGGCGACCTTCATAATAGCTTTCATAAAAAGACCTTTATCACAGAAAAGTAATAGTTATGCAATCGATTGCATAAATCATAACGCGGTAGGTGCGGATTATCAAGTTAGATGAAATTCATGGGAGCGCGGGGAATCAAAAGGGGATTACCAATAGTAATCCCCTTTAGGAAGTCGTTCGATTAGCGGGTGACCTGCATCGGCATAATCACGCTGACAAAATCATCACGGTTTTCAGGGCGGATGACGCCGGGGTTGGCCGCGCCATTGCTTTCCAGCACCACACGCTCGTCATTGATGACGTTCAAAACGTCGATGAGGTAGCGAATGTTAAAGGAGATATTGAGGGCTTCACCTTCTACCGAGGCGTCGAGCATTCCTTCGTTGTCGCCGCGTTCGGCGCTCATGCCGACGATGGTGACCGCACCGGGTTCGCCAGGGCCGGGAGCCGGTTTGACGTATAACTTGGCGCTGTAAGCCGAGTCGCGGGCGAAGATTTCGGCACGTTTGCAGGCCGCCAGCAGATCACTGGTGTACATGACGGATGAAGTGACGTAACTGCGCGGGATGATCGCGGCGAAATCCGGGAACTTGCCTTCGAGCAACTGTGTGGCAATATCGGTGTGTTTCATGTGGAACAGCACAATGTCGCGTTCTTTGGGCAGCGTGATGGTGACCACATCATCATCATCACCGATGACGCGTCCGACTTCGGTAAGCGCCTTCGCCGGGATAACCAGATCAATGCGTTTAGCGAAAGTTTGCTCGATATCGGTAGTACGGACGGCGAGCCGGTAGCCATCCGCCGAGGCCATCGTCATGACGTTGCCATCCAACTGCATGAGGACGCCCGTGAGGATGGGGCGGTTATCTTCTTTAGCGGCGGCGAAAACCGTCTGGTTAATCATTTCCTTGAGGGTTTTGCCGGGGAGCGTAATATCGGCATCGCCACCACTGGGGATGACCGGAAACTCGGCGGCGTCGATACCCTTGACGTTAGAAACAGTCGCTCCACAGCGCACGTTGACAGTCAACGTAGCGGTATCCAGAGTCAGATCAACGCGTTCAGGCGAGAGGTTATTCACAAGGTCAGCCAGAGTTTTGGCAGGTAAGGTGATCGCGCCTTCTTTTTCGACCTTGGCACCGATCCAGGTTGTGATGCTCATTTCGAGGTTCGTCGCAGCCAGCTTGACGCGGGCATCTTCGGTCGCGAGCAAAATATTCCCCAGAACAGGTAGGGTTGGGCGGTTCTCGACGGCACGGGCGACAATGCTCAAGCCCTTGGCGAGTTTATCTTGTAAAACGCTGGTTTTCATTAGACAGGTGGCTCCTGTAGGCTGCGTTATCCCAAATTATTTCCCAACAGTATACAACACCTGTTCGGAATTAGGTAGCGGGGTTTAGGGAAAAGCGAATTAAACGATACTGGTTGAAGTATCGGCTGAGTTGTCGAAATCAATCGGTGTTACCCGTCATTATAGTGAAACTATTTCGCCAGAGGCCGGGTTCGACTATGGCATTTTCCAGTGATCACGATAAATTCCAGCGACCTCCGATGCCCGTTCAGCAGGAAAAACTGAAAACAATATTCTCCGTAATAAAAAGCTTCTATATACCGTCTGAAGTAAATAGACACATACCCATAGGGGTATATGAAACAGGCATAATTGAGGGAGATCAGACGATGACAAGTCGACATGAACACGATAACCAGATAGTGACGGGGCATGACCATCATATGCCTGAACGCCCTGTGGCTTCTAAGGGAGATCATACCCATCACAACAGCATGGCTGACCATAAGGCACCACAGCATGAACATTCAATGGATCATGGCGAACATGCCGGACATGGCGTCATGCATGAAGGGCATACGGCAATGATGAGAAATCGGTTTTTTGTATCGCTGCCGCTCACGATCTTAGTGCTGCTGTATTCACCCATGATCCAGAACTGGTTTCACTTTTCGATGCCAATCTTCCCCGGTAGTGCTTTTATTGCTCCAGCGATTGGTACCATTATCTTCTTTTATGGTGGACTGCCATTCTTAAGTATGGCGCGGCAGGAAATTGCCCTGCGGCAGCCGGGGATGATGACCCTGATTTCATTGGCGATAACAACGGCCTATTTTTATAGTCTCGGCCTTTTCTTCTTTCCGCCAGCGGATGGGACGGGCATGGCTACCGGCACGATGATGGATTTCTTCTGGGAACTGGCGACGCTCATCACGGTGATGCTGCTTGGTCACTGGATTGAACTCCGGAGTGTGGGACAAGCGCAGGGTGCATTGAAGGAATTAGCGAAGTTACTGCCCGATACGGCAGAACGGATTTTGCCATCAGGTGAAACCGAAACGGTTGCTGTGAGCCAACTCCAAACCGGTGATCTGGTGCTGGTGCGTCCAGGCGCAAGTATTCCCGCAGATGGACGAGTGGCAGAAGGTGATAGCAGTGTCAATGAGGCGATGATTACCGGTGAAAGTATGCCAGTCCATAAGCACGTCGGCGATCAAGTCATCGGCGGTACGGTCAACATCTCCGGTTCGCTGCGGGTGGAAATCCAACAAGTGGGCGCGAACACGGCACTGGCGGGTATTATGCGTTTGGTCGAGGAGGCACAAAAAAGCCAATCGCGCGCCCAAACATTAGCTCAACGTGCGGCGTTTTACCTAACTGTAATTGCCATTATCGCGGGAGTATTAACGTTCATTGGATGGTTAGTTTTCACCGGTAGTTTGTCCGACGCGGTGCGTAATACAGTCACTGTGCTGGTGATCGCCTGCCCTCATGCGCTGGGTTTGGCTGTGCCGCTGGTGGTAGCGATTTCGACGACGCTTTCCGCACGTAACGGCTTGCTTGTACGCAAGCGAATGGCACTGGAAAGTGCAAAAGACCTTAAATACATCATCTTTGACAAAACAGGCACACTAACCAAAGGTGAGCAAGGTGTGGTGGATGTCGCCACAAATGGCATTAGTCCCGAAGAAGCCTTAGCGATTGCGGCAGGTATCGAAGGGGACAGCGAACACATGATTGCTACAGCGATTCGCAAGTATGCACAGGAGCAAAATGTGATCGCTTCATCTGTAAGCAATTTCGAGAGTTTAGCCGGACGCGGCGTGAAAGCATCAGTCAATGGCACAACTTATTATATGGGTGGGCCGCGTTTGCTGGAGCAGCAGCATTGGACCATTCCCGCCTCATTGGAAGCTGCGAAGCAAAAAGCTGAAGGTGCAGGGCAATCGGTGATTTATATGGCTAACCAGCAGGGGATTGTGGCGCAGTTTGCTATCGCCGATGTGATTCGTGAAGACAGCCGCGAGGCAATCAAGCAACTGCACGATTTAGGGTTGAAGGTAGCAATGCTGACTGGAGACAGCGAAGCGGTAGCAAAGGCGGTCGCCAAAGAATTGAATATCGATACCTACTTCGCACAGGTGCTGCCTGAACATAAAGCCGATAAGGTGCGCGAACTCCAGCGCGGTGGAAACACAGTGGCGATGGTAGGCGATGGTGTAAATGACGCTCCGGCTCTGGTGACAGCCGATGTAGGCGTCGCAATTGGCGCGGGAACGGATGTCGCGATTGAAAGCGCCGGAATCATCCTCGTACGCTCGAATCCATTAGACATTGTGAAGATCATCCGCTTGAGCCGTGCGACCTATCGCAAGATGATTCAAAACCTGATCTGGGCAACTGGCTATAACGTCGTGGCTATTCCACTGGCGATGGGTATCCTCGCGCCCTTTGGCATCACACTTGATCCGGCGATTGGGGCGGTCTTTATGGCGATCAGTACAGTCGTGGTTTCAATTAACGCTCAACTCATGCGCGGGTTGGATTTATCGCGTGCGAGTTGATATGACATTTGACACTATATTTTCAAATGTATTGTGATCTACGATGACAGCAGATGAGCCATACTGCGCGTGTTGATCCAGGCTGTTCTAGATTGATGCCCTGTTGTCCATCACAGATACATTGAAATAAGACATGATTTGACAAGGCGTTATCCGGAACAGCGGGTAACGCCTTTTTGTTTTTTCACAGGAGGAAATGTGATGAAACACTATTTTCGATGGGTTCTTTTAATAGGTCTGCTGCTGTCATTGTCAATGGTACTGCCGCTAGCAGCACAGGATAAGGTTTATTTCCCCACGACGGAATGGCGTACTTCAACGCCCGAAGAACAAGGTGTGGACTCGGCGGCACTGGCCGATTTTATTGATAAAGTGCCGAAACTTGGTAATGTGGACAGTCTGATGGTTGTTCGTAATGGCTATGTCGTTGCTGAAGTTTACTGGCATCCTTTCCAGAGTGGAATGAAGCGTGAAATGATGTCGGCCAGCAAGAGCGTGATCTCGGCGCTGGTGGGCATTGCCCTCGACAAAGGTTATATCAAGAGTCTTGACCAGAAGGTATTGGACTTCTTCCCCGGCATGGACATTAAAAACCTCGACGACAATAAGCGGGCGATCACCCTCAAAAATCTCCTAACTATGACCTCCGGGTTTGAGTGTGAAATCTCGCAAGGTAGCGACCCGATAGGCAGTGTAGGTACAGGTGTAGCCGGTAGTCTCTTCTTGACCAATCCTGAGGCTACACAGGCCAGCCTAGGCTGGAAGATGGCCGATAAACCTGGAACGAAATGGCGTTACTGCCAAATTAATGTTTATCTGCTTTCGGATATCCTTACGCAAACAACTGGCATGGATACTTTGGCCTTTGCCAAGCAATATCTGTTCGCTCCGCTGGGGATCACGGATGTCAGTTGGAATGTTTCCACTGAGGGGAAAGCTCTGGGTTTCGCCGGTTTGATGCTTAATCCGCGCGACATGGCGAAGGTTGGATATTTGTTCCAGAATAACGGTCGGTGGGAAGACAAGCAGGTCGTACCTGCGGATTGGGTGAAAGCGTCTATACAAAATTATGCTCCGAAGAATCCTTGGGGTATCTCTGATGTTGGTTATGGCTACTTGTGGTGGGTCTACCACACACCATCGGGTGATTTCTTTGAGGCACAAGGCGCATACTTTCAACATATCCATGTCTCTCTTGAGAAGAATTTAGTGGTGGTCGATACCGGGCAAGACATGGCGTTTCATAACGCCAATATTGGTAGCCCGGTGTTTATGGAATCGATCCTTAAATTAGTGAAATCCGACAAGCCACTGCCGCCCAATGCTAAGGGTATAGCTCGTCTCGAAGCTGCTGTGCGAGCGGCAGCTAATCCCGCAGCACAACCCATCGGCGTCTTGCCTTCGATTGCGGCCACGATTACCGGCGAGACTTACAGTCTGACAAATTCGAATCTGCTGCTTACAGATCTTGATGTTTTACGTTTGCCGGAGAAAGATTGGCAGATAGCGACCCTCGGACTAGATTTTGCACAGGACGAGGCGACTCTTCGACTAGAAACAGTCAGCGGCCTTGAACTCAACCTGCCCGTGGGGCTTGACGGTGTTTACCGCCTAACAACGAGCCGACTTGGAACGTTGGCCGCGCAGGGGTCGTGGTCAAATGATAAGGTTTTCGTTCTTTACCTGCGCCGCCTAGAGCAAGGGCCTGTACTGAAATATACGCTGATTTTCACAAAGGATGGGTTATCCGGTTATGTAGAATCCGCTCGCCCCGGCGATGTTTTCGCTCCAAGCCTGAGCATTCTTTCTGGACAGATGATGCCGGAGTAGAAGGATACTATCGATCTAGGCTGTTTTGGATCGTGCTCTTGTCCATCACAGATACATTGAAATAAGGCATGATTTGACAAGGCGTTATCCAGAACAGCGGGTAACGCCTTTTTGTTTTCTTGAGAGGAGGCAGCAATGCATCTCGTTGATCAAAGGATACTTGGAATAGTCATTCTCGTTTTGTTGACCATGCTTGTTATCGTCAAGCAAGTGGCTACAGGCTCCATTTTGGATACACCAAAAGGTTCGCTCATGGTTCAGGTGGTCAATATTTATAACCTTTGCTTTTTGCTGGTCGTCAATCCTCTGGCAGCTGTATTGCTTATTACACGGAGTTTGCCAGCCAATGACCCTACGCATTTGATTGTTCAGAACCCTTTTTTGACCATTTTGGAGGCCATCGGGTTTGTGTTTTATGTGACAGGGTATCTGGTTATGGCATGGGCGTTGATGACCCTCGGACGCAACTATCAACTGGGAGGAAGCGTTCCACGATCTGAAGATGTGATTGTTATGGACGGTCCTTACAGTTTCATCCGACACCCGATGTACGGAGCCGCGTTAAGTATTTCCTTAGGGCTGGCCTGTTTAATCCAATCGTTAGCCGTCCTTTGCGTGTTTTGCGTCTATTTCGTGTTGATTGCACTGCTCATTCCTGCCGAAGAAAACACACTGCGAAAAACGTATGGTGAGCAGTACAGCGATTACCAACAAAAGACGAGGAAACTTATTCCTTCTATTTATTAAATTATCATTCATGGAGGATTAGTTCATGAGAGTCTTAACCGTGTATGCCCACCCAAACCCCAAGTCATTTTGTCATGCCATTCTGCAAGCGTTCACCAAGGGATTGGAGGATGCAGGTCATCACAGTGAAGTGGTTGACCTATACAAAATTCATTTTGATCCGGTTTTTCGGATGCAAGATTTTGCCAGTTATGTGCACGAGAGTATGCCGCTTGATGTACTGGAAAGCATGAACCTTAAGCAGCGCGTACTCGACTCAGCTGGTGGGCCAATTCAACGGTTCGTTGCCTCCCGCTTGATCCACGATATGGATCCTCCGACGGTTGCCAAATTCATACATGACCATCGACCCAAAGATGTCATCGAGCAATGGGAAAAGCTCAATAATGCTGATGGTCTGGCTTTTATTGCGCCGGTATTCTGGCTGCACTTTCCAGCGATACTGAAGGGCTGGTTCGAACGAGTCTTTGCCTACGGCGATGCCTATGCCTTAACGTCTGAAGGCTGGCAAGGTGAAGTCAAAGGACGTGTACCACTGCTGCACCATGAAAAAGCACTGGTCATCAGCACAACACTATTCAAAGAGGAATACTATAAGGCGGATTGGGAAGCCCCTATGACACGCATTATTGACGATTGGGGATTGCGCTATCCGGGTGTCAAGCAGGTGGAACACGTCTATTTTTACAGTGTGCCAGTCACGGATGATCAAACCAGACGCGGCTATCTGGACCGAGCCTACAAACTGGGCAAAGAATTCGCCATGTCCACAGAAACACAAGCCGTAAGGTCAGGGTGAGAAAGGCGTGGGCGGCAGGCTTTACACATGCCGCCCTACAAATCGGTCAGATGCTAGTCGGCAGCGAGGTACGGGCGTGGGCCATCGCGGCGACGAAACCGGGAATGGAACGGTCAATCATTTCATCGCTGGCGGTCAATGAGATGCGGAAGTAGCCAGGGAGTTCAACGACTTTCCCCGGCAGCACGAATATGTCATGCTGGGCGAGCAGGTCGCAGAAAGCCAGATCGTCATGCCAGGGCGATTTGGGTAAAAGGTAGAACGTCCCCTGCGGCACATGCACCTCATAACCGGCTTTGTGTAAGGCAGACACCATGCGGTCACGCTTCGTTTGCAGGTGTGGAATATCAATCGAAATCTTATCGAGTTCGGGCAGCGCGTGTTGCAGCAGCGCATTCGGGAACGACCAACCGGAGATGATCTGCGAGGCAAGCAGTGCCGTTCGCAGCGTTTCGCGATCCGGCATGGTGGGCGGCAAGGCAATATAGCCGATACGCTGGCCGGGTGTCAGCAGCGTTTTACCATAGGTGTAGAGCAGCAGCGAATTGGGATAATACGAAGTGGGGCTGTAATAAGGGTGATCATCAAAAATGATCCGGCTGTAGGCCTCATCCGACAGCAGATAGATGGTACGCCCGTTGCGTTCGCTGGCTTTAGTGAGGATGTCAGCCAGGGCTTTAAGATCCTCCGGTGGATAGATGTTACCGGTCGGATTATTGGGCGAGTTGATGATTATGGCACGGGTGCGTGAGGTAATGGCGGCGGCAATCGCCTCCAAATCGAGGCCGAGTGTCCTGGGATGTACCTTTACGCTCACGGGAATTGCACCGTGAGAAACGATGATACCCTCGTAAAAGAACCAGGGTGGGCTGATGAAAATAACCTCATCGCCGGGGTCGGTAAGGGTACTCAGTGTGACACTGATAGCCGAAAAGCCACCGTTGGTCATAAAAATATCATTGGGATCAAAGGTGACGCCGCGCCATAGCTTGAGCGACTCGGCCACGATGGTTTGGGAGTCGGCCTCGTTCATCTTGTAGGCGAACCAATCTTTATTTTCGGGCTTAATCCCCTGCTGGAGCGCATTTACAAAACCGGACAGCGGCATTTCATGCGGATTGCCAAATACAAAGTTGGCGATGGTCGGGTCATTCTGTCGCGCAGAAAAGGGCGAATTCATGAGAAAGTCAAAAAATGAACTGGTCGCTTGCAGAATGCGCGTGGTGCGCTGCGAGATAGGCTTAGGCATAGCAACTTCTCCCCTGAGTTACTTGATTTGAAGTCATCCAACTGGTTGGTCTATGATGAGGCATCGGGTGTTACAGCAGCGACGTATCGAGGATGTAAGTGGATGAGGTGACACCTTCATTATAAGCCGATAGATTCGTTTGCGCTGGCTGTCGGTGAAGCTGGCAAATCCGTTGATAGCCTTATTCATGAAAAGTATAACGATTTAGTTACAAATTCAGAGTCTTAATCCACAAAAAGGCTAAAGCTGCTTAAGAATATTACTTAGTCGTTTAAGTAGTGATCGTTGTACAGACACACCTCAGTCTATGTACCTTCCAAACATATAGATAATCACAAATCTCATTGCTGAAGCCAAAGGGATTTCACACGGATAGTCAACGGAGTTCGAGAGAGCAGCATGTCGGGATTGATTACACTCAAAGATACGATGAAACGTAAGACCACCTATGTCCTACATGGTTATTACGCGAATTTTCTGATCAAAGTGGTTCTCTCGCTCATCTAGGGACTAGACGAATTCGGTATTGGGCATTACAACATGAACTGCTTGAGTCTTATCTTCCGGCTGAATCCGATACAAGTGAACCTGAATAACTTCACTGTTTATCCCCAACTCAAATGGACATTTTTAAAGGGGATCAATGCCAGCACAACCGCGTGTTCGTAATAGCGCTGGCGGTCGATGAGGTCGGCAGTGAGCAGGCCAACTGCGCCGTTCGTCTGCTTCGAATTAGAACGCCCGAAAACCTGATCATCCGCGATGCCGAGTTCGACGCCCGAACGGACAAGGGCGGCGACTTCCTGAGGGAGCATAAAGGCTCCGGTGCGGGCTTTGCCCACAACCTCCCCACGTAGCACAACCACCCACGCGAATGTCCAGAGTTCGCCATGTTTTTCCTCGCAGCCACCTTCGATGCCTACCCAATAATCCGCAGCAGGATGGGCCGCGCGGGCATTAGAAGCGCGGTTGAGCGCCCCTTGAAGCGTTTCATTGTCAGTCATGGGTTGGTCACTGACACCGGACGGCAGGCTGATACCTTCGGCAGTGATGGACTCTGCCGGAAACATTTGCGTAAAACCGTGTTTAGCCGATTGGACTTTGACAGGATTGGTAGAGGCAATGATGAGATGCATGAATAGTCCTGAGTTAAAAGGTGAAAGCAGAATACCAGCGAAATTATGCGGCGCGGCGGCGCATATAGCTGAGCAGTATGAACATGCCCAGAATAGCGGCCAGGGCCAGAATCATCAACAGCCATTCGGGCAGCGAATTGGTAAAGCGAAAGCTGCCCAGCCCGACCGCCATAATCTGCGTCAGGATGAAGATGCCACCGATTGCCAGGATTTCCAGCGGCCAGCCGAATATCCGCAGTTCGCTCATGCCCTGTTTGCTGAAACGCTGCCAGCCGAGGCCGCTGTGTTCGCCTTCCAGATGCTCACGAATGTAGGTGTTAATCTGCATGATGAACACCTCATTTTGTGCCCAACCAATCGCCAGCAAGAAAGCAATTAGAGGATAAATGAGGATGACGACTGCTCCCGCGTTCCAACCCAGGCCTAAGAATGCCCCCGCCAGCGTCAGCGCAATGCTGATGGTTTGCTGGCGCGATTCGATGCGCTTAAGCACTTCCTCGCGCAAGGTAGCGTATTCCATCTCGGTATTGGCGGAATTGTTGGTTTGCATCGTTCATCCCTCACAGGTAATAAGATTTTTAACCCCCCACCTTAATCCTCCCCCGCAAGCAGGGGAGGCAATTAGGAAAGTTTTATATTTTCTGAATTAGCTAGTGGCGATCCACTGCATCGTTTTGGTCGCCAGTTTATCCAGGGCTTCAACGCACTGGATGAGATGTTCTTCTTTGGTATCCTCGATTTTGTTATGCGAGATGCCGCGCAGACTTTGCACGAACATCATGATCGTCGGCACATCAGCGCGCACCATTTCGGCAGCATCGTGCAAGGGGCCGCTGGGCAGACGGTGGGACACGCCGACGGTTTCCATGATAGCCTGGTCGCAGAGTTCGATGAGATGCGGGTGGAACGGCAGCGGTTGAATCTGCCAGAGTTTGCTCCATGCCACTTCAATATTTTCTTCATCAGCAATACGTTCGCTGGCGGCTTTAGCCTCGTTCAGCATGGCGGCCAGTTCACCCGCGTCCAGATGACGCTGATCGAGAGTCATATCCGCTTGCCCGACGACAGCGGTCACAATGCCGGGGCGGGTTTCGACGCGTCCGACTGTGCCCACGCCTTTGTGTGCCTTGGCGATCTGACGAATATCGAGGTGCAGCTTACTGACGCCGCCCAGCGCATCCTTACGCTTGTCCATCGGTGTCGAGCCGGAGTGTGCCTCCTGCCCGATAAAGCGGATCGAATGGCGCTCCACGCCGACTGTGCCGAGCACCACGCCCAGCGGCAAATCCAAACTTTCCAGCACTGGCCCCTGCTCGATATGCAGTTCGAGATAGGCTTTGGCGTTTTTCAACTGCTTGTGAGCATCAGTCGCCATATCGAGGTTGATGTCGAAGTTTGCCAGCGCATCTTCAAGACGGATGCCATCTTTGTCCTTGAGGTTGCGGACATCATTCGGATTGAGTGTGCCCGAGCAGGCGCTTGAACCGAGCAGGCTGCGTCCGAAGCGCGCGCCTTCTTCATCCGCCCAATCGACCAAACGGACGGTGACCGGTGGTGTGCCTTCGCTGGCAATACGGCGCATAACTTCCAAACCAGCCAGCACATTCAGACAGCCATCCAACCAACCGCCGTTGGGAACCGAGTCCATGTGACCGCCGATCATCATGACCTTTTCGGATGCACCTTTGAGCGTCGTCCAGACGTTACCGGCCTCGTCGGTTTCAATGGTGACTGGAAGCTGTTCCATCTTAGCACGCAGCCACGCCCGCGCTTTGGCCCATGTTTCCGTCCATGCCACACGCTGCGCCCCGTTTTCATCACCGGTCAAAGTGCGGAGTTCTTTGAGTTCATCAATCGTCCGCTGAGGGTTAAGGGTAGACATTCCCATCACTCTTTCTGCTAAGCCGTTTCAATTGGCGGGGAGTATAACGCGCTTTGGCGGATTTGCACGGCATGAAAGCGAAAATTTGTTCGCAAAGTTCGGGATATTTTTGTATAATAGGTTTTTTCGGCTGAACCTGTTTCGACGTTGAGGGGGTATGGATTTGACCGCAAATAAAACCAGTCCAGGGCTGCGCCGCTTATACCATCAACGCATTAGCCATCCACCTTTTAAGGATGCCAGTGAAGTTGTTTCGTGGTTGGGTGCGATGCAGGGACAGGATTATCTCGGCACGAAATGGGCCTTCGGATTACGGTTACCGGGCAGCACTGATGCACAAATCGAGCAGGCCATCGTGGATGGCGTTGTGATGCGAACATGGGCGATGCGCGGAACGCTGTTTTACGTCGCACCAGCCGATATTCATTGGATGCTAGGATTACTGGCACCGCGCCAAATTGCTGGAAATAAAGGCCGCTATCAGCAGCTTGAATTGGACGAAGGAACACTGGTACGCAGCACCCGATTGATTGTCGAAGCGCTGCAAGATGGCAAGCACCTTTCACGTCCTGAACTGTTCACGATTTTAGAAGCCAATGGCATCTCGACCGCCGGACAGCGCGGGGTTTTTATGCTGCAAAGAGCAGGATTGGAACGGCTGGTATATCAGGGTGAGATGCGTGGCAAGGATACGACGTTCCACATACTGCAATCGGGTCAAACGTTACCACGCGATGAAGCACTCGGGCGACTGGCGCAGCGCTATTTCGTCAGTCGTGGGCCAGCGACATTAGCGGATTTCATCAACTGGTCGGGGCTGACGATCACTGAGGCCCGTGCGGGGTTGGAGAGTGTTAAATCCGGTCTGATTGAGGAAGCGGTGAATGGTCAAACCTACTGGTTATCACCGGAAAAGCACAAACACCCTGAACACACCTTGTATCTCCTGCCGGGATTCGACGAGTACATTCTCGGCTATAAAGATCGCACATCTGTTGTAGAGCCGCAGTTTCTCGACACAATTTGCCCCGGTGGCAATGGGATTTTCAAACCGACCATCGTCAGTGATGGTCAAGTCGTCGGAACGTGGGCGCGCACCTTGAAGAAAAAGACAGTCGAGATCACGCTCGAACCGTTTATGTCACTCAGCCGTAGTGAGATGGACGCGATTGCTGAAAAAGCAGCAGAGTTTGGCCGCTATTTGGGGCTGACACCGGTTATTCAGCCGCTGGCGTAAGCAGCCCTTTTCTATGTTCAGGAGGATATGATGAATACATTTATGCAGCAGCACGGGGCAATTTACCACCTCACGCAAATCATGCGTGAACAGTTGATGGATATTTTATCCGACAGTGATCTTGCGTTCACACCCGGCGGCAGCAACCCAACCCTGGGCGAACTGTGCAAGGAAATGGGCGAGGTTGAATATTCCTATATCGAGGCTTTGAAGACATTGAAACACGACTGGTCATATCGCAATGCTGAAGCAAGTTTGGCGAATAGTGTCGATCAACTTAAGGCGTGGTACAAAAATTTGGATGCCGATTTAAAGACGGTAATGGAAGGCTTATCCGACGAGGATCTAAACAAGATGGTCGCGCGAAACACAGGCGAATTTTCGGTATCTGTAGGGACAGATCTGCATATCTACCGTGAAGCACTGCTGATTTATTACGGCAAGATCGCCGTTTATCTGAAGGCCATGAACAAGACCATGCCCGAACAGTGGCAAGGATGGATCGGCTAAGATGGCAAAAGCTAAAATCACGGACAGCGCTCCGATTCTGCTGGTCAAAGATGTAGTGAAGTCGGCGGCTTATTGGCTCGACAAACTGGGCTTTACCGAGCAGTCTCTATTTGGTCAACCGGCTAACTTCGCCATCATCCGGCGCGACACGTTCACGGTGATGCTGGCGCAGGTGGATGCGGACCGCACCTTCGTCTCGAACTGGCACATCGTCGAGAAAATGTGGGATGTGTACTTCTGGGTCGATGACGCGGACGCGATTTACGCCGAGTTTCAGGCCAGCGGCGCGATCATTGATTATTCGCTGTACGTCGCGCCACACGGCGTCAAGGAATTTGGCGTGCAGGATTTAGATGACCATGACATCGCCTTCGGGCAAATTATCAAGCGCGAGGGATAAGATGCGAAAAGTCATTTTGCAAATTGACATCACCATCGACGGCTTCGTTGCTGGTGAAAACGACGATACCAGTTGGGTAACGTCCGATGCCGAAATGAATCAAGAAGCCAGCGAACTACTCGATACCGTCGATACCATTCTGTTAGGGCGGGTTGCTTACCAGCAGTTCGTGCCCTTCTGGCCGACCGCCAACTTCGCCCCATCCACTATTGAACACACAATTGCGCGCCAGGTGAATGAGGCCACCAAAATTGTTTTTTCAAAGACATTGAAACAGGTCGAATGGGGAACATGGAATAACGCCAGTGTGATGCAAGGAAATATCGTCGAAGAAATCACCAAACTAAAATCGCTGCCGGGGAAGAATCTGCTGCTCTACGCGGGTGCGGATATTGCTGCGACCTTTATACGCCATAACCTGATTGATGACTATCGGCTGAGGGTTCATCCGGTGATTGTGGGGCAAGGGAAATCACTCTTTCAGCGCATCGAGGATCGCCTTCGCCTAAAACCGATCCGAACAAAGTTGTATAACAACGGCGCTGTGTTACTCGAATATCAACGGGTAGAAAGTAAATCATAGTCAATATCTCAAGTATCGCACGAGCTGTCTAAAAGCCAAAATCTGCTGAATTCGACGCAGTGACCAAAACATCTGCGTAGGCCGCGCGTAGGGAACTCGGCGGCCTATTCGATTCTATTCATTCCTATGATGTTTATAAGTTTAGCCAAAAACAAGCTTCCCTGAGATGATTTTCCCCTCTATCGGCAGCCGCTTTCCTTAGCGATAAGTCACTCAGGGTGAGGCGAACTGAAAGGATCATAAAATGTCTAGAATACGTTTTTCGATAGCGCTTGGGATCGTCAGTTTGTTGATGGCGCTTGGCCTGGCAGTTCCGGCTCAAGCTGCCGCAGTCTGTAAGCCGCTGGATAATCCGGCTGCTTGTACACCAGCCTTTACTGCCAACCAACAGCTTGCCATCAAGAGTGGGGTGCCGTTTGTTTGGCTGCGGAATAGTGCAAGTTCATCCGCCGTAGTCAACGCGACCGTCAACTATTCACCCAATGCCCGATTTGTAATCGAGTATTGGCCCTCAGTTTATGATGGTTACCAGAATTGGTGGTTGGTTCATCTGGCATCCGACAAATCGAAGGCGGGGATGGTCGAACAATCCTCTTTGGTCGACGGTGGTGTACCCACCGGAACGAAGGCACCGTGGAAGGTGTCGTTTATGGGCGGTGCGCGTGCTGGTCTGCCTTTCGTGTGGCTGCGCACCGATCCTTTTTCAAGCGCAAAAGTTGTCGCTACCATACGCCCGGGTGATACGTTTACTGTATCTGTCGAGATGCCACCCGTACATGATGGCACTCAGTGGTGGTGGTATGTCAGTACCAGAACTGTGGCTGGCTATGTCGAGCAAAATTCGATTGTTCCTGTGCGTTCAGTTCCAGCGACTTCTGTCCCACCTACTGTGTCACCCATTGTGCTGCCCACTACACCGCCCAATGCACCACCACACGCCAACTGGCCCATGGGATTAAAAGGCGATGTTAAGCCCGGAGTGCCCTTTATATCGGTGCGGACTGCCCCCAACTCGACTGCTCCCGTGTTGTTCAACTTAATTCACCTCGATCCTTTTGTCGTCCTCACTGAGCCTGCACCGGTCTACGATGGTTATCAGTGGTGGTGGACGGTTACCGCGCCATTGTCAACCTATCCTAGAAGTGGCTGGGTTGAAGAAGCCTCGCTTGTCGAACGTGTCGATGATTTCCCAACAGCGACGATTGATCCGAATGTTGCCCAACCCGCTTGCGGCACCATGACGGTTAGTCCGATCACTTCTTATCAAACGCCGGATAATTCCGCGAGTGCTGGTATCTATATTGTCAAGCCGGGTGCTACCATCACATTCGGGGTGGAAGGGCTGGCAAACCTCGCGTCGATCACCTTTAACGTGCCGGGGCCGAATGATACCCTATGGCGTACCAGCACATCCCCGCGCAAGCTGGACTTCCCCGGCGTGAAAGCCGAAGTCACGGCGGTGGTTCCACAGAAGTATGGTTGGGCATACGTATCGGCGGAAGCGGTCGGATTGAACGGCAAAACCATTCAATGTGGCGCTTTCTGGGTCGATAATGGTGATGGAACGACACAGGTTATCGGCCAAGGCGGTGATGCGAACGTGCCAGCCGCGACACCTGAACTATCGAATTAATTGCAAGGTGAGAATAAAAAAGGGGGCACCTGCGTGCTCCCTTACTGATGTGACTATGACAATTTATTGACGCAGATAATCCAACTTACCTGGAGCGCCTTGCATAGCTGAAACCTCAATCACCGGCGTACCATCTTTCTCCACCCACACGCCGCACTGTGTCCCATCAGGGCTGGTGGCGATTTCAACCGGCGTGCCATCCATCCGCAGCACCGGATGATAGAAAGTAGCGACTTGCACCGCATCCCCTTCGATGTAATGACCAATCAAGGCGCGACGGAAGCGGTCGGTGGTGGTATTGGGCATACTGCCATGCACCAGCGCGCCGTTGAAAAACAGCACATCGCCAGCCTTCATAATCATTGGTTCGATGGGTGTGCCTTCGGGAATCGGTACGGTCACATCGGTGAAGCTCTGGGTGGTGTCAGCTTTGACCGCACATAACAGCGGCCAATTGTGACTGCCGGGGACGATCTGCATACACCCGTTAGCTTCGTCGCAGTCATCGAGCGCCATCCACGCGGCGAGGCAGGTTCCCGGCTGAACACGCAGATAATAATTATCTTGATGCAAGGCTTGTCCACGCGCGCCGGCGGGTTTGAAGTACAACATGGTTTGTACGGCCAGCGGTTCGCGCCCACCCAGGCGCGTCAATACGTTATTGATGCGTGGTTCGATCATCCAATCGAGGCTGACCTTGTCCCAGCGGTGCATGTGGATCATACGCGGGTAGCGTTTGAGCGGATCATTACTGGTGGGATCGGCCCCGCTGAAATCGCCTTCGTAAGTACCTTTTGCCCGCAAATCCATGTAATGATCGCGGTAAAAAGCCACTTCATCGGGCGTGAATAATCCACGCACCAATATATAACCATGTTCGTCAAAATAATGTTTCTGGTCGGCAGCTTCCATGAGGGAATAATCTTTCTCTATTTTTAGACAAATTATAGCGCAGATTAGAAGACTCCATAATCTTTAGTCGAGTGGGCTGCAAATTGAGCGATTTGAAAATAAAATCGAGCCTCAACATTAATGCTCAATATTGTTTATACCTGAAAAACCATTTGAATTGAGGGGGAAAAATAGGTGACAAAGCGTCCGTATGGATCAAAAATTGCAATTACTGGTCGTAAGTCCAATATGGTTATACTTGGACTTATGGTAAGCTAGTGGGCATGATAACTTGAAACAAACACACATTAGCCCCACGGAAATTACTATTCATGTTAAACCCCTCCAAACTGGCTATCGGTCTCGAACGGGAAGGCGAAGAACCGATATACAGACAGTTGATCCGTCATATCCGCGCCCAAATTGAAAGCGGTGTCCTGTCTGCTGGCACGCGTCTTCCGGCCAGTCGTGATCTTGCTCAACAACTCAACATCAGCCGCATTAGTGTGGTCAATGCCTATGCCGAACTGCGCGCCGAAGGTTTCCTGAGCGCACATGCCGGACGTGGAACCTTCATCGCTGGTGATGCCAATAATGCACCCCAGCCCAATGAAAACCAGAATGGACATTCCAAGACCAGTACACAGGAAGCGCCCACGACGCCGGATCGTTCGCTGCGGGAAATGATGCGGATGGCGCGTAAGCCGGGGATTATCAGCTTTGCACAGGGTTCGCCGCCCGGTGATTTCTACCCGATTCAACATGTGCGCGATGCCATCAACAGCGTATTGGATCGTGACGGGGCAAAAGCAATGGGCTACGAGATCGCGGAGGGGTACGCACCGCTGCGAAGTGCGGTACGCGATTACGTCAGCGGTCTGGGGATTCACTGTTCGCCCGAACAGGTCTTGATAACCGGTGGGACGCAGCAAGCCTGCGATATGGTGGTTCAAGCCCTGCTTTCCGAAGGCGACTTGATGGTCACCGAAAATCCGACCTACCTGGGCATGATCGACATCGCCCGCACACGCCGCGTCCAAATTCACGGCATTGACGTGGATGAAGGCGGTATCCGTTTGGATATGCTCGAAAACTTCATTCTTGATAACCGTCCCAAGCTGATTTACGTCATGCCCACCTTTCAGAATCCAACCGCCTCGGTGATGCCGCTGCACCGCCGCCGCCAACTGCTCAATCTGGCGAATCATTATCAAATTCCGGTGTTGGAAGACAGCGTTTACCACGAACTGCGCTTTGAGGGCGAAGCCCTGCCACCTCTGAAAGCCCTGGACGAAACGGGCATCGTGATCCACGCCAGCGGCTTCACCAAGATGATGCTGCCCGGACTGCGAATCGGCTACATCATTACCGACAACCATCATTACGAGCGGTTGGTACGCGTCAAACAGGCGGCGGATATTTCTACACCGAGCCTCAACCAACGCACCATGCACCTGCTGATTCAGCGTGGTATTCTGGCACAGCAGCTTGAACGCAATAACCGCGAACTCAAACGCCGCCGCGATGTGGCGATAGCCGCCGCCCAAAAGCATCTGCCACCGGGATCACGCTGGAATGTGCCGCAGGGTGGGCTGTATTTATGGGTGAATTTACCCAAGAACGGCCCGACATCAGCCGAGGTGTATATCACCGCCCTCCATATGGGTGCGGCCTATGCCATTGGCAGTGTGTTCTACACCAATAACTGTGGCGGACACCGGGTGCGGATCAACTTCGGCTCGCAAAAGCCTTCGGACATTGAAGAAGGTATCAAGCGCATCGGGCGGGCGTGGCGCGAAGTGGCCTGTGATTACGACTCGATGGAAAAATCACCACTGTTATAAAAGCGGAAATTATTCGTGTAGGGAGAGGACTTGCTTCTCCCTACGACTCCGGTTTCCCTTCAATCATCCCTCGTAAGTCGCATTTTAATCATTCACCAATCAGACTGCTCTTAACTTTTCTACGGTTATAGGGTATGATGCGCCGAGTTTTTCTTTCGTACCGGAGCCATTACCTCATGGATAATTCAGCAGCACGTCGGGCATCAATGATTTTGGGCGGTATCATGATTATCGCCATTGCATTGAGCGCAATCCTCCCGATTTTCACCAACAATGCAACGGCAGCCCAGCAAACCGCACAGGCAACTGATGCTCCAACCGTGACATCACCGCCGGTTGTGACCGATTTCAGCGGTATCAAATTCGATACCGATTATTTGCATCCCAGCGGCTTGTTCAGTGTAGCCGAACCGACAGGCTGGATTCCCGGCCAGCAGACCACCAAACCCGATGGTGCCGAAATCACTATGAACAACGGTCAACTCCTGAGTGTGGTGCAAAGCTCGGTACAAATCGCGCAGGCACCTATCCCTAATCTGGATGCCATCGACTCGTTGTACACATCAGCGGCCCTGAACTCCAGTTGGAGCAACTACGCCCGTTATTCTGATACGGGTTTGAATTACCGCGAACAATCGCGGACGCGCGAGGACAACAAGGTTGTCATCGACTTCGAGCTTAAGAACAATCGTGGACAGGTGTTTGTCGCCCGTCAAGTCGCCTGGGCCGATACCGATTGGGTCTACAGCATCCGTGTGGTCACACCCGATAACCAGATTAGTCTGCTGAAGTTTTTGATGGACAACCTCGTCAAGAGTTTCAAGCCTAACCGGATCTTCGCAGGTACACCCGCTGATTGGGGCGCATATTTTGACCCCAGCAACAATCTGATTATTCGCTTCCCCTCGACATGGAAAGTCACCGACAGCGCACCCGGTCGCCCCACCAGTATCGATGGCAGCACCGGTTCGCTCCGTGTCCAATCCCAGTCGGTATCGGCTCTGCTGGACGAAGCAGCGGTCCGTAATTGGGTCGCAGCCAATGTTCCCGCTGCGACTGTGACCAGCGTCAAAGAAACCAAACGCGGCGAGTTGTCGGGCTTCATGGCGGCCTACACCTATGCTGACGCCGACGGTAACCAGAACAGCGGCCTCGCACTGCTGCTGAACGGCGCGAACAACACGCTCTACAGCGCCAACCTGCGTATTTTTGAAGCCAATGTTGACCTGAATGTGGACTCAGCACAGGTTGCCCACAGCGATCTGATGAAGATCCTGAACAGCTTCCAATTGCTGACGGGTATTAAGGTGCCGCTGCCCACAGCGACAGCCACCTTCACCTTGCCACCACCCAGCGCAACATCCGAATTCACAGCGACACCGGCAGCCACCGAAACCGCGCTGCCGACCAATACAGCCACTGTGACCAATACGGCTGTCCCGCCAACGGCAACATCCGTGCCAACCAGTACACCTAAGCCGACGGATACAGCCGTACCGCCGACCAGCACGCCCAAGCCGACGAATACGCCTGTGCCGCCAACAGCCACCACCGAGGCTACGGCTGAAAGCACACCGGCCTAACGCGGCTCACGCAACAAATGAAAAGGCGCATCGCTCATGGATGCGCCTTTTTTATTGGGTATTCGCTGTGTCTGAATAACTCAGTCATGGTACACTAGTTCTAAGCAAAAATCAGTTTGAGAGCAGTCTATGTCAGCCCTTCAACTTCCACTCCAATTGAATGGAATCAAAGCAGATAATCAGTGGCAAGATCGTATTATTCTGGGCGACTGCCAAACGATCTTATCAACACTGCCATCTGATTCGATTAGCTTAATTGTCACATCGCCACCCTATGCCGATAGCCGCAAAAAAACCTACGGCGGTATTCATCCGGACGAGTATGTCGACTGGTTCTTGCCTATTGGTGCTGAACTGCAACGGGTTTTGAAGCCAACAGGTAGTTTCGTGCTCAACATCAAAGAAAAAGTTGTCAATGGTGAGCGACATACTTATGTCTTGGAATTGATTTTGGCACTCCGAAAACAGGGCTGGTTTTGGACAGAAGAATACATGTGGCATAAAAAGAACAGCTATCCGGGCAAGTGGCCTAACCGCTTCCGCGATGCTTGGGAGCGCTGTTTACAATTCAACAAGTCCAAACAGTTTGACATGTATCAAGAAAATGTGATGGTTCCAACAGGCGATTGGGCAAAAACGCGCTTACGCAACCTGAGCGAGACCGATCAACGGCGCGACGAATCTCGCGTTGGCAGTGGTTTTGGAAAAAACATCTCAAATTGGATTGGACGTGACCGCGTTTATCCAAATAACGTCCTCCATCTGGCAACCGAGTCGAGCAATCGACAGCACAGTGCGGCCTTCCCACTGGAACTTCCCAAGTGGTTTATTAAGCTGTTCACCCAAGAAGGAGACTTGGTGCTTGATCCGTTTATGGGTTCGGGAACAACTGCTTTGGCCGCCAAAGCGCTAGATCGTCATTATCTCGGCATTGAAATTCTGCCCGATTATGTCGAACTGGCACGACGCGCATTGGGAGAAACAGAAAGTGAGTAATCTGGATTTAGATCGTATAACTGCATTCGTTAATCAGAATATTGACACATTCCACGTCAAGCGTTTAAAACGCATTCAAGATATTCGCCTAACACATATCTTATCCCGAAAAAATCCCTATCTTTTTCGCGCCAAGAATATTAATTCAGCATCGGAACTTGTGAATTCCATTCTCGAAGCTGCTCTATCGGCCTCTGAAGAAGGTTTATTCGGAAATTTTCTCGAAGAATTAGCTATCTTTATTAATCATATGCAATTTGGTGGTCAGAAATCTTCCTCGCGCGGAATTGATTTGGATTTTGTACGCGACGCAACGCGCTATGTAGTCGCGATCAAATCTGGACCGAATTGGGGCAATAGCAGCCAGTATAACGCGATGAAAAATGATTTTAAGAATGCACTGAAAGTACTGCGCCAATCGCAGCAAACAGGCAACATTCGTGTCGTTCTGGGTATCTGTTATGGTAAAGCTAAACCTGTCGACAACGGCGAATACTTACGCGCTGAAGGTCAAGCATTTTGGGAATTCATTTCAGGCGATAAAAACTTATATATTGACTTGATACATCCTCTTGGTTACGAAGCCAAACACCACAACGATATTTATCTCAAAGCCAGAGAACTTGCTTTTAATCGTCTGACCCGCGAATTGCTTCTCGATTTTTGTAATGAATCAGGCGAAATTGATTGGCCGAAATTGCTGCAATTCAATAGCGGCAATTTGGATTAGTTATTTGACATCGTATCTCTATTAACTATTAAAAGGCGCGTCAACCAGTGATGCGCCTTTTTCGTTGTGTTTTAGACTCTTATCGGACTACGCTTGCATTTCCGGTATGGGCATTTCTTCAAGAACCACAATCTCAGTTCCGTCTGCCCATTGCAGATGATGATGGCCTTTAACCATTTCCAGGGCTTCATCCATCGAATTGGCTTGTAGGATCGACATGCCAACGATGGTGCTGTCGCTTTTGCTGACGCCTGTTTTCGTCACACGCATGGCGTTACCCAATTGCTGCCCCATATCGACCAGACCATCTCCGATTTTCTCTTTCCAGTCGAATCACAGTTTCATACCTTGCTGCGCTTGTTCGGGCGTTGCCTGGGCGAAACGCTCGGCTGCGGTTATCGGGGCGGTGTATAAGACAACGTATTTACGCATAGTTCAATCTACCTTGTTAGTTATGTTGACAAAATGATCATTCGGATGAGTGATCTAAATTCAGTGTTTCTTCAATAGTCGTTAAACGCCGCCGCAAAAAAGTTTGCTCGACGACATTTTGGCATAAGGTGAGCGCCTCGGTGTAGGCATCATGCGCTTCTTGCAGCCAGCCCATCCGCCGTAGTAAGTCCGCCCGTGCTGCGTGAAACAGGTAATACCCGTCTAATTGTCCTTCGCGTTCCAAATCGTCGAGGATCGCCATACCTGCGCCGGGGCCATGAGCCATCGCCACCGCTACTGCGCGATTCAGTTCGATGACCGCTGATGGATTCATCTGTGCTAACACGCCGTAAAGCGCGGCAATCTGCGACCAGTCCGTATCCTCGATATGAGCTGCTTGGGCGTGGAGCGCCGCAATGGCAGCTTGAATCTGGTAAGGGCCGGGTTGGCGGCGGGCTAATGTGCTTTCAATCAGTTGTATGCCATCGCGCATCATCGTGGCATCCCATAACCGACGATCTTGCTCTTCCAGCACCATCAATTCGCCCGATGGATTGACACGCGCTTTGCGACGGGAATGGTTAAGCAGCATCAACGCCAGCAGCCCGAAAGCCTCTGCATCTGGGAGTAAAGTCGTCAGGACGCGTCCTAAACGGATCGCCTCGTCGCACAATTCCTGGCGGATGAGGGCATCACCGGAAGCAGCGCTGTAACCTTCGTTGAAAATCAGATAGATGACTGACAGCAGCGAGTCCAAACGTTCGGGCAGCAGGTTAGCCGGTGGCACTTGATAGGGAATGCCCGCATCGCGAATTTTGCGTTTGGCTCGCACGAGCCGCTGCGCCATCGTCACTTCGGAGACCAGAAAAGCGCGTGCCACCTCACCGGTAGAAAGTCCGCCGAGTGTGTTCAAGGTCAATGCCACCTGAGCTTCCAGCGTCAATGCGGGATGGCAGCAGGTGAACATCAATTTGAGCCGTTCATCTTCAATACCGCGCTCGAACATATCCTCGTCATCCGTCTGATAGTCAGCCATCGACTCCAGCATGTCATCGCTGCCGACGATGCGACGGTTGCGGCGAATCCGGTCAATCGCTTTGTGTTGTGCGGTGGTGGTAATCCATGCGCCGGGGTTGCGGGGTTCTCCGTCAACAGGCCAGCGCTGCAGCGCCATAATCAGCGCATCTTGCAGCACGTCCTGAGCCAGTTCTATATCACCCAAACGGCTGATCAGGGCAGCCAGCACCCGCCCTGATTCAACGCGAAAGGTCTGTTCAATCACCTGCTGGATGGTTTGGCCCACGCGCTAGCCTTGTGCTTGTGACCAGTCGATGACCGGACGGACTTCAATCGCCCCATGCTTCGCACCGGGGATTTTGGCGGCCATCTCAATCGCTTCGTCCAAATCCTTACAATTCAGTAAATAGAAACCACCCAACACTTCTTTGGTTTCAGCGAAGGGGCCATCGGTCGTCATCGTTTTACCATCGCGGACGCGCACAGTCGTCGCGGTCGCTACTGGATGCAGCGCCTCGGCGGCCACCATCAACTTGCGATCCGTAGCCTCTTTGGAAAAGGCATTGTATTCGTTAATTTCGGTCTGCATCGCTTCGGGCGAAGGTGCTGCGGTTGGTTCTGGACCATAAATGAGCAACATGTACTGCATAATCGGTTCTCCTGCAAATGGCTGGGTGATCGATTTCACCCACTATACACTTACGACGAACGAGATGTCCACAAATCGACAACAACTTTGAAATTGGTTTTTAACTGGCAGAGGGTTCGGTACAGGCTTGTAAACGGTTACCAAACGGATCATAAAAGTTGAAATAAGTGACCATATGAGGGATGACGACCGGCTCGTCACAGCGCACACCCCGATCACATAACGTCTTGCTGGTGGCGTAACAATCCGGCGTGGTCATGACGATAGTGATGCCGCCGCCCGGCTGCCAGCCTTCATCGGCTTTGGTTAGCGAAATATGACCTGATTCATTGCCAAATTTGAACTCAATCCAGCCCATATCAGGTAAATCAATCACAGGTTCACCCAGTTCCAGCACATTGCGATAAAAATCGCGGCCTTTGTCGAGATCCGTTACTGAAATCGAAACGACGTTAATCCCTTTAAGTAGTGACATGCTGTTTCCCTTTCGTCTAATGGTCAATTTCATTTGTTACACTGATACGACGAATGAGAACTACTGGAATCGACAATGAGTTTGGATGAGTTCTAAAAGTTGCTATCGTCTGCCCCGAATAATCGTTGTCAACTGGGGTGAGGGCAGCCAGACGGTAAAGGTCGAGCCGTGTCCTTCACCCGCACTGGTAACCGTGATGCGCCCACCATGCGCCTGCACGATTTCTTGCGTGATCGCCAACCCTAAGCCTGTGCCCCGTCGCGGCCCGCGCGTCTTATCCACCTGATAAAAACGCTCGAAGATTCTCGGTAGGTCATCCGCCTTGATGCCTAAACCTGTGTCACGCACCATGACCTCAATCCCGCCGTTGTTGACCTGCGACCGCAGCCAGATTTCACCACCGGACGGTGTGTACTTAATCGCGTTGCTTACCAGATTGGTCAGCACCTGCGCCAGGCGATCCCCATCACCGGCTACTTCGGGTACTTTGTCGGCCTCGACATGTAGAGTCAGCCCTTTGTCCCGCGCCAGAATCGACAGCCGGTCACCGACCGCTTTCGCCAGCTTGCTCATATCAATCGGTGACGTTCGCATGGATAAGCGCCCTGCCTGCAACCGCGCCAGATCAGTGAGTTCCGTCACCATGCGGTTGAGCCGTCCCGCCTCCTCATGGATGATCTTCGCCGCGCTGGCCGGATCTTTAGCCGCACCATCCATAATGGCCTGCGAAAACCCTTGTATCGAGGTCAGCGGTGTTTTGAGATCATGCCCCACGTTTGCCATGAAATCCTTCTGCGACTGCTGCGTACTTTGAACCTCGCTGCTCATGCGGTTGAAGGCTTCCGCCAGCGACTTGATCTCGGCTGGGCCTTCCTCCGGCACTCGTTGATCATAATGTCCGGCAGCTACCGACTCAGCCACCTGCACCAACTGTCCTAACGAGCGCGTCAACGTCCGGCTGATGACCGCGGCCAGCCCTGCCGCCACGACTAATCCGACTAAGGCCGACTGTGCTAAGGGCAGCGCCAATTCACGCCGAAAACGATCCAGCACATTTTGCCACGTTTGATCTTCAGGACGGTCAATCAGCACAATCGCATTGGCTTCCTGTCCCTGACGCACGCCAGCTACCCCCGCGAACAACCAGTGCGAACCATCCTTATCATCAATCTGACCGAATACGGTTTGTCCGGTGATCAAACGCGGTGTGCGGATGGTAAACGATTCCTCCGCGATATGAGTCGTATCCCCGCGCACAAAAGTTCCGGCGCTGTCGGAAATAATCATCTGCTTAGGGATGTTCACAACCAGAATGCGGGTTTCATTTTCGGTGGCTAACTGTGGAAGTTGATCGAGCAGCCGTGTCAGTTCACCCAGGTTCGGACGGGCGCTCAGCTTCACTTCCTGCGCGATACCCTGCATCGTACCGAGCAGACGTTCATAGGTGGGTATTGCTGAAACCGGCTGGGCAAATAGAAATACCAAGAAGGCCACTGCCATCACCAGCAGCAGCGCCAACACCATCACCAGATAAGAGAAAAACAGACGTGCCCTTAAGGGAGGATTGCGTCGCATAATCACCCGTCATAGGAACGCGATCACTCGCATCCGTCATTGATTGATATATCCTAGCATACAGGTGTTATCGAAGTGTGAACGCTGTGCCGTTATTCCAGCTTATAGCCCACCCCCCACACCGTTTCGATCTGCGGACGCATCCCTTCCAGTTTGTGCCGGAGGTGCGCCACATGCACATCGACCGTGCGCGTCTCACCCGCAAAGTCAAAACCCCAGACGACATCCAACAACTTTTCGCGGCTGAAGACGATGCCCACATTTTCAGCCAGTGCTAACAGCAGATCAAATTCTTTCATCCGCAGGTCAATCGAGCGCCCGTCGACCGTTGCCACCCGCCGCTGAGGATAAATACTCAAGTTCTCAATAACAATCGGAGTATCAATGGATTCCGCCTGTGCCGGTTTCTTATCACTGCGGCGCAAAATAGCTTTGACACGCGCCACCAACTCACGCGGATTAAAGGGCTTGGTCATGTAATCGTCCGCGCCCAGTTCCAAACCAACGATCTTATCAATATCATCACTGCGCGCGGTCAACATAATGATCGGAATATCCGACTGCGCCCGCACACGGCGGCAGACTTCCCAACCGTCTAGCCCCGGCAGCATCAAATCCAGCACCACCAGTGCAGGTTTCTCCCTGAGGATACGTTGCAGTGCCACGAGGCCATCGGTCGCGCTCGTGGTTTTCCACCCTTCTTGTTCGAGGTACATCTTCGCCAGATCAATGATGTGCTGCTCGTCATCCACAAGGAGTATGGTGTCGGTCATCGGTTTGTGTCCTAAGGGTTATGTTTGTGGGTCAATGATTATGATGTTACCGGATTATGCCTGTGCTATTCGCTTGACTCATCCTTTTCGATCCGCAGTTCAGTCGCAATCGGTGAACTGTCACCATCAAAAACCAGCGACTCAAAATCATTGTCGGCCACCAGCTTCAGAAAATGATCGATAAAGCCCAGCATCTTATCCAACGAATTAACGATCTCAAACATGGTCTGCTTGGTGCCTGTATCTGAAATGGTCACCCGTACCCGCCGCTTCACATCGATGCCTGTCCGGTTGATCATACTGGCGAAATTCGCTTTACCGGAGGCCGTGAGTGTCATATCCAATTGCAGTGCGCGCAGCAGTTCACTCGCCTGACCGCTGGTCAGCTTGTTTTCGCTCACCATCTCCAACACTTTACCGACAATCGCCATCGTCATATGCGGTGAGCCTGTCGCCGGGAACGCGGTCGGCTGGCTTTCTTCGCTCTCACGTGTTATCGATTCCATTGCCTCTGCTGACTCCTGTTTGGGTAGCGAATCATTCTCTAACACTCGTTTTGTCTGCTGCTGCACTTGCTCCGGACTGATGTCAAAACGCTTCAATATACGGACGGCCAGACTGTCTTCCTGACGCACCAATCCTAACAAGAGATGCTCTGTGCCAATGTAGCGCTGCTCTAACAGACGTGCGTCTTCAACCGCCAGTTCAAGCACCTGTTTGGTCTCAGTCGATAATTCAGGAGCATGATTCGCTTGGGAAGTTTCTGCATTCGGGGTCAATTCCACAATGAGTTCAATCACATGTTTTTGTTCCAAACCCAGATCTTTGAGCACCCGCGAGGCCAGTCCATAATGTTCCCGCATCAACCCTAACAGCACATGCTCGGTGCCAATAACCGGCTGCTTGAGCTGGGCGGCAGATTCCTCAGCCAACGTCAATACACGCCGTGCTCGATGGGTGAAGCGTTCCATATTATTATTTGGCATCGTTAGACCATCCTTTTGCGGTCACGACCGATACCTCTCCATTGTAGAGCATTTTACGTTTTGAGGATTTGTAATTACGGGAATACTCATCAAGCACGCAGGGAGCAGGTTCCAGGATGCGTATATGCGACCAATAAGACGCTTGAGAACTGATACGTAGGCAGTTATGGGGTTTTTAATTCCCTTCCTTTGCGTGCGAGGGAAGGGTTGGGGCTAGGGGTTTCGAATGTGCCAACAGGATTACGAATGAGGCGTCCACACCATATGAACGACTTCGCGCCGCACCGCAAACTGGTAGCGCTTAAGGATGCTGCTGGTCACGGGGCGATCTGAAGGATGTTCGATAGCCAGCGCTGACGTGCCGAAACGCCGTACAGCCGTGTTGATGAGTGCTTCATCGTACAGGCCTTCGTAATCAGGATGCACCAATAAGGTGAGCTGCGTCGTAAGCGTTAAACTGGTTTCAATCCACAGCGCAGCCACCAGTTCGCATTCGTCATCCGAGCGGATCACTAAGCGTTCCCGCTGGCGCAAACTTAACCAATCACCAAGCTGTTGTATGAGATTACGCCGGAACTGCCGTTCGTGAACAGGGCGCAGCCAGCCCAAACCACCCATTGCCGGTGGCCGTACATACTCGGCCAGCTTGTATTCAGCTTGCCACTCACTTGGAAGGCGATGGACGATATGAATATGAGGGTCACTGTCATAAGGCAGCGGCATGTTATAGGCACCGTTGCGCCGCCACGTCGTCCAACTGCGTTCTTCCATGAAGCCCAAACGCAGATATAAATTCCGCGCGGTTGGATTATCAGCATCCACTTGCAGCATAGCACGCCGACCATCCCGTTGTGCAATCATATCCATGCTGGCTTGCATCAACTGGTGGGCAATGCCGCGTCGTTGATAATCCGGATGAACCGCCACGTTGACGATCACCCAATCGCGACCATCAAAACCCGGGCCATCCGCTGGATACACCGAGACATTTCCGACCAGCTTGCCATTTTCAATCCAAACATAACCGGTGCCCATGCCTTGCATCAGGTTATTTAACCCGCCGAGGAAACCGATTCCTGGCATGTTGCTCATCGTACGCATTTCGCGCACAGCCGCCCGTCCGTTGCTATCCATACTGCTGGCAAAAGCGATCTCGATCAAATCAGCCAACTGTGCCAAATCAGTACGCAAATTAACCGGACGAGGGCCATTTTTCACAAGTGCAGGGTTTTGAGTAGCCTGTATTCCTACCACGACTAATTCCTTATTGATTACATGTTAGCGTATCCCTAGCCGTATGACCTGTCAAGCACTTTCCCGCACCATAATCGTCACACTAATCGCGTGCTTATGTGATGCAAATTGCTGTATAGATCGTCATGTCCTCTGCGGTTCGGCGGCTTAATTTCTATTGACTCCTGCCGCATACAACCTGCTGCTTGCCACATCGCGCAAATCTGACGTTTCCCCCACGTCTTAAAATCCGCTGTTGGAGTTCTGCCTTCCACCCGCTATTATGGTAGCCGTGTGAAAAGGAGTGAATTTTGCTATGACGCGACAAAACTATGGTTCATTACGCGGTGGCGGTACAACCCGGCGCGGTGGTGCGTGGCAGTGGACGGTAATCGGCTTCGTCTTTGGCTTCGGCTGTGCGGCAATTGTTGGCCTTGTGCTGGTGATTACCGGCGGCACAGATGCCCTGGCAGGGGTACTTTCTGCTGGACGTCCGACCCCCACAAATGTTGTGATGGTCATCACCTCGACGCCCTTGCCCGTAACACCGACTGTCGAACCCACTGAAGGTCTTGTACCATCGGCCTCACCGACAACCGGTCAGGCACAAATTGCTGCCCCGGCTGCCACCGTGACGACCAACATTCAGGTGCAAGTCCAACCGACTTCGACAACACCACCCACCGTTGCCCCAACCGTAGCCTCATCGGCGCAAACATCACAAATTGCATCGGATTTAGTCTCCAAACGCAGCCCTCTGATCCAAATCGCTGGCGGTGTGTTTGAGATGGGTACTAAAGCACAGGAAGCGGCCATTGCCGCCGAGGAATGTGCCAGCCTGTGGAATAGCAAGTGCGATCCTAACGATGCCACAGACTCGTTCCCGCCGCATCAAGTAACGGTTAGCCCTTTCTATATCGAAGAACAGGAAGTCACTTACGATCAGTATTTGGCTTTCTTGAATTCCGAGCAAGCCGGTATGGGTGCGCGCAATGCCAAGCATAAGAATGGCTGCCAAGGCCAATTGTGCATCGAAACCCGTACCGAAAATCAGAACAGCAATATCATCTCCGACAGCCAGAATTACCGCGTGAATGCGGCCATCGCCAACTTCCCGGTGGCAGGCGTAACCTGGTATGGCGCTCAAGCCTACTGTGCTGCGATCGGCCGCCGGCTGCCTACCGAAGCTGAATGGGAACATGCCGCACGTGGGCCGCAAAACACCATTTATCCCTGGGGCGATACATTCGTTGTGACCAATGCCCGTACCAGCCGTCCGCAAGAAACAGATCCAACCCTGGTTGGCCCGAAGCTGGTTAAGAGCTATTCATCATTCAACGGTCTGTATGATATGGCAGGTAATGTCGCCGAATGGGTCAGCGATTGGTACGATCCGCTGTATTACACCACCCTGGCGAACTCAGCCGCAGCCATTGTCGATCCTAAAGGCCCCGTAGCCGGAACGCAAAAAGTCTTGCGTGGCGGCAGTTGGGATGCCTTGCCTTTCTATTCCCGCAGCGTCCACCGTCAGAGTCTCCCACCGCTTGGGCCGACACTCTGGGCAGGTTTCCGCTGTGCCAATAACACCAGCGATACCGGCGCAGCACCCGACACAACTGGAAGTACAGGCGCGACCGGCAGTACAGGGACAATCGGCGGGGCAGCACCCATCGCGACTGTAGCGCCGACCAGCGATAATGCCCAACCCGGATTGCCAGCACTGCCTACAACACCCACGCCGCAGCCAGCGCCCACCACCAGCGGCCCGCTGCCCACACTCGCTTCCGGCGCAGGTGGTTGAGCCATAACCGTATCTGCATCTGCAAGGGTTTGTCATTTGGCAAACCCTTTTTATTTGCCCTCATATCCGTTTCGGCTATACACTAATTGCATCGCCACTTCACCAAACGGGACTCATATGTTCATTCAAGGGAATATGTTCGGCCTGCTGATGTTCGTCACCTGTGGATTGGTAGCCATTGCAGGTGGATTTATACTCAAACTGCCAGAAATCGTGACGATGATCGGCATTGGTTCGGCACTGATGTTGATGGACATGGATTGGCGGCATCGTCGTCATCATCATCAACATTATCAGCCGCCTACAACCATCTTGATTGCTCTGCTTTTCTCAGTTATACCAACGAATTGACGCAAAATAATTCGGCCACTACCTAAGTTTCCTCCCTCGCTTGCGGGGGAGGATTAAGGTGGGGGTTGCATTTCTTTCCTGATATTACTTCTGTGGTTCAATCTCATTCGAACCAGATCGGATTCGACCACGCCTTACGCTGATGTTCATCCCGCACCAGCACCCGCACAAACGGACTGCGCCAATCGGCCAGGCTAAATTCGGCTTCCGTGATGCAATCGCCAGTGACGCTGGTGAATTCAATCGGTCGCCCCAGCGCATAAATATGGCTGGCCGGTGAGCAGCGTACAGACAAAGTCTTACCGGGATTTACCGTAATGTCCAAAATATCGGGGCCGGTGCTGGAATAAAAATCACCCGCTTTGAGTGCCGTCAACAGCGCTTCTGGTTCAAGCGTCGCGCTCTTGACTTTCACCCAGCCCATCAAGCGATCCCGCGCATTCACATTGAAATGCGCATCATCAGTCGCACACGCCAATATCCGCTTGCCCCGCGCCAGCATCAAATCCAGCATATAGGTACTTTCGGCGGTATCACTGTCATGCCCGACTCCCGCATTAAAGATTTCAACAGCGTGAATATCCCCCAACGACAAAAAATCACCCTCGGTCATGGCATACCACTGCGGATGCGCCGCGATGACGAATGCGCCCGCATCGAGCGCCCGTCGCGCCAGTTGAGGACCGGTTTCGTCGGGTTGTGTTTTGCCAAAATTAAACGGTAATCCTAACGCGACAATATGCCAACCGTTATCAAATTCCATGCCATCAGTATGCAGCTCTGCGCCAATTAGTGTCGTGAAGTTATCCGTGCGATACGGCAGCGTGTCGGTGATCGGCCACCCATACCGCGCTTTGAAGTGATCCGTAATGGCCGTGAAGTCGTAACCATTCTCGCGGTACAGCTCGCATACTGCGTCGGGCGACCATTTGCCATCCGAACAGGTCGAATGCGTGTGGAGATTACCGCGCCAAAATTGCCCCGGCTTCGAAAAAACGGTCTGCATCATGCCCCCTATTGTGCTTCGATAACAATAAAACTGTGCTTACTCAACTTACAAATAAATCCGTATCGCTTGTGAAGAGGCCGCGATGTCAGGCCTTTGTCTGAGTTTCCTCCCTCGTTTACGGGGGAGGACTAAGGTGGGGGTTTCAAATGTAAACCTTTCCCCTATTTTCGCCTTACTCTGTGTCTCTGTGGTTAATTCCTGTATTGATTGCGCGGAATCAATCTATCTCACGTCGATTACCCCTGTTTTAAGCCTCTTTTAAATTTTGACGATTCAATACTTCGATCAACTCCAAAAACACCAGATCGCCATCAAAGCGTGTGTAAATTTCCGATGACTCGCGCCGGTTCTGGCGATAGATATCCAATTGGCTAAAGAAAGCCTTCAGGTTATCTTTCGTAACCGTTGGCGCGGCAAATCCTAACTGCTCATGGGTGATGATATGCGCGTTAAGCTGCTGCTCGTAATGATCGAATGGCAGCAAAAACATCGGCACATGGAGGTATAGCGCCTCGGTAATCAAATTATGGCCTGCCGTTGCCATCACCGCTGCTGATTGTCGCAAACTGTCGATGAAGGCCGCCCGTTCGCTGCGCTTGAGGATAACATTTGCAGGTGCTTGTGTGGCCCCACCATCCACAAAGCACACGAAACGATAATCGGGAAACTGCGCGAACACCGCCACCAGTTCATCCAGCGACTGTTGAGTCTTGCTGGCAGCGGAAATATAAACGGTCATCTGCTTATCAACCGGCGCACTGACTTGATCTTTCACATCCGCCCCGATGATTGGCGGGATAATCGTCACCGGATACGCGCTCATCGGCGCGTAATTCACTTTGAAGTAAGACGTCGCAATCCGCATCTGAACTTTAGGGAAAAAATATCCCAAACGCATCCGGTGTTCATTTGGGTTATAACCGCCCACATCAGGGAAATCGTAGCCTAAGAACTTACTCTGCTGGTCAAGCGTCACCAGCGGCACACCAAACAGATACGCCACTTGCGCCGACACCATATCGTAATCCGAGATCACCAGATCCGGCTTACCAAACGTGCGCTCAATTAATCCACAGGCGTTCCAAAACGCTGGATTAGCCTCTGGCAGCGCATTACGCGGATCATTAGCCGTAGCCGCGAAATCGAGTCCGGTGGGCGTAGTGTGCATCGCTGGCACATACACACGCGCGTTACGGACACCGGGATAATATTGGGTAAAAAACTGAAAGCTCTGGTCGTTAGTGATTAAGATCACGTCATGCCCACGCGCCAATAACCCTTCCAGAATCGGGCGCTGGCGGGTGCTGTGTCCGTAACCAAAGCCGCATACTCCGAGCACAATTTTCATCGGTGGGTCATCCTTCCTTGCGCTGGCTGACGCTGATCTTGAAGCCCATCAGCCCCAGCAGTTTGCTGACGTTCTGAATCGGTATGAAGCAGTGATCAAAATACCAATTCTCGATGGTCTTATACTGCCGCCGCTTAAGCAGTGTACTCGGGATTTCCACCACCACCGTACGCAATGTCTTGCCAATCGCGCGCAGCCGTCCGCCAAAACTCGGATTTTGCGCCAGCGTAAATCGGGCTTCGAACTGCCCGTTGGCGGTTGCCCGTTTGAGGATATAGCCCATCGTCATCTTTTCCGGTGGAACCCAGTGATACACCCGTAAATCTGGCGAATATAAAAATACCGGCGACTTTTCCGCTTCCCAAACCCTTCGGAACAGCCCCGTTTCCTCGCCCATACCCAGTTGATTGCCCTTCATACCGGCCCCGGATTCAAAACCGCCGTAGGTTTGCAAAACCTGTTTGAGCCAGATCATGTTCGAGCCGGAGAAAAACTCGCCCTGCCGCAAATGCCGCTGCACATCTCCACGCGTCCGAATCTCGTATTTATCCAGCCACCAATCCGGTTTAGGGCTGGTATAAAACGGATGAATCGGCCCACCCACGCAGCACAGATTGGTTGGATTGCGCTCAATCAGCCCTTGAGCCGTTTCCAGCCAATTCGTCTCCGCCTTGGCATCATCATCCAGAAACGCCACATACGTGCCTTGTGCCGCTTGCCAACCCGTATTCCGCGCCGTTGCCAATCCCAGCCGCGTTTCGTAGACATAGCGTAAATTGGGGTACTGGCTAATCATCTGTTGGATAGCTGCCGCCGTGCCATCCGTTGAGCAGTTATCCACCACGATGACTTCGTAAGTGTCCGATGGGACATTCTGCCGTAAAGCACTCTCGACCGAGGCCAATAGATGATCGAGACGATTATAGGTACAAATGACAATCGAAAAGAACATATCGCTGCCTGAAAACGGTGTTTGTTGATGATTAAACGGGTGGTCTGGCTTAGTCTATACGCGCCACAGGACACCTAAAACCTTATCGTCGTAGGGATGAGGCACGCCTCATCCATGTGTCCTGCGCCGGGTATGTCACGTAAGATAAGTTAGTGCTTAAGCATAACATTTTATCCAAAAAAGATTAATAGACCCACAATTTGGATAAGAACCGCCAATGTACTGCCCCGGTGGTAGCAAGACCGTTCTGCGGGTCTTATACTCTCCAACTATTCTGTTGATTTTCTATACACGAAGGAAATTATTATGCTTTATGGAGTGGCTTATTACCACGAATACCAGCCCTATGAACGGTTGGCAGAAGATATTCGCTTGATGAAAGAAGCCGGTTTGACGGTGGTGCGGTTGGGTGAATCCACGTGGTCGAGTTGGGAACCGGATGATGGTCATTTTGAGTTTGCGTGGATGGATCGCGTCATCGATGCGATGCATGAAGCCGGAATCAAAGTGATCCTCGGCACACCCAGTTATGCCATCCCTGCCTGGATGAACCGCAAATTCCCCGAAATTATGGCGCAGTACGAACGCGGCAGCCGTGCCTATTATGGTGCGCGCCAGAATATGAATCATGCCCATCCCGGTTATCGCTTCCATGTCGAGCGCATCGTGCGCCAATTGGTCAGCCATTACGCCCAGCATCCCGCTATCATCGGTTATCAGGTCGATAACGAAACCGGCAGCGGCTTGCTCTATAACCCTGATGTGTTTCAGAAATTTGTGGATTATCTGAAGAATAAGTTCGAGACGGTGGATCGCCTCAACGAAGTGTGGGGACTCACTTATTGGTCACACCGTCTGCGTGATTGGGCGGATCTATGGACGCCTGATGGCAATACCACCCCCGGTTATGATCTTGAATGGCGGCGTTTTCAGGCCTCGCTCGTGACCGATTTGCTGTCGTGGGAAAAGAAGATCGTGCGCGAATATGCGCGGCCCGATCAATTCGTGACGCAGTGCGTGGTCGGTATGCATGGACGGGCTGAGTCCGATGTCTATGACATTGCCACCGAAATGGACGTGCTGGCGATGAACCCCTATCATGTCACACAGGATGGCCTCAACCTCGCGCTCGGCGAAGATCGCGTTTTCGGAGCGCCGGAGTGGATGGCGCAATTTCAGATCACCAATCCCGGTGTCTGGTCAATTGCCCTCGCTGGCGATTTCGCACGTGGAGCCAAGCAGACCAACTTCCTGATCACCGAATTAAATGCAGGCAGCATCGGCGGCTCTCACTGCAACTATCCCAATTATGATGGACAATGGCGTTCGGTCGTTTATTCATATATTTCGCGCGGTGCCAATATGGTCGAATACTGGCATTGGCACTCCCTGCACTATGGCATCGAAACCTATTGGGGTGGTGTCCTCAATCACGATCTTGAACCGGGGCGCTGCTACGCTGAAATCTCGCAAATAGCTCACGAACTGCGTGACCATGACACACTTCTGACCGACCTCAAACCGGATGAAGACGTGGCCTTTCTCTATTCGCAAGATAGCAAGTACGCACTCGAGTTTATGCCCTCGCTTCCCCAAGCCGATAATGTGCAGCCCGACAAAACATCCTATCGCCGCACCTTCGATGCTTTTTATCGCGGCTTTTTTGAAGCCCGGGCACAGTCGGTCGTACTCCACGAGGAACAGAACTTTGAAGTTTATCCGGTGCTGGTCGTGCCCTCACTGTATATTGCCGATGATGCCCTGTTAGGACGCTTGACCCACTATGCCGCCAATGGCGGACATTTACTGCTGACCTTCAAAGGTGGCTATGCTGATGAATTCGCCCGTATCCGCTGGCAGCGCGCCCCCGGCCCACTGCGCGAAGCGGTCGGTGCCAACTACAACGAATTCTCGAATCTCGTTACTGGATTGCCCCTTAAATCAGGGCAAAGTGATTTCACCTTCCCGTCTGATGCTCGTGCTACTGGTTGGGCAGATGGATTACAGCTTGAAGGGGCGACTCCCTTAGCTTATTACGATCACCCGCATTTCGGACGCTTCCCCGCCATCGTCTCGAAAGCCTTCGGCAAAGGACGTGTCACCTACTGCGGCACCCTCCCCAATCAGGCGCTCAGCAAAGCCCTGGCACAGTGGGTATTGGCGCAGTCGGGCATAATATCTCCCTTCGCGAACTTACCAGCCGTCGTTCGCGCCTCGTCGGCCACAGCCAAATCTGGTGAAAAACTTACTTTTTTCACCAATTGGTCATGGGATGTGCAGCGTGTTCCGCTATCGTTCGGCGGTTCTGAATTAATCAGTGGTACGCCAGTCAAATCGGGTGGAGCTGTCGAACTCGGCGCGTGGGATACCAAAATCATCGAGGTTTCCTAAGTGTTTCGTTCACAAGTTTTCCATCACAAAATAGTTCGCTGTAAAGGAGCACCTTTGTGTGCTCCTCACTCGAAATAGATAGCGATATCCTGCTGCTATTCTGTCGAATCAGCCGATTCCATGCAGTAATTTGAGGATTGGGTATAATCGCCTGAAAATAATGCTCGATATGATGAGTTTTATAGAGCAACCTTATGAAGTTAATTGTAACTATTGTAGATGATCTGGATGTGGATAAGGTGATGACCGCACTCACCGGACTGCGCATTGGTGTAACCCGCGTCAGCAGCACCGGTGGAATGCTTAGCCCCGGCAATTCCACGCTCCTAATCGGGGTAGATGAAGGGCTGGTTCCGCAAGCCATGAAGGTTATCAGCGACATGGCAGCAGTGCGTCAGACTGTTGCCTCCTATGCCTATACGGGCAGTATGCCCATCGCCAGCCTGATTGAAGTTCAAGTAGGCGGTTTCATGTCTTTTGTTCTGAATATTGATCATTTCGAGCAGGTTTAAACCATGTCAAAATTAATCCTTGCCATCATTTTCAACACCGAAGCGGTCGACCCGCTTTCTCAGGCGCTCCTGGCACAGAACTATTCCGTAACCAAAATCAGTAGCACAGGCGGATTTTTGCGCCGCCAGAATACGACTTTTGTGATCGGGGTAGAAGAGGAACGCTTGCAGGGAGCCATGACCATCATCCGCGAAGTGTGCAAACCCTACAGCGGTTCCGAAGGCCATGCTGCCACGATTTTCGTGCTGGATGTTGCCGAATTCGCCCACTCTTGAATACCACCGCACAATCCCGGGGCGAGTACTATCTCGCCCTGACGATGTCTTGCAAAATCGCGATTTTGCCTGTTAATTCATCTAGCCCGACTACACTTAATTCACTTTTTACGTTTTGATTGTAGTTTTCTCGGCTAAAACATGATCCGTTTCTTCATTGTAATACTATTTGTAATTATTACCTGTTATCGCCTGTTTATCAGGCCATTACCTTCCTTCATATCATTGCATCTGTATGACTTTGCGTTAATTCTCTTCTCTTGAATTTTCGTATACCCGTCGTATACTCATTTTTGTAAACCACGTAAACACAGCCTCGTTGGTAGTCGTAGGCACATTTCCTCGTCGAAATGTCCGTATCCGTCCTTTCCGGAATGTCCAGTGGTGCAAATTTGATTTGCCTATGACTGGAAAGGACACATTCATGCGTTTAACCATTCTTTTTGATCCGCCTTATTGGATCGGCCTTCTGGAAGCCGAATCAGACGGTTTGCTGTATGCCGCCCGTCACATTTTCGGCTCCGAACCCGGTGATTCCGAAGTCTATGCCTTTGTCCACAACGACTTGCTGCCGCTCATGAACTCCATGACGATCGGCCTCCCTATCGCCTCTGCACCCACGCCCCGCCGCATCAACCCTAAACGCCTGCAACGCGACATCCGCCGTGAAGTCTCGCGTACCGATGTACCGGGAAAAGCTCACGAAGCCATGCGCATACAAATCGAAGCCAACATCCAGGAACATATAGTTATGAGCCGTACCCAACGTGGCGCTAAACGCCAGCACAAACGGGACATCGCTGCTGCCAAAGCCAGAGCCAAACATAAAGGTCATTGACGCTTGCATACTCGCAGGTTCAATCGCTACACTCATACTTTGGCTTATCGTGGTGAATAATATGCGTATCATTTTGCAACGGGTCACACAGGGCAGTGTCACGGTTGAGAATCGCGTCACTGGCGCAATCGAAAAAGGCTTCGTCGCACTGGTTGGTATCACCCACACTGATACCCGGACTGAAGCTGATCTCCTGGCGAAGAAAACCGCTAATCTCCGCGTCTTTGAAGATGCCGAAGGCAAGATGAACCTGTCCGCACTCGACATTGGTGCAGGTGTTTTAGTCGTCTCGCAGTTCACCTTGTATGCCGACTCGCGTAAAGGTCGCCGCCCCAGCTTTACCGATGCTGCCCGACCCGAACAGGCCGCTCCGCTGGTCGAATACTTTGCCCAACGCCTACTTGCCGAAGGTATCCAACGCGTCGAACAGGGTAGCTTTGGCGCTATGATGCAGGTCGCCATTCATAACGATGGCCCGGTGACGATTATTCTCGACTCGCATGATATGATTTAGACCTTTTTAGTCAGCATAGTGTCGACACAACTGACCTGATTGCTGAATTTCATCAACTTGTTAGAAGCCAGGTGTTTATGTCCAGGAAAGTTTTCGTCAGCGGTTGTTATGATATGCTCCACAGTGGGCATATTGCCTTCTTCCGCACAGCCGCCGCCTATGGTGATTTGTACGTGGCCCTCGGCTCAGACAAAACCGTTTACGCCCTCAAAGGCCGCCTGCCCATCAATAATGAGCAGGAACGTTTGTATATGGTCAAGTCGGTCAACTGCGTCACTGATGCATTTGTTTCCAGTGGTTCGGGCATGTTAGATTTCGAGCATGAACTCCGCTCCATGAAACCCGACATCTTTGTGGTCAATGCCGATGGCAACACCCCGCAAAAAGAAGCTCTCGTAAATTCCCTGGGCATCGAATATGTAGTCCTGGAACGGCAGCCTCATGCTGATTTACCACCGCGTTCAACGACAGCCCTGCGTCAAATCGAACACATGCCTTATCGCATTGATGTAGCCGGTGGTTGGCTCGATCAGCCATTTGTCTCGCAATTACACCCTGGCCCCGTCATCACCATTTCGCTCGAACCGACCATCGCTTTCAATGAACGTAGTGGCATGGCGACCAGCACCCGTAATCATGCCCTGGAATTATGGGGTGCTAAAATGCCACCCGGCGACCCAGAAAAGTTAGCTTATATACTTTTCTGCTACGATAATCCACCCGGCACAACACAGATATCTGGCTCACAGGATTCGATTGGCATTGCGATGCCAGGATTGAATATCGCCCACTATGAAGGCCAATATTGGCCGACTAAAATCGAACATGTCGGTGATGAACTCACTTTGCAATTCGTGGAACAGGCACTGTACCTGATGCCCCTTGGCCCACGTGAAGATGGCTATAATCCATTGGATGAACGCCACCTAACTTCTGAAGGTGCCAAAGCGCTGGCCGACGCCACGCTCGACTGCTGGCAGGCTATTCTCAAGCACGATGTACAAAGTTTCGGCCACAGCTTCCGTGCAGCCTTTGATGCCCAAATTGCCATGTTCCCACATATGGTCAACGATGATGTGTTTGACCTCATCAACCGCCACAAACATGAAGCACTCGGTTGGAAACTATCTGGTGCAGGTGGTGGTGGCTATGTGATCTTTGTCGCCGAGCATCCCATTAAGAATGCCGTACGCGTCAACATCCGGCGTGAATTAGAGTAGACCATCAATAGCCTTATCAGCTACGGCAATTGCATAGAAATCATGCCGAACGTGTTATATATCATACGAAATCAAGAAATTAATCCTATTCTTTTACACATTTTCGTAACCTTTGATGAAAAAATTAAATAAATGATCATAAACTTAAGCTGTATCAAAGTCATTTAAGCAAATAGAAGTACCAACCATGTCTTTACGGCGCAAAACACTGCTCGCTATCGCGTTCGCGTTCGCGGGTTTATTCGTTCTTCTTTTCATTCTCTCGCAGGTCATCCTTCTCAACCAATTTGATAATCTGCAAGCCGATGCCATCCACGAAAATATTCAACGCGTTTTAAACACGATTGATAAAGAGGTTGATAATCTCAGCACGACCAGCAATGATTGGAGTTATTGGGACGATACGTACCAATTCGTTCAGGATGGTAATTTGGCCTATATCGGGTCGAATTTGACGGATGACACTTTCAAAAATCTTGATCTCAATTTCATGATTTACGTCAATGACACGGGCAAAACCATCTATAGTCGAGCCTTTGATTTTGAAACGCAGACCAGCTTGGAACTCCCCAAAGATTTGATCCCACAAACCGGAGTCTTATCACCCTTACTCAGTATCCCAAAAGTAGAAAAAGTTAATAAGGGTATTATCCTTACGCCTCGAGGTCCTGTGTTGGTTGCTTCGCGAGCAATTTTAAACAGTTTACTGACAGGAACTCCACGCGGTGTCCTCATCATTGGACGCTATTTAGATCAAATGGAAATAGCCGAAATTGCACAACAAACGCAATTATCGGTCAACCTCATTCCACTTAACGCGTCTAACGCATCACCGGATTTCATCACCGCGCAGTCCGACCTATTGACTCCGAATGCCAGATCAATGATTTATGTTCGCAGCGATCAGACAGCGCAAGGATACACATTACTCAAAGATTTCGCTGGACAGCCGGGGTTTATCCTCCAAGTTGAAACACCCGACAATATCTATCAGGCCGGTGAAAAAGCGTTACTCTACTTCTTGCTGGCGATGCTTTTTATCGGTGTGGTACTGGGGGCTGGTATCCTGTGGTGGATAGAAAGTCGCGTTTTAGCCCGTTTAGCATTTCTTGATCGACGCATGACAGAAATTGGCGATAGTGATGATCTTTCGGCGCGAATCGCGATAACAGGCGATGACGAATTAGCCCGATTGGCGATGACGATTAACAATTCGTTGGCTAAACGTGAACAATCACAAGAACAGAAGCTGCGTGATTTGAACACTGCCTTAACCGAAGCCAACATCACGCTGGAAGAAAAAATCGACGCACTGAGGCTGACACAGAAGTACAAAGATCGATTTTTCTCTCACGCCTCGCATGAATTCCGCACTCCATTAGCCATTATGGGTACACGTCTTTATCTCGCCAAGAAAAAACCGGAATTATGGGAAAAACATATTAAGGTACTTGAAGAAACTCAACGCCGTTTATTGAGTATTGTTGATGATGTGTTTGATATGACCCGATTGCAAGACAATAACCTCACGCTCAACTTGCAAAAGATGGATCTCAAAACGTTCATGCCCATGATCCTTGAAGATTTAGCACCGCGCTTTAAAGATACCAACACGCGCTTATCGCCAGATTACACAGATGACGATTTACCTGTGAAAATTGATGTGATTTACTTTGGTCGCGCCTGTGAAAAACTGATCAACTTTATGTTGGATTTTAAAGGGTCGGAAAAAGAAATCGTCATTAACCTGCAAAAGCTGAACATGGGTGGTCATTCAGTCGCATGTATCGAAATGTGCAGCACGTCCTTCCAATTTGAGAAGGAAGAAATGGCGGAAATGTTTTCGCCGTTTTATCAGGTTAGCGAAGGAAACTTCCACACGACTGGCCTGAATCTGGCGATTGCCAAGCAAATCATCGAGGTTCATGGATCCACGCTGATTGCCCACGCCGAGGAAGATAGGATCAAGGGCGGATGCTTTAAGATCATTATGCCTATTGTACCGAATTAAGTTCTTTAAAAGCCTGTCACGGATTATTGTTACGCGCAGCGCGACATGTTACTGCATTTCTCGCATTAATTGCATAATTTCCGCTGAAATGGCAGGCGGATGTGAGGGAGCGAGGCGCTGAATTGACATTTTGTGTCGGCGGGTGGCTCACCTAGTGCCACTGAAATGACACAAATGCCGCGGATAGTTCGGCTGCTGCCACCGCCTACCATTTGTGGCAATGTTGCTGCTATTGTTGCTCTCATTTTAAGTGGTGATGGAAGAGCCGTTACGGTCATGCAGCGTTCTCCAAAATAATCCTGTTTCTAAAGCTAATTTTAGAACAAAAGTTCAAATCGTTCAATTCGAATTTGGTTCGAGTTTCCAAACGGGAAAGGGATTAATGAAGCCATTTGAAAAGCTTCATTTATTCCATATTGGGCGGGTCAGAGACCACGCCTCTACGGGGAACTCTGTGTGTCTCGAATGTATCCCTGACTCGACATCACTCTTTAAACGGCTTCTAACGCGCTTCTTTACATTCTTCGCTCAATTTTTATGGCTTCTTCGTAGAATTGTTACAAAAAGTTACGAATCCTAGTGTAAACTAAACAATGTATATTAAGAAATATTCCACCAGGAAATCGTAAGTATGTCGCTACGTCGAAAAACCCTCCTCGCCATTGGCCTGACTTCTGCCGGTCTATCGGTCTTACTGCTTGCACTGGCTCAAATTATTCTGCTGAAAGGGTTTGACCGTCTGCAAGAAGAAGCCGTTCAACAAAATATGCTGCGGGTACACAATGTTATTACAAACGAAATAGCTAATCTCGATTCATTTGCAGGTGATTGGGGTTACTGGGATGACACTTATCAGTACGTTCAGGATAAGAATGCTGAATATGTTATATCCAACTTGAACGACGCATCGATTAGTAATCTTAAGGTCAACTTCTTCCTGTACACAGATATTAGTGATCATATGGTTTTTGGTGAGGCGTTTGATCTTAAGGATGATCGACCAATGGCAATCCCAGCGGATTTGGCACCTCAAGGTGAGTTGTTAAAGCCAGTGCTGAATTTACCTGACCTTGAGAGTAACAATACGGGCATCCTTCTTTCGTCAGAAGGGCCAATGATGGTCGCCGCCCGTTCCATTCTCACAAGTCAAAGGGCAGGGCCAGCAGCAGGCAAATTGGTTTTTGGACGGTTCCTAGACCAGACGAAAATCAATGCCTTTGCAGAACAAACGCAGTTGACAATCGATATACGACCCATCAGCTCAGAAGATCTTCCAGCCGAATTTGCAGATGCACGTGCCGCTTTACTGTCGTCTTCTGCATCAGAAGTCATATATACATTGCAAAATGAGACCGCTGAAGGTTTCGGTGTTCTGAACGACATTACCGGTAAGCCTACATTGATCCTGAAAATGGGAATGCCCAACAGTATTTATCAGCAGGGACAGCACACGGTTTTATATTTTGTCATTGCACTATTCATTGCAGGGTTGACGTTTGGTGCAGTGGTCATGTGGTTACTGGAAAAAATCGTTCTCTCACGGTTAGGGTATTTGAATAAGCGTGTAAACGAGATTGCCAGCAGTAACACATTATCCGAGCGTATTAGGATGGATGGTAAGGATGAGCTTTCGAGCCTGACAGCTACCATCAACAATTCATTGGGAGTCATGGAACAGTCACAGGCTCAGATGCAGCAACTCAACACTCAGCTTGAGGAAAAAGTGAATGACCTGAATGTCCTTCAAACCTATCGAGATCGTTTCTTCACCAATGCGTCGCACGAATTCCGCACACCGATGGCTGTGCTGCGTACCCAATTGTATCTGGCGCAAAAACAGCCCGCATTATGGCAAAAGCATCTCGATATCTTGATCAGCACAACCAATCAACTGTCCGATATATTAAGCGATGTGTTCGATATGGCACAATTTAGACGCCAACACAGCGTTACTCATCATCAGGAAGTTGAATTCACAGATCTTGTGACGAAATCACTGGCTGCCGAACGCCCGCGTGCTTATCAAAAAAGTGTGCAATTAATCACCGATATTCCCAACCACGATACGTATCTTCACGGCAATCAAAGTGCTTTGGAGCAGGCCGTCGAGAAGCTGCTGACCTTCGTCATCAATTACTCGAGCCCAAACAGCACCGTTCAAATTTCGGTATCGGCCCCAGATCGCAATGACATACCGTGCGTACAGCTCGAAATCAGCAGTTTTGGTCTACAACTAAATGCTGCGGATTTAACCCAAATATTCTTGCCGTTTTACAAGTCCAGCGAGGGAAACATTCGCAACACAGGATTGCAATTGTCTATTGCTAAAGAGATTGTAGAACTGCATAAAGGCGACATCAGTGCTGAAATGGACGCTGAAAAAGGCATCTGTTTCCGTATGAATCTGCCAGCGACACGGATCGGTAAACCGCTGCTGACGAACTGAAAGTTTCGTTTACGTGTGTATGAAGTGCCGACACTGAATGGTATTCGTGTTTGCGCTGCATCGGGCTAAAGCCGCAATGCTAACCAGAAGACAAGTCTGCCCAAGCGACTTCAAACCACATACGAAAAATCAGTGTTTTCATTGACATCACTTCCACAAAGCCATTGAGGTTACTTTCAGTGTAAGTCTTTAACGGGAAACATAAAGAAGCTGCTGCTGAAAGAAACGTTTCTGATTATCCGATTTGGGGGTAAGCTATACGCCAATCATGACCGCTTGACTATGACTAGGAATCCCCATGCACAATCTACTCACACGCGCACAAGCCGAAGGCACCCCTCTGATTGATGGCGACAAGGCTGTATTTGTTTGGGAAGGCGAAACTGCTCCTCAACTTTATTCGGATGCGACTGGTTGGGGGGAGGACGAAGGCATCAGCTTGACCGAAGCAGCACCGGGCGTGTGGATGCACAGCCTTACATTTCTGCCCGACACTTATATAGAATATGCCTATCTAAATGATGAAGGTCGCTGGCGTGATCCGTTCAATAAACGGCTGATTGCCAACGGTATGGGTAAGATGAACCACTGGTTCGGTATGCCCACCATGCGCCATACGGATTTGACACTGAGGAAACGAGGTGTCGATCGCGGTTTAGTGACGGAACACAAAATCAGTGGTGGGGCTGCGATTATCGGCGAACTGAGGTCGGTTTATTTGTACCATCCGCCGACCAATGAACCGGTGCCGCTGCTCATGGTTCTGGATGGCAAAGATTATGCCACCCGCGCCAAACTGCCTATTATTGTCGATAACCTCATCGCGCAGAAGCGTATCCGCCCGATTGCGCTGGCGATGCCTCAACACGGTGCCGAAGCGCGATTCATCGAGTATATGTGCAGCGAAAGTACCCTGGGGTTCCTCACCCGTGACGTGCTGGCACTGGCTAACGAGCATCTCCATATTCTGCCGCTCGAAGAAAACGCCGGTGCTTATGGCATCCTCGGTGCGTCGATGGGCGGTTTGATGGCACTCTACAGCGGGCTGCGTCTGCCGGAAGTGTTCGGCAAGGTCATCAGCCAATCGGGCGCGTTCGGCTTTGATTTGATGGGCAACGAAACCGTCATTTATGATCTGGTACGCCTTTACGAACGGCGTCCGATCAAAATTTGGATGGATGTCGGACGCTACGAATGGTTATTGGCGATGAACCGTAAGATGCATGGCGTGTTGAATGCTAAAGGCTATGCGCCGATTTATCACGAATACAGCGGCGGCCATAATTACACTTCATGGCGTAATGATGTGGCATCCGCCCTCGAAGCGATGTTCCCACCCTAATTCATGAAATAAACTTTAAGAATTGTGATAAAAGTTGGGATATATGACGGCAGCGGTTGGCCTATCTGGTGTCTCCTACATCAAATATGAAATACCTATTATCAGTGTGTTAACCAGCTTAACATATTCTTCAATCACCTCTTAAACATTTCTTCACACCCTGTTGATTGATATGGGTTAATCTTTGTCGGCAATGGATTATTTCTATCCATCTGACAGGCGCATGAGCGCTAGAAGCCGGAACTATTATGACGACACGCCATTTCACGCCGCTTGATCGGAACGTCAGTGGACATGTGCTGAGGATTGCTCATCGTGGCGCATCGGCCTACGCGCGCGAAAATGCCGCCGGTGCGCTCAAAATTGCGGCGGATATGCGTGCCGATATGGTGGAGATTGATGTTCGCATCACCGCCGACGACCGTCCGGTGGTGGCACATGATGATACCCTCAAACGACTCTACAATATTCCAGCGGCGATCAGTGATTTGACACTGCGTGATTTGGGTACGGCAATTCCGTCATCGGCTGATCCCATCATGACCTTCGAAGAAGTGGCCTTAAGCTGTGTGGCGCTGCGATTAGGCTTGTATCTGGATATCAAGGATTGGAACGCGGCGGCAGCCCGAATCATTCTACGCACCCTCGACACTTTTGAATTGACCGATTACACCATCGTCGGCTCAACCCGTCCTGATTGGCTGGCAGAGGTCAAATCACACCGTCCACACCTGCGGACATCGGTGCTATTTGGGTCGGTACATGTTGATCCGGTGGCGCTGGCCCAATCGGTGAAATGTGATTACGTGCATCCCTGCTGGGAAAATGCCGCGCCCGAACCTCACCTGCTGCTGACCGAGGCGTGGATGAACCACGTGCGGGGTGCGAAACTCGGTATCGTCACATGGCATGAAGAACGTCCGGCGGAGATTACGGCACTCGACAAACTTGGTGTGGACGGTATCTGCTCCGACACGCCGGACATTCTGTACAGCCTGACCTCAACCCGTACCGAGACGGTTTAAAGCACTAGGGAGATGCAGGTACTGGTGCTGGTTTCTTGTCCCGCCCCACCATTGTGAAGGCCAGCAGCGCACTCAACCACGCCATAAATGCCCCGATGACCGAGATCAAGCGGAACGTCTCGATGTAAGCCATTTTCACTGCTTCTTCGAGAACGGTGGTCATATTATTAGGTAAAGCTGGTGGCGGTGCAGCGTTCGCCAATTTGGAGGCTTCCTCGTGCATCTGTGTTTGTACGGTTTGAGGGGCATTCAGGTTAGCAACTTTCGCGTCCAGCAGACCGCCAAAACGCAGCAAAGCTATTGAACTGACAATCGCAATCGCCAATACACCGGCTGTCCGTGCTACTGCATTGTTGATGCCCGACGCCACGCCGCTGCTCGATGCGGGGGCTGCACCCATCACGGCAGTGGTCAAGGGTGCGACGGTGATCCCCATGCCTAAGCCCAGAAATAACGCGGCAGGGAAATAGGTTGTCCAATAGTCACCTGGCCCGTTGGTCAACCCCGGTAGGCCAAACAGGAAGAAACCAATACCCGCCAACGCTGGCCCAATCGTTAACAGTGGACGTGGGCCAATCCGGTCGGCAATCGCACCCATACGCCGCGAAACCAGCGTCAGAATAATGCTCAACGGCAGCAATACCAAACCGGCTTCACGTGGTGGATAACCCTGCACCTGTATAAGATTGAACGACAGAAAATAAGGGACGATTGTCAGCGCGCCATATAGAAAAAAGGTCAGCGCGTTGGTGCCGCTAAACGTCGATGAACGAAATAAGCTCAACGGAACCATTGGGTGATCGCTGCGCGTTTCGACCACGATAAACACGATCAGCATCACGATGCCACCGAGTAACGTCACCACAATCAACGGATGTCCGAAACCGTAGTTCGGCGCTTCAGTCAAGCCAAAGGTCAACCCCGCCAAGCCTAATGTCACCAAAAGCGCTCCCACGAAATCCAAGCGCTTAGCGCCTGCTTCATCGCGGCTTTCGGGTACATAGTTGATCAGCGCATAAGTCGCAATCACGGTCAGCGGCAGATTGAGGAAGAAAATCAGGCGCCATAAACCCGCGCCCGCTAACACGCCACCGACCACCGGCCCTAACAAGGTCGTCAGCGTGGTAAAGGTTGACCATGTGCCAATGGCTTTCCCTCGATTTTCGCCACTAAACCTCACCGATATAATGGCGAGGCTGCCGGGAACCATCAACGCACCGCCCACACCTTGCACCATCCGCGCCGCGATCAACACACCCACCGAAGGCGCTAATCCGCAGACCCATGATGATGCTGAAAACAGCGCGATACCGAACATGTAAATACGCTTGCGTCCATAGTGGTCACCTAGCGAACCACCCACCAAGATCAGCGCGGATAGAAACAGTAAATAACCGTTGGCTACCCAACTGACCTGTGACGCATCCATCTTGAGTTCGGCCTGAATGATAGGCAGCGCCACATTCAAAGCGGTCGAGTCGATAAAGGCCATACTGGATGCCAAAATGGTCGCTACCAGCACCCAAAATTCAGTTCGTTTGGTCATCTCCGTAGTTTTCACGGCTAATCCCTTATGCCTCTTATCATGCCACATTATCTTATTGCAAATCGAATGACAACCTAAACCAAAGGCTAGAAAAATGTCGCTAAAGGATCGATATGGCGATGGTGCGAATAGTTATGGGCATACAATGCTTTTTCGGTGTAGACTGAATAAACAACTAAGCACATCAGGAAACCCGAAATGACAGATCAGGTTTTGTTGAGCGCCAGCGATCGTAACATTGAAGATTGCATCCGGTTGGCACAGGAATATCAGTTGGGTATTGAACTGATGGTGTTCGCGTTTCCGCACATATTGGATGGTGACTGGCAGGGTACAATCGCCCGCTACCGTCAGTTGTTGCAGCCTATCAAGCTGCGAACTATGCATGGCCCGTTTATGGATATGGCTCCCGGCAGTCCCGACCGCCGCATCAATGCCCTGTGCTATGAACGTTATCAGCACGCGATCCGCATCGCCTCCGAACTTGAAATTCCGCTGATTGTGTTCCACGCCAATTTCATCGCTGCCATACACAACATCGAATACCGAACCGGTTGGCATCAACGTAACCTCGATTTCTGGTCGCCTTTAGCCGAATATTCCCAACAGTACGGCGTCACTGTCGCGGTTGAAAATATGTGGGAATTCGACCCCGACATCATTGGTGATTTGCTCAAAGAAATCAACCATCCTAATCTACGCGCCTGTCTTGATCTCGGTCATGCCAACCTTTTTGGAGAAGCCGTCATTTTTGATCACTGGCTCAGTGCACTCGGCGAGTTAATCGTCCACACTCACATGAATAATAACGACGGCAAAATCGACATCCATATGGGTTTTGATCATGGTGTGCTGGATTATCACCAACTACTGCCGCAAATCCGTGCTTTGCCCGCACACCCCACCATGACGTTGGAAATGGACGAAGTGGATTTTATGAAGGCCAGCTTGCCCTTCATGAATCTGGTCAAACCGTACCAGCCCGAATTCCCATAATCGCATTGTCCCGGTTTCCTCTCTAAAAACACGCTCCCTGTGTTCGCGGTGTCCTGGCAGTTCACCGCCCAAGACTAAAAATCTGTCTTTTTACAGGTGATGCCTTTATACTAAAGTCACTTTTGTAGACCCACGAACGAGGAAACAATGCGACTTGGAATTATCGGTTTACCCAACAGCGGCAAAACTACCATCTTCAATGCCCTGACTCGCCAAAATCTCTCGACCGGTGCAGCCACCAGCGGACAATTCGAGGTGCATACCGCCGTCGTAAACGTGCCTGATCCGCGCGTTGAAAAATTAATCGCCATGTATAACCCCAAGAAAACGGGTTATGCCACCGTCACGTATGCCGATATTGGCGGCCTGGACAAGGGCATCAGCGAAGGCGGCCTCAAAGGGCAGTTCCGCAACGAACTCTCGCAGGTGGACGGTTTTCTGCATGTCGTCCGCGCTTTTCAGGATGACACGGTGCCACATCCTTATGAAACGGTTGACCCGCAGCGTGATCTGGAAATCCTCGACAGCGAATTTCTGCTATCCGATCTGGTGATCGTGGAAACGCGCCTCGATAAACTTCAGAACGAAATCCGCATCAAGGGTAAGAATGTCGATAAATTTGTACCGGTCGAACTGGAACTGATGCAGAGTTTCAAAGCGCACCTCGAAGCCGAGCGTCCATTGCTCGAACTCGAAATTACACCCGAAGAAGCCAAGGCCATTCGCGGCTACGGGTTTATGACACTCAAGCCTGTTTTGGTGGTCGCCAACCTCGGTGATGAAGCCAAAGACGTCAACTCGCTGCTCAAGTATGACCGTGCTGGCAGCAAATTGGTCGCACTTCAGGGTAAGATCGAAGCCGAGTTGTCCCAGCTTGAACCCGCTGACGCCGAGATGTTCATGCAGGAATATGGCATCACAGAATTGAGCGCTGCTAAGGTCATTCGCCTGTCATACGAACTGCTGGCGATTCAATCCTTCTTTACTGTCGGTGAAGATGAAGTCCGCGCATGGAGTGTGGCGGTTGGCGCTACTGCACCAGAAGCCGCCGGTGCCATCCACAGTGACCTGCAAAAAGGTTTCATCCGTGCCGAGGTGATGGCTTACGAGGATCTCATCGCCGGTGGCAGCGAAGCCGCCCTCAAAGCCAGTGGAAAGTTCCGTCTTGAAGGCAAAGAATATATCGTCAAAGATGGTGACATCGTTCACATCCGCCACAGCAGCTAAGATGAGAATAGGTGCGGCGGTACAGTTTACCGCCGCTTGAAAACCCGGTATGTCGGCGAGAGTATATAATACGAGAAAACCCACAGGACAAAGAAGACTAATCCCACTAACACGATTTTTGTGAATATACTCACTATAATCGCGACAAACAAGAATTGGTTTTCAAGTACGGTTCGGTGAATCTTAGGATTCCATGGTAGGTAGAGGACATCAATATTGTCACCGATCGAATAGATACGATAGAGCTCATTACTCCCCACTGTTTCAACAAATCGCTGATTGTCTATATCAACCATATAGCGTATCGCGCCTGAACCGCCTTCGTCATTGCTGCCAGTATAGAAACGGTCAGTAATTTGACCGACAGCTGTCATGCCGTAATCCCGCAAGGCAACAAAACTCCTGTAACTCTCCATCGCTTGAGGGAAACTGAATACAACGCCAAGTGTTACCATGAGGACAACTATGATGGTAGTACGCCGCGTATAAATTGGGATACCGATCACGACTTTACTAACGTTTTCCAATGGGCGGTGAGCGCATCGCGAACCAGATCGGCGAGCATGTCCGGCGCAAACTTGCTCCCTTCAAACGTGACAATATGCACAATTAAGTTACCATTCCAGAATATCCTGTTGTCTTGATTACTAAACTGGCAGCGCGTTTTCCCATAAGTGATAAATTCGTGGTTCGGTTCCAAGTTCCAAACACTAAGCACATTAAAGTCATCACTTGCGGACAGCCAATTGTCATATCGAAGAGCAAACACCTGTGCAACCTCCTCTTGCCCCAACCAATAGCTCACCTCAACCCCGTCTTTGTAAATGCCTTGCTGCCACACCTGCAGCTTACGAGCATCGATGGGCTGTCCGATTGCAAATCCCAGTTGCGAAAGATCAGAACTTGCCACTTCAGTTAAGGGAATTTCAGAACCCGGCCACGGTCCCATCTGGCGGACTTCAGCCAAAATTCCCGAGATGAAGTAAAGAATTCCGGCTATAATCACAAGTGAAGGAATACCCAGACCAATCAACCATCGCCTGCGCCGCTGCTGTATTTCGCGTGGATCAATAGTTTCCCAAACTTGTTGTTGCCGAAGAGAAGGTTTAATGACATACGTTCCCGCTATTTTGTCCTGTCCAGCTTGCTTATCTCTATCCCGGATAGCCCACAAGAACCCAATACCGAGCGGCAAGGCACTGACAACATAGCCGATGAATCGTAGCACACCTTTACGCCAGTTCAGCGCTGTTCCATCTACCGAAACGACTTCAATACCGAGAAGACTCTTTCCAATAGTCTGACCAGTAGTGGAATACCACGCTATAAAATAAAGTGAATCAATTGCAGGTGGGATAAGTTGTGGAATAAATGGTTTATTGGGAAAGGGGATCATGACTAATCTATCGACAACACCCAGAATAATGAGGTCGATAAAATAGGCAATAAGCCTGCGAACCAGTGAAGCTTTTTCTAAGGAAACAGCGGACCCAGCAGCGGGAAAACTCTGTTCTGTCATGTCCACCTCTGGCAACACATCAGTTCAGGTTAGTGGAGAGAACGACGCATCCCCTATTTTTTGCGCTGGAGGAAGCCATGAAACTTGTTGGCCGTGAAACAGTGAGGCTCGATGTGGTCAAATGAGGCAGAGGATGGTTAGTGCAAGACAATATAAATATAACATTATATTGTACCTTGGGTCGAAATAAATGCACTATTGGGAACTTTTTCACACAATGTGGCGAAAAGGCCTTATGTCCGTAACCGGCATGACAAACACGCATCCATTCAGGCTGCTGGATATATAGTATTGTGGTTACAAAACAGTTTTGGTTATCGCCTGGGAAGCTTAGCCCATTGTGACGACTTCGGTCGCCACGGGCAGCAGCAGTTTGAAGGTGCTGCCTTTCCCAACTTCACTTTCCACCGCGACTTTGCCGCCGTGTAAACTGGCGATACCCTTCACGATCGCGAGGCCAGCGCCAGCCCCCTGATCTTCATTCAGGGCACGATCAATTTGGTAAAAGCTCTCCCAGACATGCTCTTGCTCGGCTTTGGGGATACCACGACCTTGATCTTTCACCCAGAGCGTGACTTCTTGACCGGCGACGGATGCGCCAAGCGTAATGGGCGTACCGGGTTCGGAAAATTTGCAGGCATTGTTCAGCATGAGCGCGACCGCCGATGTAAGATACTCGACATCACCCGTAAAGATGGGCATCTCTGTCGGAATATCCACACTCACCGGATGCTTACGCGATTGAATCTCTTTGACGCGTTCCTGTGCCTCTTTAAAGACCCCTTGTACACTGGCAATTGGCCCTTTACGCCAATCATAGGTTTGTCGGGCAGAATCGGTTTCGAGTTCTACCAGCATGATAAAGTTTTCGATCAGGTTTCGCAGACGGTCAGCTCCGGCAGTGATGCCAGAGATATAACTCATCATTTCTTCTTTGCTGAGTTCTTCATCGCCCGGATTATTCAGCATATCGGAATAGGCCACCACAAAAGTCAGTGGTGTACGGAATTCGTGGTTGAGCATGGTCAGGATTTGGCGCTTGAGCGTTGCCATACCACTGTTATGCATCTGGTTTAGGCTGCGGTGGCGTTCCAAACGCGACTCGATTTTGACCAGCAGATCACCGGGGTCGTAGGGCTTGATGACATAATCATCCACACCCAAACGCATACCACGATGCACATCGGCGCGTTCACCTTTGGCCGTCAAAAATATGAAAGGGATACTGAACCAGCGATTTTCTTTACGGACTTCTTTGAGGAATTGGATCCCATCCATTTTGGGCATCATAATGTCCGACACAATCAAATCTGGCGGTGCCGCTTGATTGTTCAGCACTTCAATTCCGTTGCTGCCGTTTTCAGCAGTCAGAACCGAATATCCATCTAGTTCCAGAATGTCACGTATGCCTTCTAGAAGATGAATATCGTCCTCGACGACTAAAACTTTCGCTTTTTCCATTGTACTGCTGCTCCCATACCCTTACATCGCTCAAATAATGCTAAAGCCCTATAAAATACTATGGCATCACCTCAAATATTCGTCAATAGGGCGAATCACCTGTTTGAGCTTTACCGTTACAAAGATATTGCTTTTGTAACAAAGAATATCCGGCAAAAACGAGCGTTTCAGGCAGCTAGTTTGTGGCAATATCCAGCAAGTCCGAGAGCAAGCCGAAGCCCGTTTGATGTGCGCCTGCGCCCGAGCCAACTAGAGTCACATCCCCTAACAAATCGGTCGTGTAGGTGATGGCGTTCGTCCCGCCCGATACCGCAGCCAGCGGATTGCTGAGTTTGACGCGCATCGGTTGGACGCTGCCGCTGGTGGGAGTCACATGGGCGATCAGTTTCCACTTTTCACCGGCATTTGCCGCAGCCAGCACGTCAGCCGTCGTAATATCGGTAATGCCTTTTACATCCATATCCTTGAAGGTGATGGTGCTGTTGAACAGCGCCCGTGCCAGAATGATGACCTTACCAGCGGCGTCCCAGCCTTCGACATCACCGGCAGGATCAGCCTCGGCGTAACCTAACTGCTGGGCTTGCCCCAACGCATCGGCGTAGCTCATGCCACCTTCCATTTGCGTCAGGATATAATTGGTTGTGCCATTCAGGATGCCGCGCGCTTCAGTGATGGTGCATCCGCGTAGGGCTTGCATCGCCAAACGGATCGAGGGTGTTCCAGCCATGACCGTCGCCTCAAAGCGCAGTTGTTTTCCAGCTTTAGCCGCCCGCGCCACCAGATCACTATAAGCTACGGCGACCGGTCCTTTATTTGCCAATACCACATGTTTACCGCTGTCAAAGGCCGCATAGCAATAGTTCAGCGCGGGCTGTCCGGTTTGTAAATCGGTATTACTGCACTCGACCAGCACATCGGCATTACAGGTTTTGATGAGCGCTAAAATATCCTGATTGCGCTGCAAACCGGCGGCATCAGGATAGGTGTTAAAGCTGCCTGATTTAGCTGCGGCCAGTAAAGACGGAATATCTAAGCCGTTCGGGTTGTAGAGTGTGCCTTTGCTACGGGTGGCGACGGCGACGACCTGCGCTTCAAAGCCGTACTGTGCTTTGAGTTGCGCGCCTTTATCCCGCAGGATTTCCAGCAGACCTTGCCCAACCGTCCCAAAACCGATGAGTGCAAGCTTCATGAATCACTGTCCTTAAGATGTCGCTTCTAAATAGGGCATCATCTTAACGTAGAGCGGCGCACTTGACCAACCGATGGACAGCGATTTTACAATTGATCTTTTGGCGGAAATGGCGATAAACGCTGCAAAATTGGCAATTTCGCCACTTTTTTTGGCAATTATTGACCCTTTTCGGCGGATCGTTCGGCTGAAGCTGCTGCGGTTTTGGCGATGGGGTGTGCCGCCGCCAAAATTGCCAATCAAGCAGTTACAAAGTGGATTTTTGAAAGTCGCTCGTAAAAGATTTAACCGCCAAGTCGCCAAGAACGCCAAGGTTTATTGCCCATGCAGAACATGCGGCGAAAGCAGCAAAAGCGGCACCGATTTTTCTGCGGGTTGCGCATGGATACCCCTAACCCCAGCCCTTCCCCCATAGTAACAGGGGAAGGGAGCAAGGCAGAAGACCCCATAGATATGATATTCGATGTAGAGAGGGAATGGGTTACCACTTGGAAGAACATTTGGTAACTGTTTCGCGGGATTGGTGCTAACGGTTTTGAGAGAGCAGATGTGTTAAGCGGGTTGGTCGAGAGTTAGAAAAGCATTTGTCGGGTTAACCGAAAGTAAACCTATGTCATAATAATGTGGTGGGCGTGTTACCAAGTACATCTATAATGGAATGCGATATAGTTGAACTGCCAAGTCGCCAAGAACGCTAAGATCCAGGCAGAGTAATTGTTTTTTGCCGCTGAGAGCTAAAGCGCCTCAGCTACCCACCAGACAAGCCTGCTGAAGCGGCTTCAAGATACGCGCGAGGCCACACTATTTGAGTATGCGAGTGGTAGACAACCAACTACACCCACAACTCTGCAAACAAACTTTTTGTTAATGCAACTAACAAGAGTCATAAAGAAAATTGACGATTATCTCTTCGCCCGTTTCAGCTCTAATGGTGCAACCGTCATAAGCTATAGATCAGCCTAACGAACGTGGAAGAGCCTGTGAAATCGCAGGCTCTTCGCTTTCATTTCAATTAGGGGATTATTTTAGCAGGTCGATAAACTCATCTACAGTTAGCCCTGCATCCTTGATGATTTTGCGCAGCATACCAGGTTTGAGTGTGACGTGATTGGGAACGGTAGTGCGTCCCGCCGGATTATCGCGGTGGAGGGTAATGTGACTGCCATTTTGACGGGACACTGTGAAGCCCACGCGCTGCAACACTTTGATGCAGTCACGAGCGTGAACTACTGGCAGTTTGGGCATTAGACGGCCTTCAGCAAAATGGGGGCAGGAAGATCATCAGGAACTTCCTCGCCAGCTGCCATCATATCTTGAATATGCAAGTCAATCGCCTCTTTGATGTTTGCCATTGCTTCGGCTTCGGTTTCGCCCTGACTGTAGCAACCGGGCAAACTCGGCACTTCAACCACATAGCCACCAGTTTCATCGGGAATCAAAATCACTTGGCGCATGGTCTATCCTTTCACTGGCCGAATCATAGCATAAGTCTGATGTTTGGTCATGGTGATGCCCCAAAAAACGTATTCATGCCGCTGCAACCGAACCGAGCCTGTGAGATTAAAGGCTGTTCCTTTCCTTAGACGGGTGTTGATTCTTTCTCGGTGACCGGCGGCAGGATATGATTGCCCGTGATCAGGCGGGCGGCGCGGTTGCGTGTGAAGTAGCTCCAGCCCCATTGGATGAAGACCAATATGCGGCTTTGATACTGCACGATATAGAGCAGGTGGATGAACAGCCACATCATCCAGCCGATCCAACCGCTGAAGTGCAAGCGTCCTAGATCAGCCACCGCCGAAGCACGTCCGATAGTCGCCATGCTGCCCAAATCCCGATAATGGAAGGGCGGCAAGCTCTTGCCTTGTTGTCGGGCCTGGATGACACGCGCGGCATAGTTGCCCTGCTGCATAGCCACCTGTGCGACTCCTGGCAGCGGCTTGCCGGTTTGATGAGCGTAGTTCGCCAGATCACCAATCACCATAATTTCAGGGTGATCAGGCAGGCTCAAATCAGGTTGAACGATGATCCGTCCGGCACGGTCAATCTCTGCTCCGGCAGCAGCAGCCAGTCTCCTACCCAACGGTGATCCCTGCACACCTGCGCCCCACAAAACGGTATGGGCGTGAATGGTTTCGGTTTGATCACCCGTGCGGATGGTGACGCTGTCCGCTTGAATATCGGTGACGATGGCGTTGGTGCGGACGGTGACACCCAACTTCGTCAGTGACTCAGCCGCCCGTGCTGAAAGGTCGGTTGGATAAGGCGGCAGCACACGGTCAGTACCCTCCAGCAAAATGACTTTCGCGGAAGCCGGATCAATATGCCGGAAATTGTTCTTGAGGGTGAAGTTGGCGATTTCGCCCAGCGCACCGGCTAACTCAACCCCTGTCGGCCCACCGCCGACCACCACAAAGGTCAGCCATTTCTGGATTTGCCCGGGGTCGGTTTCGCGTTCAGCTGTTTCAAAGGCCAGCAGCACACGCCGCCGGATTTCAGTGGCATCTTCGATGGTTTTCAAACCCGGTGCGTCGGTTTCCCACTGCTCATTGCCGAAATAATGATGGCGCACACCTGCTGCCAGAATCAGCGTGTCGTAGGGAACGCGCCCGTCCGCCAGAACAACTTCCTGCCTAGCTAGATCAAAATCGACCACGTCTGCCAGCAGCACTTCGGTATTCTTCTGCTTCTTCAAGATGTCGCGCAGCGGTGCGGCGATATTAGCCGGTGATAAAGCGCCAGTGGCAACCTGATACAAGAGCGGTTGGAACAGATGAAAGTTACGACGGTCAATTAGCGTAATATGGACATCAGCCTTCCGCAAAGAGGTGGCCGCATGTAAACCGCCAAAACCGCCTCCGATAATCACGACCTGCTGCTGCTTCGTCATGGTAAATCCCCCCAATTTGACTCATTTGTGCATTTATTCACAATATAGACGCGTCAAGTATCCCATTCCATACTTCCCTCCTTTTAAGAACTTGCTTCCACATCATTTTCGAGCGTGTTTACAGCTCAATTGCGCGTGACCATTAAATCCTGTCTGATTTTTAGCAACTTAGGGTATACTTAACACGTATACCGTTTCATTCATCACCTATGTGATTTATGCAGGAGATTAATGGTTATGGCTCCCGGACTATTTGAAAAGATCAACACACTGATTAGCGCCAACTTACATGGCATCGTTGACCGTGCCTTGCAGGCCAATTCGGTTCAGGTGATGGATGAATACATCCGCCAGGTCGAAACCAACCTTGGTGACCTGGAAGAGTCGACTGCGACAGTAGGTGGGACGGTTAAGACGCTCAAACGCAAGTATGATGAGTTCGCGGCGGCGGCTGAAAAACTGGATCGTGATATTGATACGCTGGTCGTCAAAGGCAAGGATGATCTGGCGGCGGCGGCGCAGGCTGAACTTAACACCAAGCAGCAGCTTTCACAAGAATATTACCAGCAGTGGCAGGAACAAACGGCTCAGTACCAGAAGATGCTGGATTTCCGGCTGAAATTGGAAGGCCGTTTGACGACCATCAAGCAAGAGCGTGAACATCTGCGCGCTTTGATCGAACTGGCCGAGGCCAAGAAGGTCACCACCAAGACGGTTAAGAGCCTGGACGCGTTTTCCAATATGGGTGACGAACAGATCAGCAGCTTGAGCGACCAGATTCGCCAGCGGTTGGATCAAGAAGATGCCCGTCTGGATATGGCGACGCATAACCTCTCGGAAGAAATCGATGCCGCAGTCGGCAACAGCGAAGTCGAACGCCAGCTTGACGAACGTAAACGTCGTTTGTTGGGTAACGCGGGTGGAGCCGGTGGCGCGAGCAGCAGTGGTGGACAATCCAGCAGCAGTAATTAACGGGCACTCCCCCAATAAGAGGGTGTAAGGCCACAATCATAGTCGATTACTATTTAGGGGCGAGCCATTGGTTCGCCCCTAATCATATATCACTAAGATGGCATGTGGGCTAAAATAGAAGCAGCGCCCGCAACTTGGCGCGGGTCTTGACCGTATAGAGTACGGGTTATGCGGAGCGAAGGTTACTATGGCACGAAATTCAAATGATCCGGTTCAGCAGCGCGCCTTCGGGGCAATCCTGAAAAACGCCGTCTTAAGCTGGCAAACCGGCCTGACGCTGTTGGTTACATTGGTGCTGTTTTTTGGGGTGCCGATCCAAAATATCCCCGGATGGCAGAATTGGTTCTGGTTGGTATTGGGCGGCGTGGCGGAAGCAGCCTTTGTCCTCTCCAACTTATTTGACCCGAATGCTGCCACACAGGCAGTCGCCAAAGCCTTCGAGGGGCAGTACGATTTGAGCCAAATCCGCAGCCCGGTTTCGCGTCAGCGTTTACAAAGTGCGATGGAATATCGCCGCAATATGATGACCCTTGCCGGACGCCACCAGGGATCGATGCGCGCCAGTATGCAGCAGACCATCTCGGACATCAACGAATGGATCGGCCACATGTACGATCTGGCACAGCATATCGACGCCTTCGACAACAACGATCTGGTCGAACGCGACCGCAAGATGGTTCCGCAGCAGATTACCAATACGCAAAAGCGCATATCGCTTGAAACCGATCCCAACGTTAAGCGTGATCTGGAAGAACAGCTCAAAACCTTGATGCAGCAGCGTGACAATCTGGATGCCACCGTCAACAGTGTCAAGCGTGCCGAAATCCAACTGGAAAGTACACTGTCCTCGTTAGGCACAATCTACGCCCAGATGTCCTTATTAGGTACCAAGGAAGTCGACAGTTCCAAGGCGCAGCGCCTGCGTCTGGAGATTAAAGACGAGGTGTCCAGCTTGCAGGATACCATCAGCGCGTTGGATGATGTCCAGGCTCAGCGTTTGCAGCTGCAATAGCCTCCCGTCTACCTGAGGACATGGTACGCTGTGTCCTTCACAACCTATTTCCGGTGAACATCACCAAGAGGCGCGCATGGGCATTCCGGCGTTTCAAGACAATGTCGTGTTATTGACCGGCGCGTCCATGGGCATTGGGGAGCAGATAGCCTATCAGTTGGCGGCACAGGGCGCAAAACTGGTACTCGCTGCGCGGAGTGCTGATAAACTCCAAGCCATAGCGGAGGAGTGTCGGCGCAGGGGTGGACAAGCGGCGTTTCTACCCACAGATTTGACGGTTGAAGCGGACTGTAAACGCTTAGTAGCGTTTGCCGTCGAAACCTATGGCCGGTTGGATACACTGCTCTATAACGCGGGACGGGGCTATCCTGCCCGATTTGATGCGCTGCCGAACCTCGACAGCATCCGCGCGGAAATCACCCTCAATTATCTCGGCTTAACCTACTGCACCTTTTACGCCCTGCCCGAACTCAAACGGACTAAGGGCCGCTTGATCGGCGTCGCTAGCTTCGGCGGACTAATCGGGCTACCGGGAACAGCGGGATACAACAGTTCCAAACACGCTATGCGCGGCTTTCTGAATTCGCTACGTGCCGAATTTTTAGGCAGCGGTGTAACAGTGACGGCACTCTATTTGGGTGCCATCAGCACCGACCGTTTACACGAGACGATGGGCGAGAACATTAAGAACATCCCGACCATGACGCCAGAACGCTGTGCGGAGCTGATTATCCGTTCAGGCGGGGAGCGCCGCCGCCAGTTGATCATGACGGCCGAGGGAAAGCTGACCAATGTGCTTTATCAGCTTGTCCCCGGTTTACTGGATCGTGTATTGGTGCGCTTAAGCAGTCTCTATGATTAGTCGAGTGCGGCCTGTGGCGGTGCGACAGTTTCGCCAATCGGCTCTGGCGGCATCGGCCTGAACGGATGCGTGGTGAAACCCATGCGCGAAATGATATAGAGCGGCATTAACAGCCAGGGCGCATTCAACATCAAGACAACCACTGGCTGCGGTGTAGCATGTGGCCCCTGGAATTCCTCCATCAAAATGATCAGGACATTGCTGATCATCATGCCGCTGTAGATCAAACTGGGCGTTTTGATCCATTCTTTGCCTCTGGTGAAAGCATACAGTCCGGCAACATAGAACGGTCCGAAAAACAGCACGTCAATCCAGATCGTGGCCTTCCACCACGGCGGACGCGCGATCAGTACCGGATCAAAAGTGTTGCCATATTTGTGGACGAGATCCACCATCGGCGCGGGCGGCCATACTGGATACGTAAAGTGCGAGGCGTCGGGGATTACAAGTTGTTCGAGATCAACAATATAGGTTATAACAAGCAGATTAATCAGGAAAAAAATGACAATCGGCCAGTCCGCGCGGCGTTTGGAGAGCGGGAGCACAGCATTCATGGTCAAACCCTTTTCCCAATATGAATGATTTTAATCACTATTATCACTAAAATAACTTCCTTAGCAAATGAGACTTCCTAAATGGATGTGAATGGCTATGTCATTGGATAAAACAGCTCTGCAACAGCCTTCCATGCCCAAAGCGCTGCCCCCTCTTGCTCAGAGCCTGCCCGTGCTGGGTAGTTCCCTGCCGATGCTGATGAATCCGCTTGATTATTTTTTGAAGATGTACCGCCGGTATGGTCCGGTTTTTCGTGTGCAACTGCCAGGACGGGAGTACACCGTTTTAGCGGGACTTGAAGCCAATCAGTTGATGGCGTCTGGTGATGAATATCTGGCGAGCACCGAAGTGTTTGCCGGACTCAAGCGTGAGATGGGTACTCAAAAATTGCTCGTCGGTATGGATGGGGCACTTCATGTAGCACGGCGCAAATTACAGCGCCCGAGCTATTCGCGTGAAAGTTTTTTTGCCCGACTTCCGCAGTTGATCGAAACCACCGAAGCCAAACTTCAACAATGGCAGATCGGGCAGAGCATCCCCGTATTTCGAACACTGCAAAAAATAGTGGTACAGCAGCTTGGCGACGTGCTGCTGAACCGCGCACCTACCGACAACTTTGACGACGTTCACCTGTTCATCCGCATGAATATTCTGGTTAATGTCGTCAATCTGCTGCCACCGATATGCCTGAAATACCCGATTTATGTACGTGCTAAGCAGCGTCTGGAACAGGAAACCCACGACATTATCGTTGAACATCATTCGCTTAAGCGTCGTTTTCCCGATCTGGTGGATGCACTGCTGGCCGAACGGGATGAAAACGGTAGCCCGCTGACCGAGCGCGAAGTCATGGCCGAAATGATGGGTTCGTATAATGCAGGGATGGATACCGTCGCGGGTACGGTTTCGTTTATGTTGTACGCCATCCTCAAATCACCGGAGTTGACCGCGCAGATCCAGCAGGAAGCCGACCGTCTGTTTGCCGATGGCCGCTTTGATGCAGACGCGCTTAAGAATATGACCACCTTTCACGCTGCCGCGTTGGAAACGCTGCGGCTATATCCCGTTGCGCCTATGCTGCCGCGCTCCGCCGCTACCACCTTTGATTTCGCAGGCTATCAGATCAAGGCTGGGAGTTTATTATTTGTCGCCAATGGTCTCACACATTTTTTGCCAGAATACTTTCCTGATCCTGAACGCTTCGACATTCACCGGCACACACCGGAAATGCGCAAATCACGCCCGCCGATGGCCTATGCACCTTATTCGTTTGGCGCGCATACCTGCCTCGGTGCAGGCATGGCCGAAACGCAGGTCACGATACTGATCGCGCTACTCGTACACCATTTCGATTTGGCGCTTGATCCACCGGATTTCACAGCCCGTCTGTTGTTTCGTCCGGTGCCGCGCCCGGGTGACAAACTTCGTGTGCGCATTCTCCAGCGTCGAACTCATCCAACCAGCCCATAAAGGATTTTATGCCCATGCGTATCGGGATTATTGGGGCGGGAGCAGCCGGCTTAACCGCCTGTTGGCTCCTGAGTGAAAATCATGATGTCACGCTCTTCGAAAAACAGAACCGGCTCGGTGGTCACGCTCATACTGTCGAAATCGAGCAAGACGGAAAACAGTTTCCTATTGAGGCTGGTTTCGAGTTTGCCATGGATCGCATGTTCCCGATGTTTATGAGGCTGCTCGGTGTGCTGAAGGTTGAGCTGCATCGTTATCCCCTTACAGCCACGCTTTATCGCAGTGATAACCGTTCGGTGACGCTGCTGCCGCCATTTCGTCCGCAGGGGATTATCTGGTCAGCTATACGGCCTTATCAGATGAGTAACATGCTTCAACTGCTGTGGACATTGAACCTATCCCGTAAGCTTATGCGTGAGCGGGACACGAGCGTGACCGTTGCTGAATACATTGATCGGCTGCCGGTTTTGCGTTCCTTCAAAGACGAGTTTCTCTACCCTTTCTTGCTGGCGCAGTGGTGTGTCGAACTTGAGGAATTTAAACAGTTCGCGGCATATAACGCCTTCAAATATTCCACCGTAAATATGTCGGATGGACCGCGCGCGCCTATCGGAATTGAAGTGGTGGGCGGAATGCAGGCATATATCCACGCTTTGGCACAGGCTTCAACGCGTGCCACCATCAAAACATCGGCTGATATTTCGTCCATCACCCGTTCTGATAATCGTTACATCGTGAGGGAAGCCAATGGTCACATCTCAGAATTTGATCACTTAATTATTGCGACCAGTCCGTGGGATGCCAAAAATCTTCTTGCCCAGGTCGATGAAGTGCGAGAACGCCGTCAGCTATTGAACCAGTACGACGCTTTTAAGACGGTCATCGCGGTTCACAGCGACCGTCGCCTGATGCCTGCACATGAAAAACATTGGTCAGTAGCCAATCTGCGCCATGAGGATAATCATTCGCACCTCACCATCTGGAAAAAATGGAAAAGTCCGCGCCACATCTTCCGCAGTTGGGTCACTTATGAGCGGCAAATGCCGGATTCGATTCATGATCTGGTGGAGTATCAGCATGTGAAGATTAACCTCAATTACTACCGTGCCCAAAAACGGTTAATGGCACAGCAGGGCAATCAACAGCTCTGGTTAGCTGGACTTTATATGGACGACATCGATTCTCACGAGAGCGCCATCATGTCGGCTGTGAATATTGCCAGGCGTATCGACCCTACATCGGCAAACCTCAACAAATTAACATCTGAATAACACAATTAAAAAGCCGCACGGCTCAAAACGAGAGGTGCGGCCTTTTGTTGATGTAAGACGATGAGACTTAGGCGCTCTTGTTGCGTGTCAATTCGATGGTAATGGCGCTGCTATCCACAGTGAGGCTGGTAACGGTGAAGCGGCGTTCACGGTTTTGAAGTCTGCCACCGATCAGGTTGCTCACACGTTCCTTGAACTTATCCATTTGATCCTGTGCAGCGGCTGTACCATCAATCGTCAGGCTGTCCAGCTTCCAATCGACCTTGCCATCCACGATAGAAGGTGTGACGACTGCCACAATCTTCTTGCCTACGCCATCGTTCTTTTCGCCCCTGGTGGTGAAGGACACCGTAATCTGATTATCACCAAGGACAATGCTCAAGTCTTTGAGGCGTTCGCCAGGTCGGTTGGCGAGGCGGGTATTGATCTGTTCCTGCGTAATCGTGATCGTGCGGGTCGTTGGCTGTGTGCCGTTACCCTGTCCGGTCAAAGGACGATGGGTGCTGCTGGCTGCCGGTGGTGTGGGTGTTGCATTATCCTGCGCGAATGCCGGCGCGACCAAAAGGGCAGCGGTCATCACAACAACGAGGGCGATGATCAACTGACGAATGCTTTTCATGATAGATATTCCTTCTGCTTAATCTGCGTGCTTGACTTATGCATTCATCGTAGGACGCATTTGTAACCGAAGTGTTATCTATCATGAATAATTCGTAAAATCTTTTAAAAGCTCAATGCTGACAGCGGCATTATCCGGCTGTAATCGGACCGATTTTTCGTACCGCATAACGCAGTATGCCATCCGGCGTTTCGACCTCGACAATGTCGCCTACACCCCTGCCCAATAACGCTTTTCCAATGGGTGAATCGTCGGAAGCATCTCTTATGGTCGATTTTGCGACCGCGCGAGTGGTCACTTCCGCACTCGAAACCACGTCAACCTGAAATTCGCGTTTGTCTTCGAAATCCCATAGTGTGACGCGTTCACCGACATCAATCTGATCGGGATTAGGGTCTTCATAAATCTCGGCGCGTTCGAGGATAAAACGAAGGTGCCCGATTTTCTCGTCGATCCGTTCTTTGCGGGTGCGCGTTTCGAAATTCGCCGCAACGTCCGAGTCGTCATCATCACCGCCCAACGAATCATTGGTGGCATCGGCTAGGATGTCGCGCTCAGCTTTTTCACGCGTTTCCAACTCCGCCAACTGCTGCTTGATATTGTCGTAGCCTTCTTGCGTCAGGATGAATTTATCATCAGCGGCCATGTGCATATCCTCCCGAAATATCATGAACCATGTTCATCCGAGAGTATACCCCTTGAAGCTGAGAAGGGGGCTAAATAACTAATGGTGCAAGTCTAACCCCCTCATCCCAACCCTTCTCCCCGCACGCAAGGGAGAAGGGCTTTAGGACACTCTTTTGGGGGAAAATAGTGTGCAGAGAGGGTTACAAAAGATCACAACTCACACTTGCACCACTGGTTAAATAATCTTATGCACCATGCGAAGGCAATTGCGAGAAAACTTACCATTCGTAATGGTCGCGTTTTAGGCTTTCGTCACTTTTTCTAACCGTTCAGCAACAACGGATTGGTTACTGGCGCGGGCAATATCGAGTGCCGTTTGACCAGAATCATTTTTAGCGGAGGGATTAGCACCATGCTTAAGCAAGAGTTCAATCAGTTCGAGTTGACCATTCTGGGCGGCAGCTTGCAGCGGTGTAAATCCACCTTCTTGTACGGCGTTCACATCAATTCCACCCTCAATCAATAAACGGGCAATGTCGAGGTGACGGTTGGCGCTGGCCGCATGGAGCGCATTCACCCGTTGGGCATTCGCAGCCGTCTGGTGAACATCCGCGCCCTGAGCGAGCAGGAACTTCACTCTATCGATGTGACCGAAAAACGCTGCCAAGGCTAATGGAAAAAAGCCATCCGGCGCATAAGCGTTAATCATCTCAGGTTGAGCGGTAACGATCGATTGAACAAGCGCAAGCTGCCCCACCGATGCCGCTTCAAATAGGTTGAGGTTCGCGCCGTGTTCGACAATCAGTCTGGCAATTGCGGGCTGCTGATAATAGGTGGCTAAGAGTGCCGCTGAAAGGCCTTCAGGCGTATGCGCATTGGCGAGATCAGGTTCAGCCGCCAGTAATTCACTCACAATTGGATGATTGCCCTGTTTAACGGCATCAAAAAAGGTTTCGAGGTTAGTCATAGATACGCCCCATACTCATTTGGATCGATCTATCAAGCCTAACACAGGCATTTTCGTCTGGCTTCTCGAAAATCACCTTTTTTGGCGGCGGTAGTTTTCGGGAGACAAACCATAGTGACGGCGAAATAACGTGCTGAATGAACCGAGACTTTCAAATCCCACCGCGAAGCAAATATCAGTCACGCTGCGTTCGGTAGTCGTCAAGAATTTACTGGCTTGTTGCAGACGATAGGCTGTGAGGAACTGATGCGGGGTTTTTCCAAAAAGCTGCTTAAAACCGCGTAGGAAATGATTGGTCGAGAGGTTCGCCACCTGTGCCATATCACCCAACCGGATTGGGCTGTCGTAACAGGCCAACAGGTAATCGTGGGCATGATACAGCCGCCGGTACAACTCCTCGCGGGTGGCAGCCCGCACAGCCGGTAAGCGCCCGATTTGCCGGACGACTTGCTGATGCACATGCAGCATTTGACGCATAATGCCATGTAACTGTTCATCCACGCAGCCTGACGTCACATCAGCACTGTTGGAAAGCATTTGTAAGCGCCGGACAGCCGGAGTCAAAACATCATCATGGGGATAAGTACGATCCACAAAGTTCACTGGCGCTGTGCGCGCGGCGGGGTTATCCAGCAACAATTGATCGGGAGTCGTCAGACTGTAGTGGATACTTTCGGCAAAACCCGAGGGGAAAAAGATGCAAAAGGATTCGACAGGAACAGCCGATTCAATGGTGATCGAATAAGACTGGGCATCGTTCAAAATCAGATAGCGGTCATCTTCAACGGCGTAAGTCCCGCTACCGGATTGGTAAAAAGCGCGACCGTAGCGAAACATCTTGACCGAAAGCGTGCCAATACCCTCCCAATAATGCTGGCGGGCAGTGGCACGCAAAATCGCGGGATGATCCAGGATCAGCGCGGCGGGTGGCATCGCCAGCCCTTACCGATTGTTAACTTTTTCGTCGTCCGCTTCGACCTTGTAGCCTGTGCCCTGAATAATATCGAGCGGCTTACCGGCAATCTCGGCGCGGTGCTGTTCCACAATATCTGCTGGCACGACCGCCGCGAACAGGCGCATACCGCCGATGACAATCGCGAGGTCATCCAACTGTCCCAGGCCGATAATAACATCGGGTATAAAGTCCAGCGGTGACAGGACATAAATGATACCGATCACCGGTATGGCTTTCGCCCAGATCGGCACGCGCGGATCACGCAGTAACGCCCACGTCAGGCGAATTTGATCAACGATTGCACGCAGCATGTGATAGTCTCCAGTCTATAGTTGCCAATCGTCGGCCATCAGTGAAACCAATGGAACAGACGATAGTATTCGAGATGGCATCCTACCTCATTATACGCAAATTAAAGGCCCGGGTTGCTAGAACGCTTGATGAAATCGGCCACCCATTCGAAAACCGTTTCGCGCTCCGAATCTTGAGGCAGGATATGATCACTTTGCTTCAGCGTGTGCTGCTCAATTGTGGATGATTTGACGTGTGCGAGGATCATATCGCGGTTGTTCAAGCCGACCGTTTTATCCGCTTCTGAGTAGACCAGCAGCAGCGGCGTTTGCACATCGGGCAAACTAGCCTGTACGGCCATCGACAGCGCGAAAAGTTCGCTCACGGCAGCCGTAGACCACAGGTTATAACGGATGCGGCCAACCACATTTTCGCCGCGCCGGTTCTGTTCATCCCGAATGATTTGGATGAGCGGCCCGGTATCGGATTGGTCGGTATGCGGACGCAGCCACTTAATCCAATGGGCGTTCGCCATCGAGCGGCTGGCGAACTGTACCGGTGTTGCCAACGCCGCCAGACCATCGATTTTTGCATGAGCAGCCAGCAGTAAACCCAGCATTCCGCCCATCGAATGTCCAACCACATAAACGCGGTCGCATTGGGCGCGCAGGATACCGAGCGCATCTTCCGCAGCCGTATACCAATCCTGCCAGTGCTGACGTTCCATATCACGATAATCAGTCGCATGACCGGGCATACGTGGACCATAAACTGTGCAGCCTTCATCCGCTAGGTGCTTACCCACCCAGCGAATTTCAGCCGGTGACGCCATGAAACCGTGCAGACAGAGGATGCCGATATTGTTACCACGAAAGAAGAAGGATTCACCACCGGGCATGATATGAGGAATAACTTGTGTCATAGGGTTATTGTACTTGGGGCAAGTAGTCTGTCAAATCCGCTGACACATCAGGCGTTTTGAGATTTCCGACTTTTGACGGATGTTTTATTATTTAGACTGTACTAAAATAAATTTTATATTGGTTAAATAAGGATGAATATCATGGTCAATATCGTGTTACAGCATGTTGTGATTAATGGCGCACTGGTCAGTGTGGTTATCGGTGTGCTGATTATGGCCTCACTGTGGTATAACCCGCGCCTATGGTTGCAGGATTATCCGGCAGTGGTGAGGGCCAAAGTGCCACCCATGAACCAACAGGAGAAGGTGCAGCAGCGTTTTATCGCCATACCTTTTCTACTGCTGATGTTGGGCGCACCTTTCGTCACAGCCCTGATGGTCAAATCGGATAATGGTGGCGTATTATCTTTCCCCTACGCTTATCTAACCGCCTTCGGTGTCTTGCAATTCTTTAATCTGTTTGATGCCGTGGTGCTCGACTATCTGCTTTTGTCCCTGATGAAGCCCACCTTTGCGATCATGCCCGGTACGACGCGGGAGGAATCGTTGGAAGTGGGCTGGGAGTTTCAAGTCCGTAACTTCCTGAAAGGCGTTGTGATTTGTTCGCTCATCAGCCTGCCGATTGCCTTCCTCGCAAGTTTGTAAACCTCACTGACTTCTACAGCCGGACATGCCGGCTGTAGTGGTTCTCAAAACCATACGGGACTAAAATCATTGATGCACCTGAATCGACAAGATCATGCTTTAGATTAAATAATCGTGGAGAATAATGATGTACGGGACAGTCGCCAAAATGCGGGTAAAGGTGGGCGCTGAGCAGGAATTTATGCGGGTGGCGCAGGAAACTGAAAGTGTCCCTGTGCCGGGAGTTGTCGCCGTTTATGTTTATCAGATGGATGCGGACAGCCGCGATTTTTACATGGTGGTCATGTTTGACAGCCAAGAATCCTATATCGCCAACGCCAATAGTCCCGAGCAGCACCAGCGCTTCGTGCGGATGATGACCGCCCTGGAAAGTGAACCCGAATGGCACGACGGCACGGTGGTTTACGCTAATGCGTAAAAGGTTATTCACCACCGAGGCACGGCGATTTAGCGAAAAATAAACACCGTTTAATGCAGGATAGTACTTTGCGCCTGTGCAGCGCCCACCTATTTGAATTGTTGTGGTTCAAATGGACTCTGATTCGGTACACTAGCCATTTAAGAACGTTATACCGCTATTTGAAACGAGAATACCGGACACGATGTAGCGTGTCCCTACAAAAATAATAATGTTCGTTATGTAGGGATGGAATATATCCCGTCCGAACTTAAAAATTCTTGACGATGCAATAACGTCATAAGGAAAATTGTGATGCGACGAATAGGATTTTTCGCGCTGTGTCTGCTGCTGTTGACGGTTGGACTCACACAGGCGCAAGACGGAATGGACCTGCCGACACCGCTTTATCTGCTGACCAACAATGGTCAGGTGCAGCGGATTGGCCTCGGCACCGAAGGCATTTCAATCGTTTCGCCCCAGGACGCCTTTGTGGTGGATTTCGGTGTCGCGCCGGACGGCAATTGGCTGGCCTACCGTACCGAAAAAGGCTTATACATCCTCAACATGTATAGCAAGGAAGCCGCCACCATCGAGGAAAGCACAGCCGATCTACCGCCCTCACGCGGACGTGGCGATACTCTAGCGTGGTCACCGACTGGAGACATGATCGTCTACACCACCGCCTATGGAGCGCGCGTCTATACCAACACACCAGCGACGCCCACTTTTGCCGATCTACGTGAAGGTTTGTTCGTCAATCTACAATGGTCACCCACCGGCGCTTATCTGGCAGCCGAAGCCGAAGGTAATATATGGTGGGTCTACCGGCGTGAGAACAATTCACTGATTTTGACCAGTGCCATCACCTCATCTATTGGCCTGGGATGGTCCAGTAACAGCGAAATTGTATTCGCCCCTGCTGATGGCGGACTCATTCGCATGAATCTCGCAAGCGGTAACGCACAAACGGTTTTGCTGGATAATTCGTGGCGCTACAGCCTGCCCATCATCCAACCCGATGGCACACTGGTCGTGTTCGGCGCACAGAAAACGGATACTGAAGTGCCGGAAGGCAGCGGGCGTTTGATTAGTCTTGCGCCCAATACTCCGCGCAGCAGTGCCTTGACCAAAACGGTGATGGAACTGAACGGCTTACGCTGGGCACCCACTGGCAAATTGATCCTGGCCCTGCGTGGTGGCGTGCTGGCGATGATTCTGCCGGAGACTGGCGAAGGTTTCCCACTGCCCTTCGCGGACGTGGTGGCCTACAGTTGGGGACCAATGCCGCAGGACAGTGTGAACGGTCTGGCATTGACCTTTGCCGGTGCATTCTTAGCCGCGGATGGCGATAACGTGCAGCAAGTCTGGCGGCTGCCGGGTGACAGCAGCCCTCCTGTGCAGGTGACTAAAGCAGCGAGTGATGTCACAGCCTATGTGGTATCACAGGGCGGCAAAGACGTCGCCTTCATCAGTGATGGCAAGTTATGGTCACAGGGATTTACAACCACCAGCGACGCCAGAATGCTAGCCGATAAAGCCGCTTTCGCCACTGGTTTGACCTATAACCCTAACGGCAGGCAGATTGCTTATGTCCTGCCCAACAGCGATGGTGTGCAGGGCGGTATCTGGTTGGTTTCCACCAACGGCGGTGATGCAAAAGTGATTTTGCCACACGGTGCGCCCAACAATCCACCGACATCGGCCTTTAGCCAGCCTGTTTTTGCCCCCAACATTAATGGACTCTTAGTTACGCGCTCGGCGGCCAATTATCCCGAAGCGCTGCTGTTGATTGATCTGAACACGCTCGAAGCACAGGAAATCGGTGTTGCCAGCAAAGCGATCTGGCTGCAAAGCGGATTCATATTGGCCTACAACAGCGGCCTGGGCTACGGCGCGGAAACCAATGATCAAATCATCTACCGGATTGATCCGGCGCATCCGGCAGAAGCCGCGAAGATCGCGACTATCCCTCAGCCCGCACGCATCGTCACCATGCAGGATGTGGTGGCGGCTCGCGCCCGTTTGATACTGGGAACTTCGCTCATCGGGCCGCGCGCGCTCAACGTGGCGGATATGCTGACGACCACCGGTGCGATTAGTGCCGTCGGTAACGGTGGGTTTATGGTCACGCCTATGATTTCACCGGATGGGCGTTACGTGGCTGGCGAAACCCATGCTGGCGGCGCGTTAACCGTCCGCGATATGCAGACCGGCAAGCAGGTGGTCCTGGCCGCGCCCCCCCAAATAAGTGGGTTCTCATGGGTACGCTAATCCCTCTCTTAACAATGCCGTGTATCATAAGTGTCATAATGTTGATTTACATATAGTGTCGGTGAGGTATGCCTGCTGAGTGGCGGGCGCGACACGCCTTGAAGGAGGTGGCTTAATGCCATCCGAACGTGTATTGGTGATAGAGGATGAGGCACGAATTGCCCAGTTTATCGAGCGCGGGTTGATCTACGAAGGGTACCGCGTCAGTGTTGCACGTGATGGACACACCGGTTTGACGATTGCCCGTGATAATCCACCTGATTTGGTCGTACTGGATTGGATGCTTCCGGGGTTGGACGGATTAGAAGTTTGTAAGCGATTGCGCGCGGCCAGTGACGTGCCGATCTTGATGCTCACTGCCAAGGATGACATCAAGGATCGTGTGGCTGGATTGGACGCAGGCGCAGATGATTATCTGGTTAAGCCCTTTTCGGTGGATGAACTGATGGCACGGGTACGGGCTTTGTTCCGCCGTTCGGTGCCTGCTTCACGCCCCGAAATCTTGCGCTTTGCCGATTTGACTCTGGATACAGGTACGCATCGTGCCTATCGTGGTGAACGTCCCATTGATCTGACGGCCAAAGAATATGAACTGCTTGAGCTGTTCATGCGCAATCCGCGTCAGGTTTTGACGCGCGACGTCATATTCGACCGTGTGTGGGGCTACGACTTTGGTGGCGAAAGTAACATCATTGAGGTTTATGTCCGTTACCTGCGCCAGAAGACCGAAACCGAAAGTTCACCGCGTGTTATTCATACGGTGCGCGGTGTCGGCTACGTCCTGCGCGAAGAAGAATAAGGTTCGTGTTCATAAAAGCCCGACAAGGTCGCCGATGCTGTGTGCTCAACTATCTTGTCGGGTTTGAAGTAGTAAGTAGTCAATAGCATGACCATCCGTAGAAAGCTGATCTTGTTGTATGCCGGCTTACTGGGCATCGTCATAATCTTGTTTGGATTAGGCGTATTCTCGGTCATTCGCGCAACATGGATCGAAACGGTTGATGCGACACTGCATGATACGGCTGATCAAGTCATCAAGAACAGTGAACCCTATCAGGTAGGCGAATTTGGGACGCCAAGCCGGATCGTCCTGATGCTCCCGCATTTCGATATTTTCCGCTCATCCAATATTCTGGTTCAGGCCTGGGCACCTAAAGAAGACGATCCCACTCAAATCGAACTCCGTGCTTCATCTGATAATTTACAGGATTATGACCAACCGCTTGACCGTAAGGCACTTGATACGGATTCCGTTCAATTTTCGACCGTCAATATCAATAATGCTGAAGTGCGCGTGATGACCGTACCCCTGCGCGTGGACGGTCAAGATACCTCTTTTGGCATGTTACAGGTAGCTGATTCGTTAGAAACGGTCAATAAGGCGACCAATCGTTTGTCCTTATTTATGCTGGGCGGCGGGATCCTGGCTGTGCTGGCTTCACTCGGATTAGGGTATTGGCTGTCGGATCAGACCTTGAAGCCCATCGAAGCGCTGACGGAAGCTGCGGATAACATCGTTACCGCCAAAGACCTGGAAACGCGCCTGAACTGGAACGGGCCGATGGACGAACTTGGTCGGCTGACGGTGGTGTTCAACCGTATGATGGATCGTCTTGAGCATTTGTTTACTGCACAGCGTCGTTTGGTAGCCGATGTTTCGCACGAACTGCGTACCCCGCTGACCGCTATTCGCGGCAACCTTGATCTGGTGAAGCGCTACGGTATGGATGATACGTCGCTGGAAGCCATGCAGAGCGAGACAGCCCGTATGTCGCGCATGGTGGACGATTTGCTGCTGCTGGCGCGGGCCGATTATGGCAACCTGACCATTGAAATGAGCGAAATTGATCTCGACACGGTGGTGAGCGACGTCTTTAAAGAAGCCCGTATCCTCGTGAAAGATCGCAAGCTGCTGGTACGCATCCATCAGATTGAACCCATACGCCTCAAAGGCAATGCGGATCGCCTCAAGCAGTTACTCTTAAACTTAATTGGCAACGCCATCAAGTTTACGCCTGATGGTGGGCAAATTGGACTGTCCTTATATCACGCGGGGAATGAAGCCATCCTTCAGGTTTCAGATAACGGCATTGGCATTGAGGCCGAAGACCTCACCCATATTTTTGACCGCTTCTATCAGGCCGATACTTCGCGGACACGCATCACCAATACCAGCGGCGCAGGTTTGGGTCTTTCGATTGCCAAGTGGATTGTCGAAGCCCACGGCGGCACAATCGACGTCAAGAGTACGCCGAATGTACAGACGGTTTTCACGGTCCATCTGCCCACTGGAGAGCAGACTTTCCCTTTAGTGAGCGAAGATGGTCAGTCTTATAGTTCGATGGCTCTGCAAAAGCTTGGCTTGGGCCGCCGCAAAACCAACACTGAACCCGCCCCGATTGACTAAGGACAATGGCTGGTAGGCTAATTTTCTAGAGAAGATACGCATATGTTGTCGAACAGCACATTGTTATTTAGCGCCCTTAAACGGATTGCTCCGTGTTTAAAAATGGGATCAACAACCCGAATTTTTTGTCGAATACCATTGATGTAAACAATAACCGAACTTTCGCTGACTTCGACCCGTAATGTAAACCATTTATCCTCTTGGAACGAAAATACAGTTTTTCCAACCTCGTTTGCTGTAGTTCCAGTCCTTGAGGTTAGAATTAAATTATTAGACTGAAAATCTAACGTAAGAAGAATTAATGGGTCAAAATATGACAAAGTATGAAAATCGATCCACATGTGTTTTGCAAAAGATAAATTTGTCACTCTAATGTCAGTTTCCAATTTGTAGTTTGTCCATTGTTCATCACCGAATTCAATTGCGCTGTTTCCGAGCGGTTGTAAAGCTTTGTTTAAACCATCTTGAATAATTGTCCATTGACCTGATTGTTTCAAAACGGACGAGATCTTCCCGTCCTCAAAATCTACGCAGATCCAAGGCGCGGGACCTTTTGGGGGTGCTGCTAAGGTAGGTGTAGATGTTGGGGGCGGAAGTATAGGAGTCAATATGTCTATCGTCGATGTAGGTGTATTGCCAAGTAACGGGGTTGGAGTGCAGGCATCCGCTAATCCAACACCGCAAAGTGCCTTATCGATTGTTAGTCTCGGCAATACTGTTAACCCCGCAAAAAATGTACCTAGAATAGTACAAAGAGCTAGGACAATTTTTGCGGGTACTGACAAACGCTGTATCACCTTAATACCCCTTGCCGCTTGCCCCCACCGTTTCGCCGCGTTCGGCTTTGACGATGGCGACACCCGCACTGGCTCCGATGCGGGTTGCTCCGGCGCTCACCATAGCCTGTGCATCGGCCAGATTGCGTACACCACCCGACGCTTTAACCCCGATGTCCGGCCCGACAACCTTCCGCATGAGTGCCACATCCGCAACTGTCGCCCCGCCGCCACCAAAACCGGTGCTGGTTTTGACGAAATCGGCTCCGGCAACTTTGCACACCTGACAGGCAATCACCTTTTCCTCGTCCGTGAGTTTGCTGGTTTCGAAGATGACTTTGCAGATCACATTATGCGCATGGCAGTTTTTGACGACTGTGGCGATGTCGTTATAAAGAGCTTTGATGTCGCGGCTTTTGAGGACGCCGATATTCATCACCATATCAATTTCGTTCGCGCCATTTTGGATCGCCAATTGGGCTTCGTAAGCCTTCACTTCAGCCGGTGACGCACCCAGCGGGAAACCGACCACTGTACATACGGCGACGTCGCTGCCTTTGAGCAGATCCGCACACAGCGGCACATTGGTGCTGTTGACGCACACCGACGCGAAGTGATATTCGCGGGCTTCGCTGCACAACTGTGCGACTTCCGCCGCGCTGGCATCCGGTTTGAGGAGTGTATGGTCGATAAAGCGTGCAATGCCCAGATCACGCGGGATATAGCCCAATCCCGAAGTAATGCGCCCCGCGCCGTTGTTGACGAACTGCTTAACCCGATCCGCACATTCGCGGACGCAACGCCCATCTTTACAATCACACCCGTCAGCGGCATGGACAGTCGGTGGGTTAAAGGTCGTGGCTTTGGGCGCACTCGGCGCTGGTTCAGCGCTCATCTTTGCCACCACCTGCCGTGTGATTTCATCAACCATCGATTCAAATTCCGCGTTTGATACTCGTTTCATGCTCAATTCCTACTTTATCAGTTTGGCTTACCCAAACGATTTAATTGCTGTTTTAATCTTACTTACCGTATTTATGCTCGACGGCGACAATTTTATCGATGCGTTTACCATGCCGCCCACCGCCGAAAGCGGTCTTGAGCCACGTTTCAGCGATTTGTTTCGCCAGCGCGTTACCGATTAAACCTGCCCCGAGCGTTAGCACATTGGCATCATTATGCTCGCGGCTGTTGACCGCTGACGCATAATCGTAGCACAGCGCCGCCCGCACCCCCGGTACTTTGTTGGCGACCATACACGAGCCGATGCCTGCGCCATCAATCATAATGCCGCGCCAGGCCCGACCACTTGCCACCTGTTCGGCTACAGCCAGCGCGAAGTCCGGATAATCGACACTTTCGGTGCTATTCGTCCCGCAGTCGATCACCGTATATTTGGCTTGCAGCTCGCCTTTGAGCATTTCTTTCATGGCATAGCCGCCGTGATCTGCCCCAATCGCAACCGTGTCGCCCTCCATATGGGTATAAGCGTCTGACACAGTGACCAGCTTTATCCGGCGCATGAGGGCGGTGCTTTGCGCCAACGGGGTAATGATCGCACCGGGTGGCACTTCTAAGGTATCACCTTCAGCAACCGCGTTAACGACCGTTTCGTCAATCACTGTGCGCGTGTTACCCTGCCCGAGTTCACGGCGCAGTCTGGCGGCCACACTTCGACGGATGGCTTGTTCGTCCGACATAACGACTCCCTATCAACCCAATATACTGTTGATTGTATCCCTTTTCGCCTAATGTGAAACAGAGAGCTGTGTTAACAGATAGGCGGTATCACGGTTCACTGCCAACCGCTGCCCATCCACATAATTATAAAGGCCGATAAAAACCCGATAATCACCATCTGCGGTATCCACCGGTACAGTGACGGTAAAGGGTGGGCTTATCAGGGTTTCAGCACTATCGTTCCAGCTCAGCGTTGGACGTTCGGGAACGGCGGGCGCGCCATCAGCCTGTGCCAAAACGCGATCTTCCGACTCCGGTGTCAGGTGGATAAACAGCGAGTAATTATCGGTTGGGGTTTGGCTGGCCTTCCAATAAAAGCGGAAGGTTACACTTTCACCTGCTTTTACAGTCGTCGCGTCCTGGTCATAGCCGATCAGATGAATAGCATCACCGAACTGCACTTCGGTTTCATGCTGCATCCGCCATAGACGGTAGAAAGCCATTTGCGGCCCATGTGTCGCTTCACCGGAGAAATCCCGCAGATGAAGCATTTGCTTCAAGTAAGCCTGCCCATCGGCTGTTTGTTCCATGCTTTGTTGCTCACCAAACGGCACAACCGCGTAGGTCATTTTGCGCGTATCCCGCCACTCGGCTAACGGATGCTCCATGATGTTGTCGCTCAGCCACCAATCGACCCAATGACGGTGCGGGATGCCGCCCCAGATGGGGTTAAAGGTTTTGTGATTACTCTCATCCACGATCACCGTACCGGGATCAAGATTGGCGTCAAACCATTGGCGCAGTGCCACCCGTGTGTCGGGCAGACGCCGCCCCTCTACCAGCACCCAATCTTGTTTCAATTGAGGCAGCCAAAGGATGCCGAACAGAATGACAAAAGCCAGTGCGCCGCTCCAACGCAGCAGTGCTAAACGGGGTTGATAGGACTGCACGACTTGAACCAACTGCCACACAGCTAAACCCAGTACGACACAAACGATGGCTGTGGCTGGCAGCACATAACGCACGTTGCTCGCATCCACCTGATCATAAGTGCTGACCAACCACGGAAAGGCAATAATCACCGATAAGCCGAGTCCAACAACCTGTAAAGACAGTGTAGGCAGCCCGCGCCGTTTGGCATACCAATACGCAGCTGCTCCAAGCACGAGACAGATCAAACACACGCCCAGCCCCAGTGGCACAATCGTTTGAACGATGTTATTGAACACGCGGCTGACATCCAGAAAATTCCGCAGCCCTTCACTTTTGACGGTTGCGCCCTCACGCTGAAGGTTGTTGAAATCCACGCCGTAAATGAAAACCAGCCAGAAGCCGGTTACACCGATTAAAAGGATTTGCAGCGCCAACAGACGCCAGCGCTTCGGCGGACGCAGCGCAAAATACAACCCGACCAGCACCCCCGGTATCAACGCGGGTAAAGCCGGATACTTCATCAACACCGCCGCTAATCCAGCGACCACACTCCACACGGCACGCCGCTGATGCTTGGGTGTGAGCAAAGCATCAACCGCCAGCCAAAAAGCCAGTACCGTAAAAAAATAAATAAACGGATCAGGCAGCGCGTAAACACCATTTTCCACAACCAGCGGCGCGACACCCCATGCCGCTCCTGCGATCAATCCGGCCAGCGCATCACCGGCGGCCCGCGCTGCAAGGGCGATAAAAATGAGAGTCAGCAGATTGACGACAACCGACACCCCACGCAAAAATCGGGTGGTGGCAGCCAGCCCATGCTGTCCCGCTGCTTCTAGCACCGGTTGGATCAGCGTATGGACAGCCACGTAAGCAGGCGGAATACCGGCATAATAACCGCTGGATTGGATCAGCCCACGCCATTCTTGTCCACCGACGTAATAGGCTGGCTCATCGGCGTGATCGACGTAAGGGAGGCTGAATTGAAAACTGAGGAACTGCAAAATACCAGCAACCAGCACAATCAAAAGCAGTCCGAACCCGAATGGCTGGATGCGTTTAGTATTGACCAACGTAAAATGCCCTCAAACTTTTATACAGGCAGAACACGTCTTAATACTAACAGATCGGGTGGGCATTCATGAAGGCGTGATAATCGTCTGTCATGCAGGCGAAAACGAACAGAGGACAGTATGTCTACGTTCTAAAATTCGTTTTTTGAAGGGTATTGAGTTTAGCCAGCCAATGCCGGTTCTGGTGCTTTAATGACTTCAAACTTATACGGACGCAAATCTTCTTTTAACTGTGCCAGGATTTGATCCACATTTTTCATATCGAGTACAAGTGCGGGACGGTCAGACTGCAACTGAGCCACCAGATGCTCGATTTGCTCGACTCTAAAGCCGAAATCGACATGATTGGCTGCGAAGCGTCCGGTCGCACGACCCACGAGCGCCCCAACCAGTGCGGCAGTTCCCAGTGCAATAATCGGACCGACACCGGGGAGTGCCAATGCGCCGAGTTGCGCCACACCCAAAGCGCCCATAGTCGCTCCCAGTGTGCCGCCGGCAATGCCACCCTGATCCGGTGACACATCATCATCAAGAATAATGGTTTCGCCAGTCTTGGCTTTTGCGACAATCGCCCCGCGCTGAATATCGATATATTCGAGCTTTGCCATGCGGTCGAGTGCTTTTGTCAATACGGTACGGGATGGAAATACGAGTAATACGATTTCGCCGGTCATGGCAGACCTCCTGCAACTCCACGCGAACATGGTAAGTATACAACAGGAAGAACTAAATAAAGTAAACATTTTGCGTTTATAGGACGATAATACCCCGACACCCACCCGAATCGCCAAGAAAGCCCGCATGAATACGGGGTGATTTTCAACACATCGTTACAAAATCAGGCGGTGCAGGGGGTAATTTGTTCATTTTCATACGTGCAGAACCCATTCTTTTCTTCAAGAAGCTGATCATGTAGATTAAGTAAATATTCAGAGTAAGGGTGATTGAAACAAACAATGACCAAAGCAGCTGCGATTTCGCCCGACGAATTACCTGTGACGGTTGACATGCTCGTGGAGCAGTTTGGCACATGTGGATTACAGGCCGGACAAACGGTTCTCGTCCACACCAGCATGAGCAAAATCGGCTGGATAGCCGGTGGGGCACAGGCGCTCATTCAAGCCTTACTACAGGTATTGGGCCCGGACGGCACATTGATGATGCCGACCCACACCACCCAGAATACCGATCCCGGCAATTGGAGTCAGCCACCTGTACCCGACACATGGGTTCCCATTATCCGCGCCCATACTCCTGCTTTTGATCCAGCGACCACCCCCACACGCGGCATGGGTGTGACACCCGAGTTGTTCAGGACATGGCCGGGAACGGTGAGGAGCGCACATCCCATTGGCTCATTTGCGGCACATGGGCCAAATGCAGCCAAATTACTCCGCGATCATCATCTGCTCGACATGTTCGGGGATAGTTCACCACTGGCTCGACTGTATGAACTCGATGGGTATGTCCTGCTGCTCGGCGTGGATCATAGTAACAATACCTCCTTGCATCTAGCCGAAAATCGGGCGGCCTGGCTCAGCAAATTCTATATTCCGGAAGCGACCGCCATGATGGTGAACGGTGTGCGCGAGTGGGTATCCTTCAAAATGTTGTCGCTTGAAACCGATGACTTTAACGCAATCGGCCATGCCTATGAAGCACAGGCCAAAATTCAACATGGGCAGGTCGGGAAGGCTGTGGTGCGCTTCATGCAGCAGCGACCGATGGTTGACTTTGCGGTAGAATGGATCGAAGCGAATCGGAAATAAATCTCAGGTGATTGAAAAGCAAATATGTCAGAAGCCGCCACGATTTCCCCTGACTGGTTGCCTTTAACGGTTGATACCCTCGCTGATCAGTTTGCCACATGTGGGCTACAAGCCGGTCAAACGGTTCTCGTCCACAGCAGCATGAGCAAGATGGGGTGGATCGCCGGTGGGGCGCAGGCGGTCATTCTGGCATTGCTGCGGGTATTGGGCGAAAGCGGCACGCTGATGATGCCCTCGTTTACCGAACAGAATACGAATCCGTCGAATTGGAAGCGTCCGCCTGTGAGCGAGGAATGGGCGGCTATTATTCGGGCGCATATGCCAGCTTTCGATCCCGCCACATCACCCTCGCGCAAAATGGGTGCCATTGCAGATGTGTTCCGCGCATGGCCGGGTGTCGTCCGCAGTCATCATCCGGTTGGTTCGTTCTCAGCCAGAGGCGTTCATGCCGCTTATTTGACGGGAAACCACGAATTGTTGGATGAGTTTGGCGCGACATCTCCACTGGCCCGACTGTATGAACTCGATGGATATGTCATGCTCCTGGGTGTCGGTCATGGGAACAACACGTCGTTACACATGGCCGAGCATCGGGCAGAGTGGCCGGGTAAACATACCGTTGAAGAAGGCTCGGCAGTCTTCGTAAATGGCGTACGCCAATGGGTGACCTTCGCTATGCTCGATTTAGACACCAGCGATTTCCAGACTATGGGTGACGCCTATGAAGAACAGGCCGGTATCAGGCATGGAGTTGTGGGGCAAGCAGCAGTTCGTTTTATGAAACAGCGCCCTTTGATCGACTTTGCGGTAGAATGGATAGAAGCAAACCGGAAGTGAACACACCGTCCTCTGTATAGAGTATTCATTCAGGTCGTGATCAATTAGTCCGTGATGCAATGATGATGAAATTGTAGGGACACGGCATGTCGTGTCCGTAATAATAGGGTTCTTCCGAACTCTCCCCTATATCTCCATGAAAAACGGGAGTAAAAATAAAAGGATAGGGGAAAATAGCATTCTTGAGGATCTGTTTAAGGAGCAAATGAAAAATGGCTGAAGCATTGGGAATGATCGAAACCAAGTCGTTCGCGGCATTGGTGGAAGCGGCAGACGCGATGGTCAAGGCTGCGCGCGTCGAATTGGTCGGCTACGAAAAGACCGGCGGCGGATTCGTGACAGCCGTCGTGCGTGGGGACGTCGCAGCCGTCAAAGCGGCAGTCGAAGCCGGTGTCCGCAGCGGTGAAAAAGTTGGCGAAATCGTAGCCGTACATGTCATTCCGCGCCCGCACGTCAACGTGGATTCGATTATGCCTTTGGGACGCACGGACGAAGGCAAGGCCGGAATGAAGAACGCCGGCTAGAACGCCGGACACTGTCCCTACAAAAAGACACCAATGTAGGGATGGCCTATGCGTTTTAACTCTTAAATAGGGTCATCGATGATTAAGGCTTCACCTTTCAATCATCTGGATTTTTGTAGGGCTGAGGCACGTCTCAGCAGCTGTGAAAATACCCCACGAATGAGTTAATCATCATAGCGTTCGTTGTTCTCAGATGGGCAGCCCTGATTCCGTAATCGGATGAATGATCGTAGGGACGAGGCGAGTCTCGTCCGTTGACTATTCTCGTTTTCGAAGTCCACATGTGCCCAATAGTAACAAGGTTACGAATGGGGTGGTTTGTTTGTGTTTTGAGGAGCGTACAAGATTATGATGCTGGCAAAGGTCATCGGGACGGTTGTCGCGAGTGCCAAGAGCGCCAAAACCGAAGGGCTGAAGATGCTCATCCTTCAGCCGCTGGATTTATCCGGCGCGGCTAAAGGTGCTTATGTCGTGGCCTTTGATGGCATCGGCGCGGGTGAAGGTGAAGTCGTGCTGTATGTCACCGGCAGCAGCGCGCGCCAAACACCGGCGACTGAAGGCCGCCCTGCCGACGCCACCATCTTCGCTATTGTCGATACATGGGATGTCGATGGCGTGCCGCAGTACACCAAAAGTGCTACTGCCTGAATCTTCGGTGTCTTGAATCCCTAATTGCTCGCTTGTCAGGAACGGTCTTAGGCCGTTCCACACCCCTACAACCTTATCTTTTCGCCAAGTCATCTTAATGTCTGATCTTGAAGTGGGCGCTTACCCTGTAGAAGTACCGGGCTTTGCCAGTTGAATCAGCGAGAGTGATACCATATCGGGCAGCCCAGCAGGGCGAAAATTGCTGCGTCAAACACAGACGAACCCTTCACATAGACCGATGGACTCTGGTGGGGATAGGCACTTCGACGCGATGGCCTATACTGGTGTATCATCAACCGATAGGTTTTCTTCAGAAAGGTCAATGACGATGAAGTGGGATACGATGTTTGCCGAGCGCACCTCGGAGATGAAACGGTCGACGGTACGCGAAATTCTCAAGCTGACAGCCAAGCCGGAAGTCATTTCTTTTGCTGGCGGGCTGCCTGCGCCGGAACTCTTTCCGGTCGAGCGCATCCGGCAGGCTACGGATACCATTTTGTCGGAACGCGGTAATGAAGTGCTGCAATACAGCACCACCGAGGGAATGCCCGAACTGCGTCAATTGATCGCCAAACGCCTGTCCAAAGGCAAGTTCAACATCAGCCCCGAAAACATTCTGATCACCAGCGGTTCGCAGCAGGGCGTCGACCTCATCGCGCGCATTTTGCTGGACGAGCATGACCGTGTCATCGTCGAAAATCCAACCTATGTCGGCATGTTATCGTCGTGGAAGCCTTATCATCTGCACTTTTCGCCTGTGCCCACCGATAACGATGGTATGCAGGTCGAGAATATTCTGCCCTTACTTAAAGACAAACATAAGTTAATTTACTCGATCCCCACCTTCCAAAATCCGCAGGGGACGACACTCACACTGGAACGTCGCCAACGGTTGGCCCAAATTCTGGTGGATAATGACCTATTGTACGTTGAGGATGATCCTTATGGCGAACTGCGGTACAGCGGTGATCCGGTGCCGACCGTGCTGCAAACCGAAGCTGCCCTACGCGGCGCAACCGATGTTACTGGCAACGTCATTTACGCCGGTACCTTCTCGAAAGTGCTGACTCCCGGCCTGCGGATTGGCTGGATCGCGGCAGCCTTCCCTGTCATTGACAAGCTGGTGCAGGCCAAGCAAGCCACCGATTTGCACACCAGTACGCTCAACCAGTTCATCAGCTACGAAGTGGCGCGGGACGAAGAATTCCTCAACAGCCACATCCAACATCTGCGGAAAGTCTACCGTGAACGGCGTGATTTGATGCTGGAAACGATGGCGGCCAACTTCCCGCAAGAAGTCACATGGACACGGCCAGAAGGCGGCTTGTTCCTGATGGTAACCATGCCCGCCAAGCTGAACGCTGCCGAAATCTTAGTCAAGGCACTGGAACAAAATGTGGCTTTCGTCCCGTGCGATGCCTTCTTCATCGGTAATATGGGACACAACACGTTCCGGTTGAACTTCAGCAACGCCCGCCCCGAAATGATTGTCGAGGGCATCAAGCGATTGGGTACGGTACTCAAGGCGGCGATGAAGGGGTAAGGCTTCACCGTAGTAACGCAGAGAAGAAACGAAAGGGCAGACCATGCCCTTTTTTGTTCAGGTATAATCCCCCGTTTCCTGCCCGTTAAGTCGAAAGAAAATATGATGGACAGCATTGACCGCCAGCAATTCAAGGACACTGTAATCGGGATGTATGACCGCGCCGCGCCGATTTACGGACAAGTCGGCACCAAGCAGTTCACCTACTTCGGTAATCTTCTGGTTGAGCGGCTCGATGTTCCAGCCGGAGGACGCGCATTAGACATCGCCGCCGGACGCGGTGCGCTGCTGTTCGCACTAGCCGAAAAAGTTGGGGCAAATGGGCATGTGATGGGCATCGATCTTGCGCCAACGATGGTTGCCGAAACCACCGCCGAAATCGAGCGGCGTGGATTGAAGCAGGCTGAAATGTGGCTGATGGATGCGGACGACATTGATTTTGAGGCTGATACTTTTGATGTGATTACCTGCGGTTTCGCGCTGCACTTTTTAGACTTTGAACGAACGCTTCCGAAAATACTGGCACTGTTGAAGTCGGGCGGCGTGTTCGCGGCCATTATTCCCTTCAATCCAATCGATGATGATCTGGAACGCTGGCGCTGGCTGTTTGATCTGACGAAAGCGGTTTTTCCGGCTGGATTTGTGCCACCGCCAGCATGGATTGCCCCACGAAAACTGAGCAAACCAGAATTAGCTGCCGCTGCCTTTGAGGAAGCTGGATTTACGCGTGTTCAAACCGAGCAGCAGACTGCCACACTCTATTTCAGAGATGAACACGATTGGTGGGATTGGGAATGGTCACAGGGGTCGCGCTTCTGGTTAGAGGGTATGGCCGCCGAGGGATTAGAGCGCTTCAAGCGCGAGTCGTTTGAACATCTGCGTGCCATGAAGACCGCCGACGGTATCGCCATGCGGGATGGCGCGTTGTTTGCCTTTGGCTCTAAACCGTAGTTAGCCCGCGCGGAAAAGCACGTTGGTTTTGCCGAAGATCACCAGATCACCATCGCGCAGGATATGACCTTTTTCGTTGACGACCACATCATTAACCATCGTGCCATTGGAACTGTTCAGGTCGTAAACCATCCAGTTGTTGTTGATGCGTTCGAGGCGGGCATGAGGACGCGAAACCGAAGGATCTTGCAGGCCAATTTCCCAATCGGCTTTGTTGGTGGCTCGCCCGACCGTCACTTTTGAGAGCAGCAAGGGAATCGTCTGGCCTTCCTGTGGGCCACTGGTAATGATCAACTTGCCCTGTCCGGTGCTGATGGTAGCCGTGATCAGCATCCCGCGCTGGCTGGCGGTGGCTTCTTCTTCGGCGGTGACGGCTGCAAAAAAGCGCAGTTCTGGCACGTACAAGCGGATGACATCTCCGGCTGACAGGGGGAAAGCCTGCCTGAGCTGCACATCATTCACAAAGGTTCCGTTAGCGCTGCCGGAGTCGGTTATCAAAAACAATCCATCCCGATAACTGATAACGGCGTGCTGACGCGAAACATGCTCTTCGGGAATACAAATATCGTTACCGGCCTGCCGACCTATTGACGCGGTCGCGCCTTCGGTCAGCACAAATTCCTGTATCTCGCCGGATACCGGATGCGTCCACGTAATTTTAGCGATTGCGGCAGGAAAAGGGCCAGTTGTCATCATTAGCGCCGGGTAACGACTCACTTAAATAATGCAATTATAACATGATCGCCCCATGATGCAGCCTTAAATGACATTGCCCGGTACTCAATTGCGTTGACGGCTGCTAACAATATGACGAGCTTGCTAAAGCAGCTTCAAAGGTCGAAAGTTTACGGGTTTTCATTTCATACGGGCATATTCTCGTGTGAAAATCGATCCAACAAGTACCGGACAAGCCATAATTGACCTTCAATCTTTAGTGACCAGTCGGTGTTTTCTTGGAGTCTTCGTCCAGTTTGCGTTTGGCCTCTTCACGTGCTTTACGTTCGGTTTCCCCGAAGCCGGGATGCCACTCGTCACCCAAAGCGCCAGCGGCACGCGTCAGCACAAGGCCACCCAGATCACGGGCGATATATTCCAGTAACTTAGGCTGCACCCATGTGACGGTATCCACCTGCACTGCTTTGGCACCGACCTCCAGATAATCACGGGCGTCCTGCTGCGAATGGATGCCACCTGCGCCCACTATCGGCACGTCAGGAAGCTCTCCTGCAAGCTGCTGCACCAAACGCAGCACGATGGGTTTAATCATCGGGCCGTAAATGCGACCGGTCATCAGCTGACCATTGCGCGGGTCACGGGCGACACCACGCGGCGCAGCACACATCACCAACCCGCTTGCACCTGCATCCGCCGCCGCATGACCGAGGTTGATGGCGTCGTTCATCGGCAGACGTACCAGCACCGGTTTCTCGGTATTTTTGACGGTGGCGCTGACGATCTGCTCGACTTCTTCCCAACCAATATCGTCATTCAAGCCCAGTTCGATGCCATCGACTGCACTTTCGGCATCAATGCGACTGGCACATTTACGGGCATGTTCCAAAGTGGTCGCGGCGATATGCATGATGACCGGCATCGCCATCGCTTCCCACAGATTGCGGTACTTCGCCAGCACTTTGCTGATGCCGGGGTTCGGGATACCGGTATGCACCAGGGTTCCAGCCGGGAGATCAATAACACGGTTGCCGGTCGCTGGCTTCCAGGGGGTGTAGGTAACCGGATTGGTAACAAACGCACCCAACTTCTCGAACTGAATCAGGTCGCGATAGGTGTCACCGAAGCCGAGAATGCCCGCCGCAGCCATCACCGGCACTTCGAGGATGAGTGCATTTTTACCGGGGCGGGTGATTTGGATTGCCATGCGTTATTCCTAATCTGTTATCTAGGCTTCTGGAAACGGTATGCTGGTCATATCGACAGCGGGACCCTGCGTGCAAATGGTACAGATTTCACCTTCGCGCAGGGTGATCTGGCACGCGCCACAGGCACCCAATCCGCAGGGTTGGGCGGGCTGCATCACACCAAAAAGATACTGCTTATCAATGGATGCGCGTAAATTGTTGAAGCGTTCCCAGACACGCCCCATACGCTGCATTTCGTCATCGCCTTTGACGACCACAAAAACCTGATCGGCCCAACCGACGGTCATGACCATATTAGGCCAGGTCATATCGTCATCGGCATGAATGACTTCGAGTTCGGGTGGCAGCTTGTTGGTTGGATATTGGTTTGCTTCACCCGCCAGAACCAATGTCACACTCACACGGTTACTGAGGAGCCAAGGAATCGACATGACGAGGGGTGTCGGCGCAGTGTCGTCTGCAATCAAAAGGACATTGCGTAAGGTGCGCTTATAACGAAACGGCTGCCCGACCATACCAATGAGCGACACAATTTGGCCGGGTTCATAGGTTATGCTGGCGGGGCGCTCAATGATAATTTCATCCGGTTTCAAACCGATGGGCCACCATGCTTCGCGCAGATAAGGATCCCAACTAGCGGATTCCAGGCGAACGAGCAGCCATTGACCGGGTTTAAGGTCACTGCCAAAATTTTCGACGGATAAATGCAAATGCTGGTAATGTTCGTTCAAACGAACGGTACGCTCGATGATGGCTTGTGCTTCGCGCATCCTGATTAAGTCCTCTAACAACAGGTAACCCTATTGACTATACCTGTTCCCTCATTCTACAGCCACCAGAATCATTGTGACAAGTTGTGTCACACATATGGTTTCTTAACTTGCACGCTTGTCAACTGTATGATACATTAGGTTTAGTATTTGTTACATCTCGGTTTGAAAAGGTTTGTTCCGGGATAGACAGAGGGTTAATATGGCCGAAAAAATTCTGGTCATTGATGATGAAGAAACGACAGTGCAGTTGATCAGCATCTTGCTTGAACGACGGGGCTACGAAGTCATCAAGGCTTATCGGGCTGAAGATGGCTTGCGGAAGGCTTACCGCCACCAACCGGATATGGTTCTGCTGGACATTATGATGCCCGAGATGGACGGTTGGGATGTCTGTCGGCGGCTGCGCGAAATGTCTGACGTGCCAATTATTTTTCTGTCGGCGCGCGGTGAAGCGAAAGACGTGGTACGCGGCCTGGAAATGGGCGCGGATGATTACGTCATCAAGCCTTATGAGAATGATGAACTGATTGCGCGTATTCGGGCACATCTGCGGCGTGCGCCACGCCCGAACATCAGCGAAGAGTTGGTGTTTAACGGCGGTGACTTCCGCGTGAACTTCATGAACCGTGAAGTATGGATACGCAATGAAATCCGTCACCTGACGCCCAAAGAATTCAATTTGCTGGGGGTACTCGTTCGCAACGCGGGGCGTGTGGTCACCCGTACCGAATTGGTTACCGAGGCATGGGGCGAAGAATATGGTGACGCGATTGACAGCCTCAAGCTGTATGTGCACTATTTACGGCAAAAACTGGAAGTTGACCCTGACCGTCCAGAATACATTATGACTTTGCGCGGTGTAGGCTACCGTTTCGCCAGCCGATAAGCGTCAATGATTTCAAATTCAAACCCCTTGCCATGTGACGAGGGGTTTTTGATTCTCCGGCTAATTAGTGTGGGTTATCCAATGTTTTTGGATCGGTAACGTAAACATACAGCACCGTTCTTAAAAGGCATCGCGCTCAGGAAATCCAGATCACTTTTGGCTTTTATGTGGTCGAACCATGTGATCCCGGCTGAGACAACGGGAAACACGTACAAGTGATATTCATCGACCAGACCCAGCCCACTCATCGATTGGGCAAAACGCGCACCACCGATCACATGCATATCGGCGCCCTGTTCAGCCTTCAACTCTTTGATGAAGTGGATGAGGTCTTCATCGGTGGGGGCAGATACCCACTCGGAATTATTCCACGCAAGCGGCTCTTTGGCTGCCTTTTTCGAAAATACATACTTCTTATACGCATTCAGCTTGCGTCCTAACCGTTTGTTGGTTTCCGAGAGATGTTCATCGGTTTCAGAAACGGGCCAATACGAGGCCATTTCCTGATATGCGTTATGCCCGACGAGGACGGTATCAAACGTCGAGTAGACATGGTCAAATTCGGCATCAATTTCGTCAGAGGGAGCGGCTAACCAATCCCCAATGTTATCCAATCGGCCGTTGAGCGAGGTCATCATCGCCAGCACAACTTTACGCATCGTCTTCTCCTTGTATAACGTGAACCGATCTTCGATACAGGATAGCTCACAACAAGGTCGACGTCTTGAATAAAACCGACAGTTGATTGGAACTACTAATATCCATCAGTTGGGCAGGGGTTCGCCCGATGAGTTGTTTTAAGGCGCGGGTGAGATGCGGTTGATCGGAATATCCCACCTGAAAAACAGTATCGAGGATCGAAACGCCTTCCAGTAAAAGCATGGCTGCCCGACGTGCGCGCTCGATCTGGCGAATGGTATTGTAGGTGAGGCCAGTGGTTTGCAACATACGGCGCTGTATGGAACGCGAAGATAAATCCGGTGTTTGTCCTCGCAGCGCGGCATCTACAAACGGTTCACGTTCCAGAATACCGCAGCGTACGAGTTGGTCGACAAAGGTATCAGCATTGTCGTAATTCGGAAACTCCCACGCTGAACCCTTGAGCCAGAAAGATCGACTGGTGGCTTCGGGCAGGAGCAGTTCGTTATTCACCAGCCGATCAATGGGCAAGTGAGGCATAAAGGCCCCGTGTTTGAAGACAATGCCCAAAAAATCAGCGTCTTCGGGGATGGGAGCAGCGGTTGTGGTTCTGGTTTCAGGGGCGTGTACGGAGATGTTTATTTTTCCATATTGCGTCCAAAACACCAGCATCCAATGGCTTAACGCAACCGAGTCGACAAAGCCGCCCCTGCCACTTCGCGTACGCCAAACCCGTTCGACAAGGGGCGAATCGGATAACCGCTGTTCAATCACCAAATTCACGCTGCGGCCTCCTTTGGCCTACATCGGACACCCTCGCAAGCAAGGAAGGAAAGCAGGGCAAATCATTTTTCGTTTACTGCTTCATGAGCCAGGTATTGATTGATCTCGATGAGGTTGCCGGCTGGATCACGGAAGTGGGCTGTACGAATGCCCCAATCAACACGGTCTTGCGGCGGATGCGTAAAGGTGACCCCGCGTGTCTTCAACTCTTCGTATCGGGTATCGACATTATCAACCTCAAAAATCAGGATAGAGCGGTCGGTTTTGGGTGGATCGGGCGGCAAGCCGAGTGCATCGCCCACCGTCCAATAGGCATTGATGGCGATATTGGTTACACCCGTATCAAATGAGGCATAGACGTCATCCCCTTCGCCCCATGTCACTTTGAACCCCAACACATTTTTATAGAAGTCGAAGCAGGCATGGAAATCGGCTTGATCCACCAGCAGACGCGTAAAAGTGTATTTCATAGTTATTTCTCCTGAGTAAGTGATCAAATCGAGATCACATGAATACGATGGGCCTTTATGCCTTTTTCTTAGGCTTACGCGGTGTTTTCGGCCGGGGCGCTGGCAAGTGCTTTTCGGTAACGGATACCAAACCGTTGAGCCAATCGCTATCTTCGATGAGCGTTCCATCGATGAGCATAGACGGTTTAGCGCCTGAGTAGGGTGGCGCTTCGTGGTAATGCTGACCGACGTAATCTTTGCCCTGTGGTGTGATTTTTATAAAGAGGCAGTCATCACACACCAATCCGATAACCTTTTCATTGCAGTACAGCGTGTATTCGCCGAACATCTTGCGAGCCGAGACTTTGGACTCGCCTGTTTGATCGAGAATATAATCCAGCGTCGATTGGGATGTGGATATGCTGATTCCTTATTTATAAAGGTGCGAACAAGTCAACCGAGTTGCCATCGGGATCATGGACGGTGGCGTAACGCTGACCCCAGAAGGCGTCGTAGGGGGCTTTGTGACCGTTATAACCGAGGCTAGTGAGACGCTTATAAGTTTCATCGACTTCGGCAGGGTTGGCACAAAGAAAGGCAAGGCCAATGCTGTGACCACCAGTGGGAGGTGTCCAGTCCGCGTCAATCGACTGGATCAATTTGGCCGTATCCCAGGCAAGGCGAATACCAGCGGCTTTACATTCGACGTGATCTTCTTTTTCGGCACCTTCGGGGATGGCGAGGCCAAGCGCGCGATAAAAATCCAGGCTGGTTTTCATGTCTTTAACGACCATACCGATGAGATCAAATTGAGGGGGCATTATCGACTCCTTATATGACTGCTTGTGTACAGCCCAAGCATATCAAAAAGTAACCACCGGAAATTGTAAGAATCCGACATCCTGCTGTTCGCGGCGATAATCACGCGGGGTAAGGCCAGCCAGGGCTTTGAAGTCGTGGATGAAGTGGGCTTGATCGTAGTAACCGGCACGATAGGCCACATCCGTGAGAGGCAGCGCGGGTTGGTGGAGTAAGTGGACGACCTGCCGGAAACGGACGAGGCGCGCAAACTGGCGTGGGGTGAGGCCGGTGTGCTGGCGAAAGGTGCGTTCGAGCTGACGTTCGCTGAGCGAGAGGCCGGTGCGGAGAGCCGACACGCTGATGTCACCGTGAACTTTACGAACGGCAGTGATGGCGTTTTGCAGGTTTGAGTCGAGCGAAGGGAGTGCATCCATACGGCGCAGCAGGAAAGTTTCCAGGTATGTGATTTTTTGTTGGGCGTTGGTAGCTTCGGCTAACTGATCCGCGAGGGTATGGGTGCAGCGGCCCCAAAGGGATCGAAGGTCGAGTGTGGCATCATTCAATTCATGAAGCGGCAGGCGGAAGAAGACCGCACCTCCACCGGGTTTGAAACGGATGCCTACGGTGAGTGATTGACTATTAACAGGTACAAGAATGGCCTGACTCATCGTTCCCACGGCTTCGATGGTGTCACTCACAACAATATCCACGCAGCCATCGGGCAAGATGCGGTTGACGAGGGGTAAGGGTGAGGTGATGCTCCAGTAGCAAGCCACGTAGGGCGCGAGAGCGGGATGCGGTGGATACTCGCGGTAGGGGGTCACATTAAACCCTTACCCTAATTCTCCCCCGTAAACGAGGGAAGGAAAAAAGCTGAGAGAAATAGGTCGTCAGCAACATGTGCCATTTGTGCCATAACTCCGCCGAAATAGCAGGCGGATGATCTGCAACGTCACAAATAAAATAGAAGTAGCGAGGTAAATATAAGAGAAGCGCAAGAAGGCGGGCAACATACAGTGAGGAAGGGAAAAGTAGATTCACCATAGGGTATTATTTTAGCACAAAAGTTCGCAACTTGTCAACGGGTGTAGGGCGCGTACATACCCCACCCCAACCCCTCCCCGAAGCGTCAGGGAGGGGCTTTAAAGACTTTTAAAGTTCACTGTGAGTTGTAATATTTCAGAATCAGTTTCCAGGGTTTCGTGGAGGTTACCGAGCAGCAGTACGACGATCTTTTGCGCTCAAACATGGGTTTGGCATGGGTCAAGCGGAGGTCGAGCATTCTTTAATCGGGTAATGGGGTGGGTTATGATCGATAAGTGTGAGGATATGTGTATTAGGGAGGTCACAAGATGTTGACGGCAAAAACGCTTCCGAAATTCGGACTGCTGATTCTGGCGTGGATGGCTCACTTTTATGTGCTGACTTTTATTACACAACTCACGTTTACCCCGTGGGATGGTGCGGTTGATTGGCCGGAAGTGGGAACGTGGCAGCGTACACTGAATGATTTCTTCGCCAGTGATCCGGGACGTTTAAGCCTGAGCGTGCCATTCATTCTAGTCAGCATTTACCTGACATTTTCGACTGTGCGCATCCATCCTGAAAAGCTCAACCGTTTGATCGGTTTATCGTGGCTATTTATCCCAATCCTGCTGCTGACAAGCTACACAGCCATAATGCTTAATAATGCGCTTCATCCGTATCCGCCAGTCATTTATGACCCGAATTACCGGGGATTTCATCTGACGATTATACCGGGCGCTGCACTGGTCGGGTTATGCGTGTTGTGGCTGCGGCGCTGGCGAACGCTGCTGGCAGGGCTGCCAGCAAACAGCGTTGATCCTTAGTGGGACGCGGATGCCTGAGCGGTCATGGTGGCGATTATTGGATACTGTTCCCGATAGCGCTCGGCTACTCCCAGAGCCACAATTGCGATGACCATTCCAATCATCAAGAGGACAAGAACGGCGGCGATAATGGTGTTTATGCGGTTATCGAACGGCTTGTCTACCTGACCGGCGGCGTCCAATTCTCGAATGGTTTGGTCATCCAACGATGTCAGGATTACTCCGGCTGTGGCGTAGCTGTTCTCATCCATAAGTATCCTCCGCTTCAAGGTCAATGCGCGCTGTGTCGTGTTTTCTAAAATTATATAAGCATATTATAACCAGTGTATTCGATAGGCGTGCAACTGAAATACCCTCCGTCATGCCTACGCTTCTTATAAAACCCGTTTAGACAGCTACATAAGCAAATCAAGGAAATCAGGTTTGCTTGTTGTAACCCGATCACGGTCGCTCATGTACCGGAGGGTCTACAGCCATTGAACGATTACAATCGCAGCTGTGAGGGAGAAAAAAGCGTGCATCTGTATAGTTAACATCAATAACGAATGACATTCGTCATGGTGCAAACATTCTTTACTTATCATATGCAGAACGGCAAGAAACCACGTTATAATAAGGAATAATTGATTATGAATTAAGCTCATGGACAATCTAAATGCAAATTGAGAAGTCGATCTTTATCTGCTACAACCATAGAGATATGACTATAGCAAAAGCTGTCTATCATCATCTAGCCGAGAATGGCTACGATTGCTTTATGTATACCGAGGCGCTGCACAGCAAAGCGGACGCGCACATGCTCCTGAATCAAATCGTCGCGCGCGCCCATTTCTTGATTATTCTGACTCCCAACGCGTTGGAACATTGTGCCGAAGAAAATAATTGGCTGCGGCATGAGATTGAAACCGGATTGGAACAGCGACGCAATATCGTAACCCTGTTGTACGACGGCTTTCACTTTTCGCAGGTATTGGGTCAGTTGGTCGGCAAACTAGCGCTGCTGCCACAATACAATCCGCTCGAAGTACCCACAACGTATGTTGAAGAAGCGATGACGCGATTAAAGACGCGCATCCTCAACCAACCGGTCGATGTCATTTTATGGCCGCCGCAGCTTGACGAACAAAAAATGGTGGCCGAGGCGAAGGAAAAGCTGGATAAGGAATGGGCAAAGACCGAACCGGAAAAAGATGAAGAACCGATCATTGAGCATCAACCCCGTTACACAGCTAAAGAATGGTTTGCACGTGGATTAAAACGTGTGGTGAATGATGCGGAGGGGCAAATTCTGGATTACAGCGAGGCCATCGACCTGGACCCCGAGTATGCCCTTGCTTACATCAATCGGGGGGTGGCCCTGGCTACTCAAGGAAATCTGGACGGCGCGATAACCGATTTCAACAAGGCCATTCGCGTCAATCCAGCTCTGGTGCAGGGCTACGAAAATCGGGCGACGATACACGCCAGTCTGGAGGATTGGGATAAGGCTATTGCCGATTACAATGAAGTCATCCGTCTTCATCCACAGCAGCCTGCCGCCTATTTCAAACGGGCTATGGCCCGCAAAGCCAAAGGCGATTTGAAAGGTGCCATCACCGATTATAGTCAGGTCATCTGCATCAACCCGCAGGATGCGCTGGCCCATAATAATCTAGGTAATATCCATTTGGATCTGAACGATATTGATGGTGCAATCAATGATTATTGTGAAGCGATCCGCATAAAACCGCAGTTTGCTGAAGCCTATTACAGCTGCGGGTTCGCGCGCAAAGATAAAGGGGATTTGGACGGCGCGATTGCCGATTTCAGTCAGGCGATCCGCATTAACCCACATTTTGCCGAGGCCTATTTCAGTCGTGGGTTTGCACGCAAAGATAAAGGGGATTTGGACGGCGCGATTGCCGATTTCAGCAAGATGCTGGGTATTCATCCCGATATGGCAAAGGCTTATGTGAACCGGGGAATTGTACGGGCGCTCAAACAGGATTGGGATGGGGCGATTGCGGATTATGATGAAGCCATTGGTCTTGATCCAGATGACATCAGTGCCTATAACCACCGGCGCACGGCGCGAACCTCTAAACGGCTCGCCAGCACTAAAATTGTCGGCCACAAGCCAGCCGTGGCGGCGGACACAGAAGAAGCAAAAATCGCCCTGGAGCATGTCCATCGGGGGAACTGCCTCAAGACCAAGGGGGACATCGAAGGCGCAATAGCGGCTTACACCGTAGCCATCGGTCATCATTCACAGCTGGCCGAGGCATATTTCAACAGAGGAAACGCTTATCGAAGCAAAGGGGATTTAGACGAAGCGATCAGCGATTACAGCCATAGTATCCAGATTAATCCGGAACTGGCCGAGGCCTATAACAATCGTGGCAACAGCCTCAAATCCAAGGGCGATCTGGATGGGGCGATTGCGGATTATGACGAAGCGATTCGCCTCAACCCTGATCTGGCTGAAACGTATAACAATCGTGGCAACAGCCTCAAATCCAAGGGCGATTTGGACGGTGCCATTGCGGATTATGACGAAGCGATCCGCCTCAACCCCGATTTGGCCGAAACGTACATCAATCGCGGCAACAGCTTCAAAGCCAAAGGCGATCTGGACGGCGCAATCGTTGATTATGACGAAGCGATTTTCCTCGACCCGCAGAATGCCGAGGCGTATCGTAATCGGGGCGCTGCCCGCCAGGCCAAAAAAGATTTGCATGGGGCCATTAGCGATTACAGCCAGGCCATCCTCATTAATCCGGACGATGCAAATGCTTACTACAATTTGGGAATGCTCCACGTTGCCAAAGGCGATCCAAAAGCTGCCATCAGAGATTACAGTCAGGCAATCCTGATCGATGCCGAGGCTGCCGATCCTTACTATGCGCGTGGAACCGTTCACCAATCTTTAGGGGACACGGACAAGGCCATCCTTGATTTCAGCAATGCCATTTGGATTAACCCGCACTTTGTTTCCGCCTACAATAACCGGGGGCTTGTCCGGCAGGCCAAAGGCGATTTGAAAGGCGCCATTGCTGACTTTAGCTACGCCATCAACCTGAATCCCCATTTTGCGCCAGCCCATTTCAACAAGGGGGTAGCCTGCCAGGCCAAGGGTGATATTGATGAGGCCATCGTCGATTATAACGAGGCGTTGTATCTTAATCCTGAAGACGCCGATGCCTATAACAGCCGTGGCACCGCCCTCAAGCTGAACCGCGATTTGAAAGGCGCTATGAGTGACTTCAAGCGCGCTATTCAAATCAAGCCGCAGTTTGCGATGCCCTACTTCAATCGAGGAGACATTTTTGAAGAACAGGGTGATCTCGACAATGCCCTGGCCGCCTATAACCATGCCATCCTGCTTGATCCACAGTTTGCACCGGCTTATAACAATCGAGGACTGGTCCGCTATAAGAAAGGTTATGTGGACGGCGCGATTGCCGATTTTATGGCGGCATTACGACTTGATCCCAACCACGTCAACGCCCGAATCAATATCGAGCGAGCGCGGCAGGCCAAGAAAAACGAAACACCTGTTTTTGCGACTACCCCGGGTGCGGCAAACCGCCTTCGGGCACAGGTGGCCGTGGGCGACGAGCGGTAATAACAGTCGGGAATTGTGTTGAAACCGGGCGAGTCGGGGTGACTCGCCCGATTGATTCGTACTAATTGACGTTAACCGGCGAAGCGAACATCATGCCGCCGCGCTTTTTGAGGAAGTCGTCGCGGGCATCCAGTTGTGTCTTGAGGCCGTTGAAGGAGCGTTCCAGCAGCTCATACGACAGTTCGTTGAGATCGTCGTACGCGCACTGTGTCAGCGCGTGAACGGCGACTTCACGAATGAACGCACCGGGGTATCCCACCAGTGCCGGAATCAACGCCTTGTGATCATCCTGCCAGAGTGCACCGAGATACTGACGCAGCATCTTCTCGGCATCCAGCGCCACCCGTGTTTCGGGAATGATGAAGATGCGATCCAACCGTCCGGGGCGCTTGAGGACGCGCTCGTCGATGGCTTCAGGATAGTTGGTGGTGGCGATGAGCAGTGTTCCCTTGTCGTTGATTTCCGACTCGTTACCATCCAGCACATTCAACACCAGCGCCTTTTCCTGTTCGTGCAGGTAAGCGTCCAGTTCTTCGAGCAGGATCAGTGTGGGCAGCGCCGAAGAAGCTGCCACCGACAGCGCCTGTTCGATCTTATCGAAGGTCGCGCCAAACTCGGTACCCGGTCGCCGCACCGCGCTCGACACATAGATCGCCAGATATTTCTGTCCCAGCGCCCATTTCGCCAATGCCGAGCAGATCATCGTTTTGCCTGTACCCGGCACACCCGCCAGCAGCAGCTTGCGGAAGGGCTTGAGGTTCAAGCGGCGGTAAACATCCACGCCCTTGGAGAAGAACGAACTCACATCCTCCATCAACTCCTGCTTGAGCTTTTCCGGCAGGACGATGTCGTCCCAATCAACCTTAGGCACAAAAGACTCACTTTTGCCGCCGATGACGATGACTTTATCGGTCGATTCGAGCGCGTTGGATAGACGCTCACACTCTTCAGTGAAGGTGAACCAGACAGGAATAAAAGCCTCCGGCACTGCCGCCAGACAACTAATGCGCCAGCAGTTCACCTCATCGGTGTAGTAAGAGGCCACCACCATCACTTCGAGCCGCTCATCGCCGCGCGCGTAGGTATAGACATTCGCGCCGGTCTGGTGCGTCACTTTGCCCAGGTAATCGAGATCATTCATGCGCAGCGCCACCGGACATTCCATCGGCGTCGTGCCAACAAAACGATAGCCATTCGCCAGCGCGAAATCCGGCTCGAACCGCGCCAGTACGGAAAGATCGAGCAGGGCGGGAGGCGACAGCAGCATGATTGGATTCTGGTCAGCGTGAGCCGGCATCCATGTGATGTCCAGCCAGCCTCCCAATAGATCCATTTTGAGGGTCGAACCTGCGAGTTCCGGCCCACAGCAGCCATACGTAACCATGTTATGGATTATCCTTGTTTACTGATTAATCGATTTTCGTGTCTCACCAAGCTGTGTTTGTCGTAACTTGCCGTTCGAAAATAGATGTGGGCAGGCCATCTCCTACCCTTAAGGAAGCAGTTTAGCAAAGATTGATTTATAAGTCCATAGTGGTTCTTAAGGGGTCAATAAGTGCGAACAATTTATTGACAATGAGACAATTAGTATGATGATACGTTTTTATGGTCTAATATCAGTGTCTCATATTAACTGGATGTAGTGTCAGCGAGGAAGTTTATGACTAAGATTTTTATTAGTCACAGTAGCAACGATAACATTTTTACACTTAAATTAGCGACTTCGCTAAAAGATGAATTTGGCGTAGAAATATGGGTTGATTTCGATGATAACCCAGCAGGGATAAGATGGAATCAAGGCGTTCAAAATGGTCTAAATGAGTGTCAAATAATGGTACTCATTGTTTCACCTGAATCTATGGTTTCGGCCCATGTTGAACATGAATGGCATCATTTCTTGAATAAGAAAAAAATAGTAATACCTATTATTCATAAGCATGTGGAAAATCTTCATTATGAATTGGAATCAATTGTCCATACTGTTTTTTATCGACGACCGTATAACAAAGCATTCAAAGATTTATGCAATTCATTGAACAAACATGGGGTCAAATCTACTAAGGCTTCAAGTCCAATTCAAATCGACCGAGCTAAGACTGGAAACTTGTTCTGGTTATGCCATGACTTGTTGGAATTATACCGATGGCTTTTATCAGGAATAACAAAAGAGTGGATAGATGTCGGCCTAAGACAATCTTGTCATCATGCTAGTCAGCTTGGTTTGAATCATGATCTTGTTAGACCGCTAGAAGAAATTAGGGATAAAGCCTCAAAAATTCAAGAAAGCGAATGGACACAACCAAATCGTGAGAAATTTGCCAATGAAGTCAAAATCACGTTCAACAATATCGCCCAGGCGGTACAGGCAGCCGATCCAAATTTCAACTCAGGGCCAGGTTAGTTTATGCAGAACAGATACACAACTTAAACGGGTAAGTCTCACCACCACAAGTCTTTATTTGGGCGCAAATTAGCGTGGTTGGTTCATGCGCTTGAAGAGTTCATCCAATTGTTCGCGGGAGGCGCGGCTGGAGTTGGCAGAGAAACCGTAGCTGGTTTCGAGGCTGCCCGCTTTCAACTGCTCGACCACGCTCTGTATATATTCGGGCAGTGGTGTACCGTTAGTATGCAGCCCCACGCCACCGAGATCCGTATCGACGGCTGGCGGGATAATCTCGACAACGGTGATGGGTGTGGCGGCGAGTTGATGGCGCAGCGACAGTGTAAACGAGTGCAGGGCGGCTTTGGTCGCACCGTAGAGGGGCATCATCGCCATCGGGCTAAAGGCGAGGCCGGACGTTACATTGAGGATAGCCGCTTGAGTCTGCTTGAGCAGGTGCGGAATAAACAGGGTCGCGAGATGAACGGGTGCATCCAGATTGATGGCGATTTCATCATGGATGGTTTCCCACGCTGGCGATTGTTGCATCTGGAAGCGCTGTTGAATACCGGCATTGTTGACGAGAACGTTCAGCGCCGGGAAGGTGGCCGTCGCCCATTCATACAGGGCAGCACGTTCGTTGGGATCAGCCACGTTGCAGACGCGGATGTGCAGCTGCGGATACCTGGCCTGTGCTTCTTTAAGCTTGTCCTCACGCCGCCCACAGATAATCACCGTGCTGCCAGCTTGAACAAACTGCTCGGCCAGACCAAAACCGATGCCTGACGCACCGCCGGTCACAAGAACGGTATTGCCACTGAGTTCCATGTTGTTCTCCATCAGTTACAGTAAACCATGTTGATCGGGTAATTACAGAGTGGTGAGTACCTATTCCGTATCAAGGCCGAGGGCATAGATCGCGCGGCGTTCCCAACCGGATTCGGCCACAAGGGCGCGGGCGGCAGTACTGAGTGAATCACCAGCGGCGATGCGTTTGCGGAGGGCCGTACGGATTTGCTGTTCATCCCAAACGGCTGCGATGACCTCCGCTGCACCAGCCATCACCAGCACGATTTCGCCGCGTGGGGCTTGAGCCGTGAAGTGCGCCAGCACATCGCTGACCGTGCCGCGCTGAAATTCCTCGTACAGCTTGCTGAGTTCACGGGCCACGCAGATTTGCCGGTCACCGAGTGCATCACGTATCAGCTTGAGTGTATCCACAAGGCGGTTGGGACTTTCGTAGGCGATTAAAGTGCGGCGTTCGCTGGCAACCGTCGCCAGAAAATCACGCAGGGCACGATCTTTGCGCGGCAGAAAGCCGAGATAAACGAAACCGTCCGTTGGCAAACCGGAGCCGACTAAAGCAGTCGTAATCGCACTCGCACCGGGCAGCGATTCAATGCGAATGCCCTGCTCGATGGCCTGTCGCACCAGTTCATAACCGGGGTCGGAGATGCCGGGTGTGCCAGCGTCGGATACCAGCGCTACGTCGCCTGTTTGGAGCGCGGCGAAGATGGCATCCAACTTGGCGAGTTTATTATGTTCGTGGTAGCTGGTGAGCGGGGTACGGATTTCGTAGTGTTGTAATAAGACGCGGGTGGTACGGGTATCCTCGGCAGCAATTAAGGAGACTTCTTTCAGGATACGCAGTGCGCGCAGGGTGATGTCTTCCAGATTACCGATGGGTGTTGGGACGATATACAGCGTTGGCATAGGTGATGCCTATCGAAACGGGCGAAATAACTCCGCGCCGGTAAGTAAATGTCTATATTAGTCCTATAGTCACTGGAAAATCAACCGGATCGCGCAACGCCTCCGCGCCCTGCTGTAAGACAAACACATAAAAATAACCGGCGGTCAGGTTGGTGAAGAGTAAAGCCCGATTAAGTCCTGATGTGCCGTCCAGATTCACAATGCTCTCGGGGTAATCATCAGGCAGCCAGCAGAGAACGATCACCGAGGCATATAAATCACTTAGTTCTTGCCGAAAGTTAATTTGAGTGGCATATCTCTTTCAGTGATCGTTCGGAATTTAGGAAAGCCTAGCGGCAGCGTTCGGACAAGTGCCACCGCCTAGGCAAAGGTTAAAGGCTTACCAATGCTGTATGCTCCATAAGATACATTTGTTTAGATATGGAGTCATAGCCTATTGGTAACTTCTTATCAATATGAAATCTCGTATGTCCAGCGATGATCCCCCTCGCGCCGCCATGTGAAGTTGATGTTTAAGTATGCGGCGGTCGTTTTATGGATAATGTGCCAACCTTCAAAGTCCTCTATCGACAAACCCCACTCATGCAACAATTTCTCAATCGGCAAGTCGTAAACGGCCGTGGCACGTTTTTCATCTCCCTTGAGTGATATTAACTCACCTCCAAGAGAAACCATGTTGAGCATGATTTGGCGGGTAATATCGAGTGCGCCTTTACCTTTTAGCTCACTCCAACCCTGTGCAAATTTCTCTGCCATAAATTTCATCTCGTCTTCGATGGGCATTCCACAATGCTTAAAATATGCAGTAGTTCCCAGAAGAAACGCCATTGCGTTACTCTGAGCTTGTTTCAGAACCTGTTCTTCTGTCCATTCTAATTGAATCATGTTTTCATCCTCTTTCCCTAGATACTCGTAAAATACATTTTGATCCCGTTTTGAGAAGAGGTAGTGATTTGGTTTATGAGAAAAAACCCTACATCCAGCATGAAATTTCCAGATCTCGAACCATCGTCAAAAACAAAATCCGCCTAAAACTCCACCCACAACGGGCGTAATTTACGGCGGTTATCCTGTTTCTATTTCGTTTTCCGCCGCTGTAAAGGTAACAACGACTACTTACATAGTAAGCAGGTATTTGACTGATGAGGTAACCTTCCCTAGGTTACAAAAATCACAATCGCAATTTGGGTCGCTTTTATTGGATGCCAGCTCGTTTTTGGTTTTTCAGGACGCATGATATAGATTTGCGGCGGGGCCTCGACATCACTGCTGACCCTGGCGCTGATGTTCGTGCCACGATCCACCAATTTAGCCACACTCACCCGCAGGATAAAGTCACCGATCGATTTCCCCATTACCCCATCTTCGCGTCCTGCGACAGCCATGTAATCGCCATCAGCCGGTAGCTCGGCAATCGCGAGAACCAGCGGCCAACTAAAGCCCCTGTTATGGGCGAGTGTTTGACCACTGCTATCCCGTAGTTCGATGATAGGATCAAGACTCGAATCCTGCTGGGGATCACGCATCATTTCCAGCGTGACGACGTCACCCTTTTTGCCGCTGAAGCTGTAGCTCACTTCGTAGGCTTGATCCGTGATTGAGCCTTTTGTGAATTCACCGGGTTGCAGTGTAGTGTTCGTTTGGGCGGCAGCCGCGCCGATACTCATGACGCCCAGCCATACCACCGTGATCAGCAGCAGCACGATTTGTTTACGTATCAACTTTATTCCTTGCTTGTGGATGACTTTTGGGTACACATCAACTCAGGGTGATCGCTGTCAGACGGTCGAAGCTCAGGCTTAGACGAGGATCGAGTCAAAAAGGGCGGAATGACTCCGCCCCCAATACCAAAACTTACTTGAGCGCGATGGTGACCGGAAACTCTACCGGATCGCCAAACGAGTAGGCGGCTTGCTCGACCTTTAACACGTAGAAATTGTTGGCTTCCAGATCAACCGTCAGCGTCGCTTTGGTCAGTTTAGACGTACCGTCGATATTGACGAGGGTATCGGGATAACCATCTTCAATCCACTTGATGACCTTGAGCGTGGCATAATTTTCACCGGGTTCCTGGCTAAAGGTAACATCCATTGGGCCGGATTTCTCGGGGCGCATGACATAAATTTGGGCAGGCGCATCAAAATTACTGCTGATCTTAGCGTCGATGGTTGAACCGGGGCCGACCAGTTCCGCTACACTCACACGCAGATTATATTTACCAACGCTGTCGCCTTCTTCCCCACCGGAACGACCGGCTACGGCAATATAATCACCATCGCTCGGCACTTCGGCAATCGCCAGCGCCAGGGGGTAGTTGAAGTCGTCGTTCTTGGCAAGGGTTTTTCCGTCGCTGTTCCGCAGTTCAACCGTCGGGTCCAGATCCGGTTGGTCGGGGTCCGGCATTATTTCAAGGGTGATAATATCCCCTTTTTTAGCTTTGAAACTGTAGCTGACCTCATGAACCTTTTGGGTGATTTCGCCCTTAACAAATTCACCGAGCTTCAAAGCGACTTTGTTTTGGGCAGAAACTGCGCCGATACTCATAATGCCTAACAAAGCTGCCATACCGAGTACTATTCCCACTTGTTTCCGCATCGATTCTGCTCCTTAGATTGTGGATAAAAAGTATTCCATAAAACCTAATCTAGTATAGAAGTCTATTTGGAGCAAGTGAACTTAGGGGCTATCCCACCGCCATTGCGGTCGATTTTCGGCGGGTGCATGGTAGATCTTTTTGACATGGTGGCCGCGAACAGTGAAGGCCAGATTGCCAAAGAAGCCGACAAAATGACCCCGACCATGAAGACAAGCTTGAGATAATGCATAAGTTGAGGAAAATTTGGTGAGTCGCGATTAAAATACAATTCTATTTGTGAAACGTAAGGAACGGTGTATGTCTGACCTGCTCATCCGCAACTGCAATGTCCTGAATATCACCATAGACGCGCGGGCGTTTATCCTGCATGAGCATGATATTTTGATCGGTGGCAACCGGATTGAAGCGGTACAGCCTACTGGTATGGCTGATGCGAGCCACTTCAAACAGGTGATACAGGCAGATGGCTTGCTCGCGATGCCGGGATTGATCAACACCCACGCTCATGTGCCGATGGTCATCTTCCGGGGATTAGCTGAAGATGTGACGATTGAGCAGTGGTTCAACGATTACATGTGGCCGTTGGAAAGTAACCTGCAAGCCGAGGATGTCTATTGGGGGATGCAGTTGGGTTTAGCCGAGATGATCCGCTCCGGCGTAACCTCGGTGGCTGACCATTATTTCTATATGGACGAATCGGCCAAAGCGGTCGAGAAAGCTGGCACACGCGCACTGCTGGGTTGGGCCATTTTCGGCAATAACGGTCATGAGATGATCGAGCGCACCGGACGCTTTGTGCGCGAATGGCAGGGTGCTGCCAACGGACGCATCCGCACACTGATGGCTCCCCATTCGCCCTACCTGTGTGACGATGATTATCTACGGGCCTGTGTGAAAAAGGCCAAAGAACTGCACGTCGGCATCCATATACACGCCTCAGAAGAAATGGGACAGACCCGCGCCAGCCTCGAAAAGCGCGGGCTGACGCCGATACAGGTCTGCGAAAAAACCGGTGTGCTGGATGTACCGACGATTATCGCACACGGCTGCGGGGTGCTGCCGGAAGATATGCCGATCCTCGCCAAACATGAAGCAGGTTTTGCCCACGCGCCCAAGACTTACCTCAAACTGGCGATGGGAACGGCTCCAGTGGTTCAATTCCGCCAGCATGGGATTCCGGTAGGGCTGGCGACGGACGGCGCGGTCAGCAATAACACGCTGGATATTTTCGAGTCGATGCGCTTGATGGCGATGACGCAAAAGCAGGCCAATGGTTCACCGACGGTAATGCCTATCCCTGAAGCGCTCTACATCGCCACGCGGGAAAGTGCGCGGGTTTATGGGCAGCCGGACGAATTGGGCGCGCTTGATCCCGGTAATCTGGCCGATTTGATTTTGGTGAATTTGAACGGGATGCATCACCAACCGCTGCACAGTATGACCGCCAGTTTGGTCTATAACGCACGGGCGAGTGATGTTCAGACAACCATTTGTGATGGCAAAGTGCTGATGCACGAGGGTAAGTTGTTGACACTCGATGAAGGCGAGATTGTACGACAGGTGAAAGCCAGCATGGAACGGTTGGCTCAGCGCCAGCCGGACAAGCGCATTCAGGTCTACAATCCCTGAAACCGAGCGAAGCCGTAACGATCGAGATAAAAAGGGCGTTCTTGCGCCCTTCGATTCAGTTAACCATGTGTTGTCAGATCGACACCCGCACGTAGTTCCTTTTCATACAAATCGAATTGTTTATTGACGTGCATCCCGACACGTTTATAGAGGGTCGCTGCACCGGTTAGGCTGCTGGCATCCACACCCAGGCCCACGCGCTTTTTGCCCATGTTGTAAAAGGTATCAAAGACCGTAAGCAGCAGCGCTTCCCCGATCCCACGCCGACGGTATTCACGCAGAACGCCCACGGATGCCACCCAACCGCGATCTTCCTCACCCTTATAGCTGGCACGGCCCATACACACACCAGCAATCACGTCGCCATTCATGGCTAGTAACCACAACCCCGGGACAATCGCGCCCTCCCAACGGTGCAGCCACTCGGCATATTCTTCCTCGAATGGGCGCTCGACATAACCAAACTGATCTTTGAAAGCGGTACGCCTCGCCGCGAAAATGGGCCGTTTGTCATCTGCACTATCAAACACTTTGAGCTTGATCCCCTCAGGCCATACAGCAGCCGCTGGCGGCACATCAAGATTCATCTCCATTTGCCATGCATGGCGGATAAGCTGCATTCCAGCCGCCTGCAATAAGTCACTGTACCAGACAGCTATAGCCTTAGCATGGCTATAACTCCTGATTACAATCCGTGATTCATCCGGCACTTTGCTAACAAGATTGAGCGCGGCAGTCTCAGCCCATGCATACAGATACTCACCGATTCCTTCAGTTTGATAATCTGGATGCACATAAATTTTAATGAACATCACCATCTTGTCTGCCGATGCAAGCTCCACCCATCCGGCTATCCGACTGCCATCACTTGTCATAACCATATGTTGGTCGGTCGCTTGATTCAAACCGGGCCTTTGCCAGTCTTTTAGAATTTGTTCTTTGGTCGTTTCAGCTTTTCCAAGAGTTGCCATGTCGCAGTCAATCATCAAGTTCACGACTGCTTCCAAATCACCTGATGTACACGGGCGAACAGCATAGATTGGTTTTAGCACAGGCAGTGAGAAACTGTTCATGATGCCCTCTCTAACCGGTCAAATCTAAATAAGAATAGCGATTCAGGGTGCTTATTATCAGTTAGCCATGTGTTGTCAGATCGACACCCGCGCGTAGTTCCGTCTCATACAAATCGAATTGTTTATCGACGTGCATCCCGACACGTTTATAGAGGGTCGCCGCACCGGTTAAGCTGCTGGCATCCACACCCAGGCCCACGCGCTTTTTGCCCATTTTGTAAAAGGTATCAAAGGCCGTAAGCAGAAGCGCTTCCCCGATTCCGCGCCGACGGTATTCACGCAGTACACCCAATGACGACACCCATCCGCGATCTTGTTCACCATTGCGGGTGGGCATACACAGACAAACAGCGGCTATGGTGTCGCCATCCATCGCCGTGAACCACAAGTTCGGATCAAAGACCTCTTCACCTTGCCAGCGGTGCAGCCACTCGCTGTATTCTTCCTCAAAGGGACGGTCTACATGCCCGAATTGATCTTGAAAAGCGGTGCGACGGACAGTGAAAATGGGGCGTTTATCAGCCAGACCATCGTAAATTTTTAGGGTGATTCCTGCGGGCCATTGGGCGGCTGGCGGCGGTGTGTCAAGCGCCATGCCCATATGCCAGGAGTGGCGGATAAGCTGCAAGCCTGCATTTCTTAATAAAGCGCTGTACCAGACATCTTTATCCGCTGAAAAGCTGTAGGCACGTAACACCACACGCGCGTCGGCAGGTGCTTTGTCGATGGCTTGACGGGCGCGGGCTTCTACCCATCCGATGAGGTATTCACCGACACCTTCGTTTTCGTAATCGGGATGAACAAATATATCGGTGTAGATGACAACACTTTCCGCGTCATGGACTTCTGTCCATGCGACGATACGACCATCAGGAGCCAGTACCACACGCTGACTCGATGCTTGATCAAAATCGGGACGCTGCCAATCTGACCGTACCTGATCGACGGTTTCTTCCGGTTGACCAACTAATTTAATCGCGCAGGCATTCATCACTGCTACGACGGCTTCCACGTCATCCATGGTACAGGGGCGAACGCGGTAGCCGGGCTTTAGCGTGGGCAAGGTGACAACATCCATATTCACTCCTCCATATCAGTTGATACAAAGAGATCATAACGGGTCACAAAGCCGCTGTAAAGGGCGACAGTCTGTGCATTTAGGGATTGGTCAAAATCACCCCATCACGTGCCGGAACAGTAATCTTTGCGATACCAGCCTCAACTTTGACACTGCCTTTGCCATAAACCGCCTTGAGGGTTGTCCCATCCTCGACCAATCCCTGAACCGGAATGTCGAGCTTTTGCACTTTGTCACCCACGTTGAGCGCAATAATCAGCTTATCGTCATCTTTCGCGCGGCTGAAGGCGTAGCTCAAGGGGCCAGCATGTAAGGCTTTAAATGCCCCGCGCCGCAGTGCTGGATGCGCTTTACGCAGGGCAATAAGCTGTTTGTAGTACGCCAGCGTTTCCATATCCCAACTTTCGCGGTTATCCCAATTGATCGTCCGGCGGCAGTCGGGATCATCCTTACCCGGTAAGCTGATTTCATCGCCATAATAAACACTTGGCGCGCCCGGAACCGTCATCAGCAAAATCGTAGCCAACCGGACTGTCGCCTTGTCCTCATTGGCAATCGACAGTAAGCGCGCCGTATCGTGGCTGTCCAGTAAATTAAGCTGTACCTGCGCGATCTGCCAATCATAACGGAACAGTGCTTTTTCCAGCTTGACCGCGAAGTGTTCGCCATCAATAGCCGGATAGGGATCGTATGAATGGTGTGTTACGGCAAGTTCGCGTAACAAATGGTTTTGTGAACAGAACTGGATAACCGGCTCGGTGAAAATGTAATTCATCACCGCGTCGAATTGATCGCCCTGCAAATAGTTGGTGCTGTCCCACCATACTTCACCGACGATATAGGCCTCAGGATTGACCGCCTTCACGCGCGTGCGGAACTCATTCCAAAAGCCGGGGCTGGTGATGCAAAACGGCACATCCAAACGCCAGCCATCGATTCCTTCACGCAGCCAATGTTCAGCCACCTGCATGATGTACTCACGCACCTGCGGATTGTCGGTGTTCCATTTGGGCAGCGCCCGATTGCCCACCCACGCCTCATAATTGGCCGGACGTTCACCGCTGTAAGCCGTCAGCGGCCAATCGTGGACGATGAACCAATCCAACCACGCCGAGTGCGGGCCATTTTCCAGGATGTCGTTGAAGTAAAAATGACCACGGCTGGCATGATTGAACACCCCATCCAACACCAGTTTCATGCCACGTTTGTGCATGGCATCCCGCAGCGCGTAGAAGGCTTTATTGCCGCCTAGCAGCGGATCAACCTGATAATAATCGTGGGTGTGATAGCGGTGGTTACAGGCACTCTGGAAAATCGGTGTGAAGTAAATGGCATTCGCGCCTAAGTCCTGAATATGATCGAGGTGATCAATCACGCCGTACAGATCACCACCTTTGTAACCCTGCACCGTAGGCAGGCTGTCCCAGGGCTCAAGATTGTTGGGTTTTAGTACTTTATTACTTTTTGCGAACCGATCTGGGAATATTTGGTAAAAAATTGCATCTTTAACCCATTCCGGTGTTACAATTTTAGACATACTATGTATTCGACCCTTCCGGTTACTTCTGTTTATATAATTGAGATTGCACAAATAAAATCAATTTTTGTGATTTTTGTAAATTAACAGTGTTATACTTTCAGTATCTTCACTTAATTATAGTGATGTATATCTCTCCTTGGTTACTAATTGGCACTTCACCGCACACAAAAGTTCAAACCAGGCTCATCAGTTATGCAACTCAATAAAGCCTCCCGCTTAGTATCCCAGTATGCAGTATAAGGAACAGATCGAGATTTACAGCTTATGATGACCGAGAACGTGTCCCTTGAATCGGTTTTAGATCAGGTAGCATCACCCGTACTGATCTGCAAAAATCATATCATTCTTTTCGCCAATCCCGCTGCCGAAAAACTCATTGGATATTCTCACCGACAACTGCTCGAGAACAGCCTCGACCGCCTCATTTATATCACCAGCACCAAAGCCTTTAACAACTGGTATGCGCAACGCCTGGCCTCATTGGGTGAGGAATCTTTAGATGTCCGTTTGATTCAATCGGACCAAAAATTGATCTGGGTCAAAATTACGGCAGGGACCATCGTTTTTGAAGGCACAACCGCCCAAATCCTAACCTTGCAGGACATTACGCATCTTCGCAAAATCGAAACTGAGCTTTTTCTCAGTAAAGCCTACCGCGATATGCTTATGACCAACAACTCGGATGTGGTTATTGTAACCGACGGTGACGGCAATATTAACTACATCAGCCCATCCATGGAAACCGCCCTGGGCTTTACATCAGATGTGGCGCTCAATCATGTCTGGCAGGAATGGGTTCATCCCGATGATATAAAGCTTGTCCTCCAAGCCGTAAAGGAAGTCCGCGAAACACAGAAATGTGTGACGGTCGAACTGCGGCTTCGCGACGTCAAGAACGAATACATCTGGTTTGAAAGTATGATCGGGTTGGTTATTCAGGATCATAACGACCAGCAAACGATCATTTCAGCCGCCCGTAATATCCACAAGCACAAGCTCACCGAGTGTGCCTTGATCGAACGTGAACAACGTCTGCGGTTGATCACTGACAACATGCTGGATATCGTTCTTGAAATCGCGCCGGATGGACTCATTCGCTATCTCAGTCCTTCCGCTCTAGCCATTATGGGATACCAACCCGAAGAGATGCTGGGGCATTCGCATTTGGAACAGGTTCACCCTGATGATCTCGCCACCGTATTGGAGCATTTTAGCAGTGCGCTGGTCGTTTCATCCCGCCTGCCATTGGAAATGCGCTTTCGACACAAAAATGGTCATTATCTGTGGGTCGAAGTCATTTATAAACTGCTGACAGATGAGGCCGGTGATGTTCAATCGATGGTCATTTCGGTGCGAGAAATTTCCGAGCGCAAACAGACACAAATGGCTTTGCAGCAAAGCCAGCACTTGCTCCAACAAATTGTAGAAACAGCTCCAACAGGCATCTACCTTTTTGATATCGTTTTAGAGCAATGCATTTTCTACAACCAGAGAGGTGTTTTAGGCTACTCGGATGCCGACATCAAACAGGGCGGCGGGCATTTCTTCGAAAACAGAGTACACCCTGATGATCGCGCCATTTTTGAGGATTCCGGTACACGTATCCGAGAATCCAAACAAGGTGAAGTGATCGTCAGTGAATGCCGTATGAAACACGCCAGTGGTGAATGGCGCTGGATTCAATATCACGATACCGTTTTCTCCCGTGATGAAGCGGGGCGACCGACCCAATATCTGCGTACCAGCTATGACATCACCGAACGCAAGCTGGCCGAAGAAGCCTTGCGCGAAAATCAGCATATGCTTCAGCAAATCACAGACGTCACCCCGCTCGGCATTTATATCTATGATGTCAAAAAAGGAAAGGACATTTACCATAACCATCGCGTCGTAGAAGAAACCACGATGGATACAGTTGCCGTGAAGCCGGACATGGAGTTCTATGCGGATTATGTCCACCCCGACGACCTTGAACAGCACCAAGAACATCAAGAACGCTTGATGCAGGCCAAAGACGGCGAAATCGTCGAAAGCGAAAACCGCATACGCTTAATAGATGGCAGTTATAAATGGTTCTATTTCCGCGACATCGTGTTTAAACGCGATGAAGACGGTAAGCCTCTCCAGTTTCTCGGCGCGATGCAGGACGTCACCGAACGCAAAAAGTCCGAAGAAGCGCTGCGTCAAAGCCAGAATATGTTGAAGAAGATAACCGATACCGCGCCTTTTGGTGTCTATATTTACGACGTCAAAAAACGGGTTGACATTTATCACAACAAGCGGCTGGTTGAAGAGATTAACCCGCTCGAAGTCAATACTGCTCCGGCGGAAGATTTTTACGCCGATCATGTTCATCCGGATGATCTCGCCATTCACAGGGAACACCGCCAACATCTGTTGGCAGCGCGCGATGGTGAAATCATTGAAAGTGAACTTCGGGCGCGTAATCGGGATGGGAAGTATGAATGGTTATACTTCCGGGATATTGTTTTTGCCCGTGATGAAGACGGAAAACCGTCGCAGTTCCTTGGCTCCATGCAAGATATAACCGAGCGTAAACTTGCCGAGCAAACCCTGCGTGATAACCAGAACCTGCTCAAACAGATTACCGAAACCGTACCGCTGGATATTTATATCTACGACATGGATTTGAAGCGCAACGTTTTCTTTAATCGCACCGAGAATATGGGTTATCCCGTCGATGTTCTGGATAGTGCATCGTCGGGCGATTTCTATGCCAACCTGGTTCACCCCGATGATTTAGAACGACACCGCGAAAATGCCAAACACCTGCTAACCGCGCGTGATGGCGAACTCACGCACAGTGAATATCGCATGAAGCACGCCAGCGGCGAGTGGCGCTGGTACGACTTCCGCGACATTGTTTTTGCGCGTCACGCCGATGGCACACCACGCCAATTCTTAGGCTCGGTACAGGACATTACCACCCGCAAGCAAACTGAAGAAGCCTTGCGCCAGAGTCAGGAAGTTTTGGAGCAAGTCACTACCACGGTGCCGATGGACATCTATATTTTTGATGTCGATTTGGACAAAGGCGTGTTCACCAACCATGCTTCTAATCTGGGTTTTGATGACCCGATGCGCTTAGAGGGTGGTCACGGATTTTACCGAAGTCTGGTACATCCAGACGATCTGGCACTTTACGACGATTTCAACCGCCGGCTGGCAACCAGCTCGGATGGGGCTTACGTCGAAGGCGAATTTAGGATGCGCCACACAGACAGTTCATGGATATGGCGGAACTACCGCAGTATCGTCCTGCATCGCCATGCCGATGGCACACCATCCCAGTATTTGGGCACAGTAGAAAATATTACGCAGCGTAAAACCATCGAGGCCGCTCTCCGCGAAAGTCGGCACATGTTCCAACAGGTGACCGAAACCGCACCCATTCAAATTTTCATCTACGATTATGATTTGCAGCGCAATATCTTCGAGAACCGCCCTTCTGATCTTGGGTTTGACGAAGGTGCGCTGAAAAATGCATCTGCCGCTTTCTTTACCGATCTCATCCATCCTGAAGATCGCCCTCACCATGACGAAATCATGGAAAAACTGCTCGCGGCAGCCGATGGTGAAATGCTCGAAAACGAGTTCCGGATGCGGGCCGCTGATGGAACCTATCAATGGCGCAATTATCGCTACACACCCTTCGCCCGTCATGACGATGGGACGCTCAGCCAATTTTTGGGAACGATCCTCAATGTGGACGAGCGCAAAAAAGCCTCGGATGCTTTCCGCGAAAATGAAGAAAAATTGCGGATGATCACCGATAACATCCATGATCTCGTCGCCTTGACCGACGACACCATGCATTTCCTTTACGCGACCCCTTCCCATCAACGGGTTTTAGGCTATAGCTCTGAGGAGTTATTGGGTAAGTCGGTTTTTGAGCTGGTTCATCCCGATGACCTCGAAATGGTGCAGGCCAAAACATTGGCGGCCATTGAAAAACGTCAGGCCGACTCGGCGGAATTCCGCTTCCGGCATCATGATGGTTATTACCTGTGGATGGAAACCAACGGTTCGCTGGCGATGACGGCTGACGGAGAATTTAGTGGGGCGATATTTGCCTCGCGCGATGTCAGCGAACGCCGTTGGATGCAGCGCGCCATGCTGGAACAGGAGAAGCTCCTGGTCATGCTCCAAAAAGAGCAGGAACTCAGCTCCCTAAAAACACGCATGATGTCGCGCCTGTCGCATGAACTACGCACACCGCTGGCTGTTATATCCACCTCGGCTGACCTTCTCGATTTGTACGGTAAGCGTATGTCCGAAGAACAGCGCGCTGAACGCCTCCAACAGATCAAATCGCAGGTCAAGCATTTCACCAGCATGTTGGACAATATATCGCTGGTGGTCAAGGGCATTTCCTACAGCATGGATTTTTCGCCTTCGCCTTATGATTTGCAGGCGACCGCCACTTCAACCATTAAAGATCTCAAGGATCTTTTGCGCGTAACCCACGAGGTTAAGTTAGAGTTACAGGGTGATATGTCTCACGTGAACTCTGACGAGCAGTTAATGCGCCTGATTTTGACGCATTTGTTGGCGAACGCCCTCAAATATTCACCTCCGACCAAACCTATTCTGGTGACCGGTGATCTATCTGCCGACTCGATTACCATTACCGTACAGGATCACGGTATGGGCATCTTGGCCGAAGATAAGGAACGTATCTTTGAACCGTTCTTCAGAGGTACAAATATTGGTGAAGTACCGGGTCTGGGCATCGGCCTGAGCATCGTTAAAGATGCGGTCGATTCGATGGAAGGCAGTATCGAAGTTGAAAGTGAATTCGGCGTGGGCACAACTGTTAAGGTACAGGTTCCCTTAGGCGGCGTAATCGGCATCAGTTAGTGCGAGGTTTTAGCGTTCAGCCATGACCAAACCAAAGCCCGTCGCCAGACCACATCCAAATCCGGCGGCATCACCATCTCTTAAGGTGCTGCTGCCGCCGCTTCCCCTGCCGAATTACACCCTATCGACTGTCTGCCCCGCTTGTAACGCGCCTACAGTTCGCCTCGCCTGTAAAGTCCGCTGTGAGCGCTGCGGCTTCATGTGGGATTGCAGCGAACTCTAGAGATATGCGCCAATCCGCCAAAGCGTTCCGGGCATCATTGTTGATGTCGTTATCAGCACGAAACCGGATTCGGCTTGTCTTTCATCCAATGTGGTTTATCAGAATAGTTGAGCTTGCCGCTGTCGAGGTCAACATCGTTAGCCTTCAGCGCCTCTTCCAGTAGTTCGACCAACTGTTGTTGATGATCCGCTGTCAGCACCTTCAATAAATCAGCGAAGGTATTGGTAAAGCTGTCAAACATCTGCTCGAAAATTTCTTCGCCAAAGGGCGCCAGATGCAGCAGCATCACCCGCGCGTCTTCCGGATTAGCCCGCCGTTCAATCAAACCCTGTGATTCCAGTTCGCGCACCGAAGTAGAGATCGAGGCCGTCGTCACACCCAACCGTTCAGCCACCAGGGTTTGCGAAATCCCCGGTCGGTGAAAAATCAGGTGCATCATCTTAATCTGGTTTGGGCTTAATCCGGTCGGGTAGTTGATGATGGATTGAGTGGCGACGTGGCTGCGGAGGGCAGTGTAGGCGATCATAAAACGTTTGGCAAAGGCATAAGTCGGGGTATCAGAAGCAATCTTCTCAGTCATTACGGTTCCTTACTCTGCGAAAAAAAGGTGTTCGTAAATAAATATATTCAAGCGGACCACCTGCCCCTGATAAACAGGAGGTCATGTATAAGTGAGTTGATGAGCTTTAAGAAGCCGTTTGAAAAGTCTGAAAGTTCTGGACGACATATATGTCGTCCTTACAAAAGACAATGATTTGAGTGGAAATTTGACATGTAGGGACGCGATATATCGCGTCCGTTTACCAATAACCACTTTTCAAACGATCTCTAACGGTTCATCCGATAACGTCTCGCCCTCAAATATTCACGAGACGACACTTTTACAGTCTTATGAGTTTTCTCCCGTAGGGAAGGCTCTTAGAGCCTTCCGCTTTTCCCTCAATCGACCAAAACTGTCGTCTCCTGAACCCTCAAATAATAGGGGAGGATCTATGACCCTCCCGCGTTAAACGTTGATTGGAGGCGACCCTTAAGCCACATCCTCGACAGGGGCATTCTCAAACTGGCTGTTGTACAGGTCGGCATAGAAACCACCCGCTGCCAGCAGTTCCAGATGGCTGCCTTGTTCCACGATGTCACCGTCCCGCATCACGAGGATCAAGTCGGCGTTACGGATCGTAGACAAACGGTGCGCGATGATGAAGCTGGTGCGGTTATGCATCAGGTTGTCCATCGCCTTCTGGATCAGCACTTCTGTACGGGTATCAACCGAGCTGGTCGCTTCGTCCAGAATCAGGATCTTGGGATCAGCCAAAATCGCACGGGCAATCGTCAGCAGTTGCTTTTGCCCCTGCGAGACGTTACCGGCTTCTTCGTCGAGAACCATCTGGTAACCATCTGGCAGCGTACGCACGAAATGGTCAACGTGGGCAGCTTTGGCCGCTTCGATGACGTCTTCGTCTGTGGCGTCCAAACGACCGTAACGGATATTCTCCATGATGGTGGTGTTGTAGAGCCACGCATCTTGCAGCACCATACCGAACATCGAGCGCAGGTCTTGCCGCGTGAACTCACGAATGTCGTGTCCGTCGATCAGGATCGCGCCGCTGTTGACATCGTAGAAACGCATCAGCAGCTTGACCATCGTGGTCTTACCTGCACCTGTCGGCCCGACGATAGCGATCTTCTGACCGGGCTTCACCTTGGCCGAGAAGTCGTTGATAATGATCTTGTCCGGATTGTAACCGAAGTGAACGTCCTTAAACTCCACGCTGCCTTCGATCTTCTCGGTCGCGAGGCCGTTGGCCGTATCCGCAACTTCTTCTTCTTCATCCATGAATTCGAACACGCGCTCGGCTGCCGCAGCCGTTTGCTGGAGGATGTTCGACACGTTAGCGATCTGGGCAATCGGCTGTGTGAACAAGCGCACATATTGGATGAAGGCCTGAATATCACCGATGGCAATGCTGCCGCGAATAGCCAGATAACCGCCGATAATCGCCACTGCCACATAATTCAGGTTACCGACGAACGATAGGATCGGCATCAACAGGCCGGAAAGGAACTGTGACTTCCACGCGGTGCCGTACAGGGTAGAGTTGTAAACGTCAAACTTCTCGACGCTCTTGGCTTCACCGTTGAATGCCTTGACCACGTTATGACCGCTGTACATTTCCTCGATATGCCCGTTGACATGGCCGAGGTAATCCTGCTGTTCCTTAAAGAACTTCTGCGACTTGCTGATGACCAGCGCGATGATACCGAAGGACAGCGGGATCATAACCAGCGCGACCAGCGTCATCACCCAGCTAATCGTCAGCATCATAATGAAGACACCAATCAGCGTCGTCACCGAAGTTACGATTTGCGTCAGGCTCTGGTTGAGCGTTTGGCTGACCGTGTCCACATCGTTAGTGATGCGCGACAAAACTTCACCGTGGTTCGTGCCGTCAAAGTACTTGAGCGGCATCCGGTTGATCTTCTCCGCGATGTCCCTACGGAAACGGTAAGTCACCTTCATCGACACGCCGGACATAACCCAGCCCTGGATGTAGCTGAATATCGCCGAAATGACGTACAGCACCGCCAGCAGCAGAATGATGTTGCCGATGTACACGAAGTCGACGCTGCCCGTTCCTGCGATTTGGGCCACCACACCTTCAAACAATTTGGTGGTTGCTTGACCCAAAATCTTCGGTCCGACAATCGAGAACACAGTTGAAGCAATCGCGAACACCAGCACGACAACAATCGCAAGCTGATAATCGCGCAGATACTTCACCAACCGGCCAATCGTACCTTTGAAATCACGCGCTTTTTCGCCTTGCGCCTGTATACCCATGCCGCCCGGATGTCCCGGTCGTCCCCCGCCACCCATCGGGCCTTGTGCCCCCGGTCGAGCGTTATTCATTGCCATCATGATGCGAGTTCCTCCAAGCTGAGCTGCGACAGCGCGATTTCGCGGTAAGTTTCGCAGTCTTCCATTAATTCGTCGTGTGTGCCCATTCCAACAATCCGTCCCTCATCCAATACGATGATCTGTTCGGCTGTTTTAATGGTCGAAATACGCTGTGCCACAATCAACACAGTGCTGTCGCCAGTATTCTCTTTGAGCGCCTTACGCAGAGCGACATCTGTCTTAAAGTCCAGCGCCGAGAAGCTGTCGTCGAAGATATAGATGGGTGCGCGCTTGACCAACGCGCGGGCAATCGACAGGCGTTGGCGCTGACCGCCGGAAACGTTCGTACCGCCCTGTGAAACCGGAGTCATCAGTTTTTCCGGCTTTTCGTTGATGAAGTTGCTGGCCTGCGCCACATTGGTCGCAGTTAACAGTTCTTCTTCAGTGGCGTTCTCATCTGCATAACGCAGGTTGCTGTCGATCGTCCCCGAGAACAGATTGCCTTTCTGCGGGATGTAACCGATCTTCTCACGCAGCTCATGCTGGCTGATTTCCCGAATATCGATACCGTCAATCAGAATCTGACCGCCCGTAACATCGTAGAAACGCGGGATCAAGTTGATCAGTGTGGATTTGCCCGAACCTGTTGAACCGATGAAAGCCGTTGTCTGGCCCGGTTGTGCCGTGAAGTTGAGGTGATGCAGCACGTCTTCTTCAGCGTGCGGATACCGGAAGGCCACATTGCGGAATTCCACCGTACCCTTGAACGGCGCGGGGAAACGCTTGGGATCCTTGGGATCTTCAATCGCCGGTTCGACGTCCAACACATCAGCGATACGTTCCGCCGAAACCGAAGCGCGCGGCAGAATGATGAACATGAACGAGATGAACAGGAAGGCCATCACGATTTGGATCGAGTACTGCATAAAGGCGATCATATTACCGATTTGCATCTGCGACTCGGCTACCTGATGCGCGCCAACCCAGATAATGAGGACGGTCACACCGTTCATAATCAGCATCATGAAGGGCATCATCATCGCCATCACACGGTTGACGTACAAATTGGTGTCCGTCAGTTCCTTGTTGGCGTTGTCGAAACGCTTTTCTTCAAACTGCTGGGTATTGAAGGCGCGGATGACCATCATGCCCGACAAATTTTCGCGGGTGACCAGGTTCAGACGGTCAACTAATTTCTGGATGATCTTGAACTTCGGCAGCGCTACCGAGAAGGTCGCGGCGATGAAGCTCAACAGTGCGATAACCGCCAGGGCAATCGTCCACCACATCGAAGCATCTGTGCTCACGGCCTTGATGATGCCGCCGACCGCCAGAATAGGAGCGTAAATGATCATGCGGATCATAATCACGGTCAGCATCTGAAGCTGTGTGACGTCGTTGGTCGAACGGGTGATCAGCGACGATACCGAGAACTTGTCAAACTCCGCATTCGAGAAGCTTTCTACTTTGGTGAAGATGTCACGCCGCAGGTTGCGCGCCATGCCAGCCGCTGCCCGCGCCGAGAGGAAGCCGACGCCGATGGTACACACGCCCGAAAGCAGCGAGATCAGCAGCATGATCCCACCGTTGCGAAGCACATAATTGGTTTGAAGCGCTTCCGTATCAATGCCCAGTGCCATATATTCGGTTTTGACTGCCGCAGTCGCCGCTTGTTCGACCATGCTCTCGCCCATCACCGCGAAGCGCTTGTTCGCGCTGTCCAACAGGCTGGTGCGCATTGCCGCCGGCAAAATGGAAAGCATTTTGAAGACATCGGTTCCAGCTGGCAGTTTGGATAAATCAAAGCCGCCCTGCGATCCCATCGCGGCTGCCTTTGAGGGATCAGTCATGGCCGCTTCAATACCCGAAACAGCAAGTAACGCTTTACTCATAATCGGCTTGAGTGTATCCAGATCAGTGCCGCTCAGGTCACTGTTAAGGACGTAAACAGGCTCTTTGGCGGCTGTCGGATACAGCGTGACGGTTTTGTCGTAGTCAGCCGAATCCTTGTTGATAAGCGTGTAGTGATCCAGCACCGTCTTCTTGTCCGCATCGGTCATGAACAAGATCGCTTTATCCATCTGACTTTGGCGGATAGCCTGTGGGACCGGATTTTCGACACCACTTTGCTGGATGCCATTATTGACGATGCGAGAGAGATAATCAGGGAGCGAGAGATCAGCCATCGCCTGCGTAAACAGCAGCGCGACGGACAACACGATCAACAATGTGAACGGTTTAAGGTAGCGGGCTAAGCGAATCATAGTGGCGTTTTTTCCTCTTCGAGAATGCGTTGTTTCTCATCTTGTGTAGTCTTGGTTGTCATGTGCTCTGTCAGTATCCGGCTGAGCGCGGGAAGGAAAATCGCTGCCGCAGCGATTTCTTCCTGTGATAAGCCTTCTAGAAATCCTTCCATGTAATGTGCGATTTGGGCTTTCACGGCTGAGGCCTTTGCCAGCCCTTCTTCGGTGATTTGTAATATAAATTGCCGGCGGTCGCTCAAAGACGGTTCGCGCACAATCCATCCCCGTTCGACCAATGCTTGTACCAGTACGCTCGCCGATTGCAGGCTGACACGTCTTTTCTTGGCGAGTTCGCTGGCTGTAATAGGCTGTTCTTGGATTTGATGCAGAACACTGATTTGCATCATCGTCGTTTCTTCTTCGCCCGACTCGCGCAGGTGCAGGGCGATGGTCTTTCCCAAACCGGGAAATACTTTGAGCAGTTCTTCTGCTATCGTCGTTCTAGTCCAAATACTATCCATCCAATTTGTCAACCTCTGTTGATAATCAACATAACTGATTATCAATATAGTTGATTAATTTTGGACGGTCAATAGAGATTGGTCTTAAATGTGTTAGTTTTCACGAAACCTTTACTTTTCTCAAGGAAGTGGCGTTATATGAAAGGGATTGGGGGTTGGTGCTTCACCCAAGCGCGGGTCGAAGCGATCAGTATTGTAGGGATAGGGTGATGATCATTGACTTTTAATGGGGTAAATAGGCATCAAATGTATTCCGTAGGGCCGAGGCGTGCCTTAGCCGTCATCAAATACCGTCCTAATTTGTTACGCATTATCACCCTGTCCGGCATTTCCCTACCATTACGGTGCTGCTGCCGTGGGCGTCGTGCTTATTTCGCCAGCAGCGCATCCGCGACCGCCAGCAAATCCGCTTGGCAACCCGCTGGCATATCGGCGTTAGTCAGGGCTGATACCTGCGTCTTGAACGTGTTCAGATCATTGGCGTCAATTTGGGATATAAGCGCCTCTTGAACATTCGCTTGTAATCCACAGGCTTCGGTAATGGATTTCAGCCGTTCGAGCGATGGCGATGGGACGATAAACCCGACAGCCCCACCTAAAAAGGTACGCGCGAAAATAGACGTGTCATTCGCTGTTGATGTCACTGAAGTATCGAGCCCCAAAATAACTTGACCGCCAAAAGGACTGTATTTCGCGCCAACGATTCTTCCTGCGAATTGATAGTTTTCTTTGAGATTTCCTGATTTGACGTCCCAGATCAAAATATTTGTGGGACTAATTTCAGCTAACAATTGCTTATCATCAGGACTCCACCTTAGCTCTCCTGCCCCATAGGATAAACCGGTAAAAGTTTGTTGAATCGTTCCTGTTGCAGCATCCATAATATGAATTGAATCAAGAACAGCGCCTGTATTTGAGTAAGCAGCCGGTTTACTATCTGGAGTTGTGGGCGGAACTTCATCAAAAGCGGTAAACGCTATTCGCCTTCCATCATGGCTCCATGCCATTGTGGGTCCCACATTTTCTTGTTGAGCATACCTTTTAGGAGGTTGATTGCCATTAGCATCCATTACGACCACCATTTTGCGCCGGTGTGTCGCTGTAAAATAACGACCGTCTGCGCTCCACAGAGGATTAAAACCAAGCTGAATATTGTCTATTGCAATTGTCTTAATCAATTTTCCGGTATGGGTGTCATAAACCACAATGCCATTTGCTCCCGAAGCGACTGCCGAGATAAATTTCCCATCAGCGCTCCAATCCCCTAGAATGTAAGCAGTCTTTAATTGAAACAGCGGTCGCAGGGTGTCAGTTTCCCAAATCTCGTTTTGTACAGCCAGCAGCGATCCATCAGGACTGAGGGAGATATACGAAATCGACTCGTCAATGGGGCGACTTGTTACAATATGGAAGGTCGAATCGTAAATATAGATTGCATCTGTAACAACAGCTTTGCGCTCCCCATTTGTGCTCGAATCAAACAGGTATAAGCGTTGACGCGATAAAAGAATGGGGTTCTCTTTTTCTGCCTGCGCCCGAAAACCACTCGCCTCGATCAACCCGACCAGTAGCAGCATCAAAAATGGACGCAGATATGTAACCATCATTCACCTCGTTTCTCTCAGCCTAACGCCGTGCGAGGCTGCACGTCAATGAACGTGGAGATCACGTGGGGTAGTCGGCGTCTGGCAAGCTCAAATTCCACTTTCCCCTGCTTTTGAAGCACCACACTGGGACGGAATGAGGCTCTTAAACTTTTGAACGGGTGATCACGGTTCGGCTTTCCTGCGCCTCAATACGCTGTATTTTTGTAGGGTGGAGGCCTGCCTCCGCCGCTGGCCCAACACCCCAATTAGGATTTTCTTCCTCCCTCGTTGACAGGCGATCAACGACTGAGCGTAGCACAAGGTAGCTGACAGAGTTGGAGTGGGGGTACTTCTGATTTCTTTCGAGAACTTACTTTATAGACCTTAGGTTTACTTTCGGTTAACCCGACAAATGCTTTTCCAACCATTCCCCAATCACCTTAACAATCAGCCTCCCTCAAAACCGTTAACGCCAACCCCACCACAGAGTTACAAAATGGTCTTCCAAAATGTAACTCATTCCCTTTCCACATCGAATATCATATCTATGGAGGCTTCTGTATTTCTCCCTCCATCGCTTGCGGGGGAGGGCTGGGGTGGGGGTTCTCCCACGCGCACAACCGGCACAAAATCAGGGTTGCCAATTGCTGCTTTTGCCGCATTTGCCGCATATCTTGCTCATTCAGCGATAGTCGCCCTCAAATCCGCCAATCGTTGTGAATGTTACGAAATGGACGTGTTGCAGCTGCAATATTTCGAATAGGTATAACTGTTGTGGCAAATTCGGCACAAAATCCACTTTTGCCATTGCTGCTTTTGCGACCGAAGGGAGTCCTGTGGGCTGCCAAATTTGCCAACAGCGGGAATCTTGTGGGCCACTTGTCACTGACGACTTTGACGAGAATTTTGCGAAGATAAACAGGCAGCGCTTATCGGTTTGTACAGCGTGGAAAGTTGCAGCGAACGCGAACCGGGTATTCAAACGTCAATCGGGCTTCTGATCTTGCTTCCACTTGCGGAAAATATCCAGCAGTTCATTCGGAGCCGGCTTGTCAATTTCAGTTTCGGCTAGCTTCTGGGTAAGCTTGACCGTCATGTGCATCTGTTGGACGTAAGCCGAGCAGTATCCACATTCTGATAAATGCTGCTCAAATTGAGCCCGTGCCTCATCTGTAATGCTTTCTTCCAGATAATCGGCAACCAGATCAACGAGTTGTTTACAGGAAATTTCATGCGACATGATTGGTTACTCTTGTGCAAAATACGAGTCGAGCGCCTGCCTGACCCGCTCACGCGCCCGATGCAGTAACACCCGCTGGTTAGACTCGGAAAGTTGCAGCATGTTACAAACTTCTTCTGCGCTGAAGCCCTCCACATCCCGCAGGCGGATGACCTGCTGTTGGTTCGGTGAGAGTGTTTCAATGGTGCGGAAGATAATGCTGCGGGTTTCCTGCCCTAACAACTGTGTTTCAGGCACGCTGTCCCACATGTGCGGTATCGAACCGTCTGCCCACACCCCTGCGTCGGGGTGGTTAGCCGGATAGAAGCGACCGTCATTGATGCTGCCATCATCTGGTTCGTCGCTCAGTTCCAGCGGCACATATCGGTTTTCACGGGTAGCACGTGTTTTGGCGCGGTTAGACAGAATCGTAAATATCCACGTTTTAAAGGACGAGCGCCCTTCAAAACGATCTAAGCCTTTGAGTATGGCAATCCATGTATCCTGGACGACTTCTTCGGCTATCGCAAACTCGTTGACATAGATAGCAGCGATTCGTACCATCGACGCATGGTAATGCTCAACCAATTGAACAAATGTGTTTTCGTCGCCCGACTGCAAGCGCTCAATCAGCACCTGGTCTGGCAGCGCAGTGATAGGAACTGCGTGTTTTTCCCCGTCCATCGTCCCCCCTCAATCAAGGTGGCCGTATCCGGCGCAGTGTATAGTAGCCGGAGCGCTGAAAGATGTCAAAGAGTAGCTCATGCTGTTTGGCTTTTAATGAGGTCGATGAGAATTAACGTTTCTAGCCTAATCAGGTGCATTTTTCGAGCCATCAGGTACACCTACACCGATCACCAACGACCATACCCGGTGGTAAATCACCCTTAAAGCTCTTGTGCAAAGTATAAAAAGGAGTATCGTACGCATAATGATAGTGAAGGAGCAGCATTGTGGACGAAAAAATCGAAGCCCTGGCCCAATTGTTCCGCGAAACGGCGATGGCCCACCACGAAGCTTACAGCGCCACCGACGGCGATGATCCCGCATGGCCGCTGTGGTATGCCGATTATCTCTATGACAAGTTGACGCCTTATTTCGACGAAATGCCCGGTAAAGACGACCTCATTGATGACTTGACCCGTTTGGATCAAGAGGTCAAGGCCAGACCAGAAGAGGACGATTGGGCATTGTATTATGCTCGGTCGATGTTGAACCAGGCTACTTAATCCCAATTTAGCCCTCGCTTATTGACGGGCGCTGCCTAATTGGCGTATAGTATTAATAGATATATGCTTGATTACGCATATATTGAGATAACGTATCGTTTACAAGGTTTAACATCATGTCCGAAACCATTTACCGCATCGAAGGTATGGATTGTGCCAACTGCGCCCGCGAACTTGAAGAAGGCGTTGGTCGTTTGCCGGGTGTGCAGCGTGTACAGGTCGATTTTGCGACGGCGAAGATGCGTCTCGAAGGGGATGTACCTCTGCCCGAATTACGCAAACGTGTCGAGTCGTTAGGCAAACGCATTCAAGATAAAGAAGCACCACCGACCGAGAATATCGGCAGTCCAAACTTCCTGAGCTATCTCCTGACTCGTACCGAAACGCGCCTGGCATTGGTCGGCGCAGGTATCATTCTGGTCGGGTTATTGTTCAGCTTCATCGCACCGCTTCAGGTGTTATCCCAGCCGCTGTATGTTGTCGCCACGATTATCGCGCTGGTGCCTATTGCCCGCAGCGGTTTGAACACCCTTTTCATTAACCACGACTTCAATATCAATCTCTTGATGACGGTTGCTGCCGTAGGCGCAATCCTTATCGGGCAAACATTGGAAGCCGCAACGGTCGTTTTCCTGTTCGCCGTGGGTGAGGCTTTGGAAGGTTACACCGCCGACCGTGCTCGTGACAGCCTCCGCAGTTTGATGTCCCTCGTGCCGCCGACAGCACTACGCATTCGCCGCGCCTCACTGCAATCCAATGCAGGCAGTAACTTTATCCCAATTGGGATAACGCTAAGTCCTGGTGAAGAAACCGTTTCCGTTGATGAACTTAATCCCGATGACCTGATTCGCGTCAAACCGGGTGAACGCATCCCGATGGATGGCGTGGTCACAGCCGGTAACAGCGGCGTAAATCAAGCGCCGATTACGGGCGAAAGTATTCCGGTTAACAAGGGGATTAACGCAGAAGTATTCGCAGGCTCGATAAACGGGGAAGGTGCGCTGGATGTGCGCGTCACCCGCCGCGCCGAGGATAACACCCTCAACCGCATCATCCGCATGGTGGAAGATGCCCAGAGCGTCCGCGCTCCCAGCCAACGTATGATTGATCGTTTCGCCCATTACTACACTCCCGGTGTGATGGTGCTGGCGGCTCTGGTCGCGCTCGTGCCACCGCTGCTTTTTAACGCGCCGTTCTATAGTTTGGCCGATGGTACACAGGGTTGGCTCTACCGCGCCCTTGAACTATTGGTGATCGCCTGTCCCTGTTCGCTGGTGATCAGCACGCCTGTGACCATCATCAGCGCGATCACGGCTGCTGCCCGACGCGGTGTGCTGATTAAAGGTGGCGCGCATTTGGAAGCCTTGAGTACCGTTAAGGTATTCGCCTTCGACAAAACTGGAACACTGACGCAGGGCAAACCGGCTGTGACCCAAACCCGTTCGGTCGATTGTGAAACGGGCGTCAGCTGCGAACGCTGTGATGATGTGCTGGCGTTGGCATCGGCTATCGAACAAAGCAGCGCACATCCTCTGGCTAAAGCAGTGGTTGATGCAGCCCATATACGCGGCCTTGACCATACATATGCGCCAGCGGAGGCGGTCACCGCTCTGGATGGACGCGGTGTGCAGGGTCGCATCAATGGCAAGTTGGTGACAGTCGGTAGCCACAGTCTATTCGACGCCGAACTTCCGCACGAACATGACCTGTGCGAAATGGTGGACGCTGCCGAATCCAATGGACAAACCACCATGCTGCTAAGCGATGGCGACCGTGTACGCGGCTTTATCGCACTGGCTGATGAACCGCGCGCCGAAAGCCAAAGCGTCATCAAGGATCTGCAAGCGCTTGGTATCCAAACGGTGATGCTGACCGGTGATAATGCTGCCGTAGCCAAGGCGGTTGGGCAGTCGGTGGGTGTGGATGACATCCGCGCGAGTTTGCTGCCGGCTGATAAAGTCGAGGCGGTCAAAGGGCTGGTGACGCAGTACGGCGGTGTAGCGATGGTCGGTGATGGCGTGAATGATACGCCTGCACTAGCAGCGGCTACGGTCGGTATCGCAATGGGTGGGGCAGGCAGCGCTCAAGCCCTGGAAACGGCTGACATCGCACTGATGGCCGACGATTTGCGTCAACTGCCGTATGCGGTGCGGCTGTCCCATTTCGCGCGGCTGTTGATCCGCCAGAATATCGGCATCAGCATCGGTCTTAAATTGGCGATCATGCTGCTGGCACTGGCTGGCAGCGGAACCTTGTGGCTGGCGGTCTTCGCAGATGTCGGCATGTCACTATTGGTGACTACGAACGGGATGCGTCCGCTGCGGATGAACGATTAACCTCATATCTCCTCGCGCGGATCGGTCGTACGATCTCTACAGACGACATCAGCACGAGGAGACAGCTAAGGACCGAAAAGCTCTACTGCAAAATTATCCGTCCCAGCACTACTTACGATGGCAAGCAGGGCTTCAGCTACTTTGAAGGGATTGCTGCGGAAACGGTTGGCTCGACAGGTGTATGTATGCACCTGCTGACCATTCCTCCTGGCGGTAAAGCCAAAGCCCACAAACACGAAAACCACGAAACCGCGATCTATGTCATCAGCGGTGAGGCGCATACCTGGTACGGTGAGCAACTGGAAAAGCATGTCATCGTGAAAGCCGGTGAGTTCTTTTACATCCCTGCCGGAATGCCACACCTCCCCGCGAACCTCGGCGACCAACCGTGTGTCGCCGTCATCGCCCGAACAGATCCCAATGGGCAGGAAAGTGTCGTCCTGCTGCCAGAGTTGGAAGCATTGGTGCAGGTGTGCTAAAGTTACTTCCCTTAATTGTAGGCGACAAAGACTTCAGCAAGCCTCCACAAATTTCGGTGAGAGGCGATGGCTAGCCGTAAGCGAATTGATGACTACTTTTTGAGTGCGAACATCAATCCTGCTTGAAAACCAAAAGCAATGACTTCACAATGGTTCCGGTCTTCAAAAACTTGTTTAACCAGTGATAGTCCTTCGTAATTGCGGCTTCCTAATATCGTGGCAAAGCGAAGCGTGTCTGTGAGCGTAGTATTTTCTGCGCTTTCTTCAAGTTCACCCACGGAAAGATATACTTTGGCTGGGAGTTGCTTATGTTCTTTGGAATATGATTCTTCACGTTTAAAAGTAAATCGATCATTATCAGTTGGTCCGGAGCTTCCTATGATGAATGTATCGAATAGGTCAGGCTTTTCAAATAATGCAAATGCCACGAAATCAGCACCTAGGGAATGGCCTGCCAGACTTCGCCTAGACGGGTCAGCGCGATATTCTTTCTCGACGAGAGGTATTAATTCATCTTTGATGAATTTATGAAAGTGACCTGCATCACCTGTTAGTACTGGACGCTTCGCCATTTCTCCCATTCGTTTTTCAGTTTCTTCACTGCGAACAGGTGTAAAATCCAAGTTTCTACGAGCATGATTTTCCCGCCACGACTCTTGAGGGTCTTCATCTTCGGGATAGCCAATGCCCACCACGATGGCATCGGTAGTTCCCCCGCACCATGCCATTGAGCGGACAATATCCGTGACCATGCCAAAGTACCAATTGGCGTCGAGTAAATACACAACAGGCCATTTTATAGGCGCGTCGTCAAACGGCCAGCCTTCGACACGAGGCTTGGAATATGCATAGGGCAGGCTGATTGTGATGCGATATTTCCTGCCCGTATGTTTAGAGTCCATCAGCCGTATTTCACTGGCTAGTATCGTGGCCTGTCCTGAGGTCATCACATTCTCCTATTATCGAGTTCTATTTGTTCTGCGATTTCTAAAGCGTCAATTTCAGCTTGATGTTCTTCATAATAATGCAAGGACGCTAGTGCTTCGGCTTCGTGGATTGAAAACTGATAAGCCAGTTCTGAGGCATTCCACTTTTCGCTACAGGTGCTAAGCAATCATGGCAACCGGAATCTGCCAACCCCGTATATGAGGACGCTGTTCCATAAGCCGTGTTTCAACATACTTGGACGGGTCTATAGTGGATGGAATTTGGAGTTGATCGGTCATCATAATTCCCCACCTTCGTAAATCTTGATAGCAATTGTAGCATGATTTGAACACGACCCTCTATTGTCATCAGGTATAATCCTCCTCCGAACTTATTGCTCGGAGAAGACTCATGTCGTTATCCTCAAAAAACTCGGTATTCGGTACGCCATATGCAGTACTGATCATTATCCTCGCCTACTTCATCGTAGGGGGATTGTTCGCCATTAAGACACCGGCGTGGCAAGCACCGGATGAACCGGCCCACTACAACTACATTTTGCAGGTGGCCCATTACGGCTGCTGCCCCAAAATCGAACCGGGTGATTGGGATTCGGCCTATCTCGACCAACTGAAAGCGGCCAAATTCGCACCGGATTTGCTGGTCAATCTGCCGACGATTCAGTATGAAGATCACCAGCCGCCCCTCTATTATTTACTCCAAGCGCCTTTGTTTACCTTGACGGGCGGAAGCTTAATCGCGCTGCGGTTGTTCTCACTGGTGATGGGGGCGGGCATCGTGCTGTGTGCGTATGGTTTGGTACGCGTGTTTCTGCCGGAGCGTCCACAGGTGGCGTTGGGTACAGCCGCTCTTGTGGCTTTCCTGCCGCAGCATCTGGCGGGATTGGCCTCGGTCAGCAACGACGCTTTATCGAACCTGCTCATTGCGGCGACGCTGCTTGGCACGGTGCTGTATCTGAAAGGTGAACCGTCGATCAAAGAATGGCAGCTTGGTCTGCTAGTAGGGTTGGGACTGCTGACCAAAGTTTCGACCCTGTTTCTGATCGGTTTCGTCCCGCTGGCAATCCTCGTGCGCTGGTGGATAGATTATCAACCTCGAAGCGGCAGTTGGGCGGTCGCATCACGGCAGGTTTTGCCCCTGCTGGCAGCCTTCTTTATTCCGGCGCTGGTGCTGGGCGGCATCTGGTGGATACACAGCATCAGCACCTACGGCTTCCCTGATGTGTTCGGTCTGCGCCAACATGATAAAGTGGTGACGGGACAGCCGCGCACGGCAGAATTGATCGCGCAGGTGGGTTTAGTGGGGTATCTGCGAACCGCGCTGCAAACCACCTTCAACAGCTTCTGGGGGCAGTTCGGCTGGATGGGCGTGCCGATGCACAATTGGATTTACGCCGTGCTGCTGGGATTGGTGGCGGTGGCAGGCAGCGGTTTGGTGATTCATGCAAGCGATATACGGAAGGGTCTGAGATCCTTTCCTACAGAGGATTTTTTGGAGCGTCGTGTGATCTGGACGTTCATTAACCTGGCGATTCTGCTGGCGGTGCTGGAATACATCTATTACAACACGGTTTTCCTCCAATTGCAGGGGCGCTACATGTTCACGGGCATCATCCCGATGGCACTGGTGATTGTGCTGGGCGTGGATGCGTGGCGCGGGTGGCTGCAACGGCGGATTCCGGTACTGCGTCCCTGGATGACGGTGGCGCTGTTCGGGTTGTTCACGCTGCTCGATCTTTATCTGTTGTGGCGGGTGATCGTTCCGGCGCTGGCGATTTAGTTACGACTTGTAAAAGTCGCACTTTTGTTCTAAAATTAAGTGGTAGATTGGCCTATTTGGACGACTTTTACCCACCGATTTCTGTGCCTGAGAACGTTTCCCGTATGTGAGTCGTGTAAAATACAATCTGCCGTTACAATAGACGAGTATGATTTGCAACCAGCATTAAGGAAGAAAACCCATGCGTGAAATCACAGTGGCGACGGTGCAAATGCGCCCCAAATTGGGCGAGGCCGAAGACAATCTGGTTAAGATGTCGGAAACCATCGCCAAGATCGCATCCCAACAAAAAGTAGACTTGATCGTTTTCCCTGAACTGATCACCAGTGGTTATGAACTGGGTGTGCGCTTCACCGAACTGGCGCAGCGCGTACCAGGGCCGACCATCAACCTGATCGCCCAACGTGCCAACGAATACGGTGTGTACATCGCCTTCGGTATGGTCACCAAGGAAAAAGTCGAATCGGTGCTGTATAACTCGGCCATATTGGTCGGGCCGGACGGCGAACTGCTGGATGTGTACAATAAAATCCACCTGCGCGGCGAAGAGCGTATGGCCTTCCGTGAAGGGTTTAAGCTGCCGATTATCCCGACCGAAGTTGGTAACATCGGTCTGATGATCGGCTACGATCTGGCATTTCCCGAAGTGGCACGCAGCCTGGCGCTGGATGGCGCGGATATTGTGTGCGTGTGCGCCAACTGGGAAGCGGCTAACATCGACGAGTGGAAGACTTATGTGCGCGCCCGCGCTTATGAAAACTCGATTTTTGTGGCGGCGGCCAACCGCATCGGTGAAGATGTGACGCTGACCTTTGGCGGCGAAAGCATGATCGTCGGACCACGTGGTCATATCCATGCGTCGCTGGCGAGCGAAACCGATCCCAAGACGGGCGAACCGATGGAAGGTTTCTCGGTGGCACGGATTGATCTGGACGAAGTGCGTAAGAACCGTGAGGAATTCCAGTTTATCCAGAACCGACAGCCAGCGGTGTATAAGGCGCTGGTGCGTAAGTATTAGTTCGCATACCGCATTATGTTTCCAATAGGGTGAGAATTTTCTTGCCCTTTTTCATTTATAGGAATGAACATAATGGATGCAGATCTGAAAACAAGTATCTGGAAGCAATACGGTGCCGCAATTGATACGCTGGAGGACGCGATCAAGCTCTGTCCTGACTCGCTTTGGACGGGTGTTCTCTGGCAGGATGCAGACGATGCACGTTATGGACAATTCTGGCGTGTGACTTATCACACACTGTTTTGGACTGACCTTTTCATACACGGTTCAATGGAAACCTTTGTGCCGCCTGCCCTGTTCATCAAGAACGGACTGCCGGAAAGTCCCTATACAAAAGAGATGATTTACACCTACCTGAAGCAAGTCCGCGCTAAAGCCCAAGCGATGCTTGAAAGTCTGACGGATGAGCAAGCTTATACCATCAGCCACTATGAATGGATTCAAGCGCCTTATATCGAGATGCAGCTTTACGCCATGCGTCACATTCAGGAACATGCCGCACAACTGAACTTATTTCTTGGCGAACAAGGGGTGACGGGACAGGATTGGGTTCAGCAGGCTAGAGATAAAAAGGCCATATAGCATGGTGATTTCAAAAGGCAGAAGCGATAAAATTACAGCGTGTCAGTTGATACGGTATTAACAGAAGGAAAGTCCATGCAAAAAACACATTTGAATCCGGATGTTGTATCGAATCCTGGCGGATTGTATTCGCAGTTGGTCAAGGTGGATGTGGGCGATGCGACGTTTTTATATCTGGCGGGGCAAGTCGCAGAAGATAAAGACGGTAACGTAATCGGTGAGGACGATATGGCGTCACAGGCCGAACAGATATATAAGAATATCGCGGCGATTCTGGCGACCGAAGGGGCAGGACTCGGTGACATCGTGCGTGCCACAACGTATATTACCGATATGACAGAACGGGCAGCCGTCAGCGCCATCCGCAAGAAATTGTTTCCGGTCAATCCACCGGCAACGTCATTGGTTGAGGTGAACGCGCTGGCGGGTGACGAATGGCTGATCGAGGTGGAAGTCACAGCGGTGATTGCGCGCAAATAAGTCGTGATAGATGAAAGAGAGCGTCACACCAGACGCTCTTTTTTATTTACTGGATTATTATTGAAATTGTAGTTACTATCATCTAATAGATGTAACGAGGTGAATTAATCAATAATATGAAGGAGAGGTGTTATGTCTAGTCCCACGAATGTGCCGCAACCAAAAGAAAAAGAAATTATTAACTGGCTCCAAAATAATACTATTCCGATTGAATATATGGATGCAGGAAAAGGATTCGGAGATTTACAGCCTTTGAAAACTATTTTAAAGGATGTGAAGATCGTTGGTCTCGGTGAAACTACACACGGAACCCACGAAATATTCCTACTGAAACATCGGTTACTGGAATTTTTAGTCATTGAAATGGGTTTCACAATATTTGCCATAGAAGCAGGTTATGCTTCTTGCCAACCTATCAACGACTATGTTTTATATGGTATTGGTGATCGCGCAACCGTTTTAACTGGACAGTGGTATGTGGTTTGGGACACGGAAGAAATGGCCGCCATGATCGACTGGATGCGCGCCTATAACCAAACAGTTCCCGAACAGAAAAAAGTGATGTTTTGTGGCGTTGATATTAATCGCAACGAATATGGTCGAAAAGCTGTTTTGGAATACTTGCGGAAGGTTGATCCGGAGAGAGTAGCTACCACTGAACCACTTTTTGAGGCGCTTGCGGTTGAAGAAGGCAAATGGCCGCGACGAGTCGATGAACAAGCTGAGAAAAACATTGCTCAACTGTTTCCTCAGATACTAGAACTGATTGATTATCTCACTTTCAATCAGAAAAAATTCGTGGATCGTTCAACGTTAGCGGAGTACAAGCAAATCTTGCAGTATGTCCTGGTCATGAAGCAGTGGATGGTAGCGAACTCGACCGATATCCGCCCTGCATCCGTCACAAAATCTTCAGCAAGATCCGTCGCTATGGCTGAGAATCTGATGTATTTAGTTGATCAATCAGCATCCGATGCGAAATTCATAATTAGTGGTTCCAATTCACACGTTACCCAAGATGGTGGCGAACCTAATCTCGGATCTTCCTTAGGAGAAAGGTATGAACAAGGATACTACGTATTTGGCTTTGAATTTAACCAAGGATCGTTTCAAACACGAATCATGCAACCAGATAAATTTCTGGGCGACCTCAAAGAAGTCACGCTCCCACCATCCAATCACGTAGCAATGGCGTGGTATTTCGCGCAGTTGAACAAAGATGTTTTGATACTGAATTTGCGTACGCCAGTGGACAATAAAGTGGTTGAGCAATGGATTGGAACACCGCAGAAAGTTTATCTGGCAGGTTGGGCTTTCGTAGAATCATTAGAGTATACCGTCGACATAAATGTGGTTAAGGCTTATGACGGCATCATCTTTATCGATACTACAAGTGCCAGTCATCCGAATCCTAATGCGTTGCAGACAGTGGCTAATCGAGATGGGCTTTAGGGCTATTATCTTGTGGAAATAAACCGTGATGGATCGTGTAACGTTTTTGATGGATAGTAGACTAACCATGCAGTACAGGATGTTGAAGAAGAGGTTATCGTTGCACAGTTCACCACAGCACAACATGCCGCTCGAAATCATCGAGTCGCGTGACAAAAACCTACTGGTTCCGATTTTGCATGACGCCGACGAAGATGATGTGCGCATCGCGAATGCTATCCTCGATGTGACCAACACAACCTATGCCGCCTACGTGGGACATGAGTGCGTGGGCGCGGCGATGATGCACTGGCAGCCGGACGAAAGCGAGATTGTGTATATCGCCATTCGCGAGGCGGATCGTGGCAAAGGATATGGCACAGGATTGATCGCTGCGCTAGTCGAAATGGCGCGAGAGCGATCAACCCAGGCATTAGTCGTCGGTACGGCGAGCACCAGCGTCGATAACATCATCTTTTACCAGAAGTGTGGCTTCCGCATGGACTCGGTGCGTAAGGACTTTTTCAACTACCGGCCAACGCCGGTGTATGAACATGGGATTTTGATGCGGGATATGGTGATGCTGCGCTATGATCTGAACCTATAATTACGACGGGTTTATCTTGAAGGTTAGTATTCATGTACACATTAAAGTTAGTCGCGCGTCCACCCTGTTAGTCTTCACGCTGTAGGTTAATACAGGCTTTCTCCCCGGCCCTATGGGCCTGTTTGCCATGTCTTAAAGTTCGCCTCAAACCAGAACCTGATGATCTCGACGGTGCCTGACGCCGCCGCGCTTTTTGCGTTCAGGCTCCTGCCCGTGCGCCACCTGCCTGTTTTGTCTTTCTCAACTTCACCGAAACGACAAAACAGGAGGTATATGATGGAAATTATGCGGGGCAAGAACGCCTCGTTTATGGACGCGCCGGCACTGGCTGAACGTCTAGGCGGATACGAAAACAACCATATCGACCTTGGCACAGGGGATGGACGCTTCGTGCGGCATCTGGCGCAGACAAAGCCACAAACATTTGTGGTGGGCATCGACGCGTGCCGTGAAAATCTCCACGAGGTTTCAGGCCGCGCTCCTTCGAATGCCCTGTTCGTGATCGCTAATGCTCAGGCGCTGCCCCCGGAACTGGATGGATTAGCGGCACAACTCACGATCAACTTTCCGTGGGGGAGTTTGTTGGAGGGCCTGTTGGCCGATGCGCCTGCGTTGATGAACGGGTTACGAGCAATCGCGCGACCGGAGGCCACGCTGGATGTGTGCTTAAATGGTGGGGCACTGGCAGAGGCGGGTTGGTCATTAGAAGCGGGTGCGGAGCATGTGATGGAAACACTGCACGCAAGTGGATTCATCATGCAGCCGCCGCAATATATGTCCAGCCAAACGCTCAAGAATTATCCGACGACGTGGGCAAAACGGCTGGCGTTCGGACGTGATCCGAGGGCGATGCTGCTGAGCGGGCAGTTAGAGGTATAAGAAGGCTTGAATCAAAAGGGACTGTCTAGGTGACAGTCCTTCATTATTGGACTTTTGCAAACCCAATTCAAGAATTTCTTCAACATTACTGCAAAACATATATAATTACGGAAGTGAATATTAATATTTGGAAAATATGCAGGATGTCTATTATGTCTGAAACTGCCCCTTTAGCACCCCCTCATGAAAAAGAAATTATTGCGTGGCTCAAAAACACTGTCATTCCACTTCAACATATCGAAGCCAATAACGGGTTTGCCGATTTGCAGTCTTTGAAAACTATTTTGCAAGATGTGAAAATTGTTGGTCTCGGAGAAAATACCCACGGGACACACGAGATTTTCCAGTTAAAACTCCGATTAGTGGAGTTTTTAGTCACAGAAATGGGTTTCAATGTATTTGCTATCGAAGCTAGTTTTGCAGCTTGTCAGCCAATAAATGACTACGTTCTTTACGGCAAAGGTAATTGCCTTGAAGTCTTATCAGGACAAGGATATGTGGTTTGGGATACTGAAGAGATGGTAGCTACGTTGAATTGGTTGCGAACTCATAATCAGACTGTTCCTGATGAGAAAAGAGTGAAATTTTATGGGATTGATATAAAGCACAATGAATATGGCAAAAAATCCGTATTGAACTATCTCCATAAAATTGCGTCGGAAAGACTTGCCACCATAGCAGCCCTTTTTGAATCGCTCAACAAAGAGGAAGCCAAGTTGCGAATAGATCCGGATGCTGAAAAGAGTTTGGCACAATTGCTACCTCAATTCGAAAGTGCAATCGATCATCTGATTACCAACATGAAAACGTTTGTTGGTCGTTCTTCACAAGCCGAATTTGATCAAGCCCTACATCTCATACGAGTCATGAAGCAGTGGATCATCGCAAATACGGCTGAGTTACGTCCGATATCTATATCTGGATGGACATCACGATCTCAATCAATGGCTGAAAATCTGTTTTTTTTAGCTGAGCAAGAAAGCCCAGGGTCAAAATTTATTGTTAGTGCATACAATGCGCACATTAGTTTAGAAGATGTTGATTCGGGCAAACCCAATTTTGGTAATATCCTACGTGAAAAGTTCGGATTGAGTTACTTTGCATTTGGCTTTGAATTTTATCAAGGGGTGTATCAGGCACGACAACTTCTAGCAAATAGGTTACTTGGCAATTTCATAAAAGGGACAATCCCGCCTGCTGCTGAAGGATCTGTGGCTTGGTATTTAATGCAACTTAATCTACATGCTTTGCTCATTCATTTGCATGCCCCAGTGGATAATCGAGCAGTAGAACAGTGGCTCAAGACACCTCAAATATTTTATGAGGCCGGAGGGACTTATACGGACGGTATGGATTTCACTGTAAAAATAAACATCATTGATACTTATGATGGAATTATCTTTGTTAGAGATACAACCCCTAGCCATCCAACTGCTTATGCATTGAAAATGGTGACAGACCAAGGTCGGGGTGACGGTTGTTATTCCGCTTAAATGAGACGATTCAAAGGGGCTGTCACATTGGCAGCCCCTGAAAAGTTTGTGTTTCGATTAGCCGTTCTTTAAGCCATGCGGCGGTTCACCGTATTTGCCGGAGCTAAAAACGTAGACGTAGTTGGTGATGTCACCGTTGGCGTTGGGTGTCGCCTCTGCCGTCCAATTAAACAACCATCGAGCATCGCTGATGCTGAGGTTGACGCAGCCGTGACTGCGGCGGTAGCCAAAGAAGTCATGCCAATAGGTTCCATGCAGGCTGATGGAGCCATCGAAGTACATGACCCAGGGCACACTTTGCAGATCGTAGGCGCTGGGCGCACCGGTCGCGCCGGACATGCGATCATCGGGCATTTTGGCCCAGATGTTGAACAGGCCTTCATTGGTGTCATGGTTGGGCAAGCCGCTGGCGATCAGCGTCGCGAATTTGGGCTGGTTGTCTTCGTAAGCCACTAAAGTTTGTTCGTACAGATCAACCGCTACCCAACGTCCGCTCACGGCGTTCTGGTTGGCATCCTTTGGATGGGGCGCGGGCTGTACTTTGGAAACAAAGGTTTGCTTCAGCCACTGGTTAGGGCCGATCATGTACCAGAGCCAACCTTCGCTATCGGTGGCTTCGGCGTAGATATTGACCAAATCATAGCGGCGCGTTAAATAACCACTTTCCTTGCTGCCTTCCGCGCCGGGGGTCATTGAGGAATAAATGCCGGTGGTATCCAGCACCCAGGCGAAAGGTTGATTCCAATTATCGGGGAGCAGCACACCGGTGAATTCAGAGGGTGTCACCAGTTTGGTGTTGGTGCGGGGAATCCATAAACCGCCCAAGATTTGCAGCCATTCCGGATTATCCTCGTTGGTGGCGTTGACGAAGTTGAAGCCCTTGGGAATTTCACCGACGATGTTGCCGCCGGGGGCATCGTACTTGCTGACAGCATCCGGCCCGACTTTGTAAAAGCTGTAGAGGCCAATGGTCGCGCCATCCAACGGCACACGGTCGAGCTTGGGCTTGGGCTGCGCGGCGATCAAGGCGAGGCAGTCTTTACTGGTCGGTTGATTTTCCTGATAGGCACAGGCTGGCGGCTCGAAAATGGGTGCGGCAGGATCAGCGTCCTGCGCGAAGGTGACGGCGGAAATAGTCAGCAGCATCACGGCTGATAAAGCGATAAGACGTTTCATCCGATATGATTCTCCACTCAATCTGAAGTTGATTGGTTCACATCATACCACAGGCATTTTTCAATGTGATGGGTCGCTGGCTGACGATTGGACTACGGCGCGGTTATGGCACATCTACGCCCCACCGTTCATAATAGAGTCGATTTACCTATCTTTTATTGTAGCGACGAGGCGTGTTTCGTCCGTTTTTACCAAGTGAGATACTATGACCCCAAAAATCAGCGGCATTTTCAATATTCTGGCAACCCCGTTTAAAGCGGATTATTCGCTCGACCTCGACAGCCTCAAAAAGCTGGTTGAGTTCCAATTGGATAAAGGTGCATACGGTCTGACGATCCTCGGCGTGCTGGGCGAAGCGGCCAAGATGAACGTGGAGGAACGGCGGCAGGTGGTGGAAACGGTCATCGAAACGGTGGCCGGACGCGTGCCGGTGGTGGTCGGGACGAGCCATGAAGACCTTGCCACCTGCATTACCTTGAGTAAAGCGGCCTTCGCATCCGGCGCGGCAGGTGTGATGATCGCGCCACCGCGTATGGTCAAGCCGACCGACGATCAGATTATTGGTCTGTACAGCGACATCGCCGCACAGGTCGATCAGCCGATTGTGGTGCAGGATTTTCCGCCGGTGAACGGGGTGATTATGTCGGCGGATATGCTGGCAAAACTGGCGGATAAAATCCCCAACGCGCGCTACCTCAAGCTGGAAGATCCGCCGCTGATGGAAAAAATCGGCGCGATCCGCGAACGGACAGATAAGTTCGAGATTTTCGGCGGGTTGGGCGGTATGTTCCTGCTGGAAGAACTGCGGCGTGGGGCGTCCGGCACAATGACAGGATTCGCCTTCACCGAGATATTGGTGGCCGTGTATCAGGCGTTTGAAAAAGGCGATTACCTCACTGCCGAGCAAATCTTTGACAAGTATCTGCCGTTGATCCGCTACGAGAATCAGCCGATTATCAACCTGACCATCCGCAAGGAAATACTCTACCGGCGGGGCGCAATGGCGACTGCTACTTTGCGTAATCCGTTTGTACCGATTGACGCCGGTACGCATGATGAAATTGGTTGGGTACTGAAGCGCGTAGGCATCATGGATCCGACGAAAAAGGTTGCACTTTAGCCTATAGAAATTTCCAGAGACACGACCTGTCGTGTACGGAATTTGATCACATCAGGAGAAAATGACATGGATTTGGGACTCAAGGGAAAAGTAGCATTGGTGGCTGCGGCCAGCAAAGGATTAGGGTTCGGGGTGGCACGGGCGATGGCTGGCGAAGGTGCAAAGGTGTCGATTTGCAGCCGCGATACAGCCTCGGTGGAAGCGGCGGCCAAGAAACTGACTGACGAAAGCGGTGCAGATGTGCTGGCGAACGTGTGTGACGTCTCCAGCGCCGAGTCGATCACAGCATGGGTCGATGCGACAGTTTCTAAGTGGGGTGTGATTGATGCGCTGCTGGTGAATGCCGGTGGCCCGCCCGGTGGATTACTGCTAGATATGACGGACGCACAATGGCAGGCGGCCTTCGAGCTGACGCTGATGAGTTCGGTGCGGATGATCCGCGCGGCGGTTCCGCATATGACCAACGGTGGTTCGATTCTGACGATTACTTCGTCATCGATCAAGGAGCCAATTGAACGCCTGGGGTTATCGACCGTGATGCGTTCAGGTGTGGCGGGGTTGGTCAAAACGTTAGCGGATGAACTGGCGGGTAAAAATATCCGCGTGAATAATCTGATTCCGGGGCGGATCGATACGGATCGTGTTGCCCAACTGGATGCTGCTGCTGCCAAGCGCCAGAACATCAGCGTCGAGGAAGTGCGGGCGCAAAGCGTGTCTCGTATACCGCTCAAGCGCCTCGGCAACATTGATGAATTCGGGGCCGCGGCGGCGTTCTTACTGTCACCGACTGCCCAATATATCACCGGCGCGACCCTGCGCGTCGATGGTGGGCAGATGCGCTCGATCTAAGCTGATTGAAAAACATGCATAGGGAAGGTCACTGATCTTCCCTTTTGTACGCCCCAAATACCCAATGCAAACCATTCGCCCAAGCTATACATCCATACTTCGATGAAAACCGAAACGTGCTGATGTTGTTTTATGCTATGCTGTTTGGGCGTTCAATGAGATGAATGGTTTGGCCCGATGTTGAATCCCCACAATGCTATCGCTGCGGTTACCCATCCCAATCCTTATCCGTATTACGCTGCCCTTGTGGCTGATAAACCGATCTATTATGACGAGAGTCTGCACTTATGGATCGCTGCCAGCGCCAAAGCTGTATCCGAAATTCTCACCAGCGATTTGTGCCGGGTGCGACCCGCTAGTGAGCCTATCCCACGCAATCTGGTTGGTTCATCGGCAGGATACATTTTTGCGGCGCTGGTCCGCATGACAGACGGAGACGGCCACTGCCCGTTGAAAAAAGCGGTGTCCGCTACGTTGGATACGCTCGATCCAGCAGTTGTTTATGAAACCGGATTGCGTCATGCTAAAACGCTGGCGGCTGACTGTATTCCCGACCATGTAAGCGATTTCGCCTTCAGTTTACCGGCCTATACGGTCGCTGAGTTGCTGGGTGTGCCTTCCCAATATCTATCGTCAGTGGCAGTTTGGATGGCTGATTTTGTGCGCTGTCTGTCGCCTATCAGCACGTCCGAACAAATTAAACAGGGCAAACAGGCGGCTGACCTATTACTCAATCTCTTTCATAGGCTGCTGATTGAGCAGCAGGCAAAAAAGAATCCCACTTTACTCGTCCTTTTATCCCAAATTTTATCCCAAATGGCTGTCAGCGATAGCACCCTTGTTCTCTCTAATTCCATCGGATTTATATCCCAAACTTATGAAGCCACTGCCGGGCTGATCGGTAATGCGCTCATTGCACTGGCCGCACAGCCTGATTTGCAGCAAGAACTTGCCGCTGATTTCAATTTGATGGAGCGCTTTGTGGATGAAGTCGCGCGCTTTGATTCACCCGTCCAAAATACGCGCCGTTTCATTGTTGAAGATGGCATGGCTGCCGGACAACCGATGAAAGCCGGTGATGTAATTCTGGTCCTGTTGGCTGCTGCTAACCGTGACCCCGCCGCCAATTCACAGCCGGATCAATTTGATCTCTATCGCCAAAATTCTATTTGTTTCACGTTCGGATCAGGTATCCACGCTTGTCCCGGTCAATCACTTGCGGGGATCATCACACAAGCGGCACTTATGGATATTATTGGTTCGGGTCTGGATGCTGCCGCGCTTGCAAAAATTAGTGCTTATCGCCCATCCGTCAACACGCGTATTCCACTATTCAATTAGCGATTTGAGGAGAGTTCTTGATGATCGCCGTGATCTTTGAAGTCCTGCCTGCCGACGGACACCGACAAACTTACCTCGATATTGCTGCTGATTTGCGACCGCTGCTGGATGGTATCGACGGGTTTATATCGATTGAACGGTTTCAGAGTCTGACTACCCCTACCAAGATGCTCTCGCTATCTTTCTGGCGTGATGAGCAAGCTGTGGAAACATGGCGTCAATTGGAGGAACATCGCGCCGCCCAGGCTAAAGGCCGAGCCAAGGTGTTTGGGGATTATCGCCTGCGGGTTGCCAGCGTCGTGCGCGATTACGGCATGTTCAACCGTGAGGAAGCGCCAACCGACAGCCGCGCTGTCCACGATCAGAAACCACTCGTGACCGGCAGTTGGTAAGTGTGGAATAAGAACAAAATGCGCTACAGTTGTCGGAAATAAATGGAACCGATTTTAGCGCACATAATGACACCTTTACTCCTCGGCATCGACATTGGCACGACCGCTGCGAAGGCGGCTTTATTTGGCGTCGATGGGCGTTTGCAAGCGGTGGGCAGCGCGGAATATCCGCTGTACCACATCCGCGCCGGATGGGTTGAACAGCAGCCGGAGGAGTGGTGGCAGGCGACGATCTCTGCTATTCGCCAAGCGCTGTCGAAAGTCGAACAGGGTGCCGAGCGAATCGCAGGGATTTGCGTCAGCGCACAAGCACCGACCCTGATCGCGCTGGATGCCGATAATCAACCGCTGCGTCCGGCGCTGATCTGGATGGATCGACGTGCGGAAGCAGAAGTGGCGGAACTGGAAAATCTGCTCGGCGCAGATGCTATTTACCGGATTACGGGCAACCGGCCCGATGCCTTTTACGTTGCTGCCAAACACCGCTGGTACATGAAGCATGAGCCCGAATTGTTGGCACACACCCAAACATTTTTGCAAATCACCGGTTATATCAATTACCGGCTTACAGGATTAACGAGTCTGGACACGGCACACGCCGCGCTGCTGCAACTGCGGGACTACGCGACCGGTGAATGGTCGCCGGCGTTGATGGCAGCCTGCGGGGTAGAGCCGCATCACTTTCCACCAGCGCGTCCAGCGCATGAGGTATTGGGTGGGGTTGGGACGACAGCTGCGGAGGCAACCGGTTTACGCGCCGGTACACCGGTGATGGTTGGGACGGTCGATGGGGCTGCGGCAGCGCTTGAGGCGGGGGCGGCTGGTGTGGGGGTCGCGGCAGAAATGACCGGCACATCGACGGTTATGATCATGCCGAACGACAGCGGCGTGACGGAGTCGGCTTTTATCGCGATGCCACACGCTTTGCCGGGGATTAATTTACTGCTGGGTGCAATGGTTTCGTCGGGCGCGAGTTTGCGCTGGTTCCGGGATCAATTTGCGGATGCCGAGCGAGAAACGGCTGCCAAGACTCATACTGATGCGTTCGATCTGCTGACCGCGCAAGCTTCTCAAGCGCCTGCTGGCAGTGATGGGCTGATCTTCCTTCCTTATATGATGGGCGAACGTTCACCCCTCTGGAACACTCACGCGCGGGGTGTGTTATTCGGATTGTCGCTGGCTACGCCGAAAGCGGCTGTGATCCGCGCCATTTTGGAAGGGACGGCCTACGCCCTGCGCCATAATGTCGAGGTGGCAACACGCGCAGGGGTTCCGATCACCGAGGTGCGGTCTGTCGGAGGTGGTACACGGAGCGCAGTGTGGAATCAGATTAAAGCGGATGTGCTGGGTGTGCCGGTACTGCTGCCGGAAGCATCAGTCGGAGCGCCTTTTGGGGATGCGCTGGTGGCGGGTTTAGGCGTGGGGTTATATAGCAATGTGCTGGAAACTGTGCGCGATGTGGTCAAGATCAAAACGCGCTACGAACCCAATCTGACCAATCATGCCCTTTATAGCAAGCATTACGCTTTATTCCGCAGCATCTATGAACATCTCCGTGAGGATTTTGACCAATCGGCGCGGCTGATGACGACCAACGGGGATACCTAAATGCTCGATTTGAATCTAACGGGCAGGGTTGCCCTCGTCACCGGAGGCTCACGTGGAATCGGACGGGCGACTGCTTTCGCTTTAGCCGAGCAAGGGGCAGCGGTTGCTGTGCATTATCGAGGTCAAGCGGAGGCAGCACAGGCTGTAGTTGATCACATTCTGGAAAACAGCGGACGTGCTGTCGCCATTCAGGCGGATCTCACCCAAGCCGATGCGCCGGATTTACTGGTGCGCCAGGTTACAGACCAACTCGGTCAGCCGGATATTCTCATTAATAACGCGGGTGAGTTTACTGACTCGCCGGTAGACGGCATGAGTGATGAGATGTGGGCGCAAACGCTGGCGCTCAATTTGACGGCTGTATTCGGCTGTACACGCGCTTGCCTACCGATGATGAAAGCGCGTGGATGGGGGCGTATTATTTCGCTAACGTCACAAGCGGCTTTTGTAGGATCAACGAATCACGCTCATTATGCTGCTGCCAAAGCGGGGTTGGCGGGTTTCAGTTATTCTCTGGCGAAAGAGGTCGGCGCAGAAGGGATCACGGTCAATCTGGTCGCACCCGGCCGGATTATCACCGATATGCTGGTGGATCACATTCCCAGCCGTGAAGCGGAATGGCTTAAGCAAACACCGCTGCGACGGCTCGGCCAACCGGAAGAGGTCGCGGGAGCAGTGGTTTTCCTTGCCTCGAACGCGGCTTCTTACATCACCGGTGCCACCATCCATGTTAACGGCGGCGTGTTCATGAGCTAATTTGTTTTCACTGATGCGTCACGATCCGCTTTCTTTTTTACCAACATCTGGCGCGCTTCGTCTAATGACTCGGCAAAGACAACCGGCACTTCCCGCCGGAGGGTATTGCTATAAATCCGTGTGAATACCTGGATCATCGAACGCTGAATAATACCTGCCCCGACGAGTACGACAATGCCCGTGTTGGCTGGGCGGTCGGTTGCCAGCTTGCGGAGATGTGGCATTGCATTGGGTGGTAAGAATCGGCTTTCGAAAATCATAATGCTATCAACGACGCTCTCTCGCTTGGCGATCTGCGCCCAACTATCAGACATCACGGGCTGTAGTTCATCCCATGTCCAATCGCCACTCAGTATATAGCGTCCCATCGTTTGTTCGGCATCGTCCCAGTCAAATTTGGCAGGCATATCATCCTCAACAATCACTTCATAGTCTTACATATTATATTGCTGCACAAGCCGATGAAGCATTTAAGTTTCGGAAACAAGGTAAAGTCTTAAGCCTAGAAAAGTCTCCTGAGTCAAAATGATCATTTTTGACTCTAGAGGATTATGAAAACGCCATTGCACCAATCGAGACAACCGGAGGCAGTCATCCCTCTGAGCCGAAAATTCAGGGGGGTTGGGAAATGATTCGGTTTATGGGCACGTTATTTGTAAGATTAAGCACGGCTTGAATAACCCGATTTCTAATACCAGAGACCTGCGGCTTTCTCTAGCAAAGATGACCTAAGTCATCCTCAAGGTATGGGAATTTCAAAAACTGACTATACTCAAAGTTACTGAGACCGTAACTTTTTCTAAAGTTAATCGGTAAATGTTTTAGTACAAGAAATTTACATGAACTTTAGCGAATCTCAACACTAAAGCGCGTTCGGAGGATTTCATGAGGGCGTATACCCACCGTTTCATTGCTTTCGCCATTCAATGTATCGTTATTTTATTATTGGGGTTCGTTTTATCTTTTTCGACAGGTCGTTCTCTTGCACAGGATGTCGCGACCGATACGCCTGCTCCCTCTGATACCGCAACGGTTGTACCCACAGATGTGCCAACCGAGCTTCCCACTGTCGTGCCAACGGATGTGCCGACTGAAGCGCCAACAGACGTTCCAACTGAAGCGCCAACAGACGTTCCAACTGAAGCGCCAACCGCGGAAGTGACCAGCGCTCCTACAGAAGCGGTGACTGAACAGCCATCCGCCGCACCAACTGATGCAACGGCAACGGATGTACCGGCTGAAACAGCGACTCAAGCCCCTGCTACACCCGTTTCACCTGATGTATTTACGGCAGATTTCCAGGATGGTAATACCAGCGCATGGCTGCTGACGGCGGGTTGGGTGGTCAGCGATGAGGCTGGCAATAAGGTTTTGACGGCTGGTACACCGAATGAAACCGCAACCTTGAGCGGCATGGCGTGGCCTTACTTCACGATGTCCTTCCGTGTACGGGGCGATATTCAATTGAATATGGCTTCGGGGGGCAGCAATTACCAGATTAAAGTGGTGTCGGATGGCGCGGCTTCATTATATAAAGACGGGGCACTATTGGGACAAGCAGCAGGTTTGCCGCCAACTGATGCCACCGTCGAACCGGCGGCACAATGGCACACTGTAAACTTACTGGCTCCCGGCAATATATTGGCGGTCAAGGTCGATAACTTTACGCCTATCAGCACCAGCGATGCAACCTTAACCGGCATGGGGCCGATTATGTTCGGCACGACTGCCGATAATACGGCCAACGTCGCATTTGATGATGTTCATATTCAACGGTTGGATGCTCCGCCGCCCGCACCGACCGCAGAACCTACCAGCGGCACCGTTCCAATTCCACCGCCGACCAATGCCACGGCTGAGCCAACCGTCGAAAGTACCGCCGAAGCCACACTCGAAGCTACGGTTGAGGTCACGCCTGAAGCGACTGTCGAGGCGACTGCAGAAGCCACCGCTGAAGCCACGGCTGAGGCGACGGCTGAGCCACGTGGTCTGAGTGAAGCAGCGCTCAAGAAACTGCCACCAGAATTGGTTGATATTCTTCAAAATTATGCAAAGGGTGACATGGCTGGCGCGAACGCAGCCGCAGCCGATTACTTCATCAATACCGATCAACTACAGCGTATTGACGTCACGATATGGGCAGTGGATGAACCAGCGGCAGCCCAAATCGCGGGTGATATTACCGCCAGCAATGGCGTTGTTACAGATGCATTGAGTATCCGCCTGCAAGCCCTGGTGACACTGGACGGACTGCTCACGCTGGCAAACGCGCCGGAAGTTGCCCTGATTGAAGTGCAACCCCATGCGGTATCCACCAGTGATATGCAGGCAGCAGCACCAACCGGCTATGGCGCGGGTACTGAAATCAGCGAAGGGGTAGACACCACAGGAGCAGCCGCATGGCAGAACGCGGGCATCAAAGGTGCAGGCGTAGGCATCGCCGTGATGGACACCGGCTTCGGGTCTTCGGTCACGGTAGGTGGGGAATACGCCTGTTTATTTAATAATACGGTCAATAATATTCCGGCTGCTGGTGGCGACTCGACGCATGGGCTGTGGATGGTGCAGGTCTTGTGCGATATGGCACCAGCCGCCAAGGTCTATATGTATAAGGCCAATACCGCGACCAATCTGGCAAGCGCCATTAACAGCGCCGCCAGCAACGCCGCCATCAAAGTCATCGTGATTGCCATGGATTTAGGCGCATCGGTTAGCCCTGGCGATGGCTCGGGCGGTGGCGCAAACTTTGCCAACGGCTTGTATAAGGCTATTGCGGATGCTCGTAATCCAGACACGAACCTTCATCCAAACTATACAAGCAAAATCGTCATTGCCAGCGCTGGTAATAACACAGGGCGGTATGTGACGTTGAATTATAGTGGCAGCGGTACGATCACTGTACCGATTAATGTATTTCCGGGCGACACTATTCACGTCAGTTGGAACGACTGGTCGGCCAACTTAAACGGCACGGTATTGGATGATTTTACGGGTAATATTGGTAGTGGAGACTTCGGTGGCAATCGCTCGCCGCTACCCGCACCGGCTACAGCCCCACACTTAACCCATGTCGTTACAGGTGGAGTGGGTGGCGAATGCACCAATACGACTATTGGCTGCGCTAAAACCTTAACCCTAAACCACACATCGGGTGAAAACGCCCCGATAGTGCTTCAGATACAGATTACCGGCAGTGGTACGATTAATACGCCCGTCACGGGCGCAACGGTCAATGCCAATGCGGGTAATATCGCGCGTCCGGCTGACTCGCAGGATGTGATTTCGGTGGGTGCAGTATGCCCGGATGGAACCGGATTTGGTCTGTTTCTAGACGACTTTAGTTCACATGGGCCAGTGTTTGCGACTGGTGGTGGTGTGCCCTCACTTACTGCACCTTATACACGTGATCAGGTCAAACCTGATCTGGCAAGCCAAACACACGTGAGTACGTTGAATAACCGCGCGACTGACCAGAGTGCTTGCGATCCTGCGGACGGTTTTAATGGCACATCTGCCGCCGCCGCACACGTGGCAGGTATGGTCGCGTTGATGGTTTCCAACCCCAACAACAGCATGTCGGCCTTTGATGGCACAACCTCGACATCTGTTGACGCGGTACAAGATTACCTGCAAACGCACAGCGTCGATAACCTTAACGTTTCCGGTTTTGCAGTCGGTTACGATATGTCCTATGGGTCGGGCTATAGTGTGCTGGGAAATCCAAACTATGACCTCAGCCAAATTACCGCCATCAGTTCAGCACCCAACCAACTGCCCGCAAGCTGTCCAACAGCACTCTATGTCGGTTTGAACAATCCCGGCAGTTCGCAGGATGGTACACTCGCTAACCCCTTTATCGACATCAATGAAGCGCTTGGGAAGGCTTTAAGTAACCAATGTGTTGTGCTGTTACCAGGCGAATATGTAGCGCCTATTTTCATAACCAGCCCGACAATTCTACCTGTGCCCCCTGCTATTAATCCGACAGTTGCTCCTGCTATTCTCGCATACAACGCTGTCAACTCGGTTACAACGGCTCCATCGATGCTCTGGTCGGTTTTCGCGTCACCGATTATAGCCCAATCGAGCAATGGTATCGTGATCGATGGATTTACAGCAAACAGCGCCTACACTTTGAGTTACGCGAATGGAAGCGGTGGCACGAGTATACGCCCCCCTGCTTTGCGCATCTTCGGTGATTCTGATGGTGTGATTGTTCAAAACAGCACCTTCAGCGGATTTAAGACGCCGGGCACGATTACCGACAGCACAAATACGCTGATTAAAGGCAATACCTTTAGCAATTTTGTTATTCCGCAGAGTACAGTTCCGACAACCGAGGGGCCGACGAGTCCAGCAGCCGTTTTGCGTATTGACACTACGAATAATCATGCGGCATCCAGCATCGCGATAACCAACAATATTTTCCAGAATAACTCTATCGGCGTCAGCAGTGATATTCCGGCTCGTCCGTACATCCCTTCCTTAATTGGTGTCAAAAATGCCCGTCTGGATATTTTTTATAACCGATTTATAGGCAACACGACAATGAGTGTCATCGGTGTTAATCAGTGGAAAGCGAGTACTGATAGCACTAAAAACACAACTGATGAAGTGCATATCTTTGATAACGTGTTCAGTGGAAATACAAATCTAGGGCCGCTGGTTCATCTCTTTCAAGCGCCTAAAGTTCGTTTCGTCAACAACACGGTTGTCAATAATTCGACCAATCCCAGTGAAAATTCATACAACGGTTATCTGGTATATGGGAATACCGAATCAAACGGCACACAAATTGGTGATCGCGTTGTAGAAATTCACAACAACCTTTTTTACAACAACGGCGCAGTTGGTCATCCACTGATTCATAATGCCGGTGCAGGTACAGGCTGCGAGTCTATTGACGGTGGTATCCCGGTCCGTAATAACTGGTTTACGCCGTCATTGGTTATGCTGCCTGACGGCGTAAAGAACAGTGCTGACGAGTGTCGTAATGTTGAAATTGGCAATACGACTACTGTTAAGTCGTCCGGTACGAATAATGAAACCATCACGGATGCCATGTTCTTTGGCGTCGCGATTGACCCCAATGATCCTTACCGTCTGCGCCCGAACACTGATCCTCTGGCAGTGGGTGGTATTAACAGCGGTGACGATGTTGCCGTAACCGCCATCTTCGGCAATGATTTGAGCCAGGTGAAAGACTTGATCGGTGAGCTTCGCCAGATAACGGGTCGCAACGATAATCCGAACCCACCTTACAATGGCAATCATGTCGATATTGGCGCTTATGAACTGGGTGTGGCGACGCCTCCGGTCATCGTTCCTATCCCACTGCAAACTATCCCTGAAGACTCGGCACCTGTCGTTTTTAAATTGGCCGCCAACGGTGGTTATTCGCGAACTTTCGCCATCACCGCTCCACCGAAAAATTATGATCCCAAATTAACGAACGCGTGCGGTGGACAGCCTGTGGCTTTCAGCGCACCGAACACAGTCACATACTGCCCACCCCCCAATTTCCACACGAAGTATGGTAACGGCGGTGCAGATGTACCCGTGACGATTGGCTTCAGCGTAGAAGATAAGGTCGGTAACCCGGGTAAGCCTGATACATCTACAATCACGATCAACATCACACCTGTAAATGACCCGGCACCGACACCTCAACCGATTAACGCCATCACAGATTATGGTTCACCGCTGGTCTACCAGCTTGGGCCTGCCCCCACCTTCGATAACTTTAACCTTGCGGGTGCAGCTAACGGTTTGGATTACCCCGTTACTTTCGCTTTCGGAACCCAGACGGCGGGTACTACTAATGCCAATCTGTTCGGAACCGGCGGCCAAACGGTTACCGCATTGACGACTGCCTTTAGCAACGCCAGCAGCAACGGTGGTCAGCTCATCCTTAATCCAGTCGGCGGGCAAATTGGTCGCTACAACTTCACCTATACCATTACAGAAGTTATTGGTGGTCAAAACGCTTCGGGAACCGGTTCGATCACGGTTGTACCTGCGATAGCCAAAGACGGCCATTACGATGATGACAGCTTCTATATCAGCTACAACACAGGCAGCGCCGTAACGAATGGCTGGACACCCAGTTATGCCGTGCCAGTAGCCTATAACCACACCCTGCATTCCACCAAGACGGCTCTGAACCAGCTTGAATTCCCATTCACAGGTACTGTTGCCAGTTTGAATATGCTTGGTTCAGTGACACCCAGCGCACTCACTAACAAGCTCAAGGTTGAATTCAACCTCGACGTTTCGTCGCCGTCTCCGACGTGGTTGACGTATGATGTTGTTCGACAGCCAGCCAACCTGGGCACCGGATTTACCTGCGTGAATACGCTTAATAGCGCACCACCCGATGCCAGTTCAAATATTTTGAATTACAGCGCGGTTGGAGCCGCCTATAAGTTGATTTGCAGCGGCTTCCCGGTTGGTGGGGTACAAGCCATCCGCTTGACCAATAATCTGGCAAATTCCGCCATGACTATTGACTCGATGGATGTTGGATCAGGTATTTTTGGCCCGGGCTTCTACCAGGAAAGCGACATCAACGTAACTTATACCGGCACATGGGTTAAACAGACAGTCGCAACGGCCTCCGGCGGCACACGGACATACACTACCGGCGCTAGCAGTAGTTACAGCTTCAAGATCAAGAACGCCGCTCGCTTCGTACTGTTCACATCACCAGGCCCAACGGGTGGTACGATGCATGTCTGTATTACACCCTCGATTGGTTCACAGACGTGCAGCGACCGCAGCAATAACCATGCCGTCACGACGCTATGGCAGCAGCAGCAAGCCTTTAACGGGTTGGACAGCGCACTGACCTATACTGTCCTGGTGACGAATACGTCCGCACAGCCGACGCAGTATATTGATCTGGACGCGATTCAGGTGTTTGCGCCAACCAGCGCGTTGGTTCCCGGCCTGTATCAACAGGATAACGCCGGTATTACCTACAACGGTTCCGGTTGGATCAAGCAAGCAGTAGCAACTGCCAACGGTGGCAGCCGAACTTATGCCACAGGCGCAAGCAATAGTTACAGTTTCCAGGTCAAGAATGCTTCTCGTTTCACCCTTTATACATCACCCGGCCCAACGGGCGGCATCATGCAGGTGTGTATGGTGCCCGGATTGAACGGCGCAGGACAGACTTGCAGCAACCGCAGCGATAACGCCAGCGTCGTATTGTGGCAGCAGAAGCTGGTTTTCAGCGGACTAAATACCGCCATACCGTACACAGTCACGGTGACGAATGTTTCGACGGTCGCAACCCAGTATATTGATCTGGATGCGATTGAAATCTATGGGGCACTTTCAGCCTTAACGCCATTGGCACCGGGACAATTGTATCAACAGGAAAACGCCAATATCGAATATTCGGGTGCCGGTTGGAAGCTGGCAGCGTCTACCGTGTATTCAGGTGGCAGCAATCGCTATACAGTGACACTGGGTGACAGCTATAAGTTCCAGGTCTTCAATGCGGGGCGTGTCGTCCTGTACACAACGGCGACAACAACCGGCGGTACGATGCAGGTGTGTATCTCGCCGATACCCACTACCGCAAGCCAAAGCTGTACAACACGCGTTATGAAGAATGGTGTGGCGGCATACCAGCAAAAACTGGTGTTTACTGGCCTGGACCCGTTGAAAACTTATACGATAACCGTAACGAATGTCGCATCAACACCAGCAACGCCGACTGCAACGTTTGTAGACCTGGACGCGATTGAGGTTCTAGCAGATGTCGCACCACTGACGCCATCAGCGACACTTTACCAGGAGAACAACACCAATATTATCTACAATGGCTTTGGTTGGAAGACACTGCCTTCGACTCTGGCGTCACTAGGCAGCTACCGTTCAAGCGCTCTTGTGGGTAATAACTACACCTTCAAAGTCTCCGGTGCTGACCGCTTTGTCCTGTACGTATCACCCGGCCCGACCGGTGGCTCGATGAGTGTTTGCTATACTGAAGTGGATACGTTGACAGGATTATTGACTGGATCAGCCACCTGTACACCGGCTCCATTGAGTGAAAATGCGGCAGCAGCCCAATGGCAGCAACCACGTTACATCACAGGTCTGGACAGCCTTAAGACCTACAGTGTCACTGTAACGTCGACTGTCGCCGGTAAATACATCGATCTGGATGCGATCCAGGTAGATGCACCGCTTCAACCACTGACAGCCGGTTTGTCACCGGCAACACCGGGCTTGTACCAGCAAAATGATCTCAACATCCGTTTTACAGGTGCGGGTTGGAAGACGGTTACAAATGCTTTGGCCTCCGGTAATAATTTCCGCCAAACCTTTGCCAGTGGCAACAGCTACACATTCCAGGTGGTTAATGCGTCCCGTTTTGCGCTTTACACTTCGGTCGGCACAACTGGCGGTACATTCAGCATCACCTGTACTGACGTGACAACGCCGATAACACCCTGCACAGCCACACCACCCTCTATCAACCAGTATTCGGTTGTTGCCCTGTGGCAACAACGTCAATTGATCACCGTCAGTGGTCCAAGTGCGTCCGATGTTTACAGTGTTACGGTTACCAACACATCACCAGTCGCCACCAGGTATATTGATCTGGATGCGATTGAAGTGCTGGGTGCAGTCGCACCGCTGGTGCCTTCACTGAACCTGTACCAACAGGATGACACCAACATCACCTATACCGGTGCAGGATGGAAGACGGTTGCCAATACGCTGGCTTCGGGTGGCAACTTCAAGAATACGCTCGGTATCGGCAACAGCTACTCCTTCAAGGTGAGCGGGGCGGATCGGTTCACCCTCTATAGATCACTCGGCCCAACGGGCGGTATCATGAGTGTGTGTATCGCGCCTCTGCCTGCCGGTGGAGCAACTTGCGGCGATTCCAGCCTTGATTTCAGCCAGTATTCAGCAGTTGTCAAATGGAAACAGCCCCTTTATTTCACAGGGCTAGACAGCGGTACGCTCTATACGGTGACCGTTACCAATAACTCGCCAGTCGTAACCAAGTACATCGATTTGGATGCGATTCAAGTGGACGTGCCGCTCCAGCCCTTGACACCCGCTTTGCCGCTGGCGACACCCGGTATCTATCAACAGAATGACCCGAACATCCGTTATACCGGTATCGGTTGGACGACCGTTGCGAACACTCTGGCATCCGGTTCGAGTTACAAGAGCAGCCTGGGCATCGGTGATAAGTACGAATTCCAAGTCCAGGGGGCGGATCGCTTTGTTCTGTACGTGTCACCCAACGTAACGGGTGGTACGATGCAGGTGTGTATTAATCCGGTACCTGTCGGCTATCCGCCTGCCTGCTCCGATGTGGCGAATAACCGCAGTGACTTCGCGGCTGCTGCACAGTTCCAACAGCCGCGCTTCTTCGGAGGGTTGGTTCCAGCCACACTCTATACCGTAACCGTGAAGAACGTATCAGCGCCACCACCAGCGGCCGCGAAATACATTGACATCGATGCGATTCAAGTGCTGGCTCCGGCTGCGGCACTGACACCGAATGTCACACCGTATCAGGAGAACGACCCGAATATCGTTTACAGTGGCACCGGCTGGACGCGTGCAACTTCGACTTTAGCATCCGGCACACCAGGTACTTACCGTACCACCAAGGTGATCGGTGACAGCTACAGCTTCCAGGTGTCCGGTGCTGATCGCTTTATCCTCTACATGTCACCCGGCCCAACCGGCGGCACGATCAGCGTCACCTGTACGGTAGGCGGATTACCCGCAACCTGTAATCCGGCTTCGGCAAGCGACTTCGCAGGGGTGGCACAATGGCAACAGCCGCGATTGTTCACCGGCTTGACTCCCGGCAGCATGTATCTGGTGACCGTGACTAATAACTCGCCTGTGGTCGTGCCGCCAGCAGTCGCCAAGTACATTGATCTGGACGCAATTGAAGTGCTGGCACCCGATACGATATTGACGCCGAGCGCGACGCTCTATCAAGAGAACAACCCGAATATCGTTTACAGCGGCACCGGTTGGACACGCGCAGCTTCGACTTTAGCATCCGGTACGCCCGGTGCTTACCGTACCACCAAAGTCAACGGTGACAGCTACAGCTTCCGGTTCCAGGGGGCTGACCAGTTTGTCCTGTATGTATCCCCCGGCCCGACCGGCGGTACGATGAAGGTCTGTTATATCGGTACAGGTGATGTAACACCCACCTGTAACCTTTCGGTTAGTGAAACGGCAGCGGTCGCCCAATGGCAGCAGCCCCGTTACTTCAAGGGGCTGGACAGCACCAAGACGTACAGCGTAACCGTAACCAACGTCTCGACCGCCGCAACCCAATACATCGATTTGGATGCGATTGAAATCGATGCAGCGCTCGTACCACTGACAATCGGCTCACACGAGCAAAGTGACCTCAATATCCGTTACAGTGGAACCGGATGGAAGAACGTGACTGCTGCCCTGGCATCGGGCACAAGCTATCGCTCAAGCCTCGTCACTGGCGACAGCTACAGCTTCCGCGTGGCATTGGCTGACCACTTCGTCCTGTATGTCACACCCGGTCCTACGGGCGGTACGATGAACGTGTGCTACACCGAACTCATCAGTGGTGTACCCAGTGGCGCGGCACCCACGTGCAGTTCGCGCACCGAATATGCGGCGGCAGCCCTGTGGCAGCAACCGCGATTCTTCGGTGGTTTGGACAGCAGTAAGGTTTATCTGGTTACCGTAACCAACACCGTCGCTGGCAAATACATTGATCTGGACGCGGTTGACGTACTGGCTCCGATTGTGCCACTCACGCCCAGCAGCACCCTGTATCAAGAGAATGATGCCAGGATCGCTTACACGGGCACAGGCTGGACGAAGGGAACTCCGGCGACGGCTTCCGGTAACAGCTTCCGTAGTGCAATAGGTATCGGAAACAGCTACACGTTCCAGGTATCGGGTGCTACGCGCTTCTCGCTGTTGACCTCTCCGGGGCCGACGGGCGCTATGATGAGCATCTGCTACCTTGATAATGCAGCGCCGAATGGAACACTGCCAACGTGCGTCAACCGCAGTAACAGCGCACCGGTTGCGCGCTGGCAGCAAGCACAAATCATTGGTGGTTTGGTCAAGGCCAATACCTACACGGTGACTGTATCTAATGCATCCTCAGTAGCAACCCAGTATATCGATCTGGACGCTATCCAGATTATCGATGATGCCGCGCATGGGATTTTGCAGCCGGGTTGGTATCAGGACACGGATCTGAACCTGACCTATACCGGGACATGGACACAAGATCCTCAAACGGGCACGACCGGCGGACAAACGACGTTCACGAAGACCAATAATAACGAGATGCGTTTCACTTTCCATGGCGTTGGCTTCACTGTTTTCAACTACAATCCAACCACCGGCGCTCAAATGGAACTGTGCTACAAGATCAGTGGCAGACCGGACAGTGATTTCACCGACCCGCTGCTGATTCCGCAGCAATGCACGACCACAACCACCGCTGCCAATCCAGTGCAGGCGAATGTCGGCACCGCTGTTTACGGGTTGAAAGAAGGGGATTATGAAGTACGGGTGCGGAATACCAGCCCAACCGGCACACTGGGATTGTACGTCGATAAAATAGCCATATTGGGAACGCCATCGACCACGCTGGCCGTTAGTGCAGTGCCTTACGAAAATACCAATCCGGCTATCGTCTACTCACCGGCTCCTTTGTGGGCTGCACAGGTGCCTTATGCCGGTGGCAGTATCACAGCATCGGTCAGTAAGGGTGCGACCGCGCAAATCCGGTTCACGGGCACGACTTTGATTGTTTACCAGTCGGTTGGCCCAACCAACAGTCGAAATGTGCTGCTGTGCCGCGTGCTGGACAGCCCGACCAAGAATGCCGCGCCACAATGCGGATCGTTCAGCCAAAATACAGCAACGTCGGCTTACATCGTACCCATTGCTTTCTACGGGTTCGGCAGCGGCACCAATGATGTGATCATCGAAAATCGCAATCAGGGTGGTTCGCTCAACATCGACAAGATATTGATCAATTAGCTGTCGGTTTTTCAGGGGGCAGGCGTCCTACTTGCCCCACCATACTTCTTAGATGTAACAAATGGTCGAACAAAGGCAGCCGCTTTTGTTCGACCTTCATGTTGACAGGGGCATAAGTAGGAGAATATGCAGAAATCAATCGCAAGCCTGTTAGGAGCAAGTTTGATCCTTCTGGCGGCGTGTTCGGGGGGAACACCCTCTGATGATGCGCTGCCGACATTGGCACAACTACCCACTGCCTTACCGAGCGCAACGGTTGTTCCGACAGATGTCGTTACCGCATCACCTGTTTTCACCGCGACTGCTGGCGAAACAGCGGTTCCAACGACGATGGAAACCCAAATACCGGCAGAGGCAGCCACTTCGATTGATGCGCCCGACGAACCAACTGCCACACTACTCCCTGACTCGTCACACGCCAGTATTTTCCCCACATTGGTGACTGGTGAAGACACGATATTAGAGGGTCAAATGACGGTTATCGATGATACCCACGCGACCTTAACGGATAGTAAGGGTAACACGGCAACCGTACTGATTGATCCGTTTGCGGCGGAGACCGGTGCCAATCAAAGGGTACGAATCCATGGAACCGTTGAAATGGAAGGGGATAAGATGGTGCTGCGAATGACCGAAATCACCGTGTTGAATGAGGCGACAGCGGAACCGGAGGCAACCAGCGAGGCGTCGTAGGCTGCCCCCAAATAGGCTTGGTGGATCTACAATTGTTTATGGTCGGGTTGGTGGCGCACCTGTACGCGCGGTTCGAGACGATCAAGCAGCGAGCGGTAGAAGTAATGACGCTCACGCAGCCGGACGAAGCGGCTGATATGCTGGCTGGCCTGTACGCGGATGGTATCACCTGGTTCGACCGCACCCATATCAATACCATCAACAGTTAGGACGATTTCGGAAGCGTTATCCATAGCAGCGACAACCTGTACCGTCGCGCCTTCGGACAGGACAATGGGACGCTCCATGCTCAGATGAGGAGCAACCGGCACAATCAAGATATTACGTAGTTCAGGTGGCAGAATTGGCCCACCGCAGGCCAGCGCATAAGCGGTTGAGCCGGTAGCCGTGGCGATAACCAACGCATCCGCGTTGTAAGTGGTCGCCCAATCTTTATCGATGTAGGTTTCAAGGCGGATGGTGCGCGGCACGATGCCACGGCTGATGACAATATCGTTGAGGGCATCGCCAGTCGCCACAATATCATCTCCGCGAAGCTGCGTGGCCTGGATCATCATGCGTTCTTCGATCCAGCCTTCGCCAGCCAGCACCCGCGCTAAAGTGGCTTCCCACGAGTCGGGGCCGGGGATTTCCGTCAAGAAGCCTAGCTGCCCCATATTGATGCCCAGCACAGGTACCTGTTTGGGGGCGCAAACCCGCGCTGCCCGCAGCATGGCTCCGTCGCCTCCAATAGCGACGACCAGATCGCAGCCTTGAATACGGTCGGTGACGTCACTTTCTTCCCAACGCGTATATATCCAATTATCAATATTTTGAGATTCGAGATACTCGGCAATTTGTGCAGCTACGGGAAAAGTCTGGGGGCGCAGGGGATGAGCCAGCACGCCGACCCGCTCATAAATTGTCTCCAATAGGATACTCCTGATACATCGACCGGGATGTGGTCATTATAGTGCAAGCAGCAGATAGGGGCTATAACCGTATTTTTGCACAGGTCGCAAAGATGAATTATTCGTCATCGCAAAGTCGGTATAATGAAATTAAGATCGTAAAAATCAGGAAGTAATTTATGCCGATTCAGGTCGTTTGGGATGATGAGGCCAAAACTACAATCCGCCAAATCTACAGCGGCAAATTGACTCTGCAAGATTATATTACATCGACCGATACAGTAGAACTGATGGCAAAAAGTGTATCCCATACGGTACACAGTTTGATGGATCGCACCGGGGTCATCTCCGCGCCGAAAATCGTGTTACCAGCTATGCGCTATGCCAATAACCATGTTCCGCCCAATCTCGGCATTCGCGTCGTGATTAAAGCGGATATGTTCACACATGTAATCGTGGACATCGGACGGCGAGTCGCCCCACGCCTGATACACGACATTTATTTCGTCGACACGTTGGAAGAAGGACGTGCTTTTATCGCCAGGCGTTCCAAGAAAGCCTATTCATAAGCTCAGGCTGGATGGCGGAAGGAAGCCAGCAGAACGAGCTTGCCCAGGCGTAGTTCATCCCCGTGACGCAAGACACGCACCTCTTTAGGCATCATACGCTGACCGTTGATAAATGAGCCGTTGGCACTGCCCAAATCCGCCACCAAAATTGCCTGATGTTCAGCATCAAAGTGAATTGAAAGATGCAGACGCGAGACGCCCAAATCACTGGCCTGTTTGTTGGTTAGGTCAATATCTGGCGCGAGAACGCTGCCTTTGGTGCTGCGTCCAATGATGAGTTCATGGTCTGAGTTTTGAGGGCGCGTTTCATAATTTTCGGTTGAGCCGCGCACCCGTAATACCAGAACGGAGTCCGTTCCGAAGTGTTCACTATCCAACGGTGCGCTGGGCTGTTCACCCAGGACACGTGTATCGTAAGCACCTTTTACCGGTTCGAGCAATTGACCGCAGGAGTAACAAAATACTTCATGACGCTGGTTGGTTTTGCCGCAATGCAGGCAGTTCACCCAGACTACGTTTTCAGGCTCAGTGGTGGGTGCCGGAGGCGCAAAGTTTGGCACATTCGGAGTAATGGTAACAGCGGCTTCTGAGGCTGTGCCGTTGGTTGATCCATTGCCATTAGCTGGAGTGCCGATCGGTTTGATTGAATTGATTTTTTGCGGACGCGGCGCACTGGCAGCCGTCGGTATCAGGGATTCGGGTGCAGCCGGTGGCGGCGCAGCAGGAGCCGGATTGGGAGCCGCAGCAGCGGGTGTGGCCGGAGCCGTTGTAGTAGGAGCCGAGGGATCGGCAGCTCCTGATTCGCGACCGCGCATCATGGCGGCGAGAGCTTCGCGATCAGGCTTACTGAGAACTTCTATATGATAACGCAGTACGTTGAGCGCAGCCTTGGCATCTAGCCCGTTATCGCGCATTCGCGAGTATTCAGCGAATATTTCTTTAGTCTGCCTCACGGGTCGATCTCCCATATTTATTTCAAACATTACATTATATATACTATTTTGACCTATGCTGCAACTGCGGTCAATATGACATCTGTGAATAATAGGTTTGTATGAAACCTTTTGTCAGCCGAGAACATGATATGATATGCTGAGAAACAAATGAGTGTATCCACTTTCTCATCAGGTTTTTATTGAATCAACGACATCAACAAGCAGGCAACGACACATGACCAAACGCACCCGCTTTATATTTGCTACGCTATTGACACTGCTCGCTTTTAGTATTGCGGCAGTGCCGATTTATGCCCAGGACGCGACTCCCACACCGTTGCCAACAGGCAAGACACTGAACGCGCTGCGGTCACGCAATCAATTGATTTGTGGCATCAATCAAGACGTGCTCGGTTTGGGTTATCTCGATCCTAATTCGGGAGATGTGGTGGGACTTCAAGTGGATTTGTGCCGCGCGCTGGCAGTTGCCTTATTTGGCGATCCGGCGGCTGTCCAATTTCCGCCGTATGCCAGTACCGATGCCGCTATGAAAGCGCTGCAATCTGGCGAGGTGGATCTACTGATACGGGATATTCCCTGGACGCTCAGTGCGGATACTAGCGGATTAGAATTTGGCCCACCGATTTTCTACAGCGGTGAAGGGATTATGGTGCGGGCCGATGGTGGGGCGAAGACATGGAAAGACTTGAATAGTAAAACAGTATGCGTCGTTAAAGGCAGCACTGCCGAGGCCGAAATCCTGACGTATGCGGCTGCCATGCAGAACATTTCATTACAACTAATCACGCCAGCTTCGGATACATTGCAAGCGGCATGGCAAAATCTACAGGACGGGCGCTGCGATGCCTTGAGCGCCGAACGCGTTCAACTGCTGATCCTGCAAAAACGGGCGGCTGATCCTCAATCCTATGTGGTGTGGGATGGGGTGAATGATATATACACCCACGAACCGTATGCGCCTATCATGCGGAACGATGATGAGCAGTGGACAAATATCGTGCGGTGGACGATGCTCGGTCTGGTTGAGGCGGAACAATTGGGTATTACCAGCGTAACGGTTCAGTCATTGGTGCGCCAGGCAGATCCCAAGACTCAAGCGCCTGAAACCGATGCGGATTATCTGACGCGGGTTGGGCCAGAACGGGCGCGCTTCCTTGATCCTCAATTTGGGATCGGGGCACAGTTGGGATTGGCACCGGATTTTATGCGGCAGGCGATTGTGGAGGTCGGTAATTACGGCGAAATCTATGCACGGCATTTCGGGGCGCAAGGTGATTTAACCCTCGTGCGCGGTATAAATAGTCTGGTGGTGAATGGTGGTTTAATGTACGCGCCGGACTGGCGGTAAGCACTCAGCGAATGGGATCAGATTGACGTGGTTTCCTTAACACGCCTTTGAGGCCAGCGTTTTTTGAGGGAAACGTACAAAATAAAAAGGACATACCATCTGCGGTACGTCCTTTTTGTTGAGGTCAAGGGAACATTACGCGCCGGATTTGAAGACCAGCACGCCATCGGGATAGCTAATCTGCAATTGATTGCCAGCAACTTGATAGCCGGTGGCACCCTGCAAGGCCGCTAGATAGGCACTTTCTTGTGTCATGATGTTCTCGGCACAAGCCTTCTGTGTCGATACCAGCGGGCTAAAGGTCAGCGTGTTGTTGTTATACACGAATGTGCCCGAATACTGGTTGCAACCGGAACTGCCACTGACGCCCTGCTGAGTAAAGTCGATGTTGACGGGCGCATCCGGCAGGACGGCTACAGGCTCAGCGCCCGGGCCATAGTTGACCAGCGTCCATTGGACACCTCCCAAACCACCCAGAGACGGATCGGTGTTGACAATCGGTGTGGCAGGCGCAGAAGGCGTCGGTGTGGTGGTATCGGCGTTAAAGGTCAACACACCATCGGGGTACATGATCTGCAACTGACCATTGGTGATCTGATACCCCGTGGCACTTTGGAGGGCGCTCAGAAAAGCGGTTTCCTGTGACATGGCGTTGTTATCAGTACAGGCCATTTTGGTGGCGATAAAGGGTGTAAAGGTCAGGGTCGCATTATCGTAGGTGAAGTTACCGGTGTAGGTGTTACACCCTGTGCTGCCGCTGATACCGTCGGTGGTGAATAAAGCAGTCACGGTACTACCCGGTAGAACGGCTACAGGGGCAGCCGCCGGTCCAAAGCTGGACAGCACCCAGTTCACACCCGCTAATCCACCCAGGCTGGAATTACCACCGACAACCGGGGTTACAGTGGCCTGAGGCATAGGGGCAGCTCCCGCGTTAAAGGTCAAGATGCCATTTTGATAGGTGATCTTCAAGACACCGTTATCAATCACATAGCTGGTGGCGCTGCGGAGGGCGTTCAGATAGTCGGTTTCTTGCGTGGTGACAGCCGGATCGGTACAGGCTATGAGCGTGCTGCCTAAGTTGCTGAAGCTCAGGATGTTGATGTCGTAGTGGAACTGGCCGAAATAAGAGTTACACCCCGCACTACCGCTGATACCATCCGGTGTGAAGATCAAGTTGATGGGCGCATTCGGCAAGGCGGCGATGGGGGCTTCTGCTGTACCGTAGCTCGCCAGAACCCAATTGGATTGGGTCAAACCGCCGAAGGTAGGATCACTGCCGGCAGGTGATTGGGTTGTAGGTTGTGGCGCATTAGCAGGCGCAAAGCTGAAGGATTGCACGATCGCGTCCAGGGTTGCCAGCGCGGGCGTGAAGTCCGATGGCTGGGCGCTGTTGAGGGTCGTCACACTTTGTTGTAGATATTGGGTGAAACCCGCGTTGAAGGTATCCATATTAAAGTCGGATGGAATCTGCGCCGGAAACAACGCAGTGTTCAGCTTGAAAATGGCTGAAACATAATGGACACCATCAATGCTATATCCCTGGAAAGTGTAGAAGAAATCACTGCCAATGAAGGGTGAGACATCCTGCCGGTAGTTGGTGACATAAACGATGCCGGTAACGGACGGTGTCGTGACATATTGGGCACGGGCGCGGATGGTCTGTGCGGCGGGAAGAATCGGCACAAAGGGCAGATTGCCCGCGCCAGTGGTATCGGTCGATGTCATAAAGGTGTTGAGATCGGGCTTGGTGCTCAACAGATTTTGCAGATTTTGGAACTGCGTGGTCTGGTTGGGATACGTTGCGAAGTCAGCAGTGTTATAGGCGCGAATCGCCAGGGGTGCGTCAAAGATGCTGGGTGTGGTTTCGGCGCTGGAGACGGCGAACTGGACATGTTTGACTTCCGGGCCGCCCGGCTGCTGCAAGTCGGGCGCATCACCCGCGACTTCATCAATATCGACATGACCGGCTAATGACGCATCATAGCTGAAGCTAAAACCGTTGTAAGCGACGGTATTGGTAGTAGGCGTCTGAGCGGCTGCTGGAACTGCCGCTAACGTGAGTATGGATATTGCTGCACTGAATAGTAGAACTCGCAATTTCATACGGGACCTCTCTTTCATAACAGTAGGTAAAACATCACTACCATAAAAGGTGCCACTCATTTTCTCTAGTGACGTTATATCTATGTTTACCCTACGGTCATATGTTTGTCTACCGTCCAAGCGGCCTATCGCCATCTAGGACTCAGCCTGTGCAAACCAAAAAATTTCTCAAGGATTATCCGGGAAAAAAGCGGGTTATTGTTCATAAAGACGAGATTATATTAAGGAGTGTTTCAATGAATCGACGGCATTATCGGATTTTTGGCATCGTTTTTATCCTGTTGGTTATGGTTGTTAGCCAGAGTGTATTTGCTGATGACGGACGAATTAACCGCGCCCCGTATCATTTTGGTGGCGACACGCTTTTTTGCAACGTGAACTCGGGCTGCACGTTACTAGATAAAAATGGACACTTCTTGTGGAACTGGGCGCAAACCGATATTGCAAACGCGCTTGAAACGCTGGTTACATCACACCAGAATACTTTGGTCGGACAAGGCCAGGGTACATATGGCACGGCGGAGTTATGGGCTGTCATTTCGGCAGAACAAAATGGGGATCATATTCTGTGCTTCAAGGGGTTTGATGAATGGGGCAAACCAAACAGCATGTGCTTTCATGTAACCGATAATGACGTCTATGAACCGGCTCCACTGCCGATTGCACAGGTCGAAGCGCGTTATGTGCCTGATTGCAGCATGTGGTCAATCGGTGACTTTGTATTTTATATTCCGGACTCGTCGATTTTTGGTGAGATCGTCTCGATTGACAGCGCTAACGGCACGGTCGACCTTGATGATGGGAACACTGTGGCGTGTGATCAACTTGAGTCCTTTGACTCAAGGGGCTGATCCTCTCTTATTCGTTGATTAGTGGAAAGGGCGCATAAAGCGCTCTCAGTGGGCAGAATATCATATTTTCTGCCCACTGAGTTTTTAGGCAAAATCCTCGTTTATCCCTTTGTGTTAAACATATCCTCCGGCAGAGTCTTAAGCTGCGTGAGAATTTGGCGGGCAAAGAAAGGGACGCCATCGGCCCAACCAGCACGTTGATCGTTTTCGACACCATTGATGATGCCACGATAGCTGACAGTTTGATGGAGCGCACCGAGGATGAGGGCAATTGGATAGGCTTGATGCAGACGTTCTAAAGGTTCGAAGGCTGTCCATTCGGCGAGATAGGCATCGCGGAGCGCTAAAGCTCGTTCGGATGCGTCAAAACTCACCAGAACGGCCATATCAAAAAAGGGATGGGTGACGCAGGCATCCGTCCAGTCAAAGAAGCGAATGTGATCGGCTTGAAGGGCAATATTGCCACCGTGAAAATCGCCATGCACCAGTGTGTAGGGCAGGTTATAGTTGGCGAGGCGCTGACAGAGCCGTTTGAGTTGGTCGGCAGAGGCACGCCACTCAGCTTTTTCATCATCATTCAAAGGGCTATAGCAATCTTCGTCGGCCATCAGATCATCAATCTGCCTTTCGAGTATGGGCAAGCGGCGATCCAGGCAGCCTACCGCGAACAAGGTATCCATCCTGGTGGCGGTATCGACCTGTAAACGGGCAAAGGTCTTGACGACATTTTGCATGGTTTCGAGGGATGGGGCGCTGCCGCGGAGTTCGGTACCGATGTCGGGGGTGAGCATCCAACGGCGGGGTTCATCAATTGCCAGTGGAGTTTGAATAACATCTGGATACAAGTGACCGAGCGATTCGGTGAGTTTGGGTTCGTTGCCGAACAAGGGTAGTGGCAGCGCGACTTTGAAATAGATATTGCCTGCCGTCGTTTCTGCGCGTAACACCGAGGAGATAGTACCTTGTTTGAATTGTTCGGGTGACCTCAAGAGGGTGTAGCCTTTGCTGGTCAACACATCGGTCATCCACTGTTCGGCTTGAGCAAACCATCCGGGACGAAACCAGGGTGGTCGAGCGGCCGGTGGGACTTCGGTCAAACCAGCGAGAGTCGTTTCTAAAGTAGGACGCAGCCATTCGTCGGTTAAGGTTAATTCGGCGAGTCCAGCCCGATCAATCCAGCGCGCACCCTGCGGCAGATGCCAATCCGGCGTGCGGTTTTCCATGAGCCAGAGGGCATTCACACGATTGGTTTCTTTGTTAATCTGATTATCCAGCGTCCGCAAAATGACCATGTCGGCTGTGAACTGATCATGGATCTGACGCGAGAGCCTGTAGAGATGATTATATTGGTCGTGAAGGATAAAACGCGGCAGAGTCCAGTTTTGACCGTCTGGTAAAAGCAGAAGATGTGTCGATGTTTCATCGGGTACGGCCAGCGCGATGTTGTATGTCCCGTCCGTCACGATATTTTCCTTAATAAGGCGGCAAAATGATCACGTTAAGGACTTTTCCCATATGAGGTTGAAGCGATGATGCTATATAAGGAGGGACAAACGCACCAAAGGCGCTTCAAAGCCCTTCGAACAGGACTCATTCTTCTATATCACCATTAGCCTTGATGGGCGTTCAGTATGGAATATAACCGGTTTCTTAATCTGTAGACCTTATTCTGATAATACGTGATTTCCAGAAAATCCGTATGCGACTTTGGGATGAAATTTATTCGATGCTCCCTATCTACCCGACCCTCTCCATTAGATGGAGAAAAAGGGCGCTAAGACGACGGAAGAAGCCGTTCACTATCGCGTTTACGACCTCCAAATCGAATCTTTCACCGGTTGTAAACGCTACAAACTGTTTTCATACCAATCAACAACAATTTCAGCGGTGCAGTTCGCTCAAAAGCGTTAGTGAGTTGATAGTGCAAGAGTTACATTTTGGTAACCCATTCAGATCGTATGTGCTATATAATTGTGAACATCTGTTCTTAGAGGGCGACGGTTCAAGCGTAACAATCCTTAGAGAAACGAAAAGTCGGACATGGCGTGCTGTGTCCCTATGCTGGATGTTATGAAAGACCGCGTTTTAGAAGGAGTGAACGATGTTCAATTGGTTATCGACGGTTTTTCCACGACGGAATGGGCTGCGTCCTGCCCCGCACATTGCAGCAGTTGCCACTCGCAATAGTTTTAACTGGCCGAATTTAGCGGAGGCCGAAGCACAAGCACGGTTATACCAACAATCGCCGTGGGTGTATATCGCGGTGAGCCGGATCGCAGAGGCAGCGGCGTTGGTTCCGCTGCGGGTGCATCCCCGATTTGCGGAGAGTGCGCCGGGAGTGCCTATAACACAGGCGGCTCATCATCCACTGGAAGCGCTGTTGGACGCGCCTAACCCGTACATGAGCCGGTTTGAGTTAATGGAACAAACACTGGGTATGCTGGAACTGACAGGCGATGCCTATTGGTTTCTGGGCGGGGATGGTTCCGGCGCGCCGACCGAGATTTGGCCGCTGCGACCTGACCGTGTGAGCATCGTGCCGGACGCAGTGGATTATGTAAAGGGGTACGTGTACGAGATTGACGGGCAGCGAATCCCGTTGATGCCAGTGGAGGTGATCCATTTTAAGCGCTGGCATCCGAACAATGACTATTACGGCCTGTCAGCATTAGAGGCGGCGCGGGTGGCGGTCAGCAGCGACCGTGCCATGGCAGAATGGAACCGCAATACCTTCGGGCAGGACAACGGCGTTCCGGCAGGTATCGTCAGCATCAAGGATATGGTGAATGATGGCGACTACGAACGGATTAAACGGGAGTGGCGTCAGAGTTACGGTGGGGCCGAGCGGCGAACGGCTTTCCTACGAGGCGGGTCGATTGAGTGGCAGAATATTGGGCTGAACCACAACGAACTGGATTTCCTGCAAGGGCGCAAGGCGCACCGTGATGAAATCCTGAATATCTTTGGTGTTCCAGTGGGGATGGTGAGCGAGAATGCGACTGAGGCGAATGCCAAAGTGGCCGAGCGGTTGTTCATCGAACGGACATTATGGCCGAAGCTCATGCGTCTGAGCCAGAAGATTACCCAGGATTTGCTGCCGTTTTGGTCTGGGAATTATGTAGCCGAGTTCGATGATATTCGTCCGACGGATGTGCAGGCGCGGTTGGACGAGATTAAAACGGCGTATCCGGTGATGAGCATCAACGAAATACGGGAGCGGTACTACCGGTTGCCAGCCACGTTATGGGGGCAGATGCCGGTGGGCGCGCAGAAGCAATTGACGCCTGATGGTCAAGGGGAGCCTCCGGCTGCGGCTGAAACGGCGGCTTCGGCGCAATCGGCCAAGTTTGAGCCGGTTCCGCTGACGGACGTAATGGACGTGAGCGAGCATAATCCTGATGCGGTGGCGAAGGAACTGGATCAGTGGGAACGGTTCGCGATGAAGCGGTTGGGGAAGTCGCAGAGTCGGGCGTTCGAAGTGCGGTATATTCCGGCAGAGGTGGCGTTTGAACTATCCGCATGTTTGTTGGCGGCGGGGAGCGCGCAGGACGTTCAGGTAGCGTTCGCTGAAGCGCGGGGTGAGTTGAACCGCCAGGACGCCAGGGTCAATGCAGAGTGAGGACTAATCCCGGGGGAAAGAACCCTCCCGCATCCATTCACGAGACGACACTTTTACAGTCTTATGCGTTTTTCTCCCGTAGGGAAGACTCTCAGAGTCTTCCGCTTTTCCCTCAATCGACCAAAACTGTCCTGTCGTAAACCAGCATCCACAGGAGGCTTCGCACAGCGATGGGGGGAATAAGGGGAATAAGACGGAAGCTCGTACTCATAATATTCGATGCGGAAGGCAAAAGAGTTACCAAATGGTCTTCCAAAAGGTAACTCATTAGCACCACACTTGTTGTATGCTTTTCGTTGTATAGATTGGATTTGCCACTTCATCTGTAAGCGTTGGAAAGGCTATGGTTAGGTGTTCTGATTGGCAAATCTGGCATAAAACCCACCTTTGCCATTGCCGCATTTGCTGCATTTGCTGCCGAATTTGCTATATGGACTTGGACTTGCCCCGTTTGAGTGGAGAGAAAGAGATTGCAGACATACATTCAAACAAGGAGCGCTCGCGCACCCCTTCACAATGCCAGTTTCTTTCCCTCGCTTGCGGTTCAGGAGACGACAGTTTTACAATCTTGTGCGTTTTTCTCCCGTAGGGAAGGCTCTTAGAGCCTTCCGCTTTTCCCTCAATCGACCAAACCTGTCATCTTGTCAATCGCTTGCGGGTGAGGGTTCCCTACTCGCGTTTGAACAGCCACAGCGCAATGATGCTCATCACCACCGTGAAACCGGCGAGAAAGGCCACATCCAGACCGAACGCGAACGTCCCCTGACCAATCGTAATATGCCGCAGCGCATCTACGCCGTAGCTCAGCGGATTAATCGAGATGAAAGGCTGCATCCACACGGGGGCGGTGCTGGTCGGGTAAATGCCGCCGCTGAGGAAGTACATGGGCATGACGACGAAGTTGGAAATCGTGCCGAAACCCTCAAATGAGGTCATACGGCTGGCGATCACCACACCGAGCGAGGTCAATGCAAAAGATACGCCGAACATGATGATGATCAGTTCGATGACGGCCATCGGTGTGAGCTTCAGGCCGATCAACGGGGCGAAGGCCAGTGTGATAATCCCTTGCAGGGTGGCCTGTGTCGCGCCACCCAACACCTTCCCGATGATGATTGAGATGCGGGAAACCGGCGCGGCCAGCACTTCTTTGAGGAAGCCGAACTCGCGATCCCAGATGATGCTGATGGCCGACTGCATGGTCGCAAAAATCAGCGTCAGGCCGATGACACCGGGGAAAATATACTGGGTGTAATCGACGTTTCCGGTCAGGGTGTTATTGCTCACCACCGGCTTGAGACTGCTGCCTAAAATGAGCAGCCATAAGATCGGGCGGGCGACACCACCCCACAGGCGGCTCTTTTCGCGCCAGAACTTCTTAAAGTCGCGCAGCCAGATGCCGTAAATGACTTCCAGATCACGGCTGTATGAAGCGGTTTGTCGTTTTTTGGTCACTGAAATGGATTGTGTAGCCATGCTGTCCTCCTATTTTATCCGGCCCATACGCCGCAGTGTGAGTTTACGCTGATCTTTCGCGCCTTCTTCTTCGCGGATGGTGCGTCCGGTGAGCTTCAGGAACACATCTTCCAGACTGGGCCGCCGGATGTGGATGGTTTCGATGCTGACGCCATCGGTCAGACCGGGCAGTTCAGCCAGCAGCTTTGGCGCAAACTGCTCGGCGGATGGCACCTGAATCACCACCAGACCTTCGCGTTCGCTGACAGGCATCTGATAATGCTCACGAATGGCGTCCATTACGCGGGCGTTATCGCGGGTGGACAATTCAATCTGGTCGTCACCCACCATCTTTTTGAGCGCGGCAGGAGTATCCAGGGCCACGATTCTCCCCTTGTCGATGATGGCGATGCGGTCGCAGTTCTCGGCCTCATCCATGTAGTGGGTGGTCATGAAAATGGCGGTGTGGTGGACTTTCCGCAAGTCGCGGACGTACTGCCAGATGTAATTGCGGGTTTGCGGATCAAGGCCGACGGTCGGTTCATCCAGCACCATCAGGCGTGGCTCGTGCAGCAGCCCCCGCGCGATTTCGAGGCGGCGGCGCATCCCGCCCGAAAAGGTTTTGACGCGGCGGTCTTTGAACTCGGTCAGCTCCATCAAGTCCAGTAAGCGTTTGATGCGTTCGACACGCTCGGAACGGGGAATGTGGTAGACCATGCAGTGAAATTCCATGTTTTCCTGCGCGGTCAGATCACTGTCGAGCGAGTTATCCTGAAAAACGATGCCGATCATGGAGCGTACGGTGTCCGACTCTTTTTCGACGTCGTGCCCGCCTACGCGTATATGCCCGCTGGTGGGCTGAAGCAGGGTACACAGCACTTTAATGGTGGTCGATTTTCCCGCTCCATTTGGCCCTAAAAAGCCGAAAATCTCGCCCTCGCGCACCTCAAAGCTGATGTCGTTGACGGCGGTGAAGTCTTCAAACTTCTTGGTCAGGTGATCGACCTGAATAATGGGGATGCCCTCGGACGGCACATCAGCAGCAAGTGGCGCGTCCGTTTGGAGGGGTGTTTCAATCGCGGTTATCATGTTCAGTTACTACCTCTTGAATCAATACTCGGTGTAAGGATTGAAGTGCCTGTTGAATAGTTGTCTTTTCATCCTCGCCCAGTTGATCCATAAAACCAGCCAACCGCTGCAACATCACAGATTGAGCGCGTTCGTATTTTTCCCTTCCCGTTTCCGTCAGATGCAGCATCGACTGCCGCCGATCCGAAGGATTGGGCGTCCGAACGACCCAACCGCGCTCAACAAATCCCTGCACCAGTTCACCCGCCGACTGGAAGCTGACATGCCGCCTGCGGGCAATATCGCTCATGGTAAGCGGCTGCTCGGCCAAATAGGCCAGCACACGAAACTGGGACAGGGTTGTGTCGTCACCGGTTTCCTGACGGAGTTCCAGCGCCATCATGCGATTGAGTAAGGGCAATACGGCGAGGAGTTCTTGGGCTGTTGTTAATGATGTAGACATGTATTTATTCAAGTCTCCTGATAATAAGGGTACTTGCATGATTTTAGTTAATCAATAAGTCCAATACAATCCATTTTACCAATCTTAAACTGGCATAACTTATGGTCGCACGAGAAGAAAGGGGAAAAGCAACAAAGGAGAAAGAGGCTACATGAGGACTCGAACGGTAGGGTCTTTGCCCCTCCCCTACGCAAAATTTTTCATTTATCAGGTGCTTAAGGAGAGAGAACGGGCACAGAATGGGGTGTGATTTCGGATGCGGTCGTGGCCAAAAGATGGCAGCAGCTTTTCCACGGCAGGAAAAGGCTGCCGCCATCCGATATTGCTTCCTACATGCTTTATTTGACCCTCGTATATGTTTGTTCAAGGTCTCGTTTCCAGGTGGAATCATCTTCTGACAACTCCCAGAGGCCATTGATGGTATCTCCATCGTCGGAAAATGTGCCGGTAAAGCGTTGTGAGAAGCCAGGTTGATTTCGCCAAGTTTTCCAAACATTGTCGCGCAGCGTCATCTCGGATTTTCTGGAAACACCCCGTTCATCAAAGGAAAGCATGTAATATTCTTTTTCACGTCATCACTGCCGATGATAGCGACCGTTGTGGGAACACCCGGTTCTTCAATATCTGAGCGCATGATCAAGAAAGCGCCGCCCTCAAGCCACTCGAACGAAGTATGACCGTGAAGCGTGGTATCGGGGAGAAGCCGGTGCTTCGCAACCACATTCCACTCGCCAATGAATATGCTGAAAATTTCTAGGGCGGGATTGGGAATCGCTGCTTCATGCTTAAAACTTTCTGCCATAGTGCTTATCGATCCTCCATTCAGCACATGATGCTCGGTTTAGGAGAAATTGCTCGACTTTACTGAGGCCGAAATGACGTTGATTACTATAGCATCTTTTAATTGAGCCACGTTGAAAATGTTCCGTTTGGCAGCTGGCTTTTGACCTCGTTCAGCGTTACAGTACAGATGAAAATCAAGCGTGATTGGCGAGGGAAATAACCATGACAGCTTATGATGTGATGCGCGCCAAACGCGCGATCCGGCAGTTCACCGACCAGCCGATTAACGATGAGGTGGCGCATACCATTCTCAATGCGGGACGGTTGGCGCAGTCGTCCAAGAATTTGCAGGAGCGCACGTTTATCGCCATCCGTGACCGCGAGACGTTAAAAGCCCTATCGACCTGTGGTGAATGGGCGGGGCATCTGGCAGGGGCGGCGATGGGCATTGCTATACTAACACCTGATCCGACGATCAAGTTTCAATTGATGTTCGACGCGGGACAGTCGGCGGCTTATATGCAGCTGGCGGCGTGGGAGTTGGGCGTCGGCTCGTGCCTCGCTTCGATTTATGATGGTGAAAAAGCGCGGAGCACCCTCAATTTTCCGGTCGAATGGCATCTGCGAATCGCGATTTCATTCGGGTATCCCATGGCGGAGGCCCTCGCTCCACGTCCGGCGCGACCCGAAGGTCGTAAGGAATTTGATACGCTGGTCAAGTGGGACGGGTGGGAGTGAGGTGTCTGACCAAACAGACCGCGCCAGTCGTATCGTCGTGCCAAAACGCGGTACACTTCAGGCATCATTTAGCGTTTTAGCAGAGGGATTTCCGAATGGTTGATTTCACTATCCAACTTGAAAAGATTGAACAGGCTGTCGGTATCCTCAAAGAGAAAAATATTGACTGCTGGCTCACGTTCGTGCGCGAAACCGCCCATAACTCCGATCCGGCGCTGCCCTTGATTTCACCTGCGAATGTGACGTGGCACACGGCGCTGATCATCACCAGCAGCGGCAAGAAAATCGCCATTGCCGGACGTTATGAGGTGGTCAACTTTGAACGTATGGGCATCTGGGACGAAGTGATTTCGTATGACCAGAGCATCCAACCCGCACTGGTTGAAGCGTTGGATCGTCTGAAGCCCAGGCAAATCGCTGTCAATTATTCGGAAAGCGATACGGCAGCGGATGGCCTGTCACACGGTATGTATTTGACGCTGCAACGTTATCTGGCGGGCAAACCCTATGAACTCATTTCGGCTGAAGAGGTGTTAAATTCACTGCGCGGACGCAAAACAGCGGGCGAAGTGGCACGTATTCGGGCAGCGGTCGCCCTCACCGATACCATCATTGGCCGGATTAGCGAAGTTTTGAAGCCGGGGATGGGTGGTCTGCAAATGGCACAGTTCGTCCTCGGGGAGTATGAAAAAGCGGGTGTGCCGCCGGCCTGGGACATCAAGTACTGCCCGACAGTGACGGTTGGGCCAGATTCTCCGGTCGGGCATCTGTCACCATCTGATGACTATGTGGCGAAAGCGGGCGATTTGATCCATATGGACCAAGGGGTCATTTTGAACGAGTACATCTCAGATATTCAGCGGGTATGGTATTTGCAGCCCAAAGGTGAAACCAGCATCCCACAGGCAGTTCAACATGCTTTTGACTCGGTACGCGCGGCGATTATGGCTGCTGCGGCTGTTCTAAAGCCGGGCGTGCAGGGTTATGTGGTGGATGACGCTGCACGCCAAACTATAATCAAAGCCGGTTATCCCGAATATAAGCATGCAACAGGCCACCAAATCGGGCGTACGGTGCATGATGGCGCGGTCTTACTTGGCCCGCGTTGGGATCGCTACGGCAAGACACCGCTGGGTATTGTCGAGGCGGGAAACTGCTATACCCTGGAACTCGGCGCACCTGTGCCCGGTCACGGCTTCATCGGCCTGGAAGAAGATGTGCTGGTGACGGAAAACGGTGTCGAATGGCTCGGAAACGTTCAGACTGAATTGTATGTGATACCTGCTGAATGATTAGGGCTTAACTTATCGGTGGCGTGTCGGGCAGTGTTACCCACTGCCCTGTCTCATGCGATTTTAGTGCTGCATCAATTACTTCTTGCGCTTTGAATCCGTCGTAAAAGCTAGGTTGTATGGGCTTGTCCGCAAGAATAGAATCAATAAACAAGCGATCCCCGATAGACAGCTTAGTAAAAATATCAAACGGGTTGTTTCGATCCGCGTCTCCCCAGAGTTCGTCCGCTACTGCTAAAGTCTGGAAACGATCTTCACCTTTTCGCATCCCTCGCAGTATCCGTGTCGGAATTGCATTATGATCACTTATGGCTTCGAGTGTCCCGTCTTCACCATGTAGGATGATGTGTTGTTCTTGCCCACGCTCTGCCATATGATCGACGGCGCTAATGTTGAGGGTGGCATGACCACCATTCATAAATTCGAGCGCGAGCACAGCTGAGTCGTTGGCTGGACGATACGGTTGATTGAAAGGGCGATCAATAAAGGTGGATAAATGACAGCTTACTTTGCGAATGTCGCCAACAAAGTAGCGGGCAAAATCGATGGCATGTGATCCAAGGTCGCCGAGCGCACCGCCGCCGATATCACGGTCAAAGCGCCACATATAATCTCCATTTCGCGCGTATCCGCTGACATAGCGAATATGAGAATCAAATGGACGACCAATGTAGCCCGAGTCCATGAGCTGCTTCAAATAGCGATGATGGGGCTGCCAGCGCCACGTAAAGAAGGTCATGTGCTTGACGCCAACGCTCTCGGCCTTCTCGTACATTTCTTTGGCCTGGGCGGCAGTGCTGGCAAGCGGTTTTTCACACATGATATGGAGCTTGAATTCCAGCGCGTGCATCGTCATATCATAGTGCATATTGTCTGGAGCAATAATGAGAACAGCATCCAGATTGCCTTTCTCGATCATGGTGCGGTAGTCTGTGAAAACCTGTGGGATGCCATATTTCGTCGCTATTTCATTGGCACGATCTGCATTGCGGCCACAAATGGCGTTGACATCAGCTTGCGGATGGCTCTTTAGCCAAGGTAAATGGGCTAGATCGGCAAACCAACTCGTTCCGATGACGCCAACGCGGACACGCTCAGTCATGTTGTTGACCTTTAGTACTTATTGGATTTGAAGATTTATTCGAATAATATCTTATGTTTTCGTTTGAAGCCACTAAACGGGTAATTTATTCCATATTGGGCGGGTCAGAAACCACGCCCCTACGGGGAACTCGATTTGTATCTCGAATATGTCCCTTAGTTGACATTTCTTTTCAAATGGCTTCTTTAGTACAACATGTGCCGCTTACTGCCCGATAATCCCGAATCCTTTACTATTTTGATGCTGGCGTAGGGCTGGCGTCAGGTCGTAGGCTTTGCGTCAGCCGCGCATAGATCACGCATGGTGTCTGCATCAGACTGGCAACCAGTAACCCACTCCCCTCCTGTCGTATCGTAGAGACATCAACAACGAACGCACAATTTATACAAACAGGAGACAAAAAATCATGCGTAAGCTTATCGGAATGCTGATGATGGTGATGGTGGTCGTGAGCGCGGGCATTATGGCCGTGGGCGCACAGGATGACGCAACCGCTGTTTTGTGGGATGCCTGCCCATTTACGGAAGGCAGCTATTACAAAGCGGGCTTGTTCCCACGTTATGAGTATCGCAACAAGCGGTTGGTACTGGTTAGCTGGAATACCGGCAAGACGGTGCAAGAGGTCGAAACATCGTTAGAAGCCTCGCACCTGAATATCATGAACTGGTCGCCGGACTGCCACTATATGGCGGCTGCGCTGGGTGAATTTGGACACACCAACACCGTTATCTGGGATGTCACCAGCGGCCAACGCGTCGGTTCATTCACTAATTCAGGCTTACGCTGGAGTCCGGACAGCCAGCAAGCGATTGTCAGTAACAGTGATGGTTTGGCGCTGTGGACGGTCGGGCAAGAAAAGGGCATTAAGCTGACTGACTTTCGTGGGGACGACTACACCAGCCGTTGGGATGCGGAGCATAACGAAGTATGGGTGCTGCCTACCAGCTACTATTACTCGGCTCCCGGCGTGACCGTTTACAACCGCTCAACCGGCGAAAAAGTTGGCTACTATGACAACCCCGCCGGAAAAAGCGCCCAGATTGGCTTCACCTTATCAGCCGATGGCAGCCGGGTCATTGTCTACACGGTGCGTTTACAGAGTGAAAATGGTGCAGGTGTCACCGTTTGGGAACGTGGTACAAACAATAACATTCAGATCGATGCCAATACGGACGGAACCAGCTACACCGAACGTATCGCCCTCAGTCCGGATGCTCACTATCTGGTCATCGGCGGCAACAACCTACGGGTGTGGGATCTGCAAAACCTGCCTTCCAAGCTGTCTGATCGCAACCCTGTTGTCTACGCAGGATCATCAGCCAAGATCACGAGCGTACGCTTCTTGAACGGCAATGTGGTCGAAGCGAGTAGCAGCGAAGGTCAAGCACAATGGGATGTGGCAACCGGTAATCTGGTCACCAACATCGTCAGCCGCTAAAAAGCACATAGAACATGTCGAAGCGCATCCATAATGGGTGCGTTTTGATTTACATGGGTGACATCAACAGCTACTATAATAACTTAATGACTCACACATGGAGGATAGCTTATGGAAAACTCCCTGCTGGAAGAAATCTTTGAAGTTGTCCATCGTTTGAAGCCTGAGGAACAGCAGCAAGTGCTCGATTTTGCACGTGCGCTGCCCGGTAATGCGCGACCCCGTGGTGTACCTTCCAGTACACTGTTCAAGTTCGGCGGTTTATTCCCTAAAGAAGACCTTGATGCCATCATGAAAGCCATTGAAGAGGATGGCTCACAGATTGACTATGAAGAATGGTAGCCATTTAATAGTTAAACTTGTCTGAAAATAAAAAGGCCATACCGAGCGGTATGGTCTTTTTAGCTTCTTACTTGGAACGACTGACTTCGAACTTACTGCTTCCAGAAAGATTCGCTGAGATATTTGTAGGCGTTATCGGGGAACAGGGTTACGATGACGGCTTCTTCATCCCGCGCAGCGATTTCTTCTGCGACTTGCAACGTGCCGACCATCGCGGCGGCGGCACTTATACCTACCAGATAGCCCTCTTCACGCGCTAAACGACGAGCCATAGCATAGGTGGCTTCGGTGCTGATACCAAGGTCGCGATCAGCAAAAAATGAGTCATAGATACCCGGTTTGATAGCTGTTTGCATGTGCTTCCAACCTTCTACCCCATGAAACGGCGAATCAGGCTGAAGCGAAATGACCTGAATGCCGGGATCATAATCTTTTAGTCGGCGCCCTGTACCCATCAGTGTGCCGCTGGTTCCTAATCCGGCCACAAAATGGGTGACCGCGCCATGCGTCTGCTTCCAGATTTCGACGCCGGTTGTGTTGTAGTGGGCTTGCCAGTTAGCCGGATTATTGTACTGGTCGGCGTAGAAATATTTATCGGGTTCGGCTGCGGCCAATGCCCGTACCCCACGAATAGCACCATCCGAGCCTTCCAGCGGGTCAGTATAGACAATATCGACACCATAAGCCGTGAGAATGGCGGTGCGTTCGGGACTGACGTTTCCCGGCAAGAACAACTTGACGCGGTAGCCCTTGGCGGCGCCGATCATGGCATAGGCGATACCTGTGTTTCCGCTAGTGCTATCCAGCAGGATTTTATCGTGGGTCAGCGCCCCACTGCGGACGGCTTCACGTACGATATTGGATGCAGCGCGATCTTTGACACTGCCACCCGGATTCATCCACTCGGCTTTGGCGTATACCCGTACCTTGTCCGACAGGTGCGCGGTTAATTTACGAAAGCTCAAGAGCGGTGTGTTGCCGATCAAGCTGTCGATATTACTGGCATCGACCTGCGAAATAGTATGGATATCCAGTTTAGGTAAGGCCATCGTAGTCTTTAGTCCTTGGTCAATAGTCGTTAGTATGGTTAGAACAATGCCGGTTTATGTTCTTGGGCTTCGTAACAAAAAAGCCAACCGCAAATAAAAAAGCGTAACGCTGCCCGCACCGGGAACGCGCCACGCTTCATTGATTGCTGTTGGCTTAGTTAAGCCGTTTATTTTATCAGCCTGAAGTGTGGTTAACGTCCCCGCTTCAGACAACAACACGCACAAACAAACATAATCATCTCACTTGATTGAACTTCTAAAATCAGTCTAGCCTAGTCAAAATCGAAAGTCAATCACTTTCATATAATTTATAGACAAAGTGAAGTGAGGCAATCTTGCACGGCGGCAGGAATGGATATCGTAATCGCCGTCCCTGACCCAAGTGTGCTGCTGGCTGTAATTTGACCGCCATGCAGGGCGATGACGCGGCTGGCAACTGTCAAACCCGTCCCAAAACCGGCGGTCGTGTGGGCCTTATCCACGCGATAAAACACATCAAAAATATGCGGGAGGTCTTGGGGGTTAATGCCGATGCCGGTGTCTTTCACACTGATGACAACCTGCGAGTCTTGTTGGCAGGTGGTGATTGTGACGGTGCCGCCCGACGGCGTGTAGCGAATTGCATTGTGAGCGACAGCGTGGAATGCCTTCGTCAAATACGCAGAGTCAGCATTTATCATGGACACGTCGGGCGCTAAATCTGTTTCCAGGCGCACCTGTTTATCATCTGCCGCTCCGCCAAGTTCGTTTTTGACTGCCTCTATCAGCGTATTAGCGTTCAGCGGTGTCAATTGAAGGTCCGTGTTAGCATTCACCCGCACGACACTTAACAGGGCTTCAACAAGCTGGCTGATGCGGTTGGCCTGATCGTCAATTTGGGCGATTTTTTCGGCGCGCTTGGCGGTGTCTTCGGTTCGGCTGATGATAAATGTCGAATTCTTGATAATTGAAAGCGGTGTACGGAATTCATGTGAGGCCGATTCAATGAACTCGGATAAAATACTCAGGCGTTCATGTTCCATTTCTAATTGGTGGGCACGTAATTCGGCCATGCGCTGGTCGGTCATATCGTGCAGGATGATGAGCTTGCCGACCAATTCCTGATCGTGGGTAATGGGTGAAATGGTCACATCGAAGTAACGCTGTCCGCCATGATTTTGTATGGTAATTGGCTTGTGGCTGACCGCACTTCCCAACAAGGGACTGAGGGTTTCTTCAAAAGGCGCCAAAACTGTAAATAACGATTTTTCGAGCAAAACTTCTGCGGTTTGGCCCGCGAGTAGGGCTGCATTTGGATTGGTATCCACAATCCGATTTTCGGGATCGATGATGACGATAGCATCATCCATATGTTCGAAGGCACGGTCACGGGCGATGGGCAGCACCTCGAATAAACGGTAGCGAAAGATCGCCCAAAAGAAGATGGGCGCTGAAACGTTGAACATGATAGGCGTAATAAAATAATGAATATTGGATACCAGGGTATTCAATACGTTGGTAATAAAAGGCAGCGCCAGACCTACGAGCAAGAGAAAAATGCGCATCCGATACGTGTGATAGCGCATCCGAATAAACTGCCGCACGAGAATGACAATGGCGAAGGTAATAAGCGCATAACTATACGATAAATGGATAACCGACCAGGGGCCATACTGGTTCGTCCAACCAATATTCTGAGCATCGACCCGGGTCAAGCCTATGTTATAGATATAAAAATGCTGATTATCGCTGGTCAGGCTAAGAACAGCTGTGATGGTCGGAATGATCAAGAGCAGCAACCAACGCGATTGCAGAGGCGCTTTCGTCACACTGGTTTGGATGACGGACATCAAAATGAACGCTGCCAAATAAGGAACTACGGCTAGCATCATCTTGACCCAAAATAACGCAGCTTGATCATCCCGATTGACGACGACCAGCAGCGATGTGGCACACCATACCGCGATGGTCAGCATAGCTGCCATAAAGCTAATCGCACCCGGAATAGAGCGCCGCCGCCACGCATGAAGGCTTAGATAGGCGGCAATCATCGTGGGCAGCACTAAGAAAACTGCATTAAGTAAACCGAGCTTGCTCATTATTTCCTGACGATCTTTGAAAGAATGATGTGTCCATTATAACTTGCAAGGCTGACTGCCGATTAATTAAGGTCGTCCATCCCCTCGTACCCGCTATGTCTAAAGAGGGTTATCATTATTAGTAAGAGTGTTTATTTGGAATAGGGGGTTATTGTGAACCGCAGAAATCGTATTTTGGTTGGTCTTCTGGTGGTCGTCCTCCTGCTGCTCGGTGCGGGATATGTGGCAGGCGGAGTAGTGGTTTACAGCCAACTTTCAGTCGTTAAACCTGAGTGCAAAAATTACAAGACAACGGAATGGTTAAAAAACACACCTTCAGCCTTTGTAGCAACAGGTGAATCAGACGCAGATTTGAAACCTTACGCGATGAGTGCATATCAAGACGTGAGCTTCCCCAGCCGTGAGGATAACTTGACCATTAAGGGATGGTACGTCCCGGCACAGGGCGCAGATGAGGCCAGCGCACCAACCGTTATCCTTGTGCATGGCTTGAACGATTGCAAGCATACGCCGTTTATTTTGCTGCCAGCCGGAATGCTTAATAAGGCAGGCTTCAACGTGCTGATGATCGACCTGCGTAATCATGGTGACTCGCAGGTGACAGACGGACGTTACGCAGCCGGTATTATTGAGTATCGTGATGTGCTGGGCGCGTGGGATTGGCTGGTTAATGAGAAGAAATTCGCGCCCAAGACAATCGGTTTGTTTGGAACCTCGCTGGGCGCAGCGACGGTACTGATCGCGATGGGGGAGGAACCGAAAGTAGCAGCCGTCTGGGAAGACAGCAGCTATGCCGACATCAACGTCGCTATCAATGCCGAATTAAAGCGCGATGGCTACCCGACTATGCTGGCTGGCGCAGGAATCTTGATGGGCAAGGTGATCTCTAACCGCGATATTACGGCCAAGAGTCCGCTGGCAGCGATCAATAAGCTGAACAATCGCCCACTGTTCATCACACACGGCTCGGCGGATACGCGCTTAAGCCCACAATATGCTTATGATCTGGCAGCAGCCGCCAAGACAAACGGGGAGACAATCGAACCTTGGATCGTGGACGGAAGTGAGCATATCCGGGCGATGTTTAACCAGACGACCGAGTACGAACAAAAATTGGTGGCGTTCTTCAAATCCAATATAGGCGGTGCTTAAGGCTAATAATTGGACTATCGACTAGACTGTTCAGGAGTGGCAGAGTCCACCCCTTGTCATGGGTATGGGATTCACGTTAACCGGCATCAGGCTTTAGGGAGCTAAAAATATTATGTACCAACGATATGTTCTTTCACATATGGACGCGATGAAAGTGATCGCGGTTATTCAGCACGAATTGGATCAAAAGGGCAAAGGGGCAGCGGTCGCAGTAACGGATGAACACGGTGAACTAATCGCTTTCGTGCGAACAGATGGCTGCCGTCTACCATCGATTACAATTGCTATCAATAAAGCTTTTACAGCCACACGCGAACAAAAACCCTCCAAAGAGGTGGGCGATTCATCACGCGAGAAGCCCTGGCCGATGACCAACTTTGGTGATCCACGTTACACAGCGTGGGGCGGTGGCGTCCCTATTTTCCATGAGGGGATCTGTGTGGGAGCGGTGGGAGTCAGCGGACTACCGGAAGAAGAGGACATGATATTGGCACGATTGGGTGTGAAAGCACTAGAAGGGTAACGGTCGCTGTTACCATAATGAAGATGCATGAAGGGTGCGAAAGCGCCCTTTTTTGTTGTGACTATGTAGAAATTTTGTTCTTGACTTTTTAGCTGAGTGTCGTTAGGCTGTATTCACTTGTGAATTGCAACTAAAGCCGAGGGGTTGTCAGATGGATGAGATGACACGAAAAAGTATTGATGACATGGGTTCTGATGACAAAGACCTACAAAACAAAGCCTATTTCGCTGTGCTTGAGACAACCGACAAACCAGTAGATTGGGCTTATGAGGTGTGGGATGACAGGGTGAAAGACTTGCGCCACAAGGATAACCATGTGCGGGCGATTGCGGCTCAAGTGCTTTGTAACCTTGCCAAGAGCGATCCTGAGAAGCGGATACTGAAGGACTTCGATAAGCTGCTAGCAGTGACGAAAGATGAACGCTTCGTCACCGCGCGACACTGTATGCAAGCCCTGTGGAAAATTGGCGTCGTCGGTAAGCCGCAGCAAGAAACATTGGTGAACGGACTTGAGAGCCGATTTAACGAGTGCATCAGCGAAAAGAACTGCACCTTGATCCGTTACGACATTCTCCAAAGCTTGCGAAATGTCTATGATGCCGTCCATGATGAAAGCATTCGAGCGAAAGCACTGGCCTTGATTGAGAATGAAACAGACGCTAAATACCGCAAGAAGTATGCCACCCTTTGGAAGAAATAACGTTTTTTATTGACGATCACACGATAGTAAAAAGTAGAAACAAGAATGGGAAAAGTTGTTGGTGGTATGACCATTTCGTTGGGTGGTTTTGTGAGTGACCGTAACGGGAGCGTGGCCGCTTTGTATCCTGACCTGGGAGAACTGGGTCAAACGGATATGCCTCAAGAGGCGATTAAAAAGACAGGTGCGGTAATCATGGGCATATACACCTATGAGATGGCAAATTATCGTTTCACTTCGTAACGGATGGGATTGAAAGCGCTGTTCGGCAGGCCAAAGTGGCAGCTGGTGATAAAGATGTGACGGTGGTTGGCGGACCGAATCTCATCCAACAGCTTGTGGAGGCCGGACTGATGGATGAATTAGAGATTAGAATCATGCCCGTTTTATTGGGAGATGGTTTGCGACTTTTCGATCATTTGTCGGCGCAGCCGGTGCAGTTGGAGAAGGTTAAGCTGGTTGAAACCCTGGCGGACGCACCGATATTTTCTTCCGTGTGCTGAAATAATCGACTTATTTTTCCACATTTTCACGTTGAACTTTATTTGATCAGTTCCGTTTCACACGGTCTGCGCCGACGATAGATTAAAGACTCATGAGATTGCATAACTGAATGGTTATATAACTTGACAGTTATATACAGGTGTTGTATATTTGTTCTATGACAACAACATTTGAAGCTTTAGCCGATGCGACACGCAGACAGATACTAGACCTTCTCCGCGAACGACCGCGCCTTGTGGGCGAACTGGTTGATTTATTGGGAGGAAGCCAACCGGGCATCTCGAAGCACCTGCGTGTGCTGCGTGAGTCAGGGTTGGTCGTCGTACGCCGGGATGCCCAGCGGCACTGGTACGAAATCCGCACCGAACCGCTGCAAGAACTGGATGAGTGGTTGAAGTCATACCGACATCTATGGGAAGAGCGATTTGACCGATTGGATGATTACCTCGAAGAACTGCAAGACCATACGAATGAGGAAAATCGCGACGGTAATGGTTAACCATCCTCATCAGCACGTAAAGAAGCAATCAGTAAAGGAGTCTGAACATGGGAAAAGTCATATTTAACATGTCAATGTCACTGGATGGCTTTGTCGCAGGGGCAAACGATGCGCCAGATAACCCGTTGGGTGATGGCGGTGAACCTATCTTCAAATGGTACAACAGCGGCGACACAGACTATGCGTTCCCTGGCATGGATTTGAAGGCTAAGGTTTCACAAGCCAGCGCCAAGCGTCTTGATCAAGCCATCAAAAATGCAGGCGCTTTGGTCACAGCACGCAAGACCTTTGATATTGCCAATGCATGGGGCGGTCAACACCCTGCTGATGTGCCTGTTGTAGTGCTAACCCACCATGTGCCACAGGAATGGGTCAAAGAAGGGGCGCCATTTACGTTTGTTACAGATGGTATCGAAAGCGCTATCCGGCAAGCCAAAGCGCTAGCTGGCAATAAGGATGTACTCGTGGGTTCGGCTACCACCTTGCAGCAATGCCTGAACGCTGGATTACTGGACGAAATCACTATCGATCTATCGCCGGTGGTGTTGGGTAAGGGCGTGAAGTTATTCGACAACCTCGACAAGATGCCTCAATTGGAACAACTGGATGCAATTAAGGGCAAAGATGTGACCCATCTAAGTTACCGCGTCGTGAAGTAAGGGGGAGGAAGAACCCCTGCCCTAACCCTCACTCGTTTGCGGGGGAGGGAAAATGCAGTGAAATACCCGTTTCAATCGTAAAACAACATCTACGTGTCCTACAAAAAAGGAGCAATGACCATGAACAAGGCTGCTTTAACTGCCGAACCGGGAAGCCATGAGATCATCATGGAGCGGATTTTCAACGCACCGCGCGAACTTGTCTTCAAGGTGATGACCGATCCCAAACATATTCCGCAGTGGTGGGGACCACGAATCTACACGACTATTGTGGACACGATGGAGGTCAAAGCAGGTGGAATCTGGCGCTATATCCAAAAGGGTAAAGACGGGAGTGAGTTTGCCTTTCATGGTGTCTACCATTCGATAGTCGCGCCAGAGCGGATTATAGACACCTTCGAATTTGAAGGTATGCCGGGGCATGTGCTGATGGAAACCATGACCCTCGAAGCACAAGCTGACGGCAAAACTAAGGTTACGGTTTCATCGGTTTTCCAGTCGGTGGCGGATCGTGACGGAATGCTCGCCTCTGGCATGGCAGACGGATCGAATGAATCTTATGATCGGCTGGATGAAATTCTGGCGACACTCTAGGTGGTGATTAGGGCTATATCGGAGAACCACAACATGAAAATGCTGCCCGGGGTCGAACTCAGACCATATTCAGCCGAAGATCTGCCGCTGCTCAGGCGAAATAATGCGCCGGAAATGACGGAGTATCTGGGTGGGCCGGAGAGCGAAGAAAAACTACTCGACCGCCACCAACGCTATATCAACCTGAAAGCGGGCGAGGCCTACATGTTCATCATATTGGCGGATGAGACTCCAGTGGGCTTCGTCGGTTATTGGGAACATAAGTGGAAGGGTGACACGGTGTGGGAGGCCGGATGGGGTGTTCTGCCCGAATACCAAGGACGCGGCCTTGCTGTCGCGGGGCTGCTCGCAGCGGTGGAAAAGGCACGGGTTGAGAAGAAGCACCGGTTTATGCACGCCTATCCCAGAATTGATAATCTGGCATCCAACGCCCTGTGTCGAAACGCCGGTTTCGAGCTGATCGGGGACTGTGATTTCGAGTATCCAAAGGGCAATCCCATTCGCTGTAACGACTGGCAAATCGATCTGCAAACCCAGGTTGGAGTGAGGAGAAATGACGATGACTGACAACAGCTATCAGACCGCGCAGCCCTATCCGGGCCTGAAAAGCCTGAACAAATTGGTGGGCACATGGAATGTCTCCGGACCAGACATCAAAGGGCAGGTGCGGTTCGAGTGGATGGAAGGTGGATTCTTTCTGATGCAGCAGGTTGATTTTGTACATGGTGGACGTCCAATCAAAGGGATTGAAATCATCGGTTATGACCTACCCTTTGGTGCTGATAAACCGAGCGAGAATATCAAATCGCACTGGTTTGGGAACACAGGTGAAACATTTGAATATACCTACGAGGTGGATGACAAAACCTTGACGATCTGGGGTGGTGAGAAGGGTTCGCCCGCTTTTTACAGAGGAACATGGAGCGCTGACGGAAACGTCAATTCAGGCGCATGGGTGTATCCGGGCGGCGGTGGATACGAATCAACCTTGACCAGAGCCTAAGCCAGATGATTAAACAAGGAGAATAGACCAAAATGCAAACAGTCACTTCAAAAGATGGCACGACTATCGCTTATGATCAGACTGGTACAGGGCCGGTGGTGATCGCTGTCGCGGGTGCTTTACAGTATCGCGCGTTTGATCAAGGCCTTAAACAAATTGCCGATTTATTAGCACCCCATTTCACTGTAATCAACTATGATCGACGGGGACGTGGTGACAGTGGAGACACGAAACCATTTGCCGTAGCGCGCGAGATTGAGGACATCGAGGCGCTTGTCGACCGAGCAGGTGGATCGGCTTATCTATATGGTATTTCCTCCGGCGCGGCGCTGGCCTTTGAAGCGGCACTGGCGCTTGGCAGCAAAGTTAAGAAGTTATTGATGTACGAAGCGCCTTATAACGACGATCCTGCTGCACGACAGGCATGGGTCGCTTACAGAAAGCAGCTTGATAAGCTGGTCGCGGAAGAACGTGGTGGTGACGCGGTACTGCTGTTCATGAAGTTAGTGGGAATGCCTGACGAACATGCAGCCGGGATGCGCCAGAATCCAATTTTCCCATTGTTCGAGGCAGTGGGCCTTACCCTCGCTTACGATGCCGCTGACTTAGGTGACGAATCGGCTGTTCCGAACGAAAAGGCATCTCACCTAACCGTCCCCACCTTGACAGTCGATGGCAGCGAGAGTTATCCGTTTATGCACACCGCAGCGGTAGCACTTGCCAATCTTATGCCACACGGCGAACAGCGCACACTCCAGGGCCAGACACATGAAGTGACTCCTGAGGCACTCACACCAGTATTGATCGAATTTTTCTCCCGATAAACACCAATCTTACCCGAACAAAGCATCGATCTATTTTAGGGATGCGTTACGCGTATCCCATCTATATTTTCGCTTGACTGATGAGATCAATTGTTCTATAATAGCAAGTCGGCAGTTTACCACCGCAAACACCGAAAATGGCCGCGTTTTGACCGGATGCCTCTGTAACGGAGAGGTCAGGGCTAGTCAGAAATGGTCAAAATAGATTATGATAGTCCGCCCAAAAATTCATGTGTCCAAACATGGGAAGGAGCGCAGAGTGTCCCAGGAATATATTGAGATCCGTCACGCCCGCGAAAACAACCTCAAGAATGTATCCTTACGCATTCCCAAACGCCAGATCACGATTTTTACTGGCGTATCCGGTTCGGGCAAGTCATCGATTGTGTTTGACACGATAGCCACCGAAGCACAACGGCTGCTCAACGAGAATTTCAGTATGTTCATCCGTAACTTTCTACCCCGTTATTCTCAACCGGATGCCGACGCCATCGAAAACCTGAGTATGGCGGTTGTGGTCGATCAAAAGCGGATGGGAGGTGGATCACACTCGACGATGGGGACAGCCACCGACATCTACTCAGCGTTACGGCTGCTCTTTTCACGGGTCGGCAAACCATTCATCGGTTACTCCAACGCATTTTCATTCAACGATCCACAAGGTATGTGTCCCGAATGTAATGGGATAGGTCGTAAGATGGGTGTGGATTTGCATTTGTTTCTGGATACATCCAAGTCGCTGAATGAAGGCGCAATTCTCTATCCGGATTTCAAAGCCGAAAGTTGGGACGGGAATGTTATCAGCCAATCGGGTTTGTTCGACGTCGACAAGAAGCTAAGAGACTACACCGGTGAAGAAATGCAACTGCTGCTGCACGGCCCGCCCTACAAAGTCAAAATGGACTTCGCGGGCAAAGCCGTCAACTTAACCTTTGAAGGGATCATCGATAAGTTTACGCGCAAGTACATCACCCGCGATCTTAAAACTATGTCGGAGCGCACACAGAAAACCGTCGAACCTTACATCACGATGCAGGAATGCCCACGGTGTCATGGTGCGCGGCTGAGTCAGGCGGCGTTGAGCTGCAAAATCGAGGGCTATAACATCGCGGAATTGGCACAAATGGAAGTTGGCGAATTAATCGAGGTGATTAAAGCCATCAAAGATTTGAACGCCGCGCCACTGGTCGCCAGCCTTATTGAACGGCTGCAACATCTAATCGACATTGGCCTCGAATATCTAAGCCTCGACCGCCCAACCGATACACTTTCTGGTGGTGAATCACAGCGCGTCAAGATCGTCAAACATCTGACCAGCAGTTTGATGGATGTGATGTACATCTTTGACGAGCCGAGTATTGGCTTACATCCGCGTGACATCCACCGCATGAATGAACTGCTCCAGAAACTGCGTGATAAAGGCAACACGGTAATTGTCGTTGAGCATGATCCCGATGTCATCAAAGTGGCCGACCATATTGTAGATGTAGGCCCAAGGGCAGGCAGCGGAGGCGGCCAGATTGTTTATGAAGGCAGCTTCAACGGATTGCTGAGCGCCGATACGATTACTGGACGCTACATGCAGCGCTCCATGCCCATCAAGGATCATTTTCGTCAGGGAAAGGGTAATCTGCCGGTCAAAAATGCCAACGTGAACAATTTGCATGACGTTAGCGTGGACATTCCGACCGGTGTGCTGACCGTGGTTACAGGCGTGGCGGGTTCAGGCAAAAGCTCGCTGATTAACCATGAATTTCTGAGCCAACATCCTGACGCGATTGTGATTGACCAATCACCTGTGGGTGTTAACAGCCGCTCCAATCCAGCAACCTACACTGGCATCATGGATGAGGTTCGTAAGACCTTCGCGTCCGCCAATAAGGTCAACGCGTCACTCTTCAGCTTTAATTCCAAAGGGGCATGTGAGAACTGCCAGGGTTTAGGCGTGATCTTCACCGACCTCGGGCCATTTGATAGTGTCAAGACGCCCTGTGAAATTTGCGGTGGCAAACGCTTTAAGGATGAGGTGTTGGGTTACAAACTCAACGGCAAATCGATTACCGATGTGTTGGACATGACGGTTGAACAGGCGCTGGACTTTTTTGAGATTAAAGAGGTCAAACGCAAGCTGCAAGCCATGAACGACGTTGGGTTGAATTATCTCAAGTTGGGGCAGCCGCTCAGTACACTTTCCGGTGGCGAGTGCCAGCGTATCAAACTGGCAAGTGAACTCCACAAGAAAGGCAGCATCTATGTGATGGACGAGCCAACCACCGGTTTGCACATGTCAGACATCAGCCATCTGCTGGAGATCATGAATCGGTTGGTCGATGCGGGTAACACGGTGATCGTTATTGAACATAACCTGGATGTGATTCGTAATGCTGATTGGATCATCGACATGGGGCCGGAAGGTGGTACCAAAGGTGGACGCGTCATGTTTGAAGGTACACCCAAACAGCTTCTAAACGCCAAAGATTCCCTCACCAGCGCCTATTTGAACCACTAAGTCTCAGCGAATTGAAGGGGGAGGGCCTTAATCCTTCCCCGGAATGCGCGCCTCCAACCCGGGATGCTGGACTGATCATATAATAGAAATGCTTTATTTGTGGAAGTTCCTAACACTTTGAAACTCACAGGAGTAAAAGTATGGATTTGGTAGCGGATGAAAGAGCGTCGGACTCGCCATTTGTGGAAACCATCTGGCGCAGTCGCAGTGAGGTCGAAGGCGCTTTTATCTCGATGGCTTCTAACCAATGGCAGTTGGTGGTGGCACGGCGCAAAGGTAACCTCAGGATTACCGTGCATGGGCCGGAGAGTAAAGCCTCACCCGCGTTTACTACCGATGACACCGATTATTTTGGCATCCTCTTTAAATTGGGCAGTTTTATGCCCCATTTACCTGCGAAAAATCTTCTTGACCGTGATCAGGATTTACCGGAGGCAACACGCCGGTCATTCTGGTTGCACAGTTCGACATGGGAAATCCCGAACTTTGAAAACGCGGACACGTTTGTGAACCGACTGGTACGGAATGGCCTGCTGGTGCGCGAGCCGGTTGTCGAGGCGACACTGCTGGGCCAGCTGTCGGATGCGTTATCAGTACGCACCGCACAGCGCCGTTATTTACAGGCGACGGGCTTCACACAGACAGCTACGCGCCAAATCGAACGCGCGCGACTGGCGACCTATCTCCTCAAGCAAGGTGTTTCCATCCTTGACACGGTTTACGAGGCTGGCTACTTCGACCAGCCACATTTGACTCGATCCTTGAAACATTTCATCGGCCAAACACCGGCCCAACTGCTGGATGCAGGCCGTTCCGAACGGTTGTCGTTCCTATACAAGACAGTCCAAAGCGCCTTGATCTATGATGGCAATGTCTCACAAACAATAGGAGAACTTGAATGACAATTACAGCAACTAGAACCAATTATGCTCCGGTCAACGGAATCGAATTGTATTACGAGATTCATGGTGAAGGTCAGCCGTTGCTGCTGCTGCATGGTGGATTGGGTGCACTTGAGATGTTCGGTGAAAACCTCAGGACACTGGCAGCAGGTCGGCAGGTGATTGCTGTCGATTTGCAAGCGCATGGACGCACCGCCGATATTGATCGCCCGATTTCGTTGGAGGCGATGGCTGATGACATCGCAGCCCTGATTAAATATTTGGGCATCGGGAAGGCCGATGTGCTGGGCTACTCGATGGGTGGAGGCGTAGCAGTCCAAACGGCGATCCGTCATCCTGACATCGTCCGTAAACTGGTGGCTGTTTCCTTCCCTTTCCAGCGTGAGGGCTGGTATCCCGAAATTCTAGCGGGAATGGCGCAAATGGGCGCAGCAGCGGCAGAACCCATGAAGCAAACCCCGATGTACGCCATGTATTCACAGATCGCGCCGCGTGTAGACGATTGGCCGGTTTTGTTGAGCAAGATGGGCGATATGCTGCGGACAGAATACGACTACAGCCAGGGTGTAAAGGCCATCAAAGTGCCGACCCTGCTCGCCTTTGGTGATGCCGACAGCGTTCGCACCGCTCATGCCACAGCCTTCTTTGAACTGCTGGGTGGTGGTCAAAAGGATGGCGGATGGGACGGCTCGGGAATGCCCAAGGCTCAACTGGCTATTTTGCCGGGTACCACCCACTACACCATTTTCTCATCACCTGCTTTGGCGGCGGCTGCCATCCCGTTCCTTGATGCGCCGATGTCTGCCCTGAAGTAATCGACAGCAGGTTTCTATAAGGGAGTACAGCCGACCAAAAGGTACGTTCCCTTCTTAATTTCACTCATGTTTTCGGAGGTCAATTCGCTGTATTTTAATCCGACAAAAATCTCACCGAGATACATGTCGTTTGCGTACAATACACTTTCCGTTTTGTAAGCTACTATATAAACATTCGCCAATGAAGCGCAAAGGGAAACTAAAATGAAAAGCGTAACTTCAAAAGACGGCACGATCATTACTTACGATCAATTGGGGCAAGGTGGACCAGTCGTTCTGGTAAGCGGCGGCTCAGTGGATAAAGGATCGAACGCCTCGCTGGCTGAAGAATTGGCAAAACACTTCACGGTTTACAACTATGACCGTCGCGGACGCGGTGCCAGCGGCGATACCCAACCTTACGCCGTTGATCGCGAGATCGAGGATATTGAAGCAGTCATTGACGCGGCAAGTGGAAAAGCCTATCTGTATGGTTCGTCGTCGGGAGCAGCGTTAGCGCTCGAAGCCGCTCGTAAGCTGCCCACCAAAGTCACCAAGCTGGCCTTGTGGGAGCCTCCGTATATCATGGACGGATTTCCACGTCCTCCGGCTAACACTGCCCAGGTGTTTACTGATCTGGTAGCACAGGGCAAACGGGGTGATGCTGCCGAATTCTTCATGGCGAAGGTTGTTGGTCTGCCGCCGGAATTCGTAGAGGGCGCCCGTAATTCGCCGTGGTGGCCTGCTCAGTTAGCATTGGCTCATACGCTGGCCTACGACGCGACCGTTATGGGGGATTATTCACTGCCCGAAAGCAAAATCGCAGACATCAAAGTGCCGACCATCGTATTGGATGGTGGTGCGAGCTTCCCCTTCATGCACGCCACAGCCGACGCCATAGGTAGCGCCCTCAAGGACAAAGGCACCCGCCGCACATTGGAAAGCCAGAGTCACGATGTGAATGGGGCTGTGCTGGGATCGGCACTCACTGAATTTTTTGGCAGCTAATTTGTGAATTGTCACGGACACGATATGCAGTAAGCCGTGTCCCTATCGACTGCGCATCAAGTACTAAAGGAATTTAACATGACGAACCAGAAAGTCACCGAGTACATCAGTAAATTGAATGATAAATCCGGTCAGGAATGGCAGGCCGACGTATCCTATCAGCTGCGCAAGATTGCCGAACAAAACATTCCCGACTACTCCGAACGGCTGCAATATGGCAAGCCACATTTCTTGAAGAACGGCAAGTATGCGGCGGTCCTGGGCACGGCTAAAGGATGGGTGACCTTCACCATCTTTAACGCGACCGATGTGCAAGCGCCGGACGGCTTCTTTGAGGACGGGCCGCCTGAACGCAAGACGGTCAAAATCCTCAAAGGTCAGGATGTCGATTATAATCTTTTAGGCAACCTGTTAAAGCAGGCTGCACAATCCTAATCTGCATACTCGCAAGGAGTTTATGATGCCTACCTTTCATACCACCATCTTAAAAAGTGGGGGAACCGCCACCGGAATTGAAATACCCCCTGAAATTGTTGAAGGTCTGGGCGCGGGCAAGAAGCCGCCGGTGAAGATCACCATGAATGGCAAGACCTATCAAAGCACTGTCGCCGTGATGGGTGGCGTTTATATGGTGGGTGTCAGTGCCGACAACCGTGCCTTAACGGGCGTCAAAGGCGGTGATGAAGTAGACGTTACTATCGAACTCGATAGCGCGCCGCGTACCTACGAGCTTCCCGAAGATTTGGCGGCTGCACTGGCCGTTAAACCGGGTGCCACCGAAGCCTTCCATGCATCCGCACCATCCAAGCGCAAAGAGTTTGTGCGGCAGGTGACCGATGCCAAGACCGCCGAAACGCGCGAACGCCGCATCGCCAAGATTGTGGCAGACCTCGGTAATAGCAAATAATCCTGCTCTGATGAATAACGACTGCTCGCTACCCGTTTGTATTGGCGGGTAGTTTTGATTCTAGCTCTCAATGATCTCCCTTATAAGCGATGCGCTATTTACGGGAATAATAATCGGTTTTCGTTGGTGGTCGTTGACCCGACCGAATGGACGCGCAAAAATCCTCTACCACCACTTAATGCAGTCCTATACATTTGGTCAAAAGACGCGGCCGAATAGCACAAATGTCCTCAGATGATGGTATAATACTTCCTAAATTTCAGTGAGACTTTTCCACCCACTGGAGTATTTTGATAGCTATGTGCAGGGTATCAACATGACCATTCAGGCTGAAGAACGATCATCAGACTCCCCGTTTGTCGAATCTATCACGCGCGGCTTCACGCTGAGTGATGGTTCAACCATTCGCCCTGCCGAGAGTCATTGGCATATGGTTTTCACACGGGTAAATGGTCTGGTACGGCCGCTGGTTGTCGGGCCTTTGACAACGGCTGGCACCGCAGTTTGGGGTGAAGATGCCGAAATCCTGTGGATCAAGTTCAAACCCGGCACCTTTATCCCTCATATGCCTACGAAAGATTTCCTGGATAAAGAAGTCATCTTGCCCGAAGCTGCCAGCCAATCCTTCTGGCTAAAAGGCTCTGCCTGGCAGTTCCCTGATTTTGAAAATGCCGATACCTTTGTTGACCGGCTGGTGCGCGAGGAAATTGTCGTGCGCGATCCCATAGTCAACGCTGTGTTAGAAGGTCAGTCGCCGGATGTGGCCGACCGCACCGTCCGCCATCGTTTTATGCAAGCCACCGGTTTGTCGCACAACCACATCCAGCAAATCCAGCGCGCGCAACGGGCGGCAGCACTCCTCCGGCACGGCAAATCGATCCTCGATACGGTTTATGAACTCGGATACTACGACCAACCCCATTTGACCAAATCCCTCAAACAGTGGGTAGGACATACTCCCTCTCAAATTGTCCGCGCTAATGAGTCGGTTTAGTTTGCCATTTTTTACAAGACCCCATTCTTGTACTCGGCTATGATGTGGACGTAATCGAAAACAAGTGAACGCCATAGCCCATCAAGAATGGAGATTATCAATGACTACACAACACAAATCTGATGCTAAACGAAGCGTCATCGCAAACATTTCCTTGTCACTGGACGGAAGAACGGCAGGTACCGGTGGTGAGTACGATATGGGGTGGATTGTCCCCCATGCGATCACAAATGGGGGTCGCGATCACATGATCGCGGTCACAACTCCGGCCACCACAGTGCTTTTGGGTCGGAAAAACTACCAGGGTTTCGGAAGTTACTGGCCTGCTGTTGCTAACGATGAGACAGCCGATCCGCGCGACCGCGCCTTCTCCAAGTGGCTTAATTCGGTGGAGAAGATCGTGTTTTCCTCCACGTTGAAAACGCCTACCTGGGAAAACTCCCGTATCGTCAATGTTGATCCCGCTACCGTTATCAATGACCTGAGGCAGCAGGCGGGTGGCGATATTATTGTCCTTGCCAGCAGCAGTATCATCAAGAGTCTGCTTCGCGCAGATCTTCTAGACCGCCTGAGCATCACGCTGTGTCCAGAAGTCGTTAGTGGCGGCGCTCGTCTGCTTGAGGATGGCTTACCTTCATCGTCATGGTCTTTACGCCAAAGCACCGTTACGGAAAGTGGTGCGTTATGCCTGCTCTATGATCGCGTTCGTCAATAGAAATGACCAGCAGTTTCGAACAGCGGGAGGGTCACAGACCTTTCCCCCACGAAATTCGTATCACAGAGTAAAGGCCGTTATTGCGTTCAGCAGTCTCAACTTTAGGATCTCATATCAGCAATCTGTTTTGCACATAAGGAGAAACAGCACATGTCCAAGATTACCCCATTCCTATGGTTTGATAATCAAGCGGAGGAGGCTATGAATTTCTACGTCTCCCTGTTCAAAAATTCAAAGATCGGGAACGTCAGCCGTTACGGTGAGGGCGCACCAGTCCCCGCGGGAACCGTCATGAGCGCTAATTTTACCCTCGATGGGCAAGACATCATGGCATTGAATGGCGGTCCGCAGTTCAAATTTACCGAGGCCATATCTTTCTTCGTGAACTGCGAAAATCAGGCAGAAGTCGATGAGTTGTGGAACAAACTCTGTGAGGGTGGGGAACCGGGGCCGTGCGGTTGGCTCAAGGATAAGTTTGGTCTGTCGTGGCAGATTATCCCGAAGCAGCTTGGAGAGCTGATGGGCGATCCTGACCCTGAAAAGTCACGGCGCGTGATGGAAGCCATGCTCAAGATGAGCAAAATTGACGTACCGACGTTGCAGAAAGCCTATAACGGCTAAACCCAAAGAAAATGTGGCAAGGGCGTATCCATGCGCCCTTTTTTCTTTAGAGCGCCCATTTAATTGCCATCTATGAACAAGGAGTAGTCCGACGATGGATATGAAATTGGAAGTGGTTCCGGTATCGGTTTCGGATATTGACCGCGCCAAGGCTTTCTATGTAGAGAAGGTTGGATTTCACCTCGATTTTGATATTAATAACCCTAATATGCGACTGGTGCAGTTGACACCAGTGGGATCAGGCTGTTCGGTTTTGTTGAGCCGTGGGAATGGGGAGATTTCGGACATGCCGGTGGGATCGCTAAAGGGTTTGACGTTGGTGGTAAAGGATATTCGAGAAGCCTACAACGCGCTGGTGAGCAAGGGTGTGGTGGTAATGGGTGACATCATCGAATATGACCGTGGTATCAAAATGGTACGTTTCGAAGATCCTGACGGTAATTCGTGGTTCTTTCAGGAAATTCCGCCGGGCATTTGAGGACGCTTTTCGTCAAATGTGTTAGGTGAGACTACCTGTTCCCATGATTCCTAAAATCCGATAAAATGTTTGTGATCATCGTTCCAAAACGGAAATGACATAGGGATACAGGGACGTGAGGAGGAAATGCATGACCTTTGTCTTCGATCATAAATCCTCCGCCTCCATCATGGTTGAGGCTATCTGGCATACCCAGCATGAAGGGGGTGGATCTTTCACGTCGACTGCGGGAACCAATATGGAAATGGTCGTGACCAAACAGGTCGGCAAAACAACCATCACCGTTAGGGGGCCGGAAACACGATCCAGACCCGCTCCTATTCCGCTGGATGCTGAATTTTTCGGCATCATTTTCAAGCTGGGAACGTTTGTACAGCCTATCCCGACATCAGAGTTGGTAAATGGTGGGCTAAATCTACCGGATGCGTCCAGCAAATCCTTCTGGCTGAACGGCTCGGCCTGGGAATTTCCCAATTTTGATAACGCGGATGTCTTTGTTGATCGGCTGGTTCGTGACGGAATATTGGTACGCGAGCCGGTGGTTGAAGCTGCTTTACAAGGCGAACTCAAAGACTTGTCATTACGTTCGGTGCAGCGCCGTTTCTTGCATGCCACCGGATTGACCCAAAAAACCATCCAACAAATCGAACGCGCCAAAAAAGCCTTCGCGCTCTTGCAGCAAGGCAAATCCATCCTCGATACCACTTACGAAGTTGGCTACTTCGACCAATCCCATCTCACCAACTCCCTCAAGCATTTTATGGGGCAAACACCTGCTCAGATCGTCAAACAGAACCAATCTGAATAAGTGTCGTTTTTCCCAAAGAGAATAGCCTTTCGTTGGGTTATGATGTTTGTATTGATCGCGAACAGCAAACACATAGGGAGCACATCATGCGTAAACTGGTCGTAAGCGAATTCATATCCCTCGATGGCGTCATGGAAAATCCGGCATGGACTTTCAAATATGGACACGACGAAATCGAGAAATACAAATTGGATGAACTAATGGCTAGCGATGCGCTTCTGCTGGGGCGAGTCACTTACGAAGCCTTTGCCTCAGCCTGGCCGTCGGCAACAGATGAACAGGGTTTTGCTGACCGGATGAATAGTATGTCGAAATACGTCATTTCAACCACCTTAAAAACCGTTGTGTGGAACAATTCAAGTCTCATCAAAACCAATGTTGTGAACGAAATCATTAGGCTAAAACACACTTTCGGTGAGAATATCCTTGTCGGTGGCAGCTGTACGCTGGTTCAAACCTTGATACAGCATAATCTGGTTGATCAGTACACCCTCCTCATCTATCCGATTGTTCTGGGGAGTGGTAAACGGCTGTTTCAAGAGGGTGCTAAAACGAATCTGAAACTTGTAGAAACAAAGACCTTCCCTACAGGTGTGACGGCACTCGTTTACCACCCTGCTAACGAATCATGAACGATTACTTTTTGATGGGCAACTTATCAATGTCGTTTTTTTCCAAGAAAATATCCTTTCGTTGAGTTATCCTAAAATCATCAACGAACAACCCATAAGGAGCAAATCATGCGTAAACTGGTCGTAACCGAATTCGTATCCCTTGATGGTATCATGGAAGATCCCTCCTGGACGTTCAAATACTGGAATGACGACATCGCCAATTTTAAAGCCAAAGAAGCCATCGACAGTGATGCCTTGCTCCTTGGACGTGTGACCTATGAAGGGTTCGCAGCCGCCTGGCCGGGGCGGAATGATCCAGGTGCAGATTACTTTAACGGTGTGCGTAAATATGTGGTCTCAACAACATTGGACAAAGTGGAATGGAATAACTCGGTGCTGGTCAAAGGCGATGTGATAGAAGAAATCAAGAAGCTGAAGCAGAGCGACGGTAAGGATATTATTGTCCACGGGAGCGCCACGCTGGTACAAACCCTGATTCAGAACAATCTTGTAGATCGCATCCGGTTACTTGTTTATCCGGTGGTTCTGGGCAAAGGCAAACGCGTCTTCCAAGAAGGTACCACAACAACCTTGAAACTAGTCGAGTCGAAATCCCTGGGTGATGTTACAGCGCTGGTTTACGAGCCTGCTAGCAGCTAATAAGCGGCTGGTGGTTAGTTGACACTACAGAACAGGTGGGCTATCCTGAACATATCATCAGTACAGGATAACCCACAAGGTCAAGCATATGTGCCGAAATATCAAACCCCTGTTCAACTTTGATCCCGTTGTGACCGAAGAAGAAGTTCGTGCGGCATCACTCCAATTCGTGCGCAAGATTAGCGGCTTCAACAAACCATCCAAGGCCAACGAAGCCGCCTTCAATACCGCTGTTGACCAGATTGCAGCCATATCCCAAATTTTACTACGGTCGCTAGAAACCAATGCCCCGCCCAAAAATCGTCTGGAAGAAGCGACCAAACTGAAAATCCGCTCGGCGCAGCGTTTTGCCCGTTAGGGTGTGGTAGAGCCAATATCGGCATTGGCACGGGCATGACGAATGTGCCGGTAAATATAATATACCAAACCGATGAGAATCACGGTGAGGATGGGGTAATCGAAGGGGCGCATTACATTTCGAATCGCTTCCCAATGTTCACCCGCTATGAAACCGGCATATGACAAAATTGCGCACCAGATAAACGAGCCTAGAAAACTAAAAACCACAAAGCGGGCGAAGTTGATACGCACCATTCCGGCTGGAAAGGAAATGAAGGTGCGGACAACGGGCAGCAACCGTGACAAAAAGGATGCCCAATCACCCCATCGCGCGAACCATTTATCGGCACGGACAATATCCCTGGGATTGATGAGGATATATTTGCCGTAGCGTTCCACAAAGGGACGTCCACCGTAGGCGCCAAGTGCATAATTGATAACTGATCCGATGAGGCACCCCAGCGCACCCAGTATGCCACCCATTAGAATGGCCTGGATAGCCGTACCGCCCCGCGCTTCAATCAGCAACCAGCCTGCTAGCGGCATCGTGACCTCCGAGGGGATGGGGATGTTGGCACTTTCGAGCGCCATGATCACGATAATACCCAGCCAACCGAGATTCTGAATGATCGACGTTAATGTACTAACAATTTGGGTTTCAAGTCCCTGTGGCATAGCTTTGGCTTTCTATGGGAATTTAACCTAACGGCGATATGTTACTTGAAAGCGCACCAGACTGAGGGTTGAGATTTCGGCATCACCGAAGGTGTCGAAGCGCAATTCGGTTAAGCCAGCATCCACGAAGCTGTGGAGTTCAGCGCGGGTTAAAGGCCAAGGTCGTTTGATTTGCTGTTCTGGCCCTTTTGCGAGCCGACCGATGGCGAGCAGTGTACCGCCGGGTGCAACTAAGCCAGCGATAGCGCTGATGACCCTACGGCGAACGGCTACTGGAATAGCCTGAATAGTGTTGATTTCCAGCACAAAATCGAACTGCCAATCTTTGGGTAGATTAAACAGATCAGCTACGACATAATCCACTTTTGAGTCGGGAAAACGCTGGCGGCACCAATCGACCGCCGTAGCTGAGACATCAAACGCGGTGACGTTATAACCACGGAGCGCCAATTCCTCAGCATCATCTCCCAACCCACAACCAACCACTACTGCTGATTTATTGTGAGTATCCGGTTCAACGGTTTCGAGCCATTCAAGCATGAAGAGGTTGGGGCGTAAGTCTGCCCAAGAGATATTGTTGGTTTGACGGTTCGCGTTGGCATATACGCCTTCAAACCATTCTTGATCGCCGTGATGCTCATCAGCCATATCCAAATCGCCTCCACAACTAGCAGATCAATGAAGGCGATTATAAGCGCGTTACAAAAACCATAACAGATCGAATTGGTAGGGGATGACTAGATTTTGTCGTGTTCGCGGCGCAGGCGGTCGGCCATAATCTTCATGACTTCCAAGGCGAACCAAGGGGTTTCCTCGACCATGAAAACAAAACGGTTTCGGTCAATGGCGACCACCTTAATATCGGTTTTGGCGGTGGCTGTCGCGCTGCGGGTTTGATTATCGATGAGCGCCATTTCACCTATCAAGCCGCCGGAAGTAATGGTTTCGAGCAGACGTCCCTTGTAGGTCAGGTCGACTTCACCCTCGATGACAACATAAGCTTCATCGCCCGTTTCATCTTCTGTGAAGAGAATGTGTCCTGTTGGAAATGGAATTTGTTCTTTGACAAACTTAAACAGATTCAAGATCGCCATCGTCTGGTTGCCACCCTGTCTATTGAAATGAAGTCGGATTGTAGCGATGAATTGGTTGTGGAACGATTAAGCAGGCGTTAAGTAGTGTTAACCGCTCGTAAATCTCCTTTAATGTAAAAAGGGGACTATGGTATTGGCGGGGATTATGGCACGGGCTATAATAATGGAAGTGGAAACACACAAATTTTCCCTCAGTTAAAGGTTCAGCCAACATGATTTACCGCCGCGTGCTGACATTTAGCACACCGCCTCCGCCCGTCTGCCAGTAATCTGGCGGAAAGGCCATCAACCGCAACGCGAGGATGCCATGCGTTAGCTTTGCTGTGCCATGTTCTGCCCCGTTTCCTAACTCATTACATGCTAATTCAACTGAAAAAATAAGGAACATGGTCTATGGAACAATTAGTAATTCCGCGCCAATCCCAGCGCTGGGGCTTCGGGTTGGTGGCTATCGCGGGTACGTTATGGGGAACTATCGGTCCGGCGACACAGGCGATTTATGGCGTATCCTCAACAACACCGCTATCGATTAGTTTTCTGCGGGCGGCAGTCGCCACACCGATCTTATTGATTGGCTGCTGGTATCTACTACGCGAAAAAGCTTTTCATATCCCGCGCCGCGACCTTGGCATCATGATACTCATCGGCATTTTGACAGGTTTGAGTCAAACAGCCTATTTGATCGCTATTCCATTGGCCGGGGTAACGATTTCGACGCTGGTGGGGGTGTGCCTGGCACCGGTTTCAGTAGCGTTGGTGTCGGTGATATTCCGGTTTGAACCGTTCAACCGCAAGGTGATGATGGCACTGGTGTGTGCGATTATCGGCACGGTTTTGGTCGTAGGTATCGAACCGGGGGCAGATCTACCGCATAACGCGATCATTGGCGTTTTGTTCTCGGTCGCTTCGGGGCTGACCTATGCTGGAGTTATCGTCTGTGGACGATTTCTGGCTAATCGTGCGCATCCGGTACAAGTCAACGCAATCGGTTTCGCGACCAGTGCAATCATGCTGCTGATTATTGCCCTACTAACGGGCGGGCCAAAGCTGAATTATCCCGTGCAAGGCTGGCTGCTGGTACTGTATCTAGGGGCGGTGCCAACGGCGTTGGGATATGGTCTATTTGTAGCAGGGATGAAGACGACGCAAGCGACTATCGCAGGTATCATTACCCTGCTCGAGCCGGTGACTGCGGCGATCCTAGCGGCGATATTGTTCGGTGAACGGCTGACCGTCATTGGAATTTTCGGGGCGCTGCTGCTGTTAGGCGCGATTGTGATGCTGGCTCGGAGTGATAACGCATAGTTCAATTGTACGGTGTGGATTTTACACTAATCCACACCGTGCTTTTTTAAGATATATGAATATCGATGCGGTAGTAGGTGTTGGCATCCTGACCTTGAAGGCGTTCCCCTGTGATGTAATCGTACAAGCCGAAAGCGAGTACATATTGACCAGCCGGAAGGTTATTGGGAACGGAGAACAAAAAGGCGTCACCCAAATAAACCTCATCAGTATCCTGCCAGTCGGATGTTGGCGCATCGGTATTATGCATGGGTGACGTATCAAACTGGCCCAAAACTTTTGGCTGGCCTGCCTCGACATCATGAAGGCTGTAGAGGTGGAAAAATAACGAGAGGTTTTTGCTAGTGGGTTTCAGTAATTTCCAGTAAGGGCGGAATGAAATAGCTTCCCCTGCTTTAACAGTTGATGTACTGAGATCATAACCAACCAGTTTTATAGTATCACCAAACGCGTAGTCGGCAGCCTGATTCGGGAGGGCAAAACGATAGACGTTAACAGTTTTCCCCTCCACTTGTGCCGGATCGGCGGCAATCGTTTTGACATGAAGCAACTGCGCCAGATAATCGTGAACTGCGGTGGGGTCGGATGCACGTTCTATATCCGTCTCATCCAGTACCAGCCAAGGAATGCCGCGCTGTAGATAGTTTTCAGGCGGCGTTTTGATAATGGTATCGAGTGGCTCAAACCATTGGTCATAAGGCTTACTGCCAATATACATTCCCCAGAAACGGTTCCAGAGTGTCTCGGTGGATGAGCGTGACGGCGACAGCACGATGCCATCATGCGGAGGGGAATTGTCAAACCAAGCCAATGTACGCGTGATGACCTGATCCCGACGAAAATCGTTGATTTTTTGAACATCAGCTTGCACAAAACCGGGCAGGATGATCAGCAAGGCAGCCATACCTACGGCAGCGGGTAACCATTCCATTTTATATTTGCGGTTGGTGAGCCAATGACGAACCGCCAGTCCAATCTGGAGCAACAAGGCAGCCCACAACGGCAAAAAGGCGACAACTGCCGGAAAGATGTGGCGCATCCGACCGGCAGAATCATAATTAACGTTGCTGATGCCAGCACTCAACCACCAAGTCGCCAGGACATAAAGACCGACGAAAAGTGCATCACTCAACTTTAATGTGGTTATTTTCTGGCGGCGGCAGTAGATGTAAGCAACGATGCCCAACGCCAAAATGACAAAAGCGATGCCTGTACCTTGATCGGTAGGCAATACCAAATGCCAGAAGTTATTGGCAAGTCGATTGGTATTCAACAAGTTGGCAAAAAAGTTTCCATCCGAGAGATTGTTTTTGATCTTATTGGTGCTGGAAAATGGATTTATGACCACCAGAAAATGTACTGCGAAACCGATACCAATCACGTAGAGAAGGGCAACACGTTTAAACCAGCGCCGGTCGGCCCGTACGAGCAAAAACGTGGCAAGAACAAAGGGCAGCAAGGCCGTTACGATCCAAAGCTTGGTGTAGATGGCGATGATACCGCATAAAAAGGACACGACTAACATGGCGAAGGATTGGTGACGCCACGCATATAAGGCACTGGCTACGGCTAAAGCACATACCAGATAGAGCATGGGATCGGGAATGGCTAGACTATTAAAGTCGATCACAACGGGAGACAGTGCCCAAATGAGTCCTGCCACGAGAGCAGCCGACTTACCTGCCAACTGCCAGCCGAGCCAAGCGATGATGAGGGCGGTCAGCACACCAAAAAGGGCCGATATGGCACGCATGAGATATAAGTATTCAGCGGGCATATCCCAGGGGCTGGTTTTGAAGCGGTCATAAATGGTTTGAGCCACCTGACTGAACGCCACATAAAAGGGCGCTAATGTGCCATATGTATTCCGCAGGGCAGATTGATCCGACAGGCCACGAGCGTCATTCGCTAAGGCTAAATAAATGGGTTCATCACCATAATCATTGACCGGATAATAGCGGTCGAACGTGAACAGCCGGACGACACCTGAGCATAAGACTACGGCTAGCAGAAGGGCTAACATGGTTCTGCGGTTGGTGATGGAGGCCGCAGCGGAAGAGGCAGGCGCTAACTCGGAAACTGCAACAGACATAGTGGTTCCACATCAATAGGGTTTATCGATATTTGGATTGTACCTTCGCATAATCCTTCTTACTACGCACAATATAAAAGGGCTTTGTGTGGAGAAAAATGGCAATATTGGCAAGAGGTGTGCCGCCCCACAAGGGGACTATAGCCGCAAACTTTGCCAAAAAGCCATCGGCGACGGCGGCAGTAGGGGTGTGCTGCCGCTTATTTTCCGGTCAAAGTCGACGGCAGTGCCAAATTTGGCAGCCTACAGGACTCGCTTCGGCAATGGCAAAAATGCCTATTACTGCCAATGCGCAACATGCGGCAAAAGCGGCAAAAGCAGCAAAAGAAGCGCGCATTTTTGTGCGGGTTGTGCATGAAAGCCGATTTTTAAGATGCGTCGGAGAGAACACCCTCCTCAGTCCTCCATCAGCTCCCTTCGCAGGCTTATTCGCTGATCGCCTGCAAGCGATTTGACAAGACGATAGTTTTGGTCGATTGAGGGAAAAGCGGAAGGCTCTTAGAGCCTTCCCTACGGGAGAGAAACGCATAAGATTGTAAAACTGTCGTCTCCTGAACGTAAGGGATGGATGGAGCAATACAGGATCGCCCAATGGCTATCGTACAACAGGCGGGGAGCGAATGGGTTACCATTTGGAAGACCATTTTGTAACTCTTGCGGGCGGTTGGCGCTAACGATTTTGAGGCAGCAAGTGTGTTAAGCGGGTAGGCAGATGGTTTGAAAAGCATTTGTCGGGTTAACCGAAAGTAAACCTATTTTATAGTATTACCCTGATTGCTAGTCGTGGAAACCTGCCTCAGAACCTCACCCCCTAGCCCCTCTCCGTGTACAGTTTACGACACGACAGTGTTGGTCGATTGAGGGAAAAGCGGAAGGCTCTTAGAGCCTTCCCTACGGGAGAGAAACGCATAAGACTGTAAAAGTGTCGTCTCGTGAACCGTGTACAGCGAGGGGGAATTGAGCGAAGATTTGAGATGTGGATAAACCAGCTAGCAATCAAGGTAGTATTGAATGGCGTGTTACAGGTGCTGCGCCCTCTACCACCATTCAGGAACAGCATGGCAAGCGCCCTATTTAACTAATGGTGCAAGTCTAACCCCCTCATCCCAACCCTTCCCCCCCGCACGCTGAGGAGAGGACATGTTTGAAAATGAGGGGGACCATAATCAAGAAAATTCAATTCGGGAGCACACATAGGTGCTCCCCTACGGGAAGACTTGTTCTTTAAAAATAACATTCCCGCAAAAGGTGTCCTCTCCTCAGCCCCCGCACGCAAGGGAGAAGGGCTTTAGGACACTCTTTTTGGGCGAAAAACAGTGTGCAGAGAGGGATACAAAAGATCACAACTCACACTTGCACTACTGGTTATTTATTGAAGATCGGTGATTGTCAGAGAACGGCCAATACGGGCATAATACATTGATTAAGGTGAGTTTTGCTTAAGACCTCGTCAAAATGTCTTGATCCAAAGCTCATGTTATCTACGACCAAGCAGCATCGTCGGGGAAGATGTTCACGTATTCGGTGCGCGTAAGCGGTGTCACAAGCATATCGGTGATCGTATCACGCCACATCAAAAAGTGGTCAGTCTCGCGGTGCCGGGTGCGTGCATCATTTGAGCGATAGAATTCGACCAAGACGAAGCGGGTAGGGTCGTCGGCTTGTTGTATCACGTCAAAGCGTGCGATGCCCGCCTCATGGACACTGTTACGAGCGTTTTCGACTGTCGCCGCTTTGAAGGCTTCCACATATTCCGGTTTGACATGAAGGAAGACGTGTAAAATATGCATGGACTTTTCTTTGATAGCTTAGGTGTGGCGAGTATAGCACGACCGCATCATAATAAAAAAGGTTCGCTATTCTTATCCATAACTGACGTTGGTTCGTCGTATAGTCGTGTGCGGGACTATTTTGAGGTACGCATGTGGGATATCCCCGATTACAGGCGATGGTAAGGAATTAGAAAAACAGCTTATGACCGAGCAAAATCCAATCCTCAACGAGAGCAATCCGAAGGTTGATTTCTTTTTTAAGAAGGCCAAAAAGTGGAAGCGCGAATTTGAGCAGTTGCGAGTCATCATGCTTGAGTGCCCACTGACGGAAGAAGTGAAGTGGGGTGTGCCCTGTTATACCTCTGAGGGCGCGAACATCGTCCTCATGCATGGGTTTAAAGACTACTGCGCGATTCTGTTTTTCAAAGGGGCGCTGCTCAAGGATGATAAGGGCGTTCTGATCTCACAAACGGAGAATACGCAGTCTACGCGCCAGATCCGGTTCACCCGCCTTCAAGAAATCGTTGAGATGGAACCGCTTATAAAAGCCTACGTTAATGAGGCGATTGCGGTGGAAAAATCCGGTCTGAAAGTGGAGATGAAAAAGACCTCGGAATTCACCATGCCTGAAGAATTCCAAAAGCGGCTCGATGAAATCCCCGATTTGAAAACGGCTTTTGAGGCTTTGACACCGGGACGGCAGCGCGGCTATCTGCTGCATTTTTCTGCGGCCAAGCAATCCAAAACGCGGGAGGCACGGGTTGAAAAAAACATCCCGCGCATTTTGGAGGGCAAGGGGTTGGATGATTAGCAACTCCGTACAGATTTCACCCTCTTATCCCAACTCAGGTCGGCTTCCTTGCGGCAAGCTCAGTCCGCCGACAGCCCGCAAGCGTTGACAAGACGGCAGTTTTGGTCGATTGAGGGAAAAGCGGAAGGCTCTTAGAGCCTTCCCTACGGGAGAAAAACTCATAAGGCTGTAAAAGTGTCGTCTCGTGAACCCGTAAACGAGGGAGTGAGCAATTCGAAGACTATTGCTCATTTTCTAGAGAGTTTCGAGATTCTGCATTACATCAGCGGTTATTAACTAATGGTGCAAGTCTAACCCCCTCATCCCAACCCTTCTCCCCCGCACGCAAGGGAGAAGGGCTTTAGGACACTCTTTTTGGGCGAAAAACAGTGTGCAGAGAGGGTGACAAAAGATCACAACTCACACTTGCACCACTGGTTATTAGTCCTTAGAAAATAAAACGGCGCAACGCAGGGACGCATTACTACGCGTACATATCAAGCATATTCGCCGGAGATTATGGTGAAGCGGCGATTACGAAACTATCGACGCTGCTCACTGTGAAGGTGTTACTGGTGCTGTCGATGGCCTTCACCCGCCAGTAATAAGTGCCGTTCGCCAGCGTGTCGGTTATATAACTCAAAGATGAGGCTGGCACCGATGTGGTGAAAGTGGCAGCAGGCGCAAAGTTCTGGTCGTGGCTGATTTGGATTTCATAATCCGTTGCCCAAGTCACCCGATTCCAGGTAAGGGTTGGCGTACGGATTGTGTAAAAATTGCGCGGTGGTGCAGCGCTGGCAGCAGCGGTAGGTGTATAGGTCGGTGTGGGCGTGAATGTATTCGTCGGGGTATAGGTGGGTGTGAACGTAGGAGTGGCTGGCGCGAAGCCCGCGCGGTGAGCGACATACGCATTGCGCCTAATATTAGGGGATACGCCAGAGGAGGTGCTAAAGGCAAGATACTGCCCATCGTCGGAGATTTCTAAGCCGCCGTTGCTCGGTTCCGGACTGGTGATGGTATAGGTCTGATGCGTTTGCCTGTCTCGAACGGTTAAGCTGCCCGCTAGGAAAAAGACATAACGGCCATCGGCTGATAGGGCTGTCCCGAATGCTCCACCTACAATTTGACTGCCATCGGTATTAAGCGACACGAGGGTGGTTTGATTAGCCTGGCGATCACGCATATAAACATCGCTCAACCCATTCGAATCATTCGCTACCATGCTGCTAAGAGATGTAAAGGATACGAAACGTCCACTGCCTGAAATGGCGATTGAAGGATAATACTGCTGGAGAAACGATTGTGTGCCATCGGTCATTACCGAAACACGGCTTACGTTTCCGGTTGCGCGTTCGTAGACAAAAACATCATCTACGTTATTGGTGTCATTTGCTACGAGGTTGGATTGGGATGAAACAAACGCGATATATTGACCATCACCGGAAAGATATAGCGAACGTCCTTCAAGCGCGATTTGGATGCGCGTTGAGGTCTGAAGATCATAGAGGATAGGTGTGCCTACAAATCCACTAGGCGTACCTGCTGGCACCAAAACATCAAAGGTTACATAACGACCATCATTAGAGATGGAGACATCGCCAATATAATAGGTTGTCGGAATCGCGTTGTTGGGATCGGCTGCAATACGGGTTACCGCGCCGGTCTGTAGGTTTTTGACGAAGATGTCATATTTATTATTGGTATCGCCTACGACAAAGGTTGATGCTTTTGACGCAAAAACAAAATATTGCCCGTTTCCCGAAACATCACCTGCATCCGAATTCCCATCGCCTTGTTCACCATTTGGACCAACGGTTATACGTCTGGTCTGGCAGTTGGTCCGGTCAAACTCAAAATAATCTACTGCGCCATTGGTATCATTGGCTACGAGGTTAGCCGAACGGGACGGAAAATAAAGATAGCGACCGTCCGACGTCAAACTGTTCAGGTTTCCCGATACGTCATTTTGGACACCATCCGAACTCACCGATCCTAATTGGATTGAGGCGGATGGTTCACAGGTAAAGCCGCTGAGCTGCGCGTTATCCAGTACATCGGGCATGATCGAAGGTGAGTCTGCCCGAACCTGTTGGGCTACTGTCGAAACAAGCACAACCATTGTCAACACTAACAAACCGAGAGCGGCAAACCAACGTTGATGATGAAATCGATACGACACTATCTATACTCGCTTGCAATGTCACATAGTATCAGTTTAGTCTCTTTTGACACTGCGTACGGTAAAGGTCGGGTTTTATAAAGATGACTCATATTTTAAGGGTTCGGGGAATCAAAAGGCGGTGAAATACTATCCACCGCCTTTTAAACCTAGCGACTTAAGATTGTTTTACGCACCGTACTTGGCGAGGCGGTTGGCGTGGGCCAGCGCCAGCGGCATCAAATCGGCAGCGGGGAACTGCCCCAATGCGCCGGTCATGCACTCGCGTTCGCCGTAAGACTGAGCGCGGTCGGGCATGTGGGTCTTGGGGGCGTGCAGCAGCGTCGGCACCGGATGCCAACTGTGGGATTTCAAGGCGGCAGGTGTCGAATGGTCGCCAGTGATGATCATCACAGCCGGATTGAGAGCGGTCAAAATCGGCAGGGCGGCATCAACTTCTTCGATGACCTTGACCTTGGCATCGAAGTTGCCATCTTCGCCACGGCTGTCGGTGTACTTGATG